>NZ_JOCT01000001.1 GCF_000717875.1 Streptomyces sp. NRRL S-455
GTCCTCATCGTAGAGGTGGATGCCTTCGCCCCGGACCGCGACCACGGGCGTGGCCTGGCGAAGGTGCGGCGACAGTGCGGTCATGTTCGTCTCCCGGCCGTTCGTCGAGGGCTGGTCAGGGTGGCTCCGGTATCCGAGCATCCGAGCCCTCGCGGAACGTGACAACGCGTGATCCGTCCAGCGGGACCGCGATGTTCGGACGTTGTGTCAGGCGGCGAACCCCTCGGGTACCGTCCGCCCCTCCCGTGGACAGCTCTTGCGCAGGTCAGCGCGGCTTGTCAGAGTGACCGGACGAGCAGGGAGACACCGTGAACGAACACCCCCCGGCGGACGACCGGGACTCCGCCCCGGCCGGTCGCGCGCCCACCGTCGCCGATGTCCTCGCCCTGCCCGTCCTGGCCGCCGGGCAGCCCCAGGTGATCACCGGGCTGGACCGCCTGGACCGGCCGGTGCGCTGGGTGCACATCACCGAGCTGACGGACCCCGCGTCCTTCCTCAAGGGCGGCGAGCTCGTGCTGACCACGGGCATGCCGCTGCCGGACGACGCCGCGGGTGTCCGCCGGTACGTCGACGAGCTCACCGACGTGGGAGCGGCCGCCCTGGTCATCGAGCTCGTACGGCGCTACCACCGCCCGCCCGACGCCCTCGTCCAGGCCTGCCGCGCCCGGCGCCTCCCCCTGGTCACCCTCGCCCGGGACGTCAACTTCCTGGAGGTCACCCAGGTCGTCCACGCCCTCATCCTCGGCAGCCAGGCCGACGCGATGCGCCGGACCCAGCGGATCCACGAGGCGTTCACCGCCCTGACCCTGCGCGGCGCGGGGCCGCAGGACGTGGTGCGCGCGGCGGCGGAGATGAGCGGCCGCACGGTCGTCCTGGAGAACCTGGTGCACCAGGCGCTGGTCTGCGAGCCGTCCGGGAGCACGGTCGAGGACGCCCTCGCCGGATGGGAGCGGCGCTCCCGGGCCACCGAACCCGGCGACCACACCGAGGTGGGCGGCCCGGAGGGCTGGCTCACCGCGCCCGTCACCTACCAGGGCGAACGCTGGGGCCGTCTGGTCATGCTCCGGCTCTCCGCGGGAGGGCCGGACTTCGGGCCGGAACACGTCACCGTCCTGGAGCGCACGGCGATGGCGCTGACCGTCGCCCGGCTCATCCACTCCACGCCCTGGGAGCACACGGCCCACCGCACCGCCCTGCGGGAACTGGCGGAGCAGCGCCGCCACTCCCCCGAGGACGCCCGCGCCCGCTGCGCCGCGCTGGGGCTGCCCACCGAGGACAGCCGGTTCGTGGCGATCCTGGTCGACCTGGGCCCGCAGGCGGCGGGCGGTGAGCTGGAGGCCCGGCTGCACCGGGATCTCCGGTCGGCGGGGGTCGCGGCACTCGTCGGCGAGCTCTCCCCCGGCCGTATCGGCGTCCTGCCGGCCCTGCGGCCCGCCCAGCCCTGGCGCCCCGTGGCCGAACGCCTGAGCCGCACCGCCCTGGGCCTGGACCCGGGGGCGATCGTGAGTGCCGGCTCGGAAGTGGCGGACCTCGCCGACACCGCGCGCTCCTTCCGGGAGGCGGCCCGTGTCCTGGAGGCCACCCCGCCCGGCCAGTCCCTCCCCGCCGACCGCTCCTTCCACGAACTGCCGGACGTCGACCTGCGCCGTCTGCTGTACGCCCTGCGCGAGGACACGCGGATCCAGGACTACACCGAGCGCCGGCTGGGCCGGCTCATCGAGCATGACACCCGGCACGGAACCGACCTGCTGACGACGCTCGGCCACTATCTCGACGCGGCCGGCAACAAGACCACCGCGGCCCGCCACGGCGGCCTGTCCAGGGAGACGATGTATCAGCGCCTGCGCACCATCGAGCGCCTCCTCGACACGGACCTCGAGTCCGGCGAAGGGCGCACGGAACTCCACGTCGCGCTCACGGCGTTGCGCGTCCTGCGAACCGGTTGAGTCCCGGCTCGGCTCAGGAGTCGAAGTCCACCGTCAGCGCGTCGGAGACCGGGAAGGACTGGCAGGTGAGGACGTAGCCCGCGTCGACCTCGGCAGGTTCCAGCGCGAAGTTGCGGCGCATGTCGGCCTTGCCGTCGGTGATCAGGGCACGGCAGGTGCCGCAGACGCCGCCCTTGCAGGCGAAGGGGAGGTCGGGGCGGGTCTGCTGGGCGCCTTCCAGGAGGGTGCGTTCCCGGGGCAGGGCGGAGGTGGTGGAACGGCCGTCGAGGGTGACCGTCACCTGGCTGACGGGTCCGGCGGGGCCGGTCTCGGTGTGCCGCACTTCGCGTACGGGCTCGTCGTCAGCGTAGAACAGCTCCTGGTGGACGCGGTCGGGGGGGACGCCGAGGCCGGTCAGGACCTGCTGGGCGGCGCGGACCATGCCGTGCGGCCCGCACAGCCACCAGTGGTCGGCGGACGGTACGTCGACGAGCGCGTCGACGAGTGCGGACAGCCGGTCGGCGTCGAGGCGGCCGGAGAGCACCTCGGCCTCGCGGGGCTCCCGGGAGAGGACGTGGGCGAGCTGGAAGCGCGTCGGGTAGAGGTCCTTGAGGTCGGCCAGTTCGTCGGCGAACATCACGGTGCCGGTGCGGCGGTTGCCGTAGAGGAGGGTGACCGTCGAGCGGGAGTCGGCGGCCAGGACGGACTCGGCGATGGAGACCATGGGCGTGATGCCGGAGCCGGCCGCGATGAGGACGTGGTGGCCGGGCGTACTGAGGTCGGGGGTGAAGGCGCCGGTGGGTGCCATCACCTCGACGGTGTCGCCGGGGCGCAGGTCGTGCACCAGCCAGGAGGAGAACAGTCCGCCGGGTACGACCCGGACGCCGATGCGCGGCGCCGCGCCGGCGGGTGAGCAGATCGAGTACGAGCGGCGCTCGTCCCGGCCGTCGATCTCGCGCCGCAGCGTGAGCGACTGGCCGGGCGCGAAGGCGAACTCCTCGGCCAGCTCGGCCGGGATGTCGAAGCTGACGGCTGCCGCGTCCTCGCACAGCGGCTGTACGGCGGCGACCCGCAGGGGGTGGAAGACCGGGCGTCGGCGGGTGCGTGCGCGTGCCGCCGCGGCGGGGGCCGGCTCCATCAGGTCCTCCATCAGATCTCCTTGAGGTGCTCGAACGGCTCGCGGCAGGCGAGGCAGCGCCACAGGGCCTTGCAGGACGTGGCGCCGAAGCGGGAGGTCTCCTCGGTGTCGGCGGAGCCGCAGCGGGGGCAGGGCACCGAACGGCGGGCCGGCGACAGCACCAGCGGAACCGGACCGGCGGCGCGCGGCTGCCTGGCGCCGGGCGGGGCGATGCCGTGCTCGGCGAGCTTGCGGCGGCCGTCCTCGGTGATCCAGTCGCTGGTCCACGGCGGGTCCAGGACGGTGCGGATCTCCACGCGCGCGTAGCCCGCGGCACGCAGCCGGGCGGCCACGCCGGCCCGCATCTCCGCCATCGCCGGGCATCCCGAGTAGGTCGGGGTGAGACGGGCGACGACCGTCCCGTCCGGGGCGAGGGACACCTCGCGCAGCACCCCGAGGTCGGCCAGGGTGAGCATGGGCAGCTCCGGGTCGGGCACCTGCTCGGCGATGCGCCGGGCCCGTCGGGCGTCCAGCAGCGTCGTCACCATGCCGCCTCCGGATGGGCGCGGGCCACGCCCTGCAACTCGGCCAGCAGCGGGGCGAGATGCTCGGTGTGGTCGCCGGTGCGGCCCGAGCCGGGCAGGGGACGGTAGACGGGCATGGGCAGGCCGGCGGCCTCGGTGACCTGGCGCAGCACGGCGACTACCTCGTCCCGCACGGCGTACGCGGTGAAGAGCTCGCCCAGGTAGGGGGCGACCTGCTCCTGCGCCTTGCGCATCCGGCGGTGCGACTCCTCGGTGCCGTCCCCCAGCCGCACCGCCCACTCGGCCGCGTACTGCCGGTGGTAGGCCAGTTCCTTCACGCCCTTGGCGGCGATCGCGGCGAGCACCGGGTCGCGGTGGGCGGTGAGCCGCTCGAAGTGCGCGAGGCGCCAGCTGGAGAACACCAGCAGCCGCACGACCGTGAAGGCGAAGTCCCCGTTGGGGAGTTCGGCCAGGCGTACGTTGCGGAAATCGCCGGGGTCACGGAAGTAGGCGTAGGCGTCCTCGTCGCGCCCGGTGCCGTCGGCCTGGCCCGCCCGGGAGTAGAGCATGCGGGCCTGGCCGAGCAGGTCGAGCCCGATGTTGGCCAGGGCCACCTCCTCCTCCAGCTCGGGAGCCCGGGTGGTCCACTCGGCCAGCCGCTGCGCCGAGACCAGGGCGTCGTCGGCGAGGGTGACGCACAGGGCGGCCAGTTCACCGGCGTCCACGCCGTCGGGCACGGCGGTGTCCACGCCGTGCAGGGGGTCCTCGAAGCCGGTGCCGTAGGCCCAGCGGGAGTCGTCCTCGTGTCCCTCGGCGAGGGTCAGGTAGACGTGGTCGTCGCTCATGCCCTCTCCTTCAGATGTGCGGGACGTCGTCGGGGATGTCGTAGAAGGTCGGGTGCCGGTAGACCTTGTCGGCGCTGGGCGCGAAGAAGGGGTCCTTCTCGTCGCGCGTGGAGGCGGCGATGTGCTCGGAGCGCACCACCCAGATGCTCACGCCCTCGTTGCGCCGGGTGTACAGGTCGCGGGCGTGGGTGAGCGCCATGCGGTCGTCGGCGGCGTGCAGGGAACCCACGTGGACGTGGTTCAGCCCGCGCTTGCCGCGCACGAACACCTCGTACAGCGGCCAGTTCTGCTTCTCGGCGGTCATGCCACCGCTCCCTTCTCCGCGCGGGCGGCCTGCTTGGCGGCGTGGGCGGTGGCCGCCTCACGCACCCAGGCGCCCTCCTCGTGGGCCGTACGGCGCCGTTCCATCCGCTCGGCGTTGCACGGACCGTCGCCCTTGATGACCCGCATCAGCTCGTCCCAGTCGGGGGTGCCGAAGTCGTGGTGCCCGCGCTCCTCGTTCCAGCGCAGCTCCGGGTCGGGCAGGGTGACGCCGAGCTTCTCGGCCTGCGGGACGGTCATGTCGACGAAGCGCTGCCGCAGTTCGTCGTTGCTGTGCCGCTTGATCTTCCAGGCCATGGACCGCGCGGAGTTCGGCGAGGCGTCGTCGGGCGGGCCGAACATCATCAGCGACGGCCACCACCAGCGGTTCACGGCGTCCTGCACCATCTCCCGCTGCTCGGGGGTGCCGCGCATCATGGTCATCAGCAGCTCGTAGCCCTGCCGCTGATGGAACGACTCCTCCTTGCAGATGCGCACCATGGCGCGGGCGTAGGGGCCGTAGGAGCTGCGGCACAGCGGTACCTGGTTGCAGATCGCCGCCCCGTCCACGAACCAGCCGATGACGCCGACGTCGGCGAAGCTCAGCGTGGGGTAGTTGAAGATCGACGAGTACTTCTGGCGGCCCTCGATCAGCCGGTCGGTCAGGTCCGCGCGGTCGGCGCCCAGCGTCTCCGCCGCCGAGTACAGGTACAGGCCGTGCCCGGCCTCGTCCTGGACCTTCGCGAACAGGATGGCCTTGCGGCGCAGCGACGGCGCCCGGGTGATCCACTCGCCCTCGGGCTGCATGCCGATGATCTCCGAGTGCGCGTGCTGGGCGATCTGCCGGATGAGCGTCTTGCGGTAGCCCTCCGGCATCCAGTCACGCGGCTCGATCCGCTGGTCCCGCGCGATCGTCGCGTCGAAGTGCTGCTGGAGAACCGGCTCCGTGCCGTCCGCCCCCGGGGGGGTGGAGTGTGTCGTGTCCATCCGTCCCACTTCCCAACCGACCATTCGTTCGGTCCATGGTATGACAACCCGACGCGCCTCGGTAAGACCCTCTGACCCTTGACAGGCGCCGAAGCGATTGGATTACCTGACGCGACAGAAGCTAACCGAATGGTCGGTCGGGCTACAAGGTGGTGCACACAAGTGATTCATACCGCTGGTGCCGCGTCGGCCGGGGAGCGGCGGGGCGAGCCTCTCCCCCAGGACCTGCTGGACGACGGTGAGCGCCTGACGCGCGAGGAACTGCGCGAACTCCAGCTCGACCGTCTGCGGCGGAGTCTGCGCCACGCCTACGACAACGTGGAGACGTACCGGAAGAAGTTCGACAAGGCCGGGGTGAGGCCGGAGGACTGCCGCACCCTGGAGGATCTGTCCCGCTTCCCCTTCACGACCAAGGCGGATCTGCGCGACACCTATCCCTTCGGCATGTTCGCGGTCCCCATGGATCAGGTCCGCCGGGTGCACGCCTCCAGCGGCACCACCGGCCGCCCCACGGTCGTCGGCTACACGGAGAGGGACCTGTCGATGTGGGCGGACCTCGTCGCCCGCTCGATCCGGGCCGCCGGCGGACGCCCCGGCCACAAGGTGCACATCTCCTACGGCTACGGCCTGTTCACCGGCGGCCTCGGCGCACACTACGGCGCGGAACGGGCGGGCTGTGTGGTGATCCCGGCCTCCGGCGGCATGACCGCGCGCCAGGTGCAGATCATCCAGGACTTCCGTCCCGAGATCATCATGGTCACCCCGTCCTACCTGCTCACGCTGCTCGACGAGTTCGAGCGGCAGGGCGTCGACCCGCGCTCCACCTCTCTGCGGGTGGGCGTCTTCGGCGCCGAGCCGTGGACGGAGGAGATGCGCCGTGAGATCGAGGAGCGGATGGACATCCACGCCGTCGACATATACGGCCTGTCGGAAGTGATCGGCCCGGGTGTCGCTCAGGAGTGCGTGGAGACCAAGGACGGCCTGCACGTGTGGGAGGACCACTTCTATCCCGAGATCGTCGACCCGGTCACCGGTGAGGTGCTGCCCGAGGGCGCGGAGGGCGAGCTGGTCTTCACGTCCCTGACCAAGGAGGCCCTGCCGGTCGTCCGCTACCGCACCCGCGATCTGACCCGGCTGCTGCCCGGCACGGCCCGGCCGGCCTTCCGCCGCATCCAGAAGATCACCGGCCGCTGCGACGACATGATCATCCTGCGCGGGGTGAACGTCTTCCCCAGCCAGATCGAGGAGATCGTGCTGCGCACGCCCGGTGTCGCCCCGCACTTCCAGATCCAGCTGACCCGGCGCGGCCGCATGGACCACATGACCGTCCGCGTCGAGCCCCGCCCGGACACGCCCGCCGGCCTGCGCGAGGCGGCGGCCAGAGCGATCGCGAAGGGCGTCAAGGACGGCGTCGGCGTGACGGTCGACGTGACGATCGTCGAACCGGAGACGCTGGAGCGCTCCCTCGGCAAGCTCAAGCGGGTCAAGGACCTGCGCGAGCAGTAGCAGCGGTCACGACTAGCGTGCCTCGGGGACCGCGGCGGGAGCGGTCACCTCGGACACCACGGCAGTCTCGGACGCGACCGGCTTCCGGATCAGCAGGAGCGCCGCGTCGTCGTGCAGCCGGCCCCCGACGTGGGCCAGCAGCTCGTCGTGGAGCGCGCTCAGGGTGCGCGCCGGTTCCCGGGTCACGTGGCGCTCCAGGCCTTCGGTGAGCGGATAGAAGGCGCGGCCGTGGTCGCGGGCCTCGGTGACACCGTCGGTGTAGAGCAGCAGCTGGTCGCCCTCGGCGAACGGAAGCTCCTGGAGGCCGGGCGAGTGACCGGCGAGGTCGCGCAGCCCGAGGGGCGGAGACGGCAGATCGGGCTCGACCGGCGTGACCGTCCCGGAGGCGCGCACCAGCAGCGGGGGCGCGTGCCCGCAGTTCACCACCTCCAGATGCCCGTCCGGCGGATACCCGGCGACCACGGCGGTGACGAAGTCGTCGTGGGCGAGGTTGCGCGCCAGACTGCGCTCGATCCTGTCGACCACGGCGAGCAGGTCGGGCTCGTCGTGGGCGGCCTCGCGGAAGACGCCCAGGACCAGCGCGGCGGTCCCCACGGCGGGCAGCCCCTTGCCGCGCACGTCGCCGACGATCAGCCGCACCCCGTGCGGCGTGGGTATCAGGGCGTAGAGGTCTCCGCCGATCCGGGCCTCGGCGGCCGCGGCGCTGTAGCGCACGGCCGCCTGGAAGGGACCGACGTGCGCCGGTACGGGCCGGAGCAGCGCGTGCTGGGCGGTCTCCGCGACCGAGCGGACGGCCGCGAGCACCCGTTCCCGGCGCCCGCGCAGGACGCTGGCCAGGCCGCTCGCGAGGGTGACGGCCACCAGGGCCGACAGTACAGCGGCCAGTTCACGGTCCGGGACGCCGTCCCGGACCCCGAGCAGCGCGCCCAGCACGGTGGCGAGGAGGCCGACACAGACGACACCGCGTGGCCCGTTGGTCGTGGCGGCCAGCGCGGGCCCGACCGCGAGCAGAGGCAGCCAGATCATCCCCGCTCCGCCGGCGAGGTCGACGAGCAGAACGGCGGTGACGATCAGTACGGGCAGGACAGGCGTGCCCGCGGCCAGCTGCGCGAGGGCGCGTCGGCGGGCCGAGGTCCTGGCACCGGCCACTCGGATGCTGGGCGGCCGCACAGGCCCGTGGTCGTCACCGAGGTCTCGCGCATGACTCATGTCCTTGTCCGTATCCCTCACCTGTACACGGGCGCGCGAGGCTTCGAGCACACCCCTGAAATGTCTGACATATCCAGAAAACGGGGTGAGCCGGGGCAGCCGCAAGGAGCGGGATTTCAGATAGTGAGCGAGAGGTTCCGGGTCACCCGGCTCGCGGTCGGGAGCAGCCGCTCACGGATCTCCGGCAGCCGGGAGAGCCGGTTCGCCGGCAGCGAGACGCCGAGGGAACCGATGGTGTCCCCGCTGTAGACGGGGACGGCGACACAGACCGTGCCGAGGGCGTACTCCTCGAGGTCCGTGACGGCCGGGGCCAGGGGCGGGGTCTCCAGGCGCCGGAGCAGTTCCGGCGGGCTGGTGATCGTGCGGGGGGTGAGGTCGGCGAGGTGATGGCGGGCGAGGTATTCCTTGCGGGCCTCGACGTCCATTTCGCGCAGCACGGACTTGCCGAGCGCGGTCGCGTGCCCCGCGTCCTCGAACCCCACCCACAGGTCGACGCGAGGGGTCCCCGGCCCGTCGACGATCTCCGCGACCCGGATCTCACCGTCCTCGTAGAAGGTCAGGTAGGCGGGGCTGGCCAGTTGGTCCCGCAGCGCGGCCAGCGTGGGCCGGACACGGCTGAGCAGCGCCTGGGCACGGCCCGTGCTGCGCAGCGTCTGGACCTTGTCGCCGAGGACGAAGCCCCCGTCGTCCAGTTTCCGCACGTACCCGTCGTGGACGAGCGTCCGGAGCAGGTGGTAGGCGGTTGCCAGGGGCAGGCCGGTCTCGCGTGCCAGTTGTTTCGCCGGCGCGCCGTTCTGGTGCGCGCTCACCGCCTCCAGCAGCCGCATGGCCCGCTGGACGGACGTGATGAGCGTAGGGCCTTCTTGCCCAGCCACAGGACCAGCCTGCGTCAGGCGTCCGGCGAGGGCAAGCGAACCCTACGGCTTCTTCACCGGGGTGCCGCTGACCGCGCCGCCGGACGAGTAGCCCGGAAGCGGATGACGGGCGCGAAACGCCGCGGTGGTTCTTCTCGGCCCTCTCCCCAACGGCGACCATGCCATGTCATGGACATCTTGCTCGTCGCCAGTGCGTTCAACAGCCTGTCCCAGCGTGTCTACGCCGAACTGTCGGACGAGGGGCACCGTGTGGACGTGGTGCTCGCCTCGCACGGCCCCGACGCGGTCCGGGCCGCTGTTCGGGAGGTACGGCCTGAACTGGTCGTCGCCCCGATGCTCAAGTCGGCCCTGCCGGAGGACGTGTGGCGTGAGCACGCCTGCCTGATCGTCCATCCGGGGCCACCCGGCGACCGGGGCCCGTCGTCCCTGGACTGGGCGATCGCCGAGGAGGCGCCCCAGTGGGGGGTGACGGTGCTTCAGGCCGAGGCGGCGATGGACGCCGGCGACATCTGGGCGGACGGGTCCTTCCCGGTGCCGCCCGTCGGCAAGAGCGACATGTACCGCAACGAGGTCTCCGACGCCGCCTCGGCCGCCGTCCTGCTGGCGGTGCGGCGGTTCGCCGACGGATCGTACAAGCCTCGCCCGCAGAGTGATCCCGGGATCGAGGTGGTGTGGCGCGACTTCTTCCGGCAGGAGCAGCGGCGGATCGACTGGGAGAACGACAGCACCCGTACGGTGCTGCGCAAGCTCCGCGGGGCCGACTCCCAACCGGGAGTGCGGGACGAACTCTGCGGCCGGGAGGTCTTCCTGCACGGCGGGCATCCCGAGGACCGGCTGCGGGGGGAGCCCGGGGAGCTGCTCGCGACCCGGTCCGGCGCGGTGTGCCGGGCCACCCGGGACGGAGCCGTGTGGATTCCGGAACTGCGCCCGCGCAAGAACTCCGGAGACCCGGCCCCGTTCCGCCGTCCGGCGGCCTCGGTGCTCGCCGGCTTCCCCGCCCCGCCCGGATCCCACGGCATGCCGGGTTCCAGCGACCGCCCGTACTGGCTGCCCGAGATCGCCGCCCCGCTCGAACTGCCCCCGGACCGCACCACCTGGGCCGACATCCGCTACCGGCAGCGGGGCGACATCGGCTTCCTGACCTTCTCGTTCCCCGGCGGGGCGATGAGCACCACCCACTGCCGCAGGCTGCTCGCCGGCTACCGGTACGCGCTCAGCCGGCCCACGTCGGTGCTGGTGCTCGGCGGCGCCCGTGATTTCTTCTCCAACGGCATCCATCTCAACGTCATCGAGGCGTCGAGTGACCCGGCGGGCGAGTCCTGGTCCAACCTCAACGCCATGAACGACCTGGTGGAGGCGGTGCTGCGCACCACCGACCGGCTGGTGGTCGCGGCCGTCGGCGGCAACGCGGCGGCCGGCGGCGTCATGCTCGCCCTGGCCGCCGACGAGGTCTGGTGCCGCACGGGCAGCGTCCTCAACCCGCACTACCGGAACATGGGCCTGTACGGGTCGGAGTACTGGACGTACTCGCTGCCCCGGCGGGTGGGCGCGGAGACGGCCGAGCGGCTGACGACCGAGGCCCTGCCGGTGAGCGCCGCGACCGCCGAACGGATCGGACTCGTGGACCGTCTGGTACCGGTCCCGGCCCAGGAGTTCCCGGACGAGGTCGAGCGCCTGGCCGCCGGGCTCGCCGACGACCCGGATCTCACCCAGCGGATCACCGCCAAGGCCACGGCACGTCACGCGGACGAGCTCCAGCGGCCCCTCGCCGAGTACCGACGGACCGAACTCGCCCGTATGCGAGCCATCTTCTTCGACCCGCAGGCGCCGTACCACGCGCTGCGCTCGGCCTTCGTCCGCAAGCTTCTGGCCGGCTCCGCCAGGCCGCTGGCCGCCGGAGACGCGCTGTGAGCGCGCGGCTGCTGATCGCGGGCGTCGGCAACATCTTCCTCGCGGACGACGCCTTCGGCCCCGAGGTCATCCGTGCCCTGGAGCGGCGCCCGCTGCCGCCCGAGGTACGGGTGCGGGACTTCGGCATCCGCGGGATGGACCTCGCGTACGCACTGCTCGACGGCTACGACACGGCCGTCCTGGTCGACGCGGCCGTGCGGGGACACGAGCCGGGCACCCTGTCACTCGTCGAGCCCGGACTCCCCGACCGGGCCGCGGGGGGCGCCCCGCCCGAGGCGCACGGCATGGACCCGGCGAAGGTCCTGGCCCTCGCGGCCCACCTGGGTGATGAGCCGCTCCCCCGTGTCCTCGTCCTCGCCTGCGAGCCCGAGCTGCGGGCGCCCGCCGACGAGGACATCGCCCCGGGCATCAGCGCGACCGTGCGCGAGGCGGTCGGGCGGGCGGTCACGGCCCTGCACACGATGGTCCCGGTGCTGCTCGCCGACCCGGCCGCCACGCCCCCGTTGCGCCGCCCGGACGAATCCGCCGCCCCCTCCCCGGCCGGGCTGCCGGGCACGGTGGGCGACGGCGCCGAGGATCGGTAGCGGAACGATTTCCCTACCGACCCCGAGGAGCGGCGCCCATGTGTGAGTCCATGGACGAGGTCACTCAGGCCGTCCTGGCGAGGAACGACGGCCTGGCCGCGGACCTGCGTGACGAGCTCGCCCGGCGCGGGGTGAGCGTGGCCAACCTGCTGTCCAGCCCGGGCAGCGGCAAGACGGAACTGCTCGGGCGGGTGCTGGCCAGGGCTGTGCAGCGGGGCCTTCCGGTGGCCGCGCTCACCGCCGACCTGGCGACGGAGAACGACGCCCACCGGCTGGCCCGTTCGGGAGCTCCGGTGAAGCAGCTGCTCACCGACGGGCTGTGCCACCTGGAGGCGCGGCAGCTGCGCGGGCACGTGGAGAGCTGGCTGCCCGAGGACACCTCGCTGCTCTTCATCGAGAACGTCGGCAATCTCGTCTGCCCGGCGTCCTACGACCTCGGGGAGAGCCTGCGGATCGTGCTCATGGCGGTGACGGAGGGCGAGGACAAGCCGCTGAAGTACCCCACGGCCTTCGGCTCCGCCCATCTGGTGGTGCTGACCAAGACGGACCTGGCCGGGCCCGCCGGATTCGACGAGGCCGCCTTCGACGCACACGTCCAACGGGTCAACCCGGGGGTAGAGGTCCTGCGGTCCTGCGCCCGTACCGGCGCCGGCGTCGACGCCCTGCTGGAGCGGGTGCTCGCCGTACGGGACGGTGCTCCGGTTCACCGTCCTCCTCTGGCACCCCGGCCGCACACCCACACCCACACCCACGAGGACGCCGAAGCCGGCCTCGTCCCGTGACGGCGCCCGTCACACCGGCGGTACGCCGCCGCGTCACCGTGCGCGGTACGGTGCAGGGCGTGGGCTTCCGCCCGTATGTGCACCGCCTGGCCACGGAGCTCGCGCTCTCCGGGTTCGTGAGCAACACGGCGAGCGGGGTCGTCATCGAGGTGGAAGGCCCGCCCGAGGGTGTCGCCGGTTTCTGCGACCGGCTGGCGGCCGAGCCGCCGCCACTGGCCACCGTCACCGGCATCGGGTTCGAGGACCTGCCCGTCATCGGTGCCGACGACACCTTCAGCATCCGCTCCACCGACCGCTCCCCCGGCCGCACCCTCCTCCCGCCGGACACGGCGACCTGCGCGGACTGCCTGCGGGAGCTGAGCGATCCGGCGGACCGTCGGCACCGGCACCCGTTCGTCACCTGCACGCACTGCGGGCCGCGCTTCACGATCGCCACGGGCATGCCCTACGACCGGGCGGTCACGACCATGGCCGACTTCCCGATGTGCGCCGACTGCGCCCGGGAGTACGGCGACCCCGGCGACCGGCGCTTCCACGCCCAGCCCGTGGCCTGCCCCGGCTGCGGCCCCCGGCTCCGCCTGGTGCCCGCCTCCGGCAGCGGTGTCCGCCCGGCGCGGGACGCCGAGGCCCTGACCACGGCGCGGGCGCTGCTGACCGCCGGGCGGATCGTCGCGGTCAAGGGCCTCGGCGGTTACCACCTGGCGTGCGACGCCACCGACGCACGGGCCGTCGACGCGCTGCGCGCCCGCAAGGCCCGCGGCGGCAAACCGTTCGCGGTGATGTGCGCGGACCTCGACACCGTACGGCGGCTCGCGGTGCTCTCCGCGCCCGAGGAGGCCGCCCTCACCAGCCCCCGGCGCCCCATCGTCCTGCTGCGCCGGCGCGCGGACGGGGCGGGCCTCGCGCCCGGCGTCTGCCCCGGCAGTCCGCACCTCGGTGTGATGCTGCCCTACACCCCCGTGCACACCCTGCTGTTCGGCCTGCCCGGCGATCCGCCCGGGCCGCGCGTGCTGGTCATGACGAGCGGCAACCGCTCGGGGGAACCGATCGTCACGGACGACGACGAGGCCCTGACCCGGCTGGCCGGGCTGGCCGACGCCTGGCTCGCCCACGACCGGCCCATCGCCTCGCCCTGCGACGACTCCCTGCTGCGGGTGCGCCCCGACGGCACCGAGCAGGTGCTGCGCCGGTCCCGTGGGTACGTGCCCCGCCCGTTGCGGCTGCCGGTCCCGGTGCGGCCCGCGCTCGCCGTGGGCGGCGACCTGAAGCACGCGCTGTGCCTCGGGGAGGGCGATCACGCCTGGTTCGGTCCGCACATCGGCGACATGGGCGATCTGACGACCCTGGAGGCGGCCGGGCGGGCGGCGGCGCACCTGCGGTCCCTGACCGGCGTCAGCCCCGAGCTCGTCGCCGCCGACCGGCATCCCGGCTACCACTCGGCGAAGTGGGCCGCCCGGTTGACCGAACGCCCCCCTGTGCTGGTCCAGCACCACCACGCGCACGTCGCCGCCACGATGGCCGAGCACGGCCACGACGGGACGGCGCCCGTGCTCGGCGTCGCCTTCGACGGCACGGGGTACGGCGACGACGGCACCGTCTGGGGCGGTGAGCTCCTGCTCGCCGACTACACCGGCCACATCCGCCTGGCCCACCTCACCCCCGCCCCGCTGCCCGGCGGCGACGCGGGCGTGGCCAACCCGTGCCGCCTGGCCCTGGCCCGGCTGTGGTCGGCGGGCCTGCCGTGGGATCCGGACCTGCCCTGTGTCGCCGCCTGCGCACCCGAGGAACTGGGCATTCTCGAGAGACAGTTGACGCGAGGTGTGGCCTGCGTGGCGACCTCCAGCATGGGGCGGCTCTTCGACGCCGTGTCCTCGCTCGTCGGCGTGTGCCATCGCGCGGAGTACGAGGCGCAGGCCGCCCTGGAGCTGGAGGCCGCCGCGACGGCCGCCTGGGACGCCGACACCTCGGCGTACGGCTTCCGCTTCGCCGCCGGTACGTACGACCCGGCCCCGGTGCTGCGGGATCTGGTCACCGATCTGCGGCACGGCACGCCGGCTCCGGTGCTCGCCGCCCGCTTCCACCGTGCCGTGGCACGGGCCGTCGCGGAGATCTGCGGACGGGCACGCCGGGACACCGGTCTGTCCGTCGTCGCCCTCAGCGGCGGGGTGTTCGCCAACGCGCTGCTGGAGGAGGAGTGCGCGCGCCTGCTGTCGCGGGACGGCTTCGCGGTGCTCCGCCACGGCGAAGTCCCCCCGAACGACGGCGGACTGTCCCTCGGCCAGCTGGTGGTCGCGGCGCACCTACGACAAGAGGAGTGACTCATGTGTTTGGCAGTGCCCGGCAAGGTCGTGGCCATCGACGACAGCGCGGACCCGCTCACCGGGCTGGTCGACTTCGGCGGAGTGCAGAAACAGGCGTGCCTGGAGTACGTGCCCGACGTGCGGGTGGGTGAGTACGTCATCGTGCACGTCGGGTTCGCTCTGCAGCGCCTCGACGAGGAGTCGGCCCTGGCCTCGCTGCAGCTGTTCGAGGAACTGGGGCTGCTGGAGGAGGAGTTCGGCGACGCCTGGGAGCAGGCGGCGAAGGAGGCGGGAACGACGTGAAGTACCTCGACGAGTTCAACGACCCGGATCTGGCCCGGCGGCTGCTGGACGAGATCCGTGCCACCGCGACCCGGCCGTGGGCCCTGATGGAGGTGTGCGGCGGGCAGACCCACTCGATCATTCGGCACGGCATCGACCAACTGCTGCCCGAGCAGGTGGAGTTGATCCACGGCCCCGGCTGCCCTGTCTGTGTCACGCCGCTGGAGGTCATCGACAAGGCGCTGGAGATCGCCTCGCGGCCCGAGGTGATCTTCTGTTCCTTCGGGGACATGCTGCGGGTGCCGGGCACCGGCCGCGACCTGTTCCGGGTCAAGGGTGAGGGCGGTGACGTACGCGTGGTGTACTCGCCGCTCGACGCCCTGGAGCTGGCCCGCCGCCACCCCGACCGGGAGGTGGTGTTCTTCGCGATCGGCTTCGAGACCACCGCCCCGGCCAACGCGATGGCCGTGCACCAGGCGCGCCGCCTCGGGCTGGGCAACTTCAGCCTGCTGGTGTCGCATGTGCGGGTGCCCCCGGCCGTCGAGGCGATCATGACGGCGCCGCAGTGCCGGGTGCAGGGGTTCCTGGCCGCCGGGCACGTGTGCAGCGTGATGGGCACGGCGGAGTACCCGGAGCTGACCGAGCGGTTCAAGGTGCCGATGGTGGTGACCGGGTTCGAGCCGCTGGACATCCTGGAGGGTATCCGCCGGGCGGTCCGGCAGCTGGAGCGCGGAGAGCACAAGGTGGAGAACGCCTATCCGCGTGCCGTGCGTGAGGAGGGCAATCCGGCGGCCGTGCGCATGATCGAGGAGGTGTTCGAGGTCACCGACCGGAACTGGCGCGGGATCGGGCGGATCCCGGCCAGTGGCTGGCGGCTGAGCGACGCCTTCCGCGCGTACGACGCCGAGCACCGCTTCGACGTCACCGGGATCCGCACCGAGGAGCCCGCCGAGTGCCGCAGCGGCGAGGTGCTGCAGGGTCTGATCAGGCCGACCGAGTGCGCCGCGTTCGGCACCACCTGCACCCCGCGCACGCCGCTCGGAGCCACCATGGTCTCCAGCGAGGGCGCCTGCGCGGCCTACTACCTGTACCGCCGGATGAACGCCCCTACGCCGCAGGCCGGACGGGCCGCGCGGGAGGAGATGAACCCCGTTGCCTGAACAACTCACCGAGGTCGTCGACCCGGCCGGCTGGACCTGCCCCGCCCCGCTGCGCGACCAGCCGGTCGTGGTGATGGGACACGGCGGCGGGGGCGCGCTGTCGGCCGAGCTGATCGAGCAGGTCTTCACCCCCGCCTACGGAAACCCCATCCTCGCCGGTCTCGCCGACTCCGCCGTACTCGAACTGGGCGGCGCGCGGCTCGCCTTCTCCACCGACTCCTACGTCGTCCGGCCGCTGTTCTTCCCCGGCGGCAGCCTGGGCGACCTGGCGGTCAACGGCACGGTCAACGACCTGGCGATGAGTGGTGCCCGGCCGGCGTATCTGTCCGCCGCCTTCGTCCTGGAAGAGGGCGTGGAGCTGACGGTCGTGGAGCGGATCGCACGCGCCATGGGGGCGGCGGCCGAGGCCGCCGGGGTCACCATCGCCACGGGTGACACCAAGGTGGTGGAGTCCGGGCACGGCGACGGGGTGTACGTCACCACCGCCGGTGTCGGGCTGGTCCCGGACGGGGTGGACATCCGGCCGCAGCGTGCGCGGCCCGGTGACGCCGTGATCGTCAGCGGGCCGATCGGCCTGCACGGGGTGGCGATCATGAGCGTCCGTGAGGGGCTGGAGTTCGGGGTCGAGGTCGCCAGTGACACCGCGCCGCTGGCGGATCTGGTGGGCGCGATGCTGGCCGTCACGCCCGACGTGCATGTGCTGCGCGACCCGACCAGGGGTGGTCTGGCCGCGTCCCTCAACGAGATCGCCCGTGCCTCCGGGACCGGGGTGCGGCTGCAGGAACGTGCCATTCCGGTGCCGGACGCGGTGGCGAACGCCTGCGGGTTCCTCGGTCTGGATCCGCTGTACGTCGCCAACGAGGGCCGGCTGGTCGCGTTCGTGCCCCCGTCGGCGGCGGACGAGGTCCTCGCGGCGATGCGCGCCCATCCGCAGGGCTCCGGGGCCACGGTGATCGGCGAGTGCGTCGCCGAGCATCCCGGCATGGTCGTGGTCGCCACCGGCCTCGGCGGCACGCGGGTCGTGGACCTGCCGCTCGGCGAGCAGTTGCCGCGCATCTGCTGAACCGCGGGCACGCGAAGGGGCCCCGCCGGCGGGTCGGCGGGGCCCCTTCGCGCTACGCCGGGGCCGGTGACGGCTCGATCCCGGCGATCTCCAGCTCCCGGCCGCTGCGCAGGTCGCTGGAGGGCTGGTCGCAGCGCGGGCACCAGAAGAACGGGGGCATGCCCACCGGGAACTCCTCGGCGCACGGGCCGCACCAGGCCTGCGCGGGGACCTGCTCGACCACGAGCCGGGCCCCGGCCAGGGCGGTGCCGTCGCGGGCCACCTCGAAGGCGAAGCCCAGGGCGTCGGGGACGACGCCCGCCAGCTCGCCGACCCGGACGGTCACGGCCGAGACCGCCTCGGTCCCGTCCGCCCGGGCCAGCTCGTCGGCGCGCTCGATGATCGCGGTCGCGATCGACAGCTCGTGCACGGGCTGTCACGGGTAGCGGCGACCGGCGCGGAACCCGCCGGCCATCCGCCAGATCCGCACTTCGCGCCTCAGGCTGGGCAGCTCCCAGGCCAGGAATGCCAGGGCCACACCGCCCACCAGGGCGGCCTCGGTCATCAGCACCCGCTGCCCGTTCATCCCGCCCCGCCTGCGCGCGACGGGTCTGCGTACTCGTTGGACCTTCATTGCGGCGACTCCCTGCTTGGTCTGTCTCGTCACGGCCTTCATCCCGGCGAGATGTTCGGCATGGACTCCACGAGGGCGTCATGCCGCTTCCAGTGGATCCCCGTGGAGCGGCGCGCGTCGGCGGTGCCGTCCGGGTGGTGCCCCTTCTGCTTCTCGTACCGTCCCCTGTTGCCCTGGTGCATGCCGACGACGTGCCCGGGGGTGTCGGGCTTCGCCTGGGGCCGGCCCACTCTGATGTTGCCCATGGGGTGCTCTCCTTCCTCGCCTCCGACCTGCGGAGTGCGTGCTCATGGCCGCTCTGTGAGGTCCTCGAAGAACCGCTCGACGGCCGGCCAGACCCGGCCGCCGCCGGACAGGCCGCGCCATTCCCGGCGTACGACGGCGACCATCCGGTAGCAGTCGTCGATCGGCACGATCCAGTGCTGGTCGAGGCCGTGGACGGTGTTCACCAGCAGGGCCTCCACCTCGGGTTCCACGCCCGCGAGCTGCGGACACGTCCCGGCCAGCTGCTTCCAGGCCGCCGCCTCCACCTCCCACCGCATGGCGCCCGCGGGGCTCGGACCCTCGGCGGTGACCGTGCCGTCCGCCCGGGGCACGAAGAACACCAGGCCGACCGGCACGCCCAGCACGGCCGTGTCCAGGTGGGGCAGCCGGACCCGGCGCCGGGGCACGAGCCGGTAGTGGCCGTCGCCCGCCCCGGCCCCGGCGAACAGCACGGAGCAGGGGCCGCACACGCAGCACACCTCCTCCCGCCCGGTGTCGTACAGATGGGCGTGCTCGTCGGCGACCGGCGCGGCGCACAGGTCGCACGCCTCCGCCTCGGCCGCCGCCGGGCGGTCGGCCGAGGAGCGGATGAGTCGGGCCAGTGCCCCGTCGGTGGTCACCGTGCGCCCCGGTGCGTCAGCGTCGTCAGCGGCACGAACGCGGGTGCCGGCGTGGTCGGGAGGGGTTCCACCGCCGTCAGCTCCGGCGCCACGGCGAGCACGGCCTCCCGGACCGCGTCGGTGACCTGTGAGGCCCCGTCGCCGCAGCCGGATCCGCACCCGCCACCGGACGTCATGCGCACGCGGCCGACCTGCCCTTCCACCCCGGCCCACTCCACGTCGCCGCCCCGCTCCTGCACGGCGGGCCGCAACCGCTCGACCGCGCGGGCCGCCCGGCGTTCGGCGGGTTCGGGGTGGATGTCGTGCAGCACCATCAGGTGCCCCAGCAGCTCGTCGTCGGCGAGGCGCTCGGCCAGCTGCCCGTCGGCGTGGTCCAGGACGCGGGCCAGGGCCTCGCCGTAGACCTCGGTCAGCAGCCGGACCGTCTCGGTGGCGGGCCCGGGGACGGGCTCCAGCCCTTCCAGCAGCTCGTCGAGCCGCGCGAGCCGGGCCTCGACGTCCGGGTCCGCCAGCCGTGCCGGGGCGGCGGCCTCAGCCATGGTTCGCCCCGTAGGTCGGCGAGTGCAGGGTGGTCAGCGTCTTGCCCTTGCCGACGTACATGTGCACACCGCACGGCAGGCAGGGGTCGAAGCTGCGGACCGTGCGCATGATGTCGATGCCCTTGAAGTCGTCCGGCCCGTTCTCCTCGAAGATGGGCTGGCCCTGGACGGCGTCCTCGTACGGGCCGGGGGTGCCGTACATGTCGCGGGGGCTGGCGTTCCACGGGGTGGGCGGGTACGGGTGGTAGTTGGCGATCTTCTTGTCCTTGATCACCAGGTGGTGGGAGAGGACACCGCGCACCGCCTCGTGGAAGCCGCAGCCGATCGCCTCGTC
The DNA here is from genome assembly GCF_000717875.1 of Streptomyces sp. NRRL S-455. Classification (GTDB taxonomy): domain Bacteria; phylum Actinomycetota; class Actinomycetes; order Streptomycetales; family Streptomycetaceae; genus Streptomyces. The sequence goes on from NZ_JOCT01000001.1 coordinate 19,741, forward strand.
GGGCACCTCGTAGTTCTCGAACACCTTGGTCTCGCCCGCCCGCACGAGGCCCATGGCCTCTTCGACGAACTGCAGGGCCATCGCGGCCGCGTAGGCCACGAAGTACGGCCGGGCGCGGTCGCGTTCGATGGTGTTGCTCCACTGCGGGATGCGCCACTCGAAGGTCGTCTCCGGCAGCGTCTCGCCCTTGGGCAGGGAGATGCGCACGCTGTGGCCGGTGGCCTTGACGTACGGGGTGTCGACGAGGCCGCTCAGCGCGGTCGACCAGAGCCGGGCGAGCGGGCCGCCGCCGGTGTCGAGGGCGAGGTGGTCCCCGGTGCGCGGGTCGAGCCAGCGGGGGCTCATGACCCAGCTGTACTTGTCGCCGAAGTCGCGCTTCTGCGGCACCGGGACGGTGGTCTGGTTCCACGGGTGGCGCATGTCGACGGGGTTGCCGAGCGGGTCGTGGGTGACGAAGGGCTGCTCGTTGACCCAGTCCTCGTAGTACGAACTGCCCAGCATGATGCGCAGGCCGAGGTTGATGTCGATGAGGTTGTTGGTGACGAGCTCGCCGTCGACGATGATGCCCGGGGTGACGTACATCTGCTTGCCCCAGGTGTTCATCGTCTCGTAGCGGTAGTCGACGGTCATGGGGTCCTGGAAGGCGCCCCAGCAGCCCAGCAGGACGCGGCGGCGGCCGACCTCCTCGTAGCCGGGCAGCGCCTCGTAGAAGAAGTCGAAGACGTCGTCGTTCAGGGCGACGGCCTTCTTCACGAAGTCGATGACCCGCATCAGCCGGCTGAGGTAGTCGGTGAAGGTGGTCGGCTGCGGCATCGTGCCGACGCCGCCGGGGTACAGCGTGGACGGGTGGACGTGCCGCCCCTCCATGAGGCAGAACATCTCGCGGGTGATACGGCTGACCTTCAGGGCCTCTTTGTAGACCTCCCCCTCGAAGGGGTTGAAGGCCCGCATGATGTCGGCGATCGTGCGATAGCCGTGGATGTCGCCGCGGGGTGCCGAGGTGCTCTCGGCGCGGGCCAGCACACCGGGGTTGGTGGACTTGACCATCGCCTCGCAGAAGTCCACGAAGACCAGGTTGTCCTGGAAGATCGTGTGGTCGAAGAGGTACTCGGCCGCCTCGCCGAGGTTGACGATGTAGTCGGCCAGCGGGGGCGGCTTGACGCCGTAGGCCATCTGCTGGGCGTAGTCCGAGCAGGTGGTGTGGTTGTCGCCGCAGATGCCGCAGATCCGGGACGTGATGAAGCCGGCGTCGCGCGGGTCCTTGCCCTTCATGAACACCGAGTAGCCGCGGAACAGCGACGAGGTGCTGTGGCATTCCACGACTTCCCGGTTGGCGAAGTCGATCTTCGTGTAGATGCCCAGGTTCCCGATGATCCGGGTGATCGGATCCCAGGACATGTCCACGAGTTGTGGCGGCTTGCGCTCCGTGGGCCGGGCCTCGGTGGTGGTCATCGGCGGTTCTGCCCCTCGCTGTCGGTGTTCGGTCGGTGGGTGGTGAGGTGCGTGCGGGACGTCATCAGGGCCTCCAGCGCGGGTCGTAGCCGCTGGTCAGCTTGCGCTTGTTGTGGCGCCACCTGGGCTCGTGGTTGACCAGCTCGTTGGTCATGCCGCGCAGGCGGCGGATGACGGCGCCGTAGGGCTTGATGGCCAGGGACGACAGGGTGCCTCCGGGCGGCTCGTCCATGAACGGCATGAACGCGTCGGGGAAGCCGGGCATGGTGCACCCGATACAGATGCCGCCCACGTTCGGGCAGCCGCCGATGCCGGCCATCCAGCCGCGTTTGGGCACGTTGCAGTTGACGACCGGTCCCCAGCAGCCCGTCTTGACCAGGCACTTGGGTGAGTTGTAGTCCTTGGCGAAGCCGGCCTGCTCGTAGTAGGAGCCGCGGTCGCAGCCCTCGTGGACCGTCTTCCCGAACAGCCACTGCGGGCGCAGCATGTGGTCCAGCGGGGGCGGGGGCGCGGAACCGGCCGCGTGGTAGAGGACCCAGACGAGGGTCTCCATGAAGTTCTCGGGCTGGATCGGGCAGCCGGGCACGTTGACGACCGGCAGGCCGCCCTGGGAGGTGTAGTCCCAGCCCAGGTAGTCGGCGAGACCCATGCAGCCGGTCGGGTTGCCGGCCATGGCGTGGATGCCGCCGAAGGTGGCGCAGGTGCCCGCGGCCACCACCGCCCAGGCCTTGGGGGCCAGTTGGTCGATCCACCAGTTCAGGGTCTGCGGTTCGCCGGTCTCCGGGTCGTTGCCGAAGGACGTCCAGTAGCCGTCGCCCTCGATGATGTTCTGGTTGGGGATCGAGCCCTCGATGACGAGGATGAACGGCTCCAGGTCGCCGCGCGCGGCGGCCCGGTAGGGAGCGAGGAAGTCCTCGCCGCCCAGGCTCGGGGAGAGCACCTTGTTGACCAGGTTCACCTTCGGCAGGCCCGGGATCAGGCCGAGCACCAGGTCCTCGATGGACGGCTGGCCCGCGGCCGTGAGGGAGACGGTGTCACCGTCGCAGCTCATGCCTTCGGAGATCCAGAGGATCGTGATCTCGTCGAAGCCCTGCCGGTCCTCTGCGCGGCTGGGTTCCTTGCTGACTTCTTCGGTACTGCTGTGCGTTGTCATGTCACTCGGCCTCCGCTGCGGGGGTCTCGGAGTCGGTCGTGTGCCGCGTCTTCGCCGCGGCGGGAGCCGGTGCCGACGGCTCGTCCGGGTCTCCGGCGGGCTCGAGCGGTTCGAGCTCGTCGGGCCGGAAGTAGTGGAAGCGTCCGTACCAGGTGTGCAGTTCGGACGCGGGATCGTCGTCGAGGGTGACGGCCAGACGCACGCTGCCGTCCACGTCGTGGAAGACGGCGGCGACTTCGGCGGTGCGGCCGGCCAGGAACATGTCCTGGGCGTCGGCACCCCGCCCGCGGGGGCGGAGCCGGACGCGGCCGCCGCGGCCCAGGGGCACGCCGTCCACGAGCACGGTGTCGGTGGCCGGGGACAGGTCGTCGTCGGCGCCTTCCTGCCACCAGGCGGGGCGTGCGCCGGCCGGCGGTGTCCCGGCCGGAGTCTGCGGCGTATCGGCCGGAGTCTGCGGCGTATCGGCCAGGGCCGGCCGGGTGGCCGGTGCCAGCGAACGGACGGCGCCGTGCAGCCGTTCGAAGATTTCCCGTGGCATGGTGTCGACCCGGTCGAGGATCGCGGCCGCGCGCGCGTCGGTGGCCCGCGCTTCGCGCTTCTCCTCGTCGGTCAGCAGCATCGTGCGCAGCGTGAGGATCTCGTCGATCTCCGCGGCGTCGTGCAGGTCGCCGGGGCTTTCGGGGGCCACTTGGGGGTGGTCGGGCAGGATGATCGGTGCGGACAGCAGGATCCGCGCGTCGTCGTCTTCCCCGCCGAGGACCGGGAAGGTGAACTCGTTCCGGCACGAGCGGGCGAGTGTACGCAGGTCCGCCGGCGGATCGATCAGCGAGACGAACTCGACGCCCTCGCCGCCGATGAGGGTGTGGGTGGCGATGAGGGCACGGCGCATGGCCTCATCGCGCGCGGTCCGCGGCTGCGGTGCGGGCCCGCTGTTCGTGGTGCGTACACGCAGCCGGCACAGGTCGTCCGTCAGCCGCTCCGCGGTGATGGTGGTCTCGGCCCTTACCTCGTCACGGCGGCGCACGATCCGCCCGGCGCCTTCGGGAAGTGGCTCGGTGTCCACGCCGGCCGCGGCGCCCACCGGAACGGTGCGTCCGCCCCGCAGGAGTTCGTCGAGGGGTACTTCGGCCTCGTGTTCCCGTGGCACGGCCTCGTCGAAGCTCAGATGCGTCGTGCCGTCGCCGGTGCTCAGCGACTCGACGGCGTGGTGCCGGCCGTCCGGGCCGGTCTCCTCCACCTGCTTGCGCTGCATCTGGAGGTACCGGACCCGCACTCGTACGGACGCGTCGCCGCGCCGCCGGATCCGCAGCAGGCATTCGGTCTGCTGGTACCAGGAGTCGGCGGAGCCGGACACACCCGGGGCGACAGGGCCGTCGGACTCCACCCAGTCACGGGGGAACAGCACCCCGAACTGCCATCGGACACGGTTCTTGGCGGAGGAGCGGCGGTAGGGGTAGAGGAGGTAGCCCTCGTAGAGGACGGCGTCGGCGACGGCGCTCATCTGCGCGAAGGCGTCCGGTGACCGGTCACCCGGCAGTTCCGCGCCGCCTCTCGCGGCAGCGCACGCCGTGCCGCCCTCGGCCGGTCCACCCGCCATCGCGCCTCCTCGTCCAGGTGTGCACGCGCATCCCTTCCACCAAGGTCACACCGTTCACCCACCGTCGCCTCCTGCGGCGCAGCGTCATTGGGCCGTTCGGGGTTGTCGCGGTGCGGGAGCGACGGAGCGGGACTCATCGGTGACCTCCGGATGGCACAGGTCACCCGCACGAACGGGCGGGCCCAGGGAACACGTCACACCATGGATCAGCCGACGAACCACCACCCCCGTACGACCACCAGCCCCGCCGTCACGACCCTGGCCGACCCGCTGGTCAACAAGGGCACCGCCTTCAGCCGTCAGGAGCGTGCCGAGCTCGGTCTCGACGGGCTGCTGCCGCCCGCCGTGGAGACCCTGGACGAGCAGGTCGCCCGCGCCTACGAGGCCTTCCGCGGCTATGACAAGCCTCTCAACCGGCATATCTACCTGCGCCAGTTGCAGGACACGAACGAGGTGCTCTTCTACCGTCTGGTCACCGAGCACCTGGAGGAGCTGCTGCCCGTCGTCTACACGCCGACGGTGGGCGAGGCGTGCCGGCGTTTCAGCGAGATCTACCGGCGGCCGCGGGGGCTGTTCCTGACGTGGGAGGACCGGCACCGCTTCCGGGACATCCTGCGCAACCGCCCGCACGGGCGTCAGGACGTGGACGTCATCGTCGTCACGGACGGACAGCGCATCCTCGGCCTGGGCGACCAGGGCGTCGGCGGCATGGGCATCCCCATCGGCAAGCTCAGCCTCTACACGGCGATCGGCGGCATCCGCCCCGCCCGCACCCTGCCGATCCTGCTGGACGTCGGCACGGACAACGAGGAACTGCTCGCCAACCCGCGCTATCTGGGCCGGCGTGAGCACAGGCTGACCGGTGCCGAGTACGACGAGATGATCGAGGCGTTCGTGTCGGCGGTCGAGGCGGAGCTGCCGGGCACGCTGCTGCAGTGGGAGGACTTCGCCACCGCCCACGCCCAGCCGATCCTCGCCCGCTACCGGGACCGGCTGCTCACCTTCAACGACGACATCCAGGGCACCGCGGCCGTCACGCTCGGCGCCCTGTCCACCGCGGCCGACGTGGCCGGCACCCCGCTGTCCGAGCAGCGCCTGGTGATCCTGGGCGCGGGATCGGCGGCCATCGGTGTCGCCGAGATGATCCGTACGGCCATGATCGACGAGGGCCTGCCGGAGGACGAGGCCACGGCACGGTTCTGGATCCTCGACGTGGACGGCCTGCTGGTGCGGTCACGCGACGAACTGACGCCGCAGCAGCGGAGGTTCGCACGCGACGACAGCGAGGTGGCCGACTGGGACGGCACCGGCCTCGCGGAGGTGGTGCGCCGGGTGGAGCCGACGGCGCTGATCGGGCTGTCGACGGCTCATGGGGCGTTCACCGAGGAGATCGTGCGGCAGATGGCCTCCACCTGCGAACGGCCCGTCATCTTCCCGCTCTCCAACCCCACCTCCCACTCCGAGGCCGAGCCCGCGGACCTCACCCGCTGGACCGACGGCCGGGCACTGATCGCCACCGGCTCGCCCTTCCCTCCGCTGACGGTGGACGGGCGCGAGGTGCCGGTGGCGCAGTCGAACAACGTGTACGTCTTCCCGGCCATGGGGCTCGCGGTGACGGCCGGCCGGGCCACGCGTGTCACCGACCGCATGCTGGTGGCCGCCGCCCGTGCCGTCGCGGAGTGCGCGGTAAGGGCGGCCGACGGTGAGGACGGCCCGGTGCCGCTGCTGCCGCCGCTCACCGGGATGCGGGACGCGGCCCGGGAGATCGCCCTGGCGGCGGCTCTCGCCGCGGTCGAGGACGGGGTCGCTCCGCGGGCCACGGAGGAGGAGCTGCGCGGGGCGATCGCGAAGGCACAGTGGACGCCCCGTTACGAGGACAGCCCCGTGAGTTACGAGGACAGCCCCGCGTCAGCGACGTGATCAGCCGTCGGTGGACGCCGAGAGGGAACGGGGACGCAGGTCGGTCCAGTGGGACTCGACGTACTCCAGGCACGCCTGCCGGGTGTTCTCGTCGAACACGACCGTCCAGCCCCCTGGCACCTCGGCGAAGGACGGCCAGAGGGAGTGCTGGCCCTCGTCGTTCACCAGGACCAGGAACCGGCCTCCGTCGTCGTCGAAGGGGTTGGTGCTCATGCTCAGTGCCTCCTCATGACGTCAACGTTAGGTTAGCCTGGCCTAATTGACAGGAGCTTAGCCGTCGCCGCTCCCCTGCCACAAGGAGACGTTCATGCGCCTGGTCACCGCCGACACGGAGAACGCCTTCGCCGCGTTCGGACTGCCCGGCGCACCCGGCACCGACGCGTTCTGGAAAGCGGTGCGGGGGCCCGTGCCGGCACCTGCCGACGGCGGCGGCTGGGTGACCCTGTTCCTGTGGCGCGGCCGCGCGGCGAGCATCGACTTCGAGAGCTGGTCGGAGCCGGTGCCCCTGTGCCGCTGGGGCCACACGGACTGCTGGTACGCCGAGGTCCGGATGCCCGCGCGGCTGCGGGTGACCTACCGGTTCCTGACGGGTGACGGGGCGTACGCCGACCCGTTCAACCCCGTCGGCGCGGGCGCTGACCGGTCCATCGCCGCGACCCCGGACGCCCCGGCCCAGCCGCACTGGCCCGTCGTCGGCGCGGACGACGCCCTGCCGCTCCCCCGCACCCGGATCCGCTGGGCCAGTGAACGGCTCGGCGGGCGGCGCAGCGTGCGCGTGCACCCGGCCGGCGGTGGCGGACCGGTGGTCCTGCTGCTCGACGGGGACGACTGGCTGTATCTGCACCCGGCCATGACGGCGTTCGACTCGGCCGTCGCCGGCGGCGAGATGCCCCCCGTCACCCTCGTCTTCCTCCCGGCCAAGGACCGGGAGGCCGAGTTCGCGTGCAGGCCCGGGCTGTGGGAGGCGGTCAGGGACGAGCTGCTTCCGCTGGTGGCGGAATCCGGTGTGTCCGCCGACCCGGACCGGCTGGTCGTCGCCGGACAGAGCCTCGGCGGGCTGAGCGCGATGTACGCGGCGCTGGAGTTCCCGGACCTGGTGTCCCGCGTCGCCTGCCAGTCGGGGTCGTTCTGGTGGACGCCCGGCGCCATGGGCCGGCCGGACCCCTTGGACGGCCCGGTCGGCGGCACCATCGCCGCGCGCCTGCGGGAGCACCGTGGACTGTCCGGTCTGCGGGTCGCCTTCGACGTCGGGGAGCACGAGAGGCGGATGCTGCCCCACTGCGAACTGATCGAGTCCCTCACCGCACAGGCCGGCGCGACCGTACGGGTCTCGCGGTCGGCCTCCGGCCACGACCGGGCGGGCTGGCGGCACGCCCTGCTCAGGGATGTCGCCTGGGCTCTCGCCTGAGCCTCCCGGTGGCGGACGGAATCAGCTGGTCAGCGCACGACGAGAACGTGGTCCCCGCGGGGCACCAGTTCCCCCACGACCGGCGCGCCGGGGATCTCACCAGCCACCAGCAGCCCGCCGGAGGTCTGCGCGTCGGCGAGCAGCAGCGCCTCCTCCTCGGTCACCACGGACAGGTCGCTGTGGGCGCGTACCCAGTCCAGGTTGCGCCGGGTGCCGCCGCTGACATGGCCCTCGCGCAGGGCCTGACGTGCGCCGTCGAGGTAGGGCACCGCGGCTGAGTCGATCACGGCGGTGACCCCGCCGGCCCGGGCCAGCTTGAAGGCATGGCCGAGCAGCCCGAAGCCGGTGACGTCGGTCGCGCAGGTGACACCGGCGGCCAGTGCCGCCTCGGCGGCCTCCCGGTTGAGCCGGGTCATGGCCGCGACGGCGTGCGGGAACACCTCGCCGGTGGCCTTGTGCTTGCTGTTGAGGACCCCTGTGCCGAGCGGTTTGCTCAGCGACAGCGGCACCCCGGGTTCCCCCGCGTCGGCGCGCAGGACGCGGTCGGGATCGACGATGCCGGTCACGGCCATTCCGTACTTGGGTTCGGGATCGTCCACGCTGTGGCCGCCCGCCACATGGCAGCCGGCCTCCGCGGCCACCTCCAGACCGCCGCGCAGCACCTGGCGGGCCAGCTCGAAGGGCAGCACGCCGCGCGGCCAGGCCAGCAGGTTCAGCGCGACCAGCGGACGCCCTCCCGTGGCGTAGACGTCCGACAGGGCGTTCGCCGCGGCAATCCGCCCCCAGTCGTACGGGTCGTCGACCACCGGTGTGAAGAAGTCGGTGGTGGCCAGCACCGCCGGGCCGTCGTGCAGCCGCACCACCGTGGCGTCGTCGCCCTCGTCGAGCCCGACGACCAGTTCTCCGGCGGGGTCACGGACCGGCACGCCGTCGCCCAGACCGCGCAACACCTCCTCCAGTTCGCCTGGCGGGATCTTGCAGGCGCAGCCGCCGCCGTGCGCGTACTGGGTGAGCCGGACGCGGTTCCCGGTACTCGTGGTGCTCACAGCCACCTGGGTGCCCACCGTGCCGGCCCGCATTCCTCGTACGGCGCGTTTGCGAAGACGACCGCGAGGTGAGATGACCGTGTTTGTACGAGGAGGCGTATCCGGCCTGGTGACCGGCGCGGTCTTCAAAACCGTCGGACGGCAGGAGCTGCCGTCGGCGGGTTCGATTCCCGTCCGCCTCCGCCACCCCGGGCCCGGGAGGTGCCGCGATGAGCGATTCCCGGCGCCGCATCCCCAGCACCGACTCCCTGCTGGCCGAGCCGCGGCTGGCCAAGGCGACGCGGACGCTGGGGCGCCCGCTGGTGAAGGCGGCCATCACCCAGGCACAGCACAGGGCCAGAGCGGGTGAGATCGCCCCGGAGGACGTGGCCGAGGCGGCTGTGGAGAACCTCCCGGAGCGGGCCGGCAGCCTTCGGCCGGTGATCAACGCCACCGGCGTGCTGGTGCACACCAACCTCGGCCGGGCGCCGCTGTCGGACGCCGCCCAGGAGGCGGTGCGGGCCGCGGCCGGCTGCACCGACGTCGAGTTCGATCTGGTGACGGGCCGCCGGGCCCGACGCGGGCGAGGGGTGATCGCCGCACTGTCCGAGGCCGTGCCCGACGCCGGGGCGGTGCACGTGGTGAACAACAACGCGGCCGCGCTGCTGCTGTGCGCCGTCGCGCTGGCCGGCGACCGGGAGATCGTGATCAGCCGCGGCGAGCTGGTCGAGATCGGCGACGGCTTCCGCATCCCCGAACTGCTGGCGAGCACCGGCTCCCGGCTGCGCGAGGTGGGCACCACCAACCGCACCCGGGTGCGGGACTACGCCGAGGCCATCGGTCCCGCCACCGCCTTCCTGCTCAAGGTGCACCCGTCCAACTTCCGGGTGACCGGTTTCACGGCCGCCGCCGGTGTCGCCGAGCTGGCCGCGCTCGGACCACCCGTGGTCGTGGACATCGGTTCCGGTCTGCTGGCGCCGCATCCGCTGCTGCCCGGCGAACCGGACGCCGCCACCGCCCTGCGGGCGGGTGCCGCGTTGGTGACCGCCAGCGGTGACAAGCTGCTCGGCGGCCCGCAGGCCGGGCTGCTGCTCGGCGACGCCGAGATCGTGGAGCGGCTGCGCCGGCATCCCGCGGCTCGGGCGCTGCGGGTGGACAAGCTGACCCTCGCCGCGCTGGAGGCGACGTTGCGCGGCCCGGAGCCGCCGGTGCGCGTCGCACTCGCCGCCGCCGAGAGCGACCTGTGCGACCGCGCGTCCGCGCTGGTGCGGCGGCTGCGGGACGAGCACGTCCGGGCCGAGGTCGTGCACACCGCCGCTGTGGTGGGAGGGGGCGGCGCGCCGGGGGTGCGGCTGCCCAGCACGGCTGTCGGCCTGCCCGAGGAGTTCGGCCGCCTGCTGCGCACCGGAACGGTCGCCGTGGTGGGCCGGGTGGAACACGGCCGATGCCTGCTGGACCTGCGTACCGTCGCGCAGGCCGATGACCTGGCCGTGCTGGACGCGGTGCTTGCGGCTCATCAGCCGGCTCGGCCGTCGGAGGATCGGCCGGAGGGCGGCGACGGAGGCGACGCGTCGTGCACGTGATCGCCACCGCCGGCCATGTCGACCACGGCAAGTCCACTCTGGTCCGGCTGCTCACCGGGATGGAGCCGGACCGCTGGAAGGAGGAGCGCGACCGCGGCCTGACCATCGACCTGGGATTCGGCTGGACCACCCTGCCGGGCGGCGAACAGGTCGCGTTCGTGGACGTTCCCGGTCACGAACGGTTCGTGCCCAACATGCTCGCGGGTGTCGGCCCGGTTCCCGCCGTGCTGTTCGTGGTGGCCGCCGACGAGGGGTGGATGCCGCAGTCCACCGAGCACCTCCAGGCGCTGGACGCGCTGGGTGTCCGGCACGGGCTGCTCGCCGTCACTCGATGTGATCTGGCGGACCCGGAGCCGGCCAGGGAGCAGGCTCTCGCCCGGGTCGCGCGCACCAGCCTCGGGGCGGTCGACTCGGTGGCGGTGAGCGGGCGGACCGGCGAAGGCATGGGCCGGCTGCGCGCCGCACTGGCCCGGCTGGTGGCCACCTTGCCGCCGGCCGATCCCGGGGCCGACGTCCGGCTCTGGGTGGACCGTGCGTTCAGCGTCACCGGTGCGGGCACCGTGGTGACCGGCACCCTGGCAGCCGGCACCCTGCGGGTGGGGGACCCGCTGGTGGTCGCCTCCACCGGTGCGGCGACGCGGGTACGGGGCCTGCAGACCCTGGGCCAGGACGCCGGCGCGGTACGCGCGGTGGCCCGGGTCGCGGTCAACCTGCGCGGTGTGGCACGCTCCGCCCTCACTCGCGGTGATGCGCTGCTCACGCCGGACAGGTGGCTGACCACGGGCGAGATCGATGTGGCACTTCGGGGCGACGACAGTGGTGAACTGCCCCGCGAGCTCGTGCTGCACATCGGATCCGCCGCGGTCCCTGTCCGGGTCAGGCCCCTGGGCCCGGACACCGCCAGGCTCCGGCCGGCCCGGCCGTTGCCGCTGCGGACCGGTGACCGGGCGTTGCTGCGCGACGCGGGACGGCACCGAGTCGCGGCGGGTGTCGACGTGCTCGACGTGTGTCCGCCCGCACTGGTCCGCCGGGGGGCCGCGCGGCGCCGCGGGGCGGAGCTGGCCGCCCTGGCCGGGCCGCGGCCGCTCCCCCTGGCCGACGCGGTGCTGCGTCGCCGCGGGTTCGCCACCGCCGGGGAGCTGCGCGCGATGGGACTGCCGGTGGTGGGCGAGCCGGTGGGTGAGGGCTGGCACGTGCACCCCGGGGTGTGGCTCGAGCTGACCGGCGAACTGCGCCGGCTGGTCGACGGCTGGCACGTCGACCACGCGCTGGAGCCGGGCGTCCCGGTGGACGCGGTGCGGCAACGGCTGCGGCTGCCCGGGACCTGGGTGGTGAAACCGCTTGCCGAGGCCGCCTCGCTCGTGGTGGTGGACGGGCGGGTCTGCGCGCCCGCCCGGCGCGCGGCGCTGCCCGCATCGGTCGAGGCGGCGGTGGCGGAACTGACCGCCGAGCTGCGCCGGACTCCGTTCGCGGCGCCGGACGCCGGCCGGCTGGCGGCGCTGCGGCTCGGCGCCAGGGAGCTGGCCGCGGCGGTGCGGGCCGGTCGTCTGCTCAAGGTGGCCGACGGTGTCTTCCTGCTTCCCGGGTGCGAGCGGCGGGCCGGTGAGGTTCTCTCCGGACTCCGCCAGCCGTTCACCCTCAGCCAGGCCCGTCAGGCCCTGGGCACCACACGGCGGGTGGCGGTGCCACTGCTGGAGCTGCTGGACCGCCGGGGGATCACCGAGCGGCTCCCGGACAGCACCCGCCGGGTCCGCGCCGGCCGAACGAATTGATCCGTCTTACGGTCTTACCGCCGGGGGACACGGTCCCCGGACGGAACGGCGGGGCAGCCCTGCCCGGGACCGCGTGCGCCCCCGGGCACCGAGCGTTACGTTGGTCGGGCGGAGTACGGCGCGAGGCGGGAGATCGCCATGGGCCTGAGGCAGTGGATCGAGGGCTGGCCGGTGTACCGGCAGCTCGCCGGTGACGACGACCTCGGCCGAGGCGCGGCGGCGCGCTCCCCGCACACCGAGCGGCTGCGGGCCCGCACCGAGCAGGCCGACCGCGTCGTACCTTCCGTGTGCCCCTACTGCGCCGTGGGCTGCGGTCAGCGGGTCTACGTGAAGGACGAGCAGGTCGTCCAGATCGAGGGCGACCCCGACTCGCCCGTCTCGCGCGGCCGGCTGTGTCCGAAGGGTTCGGCGAGCAAGCAACTGGTGACCGGTCCCGGCCGGGTTTACACGGTGCTTCACCGGCGTGGGCACGGCACGGAGTGGGAGCGGCTTCCGCTCGACCGGGCCATGGACATGATCGCCGACCGGGTGATCGAGACCCGTCGGCGGACCTGGCAGGACTCGTTCCACGGCGCCCCGGTCCGGCGCACGCTCGGCATCGCCAGTCTCGGCGGAGCGACGCTGGACAACGAAGAGAACTACCTGATGAAGAAGCTCTACACGGCGCTGGGAGCGATCCAGATCGAGAACCAGGCCCGCATTTGACACTCCTCCACCGTTCCCGGTCTGGGAACCTCGTTCGGTCGTGGCGGAGCCACGACGTTCCAGCAGGACCTCGTCAACGCGGACTGCATCCTCATCGAGGGCTCGAACATGGCGGAGTGTCATCCGGTCGGATTCCAGTGGGTGATGGAGGCCAAGCGGCGAGGCGCGACGATCATTCACATCGACCCCAGGTTCACGCGGACCAGCGCGGTGGCCGACCTTTACGTGCCGTTGCGGGCCGGGACGGACATCGCGTTCCTCGGCGCCCTGGTCAACCACGTGCTGACCAACGAGAAGGATTTCCGCGAGTACGTGGTGGCGTACACCAACGCGGCGGCGATCCTTCGGGAGGACTTCGCCGACACGGAGGACCTCGACGGGCTGTTCTCCGGTTTCGACCCGGACGGCGGCTTCTACGACCCCACCACGTGGATGTACGAGGGCGCGGAACAGGCAGCGGCCGCCGGCGCCCGGGAGCGCTGGGCGGCCCGTGACGACATGACGCCGGCCGGGCAGCACGGGGGTGAGGAGCACCGGCAGACCGCCCGTGCGGAGACCTACGGCAGCGGCGGCCCCGCCCTGGGCGCCACCCCACGGACCGATCCGACACTGCGGCACCCGCGGTGCGTCTACCAGGTGCTCAAGCGGCACTTCTCCCGCTACACGCCGGAGATGGTCGAGGACGTCTGCGGCGTGCCGAGGGATCTGTTCGAGAAGGTGGCGGAGGCGATCACCGCCAACTCCGGCCGCGAGCGCACCACCGCGCTGTGCTACTCGGTCGGCTGGACCCAGCACACGGTGGGGGCCCAGTACATCCGCACCGCGGCCGTCCTGCAGGCGCTGCTGGGCAACATCGGCAGGCCGGGAGGCGGCATCCTCGCCCTGCGCGGGCACGCCAGCATCCAGGGCTCCACGGACATCCCGACGCTGTTCGACCTGCTGCCCGGCTACATCCCGATGCCGCACGCGCACCAGCACCAGGACCTCGACGGGTTCGTGGCCGCGGACGCCGCGACGACGGGTTTCTGGGGCAACATGCGCGCGTACGTCGTCAGCCTGCTCAAGGCCTGGTGGGGCGAGGCGGCCACCGCCGAGAACGACTTCCGCTTCGATTGGCTGCCACGCCTGACCGGGGACCACGGCTCCTACCAGACGGTGCTGAACCAGATGGCAGGAGAGTGCAGGGGCTACTTCCTCGTCGGGGAGAACCCCGCGGTCGGCTCCGCCAACGCCAAACTGCAACGGCTCGGGATGGCCAACCTGGACTGGCTCGTGGTGCGGGACCTGCGGCTCATCGAGAGCGCCACGTTCTGGAAGGACGGTCCGGAGATCGAGACCGGCGAACTGCGCACCGAGGAGATCCCGACCGAGGTGTTCTTCATGCCGGCCGCCGCGCACACGGAGAAGGACGGCAGTTTCACCAACACGCAGCGGCTGGTGCAGTGGCACCACGCGGCCGTCGAACCGCCGGGCGACGCGCGCAGTGACCTGTGGTTCTACTACCACCTCGGCCGCATCATCCGCGAGAAGCTCGCCCGGTCCACCGATCCGCGCGACCGCCCGCTGCTCGCCCTGACCTGGGACTACCCCACCGAGGGACCGCTGGACGAACCGAGCGCCGACGCGGTGCTCGCCGAGATCAACGGCTACGGCCCCGCCGGGCCGCTGTCGACGTCCACCCAGCTGAAGGACGACGGCTCCACCGCCTGCGGGACCTGGATCTACTGCGGGATCCGCGCCGGAGGACACAACCAGGCGGCCAACCGCCGGCCCCGCGGCGAGCAGAGCTGGGTCGCCGCCGACTGGGCCTGGGCATGGCCCGCCAACCGCCGCATCCTCTACAACCGGGCATCGGCCGACCCGGAGGGCAGGCCCTGGAGCGACCGAAAGCGGTATGTGTGGTGGGACGCCGAGCAGCGCCGGTGGACCGGCGAGGACGTCCCGGACTTCGAGGCCGACAAGCCGCCGGACTACCGGCCGCCACCGGGCGCCCGGGCGCAGGCCGCGCTGGCCGGAACCGACCCCTTCGTCATGCAGAGCGACGGACGGGCCTGGCTGTTCGCCCCGGCCGGACTGGCGGACGGCCCGCTGCCCGTGCACTACGAGCCGTTCGAGTCACCGGTGGACAACCCGCTGTACCGGCAGCAGACCAACCCGGCGCTCCAGGCGTACGACCGCCGGGACAACCGCTACAACCCTAGTCGCAGCGAGGTGTTCCCCTACGTGTTCACCACCTACCGGCTCACCGAGCACCACACGGCGGGCGGCATGAGCCGTACCCTGCCCTATCTGTCCGAGCTGCAGCCGGAGTTCTTCTGCGAGGTCTCCCCCGAGCTGGCGGCGGAACGAGGCCTGGAGCACCGGGGCTGGGCCACCATCGTCACGGCGCGCACGGCGATCGAGGCGAGGGTGCTGGTGACCGACCGGATCAAGCCCTTGCGGGTGCGGGGCCGGGTCATCCACCAGGTGGGACTTCCGTACCACTGGGGCCCCAACGGCCTGTCCACCGGGGACGCGGCGAACGAGCTGCTGTCCGTGGTGCTCGACCCGAACGTGCACATCCAGGAGTCCAAGGCGGCGACCTGCGACATCCGCCCGGGCCGGCGCCCTCGCGGTCCGGACCTGCCGGCCTTTGTGGCGCGCTACCGGCAGCGCGCGGGCATCCCCGAGGACGCCCGGCCCCCGGGGACCTCCGAGAACGCGGGACCGGGTGCGGGAGGAGACGCGCAGCCATGACGACCGACGCCAACCGCTTGTCCGGCCCGCTGGCCGACCCCAGCGCGGACGCCGGCTACCCGGAGCCGCATCCGCCGCGGATGGGGTTCTTCACCGACACGTCGATATGCATCGGCTGCAAGGCGTGCCAGGTGGCGTGCAAGGAGTGGAATCTCCTCCCGACCGAGCCGGACGGTCCGGACCTGCTCGGGGACTCGTTCGACAACACGGGCGCGTTGTCGGCCGACACGTGGCGGCACGTGGCGTTCATCGAGCAGACGGTGCCCGCGCGGCAGCCGGTCGATCTGGGCATGCCGGCCCTCGGCCCCCCGGAGCCGGACGCGGCCGGGGAGTCCGGGGAGGCCGGCCTGCGCTGGCTGATGTCGAGCGACGTGTGCAAGCACTGCACCCACGCGGCCTGCCTGGACGTGTGCCCCACCGGGTCGTTGTTCCGTACCGAGTTCGGCACCGTCGTGGTGCAGGAGGACATCTGCAACGGCTGCGGCTACTGCGTGAGCGCCTGCCCGTACGGAGTGCTCGACCTGCGGCCGGGTGACGGCCGTGCGTTCAAGTGCACCCTCTGCTACGACCGTCTCGGCGCCGGCCAGGAACCTGCCTGCGCCCAGGCCTGTCCGACCGATTCGATCCAGTTCGGTCCGCTGGAGGAACTGCGCGAGCGGGCTGATGGGCGGGTGGCCCAGTTGCACGAGCGCGGGGTGCCGGAGGCGCGGCTGTACGGCCGGGACCCGCAGGACGGCGTGGGCGGCGACGGGGCGTTCTTCCTGCTGCTGGACGAACCGGAGGTGTACGGACTGCCGCCGGACCCGGTGGTCACCACCCGTGACCTGCCGTCGATGTGGCGGCACGCGGCGGTGGCGGCCCTCGGTGTGGCGGCGAGCGTGGCGCTGTCCTTCGCCGGGCGGCGCCGGTGACCGCGGGGCGGGCGAGGAGCAGAGGTGAGGAGGAGGCTGTGACACCACGTGGCCGTCGAGAGGGCGCCTTGGTGCCCGATGCGGAGTTCCGTTCCTACTACGGCCGTCCGATTCTCAAGCGTCCCACCTGGAAGGTGCCGGACGTGCCGGGATACCTGTTCCTGGGCGGGACGGCGGGAGCGTCGGCGACCATGGCCGTCTTCGCCGACCTGACCACGCGCCCGGAGCTGGCCGGGGTGGGTCGGCGTGTGGCCGCGGGGGGTGCGCTCGCCAGCGTGGCCGCGTTGGTTCATGACCTCGGCCGGCCCGGGCGCTTCCTCAACATGCTCCGGGTGTTCAAACCGACCTCCCCGCTGTCGGTGGGGTCCTGGATCATCGGACCGTTCTCCGCGCTGGCCACCGCGTCGGCGGTCGCCGAGCTCACCGGGAGGTTCCCGCGGCTGGGCCGGCTGGCGGGCCTCGGCTCGGGCGTGCTCGGGCCGGCGATGTGCACGTACACCGCCGTTCTGCTCGCCGACACCGCGGTGCCGGCGTGGCACGAGGCCTATCCCGAGCTGCCCGTCGTCTTCGGCGGCAGCGCGCTGGCCTGTGGTGCCGGAGCCGCGCTGTGCGTGCCCGGCGTCGACCACCGGCCACCCACCCGGATGGGCCTGCTGGGCGCCGGGATGGAGATCGCCGCCCTGCGCCGGATCGCGCAGCGGCTCGGGCTGGTCGGTGAACCGTACGTCAGGGGCCGGCCGGGGCGGCTGCTGAAGCTGAGCGAGGCCCTGACCGCGGCGGGGGCGGGGCTCTCACTGCTCGGCCGTCGCAGCCCCGTGGCGCCGGCCCTGGCCGGCACGGCGTACCTGGCGGCGGGCCTGTGCACGCGGTTCGGCGTCTTCGAGGCGGGCATCGCGTCCGCTGAGGACCCCAGGTACGTGGTGCTCCCGCAGCGGCAGCGCGATGAGGCGCGGCCCTGAAGGACGCGCCGCCGTCGGCATGTCACCCCTCCGCGGAGTCCTCCGGCCGGATGTCCGCGAACTCCCACCAGGCGAGCGGCAGCCAGTCTCCGTCGACGAAGCCGTCGACGGAGCCTCCGCTGCCGCGTATGGCCACGCGGGTCCCCACCGGATACGTGGTGCCGGACAGGCCGCAGACCGGGACGAGCAGTGAGCCTAGACGTCGTGACAAGACAGTCGATCCTTCCGAAGAGCACGAACAGGCCGAACAGGCCCCTGGGTGCAAATCGTCGCATCATGCACCAGTCTGGACTATGAGGCACAACACACAAGAGACCGGCCGAGCTGCGGGCCGGGGCCTTCACCGCGACGCAGGCAGCGGGTTCCGGTACTGCCGCTCCAAAGCGTTATGTATCCATTACGGGCAGTGGAGGTGCTCAGGATGAGGGCTGTTGTGTACAAGGGACCGTTCGAAGTAGCGATCGAGCAGGTGGACAATCCCAGGATCCAGCACCCGAACGACGTGATCGTCCGAGTCACGTCCACCGCGATATGCGGCTCGGACCTGCACATGTACGAGGGCCGCACCGCCGCCGAGCCGGGCATCGTGTTCGGTCACGAGAACCTCGGTGTCGTCGAGGAGGCCGGCGAGGGCGTGACCTCGCTCAGCCGCGGTGACCGGGTGGTCATGCCCTTCAACGTGGCTTGCGGCTTCTGCAAGAACTGCACGGCGGGCTTCACGGGTTTCTGTCTGACGGTGAACCCGGGCTTCGCGGGCGGCGCCTACGGCTATGTCGCGATGGGCCCGTTCGTGGGCGGCCAGGCCGAGTACGTACGGGTGCCCTACGCCGACTTCAACTGTCTGAAGCTGCCGGAGGGCACCGAGAAGGAGACCGACTTCGTCCTGCTCGCGGACATCTTCCCGACCGGCTATCACGGCAACGAACTGGCCGACGTGCGTCCCGGCGAGAGCGTCGCGGTGTACGGCGGCGGTCCGGTCGGCCTGATGGCGGCCTACTCGGCGATGCTGCGCGGTGCGAGCAAGGTGTTCGTCGTCGACAGGGTGGCGGAGCGGCTGCAGAAGGCCGAGGAGATCGGGGCCGTAGCGGTCAACTTCACCGAGGGCGACGCGGCGCAGCAGATCAAGGAACACACCGGAGGAGAAGGCACCGACAAGGGCATCGACGCCGTCGGCTACCAGGCCCAGGCGTCCGGCGAGGACCGCGAGGAGCCGGCGATCGTGCTGAACTCCCTCGTCGAGACGGTCCGGCCGACGGGCGCTCTCGGCATACCGGGGCTGTACGTCCCGCGCGATCCGGGCGGGCCGGACGAGCAGGCCAAGCAGGGCATGCTGCTGGTCTCCATCGGACGCGCCTTCGAGAAGGGGCTGCGGCTGGGCACCGGTCAGTGCAACGTCAAGCGCTACAACCGCCAGCTGCGTGACCTGATCATCGAGGGCCGCGCGACGCCCAGCTTCGTGGTGTCGCACGAGCTGCCTCTCGACCAGGCGCCCACGGCGTACGACAAGTTCGACAAGCGGATCGAGGGCTACACCAAGGTCGTACTCCACCCGCACGAGTGAGGACTGACTTTCCTCGCTCACCCCGCAGGATCGAGGCCCCCTCGCCGCGTCGATGACGACAGCGAGGGGGCCTCGCCACGGCGCGGACCGTCACCGCGCCACCGCCTGGCAGTAGTCCTCGTCGGTGGCGAGGAGGTTCCGGTGCGTGTCCTCGGTCGTGATGACTCCGTCGTCGAGTACGAGGACGCGGTCGGCCGCGTCCAGGAGGGCCGGGCTGCTGGTGATCACGACGGTGGTGCGGCCGCGGCGCAGCTTCGCGACACCCCGCGCGATGAGCTGTTCGGTGACGGCGTCGACGGCGGTCGTCGGATCGTGCAGGACGAGGATGTCGGTGTCGGCCGCCAACGCCCGGGCCAGGGAAAGCCGTTGACGCTGCCCGCCGGAGAGGTTCGCGCCCCGGTCGCGGACACCGTGGTCGAGTCCGTCCCGGTGGAGAGCGACGACATCCGTCAGCATGGACGCCTCCACGGCCTCGGGGAGTGTCCGGCTGGTGCCTGACGGGTCGATGTTCGTGCGGAGGGTGCCCGCGAAGATCTCGCCGTCGTACGGGTTCACCAGCATGTGCGCGCGAACCGCCTCGACCGCCAGGTCCCCGAGCGGCCGGCCACTGACCCGCACGACGCCCTCGTACGCGTCGGGCGGGACGTTCAGGGACAGGATCGCCGCGAGGTCGGCCGCCGCACGCGGCTGGTAGGCGGCGATCGCCACGAACTCCCCTGCGGACACCTGGAACTTGAGGTTGCGCAGGGTGCCGTACCGGACGCAGTCGAGTTCCAGGTCCCCGCCCGCGGCGGGGTGTTCCGTCCCTGGGGTGGTGACCGGTGGAGCGGTCAGGACCAGTGCCATCCGCGCGGCCGAGGCCCGGGCGATCATCACGTATTTCGGCATCTCCGAGAACAGCCTGAGCGGTTCCATGATGAACTGCGCCAGTCCCACGGCCATGACGAGTTCCCCGATGCTGATCTGCCCGTCGAACGCCAGCCAGCCCGCCGTCAGGGTCACGGCGCCCGCTAGCACCGCGTTGAGGGCCAGCGCGGCCCCCGCGTAGGCGCCGTTCACCTTGGCGACGGTGATCGCCTGCAGCTTCGCCTCCGTGCTGGCCTTCCGGTAGGACCGGAACGCGGCGTGGTTGCCGCCGAAGCCGTGCAGCGGGCGCAGGCCGGTGATCAGGTCGGCGACCTTCGCGCCGGCCCGGGCGACCCGCGCCTGCTGTTCCTGCGTGCTGGAACCGATCCGCCTGGACAGCACGCTGAGGACCGACATGATCGCGCCGGTGCCCACGATCACCAGCAGGCCGAGCCGGACGTCGGCCAGGCCCAGCGCGACCGCCGCCACGGCCACCGCGACCAGCGAGCTGATGAGCAGAGGCACCACCTCGATGATGTCGGCGGTCTGGTCGGCGTCCTCGGTGGCGATGGTCAGCACCTCACCGGACTTGAGGTCGACGTCCCTGGCCACCGGCTGGAGTCCGCAGGCCGCGACCTTCACCCGCCAGCGGTGCGCCTCGGTCGTGTTGGCCTTCTGCAGGACGCGCATCCCGAACCGCCACGACAGCGACACGGTCGTGATGATCACGGCCAGAGCGGCGATGGACAGGCCGAGCGATCCGAGGCCGCGGTCCCGCATCGTGTGCTCGACGATCAGGCCGAGCGCGATCGGGAAGGCCGTCTCACCCGCCTGGTACAGGCCCATGAGGACGGTGCCCCACACCATGGCGCCGAGATTGCGGCGCAGAGCGGTCCGGAGGATGTCGGACCCCGGGCGGGGCCGCTGCGTGTCAGGAGTTGTCATCGAGGTGTCGGGCAATCGCTTCCGGGGTTCGCAGGGTGAACAGGTCTCGGATGGTGATCACCGGACCGTACTCGCGGCGGAGCAGTCCGATGAGACGTACCGCCAGCATGGAGTGCCCTCCCAGGGACACGAAGTCGCTCACCGCGCTCACCTCGTCGTCGTCCAGGTCCAGTGCCTCGGCGAAGAACTCGCACACCACGGTCTCGGTCTCGGTTTCCGGGCCCCGCTCCCCCGCCGTGGTGAGCGCACCCAGCGGCTTGGCCTCCGGCAGCGCCTTGGTGTCAGCCTTCCCGTTCACCGTCAGCGGGATGCTGTCGACCTGGGCGTAGTGCGTGGGGCGCAGGAAGTCCGGCAGCCCGGCGCCCACCTCGGCGGCCACCGTCGCCAGGTCCGCGCCGTCGAGCACGAGGTAGGCGGCCAGCCGGTGGGCGCCGTCGACCTGCGGGTCGGGCTGGGCGACCGCGGCGACGAACCGCACCGCCGGGTGCGCCTCGAACACGGCCTCGACCTCGCCGAGTTCGACGCGGTGTCCCCGGATCTTGACCTGCTGGTCGGTGCGGCCCAGGTAGGTCAGGTTCCCGTCGGGCCGGCGCAGGACCAGGTCCCCGGTCCGGTACATGCGCTCGCCGGGTTCGCCGAACGGGCAGGCGACGAAGCGGTGCGCGGTCTGGGCGGGTTGCCCGAGATAGCCGCGGGCGATGCCGGTGCCCGACACGTACAGCTCTCCGGGTACGCCGTCCGGCAGGGGCCGCAGCCACGGGTCGAGTACGTACACGTCCGTGTTGTCGATCGCCACGCCCACCACGGGGTCCTGGCACTCGAAGGTGCCGACGCCGAGGGTGTTGATGGTGTATTCGGTGGGGCCGTACAGGTTGTAGCCGGCCGTGCCCTCGGTCTGGGCGAGCCGCTGCCACAGCGTCGGGGTGACGGCCTCGCCACCGAGGAGGACCAGTGCGGGCCGCCGCGCCGGGTTGTCCAGCAGCCCCTCGGCGACGAGCTGTTGCGCGTAGGTCGGCGTCACGTTGATGACGTCGATGGCGTGTTCCAGGCAGTACTCGACCAACCGGGGCGCGTCACGCCGCAGCTCCTCGTCACAGATGTGCACCTCGTGGCCGTCGGCGAGCCACAGCAGTTCCTCCCACGACATGTCGAACGCGAACGACACGGTGTGCGCGATCCGGAAGACGCGGTGGCCGTGCTCGGCAAGCACCGGCTCGAAGATGCGGCGCTGGTGGTTGATCAGCATGTTGGTGAGTCCGGCGTACTCGGTCACCACGCCCTTGGGCCTGCCGGTCGATCCGGAGGTGTAGATCGTGTAGGCGGGGTGCCGCAGCCGGTGCGGGTCGTCCGGCGCGAACGACACGAACGGTTCGGCCGCCGGGAGGGGCCGGTCCAGTTCGATCAGCTCGCCGGTCAGCCGCGGGGACACCGCGCTCACCGTGAGGATCACGTCGGGGCGGGCGTCCTCGACGATGGCGGCGATCCGCTCGTCCGGGTGGTCCAGCTCCAGCGGTACGTACGCGGCGCCGACACGCAGCACGGCGAACAGCGCCACGATCGAGTCGAGGGAACGCGGGATGGCGAGACCCACGGTCGTCTCGGGGCCGATACCGCGCCTGGCCAGCACACCCGCCACCGCGCGGCTGCGGTCCCGGAGCCCGGCGAAGGTCATGGCCGAGCCGTGGGCGACCAGCGCGACTCGCTCGGGGGCGCGGTCGGCCGCCTGGTCGAACCGGTCGACGACGGTGTCCGTGCCGATGTCCGTCCGCTCGCCCGGCGAGGGCTCCGGTCCGAGCCCGGGCAGCGCGCCGACCGGTCCGGTCGACCGTGCGAGGTTTTCGAGCACGCGCAGGTAGTCGTCCAGGAGGTGGCGGGCGTTCCCGGTGTCCTCGTCGCGGTACTCGAGCTTGACGGTGAGCCGGTCGCCCGGGGTGACGACCCAGGTGAACGGATAGTGGGTGGAGTCGTCGGCCTGGACCGAGGTGATGCCGTGCCGGGCGTTCATCTCGGCGAAGGCGTCCATGTCCAGGAAGTTCTGGAGGACGAAGAGGTTGTCGAACAGCGTGTCGTGCCCACTGGCCCGCTGGATCTCGCCGAGCCCCAGGTGCTCGTGCTCCATCGCCTCGACCCTGGCCGTCTGCACGGCCGACAGGTACTCACGGACCGTGTCGTCCGGCCGTGGCCGCGTCCACATGGGCACGGTGTTCAGCAGTACCCCGACGATGCCGGACAGCCCCTCGCCCTCCCGGCCGGAGACGGTCACACCGAACACCGCGTCACCGCGGCCCGTGCGGGCGCCCAGCAGCAGGCCGAACGCGCCGGTCAGTACCGTGTTCAGCGTGACGCCGTGCGCCCTGGCCGCTTCCCGCAGCAGGTCGGACTGCTCGACGGACAGCGTGTGCACGAGCGCGCGCGGCAGGTCGTCCGAGAGGGCCGGCGCCGGCCCCGCGAGCAGCGTCGGGCCGGGGAGGCCGGCGAGGTGCTCCGCCCAGAACCGTTCCGATACGGCGGGATCCTTGGCCTGGAGCGCCCGCGCATGATCCTCGAAGCCCGGCGTGGCCGGGGTCGGAGCCGGCAACTCGCCCGCGAGCACGGCCTGATAGGCGTCGAACAGGTCCCGCAGCACGATCTCGCGGGACCAGCCGTCCCACAGCAGCAGGTGATAGCTGAGCAGCAGGCCGTCGCGGTCGTCGGGCAGGCGCACCACGGTCATCCGGATCAGCGGCGGCTCTCCCGGATCGAATCCCGTGTCGCGGTCGCGGACGCGCAGGGCGTCGACCTCCGCCTTCGTGGACAGGGCGATCGTACGGACGCCGACCCGACGGCCCGCAGCGAGCACCTGGACCGGGCTTCCGTCGCCGTCGGTGGTGAAGCCGGCGCCCACGACCGGATGCCGGGCCATCACGTACGCCATCGCCTCGGCCAGGGCGTCGGTGTCCAGCCGCCGGTCGAAGGTGAACCAGCTCTGCGCGACGTAGTGTCCGGCCGTGCCGGCCATCTGGGCCTGGAAGAACAGGCCTCGCTGCAGCGGGGTGACGGGTGCCGTGCGCTCGGCCGTCGCGGCGGCGTCCGCGATGCCGTGCAGTGCGCCGAGCCAGTGCTCGGTGATCTCGTCGGGGACGCCCTCGGCGAGGGTGAACGCCGCGTGCAGGCTGCCGGTGGCCTCGTCCAGCCAGGTGTTGACCTCGACGGCGTACGGGCTGCCCTGGTCGCCGCCGGTGATCCGCAGGGCCTGGGACTCGCTGCCCCGGCCGAGGTGGTTGAACAGAACCTGCGGGCGGGCGGTCAGCAGCGGGGCCGTCTGTGGGTTGAGGTACCGGAGCCCGCCGTAGGCGACGTGTGCGCGCTCGTCCGGCTGGCGGTCGGCGATCTCGCGGGCCGCCGCGACGGGGTCGGTGTGCGCGGTGAGCCGTACGGGCGCGATGGCGGTGAACCAGCCGACCGTACGGGTGTAGTCGTGGTGTTCGAGGGCCGGGACCCGGCCGTGTCGCTCCAGTTCGATCGCGAGGTCGGTGGGCGTCGGCTGGATGCGGGTCAGCGCGGTGCGCAGGGCTCCGCACAGCAACTCGGTGAGACCGATGCCGAGTGCGCTGGGCGCGGTCCGGGAAACGCGATCGCTGACCTCGGGCGCGAGGACGACCGTGGTCTCACGCAGTCCGCCGACGGCGGGCAGCAGCGGGGGCGCCTGGAGAGTGGTGATCCAGTGCCCGAGCCCGTCACTCGCGTGGGCGGTCTGCGACGTCAGAGCATCGGCGTACTCGGCGTAGGACGTGGTCGGCGGCGCCAGGGGCTCCCCGCGCAGGGCGGTGGCCAGGTCGTCCAGCAGGACCAGCCAGGACACCGAGTCGACGGCCAGGTGGTGCACGGTGACCACCAGGGTCCGGGTCGGCTCCAGCCACGAGAACGCGATGACGTCCCCGGACTCGGGGTCGAGGCGTCCTGCGGCCTCGTTCGCCGCCGTCGTGGCATCGGTGGTGTCCGGCCGTACGACGGTGACAGGGTGGGCGGGTTCGGTGCGCAGCGTCCACACGCCGTGCTCGACGCGCAGCCGCAGCCGGAGCGTCGGGTGCGCGGCCACGACGGCGTTCGCCGCGCGCTCGGCGTCGGCGAATCCGGTGCCCTCAGGGGCCTGCAGCGCCCTGGCCTGGGCGAACCGGGCGAGGGATCCGCCCAGTTCGCGTTGGCGCAGGATGATCGGCGTGAGGGACAGCGGGCCGTCCTCGCGATGAGCGGGGGCCGCGGGCCGGGGTGTGCTTGTCGCCAGGTGCTCGGCGAGGGCGCGCGGTGTCTTGAGCAGGAACACGTCCCGGGGTGCGATCGGCAGTCCCTGCGCCCGGGCCCGGTTGATCAGGGTGATGGCGACGATGCTGTCGCCTCCGGCGCGGAAGAAGTCGGTGTCGGCGTTCACGGCGGTGCCGGGCAGCGTCTCGGTGAAAATCCTGGTGAGTGCGGCTACCGTCGCGGTTTCGTCCGCGGGTGCGTCGTGGCTTGTCGCGCCCCGCGGCGGAGCCGCGGTCACATACGGTCCGGCGCCCCTGAGGGTGCGTTCTCCCAAGGCCTTCCGGTCCAGCTTGCCGTTGACCGTCAGGGGTAGGGCGTCGAGCGTGAGCACCCTGCCCGGGATCATGTGTGCGGGCAGCTTGGACGACAGGCGGTCCGTGAGGTCGGTGGGCACGCTGCCCACCACGTGCGCGATCAGGTGATCCCCGGTGTCCGCCACCGTGACGGCCACGTCGACCACACCGTCCAGTTCCCTGATCGCGGACTCGACTTCGCCCAACTCTATGCGGAAACCCTTGAGTTGAACCTGGTCATCGGCACGGCCGGCGAACTCCAGCTCGCCGCCGAGGGTCCGCCGGGCGAGGTCGCCCGTGTGGTACATGCGGGAGCCGTCGCCCGCGAACGGGTTCGCCACGAACCGGCTCGCGGTGAGCCCCGGCCTGCCCAGGTAGCCGAGTGACACCTGGTCGCCGGCGACGTAGATGGCGCCGACCCGGCCCGGCGGCACCGGCCGTAGCCGCTCGTCGAGCAGGTAGGTGACCAGGCCGGGTATCGGGCCCCCGATCGGGCTGACGTCGTCGCCGGAGTCGAAGTCCTCGTCGGTCAGCACCCGGTGGGTGACGTGGACGGTGGTCTCGGTGATGCCGTACATGTTGACCAGTTCGGGCGAGGCGCTGCCGTGCCGCTCGACCCAGCCGCGCAGCCGCCCGAGGTCCAGCGTCTCGCCGCCGAAGATGATCCGGCGCAGTGCGGGCAGCGGCTCACCGGAGTGCCGGTCGGCCTCGATGAACTGGTAGAACGCCGACGGGGTCTGGTTGAGCACGGTCACCCCGCGCTCGCGGACCAGCCGGTGGAAGTCCACCGGGGAGCGGGTCAGGCCGTACTCCGGAACCAGCAGCTCACCGCCGTACGCCAGGGCGCCCCACAGCTCCCAGACCGCGAAGTCGAAGGAGAAGGAGTGGAACTGGACCCACACGTCGTGCGGTCCGAAGTCCATGTCCGGCTGGGTGTTGGCGAGCAGCGTCACCACACTGGAGTGCGGGACGACGACACCCTTGGGCCGGCCGGTCGATCCGGATGTGTAGATCACGTAGGCCGGGTCGTGCCAACTCGTTTCGGGCTCAGGGGACTCCCCGGCCGACACCTCGTCGCCCTGCACGAGCACCCGGGCCGCAACACCCGCCCTGGCCAGCAGCTCCGTGAAGCGGTCCCGCTGCTCGCGGTCGACGAGGACGACCTGCGGAGCGGCGTCGGCGAGGATGTACTCCAGCCGTTCGTCCGGGTACGCCAGGTCCAGCGGCACATACGCGCCGCCCGCGCTGACGACGGCGACCAGGGCGACGACCTGCTCCAGGGAGCGCGGTACGGCGACGGCGACCCGCTTGCCCGGCCCGACACCGGCCGTGCGCAGGGTGGCCGCCAGGTCGCTTTTCGCAGCGGCGAGTTCGCCGTACGTCAGGCTCCGGGTGCCGCCGTCGAGTCCGCACTGCGTGACGGCGGTGGCCGCCGGGTCGCGGCGCGCTGCGGCGTCGAACAGTGCGCCCAAGGTCGTCGGCGTGATCCGCGCGGGGAGCCGCTCGCTCTCGGACGCCAGGTCGTCGACCAGGGCGTCCGGCCGCGTGAGCAGGTTCGTGAGCGTCACGGAGAACGTGCGCAGGAGCGCCCGGGCGCTCGCCTCCCGCAGCAGCGCACCGTCGTAGATCAGGTTGAAGCGGGGGCGGCCGTCGACCGCGCGCTCCACGGCCAGGGTCAGCGGGTAGTGGGGCGCGCCCTCGTTCACGATGTCCGTGATGACCAGGGTGTCGCCGGGCCGCCGCAGACCGGCGGCATCGGTCGCGACGTCGAACACCACCAGGGTGTCGAACAACGGGCCGGCGTCGGCCTGACGGCCGATCCTCGCCAGTGAGACGTGCTGGTGTGGCAGCACGGCGCTCTGATGTTCCCGTACCGAGGCGAGCAGCTCTCCCGCCGTGGTCGTGCCGGCCCAGCCGGCCCGCACGGGGATGGTGTTGATGAAGAGGCCCACCATGTCCTCGATGCCGGGCACGTCGGCGTCGCGCCCGGACACCGTCGAACCGAACACCACGTCCCTGCTGTGCAGGATGCCGCCCAGGGTCACCGCCCAGGCGCTGTGCACGGCGGCACTCAGGGGAACGCCGGCCGAGCGGGCGGCGGCGTCGAGCCCGGCCTCCGCTACGACGGCGGTCTCGGTGAACCGGTCGGACGGGGTGTGCCCCTCGGCGACCAGCGAGGGGCCGGGCAGCTCGGCGAGTTGCTCGCGCCAGACGCGGTCACTCTCGTCGTCGTCCCGTCCGGCGAGCCAGCCGACGTAGTCGGAGAAGCCGCCGACCGGGTACACGGTCCCCGGCGCGTGATACTCGGTCAGCAGCGCGCGGAGCATCGGCGGCACCGACCAGCCGTCGGCGATGATGTGGTGCACGGTCTGCACCAGGACGCTACGGCCGGAGCCCGCGCGGACGAGGGTGTACCGCATCAGCGGGCCGGTGGACAGGTCGAACCCGGCGCGGCGGTCCCGCTCGGCCAGGTCGCGTATCTCCGCGTCGGTGAGGCCGGGGCGGTCCACCGTGGTGAAGGGGGCCTCCACACCGTTCTCCAGCACGGAGACCACTCGGCCGTCGGTGAGGGCCACGAAGCGGGCGGCGAGGTTCGGGTACAGCGTGAGCAGGCGGGTGGCCGCCGCCGCCAGCCGGTCGGCGTCCACCTCGCCCTCCAGGGTGAGGAGTTGCTGCTCGACGTAGGCGCCCGCGGAGTCGTCGTCGAAGACCGAGTGGAAGTACAGGCCCTCCTGCAGCGGGGTCAGCGGCAGGATGTCCCGCAGCGCCGGGCCGTCCAGGCCGTCGACGTCGGACTGGGTGAGCGGCACCAGGGGGAAGTCGCTGGGCGAGTGGCCGCCCCGGTCGAGCGCGGCCAGTCCGGCGAGGGCCGCCCGGAAGTACTCGCCGAGGGTCGTGATGTCCTCGTCGGTGAACATGCCGTCCGGCCAGGAGATGGTGGTGACCAGTTCGTACGCGCCGGTGGCGGCGGGTTCGGCGATGGCGTTGAACTCCAGGGGGCGCGGCAGGCGCATCCGCGGATCGCGCTTCTCGCCCAGCTGCCCGGTGGTGCGGGCGAGTTGCCAGTCCCCCGCGGCGCCCGCGTCGAAGCGACCAAGGTAGTTGAAGAGGACCTGTGGGGCGGGCGCGTCGAACGCGGTATGGGTCAGGTAGCGCAGGGCGCCGTAGGAGACGCCGTTGTCCGGCACGTCGGCGAGGTCTTCCTTGACCCTCTTGAGCGCGCTGGTCAGGTACGCGGGATCCGTGAAGTCGGCCGCCGCGCCGGGGTCCACGAGCACCGGGAACAGGGTGGTGAACCAGCCCACGGTCCGGGACAGTTCCGGCTCGAAGCCGGCGGAGCCCGCCACGAACTGTCCTTCACGGCCATGGCCCTCGAGTTCGATGTGGGCGAACGTCTGGTCCTGACCGAGGTCGCGGCGCCGGCGGGCGAGGGCGACGGCGAGCGCGGTCAGCAGGACGTCGCCCACGCCCGTGTGGAACTTCGCGGGGACCTCGCCCAGCAGCGCGGCCGTGACCTCCGGGCCGACCGAGACGGTCCGCGTCCGCTCCCGCGCGACCGTGTCGGCCGGGGACAGGGCGCGCCTGCCGACCGGTCCGTCCTCCCCCGGCAGGGGGCGCCAGTAGTAGGAAGCGTCCGCGTCGAACGCCGCACGCTCCAGCAGCTGCGTCCAGCGCCGGAACGACGTGCCCACCGGGGGCGGCTCGACCGGCATGCCCGAGGTGAACTGCCGCCACGCCGTGGCCAGGTCCTCCATCAGGATCCGCCAGGACACGCCGTCGATCACCACGTGGTGGGCGACCAGGACGAGCTGCCGTGCCTCGCGGCGCCAGACGGCCCGCAGCATCGCGCCGTCGGCCGGGTCGAGCCCGTCGGTGGCGAGGGCGACGCACTCGTCGAGCGGCCGGTCGCTCTCCTGCCACGAAGCGGTGGCCCGGTCGGCCTCCGGTATGTCGAAGCTCCAGCGGTCGCCGCGCACCAGCCTGGCGCGGAGCATGTCGTGCCGCCGGACCAGGGCGGTGAGGATCTCGTCGAGGGCGTCGGCGCTCAGGTCCGCCGGGGTGTTCAGCACGACCGACTGCACGAAACCGTCGATCGCGTCCGTGGTCTCGCCGAGCCACTGCACGATGGGCGAGCCGACGACGGGGCCCGTGGCGACGTCGCGGTGGTCCACGGGGGAGACGTTGTCCCGGCTCGCCACCGCCGCCAGCGCCCGCACGGTGCTGTGGGTGAAGATCTGCCGTGCCGTGACGTGCAGACCGGCCTCGCGCAGCGCGCTCAGCAGCGAGATCGCCAGGATGCTGTCTCCACCGAGCTGGAAGAAGTCCTGGTCGGTCCCGACCTCTTCGAGCCGCAGCACCGTCGCGACGGCGGCGCACACCGCGCGCTCGTTCTCGGTCGTGGGCCGGGTCAGCTCGCCCGTCCGCGTCGTGGGCTCGGGCAGGGCGTTCCGGTCGAGCTTGCCGTTCGCGGTGAGCGGGAACTCCGTCATGACCACGATGTGGGCGGGCACCATGTACTCGACCATGTGCTCGCCGGCCCACGCCTTGACCTCGTCGGCTCGCAGCTCCTCGTGCCCGGCGGCCGGGATGACGTATCCCACGAGGTAGGTGCCGCCCGCCGTGTTCTTCTTCGCGACGACGCAGGTGTGCCGTACCCCGGGGTGCTCGGCGAGACCGGCCTCGACGTCCTCGATCTCCAGCCGCATACCGCGGATCTTGACCTGGTTGTCGGCCCGACCGAGGAAGTCCAGCGACCCGTCCGGGGCGAACCGCGCGAGGTCACCGGTGCGGTACAGCCGGGAGCCGTCGTCGGCGAAGGGATTGGCGACGAACCGGGAGGCCGTCAGGCCGGGGGCGTTCACGTACCCGCGCCCCAGGAGGAATCCGCCCACGTAGAGTTCGCCGCCGACGCCGACCGGGACCGGGCGCAACTCGTCGTCCAGTACGTAGAGCTGGGTGTTCGGGTTGGCCTTGCCGATCGACGTCGACAGGCGTTCGGCCACGCCCCGGTAGATGACGTGCGAGACGCCGATGGTCGTCTCGGCCGGGCCGTAGCCGTGGTACATGGGGATGTCGAGCTTGGCGCGGAAGCGTTCGTACAACTCCGGGGTCAGTACCTCGCCGCCGCACCACACGTGCCGCAGGCTGTCCAGCTTCCCGGAGTCGCCAGCGATCTCCAGCAGCACGTCCAGCATGGACGACACCAGGTACGTGAAGGTGACGCGCTGGTCGGCGATCACGCTCAGCAGGTGGTGCGGGTCGCGTTCACCGCCGGGCCGCAGCACCACCAGCCGGCCGCCGCTCACCAGGGGCAGGAAGATCTCGTTGATGGAGATGTCGAAGGACAGCGGCGCCTTGAACAGCGACGCGTCGTCGTGGCCGAAGCCCAGGATCTCGTCGACCTGCCACAGCAGGCGCTCGCTGATCGCCTCGTGCCGGATCATCGCGCCCTTGGGCCGCCCGGTCGAACCGGACGTGAAGATCACGTATGCCAGGGCGTCGCCGCGGACGGTGACCTCGGGCCCCTCGGCGGGACAGGAGCCGAACCTCCAGTCGTCCAGGTCGACGCCCACGGCTTCCGGTTCGGCCGGGTCGTGCTCGCCCGAGTCGTTGAGCTGCACCACGACCCGGGCGTCCTCGATGACGACGGCCCGGCGCGGGGCGGGCCACTGCGGGTCGAGCGGCACGAAGGCGCAGCCGGCCTGGAGGACGCCGAGCAACCCGATCACCATGTCGGCGGAGCGGCCGAGTGAGATGCCCACGACCTGTTCGGCGGTGAGTCCACGTTCGGCCAGATGGTACGCCAGCTGCCCGGAGAGCTCAGCCACCTGACGGTAGGTCAGCGTCCGTCGTTCGTCGACGACGGCGACGGCGTCCGGCCTGTTCCGTGCCTGCTCGCGGAAGAGCTCCACGATGGTCGGGCGGACCCGGTCGGCGTGGGTGTCGTTCCATTCGGCCAGGGCCGCGAGCCTCGCCGTCACACTGGACGGACCGATGGTCCCGAGGGGCCGGTCCGGGAAGTCGGCCAGGTCGTCCAGCGCGAGCTGTGCGTCGGCGGGCACGACTCCGTCCGGGACGGCGATGCTCCGGCCGTCCGCGCCGACCTGCCACCCTCCGGGCAGGCCCCCACCGTTGTCGACCCAGCCGAGGACTTCGGTGAAGAGGGTGCCGGGCGTGAGGTCGATGCCGTCGGGGCCGGTGCCCGTCGCCCAGTACGACAGTCCGATGGCGCATGCTTCGGCGATGGTGCGGTCGGCGTGGTCGCCGACGCGCCGGCGTACGGCGGCCAGTTGTGCGGGGGACAGCAGTACGTGACGAGCGGTCGATTCCGTCATCGAGACTCCGCGTTCCTTTCACCGTACGAAAGTCGGCCTCACTCACATCAGGGGTTGATCAGCTGCCCTCTCGCCAGGCCCGCCACAGTCGTGCGTACCGGCCGCCCAGGGCCAGCAGTTCGTCGTGCGTTCCCTCCTCCACCACGCGTCCAGCGTCCAGCACCGCGATCCGGTCCGCCGCCATCGCCTGGGTCAGCCGGTGCGCGACGAACAACGTGGTGCGGCCCGAGCACGCGGCCAGCACGGCCCGCTCCAGCTCGGCGGCGCCCTCGCTGCCCGCTTCCGCCGTCGACTCGTCGAGCACCACGACCGGCGAACGGCCCAGCACCAGCCGGGCGAGGGCGATCTGGGCGACCTTGGTGACGTCCAGGCGCTCCCCGCCCTCGCCGACGGGGGTGTTCAGCCCGTCGGGCAGCGCATCGACCCACCCGTCGGCGCCGACCGTGCGCAGCGCGTCCATCAGCTCGGCGTCCGTCGCGTCCGGTGCGGCCAGCCGCAGGTCTTCGGCGAGCGGCCCGGAGAACACATGGGTCTCCTGCGTCAGGATGCTGACCAAGGAGCGGGCTCCGGCCTCGTCCAGAGAGGCGAGGTCCGTCGACCCGATCCGCACCGACCCGGCTTGCGGCGTCCCGATGCCCGCGACCAGCGCGGCCAGTGTCGTCTTGCCCGCACCCGTCGCCCCGACCAGCGCGAGCGAACCGCCGGCGGGGATCGTCAGGCTGACGTCCCGCAGTACCGGCTCCTCGGCGTCGGGATAGCGGAACGTCAGCCCCTCGACGGTCACCGGATACGGCCCGGTGTGCGGCGACTCGACGGCCGTGTCCCCCACCAGCCGGTCCTCCGTGGGCTCCGCCAGCACCCCGACGAGCCGGGTCAGGCTCGCACCCGACTTCTGTGCCTCGTCGAAGGTGAACATGATGGCGCCGAGCGGGACGAACAGCCGGTGGAACAGCAGCGGGGCCGCCGACACCTCACCCAGGCTGGCGGCATCGGCCTCCAGCAGCGCGTAGCCGACGACGAGGATCAGGACCAGCCCGATGAACTCGGCGCGGTTCTCCCGGCCGACGAACCGGCCGAAGAAGCGGAACACCTCGATGCCGAGGTCGCGCACCCGCCACGACTCCTGGGTGACCTTGTCGCGGAAGGCACCCTCGAGTCGGTACGCCCGGACCGTGTCGATGCCGTTCAGGCCGCTGATCAGGGCCTGTGCCCGGTCGGCCTGGGCGGCCCGCTGCTTCCGGTAGAGCGGGGCGGACCGGGGGAGGTACCAGCGCAGGGCCAGCGCGTAGGCGGGCAGCGCCCCGGCACCGGCCAGGCCGAGCCGCCAGTCCAGTCCGAACATGCCGAACGTGGCGATGACGACCAGCACACCCGCCGAGAACACCGTGGGGATGGCCGTACGGATGCCCTTGGAGATGACGGCCACGTCGTCACCGACCCGGGACAGCACGTCTCCCCGGCCGACCTGCTCGATCCGTGCGCTCGGCATGCCGAGCACCGCCCGGACGGCACCTTCGCGCAGCCGGGCGAGCAGGTCCGCGCCGAGGCGCCCGATCAGGTAGGTCGACACCGCGGTGGCCGCCGCGCCGAGCAGCGCGGCGGCCACCATCAGCGCCCCGATCGTGACCAGGATCGAGCGCGCTTCGCCCTCGACCACTCCGTCGACCACGCGGCCGAGCAGGAGCACGGGAAGGACCTGGAGCGCCGCCCCGGCCACGGTGGTGAGCACGGTGGCGACCGTCAGCCAGGACACGTCGCGGCAGTGCGCCGCGACCCATCGGCCGGCCTCGCGTCCGGTCGCCGTGCGCAGGGCCGCCGGGACGACGCGCGTGTCGGTGGTGCTCACACCTACCCGGCCGACTTGACGAGCTCGTCGATCGCGTACGGCATGGAGAGCAGCGTGCCCTGGGAGATGGCCGCGCCGACCGCCGGTCCCTCGCTGTCCAGCAGGTACGACACCTTGCCCTTCTTGACCGCGTCCAGGTTGGCGAACAGCTTGAACTTCTTCAGTGCTTCCGTGTCCGCCTTGTCGTTGATGACGAAGATGCGGTCGACGTCGACCAGGTCGACGCGTTCGGGTGAGAGCTTGGTGTAGAAGTCACCGCCCGCGACCTTGTCGATCTCGGTCTGGTACTTGAAGCCGATGCCCGACACCAGCCGCCCGCGCACGTCGGTGGAGGTGAACGGCGCCACCGAGTCCTCGTACCAGGACAGCGCGACGGCGGTATCCTTCCCGAACTCGGGGTTGGCCTTCTTCGCCTCGTCGAGCCGGCCCTCGACGTCCGCGATCATCTTCTCGCCCTCGTCGGCCTTGCCGAGGGCCTTGGCGATCTGCAGCGCGTTGTCCTGCCAGGGCGCGCTGAACGGTTCCTTCTCCGCCTTGGTGCGGCCCACTGTCGGAGCGATCTTGGAGAGCTTGTCGTAGGCGGCCCGGTCGACCTCGGAGTAGACCGCGATGATCAAGTCGGGGCGCAGGGCGGCGATCTTCTCGTAGTTGGGGCCGGAGTCACCGTTCTTCATGATGACCTCAGGCTTGGTGTCGCCCCACTTGTCCTTCACCCAGGGCCACTGGGTGTTGATGTCGGGGCTCTTGCCCGCCGGGTTCGGGTACTGGTCGGTCATGCCGACCGGCTTGACACCGAACGCCAGGACGGTCTGGTCGTCCGTGTAGCCGACGGTGACGACCCGCTCGGGAGCCTTGGTGACCTCCGTGGATCCGAATGCGTGCTCCACCGTGACCGGGAATACGCCGGCGGCAGCGGTCGAGTCGGTGTCGCTCGCGTTGTCCGCCGAGTCCGCCGAGCCGGAGCCGCAGCCCGCGAGGAGGCCGACGCCGAGTGTCGCGGCGGACAGTACGGCCGCCGTCCGCCGCCACGGCTTCGTCCGGGGCGTTCTGTTGAGGAGCATCCGCTTTCCCCTTGCTTTCGCGCTTTCCACTGCGCCCCCCGTCGAAGGGCAGGCAAACCTTAGCGTGAGCAGATGAGGTTAGCCTAGCCTAACTATCCCAACTTCATCGGAATTTATGAGAGTTGGACGTGAGTGCGTCCGATCGGCACGATGAGCGGACGGTCACTCACCGGATCGTCGATCACCTCGGCGCGCAGCCCGAACGCCTCGTGCAGCAACTCGGCGGTGACCACGTCACGTGGGTGTCCTTGCGCCAGGATCGAACCGGCCCTCATCACAACGAGGTTGTCGCTGTAGCGCACGGCCAGGTTGAGGTCGTGCAGCACCATGACCACGGTGCAGCCCGACTCGTGCAGGTCGTCCACCAGGTCGAGCACGTCGATCGCGTGCGCCAGGTCCAGGTAGGTGGTCGGCTCGTCCAGCAGCAGCAGGTCCGTGCCCTGGGCCAGCGTCATGGAGATCCAGACCCGTTGACGCTGTCCGCCGGACAGGGAGTCCACCGGGCGGTCGGCCAGGTCCAGGACCCCGGTCATCGCCAGCGCCCGCTCCACGACGGCGGCGTCGTCCGAGGACCACTGCCGCAGCCAGCTCTGGTGCGGATGGCGTCCCCTGGCGACCAGGTCGGACACCGTCAGCCCTTCCGGCGCGACCGGAGCCTGCGGCAGCAGGCCGAGCTTCTTCGCCACGTCCCTGGTCCGGAGCCGGCCGATGTCGTCACCGTCAAGTACGACCGTCCCCCTGGTCGGCTTCAGCAGCCGCGACAGCGTCCGCAACAGGGTCGATTTCCCGCAGCCGTTGGGACCGATGATCGTGGTGACGACCCCGGACGGGATCGCCACGTCGAGATCCTCGATGACCGTCCGGGCGCCGTACCCGACCGTGACGCCCTCCGCTGCCAGCCGTGCGGCGTCGACGACTTCCGGCTCGATCTCGGTTGTTGTGTGCTGAGCGCCCACAAGTCCCCCTCCGTTCATGCTTCCTGACCTTTGCACCGGCTATCTGAGGTTCGCCCGCACCAGCAGATAGACGAGGAAGGGGCCGCCGATCGCGGCGGTGACCACACCGACCGGGAGTCCGATCGGCAGCGCCGTGCGCGCGAGCAGGTCCGCGCCGATCAGCAACAGGGCTCCCACCACACCGGAGGCCACCATGGGCGGTGTCGGGCACCTCGCCAGCCGCATGGCCACCTGCGGCGCCACCAGCGCGACGAACGGAACCGGACCCGCGGCGCTCACCGCCACACCGGCCAGCAGGACCGCGCACAGCAACAGGACCGCACGCACCCGCGTGTACCGGACGCCGAGCCCCGCGGCGACGTCGTCCCCGAGATGCATCGGCTTGAACTGGAAGGCGGCGCACGCCACGACGACCAGGAGGACGAGCGTGCCCCAGAGCGCGATGCGGACCTCGTCCCACGACCGGTCGTCCAGCGAGCCGACCAGCCACGCCTGGGCGCGGGCGACATCCCTGATGTCGGCCGTGACCAGCAGCCAGGTCGTGATCGCCTCCATCACCGCACTCACCGAGATGCCGATGAGGATGAGCCGGAACCCGTCGATCCCGCGCCGCCACGCCAGGAAGTACACCAGCAGGCCAGTACCGAGTCCGCCTGCGAGCGCCGCCGCGGACAGACCCACGGAGCTGACGATCGCCGCGGCGGTCCCGCCCGAGACCGTCACCAGGAACACCGCGGTGGCGCTGGCGCCGTTGGTGATCCCCAGGATGTCCGGGCTGGCCAGCGGATTGCGCGCGACGGACTGCGTGATCGCCCCGGACACCCCCAGCGCCACCCCCACGACGAGCCCGGCCAGGGCACGCGGCATCCGCAGGTCCATGATGACGAACTCGTCGACCTGCTCGCCCCTGCCGAGGAGCGTGGCGATCACCTGGGACAGTCCGATGGGGAAGTCACCGACGCCGATCGACAGACAGAACAGCAGGAAGGCCGCCACCGCGAGCAGCAGCGTGACGAGGACGATCCAGGGCCGCCAGACGAACGACACACCCGCGAACCGCAGGCCCGGCGCCACCGAAGTCTTCACGTCCGCCCCGTTCGGCCGCACACCCGTCCCGTTCATGCGTTCTTGAACTTTCCACGCCACACCAGCCCCGCGAAGAACGGAGCGCCGAGAAGAGCGACGAGGACACCCGCGTCCAGCTCGCTCGGCCGCACCACCAGGCGGCCGACGATGTCACAGACCAGCAGCACGACGGCTCCGAGCAGACCGGCGTACGGCACCAGCCAGCGGTAGTCCGGCCCGGTCAGGTAGCGGGCCACATGGGCCACCATGAGCCCGAGGAACGCGATGGGGCCGCACGCCGCGGTGGCCGCGCCCGCCAGCAGCGTGATGGCGGTGATGCCGACGGTCCGGCTCAGCGCGATGTTGACCCCGAGGCCCCGCGCCACGTCGTCACCCATGGTGAGCAGGTTGATGGCGGGCAGTGTGGTCAGTGCCAGCACCAGCCCGGCCACGATGAATCCGGTCACCGGCCAGATGACGTCGAAGCCGACACCGGCCACGGAGCCCGCGTTCCAGAACCGCAGCGCGTTCAGCGACTCCTTGTCCGACAGCGCGACCGCGGTGGTCATCGCCGCGAGGAACACGGCGATGCCCTGACCGGCGAGGGCGAGCGTCAGCGGGTTGCCGGCTCCCCTGCCGACGCTCGCCAGCCCGAACACGACGACACCCGCGGCCGCGGCCCCCAGGAAGGCGAACCAGACGTACTGGAAGGGGTCGGTGAGCCCGAACAGGGCGATCACCGACACCACGGCGAACGAGGCGCCGGTGTTCACGCCCAGCAGGCCCGTGTCGGCGATCGGGTTGCGGGTGTATCCCTGGATCAACGCCCCGCCGACGCCCAGGGCGATGCCCGCCACCACCGCGAGCACCGTCCGGGGCACCCGCACGGTCTGCACGATGAGCCTGATCTCGGTGAGCCGCTGGTCGGAGTCCGGCGCCGCGAACAGCCCGTGCCACACCTCGGCGGGGCTCAACGCGCGCGCACCGACGGCCAACGACACCGCCGCCGCGATCACGAGGATCACCAGCAGCGTGCCCATACCCACAACCCGCCGCCGCCGGGCCGGTGTTGAGCCCCCGAGCGCGGGGCGCTCCACTGCAGTCGTGCCCATGTCGACGTACGTTATCCCTTTGGTTCAGGAGGGCGGACCAACGGGCGGTGCCGCCGCTCCGTCGGCGACCGTGCGGGCCTCGTCGGAGGCGGACTTGAGGCCCCGGTCGAGCAGCGAGTCCAGGATCTCGCCGACCCTGATGGCCGTGTTGGACAGCAGGGACGACGTGATGCCGTGGGTGTGCTCCGTGCCGCCCTGCAGATAGATGCCGCAGCGCAGACCGGGCTCGGTCGCGATGCGGTAGTCGCGCTCGACGCGGACCCGGCCCTCGTCGTCGCGGAGGCAGTGGTCGGCGACCTCACCGAGGATGCCGAGGGGGTCGGCGGGGCTGTAGCCGGTGGCGAACACCACGACGTCCGCGTCGAGTGGTGTCTCGTCGCCCGTGACGAGGGACGTCACGGTGGCACGGACCTTGTCCGGCGTCTCCTCGACGGCGGTCAGCCGGGACACGTTGAGGAAGCGGAGCCGCTCGGTGCCGAGGACCTTCTCCTGGTACATCTGGCGGTACAGATCGTCGATGAGGTCGATGTCCACCACGGAGTAGTTGGTGTTGCCGTGGTAGTCCATCAGCCGGCGTTTGACGTTCTCGGGCGCGGCGAAGTACTCGTCGACCGCCGCGGGGTCGAAGATCCGGTTGGCGAAGCCGCTGTCGTCGGCGGGGCTGTAGCCGTAGCGGGAGAAGACCGCGCAGATCTCGGCCTCGGGGAAACGGCGGTGCAGGTAGGCCACGTTCTCGGCGGCGCTCTGCCCCGCGCCGACGACGATGAACCGGGAGGGCGAGGTGTCCTCCAAGTCATCGACCTTCGCGAGTAGTTCGGAGTTGTGCCAGACGCGGCCGCTACGCTCCACCCCTTCCGGCATGAGAGGGCGCAGCCCGGTGCCGATGACGAGGTTCCGGGCCCGTTGGACCATGAGGCCCTCGCCCGAACGGACCGTCACTTCCAGGCACTCCACGGCTCCGTCACGCACGACGGGCGCGACGCCGACGACCTCGTGACCGTAGGAGACCATGCCCTCGACCTGGGCCGCGGCCCACTCGAAGTAGTCGTGGAACTCCACCCGCAGCGGGAAGAGGTTCTTGTGGTTGATGAAGTCGATCAGCCGTCCCCTGCTCTTGAGGTAGCACAGGAAGCTGAACTCGCTGGCCGGGTTCCGAAGCGTCACCAGGTCCTTGAGGAAGGACACTTGCATGGTCGCGTCGTCGATGAGCATGCCGCGGTGCCAGCCGAAGCGGGGCTGCTGCTCGAAGAAGTGAGCGGAGATCGCCTCCTGCCCTCCGGCCTGTGCGTTGTGCTCGCCGACGGCGATCGCCATGGCCACGTTGGACGGTCCGAAGCCGACGCCAATGAGGTCGTGTACCGGTGTTGCGTCACCAGGAAGAACCCGTGACATGTCTCTCCCATCGTGCGGGGCAGACGCCTGTCATGCGTGGGGACAGTACGAGGAGCGGGCACGCTGACGGAGCGGCAAACCGAGAACTTAGGTGAGCCTAAGCTCTCAAGTGCGAGCCCACAAGGGGCTGTTGTGCACTAAGGCAAGCCTTGCTTTACT
The DNA here is from genome assembly GCF_000717875.1 of Streptomyces sp. NRRL S-455. GTDB lineage: Bacteria > Actinomycetota > Actinomycetes > Streptomycetales > Streptomycetaceae > Streptomyces. Next base: position 58,814 of record NZ_JOCT01000001.1, read on the forward strand.
TGCCTCGCGCACACCCAGCCCTGAGGAGGAAGCCCATGCGGGTCGTCATGTTCGGCTACCAGACCTGGGGGCATCGCACCCTGCAAGCCCTCCTGGACTCCGAACACGACGTGGTCCTCGTGGTGACACACCCGAAGAGCGAGCACGCGTACGAGAAGATCTGGAGCGACTCCGTCGCCGACCTCGCCGAGGAACACGGCGTCCCGGTGGTGATCCGCAATCGCCCTGACGACGACGAGTTGTTCCAGCGCCTCAAGGAGGCCGACCCGGACATCATCGTGGCCAACAACTGGCGCACCTGGATCCCGCCACGCGTCTTCGGCCTCCCGCGCCACGGCACCCTGAACGTGCACGACTCGCTGCTGCCGAAGTACGCCGGGTTCTCCCCGCTGATCTGGGCCCTGATCAACGGTGAGCCCGAAGTGGGCGTCACCGCGCACATGATGAACGACGAACTCGACGCCGGCGACATCGTCCTCCAGGAGGCGGTGCCGGTCGGGCCGGCGGACACCGCCACCGACCTCTTCCACAAGACCGTCGACCTCATCGCCCCGGTCACCACCGGCGCGCTCGCCCTCATCGCCGCCGGGCAGACGGAGTTCACCCCGCAGGACCGGTCCCAGGCCAGCTTCTTCCACAAGCGGTCCGTCGAGGACAGCCGCATCGACTGGACCTGGCCGGCGGAGGATCTCCAGCGCCTGATCCGCGCCCAGTCCGAGCCGTACCCCAGCGCCTTCACCTTCCACAAGGGCAAGCGGCTCGAGGTCCTCGCCGCCGTGGTCAGCCAGGGCCGCTACGGCGGTACGCCCGGCCGCATCTTCTACCGCGAGGACGACGGCGTGGTGATCGTCGCCGGGTCCGACGCCCGTACCGGCCGCAACCACGGTCTGTCCATCACGCGCGTACGGACGGAGGACGGCCGGGAGTTGGGCGCGACCGAGTACTTCACCTCCATGGGCGGCTACCTCACCAGCCGTCCCTGAGCACGGGGGTTCGTCGAACCGTTCCGGGGCCTGCGCTGTTCAGCCCCGGTGGGCGCAGGACCACGCGGACATGCCCTGCAGTGCGGCCAGGCGCCTGGCCACGGTGATCTGTTCCTTGCGGGTGGCCAGGTCGGCACGGGGGGCGTACTTGCGTCCACCGGCGGCGACCCAGCTGGACTGGCTGAACTGCAGACCGCCGTAATGGCCGTTGCCGGTGTTCGCCTTCCAGTTGCCGCCGGACTCGCACGCGGCGATGGCGTCCCAGTCGGGCCCTGCCTGAACAGGCGGCAGGGCCTCCGCGCTCGTGGCAACGCCCGCCAGCATCACGGCCGCCAGGACCACGGCCGCCGGACTCGCCCTGCGGCGGCGACAGTCACGGGCACTGATCGTTCCAGCGTTCGTCTCAGCGTTCTGTGTCGAGATCATAGGTAGACGGTTGCACCGCGTCCGGTGAGCGGCGATTCGAGAACAAGGAGTCCTAGGCCAAAAGGCTGCACCGTGCTCTCCGCCACCCGGGTTGGTCAGGTCATCGGACAGGTGCGTTACATTTTGCTCCTCCTTGACCGCGATCATTCATGATCTTTCACGCTACGGAGCAGCCACGCCATGAGCGACATCGTCAACGGACTCGGCAGGGCCACCGCTTACGGCGGGCTCGGCCTGGTCCTGCTGGTCCTCGGCATCGTCCTGGTCGACGTGCTGACGCCCGGTAAGCTCGGCCGGCAGATCTGGGAGCAGCGCAACCGCAACGCCGCCCTGGTGCTCAGCTCCGCACTGCTCGGTATCGGCGGCATCGTGTTCACGTCGATCTGGACGACCTACGAGGACTTCGGCAAGGGCCTGGTCTCGACCGCCGCGTTCGGGCTGCTCGGTCTGGTGATGATGGCGGTGGCGTTCCTGGTGGTGGACCTGATCACGCCGGGACGCCTGGGCGCGGCGCTGGTCGAACCGGAGCCGCACCCCGCGGTCTGGGTGACGGCGTCCTGCAATCTCGCCGTGTCGGCCATCCTTTCGGCTTCCATCGCCTGAAAAGGCTTCCCCCGCGGGGCCGCTCGGCTACCCGGCCGGCCGGGCCGGGCGTGCCGGCCCGCTAGCGTGCCAGCATGCCGACGGTCGCGGAGAACAGCCACGGCAGCCGCCCGGCGACGGGCACCAGCGCCGCGCGGGCCGGGAGCGTCCTCGTCACGCCGAGGAGCGCGTGCGTCAGCCAGCGGTGGCGGCGGGTGATGTGCCGCCACTCCCGCTCGTAGGCCGGCAGGTCGTTGCTGGTGATGGCACGCACCGCGGCAGCCGCCTGCGCGAGCGCCAGCGCGATGCCCTCGCCGGTCAGCGCGTCGACGTAGCCGGCGGCATCGCCCACGAGCAGCACCCGGCCGGCTGTGCGTGCGTTCGCGGTCTGGCGGAACGGGCCGGCCCCCCGTACCCGTCCGGCCGGGCCGGCCCCGGCCAGCCGCTCCCGCAACTCGGGGAAGGCGGCGAGGTGGTCGTCGTACGACCGGCGGGCGGTGGTGAGCACCGCGACGCCTACGAGGTCGTCGGCCACCGGGGTCACATAGGCCTCCGCCTCGCGGGCCCAGTACACCTCCACATGGTCGCTCCAGGGGGCGAGGCGGTAGTGGCGACGCAGCCCGTGCCGCTGACGGGCCCGGCGCGGCCGGTTCAGTCCCAGGGCGCCGCGGATCGGCGAGTGCAGTCCGTCGGCCGCCACGAGATGGCCGGCGCGGGTGCCGTCCACCACCACCGCGTCCCGGTCCTGCTCGACGTGGTGCGCGGTGCGCCGGTCGACGCGTACGCCCGCTGCCAGCACCGCCTCACGCAGCAGCGCGTGCAGCGTCGTACGCCGCACCCCGCGCCCCGGGCCCGCTCGGAAGCCGGCGTCGACGTGGCGGGGCCCGGCGACGTAGCGGATGCCTCGCAGGTCGCGCCCCGGCGGGTGCACGCCCAGCGCTGACAGGGCGGCGACGGCGCCCGGCATCAGGCCCTCGCCACACGCCTTGTCGACGATGCCGGCCCGCTGCTCCCAGACGGAGACGTCGAGTCCCGCCCGGGCCGCGTGCAGGGCCGTGGCCAGGCCCGCGGGTCCCCCGCCGACGACGAGCAGGTCCATGCGTGCCTCCTCAGGCCAGCCGTGCCAGGGCGGCGTCCTCGGCGCGGACGCGCGTGGCGAGCAGGGCTCCGTTCAGTACGGTGAAGACGGCGGCCGTGGCCCAGGCCACGTGCACGAGAGGGAGCGCGAGTCCCTCGATCACGACAGCGACGTAGTTTGGGTGCGGGATCCAGCGATAGGGGCCGCCGGTCACCCGGGCGGCGCCCGGCACGACGATCACCCGGGTGTTCCACTGCCGGCCCAGTGTCGCGATGCACCACCAGCGCAGCCCCTGCGCGACGGCGACGAGGCCGAGCATGGCCCAGGCCAGGGGCGGCACGGCGTCCGGTCGTCGCGCCCACACCTCCACGAGCGCGCCGGCGAGCAGGGCCGTGTGCAGCACCACCATGAACGGGTAGTGCCCGCGCCCGGATTCCACGCCGCCCCGCGCGAGGCTCCAGACGGTGTTGCGGCGGGAGACGGCCAGCTCGGCGACCCGCTCCAGGCCCACGGCCAGGACCAGGAGGGTGAACAGGGCCTCGCTGCTCACCGCCCACCCCCCGGGGCGCGGAGGAGCACCAGCTCGGAGCAGAACCCGGGGCCCATGGCGAGCATGAGCCCGTAGGAGCCGGGCGGCGGTGGGCGGTCGGCGAGCGTGTCGGCCAGGACGTGCAGCACCGAGGAGGAGGACAGGTTGCCGATCCGGCGCAGCGAGTCCCAGGTCACGCCCAGCGCGTCCCGGTCGACACCGAGGGCGTCCTGCAACGCCTCGAGGACCTTGGGACCGCCCGGGTGGGCGACGTACCACTCGAGGTCGTCAGATGCCAGTCCGTGATCGGCGAGAAAGCCGCGGACGTCGTCACCGACGTACCGGCGCACCAGGTCGGGGACCGCGGGGTCGAGCACGACTCTGAACCCGCCGGAGCCGATCTGCCAGCCCATCAGACGTTCGGAGTCGGGGTAGAGACGGCTGCGGGAGGCGAGTACTTCGGGAGCGGCGGGATCGTCGGACCGCGCGAGGGGGTGCTCGCACCCGACGGCGACCACCGCTGCCGCACCGTCCCCGAACAGGCCGCCGGCCACGAGGTTGGCGACCGAGGTGTCGTCCCGCTGGAGCGTGAGCGAGCACAACTCGACCGACATCAGCACCGCCACACCGTCCGGGCGGCCGCGCAGCAGGTCGTGCAGACGGGCGATGCCCGCCGCGCCGGCGACGCAGCCCAGTCCGACGAGGGGCAGGCGCACCACGTCGGGGCGCAGTCCGATCTCCGCCGCGACGCGGGCCTCGAGGGAGGGCACCGCCAGGCCGGTCACCGTGCAGGAGACGATGCAGTCGACGGCGGCCGGTGTGAGGCCGACGGCCTTGAGCGCGTCGACGACGGCGCGACCGCCGAGTTCGACACCGGCCTGGATGAAGAGGTCGTTCGACTGGCCGAAGTCCTCGATCCGGCTGTACTCCTCCAGCGGCAGCACGGTGTGCCGGGTCTCGACACAGACGTTGCGGTGGAGCCGCTCGACGACGCCGCGGTCGACCGGGTTCACGACCCGTGTGGTGGTGAGGAACTCGGTGATCTCCTCCTGCCGGTGGCGGTGCTCGGGCAGGACGCCACGGACGCTGAGGACGCGCATGGTCATGCTGACTCCTTGGACGGTGCGGTGGGGCGCGACGCGCACCCGGTCGAGGCCGAGCGCCGCGGCGGTACGGACGGGCAGACCGACGTCATCATCAGCCGGCCACCAGCAGCGCGACGTCGAGCAGCGCGATGGTCACCGCGGCACGGAAAGGAGCGCGCCCGCGGGCGAACCACGTGAGCACCGCGAGGGCGGCCACCAGTGCCAGGATCATCCACGCCCACGCCGGAGCGGGCCCGGCGGGACCGGCCACGGCGAGCGCGGAGGCGGCGGTGAGCAGCACGGCGGCCAGGCCGCGCGAGAGGCGTTCGCCGATCCGGTGGGGCAGTCCGCGGACACCGGTGAGTTCGTCGTCGGCGAGGTCGGGCAGCACGTTGAGCAGATGCGCTCCGACGCCGAGCGCGGCGCCGGCACCGGTCATCCACCATGACGCCCAGCTCTGGGCCGGACCGGCGAGGGTGACGACCGAGGGCAGCGTCCCGAAGCCGCACGCGTACGGCGCCCATGACCACGGGGTCGCCTTGAGCCCGAGGTTGTAGGCGTGGCCCGCGCCGACGGCGAGAACGACATGGGCCAGCGCGCTGCGCCGGCCGGCGAGCAGGGAGAGCAGAAGGGAGGCGAGTGCGGCCACGGCCAGGGCACGCGTCACCCAGGCGGCCGGGAGGGAGCCCGCGGCCAACGGCTTGTCGGTGCGGCCCACGGCACGGTCGCGCGAGAGGTCGAGCAGGTCGTTGCCCCAGCCGATCGTGAGCTGCCCGGTGAACACCGCCGCGGTGACGGCGGCGGCGTCCCACGGATGCAGACCGCCGCGGAGCGCCAGCAGCCCGGTGATGACGGTGACCGCCAGCGCCGGCCCGCCGTGGGCGGCTGAGAGCAGCAGCACAACGCGCGACGGTCCGGGCCGCGTCGGGGCCGTGTGGGCGGTCACGGGCATCGCACCACCACGTCCAGGGCTTCCCCCTCGATCGGGACAGGTCCGGGCCCCGTACCGGCCCGCAGGCTGCCTGCGACGCAGCCGATGTTTCCGGGTCGGCCCGGTGACCACGATGCGCATGCAGCATCGGTCCCACATTGCCCGCCCGCTCACACGAGGGATTCCGGCATCCGGTGGAACGGACTGCCCCGGACGTGGCGGGGCACCGCGGAACGGGTGGACCGGTGAGGGACCGTGCGCCTGGTCCTTCAGTTCGGAAGCGATCCCCACGAGGTCCTCACGCGGGCTCACGCCTCGAACTGTCTCCGCCGCGGCCGCGCCCGGGGTCGGCTCCGCATACCCGGCGGCCGTGATGATCGTCCAAGCGCCTCCGCCGGGCGGCTCCGGTGGTCTTGCCCGGCGTTCGAGCCCGGTGCGAAACTCTGTGACCGTCCTTGCCTGCAAAGGAGTTGGGCTTGTCACGTACAGGGAGAGCGTTACGGCCCCTGACCATCCTCTTCGCACCGGAGAGCGCCTACGGACCGACGAACAACTGCGTGGGGATCGGGAGTGTCCTGCGCCGGCGGGGGCACCGTGTGGTGTTCGCCGCGGAGGCGTCCTGGAAGGGGCGCCTCACGCCGCTCGGATTCGATGAGGAACTGGTCGATCTGGCCCCGCCGCCCGAACAGCCCCAGGAGGCCGGCCAGTTCTGGAAGGAATTCGTACGCGACACCGCGCCCGAGTTCCGGAAGCCGACCATCGAGCAGCTGGGAACGTGGATCAAGCCGGTGTGGGAGGAGCTGGTCTCCGGCGCCCGGTACTGCGAGCCGCGATTGAAGGAGATCGTCGACCGGGTCCGGCCGGATGTCATCGTCGAGGACAACGTCGTGTGCTTCCCGGCGTTGACCACGGCGGGTGTCCCCTTCGTGCGGATCGTCTCCTGCAACCCGCTGGAGATGAAAGGCGAGCACGTTCCGCCGCCGTTCTCCGGATATCCGGCCGGGGACCGGAGCGGGTGGGACGAGTTCCGAGCCGAGTACGACCGCACGCACCGGAGCCTGTGGAGCGACTTCAGCGCCTGGGTGACCGAGCAGGGCGCGCGTCCGCTGCCCGACCTGGAGTTCATCCACGAGGGCGACCTCAACCTGTACGTCTATCCCGAGTCGGCCGACTACACGGACGCCCGTCCCCTGGGCCCCACCTGGCACCGGCTGGACTCCTCGGTCCGCGAGACGGAAGAGAGGTTCACGCTGCCGCCCGGCCTGGCCGGTGGCGGAGCGCTGATCTATTTCAGCCTCGGCTCGCTCGGCTCGGCCGACGTGGACCTCATGCGCAGGGTCATCGCCTCACTCGCCCGCACCCCGCACCGCTACATCGTCTCCAAAGGCCCGCTGCACGAGGACATCGAGTTACCGACCGACATGTGGGGCGAGGAGTACCTGCCGCAGACCCGGATCCTGCCGCTCGTCGACCTCGTCATCACGCATGGCGGCAACAACACGACCACCGAGGCCCTCCACTTCGGCAAGCCCATGATCCTGCTGCCGCTGTTCTGGGACCAGCACGACAACGCCCAGCGCATGGCCGAACTGGGTTACGGCGTCCGGCTCGACCCATACCGCTTCACCGACGCCCAACTCCACGGCGCGATCGGCCGTCTGCTCGGCGACACGGCCCTGCGGCGCACCCTCACCGAGGCCGGCGAGATGATCCGGGCGCGCGACGGGCTGCATACGGCCGCGGACCTGATCGAGCGGGCCGCCACGGGTTGACCCCACCGGGCCTCGACACGCAACCGTCCTGGTAGAAACGCCAGGAAGCGCTCACGAGGCTTGGATCACCTTGAAAAGCCCTCAATGATCAGAACCCCGGGACGGCCGTCGAAGCACAGACATGGGGGCAACACGCACACCCCGCCCCCGAACTATGTAGTCCCACCACATGTGCCCCTGACCTGCGGATTCCTACCGTGTGCGCACACGTACCCGTCCCCACCGCACACGAGGAAGTGGCGCACATGGCCTCCGGAACCACCGCTCCACCACCACCCGCGAACCTCCGGCGCATCGTCGCCGCCAGCCTCATCGGCACCACCATCGAGTGGTACGACTTCTTCCTCTACGGCTCCGCAGCCGCGCTCGTGTTCAACCAGCTGTTCTTCCCGGACTCCGACCCGCTCGTCGGCACGCTGCTGTCGTTCCTGACCTATGCGGTCGGGTTCGCCGCCCGGCCGCTGGGCGCGCTGGTGTTCGGGCACTACGGTGACCGGCTCGGGCGCAAGAAGCTGCTGGTGCTGAGTCTGCTGCTGATGGGCGGGGCGACCTTCGCGATCGGGTTGCTGCCGACGCACGCCACCATCGGGACGGCCGCACCGGTCCTGCTCACCGTGCTCCGGCTGGTCCAGGGGTTCGCCCTCGGCGGTGAGTGGGGCGGTGCCGTGCTTCTGGTGTCGGAGCACGGGGACGCGCGGCGGCGCGGGTTCTGGGCCTCGTGGCCGCAGACCGGCGCGCCGGCGGGGCAGTTGCTGGCGACGGGGGTGCTGTCCCTGCTGACGGCCGTGCTGTCGGACGCCGCGTTCGGCAGCTGGGGCTGGCGGATCCCGTTCCTGCTCTCCGGTGTGCTGGTGATCGTCGGCTTGTGGATTCGTCTGTCTGTCGATGAATCGCCCGTCTTCAAGCAGGCGCTGGCACAGGCCGAGGCCCGCAAGGCGGACCGGTCCGGGGACGCGGAGAAGATGCCGCTCGTCGCCGTGCTGCGGCACCACTGGCGTGATGTGCTGGTCGCCATGGGGGCGCGCATGGCGGAGAACATCAGCTACTACGTCATCACCGCGTTCATCCTCGTCTACGCCACCACCTCGGCCGGTGTCTCCAAGCAGACGGCGCTCAACGCCGTGCTGATCGCCTCGGCCGTGCACTTCGCGGTCATCCCGGCCTGGGGAGCGCTCTCCGACCGGATCGGACGTCGTCCCGTCTATCTGATGGGTGCCGCCGGTGTCGGACTGTGGATGTTTCCGTTCTTCTCCCTGATCGACACCGGCGGCTTCGGGAACCTGATCCTCGCCGTCACGGTCGGGCTGGTGCTGCACGGCGCGATGTACGCGCCCCAGGCCGCGTTCTTCTCGGAGATGTTCGCGACGCGGATGCGTTACTCCGGTGCGTCCATCGGCGCCCAGTTCGCCTCGGTCGCGGCCGGCGCGCCCGCGCCGCTCATCGCCACCGCGCTGCTGTCCGACTACGGCAGTTCCACGCCGATCGCCCTGTACGTCATCGCCGCCGCGGTGCTCACGGTCGTCGCGGTGGCGGTGGCCAAGGAGACCCGCCACCGGGACCTGGCCGACGTCGTGCCGCCCGCCGGCGCGGACGGAACGACGGCCCCCGCGGCGGACGCCCGCACCGTCTGAGGGGACCGGCACTGATCCCCGTGCGTCGGACGGGCGCACGGGGATCAGTGCCGCGCCGGGCCCGACAACCGGTGCAGGCGCAGGGCGAGTTGGATCTCCAGAGCGCGGGCCGGGCTCTGCCAGTCGTCGCCGAGGAGGCGGCCGACGCGTTCCAGGCGCTGGGCGACCGTGTTCACATGGACGTGCAGTTCGTCCTTGGTGCGGGCGGGACTCATGCCGCAGGCGAAGTACGCGTCGAGCGTGCGTAGCAGTTCGGTGCCGCGTCGGGCGTCGTACTCGGCGACCTCGCCGATGGTCCGGTCGACGAAGCCAGGGATGTCCCGGTCGCCGGCCAGGAGCAGTCCCAGGAAGCCGAAGTCCTCGGCGGCGGCCCCGTCGCCGGAACGGCCGAGGAGCCGCAGGGCGTCGAGGCAGCGCCGGGCTTCCCCGTAGGCCGTGGCCACGGCATCGGGGTGGGTGGCGAGGTCGGCGGCGGGCGCGGAGGCGCCGACGGTGACCGGTGCGTGCACCGCGGTGCCCAGCTGCCGGGCGGCGCGGCGGGCCACATCGGTGGCGGTGGCGCCGGGGTGGAGGGGCAGCAGCAGGACGGTGCCGCCGTCGCGTGCGGAGGCCAGTCCGTGCCGGGTCGCCGCGAGGTGGGAGGCCGCGGCCGCCAGACGTCTGCGGGTGTGCGCTTCCTGGTCGGCGTCGGCCGCGTCACCCTCGAGCCGCGCGGCCAGCACCACGTGGACCGCGTCGAGGTCGGCGTGGAGGCGGGTCGCGCGCTCCCGGAGCAGGCGCGGGTCGCGGTCCCGGGCGTCCAGCAGGTCGTCCAGGAGCTCGCCCCGCACCCGCTGTTCGGCCTCTGCGGCGGACCGGCGGGCGAGCAGCAGCAGGGACGTGACCATGGCGGCACGCTCCAGGGTGCGCTGGTCGACGGGGTCGAGCCCCGGGTGGCCCCGCAGCACGAGTGCGCCGAGCAGTTCCCCGCCGGCGGCGACGGCGGCGATCCAGTCGTCCTCGTGCCGCACCGCGTGCCCCTCCACCCGCGAGACCTCCAGGGCCTCGGCCGGCGCCGTGGCGGCCTCGGTGAACTCGACCGTGCCGTCGAGGACCTCGGAGACCGCGGCGGCCACGTCGTGGACCCCGCCGCCGCGCAGCACGAGCTCGGCGAGCCGGTCGTGCACGTCGGAGGCGCGCTCGATGACGCCGCTGCGGTCCCGGATGATCTCGTTGGCCCGTTCCAGCTCGGCGAGGGCCGACCGGGTCTCGGTGAGCAGGTTGGCGGTGTCGATGGCGGCCGCGGCGAGGGCCGCGAAGGAGCCGAGCAGGGCGATCTGCTCCCGCTCGAAGACCCGGGCACGGCGGTCGGCTGCGAACAGCACACCGATGACGTGGTGCCCGAGCGTCAGGGGCACGCCGAGGATGGCCACGAGCCCCTCGTCCCGCACTCCGGCGTCGATGCTGAGGGTGTGCTGGAAGCGGTCGTCCTTGAAGTAGTCATCGGTGACATAGGGGCGTGCCGTCTGGGCGACCAGGCCGCCGAGGCCCTCCCCCATGCCGAGCCGCAGTTGCTGGAACCGGGCCGCGACCGAGCCCTCGGTGACCCGCATGTAGGTGTCGCCCCGCGCCGGGTCGTTCAGGCTGAGGTAGGCGACGTCCGTGCCCAGCAGCGATCGGGCACGCTGCACGATCGCCTGGAGCACGGCGTCCAGGTCGCGCAGCCCGGAGAGGTCGTGGGCGGTCTCGAACAGCGCGGACAGCTCGGCTTCGCGCCGGCGCCGTCCTTCCAGCTCCGAGCGCACCCGCAGCGCGAGCGGCTTGGCCTGCTCGAGCGCGGCGATCCGCTCCGCCGGGCGTCCCTCGGCGCGCGCGAGCAGCACCGGCTGCTCGTAGGCCTCGGCGGACGCGCCCCTGGCCAGGAGCTCGAGGTACGGCGTCTCGGCGCTCGCCGCGGGGGCCTTACCGGTGGAGTGCTCGGCTTGCTGGACGTGATCGCTGGACATGCCCACAGGATTCACCATCACCCGCCCGTCCCGTCAGGCCTGTGGACAACTCCCCGCCCGACGGGTCAGGCCGCTCAGTGAGCGGTCCAGCCGCCGTCGAGGACGAGTGAGGTACCGGTCACGAAGGACGCCTGCGGGCCGCACAGATAGGCCACGGCCTCGGCGACCTCCTCCGGTTCGATGAGCCGTTTCACGGCACTGTCCTGCAGCAGCACCTCGGACAGGACGCGTTCCTCGGGGATGCCGTGCGCCTGGGCCTGGTCGGCGAGCTGCTTCTCGACCAGTGGGGTGCGCACATAGGCGGGGTTCACACAGTTCGAGGTGACACCGTGGGGTGCGCCTTCGAGGGCGGCGGTCTTGGACAGTCCCTCCAGGCCGTGTTTGGCGGCCACATAGGCCGACTTGTAGGCCGAGGCGCGCAGCCCATGGACGGAGGACACGTTCACGATGCGGCCCCAGCCTTGTCCGTACATGTGGGGCAGGGCACCGCGGATGAGCCGGAACGGTGCCTCCAGCATCACGGTGAGCACCGTGTGGAAGACGTCGGGCGGGAACTCCTCGAGGGGCCGTACCAACTGGATTCCGGCGTTGTTGACGAGGACGTCGGTGCCGGCGGCGGCGAGTTCGGCGGCGTCCAGGTCGGTGAGGTCGAGGACGTGCGGTTCCACGGTGCCTGCGAGGCCGCGGCCCTGTTCGGCGAGGGCCTCGAGACCCGCGGCGTCCCGGTCGACGGCTCTGACCTTGGCCCCGGCGGCCGCGAGCCGCAGCGCGCAGGCGCGGCCGATGCCGCCGGCGGCGCCGGTGACGAGCGCGGTGCGGCCGCCGAGGTCGAGCGGGGAGGCGTGGGGAGCCGGAAGGACACGGGGCGCGGTCATGCGTCGACCCTAGGCAGCGTCCCCGCCGCACCCCATGTGGTCACACCCCATAGTTCAGCCGGAGGCAGTGGGGTCGAACCATGTGGGGGCGTCCGACACAGCCTGCTTGATCCGGAACAGACAGAGCTCGTCCAGTTCCGGCAGGGCATCGATGTCGAACCAGCGCACGTCCAGGGACTCGTCGTCGTTGACGCGCGGTTCGCCGCCGACGGCGCGGCAGCGGAAGGTGATGTCCATGTACTGGCAGGTGTCGCCGTTCTCGTAGGTGACGGGGTCCAGCGCCTGGACGAGGACGACCCGTTCGGCGACGCAGCGCACGGCCGTCTCCTCGTAGACCTCCCGCACGGCGCAGGCCGCGGGCTGCTCTCCCGGGTCCGGGATGCCGCCGATCACCGACCACTTGCGGGTGTCGGTCCGGCGGTTGAGCAGCACTCTGCCCTGGTCGTCGAAGACGAGGGCGGTGACCCCGGGGAGCCAGAGCAGCTGGTGGCCGGCCGAGGCACGCAGGGTGCGGATGAAGTCAGGAGTAGCCATGGTCACGACCCTAAGGGCCGCGTTCCGCCGTCCCGGCGGGTTTCAGGCAGCGTGCGCCCGGCGTACCGCTACACGTCACCGGCGCGTCGCCCGCGCAGCCCGGCGCCCACGGCCCAGCCGAGTCCGCCGGCCGCGACCAGCACGAGCACGATCTCCGGCAGCACACCGAGCTGCGTGGCCGGGGTCTGCGAGGACCGCAGCGGCACCTTCTGCACCAGCGAGTCGGCCACGAACATGCCGGTCCGCTGGGTGATCTTCCCGTCCGGCATGATGATCGCGCTGACGCCGCTGGTCACCGGCACGGCCACGGTCCGGCTGTGCTCGACCGCGCGGACGCGGGACATGGCGAGCTGCTGGTAGGTCATCTCGCTGCGGTCGAAGGTGGCGTTGTTGCTCGGCACGGAGATCATCTGGGCGCCGTCGGTGACCTCGGACCGCACGGTCCAGTCGAAGGCCGCCTCGTAGCAGGTGACGAGGCCCACCTTGGCGCCGTCCATGGTGAACACGCCCGGCTGGGTGCCGCGACTGAAGTCCTGGCGGGCCATCTCCGTCCAGTTCTCGTTGATCGCGCCGATCAGTGAGCGCAGGGGCAGGTATTCGCCGAACGGCTGGATCTGACGCTTGTCGTAGGTGTCGACGGGGCCCTTCGCCGGATCCCAGAGGATCTGCTCGTTGTACAGCTTGCCGTCCCGCTCGACGACGCCGCCGACCGAGATGGGTACGCCGATGGCCTTCGCCGCCCTGTCGATCACGTCGCGGGCGTCGGGGTTGGCGAACGGGTCGATGTCGGAGGAGTTCTCCGGCCACAGTACGAAGTCGGGCCGCGCGACCTTGCCGGACTTGACCTCCGCGGCCAAGCGTTCGGTCTCACGAGCGTGGTAGTCGAGCACCGCCCGCCGCTGCGAGTTGAAATCAAGGCCCGCCCGAGGCACGTTGCCCTGGACGGCCGCGACGGTCACGCTGCCGTCCTCGGCCGTGTCGCTGACCAGCGTCCGGGCGGCGAACGCCCCGAGGACCGGGACGCCCAGGCTCAGCAAGGCGACAGCGGTCGCCACGGGCCGCACGGCCCCGGTGGCACGCCGTTCCAGACCCAGGCGCAGGGACTCGTGGAGTCCGAAGCCGCACAGAACCACCGCGAAGCCGAGCACCGGGGTGCCGCCCACCGCCGCCAGCGGCAGGAACACGCCGTCGGCCTGCCCGAACGCGATCTTCCCCCAGGGGAAGCCGTCGAACGGCACACGCGCGCGTGCCGCCTCGCCGGCGATCCACAGAGCGGCCGCCCACACCGGCCATCCGGGCAGCTTCGAGACGACGGCGACACCCGCGCCGACCAGCGCGACGAAGATCGCCTCGATGGCGACCAGGGCGAGCCAGGGGCCGGGACCGACCTCCACTCCGGTCCACACCAGCAGCGGCAGCAGGAAGCCGAGCCCGAAGAGGTAGCCGAGGCCGAGCCCCGCCTTCCAGCCACGGCCGCGCAGCACCCAGCCGAAGAGGGCGAAGGCCGGCACGGCCAGCCACCACAGGGTGCGCGGCGGGAAGCTGACGTACAGAAGCAGGCCGGAGAGCGCGGCAGCGGCGGCGGGAACGAGGCGTACCAGCCGCCGGGTCCAGGACCGCGCCCCTAGCGCGGTCCGCGGCTCCAGCTGGTCCGACTCGCCGACGGAGGTTGCGGTGACGGTCACTCCCGGAGTCTACGGCGCGTGACCTTGGCGCCGACAGCTCGGTCCACGGGCCGGCCGCGCGGCCCGCCGAAGCCACGCCCCTCGCTCCCCCCGGCACTCTCCCCTCCACGGCGTTCTCCCCTCCACGGCGCTCCCACGCCCGTCGCGGAACGTCCCAGCAACAACGTTCCTGCTCATTTCGTCACCACACATCCACAAACCGTCCACCAGCGGCTACGGTGTCCCGAAGCCTCAGTCGTGCGGCCGGTGGCGGTCGGCCCGGCCGGGGTCTTCACAGGTCAGGGGCGACATGGTGCGCGGGGGGCGGGGCGGGGTGGGTTCCAGTGGGGTGACGTCTGCGTCCGAGCCGGGCGCGGACGGTGAGAGACGCGTTGTCTCCGACGCGGCGGGCGTCGTGGTGCTGGGGGGCTGCGCCGGCTGGTCCCTGATCACGGCGGCCGTGCACGACGGCCGGCCCGAGGGTGTGCTCCTGGCGGTGCTGGCCGTTGCGGCCGGGTACGCCGCCGGGCGGATCGGCGGGGCGCTGCTGCCGGTCGGCGCGCCCTTGGCCGGGGCACTGGCCGGTATCGGACTGACGGTGGCCGTGCCGCATCTCGCTCCGGGTCCGCAGATCTCCACGCCACTGGGGCATGCCGGGGCCACCGCGGCGGTGCTGACACTGTCGGCCGGTGCCGCGTGCTGCGCGGCATGGGCCGCTCCGGTACGGGCCGTGCGGTTCGCCCTGCGTCTGCTGGCCGCCGGGACCGCGGTGCTGGCGGGGATCCTCGGTTCGACGACCGGTTGCGTCACCTGTCTCGCGGTGCTGCTGTGCTCGCTGGCCGCCGGCCACACCCGTCACCGCGGCGCCGGCCTCGCCGCGCTGGGTACGGTCGCCGCCCTGGTGACCGGTCTGACCTGGGCCGTCGCCGCGCGGGCCGTACCGGGCGGGCTCGTGGCCGCGCTGGAGGGGCGGCTCACACCGCACCGTGTACAGCTGTGGCAGGACGCGTGGCACCTGCTGCGCGACGACGCCGTCCTGGGCGTCGGCCCGGGGCGTTTCGGGGAGCTGAGCGCGGCCTCCGCACAGTCGCTGCTGTCCGACGGCAAGCCCCATTCGGCGCCCCTTCAGCAGGCCGCCGAGCAGGGCATCGTGGGCATGGCCCTGCTGGCGGCGGCGTTCGGCTGGGTGCTGTACGCGCTGTGGCGCGGGCCGCGTCCGACGCCGCTGGTGCTCACCGCAGGCTCGGCCCTGACGGCGCTCGCGTCCATCGCCGCGATCGGCAACGCGCTGAGCTTCACCGCGGTGTCGGTGGGCGCGGGCCTGCTGGCGGGCACGGCCACGGCCCGCCCTCTGGCCGACGAACCGCCGGACCACACACCCGGCACACGTCCCCGGGGCGCCGGACGCGCTCCCGCCTGGTGATCACACCCGGCCGGCGGGAAGAAGGACCGTCCGATCAGGTTCCGGGCCGCTCAGTGCGCGGGAGCACCCGGCGGCTTCGTGGATCCCAGCCGCGCCTCGATCTCCCGTACGGCCGCCTCCGCGTCGTCCACCGTGATCGTGAAGGTGTGTCCGTCCCACAGCTCCAGCACGACGCCCTCACCCCGTCGTACGACCACCGCCGTGCCCTTCTCGGGCCGCCACCGGTAGCCCCAACCGCCCCAGTGGCGTGGGGTGACGTGCGAGATGTACGTGGCGCCCACCACGTGGGAGAGCGGGATACGCCGCCGGGGCAGTCCGATGTGACCGCAGCGCACCTCGAGGTGCTCATCTTCGACCTTCAGGGCGACGTGCACGAAGGCGAGCGTTCCGAAGAGGACCAGGAGCCCGGCGGCGATGCAGCCGACGACGGCCATGATGAGCGGGGCGCTGCCGGACGTCCACGCCGAGTCGACCGCCAGCTCGATGCCCAGCGCCATGCAGGCGGCGCCGATGAGCGCCAGCAGCCACTGGACCCGGTTGGTGGCCCGTCCGGTCCAGACGTCTGGGTGCTGGTGGGAGGCGTTCTCGCCGTGGGCGTGGTCCCTCATGCATATGAGGTTACTCAGGTTTCGTTCCGCTGGTACCCGGTGGCGGAGCGTGACTGCGCCGGCCGGGCGGTCAGGGCTGATCCAGCTCGCCGACGGCCCTCGGTGTCCGGAGTCGTCAGCCGGCGGGCGTGACCGCCTGGAGCAGCCGCCCTTCGCCGTAGGCCAAGGCCGGTGCGGGCAGCGTGCCCTCGCGTCCGCTCAGCAGCACGGCCAGCGTGCCGTGGGGGGCGGCCGACGGCTGGGGCTGCTCGCCCAGCCGGCGCAGGGCCTGGGCGGCCACGGCGCCGGCGGAGCCGTGCAGTACGAGGGGCGGCCGGCCGGGGCGCTGGACGGCGGTCCGGATGCGCTCGGCCACCAGCTCGTAGTGGGTGCAGCCCAGGACGACGGTGGTCACCTCGTCGGGCGTCAGGGCGGCGGCCGCGGAGAGGGCGGCGTCGATCGCCGGCTCGTCCGCGTGCTCGACGGCCTCGGCGAGCCCCCAGCAGGGCACCTCCGTGACGGGCACCCCGTCGGCGAAGTCCCGGATCAGGTTGCGCTGGTAGGTGCTGCCGGTGGTGGCAGGGGTGGCCCAGATGGCGAGGGGCCCGCCGCCGGCCGCGGCCGGCTTGATCGCCGGGACGGTGCCGATGACCGGAAGCTCCGGCTCGAAGCGGGCCCGCAGGGCGGTGAGCGCGTGCACGGTCGCCGTGTTGCAGCCGACGATCAGGGCGTCGGGGCGGTGCGCGGCGGCTGCCTCGGCGACGGCCAGGGCACGCTCGGTCAGGTCCTCCGGGGTCCTCGGGCCCCACGGCATGCCGTCGGGGTCGAGGGAGAGCACGAGATCGGCGTCGGGGCGCAGCCGCCGTACCGCGGCGGTGGCCGCCAGCAGACCGATTCCGGAGTCCATGAGCGCGATCTTCACCCGATCACGATAGACGATGAGCCGTCCCGGGCAGGTCCGGTGGGGCAGACTCACGCGCGTGAGCGCCGTTGTGTGGACTGCCGCCGGATCACTTCTCGCCTGGCTGTGGCTGCTGCTCTGCCAGGGCTCCTTCTGGCGCACGGATGTGCGGCTGCCGCCCCGCCGGGAGCCGGAGGTGTGGCCGTCCGTGTGTGTCGTCGTCCCGGCGCGGGACGAGGCGGCGGTGCTGCCCGACGCGCTGCCGTCGCTGCTGCGGCAGGACTATCCGGGGCGAGCGGAGCTCTTCCTCGTCGACGACGGCAGTGCGGACGGCACCGGTGACCTGGCCCGTGAACTGGCGCGCCGGCACGGCGGGCTGCCGCTCACCGTGGGCTCGCCGGGCGAGCCGCCCGCGGGCTGGACCGGCAAGCTGTGGGCGGTGCGCCACGGTATCGGCATGGCACGCGCGCGTGACCCCGAGTACCTGCTGCTGACGGACGCCGACATCGCGCACGCGCCGGACAGCCTGCGGGAGCTGGTGGCCGCGGCCCGTACCGGTGGGTTCGACGTCGTCTCCCAGATGGCCCGGCTTCGGGTGGAGAGCACCTGGGAGAGGCTGGTCGTGCCGGCCTTCGTCTACTTCTTCGCGCAGCTCTACCCGTTCCGCCGGATCGGCGGGGCGAGGACGCGGACGGCGGCCGCGGCCGGTGGCTGCGTCCTGCTGCGGGCGGACACCGCCGAGCGGGCGCGGATCCCGGACGCGATCCGGCACGCCGTGATCGACGACGTGGCCCTCGCGCGGGCCGTCAAGCGGGGCGGCGGCCGGGTGTGGCTGGGGCTCGCCGACCGGGTGGACAGTGTGCGGCCCTATCCGCGACTGGGTGACCTGTGGCGGATGGTGTCGCGCAGCGCGTACGCCCAGTTGCGGCACAGTTCCCTGCTGCTGGCCGGGACGGTCGCGGGGCTGGCGCTGGTGTACCTGGTGCCGCCCGTGGCCCTGGGAGCGGGCCTGGCGTCAGGGAACGGGACGGCAGCGGTCATCGGCGGACTGGCGTGGCTCGTGATGACGGGGACGTACGTGCCGATGCTCCGCTACTACCGGCAGCCCTTGTGGCTCGCTCCCCTGCTGCCTTTCACCGCGTTCCTCTACCTCCTCATGACGGTCGACTCGGCGGTGCAGCACCACCGGGGGCGGGGTGCTGCCTGGAAGGGCCGCACCTACGCCCGCCCGGACGCCGTGCCCGACGAGGGCTGACGCCTCCGGCACGAGTCATGGCAGAACTCCGGGTGCGTCGCGGCCGGGCGGCCGAATGCGCTGCTCCACCCCGAGAACTGTCCGCGCGCCTGCCGGTTGAGGTTCACGTCCAGGGCGCCGTCCCTGGCCGGCCCTTCGAGGCCATTGCCGTATCCCTGTCCGACGGCACGGAACTTCCAGGCACCCTGGCGGCGTAGAACTCGCCCTAGACGAACGCGCTTTCTGTGCCGGCGCCCCCTTTGCCGAAGCGAGCCCCGTGCTTGAATCTTTCAGTTTTGCATGTCCGCCCCGTTGCCTGTCAGGTGCCGGGCGACCGCCGGAAGGCCAGCGGTCAACCGCTGGTAACCCGCCCGGAACTCGGCCTTTACACGATCAGAACCCTGTTCGGCGCCCCTTTTTGCCGAGTTCGCTCGCATTGAGGATGCCCGGTCACCGCGGGAACGGAAAACAACCCTCTTATCGGTCTCCCCAACCAGCACATCGTTGGCTTAACTTATGTGGCATGACCTCCCCCCGCTCCACCTTCGGCGGCGGCTACTACTCCGCCTCCTTCCCGGACACCCCGATCTACGACAAGCTCGTCGCCGAGCGGGGCACCCCGCAGATCGCCCCGATCCGGGTTCCCGCTCAGTACGACATGCCGGGCAGCAGCCTGCCCGCCCTCCCGTCGGCTCTGCCCGCTCTGCCGGCCACCCCGTCCCAGCCCGCCTACGGCTATCCGCAGGCGCAGCAGCCCGCCCCGCTCCAGCAGGCGCCGGCGGCGTACATCCCGCAGCAGGCCACCGCGCCGCGCGGTTATCCCGGTCCCCAGGGGCAGCAGCCACGTCCGGCGGCGCCCGGCGCGGGCTACGAGGCGATGCGTCCCGCGGCACCCCGGCCGGCCCCGGCCTCCCCGCAGGACCCGTACGGCAACCAGCAGTACCGCGGTTACTGAGCCGCCTCCCGGGGGCTGTCGGTGCCGGATGGCACGATGGCCCCATGGGGAACCCACACCTGCACTCGATCCACGTCCATCCGGTCAAGGCGCTCCGGGGCCTGGCCCCCCGGGAGGCCGCCGTGGAGCCCTGGGGGCTGGCCGGGGACCGGCGCTGGATGCTGATCGACGCCGGGGGAAAGGTCCTCACACAACGCCAACAACCGCGCCTCGCACTGGCCGCCGCCGAGCTCCTGCCCGGCGGCGGCCTCCGGCTGTCCGCGCCCGGCATGGAACCGCTGACGGTGCCCGTGCCCCGGCCGATCGACCGGGTCCCGGTGGAGATCTTCCGCGACAAGGTCGAGGCCGTCCCGGCCGAGGACGCGGCCGCGCACGCCTGGTGCAGCGCCTATCTCGGCATCGGCGTGCGCCTGGTGCACATGGACGACCCGGCCACACGCCGGCCCGTCGACCCGGAGTTCGCGCGGCCCGGTGAGACCGTCTCCTTCGCCGACGGCTTCCCGCTGCTGCTCACGACCACGGCTTCGCTCGACGCCCTCAACGCGCTGATCGCGCAGGGGGACCACGCGGACGAGGGCCCGCTTCCGATGAACCGCTTCCGGCCGAACGTGGTCGTGGCGGGTACCGCCGCCTGGGCCGAGGACGACTGGTCGCGGCTCACCATCGGGGAGGTGTCCTTCCGCGTCGCCAAGGCCTGCGGACGGTGTGTGGTGACCACCACCGACCAGGGTTCGGCCGAGCGTGGCCGTGAGCCCCTGCACAGCCTGGGGTTGCACCGGCGGCGCGGCGGAAAGCTGGTCTTCGGGCAGAACCTGGTGCCCCTGTCCCCGGGCACGATCCGGGTCGGGGACCCGGTCAGGATCCTCGGACAGCCCGGTCAGGAGGCCTCCGGCCTGGGCGGGAACCCTGCCGCGGGGCCGGGCGTTGGCGTTGGGTGAGAAGCGCATGAGAGTCGAGAAGTGCATGAGAGTCGCCGGGGCGAGGTGATTTCGCTCTCTCTTCGCCGGGGTTGGCACGTGAATGTCACCGTCGGGGGTTATCACGGAGCGGGAAGGGGGTGCGGGCGGTGCGAGCGATCAGGGGGCTCTGGCGCTGGCGGCGCAATCCGCTGTGCCGGGCGACCGATCTGGCCGAGGCCTGGGTGGCGTTGGCCGCCCTTGTGCTGATTCTCCTGGCCGCCCCGGTGGCCGGTTCCCTCGTCGGAAACGCCGCGCAGGACGCCCTCCAGCGCTCCGTCCGCGAGCAGCACGAGGCACGGCACAAGGTGACGGCCACGGTGGTCCGCAAGCTGGACCGCTCCCCGCTGGACGCCGACCCGGAGGTCTCCACGGGCCGGGATGTGCGCAGCCGCGTCCTCGCCGACTGGACCGCGCCGGACGGCACCGCGCACCAGGGCCCGGTCCTGGCGAGCCTCAAGGACCCGCGGCAGGGGGACCGGTTCCCCATATGGACCGACCGGCACGGCCGGATGGTGACCCGCCCGCTCGACCCGGCGACAGCGTCGACGCACGCGGTCCTCGCCGGTCTCGGCGCGGCCCTGCTGGCCGTGGGGCTCGTCGAAGGCGGCAGGCGACTGATCGTCTGGCGCATGGTCCGCCGCCGGTACGCCCGTTGGGACCAGGCCTGGGACAAGGCCGGCCCGGACTGGGGCAGGACGGGCACCGGCAGCTGAACGGCCTTCCGGCTCTGGTCAACCCACCACCCGCGCGCACGCTACGGTGGTCCGGCCGAACCGTTCGGCACAACCCGCGCGCGAGCGAGCAGGAGGGGCGCGCCGGTGGCGAGCCCGCGTGCGCGTGAGTCCCGAAGGGGCCGGGCGCGGTCGTGGCCCTGGCATCGGCAGGCGCTCCGAGGGCGAACACGCCATCAGTACGACCGAGGTGGGGGCACAGCTACACCATGGCACAGGGCACGGTCCAGGTGACGCACAGCGGCACGTCGCGGTGGCGGCGCCGCACGGGTGAGTACGCATCGCTCGGCGCCGCCCTGGAGGCCGCGGCCGACGGAGACGTCCTCACCGTCGCCGCCGGCACGTACCGGGAGAACCTCGTCGTGCAGCGCGCGGTGACCCTTCGGGGCCCCGAGGGCTCCCCCGGCTCGGTGCGGATCGCGCCCCTGGACGGGGTGCCGCTGACCGTGCGCGCCTCAGCGGTGGTCCAGGACCTGCATGTGGAGGGCCAGGACGCGGCCGCCCCGGCGGTGCTGGTGGAGGACGGCACCCCGGAGCTGACCAACGTCCGCGTCGTCACACGCTCGGCGGCCGGGATCGAGGTGCGCGGCAGTGCCCGGCCCACGGTCCGCCGCTGCGCGGTCGACAATCCGGCGGGCGTCGGCATCGCCGTACTCGACGGTGCGGGCGGGGTGTTCGAGGAGTGCGAGGTCGTCGCGGCCGGGCAGTCGGGTGTTGCGGTACGGGGCGGGGGCCATCCCCGGCTCGAGCGCTGCCGGGTGCACCACGCCTCGGGCTCGGGCCTGTCGGCCACCGGGGAGAACTCGGCACTGGAGGCGGTGGGCTGCGAGGTCTACGAGGTCCGGGGCAGCGGCGTCCAGGTGACGGGCGGGGCCACCGCGCACCTCACAGACTGCGATGTGCACCGCACGACGGCCGACGGTGTCACGCTCGACACGGACGCCGTGCTGACGCTCGCCGACTGCCGCATCCACGACATCCCGGAGAACGCGATCGACCTGCGCTCCCGCTCCGTCCTCACGCTGACCCGCACCACGGTGCGGCAGTTCGGGCGCAACGGTCTGTCGGTGTGGGACCCGGGCACGCGCGTGGACGCCAACCAGTGCGAGATCTTCGACAGCACGGGCGACTACCCGGCGGTGTGGGTGAGCGACGGGGCCACGGCGGTGCTCGACTCGTGCCGGGTCCACGATGTACCGGACGCCCTGTTCGTCCTCGACCGCGGCTCACGGGCGGACGTCGTCGACAGCGACTTGTCTCAGGTGCGGAACACGGCGGTGTCGGTGAGCGACGGCGCGACCGCGCAGCTCGACGACTGCCGCATCCGGGACGCGGCGACCGGCGCCTGGTTCCGTGACCACGGCAGCGGCGGCACGCTCAGCAACTGCACGCTGGACGGCACCCAGACCGGGGTGATCGTCACCAAGGGCGCCGACCCCGCCGTGGAGCGGTGCACGATCGACTCGCCGGTGGAGGCGGGAGTCTACGTCTCGGCCGGTGGCCGCGGCAGCTTCCAGAACTGCCGGGTGACGGGCAGTGGCGGCTACGGCTTCCATGTGATCGACGGCAGCCGGACGACGCTGCGCAAGTGCCGCACGGAGCGGTGCGCGCGTGGCGGTTACGAGTTCGCGGACAGCGGCGCGGACGCGGCGTCCGGGGCGGGCCCCCTGGTCGAGGACTGCACCAGCGACGAGAGCGTGGAGCTGCGGACGCCGACGGCGCGGGAGACAGCCGTGCAGGCGGTCGGCCACTCCCCCGGCCTGCTGGGCGCGCTCCCGGGACAGCGCACCGAACCGGTGCTCCCGGCCCCGGCCCCTGTCGCGGAGCCGGAGCAGCCGGCCCGCACCTCCAAGGACGTCCTCGGTGAACTGGACGCGTTGGTGGGCCTGGAGAGCGTCAAGCGCGAGGTACGTGCCCTCACCGACATGATCGAGGTCGGCAGGCGCCGGCAACAGGCGGGCCTGAAGGCGGCGTCGGTCAAGCGGCACCTGGTCTTCACCGGCTCTCCGGGCACCGGCAAGACGACGGTCGCCCGGCTGTACGGCGAGATCCTCGCCTCCCTCGGTGTGCTGGAGAAGGGGCACCTCGTCGAGGTGTCCCGGGTCGACCTGGTCGGCGAGCACATCGGCTCGACCGCCATCCGTACACAGGAGGCCTTCGAGAAGGCGCGCGGGGGCGTGCTGTTCATCGACGAGGCGTACGCGCTGTCCCCCGAGGACGCGGGCCGCGACTTCGGCAAGGAGGCCATCGACACGCTGGTGAAGCTCATGGAGGACCACCGGGACGCGGTGGTGGTCATCGTCGCGGGCTACACGGCCGAGATGGAGCGCTTCCTGTCGGTCAACCCGGGTGTCGCCTCCCGTTTCTCACGCACCATCACCTTCAGTGACTACGGCCCGGAGGACCTGCTGCGGATCGTGGAGCAGCAGGCCGAGGAACACGAGTACCGGCTGGCACCGGGCGCGGCCGAGGCCCTGCGGAAGTACTTCTCGGAGATCCCGAAGGGCCCGGCGTTCGGCAACGGCCGTACCGCACGGCAGACCTTCGAGGCGATGGTCGAGCGGCACGCCGGCCGGGTCGCCCAGTTCACGGAGCCGAGCACGGACGACCTGACGCTGCTCTACGCCGAGGATCTGCCAAAGCTGCCCTGACCGCCTACGCGGCGGGCGGCTCGGGCTCGCCGCGCGGTGCCGGCAGGTCCGGTCGCAGCCGGGCCAGCAGCTTGTGGCGCTCCTCGGCGAACACCGGGTCGGCCTGGTAGTCGGAGTGGCCGAGGATCGGCGCGGGCAGCGGGTGCAGGTCGGTGCGGCCGTAGGCGAGAGGGTCCGTCAACGGTGCGTGGTCGACGCCGAGATCGCGATCGCCGGGCAGACGTACGGGGCCGCCGATGGGGTCGGTGAGCCGGTACAGGTTGCGCCAGCAGTCGACCTCCCGGCGCAGGGAGCCGAGTGCGGCCGGGCCGAAGTGCGCCGGGAACCAGCGGCCGTAGAGGCGTTCCAGCGGTGAGCCGTAGGTCAGCAGCGCGACGCGTTTGCGGGCGGACGGGACGAGTTGCCAGGCAGCGGCGGCGGCGAGGACGCTGCCCTGTGAGTGCCCGGAGATGACCAGCCGTCCGCCGGTGACCCGGGTCCAGGTCGCGATCCGCCAGGTCAGGTCGGGCACGGCGCGCTCGGCGTAGCAGGGCGGGGCGAAGGGGTGGGCGGCGCGCGGCCAGAAGGTGCCGACGTCCCAGAGGATGCCGATGGTGCGGCGGGCGGCGGCGTCCTTGTAGGCGCGGCGGCCCCAGGTGACGAACAGTATGAAGCCGAGGCCGATCAGCCAGGAGCCGAGGGCCTCGGCGGTCTCCGCGGCGCCGTGGACGATCGGGGAGGCGCCCCGCGCCGCCTCGCCCGGTGTCTCGTCGGTGGTCAGGGCGCCCACGAGGGCCCCGGATCCGAGCAGCAGGGTCGCGCCTGAGGTGACGGCGACGAAACGAGGCCCCCGGTCGGTGAGCGCGGCCATCGCCCGGGCGTAGGCGATACGGCGGGTGCGGGCGCGGTCCTGTGCCTCGTCCGGGTAGTCGCGTGCCACCGCCTCGCGCTCGGCGCGGGCCAGTTGCCAGGCGCGGTGGGCCAGCCAGCCGCTGAGCACCAGGAGCACGACGATCAGGGGTGGGATCACGGACGCCTGCCAGGTCAGCAGGACCGGCGGGCCGTCGATCGAGGTGCCGGTGCCGTCCAGCCAGTCGGAGACGCGCTGGGACACGCCGCCGGACATCACCCCGCCGAGGGCGCAGGCCAGCATGGCGACGGCCGGTCCGCCGAGGCCCCGCAGCACGGCCCGCCGGTCGGGGTGGGTGCGGTGCAGGAGGTGGGCGACGACGGCCAGGACGATCACGAGCAGCCCCTGCGCGAGGGTGATCGCGCCGAAGGTGGCGTCGCCCGGCAGCCGGCCGGACGACTCCCACCCGGGGCGCTCCCACCCGGCGTACAGCAGCGAAAGGGCGAGCAGCATCAGCGCGACGAGCGGCAGGCGTCGTACCAAGCGCCCGTCGAGTTCCTTGTCGAGCCGGTGCTCGCTGCGGCCCCGGCGGCACACCACCCACACCACGGCGACCGCGCAGGCCGCCAATGCCACCTCCAGGAGCAGGCCCAGGGTGTCCAGTACGGCGGGTCCGCCCGGCCCGCGGTCGTGGCGGGCGGCGGCGCTGCCGACCGCTGCGGCGACCGTGACCAGTCCGGCGGCGGTGTGCGCGGCGCGCAGCCGGGCGACCAGCCGGCGTCCGTACCAGAAGCCGGGCCGGCCCAGGGCGGTCGGTCTGCCTTCCTCCTCGGGCTCCAGATCGCGGGCGAGCGGCTGCTGGGACTCGTAGTCGCTCCAGGTGCGCCGGGACAGGTACCACAGCAGAACGGTCAGGGCGGTGGGGACGAAGGACGCGAGGGCGAGCCTGCGGCCGGGACTGCTCCACCAGCCGCCGTCCGAGACGGTGGGAGAGAGGAAGCCCAGCCAGGAGTGGCGGTCCGCGCAGGCCCGTGTGCCCGCGCACTGCCAGGCCGCCAGGTCGAGGGCGACCTCGCAGGCCGCCGCGACGAGCAGCACCGTGAGGGTGAGCCCGGCGAGCCGCACCAGCAGGCCGTACAGTCGCACGGTGCGGCGGCGGCCGCGGGCGGCGGGGCGCATCCAGTGGGCGAGGTTGACGACCATGAACGGCAGCAGCAACAGCCACAGGGCGCGGGTGCCGTTGCCGGAGGTGAGGTTGCACCAGACGTAGGCCTCGGGCACCGGTCCGTCGCGGCGGTGGGCGCCGGGGCTGGTCTCCGCGTCGACGTCGTCGGCGCGCCGGAAGACGGCCGCGATGTTGTCGCCGGTGATCCGCACCGTGCGCGGATCGTTGAGCATCTCCTGCGGCGTGGTGCCGCCCACGCCGTGGACCAGGAGTTCCAGGGCGGTCCCGGTCTCCCCGGGCCGCGCGGCGGGTCTTTCCGGCCCGCCGGTCGACGCTTGCTGCGCACGTTCCACTGATTCGCACTTCCCCCGTGACACGCCGTCGGCTCTGTCCGTGCGGGCACAAGGATCTCCACTTTCGGGGTGCCGCACACCTCCTGTCACGGAATCTCCCCGATCCGTGACCTGGCGGAGCGACAGGCGAGGCGGAGGTGACGTGTGCGCGACAAGTGGTCCGTGGCGCCGTCCGCTCCGCGACATGCGAGGATGGGGCGTCCGCGCACCGGAGCCGGGGAGAATGTCCCATAAGGGGCGGGTGTGCAGGGCGTGTCGGACGGCATTGAGGCGAAAGGACCGGAGCGTACGTGAGCGAGAATCAGAACCTCCTCGCGGAGCAGCGGCGATCCCTGATCCTCGACGAGGTCCGCCGCCGCGGCGGGGTCCGGGTCAACGAGCTGACCCGCAAGCTCGGCGTGTCGGACATGACGGTCCGCCGCGACCTCGACGCGCTCGCCCGCCAGGGCGTGCTGGAGAAGGTGCACGGCGGCGCGGTACCGGTGGTCGAGGCGAGTACGCACGAACCCGGCTTCGAGGCCAAGTCGAGCCTGGAGCTGACCGCCAAGGAGGACATCGCACGGGCCGCGGCCAAGCTGGTCGCCCCGGGCGCGGCGATCGCCCTGTCGGGCGGTACGACGACGTTCGCGCTGGCGCAGCAGCTGCTCGACGTGCCGGACCTGACGGTGGTCACCAACTCGGTGCGGGTCGCCGACGTCTTCCACGTGGCACAGCGCACCTCGGGCCCGCGACAGGGCGCCGCCACGGTCGTGCTGACCGGCGGTGTGCGCACACCCTCCGACTCACTGGTGGGACCGGTGGCCGACCAGGCGATCGCGGCGCTCCACTTCGACCTGCTGTTCCTCGGCGTGCACGGCATATCGGTCGAGGCCGGCCTGTCGACGCCGAACCTCGCGGAGGCGGAGACCAACCGGCGGCTCGTGCAGTCGGCCCGGCGGGTGGTGGTGGTCGCCGACCACACCAAGTGGGGCAAGGTGGGCCTGAGTTCGTTCGCCTCGCTGGAGCGGATCGACACGCTCGTGACGGACGCCGGCCTGCCCGACGAGGCGCGCGGGGTGGTCACGGAACACCTGCGGCGGCTGGTCGTGGCAGGAGAGGCCGAGGACGAGGGTACAGACATCTGACGGGCCGCCGGCTAGGGTGACCCGACCGCCCGCCTCCTCGCCACGGAGGGCACCGTCCATGGCTCACCGTCTGCGCCCGGTGGGGCTCGACTTCGCCGAGGCCGCGCCCATACGGCACGTCTCCGCGCTGGACATCTCCGCTCCGGTGGAGGCGGTCTTCCGCGCCCTGAAGGACGTGCCGGGCTGGGTCGACTGGTTTCCCCAGGTGGCGGAGGCCCGTCCGGTCGGCGACGGGGCGGAGCGCTACATCCGGCTCATGGGGGGTGTCCGGTTCCGTGAGTCGATCATCGCGGTGAAGGAACCCGAGGTGTACGCCTACCGTGTCGACCTCACCAACGTGCCCGGGGTGCGGGCGATCGTCGAGGAGTGGCGGCTCGCACCCGTGGGCCGTGGCACCCGGGTGCGGTGGACGTTCGCGACCGACGGGACGGCGCCGTACCGGCTGTTCATGAAGCCGGTCCGGGCCGCCCAGGCCCGCGCGTTCCGGGACGCCGTCACGGCGCTGGACCGGCGGCTGACGGCCTCGTAGCACCCGCCGGGTCCGCGGGCTCGGCTCTCAGTCGGCCCAGACGCCTGTTTCCAGCAGCGAGTCGATGGCGGCCGTGTACGGCGCGATGTCCAGCCCCTGGGCGGCCAGCCAGGTGTCCGAGTAGTACTTGTCGAGGTACCGGTCCCCCGGGTCGCACAGCAGGGTCACAACGCTCCCCTGCCTCCCCTCGGACACCATCTCCGCCACGATCTTCAGCGCGCTCCACAGGCCGGTGCCCGTCGAGCCGCCGGCCTTGCGGCCGATGGCGCGCTCGAGAGCCCGAACGGCGGCGACGCTGGCCGCGTCGGGCACCTTCATCATCCGGTCGATCGCGCCGGGCACGAAGCTGGGCTCCATGCGGGGGCGGCCGATGCCCTCGATGCGGGAGCCGCAGTCGCAGGTGACGTCCGGATCGCCGGTGGTCCAGCCCTCGAAGAAGCACGAGTTCTCGGGGTCGGCGACGCAGACGCGGGTGTCGTACTGCATGTAGTGGACGTAGCGCGCGAGGGTCGCGGAGGTGCCGCCGGTGCCCGCCGTGGCGACGATCCACGCCGGCTCGGGGAACCGCTCCAGGCGCAGCTGCCGGAAGATGGACTCGGCGATGTTGTTGTTGCCCCGCCAGTCGGTGGCCCGTTCGGCGTAGGTGAACTGGTCCATGTAGTGGCCGCCGGTCTCTGCCGCGAGACGGGCGGACTCCTCGTACATCGTGCGGGGGTCGTCCACGAAGTGGCACCGGCCGGAGTGGAACTCGATGAGGCGGATCTTCTCGGCGCTCGTGGTGCGCGGCATGACGGCGACGAAGGGAACGCCGATGAGCTTCGCGAAGTACGCCTCCGAGACCGCCGTCGAGCCGCTGGAGGCCTCGATCACCGGTCTGCCCGGCCGGATCCAGCCGTTGCACAGGCCGTAGAGGAACAGGGAGCGGGCGAGCCGGTGCTTGAGACTGCCGGTGGGATGCGTCGACTCGTCCTTCAGGTACAGGTCGATGCCCCACCGCTCGGGCAGGGGGAACTGGAGCAGGTGTGTGTCGGCCGAGCGGTTGGCGTCGGCCTGGACCCTGCGGACGGCTTCTTTCAGCCACGCGCGGTAGGCGGCGTCGCTGTGGTCGACGTCGACGGTGACGCCGTTCCGGGTCTGCTGGGGGGTGCTCACGGGGGCTCCTAACGCTGCGCGCCGACGACGGGTCGCGCGGCCGACACTCCGATCATAAACACCTTCCGCACGCTTCTCACCTGCATAAACGCATCTTTGAGCCCCCCAAAGCGCCCCCTGGGGCAGGACCCGGTGCAAGGGGGCGCGCGCTCCCGGGGACGCACTTGCGTGTGTGCTCCGGGCGCCCCCTCGAGAGGGGGTCGCGTGCACTGGTGCTCGACGAGGGGTGGGGGGCAGACTGCATCGCGGGAGTCAGGCCCCGCACGGGGCACACTGGATCAGCACAGGAGCTTGCGCCGGGTACCGCGGAGAGCGCGACCGGTGCACCGACGCGCACAAGGGGGCGGGTGACATGGCGGAGCCGGAGTTCAGGGCCACGGGGGTGCGGATCGGGAAGCGGCTGCGTTCGCTCACCCGGGCCGGGCAGGTCCGGATCAGCGACGGCCGGCTCGAGCTGCTGACGAGTTACGGCAGTGAGATCGACAGCGCGCCGGTGCAGGCGGTGCGCGCCTCCAAGCCCTGGTTCGGCCCCGAGGACCGGGCCACGGCTGATCTCAACGGCAAGCGGTACCAGCTCACCCTGGGCGAGCACGACCCCGCTCCGGGCGAGCCCGGGCCGCCCGCCGCACGGCGCTTCATCGAGGCCGTGCGCCGAGCGGCGGGGCGTGGCCACTGAGATGTCCGCGAGTTGCGGTACTCCGGCCCCTGCCTCACTCTGGTCTCACGTCACTCTGGGTTTACCGGCGATAACGCTGCGAACCAGCCCGCCGGCCACGACAGCGGGCGGCAGTGTCAGGAAGACGCCCTGCTGGATCCGAAATCCGTGTTCTTCCGGACCTCACGTCGGGGAGTCGCAGCCGTGATCAGCTATCCAAGCAGGCACTGCACGGTGGAGCTCCAAGCCCTGCCGTCGCGGATCGGCCAGGTCCGCAGAATCGTATCTGCGCAGTTGCGCTACTGGCATCTGGACGCCCTGATCGACCGGGCCTCGCTCGGCGTGACGGAGCTGTTGTCCAACGTCCACCGGCACGCCCAGCCCGACAAGACGTGCACCGTGGAGATAGAGCTGCTGCTCGACCGGCTCACCGTCTCGGTCCGCGACCACGACCCTCGGATGCCCGTGCTCGAGGATCCCCGGGACATCGCGCCGCTGGCGACCTGCGGGCGCGGGCTCGCGATGGTGGCCGCCATGAGCGAGAGCTGGGGCGTCCGACCGGACGGCGAGTCCGGAAAGGTCGTGTGGTTCACCCTGCCGACGCCCGCCCCCGCGGTGGCGGCGCCGCCGCGACGGGCCAGGCGCGCGGTCCAGGAGAAGCCAGCGCGCAGGTTCGCGGAGGTCGCGCACGTCACCGACGCGCTGCGACCCGAACATGCTCCCGCCCGGTCGGCCGTTGCCGGTTGACCGGGCGGTGACCACCTCCTTCCCCTCCCGCGGGGGGTGCCGCCGAGGCGTACGCCGCCGGGTGCCGTCAGCCCGGGGCGCCCGCCCTCGGGACCTGCCGAGGCGGGCCGGGAACCGGCATGCCCCTTGAGGGCTGCACGATGCCTTTCCCGTCTCGCCTTCTGTACCTACTGGTATGTACAGTAGGCGCATGAGTACGTCGGAACGGCTGATCGAGTCCACTCGCGAGCTGCTGTGGGAGCGCGGCTACGTGGGCACGAGCCCCAAGGCGATCCTCGAGCGGGCGGACGCCGGGCAGGGAAGTATGTACCACCACTTCAAGGGCAAGCCCGATCTCGCCCTGGCCGCGATCCGGCGGACAGCCGAGGAGATGCGAGCCGGAGCCGCGGCAGTGCTCGACGGCCCGGGCACGCCCTACGAGCGAGTCGAGGCGTATCTGCGGCGCGAGCGGGACGTGCTGCGGGGCTGCCCGATCGGCCGGCTGACCATGGACCCGGACGTGGTCGCCAGCGCCGAACTGCGCGCACCGGTCGACGAGACGCTGGACTGGCTCCGTGGACGGCTCGCCGGGATCGTCGAGGAGGGCAAGGAGCAGGGCCTGTTCGCGCTCTCGCTGGACGGCGAGGAGATCGCGGCGGCGATCGTCGCGACCGTCCAGGGCGGCTACGTCCTCGCCCGCGCCTCCGGCAACCCGGCCGCGTTCGACGCCGGAGTGCGGGGCCTGCTGTCCCTGCTGGCACCCCGACCCGCCTGAGGAGACACGCATGCATGCCACGCAGTACGGACTGACCCTGCCGGCCGACTACGACATGGGCGTCATCCGCGACCGTGTCGCCCGGCGGGGGCATCTGCTCGACGACTGGGACGGACTCGGCCTCAAGGCCTATCTGGTGCGCGAGCGCGGACTGCGCGGCTCGCCGGTCAACCAGTACGCGCCCTTCTATCTGTGGAACACCGTCGAAGGCATGAACGCCTTCCTCTGGGGCGGCGGGTTCCAGGGAATCAGCAACGACTTCGGGCGGCCGTCCGTGCGGCAGTGGACGGGGCTCGCGTTCGAGGAAGGGACCGGTGCGGACGCGCGGTTCGCGGTACGGCGGTGCCAACCGGTACCCGACGTGGGCGGGTTGGCCGAGACGGTCGAGGACGCCGTGCGTGAGACCCGGCGGCTCGCGGCGGAGGACGGGGTTCTGCTCGCTGCGGCGGCCGTCGAC
This sequence comes from Streptomyces sp. NRRL S-455, assembly GCF_000717875.1. Classification (GTDB taxonomy): domain Bacteria; phylum Actinomycetota; class Actinomycetes; order Streptomycetales; family Streptomycetaceae; genus Streptomyces. The sequence continues at coordinate 90,095 of NZ_JOCT01000001.1, forward strand.
ACGAGCCGGTGGGAACTGGTGCACTTCTCCCTCTGGGAACACGACACGCCCAAGGCCGACGGCGACGTGTTCGAGGTGCTGCACCTGTCGGCGCCGGGCCGGGACCGGCTGCCGCGGGGGCGCCAGTGGTGAGCGCGGTCCGTACGGTGCTGGGGGACGTGGCGCCCGGGGATCTGGGCGTGTGCGACGCCCACGACCACCTGTTCTTCGGCAGTCCCCGGCTGCCGGGCCAGGAACTGAGCGGCGTGGCGGCGGCACGGGCGGAACTGGTCGCGTTCCGGGAGCAGGGCGGACAGGCCGTGGTGCAGTGGACGCCGTACGGGCTCGGGCGGCGGGCCGCCGATCTGCCGCCGCTGTCCCGGGAGACCGGCGTGCACGTGGTGGCGGCGACCGGCCTGCACCAGGCCGTGCACTACGACGAGGAGGCGCTCGACGGGCTGCGGGGCCGGCTCGCCGAGGTGTTCGTCTCGGAACTCACCACGAGCATCGGCGTGTCGGGGGTGCGGGCGGGGCTCGTCAAGGTCGCGGGCGGATTCCACGCCCTGGACGCGCACGCCCGCTGGACCATGGCGGCGGCGGCCGAAGCGCATCACGCCACGGGCGTGACCGTCGCCGTGCACCTGGAGCTGGGCACCGGCGCGCTGGACGTCCTCGACCTGCTGTGCGGTGAGTTGGGGGTGCCGCCGCACCGTGTGGTGCTCGGGCATCTGAACCGCTCCCCCGACCTGGTGGTGCACCGCCAGGCGGCGGAGTACGGCTGCTATCTGGCCTTCGACGGCCCGTCACGGGCGAACCACGCCACGGACTGGCGGATGCCGGACGCCGTTCGGGCGCTCGCCGACGCCGGGTTCGGTGACCGGCTGCTGCTGGGCGCCGACACCACGACGGCCCCCGCCCGCTCGGTGGGCGGCGGCCCCGGGATGCCGTACCTGCTGCGCCGGGTGCGTCCGCGGCTCGTGGAGGCCGTGGGCGAGGAACTGGTGGGACGCGTCCTCGCGGAGAACCCGGGCCGGGCGTTCGCCGTGGAGTGGCGCTGACCGGCGTGGCGCCGGCCTCAGGATCCTTTGAGAGGCCCCCTCAGCCCCCGGCCTGGTCGCTGTCCTTCATCTCGCCCCAGCCGTGCCAGCGGTCCACCTCGATCCAGGCGCTGACCCGGGGCCGGACCCGGTCCGGGTAGGGCTTGCCCAGGTAGTGCCGGGCGAGGAGGTCGATGTCGGTCAGGCCCTCGTCGTCGTACATCTCGGTGACGCGGCCGATGAGGGTGACGTGGGTGTACCAGTCGTCACCGGCGAGGACGGTGAGCGTCACGCGCGGGTCGCGGCGCAGGTGCTTCAGGCGGACGCGGCCGGCGTCGAGGTTGACCAGCACCCGGCCGTCCTTCCACGCGTACCAGGTGGCGGTCGAGACCGGTGCGCCGTCGGAGCGCAGGGTGGCCATGACACACGGGTTGGGCCGGCTCAGCAGGGCGTCGGCCTCGGGGGGCAGCGGCGGCTTGGACACAGGGATACCTCCAGGTGGTCAGGCGGACGGTTTCTCGTCGAAGCTGGCGAAGTAGGCCGCGACCATGTCCTCGTCGCCGTGCCCTTGGGCGGCGGCACGCTCCATCCGGGCGGCGGCCGCTTCGGCGACGTCCAGGCGGACGCCGCCCTCGGCGCCGGCCTCGACGATCAGGCGGGCGTCCTTGGCGGCCGTGCTCACCGCGAACTGGGGCGGCGTCAGGCGGTCGTTGAGGAGCAGGTCGGACTTGGCGCGCAGATAGCCCATGTCGAGCGGGCCGCCGGCGACGAGGCCGAAGAAGTCGGCCGGGTCGACGTCAAGAGCCTTCGCCAGCGCCAGGGCCTCGCCGGCGGCGGCCGTGACCGCGAGTACCCAGCTGTTGGCGACCAGCTTCAGCCGGGTGGCCCCGCCCTCCGCCCCGTCCTCGCCCGCCCACACCGTGCGGGCACCGACGGCGTCGAAGACCGGGGTCACCTTCTCGCGGCCCCCGGTGGGGCCGGCGGCGAGCACGGTCAGTTTTCCTGCCTCGGCGGGCTGGCGGGTGCCCAGGACGGGGGCGTCGTAGAAGACCAGTCCGTGATCGCCGGCGAAGGCGGCCAGAGTGCCGATGGACTCGAGGCCGGCGGTCGTGGACTGCACCCAGACGGTGCCGTGGCGCAGGGCGGGGGCGGCCTGGCGCATCGTGTCCAGCGTGGCGGGACCGTCGTGCAGCATGGTCAGGACGACGTCACTGTCCTGTACCGCTTGCGCGGGGGTGTCCGCGACGCGCACCCCTTCGGCGGCCAGCGGCTCGGCCTTGGCGCGGGTGCGGTTCCAGGCGCGGACGGTGTGCCCGGCCCGGGCGAGGTTGCGGGCCATCGCGGCGCCCATGATGCCGGTGCCCAGGACGCTCACGGTGAGCTTGTCGGTCATTGCGTCGAACTTCCTCGTTGGTGCGGTGCGGGCATGCTGCCTGCGGACCAGCGTGCCCGCTCAGCGGCGAGCCTGCCCGGAAGCGGCGCGGACAAGCCTGCCGACCGTTCGCGCCCACCGCGATGAGCCCCCTCCCGAGTCCCGCCCGGAGTCTGCTGCGAAGGGCCCTAAGTGAGTGCCCCGAGCGGGTCGTCCAACACCGGCTGCCAGGCCAGTTCGGCGGCGCCGACCAGGCTGTTGTGGTCGAGCGTGCACGGCAGGATCGGGACGCCGCCGCTCTGGCCCCACAGGCTGCGGTCGGCGACGACGGCGCGCAGCCGGTCCGGATCGGCGTCCAGGAGGGTGCGGTGCAGACCGCCGAGGATGATCCGGTCCGGATTGAGGATGTTGACCAGCCCGGCGAGCCCGAGGCCGAGCCGGTCGATGAGGGCCTTGGTGGCGGCGCGGACGCCCGGGTCGTCGTAGTGGTGGCGGACCAGGTCGATGGACTGCTGGAGCAGGGACACCTCGGGGCCCGGCTCACGTCCCGCCTCCGTGAGGAAGGCCAGCGGGTCGGTCTCCACGTCCAGGCAGCCGCGGCTGCCGCAGTGGCAGGGGCGGCCCTCGGGGTGCACGGTGAGGTGCCCGACCTCCAGGGCGAGGCCCGAACTGCCCCGGTGCAGGCGGCCGTCCAGGACGAGCGCGCCGCCGACGCCCCGGTGGCCGGTGGCCACGCACAGCAGGTCGCGGGCACCGCGTCCGGCGCCGTGCCGGTGCTCGGCGAGCGCGGCGAGGTTGACGTCGTTCGCGGCGAACGCGGGTCCGTCGATGCCGGCCGCACGCACCTGCTCGGCGAAGATGTCCCGCACGGGCGCGCCCGCGGGCCAGGCCAGGTGCAGGGGGTTGAGGGCCAGGCCCTCGGGTTCGGCGACCGCGGACGGTACGGCGAGCCCCGCGCCCACGCACCGGCGTCCGGTCCCGCGCAGCAGCTCGGCGCCCGCCGTGACCACGGAGGCGAGCACCTTCGCCGGGTCCGCGTCGACGACCTCGCAGCCGGGCGTGGTGGCGACGATCCGGCCGCCCAGGCCGACCAGCGCCGCCCGGAATCCGTCCGCGTGCACCTGGGCGGCGAGCGCGACAGGCCCTTCGTCGGCGACGGCCAGCTTGTGCGAGGGCCTGCCCTGCGAGCCGGCCGCCGCGGCGGGCCGGGCGTCGACCCGGATCAGCCCGAGCGCCTCCAGTTCGGCGGCGACGGCACCGGCCGTCGCCCGGGTCACCCCGAGCTCGGCGGTGAGCACGGCCCGGGTGGGGGCACGTCCGGTGTGCACGAGTTCCAGTGCGGGCCCGAGCGCTGACCGCCCCCGTTCGAGCCGCGTCCTCGAGGTGCTCCCATCCCCCGCCGGCCGGGGGTCCGCCTTCCCGCTCATGAGGGCGAGTCTCCCATGATCCGCCGGGCCGGGCGGCCTACAGCCCGCTGACCCGGAGCGTGATGTTGAGCCGTCCCGTCAGTCCGAGTCCGGGTGGCGCCGTGCCCGCGTGCACACGGGGAACACCGTGGTAGGCGAGCCGGGACGGGCCACCGAAGACGAACAGGTCACCGCTGCACAGCTCGACATCGGTGTACGGGCGGGCGCGGGTCTCGGTGTTGCCGAAGCGGAAGACGCAGGTGTCACCGAGGCTCAGCGACACCACTGGAGCGTCCGACTTCTCGTCGCTGTCGCGGTGCATTCCCATGCGGGCGTCGCCGTCGTAGAAGTTGATGAGGGCGATGTCGTAAGCGGCGACCCGTTCACCCAGTGCGTCCAGCACCGCCCGGCTGCCCAGCTCGCCCAGCCATCCGGGGAACGGCTTGACGGGGGCGCCGTCGCCGTCGACGACCGTGCGGGCGTAGGCGTACGGGTACCAGTGCCATCCCAGGCATACCTGCCGGGCGGTCATGGTGCCGCCGCCGGGCGTGCGAACCGTGCGCAGCCCCGCCGGTGGGCGTGCCCACTCCCGGCAGGCCTCGAGCAGCTCGCGCTGGTGCCGCGCGTCCAGCCAGCCGGGCACGTGCACCGCGCGCGGTGCGACCTCCGTACGTTCCCGGGGAAACAGCTCGGCGTCCATGCTTCCCATCCTCCCCCACCGGTCGTGAGCTGCGGCTCGGCTAGCCTTGACGCACGATGGACGACCGTATGACGACGCCGTGGGGCGAGCTCGCGCTGAGCCGTTTTCCCGAGGACCCGCGAGACAGGCTGCGCGCCTGGGACGCCTCCGACGAGTATCTGCTGAGGCATCTGGCCGAGGAGAAGGTCCCGTTGCCGGGCACGGTGGTGGTCGTCGGGGACCGCTGGGGCGCGCTGGTCACGGCGCTGGCGGCGCACCGGCCGGTGCAGATCACCGACTCGTACCTGGCGCAGGAGGCGACGCGGGCGAACCTCGCGCGGGCCGGAGCGGAACCCGGTGCGGTGCGGCTGCTCACCACGCAGGATCCGCCGCCGGAGCGGATCGACGTGCTGCTGGTACGGGTGCCGAAGAGCCTGGCACTGCTGGAGGACCAGTTGCTGCGGCTGGCGCCGGCGGTGCACGCGGGGACGGTCGTGGTCGGGGCGGGCATGGTGAAGGAGATCCACACCTCGACGCTCCAGCTCTTCGAGCGGATCCTCGGCCCGACCCGCACCTCGCTCGCCGAGAAGAAGGCCCGGCTGATCTTCTGCACGCCGGATCCCGCACTGGAGCGGCCCGCCAGTCCGTGGCCGTACGTCTACACGCTCCCGGACGGCATCGGCCCGGCGGCGGGACGCACGGTCGTCAACCACGCCGGGGTCTTCTGCGCTGACCGGCTCGACATCGGGACCCGGTTCTTCCTCCGGCATCTGCCGAGCGGCGGGGGCGGCCGGCGGGTGGTGGACCTGGGCTGCGGCAACGGCGTGGTCGGTACGGCGGTTGCGCTGGCCGACCCGGCGGCCGAGGTGCTGTTCGTGGACGAGTCGTTCCAGGCCGTGGCCTCGGCGGAGGCGACATACAAGGCGAACGGTATGCCGGGGCACGCCGAGTTCCGGGTCGGCGACGGGCTGGCGGGCGTACCGTCCGGCAGTGTCGACCTGGTCCTGAACAACCCGCCGTTCCACTCGCACCAGGCGACGACGGACGCCACCGCCTGGCGGATGTTCACCGGGGCGCGGCGTACGCTGCGGCCGGGTGGTGAGCTGTGGGTGATCGGCAACCGGCACCTCGGCTACCACGTCAAGCTGCGGCGGCTGTTCGGCAACAGTCACCTGGTGGCGAGCGATCGCAAGTTCGTGGTGCTGAAGGCCGTCAAGCTGTAGCCCCGCCGAGGGCATGACGGCTGTCAGGCCGTAGCCCCGCCGAGGACGTGCAGGGTCCGGGCCACCGCCCGTGTCATCGCGTCCCGTCCCACCGTCAGGTAGCCGCGCGGATCGACCGCTTCGGGGCGTTCGGTGAGGAAGTCCCGGATCGCGCCGGTCAGCGCGATGTTCAGGGCCGTGCCGATGTTGACCTTGGTGATGCCGCCCTCGACCGCGGCCGTGAGTTCGCCGTCCGGAACGCCCGAGGAGCCGTGCAGGACGAGCGGGACGTCCAGGGCGGCGGACAGTCGTGTGAGGAGAGCGTGGTCGAGGGCGGCGGTGCGGGTCGTCATGGCGTGGGCGCTGCCGATGGCGACGGCCAGGGAGTCCACACCGGAGTCGGCGACGAAGGACCGTGCCTCGTCGGGGTCGGTGCGGGCGCCCGGGGCGTGGGCGTCCAGCGGGGGTCTGCCGTTCTTGCCGCCGATCTGCCCCAACTCGGCCTCGATCCACAGCCCCCGGTCGTGTGCCCAGCCGACGGCCGCCCGGGTCGCGGCGAGGTTCTCGGCGTAGGGCAGCCGGGCCGCGTCGTACATCACGGAGCTGAAGCCGGCCTCCGCTGCCTGGTGCAGGAGCGCCTCGCTCTGTACGTGGTCGAGGTGCAACGCGACCGGCACGGCTGCGTGTTCGGCGGCGGCGAGGGCCGCCCGGGCGAGCGGGAGGAGCCGTCCGCCGCGGAACTTGACCGCGTTCTCGCTGACCTGGAGGACGACGGGGGTGTGCACGGACTCGGCGCCGGCGATGACGGCCTCGACGTGTTCCAGGGTGATGACGTTGAACGAGGCGACGGCCGAACGGGCCGCGGCGGCGCGGGTGACGAGTTCTCCGGTCGTGGTGAGGGGCACGGTGTCTCCAGGGTCGGCGGTCAGGGCGCGAGGATCACCGAGCGCGTCAGGTGGCGCGGGCTGTCCGGGTCGAGGCCGCGGGAGGCGGCGACGGCGACCGCGAGGCGCTGGGCGCGGACCAGTTCGGCGAGGGGGTCGAGTCGCCCCTCGATCCACGTTCCGCCGGTGGACCGCACCTGTGCTGCGAGACCCTCGGGTGCTTCTCCGACCATCCAGGTCGCTGAGCCGCTGGTGGTGACGCTGATGGGTCCGTGCCGGTATTCCATCGCCGGGTAGGCCTCGGCCCAGGACAGCGACGCCTCGCGCATCTTCAGCGCTGCCTCGTTGGCCAGGCCGACGGTCCAGCCGCGTCCCAGGAAGGTGAACTGGGCGCACTCCACGAGCCCTTGGGGCAAGGGCTCCGTCAGGGCGGTGCGCGCGTCGGTGACGGCGGTGTCGCGGTGGAGGCCCAGGTGGGCGCGGAGCAGGGTGAGGGCTGTCGTGGCGAACCTCGTCTGGACGACGGATCGTTCGTCGGCGAAGTCCAGGACGGCGAGCTCGTCGGCGGCCGTCATCACCGGCGTGTCCGGGTCGGCCGTGATCGCGGTGGTGCGGGTGCGGCCCTTCAGCCGGCCGAGCAGGTCGAGGACTTCGGTCGTCGTGCCGGAGCGGGTGAGGGCCACGACCCGGTCGTAGCCGCGGCCGTACGGGAACTCCGAGGCGGCGAAGGCGTCGGTCTCGCCCTGGCCCGCGCTCTCACGCAGAACCGCGGCGGCCTGCGCCATGAAGTACGAGGTGCCGCAGCCGACGATCGCCACCCTCTCCCCCGGCACGGGCAGCGCCTCGGCGAACCGCTCCGCCTCCGAGGCGGCGCGGGTCCAGCACTCGGGCTGGGTGGTCAGCTCGTCCTCGACATGCGTCATGCCGCACCTTCCGCTCTGATTGTTCCTGCAAGATAGCGCGCACTTTCGAGCAACAACAAGCATTCGGGCGGGGGCGGTGCGCTAGGGTCGCCCGGAGATCGAGACGTGGAGGTGCGGATGTCGCGCGACGCCCGCTGGAAGGCGCTGCTGGAACTGCTCGTCGAGCGGGGCCGGCTGGACGTCGAGGAGGCGGCCGCGGAACTCGGCGTGTCGGCGGCGACGATCCGCCGGGACTTCGACGGGCTCGCCGAGCAGCAGATGCTGGTGCGCACGCGGGGCGGCGCGGTGGTGCACGGTGTGTCGTACGAGCTGCCGCTGCGCTACAAGGCGGCCCGCCACGCCTCCGAGAAACAGCGCATCGCGAAGGCGGTGGCGGATCTGGTCGCGCCCGGTGAGGCGGTCGGGCTGACCGGCGGTACCACCACCACCGAGGTCGCGCGGGCCCTGGCCGTCCGCGGGGACCTGGCCTCCGGGTCGCCCGCGCTGACCGTGGTGACGAACGCGCTGAACATCGCGAGCGAGCTGGCCGTACGGCCACAGTTCAAGATCGTGCTGACCGGCGGGGTGGCACGGGCCCAGTCGTACGAGCTGGTCGGGCCGCTCGCGGACGCGGTGCTGGGGCAGATCAGCGTCGACGTGGCGGTGCTCGGCGTCGTCGCCTTCGACGTCACGCACGGTGCCGCGGCGCACGACGAGGCGGAGGCCGCGATCAACCGGCTGCTGTGCGAACGGGCCGGGCGGGTGGTGGTGGCCGCCGATTCCAGCAAGCTGGGGCAGCGGGCGTTCGCCCGGATCTGCGCCGCCGGGGCGGTGAACACGCTGGTCACGGACACGGCGGCCGACGCGGCGACGCTACGGGCGTTCGAGGAGGCCGGGCTGCGGGTCGTCACGGTGTGACTGACCCGGCGTCGTCGGCCGGCGCGCCTAAGCTGGAGCTGAGGGGCGTGCCGGCTCAGGGAGGCTGCCATGCGCGGAACAGCGGACGGCCGGCGGTATCTGCCGATCGCCGAGCACGGGCTGATCGGCGATCTGCGCAGCGTGGCCCTGGTGGGGACCGACGGCACGATCGACTGGTACTGCTCCCCCGCCTTCGACGCGCCCAGTGTGTTCGCCTCGATCCTGGACGCGGAGCGCGGCGGCTGCTTCGAACTGGCGGCGACCGCACCGGCGCGGACCAAGCAGTTCTACTTCCCCGACACCAACGTCCTGATCACCCGGTTCTTCACGGAGGACGGCGTCGGCGAGGTGCAGGACTTCATGCCGGTCGACGGTGAGCCGGCGGAGGCGGAGCGGCACCGGCTGATCCGCCGGGTGGTGTGCGTGCGCGGCTCGATCCCGTTCCGTACGCGTGTCGCTCCCCGGTTCGACTACGGCACCCGGCCGCACTCCGTACGGCTGGCCGGTGACACGGCGCTGTTCGAGGCCCCGGGGCTGGCGCTCGCGCTGACCGCGACCGTGCCGCTGGAGCCGGACGGTCCGGACGTCCGCGGCGAATTCAAGCTCTCGGAGGGCGAGTCGGCGGTGTTCGCGCTGGACAAGGTCGGCGGTGAGGTGGCGCCCCGCCGCTGCGCCCGTACCGAGGCGGAGGAGCAGTTCGCGGCGACGGTGGCGTACTGGCGGCGCTGGCTGTCGGCCTCCCGGTACAAGGGCCGCTGGCGGGAGATGGTGCACCGCTCGGCCCTGACGCTGAAGCTGCTCACCTACGCGCCGACCGGGGCGATCGTGGCCGCGCCGACGACCAGTCTGCCCGAGCGGTTCGGCGGCGAACGCAACTGGGACTACCGGTACGTGTGGGTGCGCGACGCGGCGTTCTGCGTCTACGCCCTGCTGCGGCTGGGCTTCAGCGACGAGGCCGAGGCCTTCATGGACTTCGTGACCCGGCACATCAGCCCGGGCGACAGCAAGCCCTCCGGCCCGCTGCAGGTCATGTACGGCATCGACGGTCGCTCCGAGCTGCCCGAGCGGGAACTGGACCATCTCGAGGGCCACCAGGGCTCGGCGCCGGTCCGGGTCGGCAACGCGGCCACGGACCAGCTCCAGCTCGACATCTACGGGGCGCTGATCGACTCCATCTACCTCTACGACAAGTGGGCCAAGCCCGTCTCCAGCGACCAGTGGGACGACGTATGCGCGCTGGTGGACTGGGTGTGCGCCCACTGGGACCAGCCGGACGAGGGGATCTGGGAGACCCGGGGCGGGCGCAAGAACTTCCTGTACTCGCGGCTGATGTGCTGGGTGGCGATCGAGCGGGCCATCCGGATGGCACACCGGCGCGGCCTGCCCGCCGATCTGCCGCGCTGGCGGGAGTGCCGCGACACGATCTACCGGCGGATCATGAGACGTGGCTGGTCCGAGACGCGGCGGGCCTTCGTCCAGCACGAGGACGGGGACGTCCTGGACGCGGCCGTACTGATGATGCCGCTGACGAAGTTCATCGCCCCGACCGACCCCAAGTGGCTGTCGACGCTGGACGCGCTCACCGAGGAGCTGGTCTCCGACTCGCTGGTCTACCGCTACGACCCGCAGTCCAGCCCGGACGGGCTGCGCGGCGACGAGGGCACGTTCTCCATCTGCTCGTTCTGGTACGTCGAGGCCATGGTGCACGCCGGCCGGGTCGACGAGGCGCGCCTCGCCTTCGAGAAGATGCTGACGTACGCCAACCATCTCGGCCTGTACGCCGAGGAGATCAGCCACACCGGCGAGCAGCAGGGCAACTTCCCTCAGGCGTTCACGCACCTCGCGCTCATCAGCGCGGCCTTCAACCTGGACCGGGCGCTCGGCTGACGCTCAGTGCCCGTGACCGTCGCCCGAGTGCCCCTGGGGGGTACCGGGTTCGGCGGCGGCCGCCCCGCCGGCCCGGACGGTGAAGGCCGCCGTGTGGACCTTTCCGTCGTGCTTGAAGTCGAGGAACAGGCGATAGGGACCGGCGCTCGGGGCCGTGGCCGTGAAGGAGATGTCCGGGCCGGGCCTGGTCTTCCCGTCGCCGGGTTCGCCGTTGGGGTGGACGTGGAGGTAGGCGAGGTCGCCGGAGCGCAGGGCCACGAGGTGGCCGTAGGCGCCGAGGTAGGGCTGGAGGTCCCTGACGGCCTTGCCGCCGCGCGAGACCGTCAGCTTCAGTTCGCTCGCCCTGCCCGGGCGGAGGGTGCCGGCCAGCTCGACCTCGTAGCCGTCGCTCCTGGCCGTGGTGCTCGCCGGCGGGAGTTTCTCCGGACGGTACGGGCCGGAGGCGGCGAGGTCCGCGCCGAGGGTGAGGTTGCGGGCGTCCTTCTTCGCCGGGGTGAAGTCGGCGAAGACACGGTAGGCACCCGCGGTGGGGAGGTCGACGGGGGTGCTCCAGGTGCCGTCGGCGGCGCGGGCGGGGTGGAGATGGCGGTAGGTGACCAGGTCGCGTGAGGCCACGATGAGGTGGAGTTCCTTGTCGTGTTCGCGCTGGTAGGCGGTGACGGCCCGGCCGCTGCCGTCGCGGACGGTGAAGCGCAGGTCGGTGCGCTGCCCGGAGGTGACGCTCGGGGTCTCGAGGTCCAGGGTGTAGCCGTCCTCGGAGATCTGCAGTCCGCCGGCCGGGGGCGTCTCGTGCCGGGCGTGTGCGCCATCCTCCTCCGGCCTGGGCGCGGGACGTGTGTGCTCGTCCTCGTGCTTCGGCGGGCTGTCGGCGACGACGGGGCCGATGCCCTGGCCGACTCCGTAGGCCGTGCCGAAGGTCGCGGCCAGGACAGCCGCGAAGGTCGTGATCCTCAGTCCGGTGTTCATGGCCGACGTCTCCTCGAAGAACGGGCCTCCCGCTCGGATGCGGGCCTCCTATGCAGTTCACAATACCCCTGGGGGGTACTAAGTCAAGTTATTCCGACGCTTGCGGATTATACCCCGTGGGGGTATACAGGATTCCCGCGAGGGGTACCCCCGCCCCGTATACGATTCTCATCAAGGAGGCACCGATGCCCGTCACCACCTACGCCGTCTCCGGGATGTCCTGCGGCCACTGCAGGGCCACGCTGACCAAGGTCATCGGGGAGCTGGACGACGTCAGCGGGGTCGAGGTCGATCTCGGGACCGGCCAGGTCACCGTCACCACCGCCACCGCCGAGCCGGACGACGACCGGATCGCGGAGGTCGTCGATGAGGCCGGCTACGAACTGACCGCGCGGGTGTGAGCATGACCGGCGCCCTCCCGCGGAGCGCCTCGGGGGAGAGACTCACCCGCATGGACGGGGTGACGGCCCTGCCGTCGGCCGCGGCCGGCCCGCTCACTCCGGTGATCGCCGGGGCGGCCATGGCCTTCTCCCCGGTTTTCGTCGTCGGCAACTCGCTGCGGCGGCGTACCGTCCGGGCGACCGGCCGAGAACGGCGGCCGGTCAGCCGTTGCGCCACACCAGCGTGTAGCGCCAGAAGAGGCGACGGCGCAGGCGTGCGCCCGGCAGCACGGTGCGGGCCTCGCGGACGATCTCAGGGAAGGTCATGTCGGGCTGCCGGGTGCGCGCGGTCATCGAAGCCGGGCGGGATGCCCGGCGGCCCCGGTTCTTCACCAGCGCCATCACCACGTTGAGCGGGATGGACGCGATGCCGAGCAGACGGTCGACGGGCGTCCCGTCCCTCGAGACACCGACGACCACCAGGGTGCCGCCGGGAGCCAGACGGTCGCGGAAGGCCACGAGGGCCTCGGTGAACGGCAGATGATGGAGCACCGCGACGCAGGTGATGGCGTCGTACGACCGATCGGGAAGCCCGGTCGGCGCCTCGGCCACCAGGTACGTCACCGGGGCCGCCGGCGGGGTCAGCTCCCGGGCCCGGGCCGTGATCGCCGGGTCGGCGTCGACCGCGTCCACCCGCCCGGCCCGGGCGGCCAGCAACCGGGCGAGGTCGCCGCTGCCGCAACCCACGTCCAGGACGCTCCCCACCCGAGGCGGGAGCTGCCGTAGAACCCAGGGGTGGAAGTGGGCGTTGTGGTCCCAGGGGCGGGCGGCGTGGAAGCGGTCGAGGGCGCGCAGGAGCCGTGGCGGCAGGAGCGTCATGCGCCCAGTTCAGCAGAGGGGTGTGCCCGGGCACAGTGCCCGGCGTCACCAGGATGGCCGACGGCCGCCGGGGCACTCGCAAGGTACCGGCTCGCGGGGGCGCCGAGCGTGCGCCCGGCATGGGCCGGTACCTTGCTGGGGAAGGCCACTGCGGGGAGAAACACATGACCGATCCGACGACCACAGACGCGGACGCCCCCCGTCCGCTCCCGGGCAGAGGGAAGCCCGAGAACGGACGCGGCAGGCTCCTGCCCGCCGTGCTCGGTGATCTCAGAGCTGTGGACGGCGCCCTGTACGCGGCCGTGGCCGCCACCCCCACACCCACCCTTGACCGGACGCTGCGCCATCTGTCCCACGCGGCCGACCACTCCAAGATCTCGTTCGGAATCGCCGCCGCCCTGGCACTGGCCGGGAAGCGCCCGCGCCGGGCCGCGATCGTCGGCGTCGGCGCGATCGCCGTGGCGTCGGCCTCCGCCAACCTGCTCGGCAAGCGCCTGGTCCGCCGGGCCCGGCCGGACCGGGAGGCGGCACGGGTGACGGTGGACCGGCACGTGCCCATGCCGACCTCGGCCTCGTTCCCGTCCGGGCACACGGCGTCGGCGGTCGCGTTCGCCACCGCCGTCGGCGTGGTCCTGCCTCCCGCGGCGGTGCCCCTCGGTGCGCTGGCCAGTGCCGTCGGCTACTCCCGTATCCACACCGGCGTGCACTATCCGGGCGATGTGGCCGCGGGCGCGGTCCTCGGCATCGCGAGCGCCGCCGTGGCACTGGCAGCGGCAGCGGCCACGCCGTCGGCGCGAGCCCAGACGCTGCTCGCGGCGGCGCGTTCCTGGCCGCGGATCAGCATCGGCGGCCTGGTGCGCGGCTGAGTCGCAGGACAACGTCGACGTGCGCCGGTCAGCCGCCGCTCGGCCGTTCCAGAGGAACGGCAGCCGACCGGCGCACATCGACAGCGGTGAGCGCCAGGGCCAGCGGCCCCGGGGCCAGGAAGGCCAGCGGCAGCAGCATCCAGGCGCACAACGCGGCCGTCGCCACGGCGAGCAGCACCAGCCCGCTGCCGCCCACGTCCGCCACGGCGTCCCGGGCCGCCCCGCGCACCGCCGCGGGCCAGTCGGTGAGCGACTCCGGCCGTGCGCAGGCCCGCAGCCCGACGACCGCCGCGCAGGCGGCGATGGCGGCGGCCGCCACCGCGAACAGTCGCGCCCCGGGCAGCCCCGCCCCGGCCAGCGCCAGGTCGGCGGCGAACAGCAGCAGACCCGCCAGGGCGACGGCGCCCGCCCGCAGGTCACCGGCCCGCAGGCGCCGACGCAGCAGGGCGAAGTACCGTCCGGCGGTGACGGGTTGGCCCTGCCCGGCCCCGCGCAGGACCGCGCACGCCGTGGACAGCGCGGCCGGTGCGGTCAGCAGGGGCAGGCACGCCACCGAGGTGGCCACGCCGACGCTCAGCACGTCGGCGAACAGGGTCATGCGCGGGCCGAACACCTCGCCCGCCTCACGAGCTCGCACCCCGCTCACCCCTTGACTCCGGAGCTGGCCATGCCCTCCACCAGGAAGCGCTGGAAGGCGAGGAAGAACAGCACGATCGGCAGCAGCGCGATCACCGACATCGCGAACATCGGGCCGAACGCCGACGTGCTGGAGGCGTCCACGAAGGAGCGCAGCGCGAGGGTCAGCGTGAACTTGTCCGGGTCGAAGAGGTAGATGAGCTGGGTGAAGAAGTCGTTCCAGGTCCAGATGAACGTGAAGATGGCGGTGGTGATCAGGGCCGGCCGGGTCAGCGGCAGCACGACCTTGAAGAAACTGCGGAAGGGGCCGCAGCCGTCGATGCGCGCGGCTTCCTCGAGTTCGCGGGGCAGTCCGCGCATGAACTGCACGATGAGGAAGACGAAGAACGCCTCGGTGGCGAGGAACTTCGGCAGGATCAGCGGCCAGTAGGTGTTCACCAGCCCGAGCTGGTTGAAGATGATGTACTGCGGGATCAGCACCGCGTGGTGCGGCAGCATGATCGTGGCGATCATGAAGGCGAACAGCGGCCCGCGCAGCCGGAACCTGAGGCGCGCGAAGGCGTACGCGGCGAGCGAGCAGCTGAGGACGTTGCCGACGACAGCCCCGCCGGCGATCAGCAGGGAGTTGCCGAGCAGCCGCCACACCGAGACGTCGTTGACGCCGTCCAGGGCGGTCTTGTAGTTCGACCACTCCAGATGGCTGGGCAGCAGGTCGAGGCTCGCGATGACCTCGTCGGCGGGCTTGAGCGAGGTCGCCAGCAGCCACGCCAGCGGGTACAGCATGACCAGCAGCGCGGCCAGGCAGCCGAGGTGGACGGCGACCCGCCCCCACCGGACGGGCTTGTGGGAAACGGCGGTCGAGGTCATCGGTCCCCCTCGGAGGCGTAGAAGACCCAGGAGCGGGAGGTGCGGAACAGCACCGCCGTGACCACACCGATCACGAGGAGCAGCACCCAGGCCATGGCGGAGGCGTAGCCCATGTGGGAGGCGACGAAGCCGCGGTCGTAGAGGTACATGGTGTAGACGAGGGTCGAGTCGGCCGGCCCGCCCTTGCCCGCGCTGACCGCGAAGGCGGGCGTGAACACCTGGAAGGCCTGGATGGTCTGCAGGACGAGGTTGAAGAACAGCACCGGGGACAGCATCGGCACGGTGACAGACAGGAACTGGCGCCATGTCCCGGCCCCGTCGACCGCCGCCGCCTCGTACAGCTCGGCGGGGATCTGCTGGAGTCCGGCGAGGAAGATGACCATCGGCGCGCCGAACTGCCACACCGTCAGCAGCGCCACCGCGAGCAGCGCCCAGCCGGGCCTGTTGACCCAGCCGCCGGTGCCGAACAGGTTGTCCACCGTGCCGCCGTCGTTGAAGACCGCCCGCCAGACGAGGGCGATGGACATCGACGCGCCGAGCAGCGAGGGCGCGTAGAAGGCGGAGCGGTAGAAGGCCTTGCCGCGCTTCATGCCCTTCAGGGCGAGCGCGACGACCAGGGCGAGGGCCAGTTGCAGGGGCACGGCGATGATGACGTACGTCACCGTCGTCACGACCGAGCGCCAGTAGCGGGGGTCCTCGGTGAACATCTGCGTGTAGTTGCGCAGGCCGACCCACTTCGGCGGGTTGAACAGGTCGTAGTCGGTGAACGACAGGTACAGCGACACGGCCATCGGCAGCAGGGTCAGGACGATCGCGCCGAGGACCCAGGGCGAGAGGAACACCCAGGCGGCGCCCTCGCGTTCGCGCCTGGGGCGGCGCTTCGGGGCGGTGGCCGTGACGCGTGTGGCCTCCGTGGGGATCGCGGTGGTGGTCATGACCTCAGCTCCGCCTTCGCCTCGGTGACGTAGTTCTCGGCCGCCTCCCGGGGCGACATGCGCGCGTAGGACACCTGGTCGTAGTCGCGCTGGAAGGTGCTCTGGAGGGCGTTGTCGCCCGACGGCGGTGCCTGGGGCGGGTCCTTGAGCTTGCCCTCCAGGGACGTCTGGAAGTCGGCGATGGTCTTGTCGAAGTCCTTGAGCTGCGGGCCGATCTCGTCGCGGACGGTCTCGTTGACGGGGATGCCGCGGCTCGCGCCGAGGATCCTCGCGGCCTGCCGGTCGTTGACCAGGAAGTCGACGAGCTGCGCCGCCTCCTTCGGATGGGCGGTGTTCGCGGAGACTCCGACGAACATGGACGGCTTGAAGTACTGGCCGGGTGTGCCGTCCTCGCCGGACGGCATGGGGGCGAGGGCGACGCCGGTCGGGACGAGGGCGAGGAAACCGCTCGCCGGGGCGTCCCAGTTGGCGTCGCTGACGGCCTTGCCGCGCCCCAGCGGGGTGTTCTCGACCGAGCCGTCGAGCTGGGTGGTCTCCTCGGCGGGCGAGACGGCGCCCTCACGGCGCAGTTTGTCGGTGAAGGTCCACCAGCGGGTGAGGTCGTCGGCGGTGAAGCCGAGCCCGCCGTCCTCGGTGTAGAGGGACTTGCCCTGGCCGCGCAGCCAGACCTCGAAGGCGTCCTCGCTCTGGCCGGGGTCGGTCGCCCCGGGTTTGCCGGTCTTCTCGGCCAGGGCGCGCATGGTGTCGGCCCACTGGCTCCAGGTCCAGCTCTTGCCGGGCAGCGGCACCCCCGACTTCTTCCAGGTCTCGACGTCGTAGGCGACGGTCTCGGTGCCGCGGCCCTGCGGGATCGCGTACTGGACGCCGTCCACGCGGCCGGTGCCGAGCAGCCCTCGGTCGATTGCGGAGGTGCGCAGTACGGACTTCTGCTTCGCCAGGTCGAGCAGCACACCACCGGTGGCGTACTGGTCGATCTGGCGGTAGTCCAGCTGCATCACGTCCGGCGCGTCACCGCCGGCGGCCTGGGTGGCGAGCTTCTGCTTGTAGGCGTCGTAGCCGGAGAACGACGTCGTGACGTCGACGTCCGGATGCTGTTTCTCGAACAGCGCGACGGCCCGCTCGGTGCGTTCCGCGCGGTCGGGGTTGCCCCACCACGTGTAGCGCAGCACGACCTTGCCGCCGCTGGCCGATTCCCCGGATCCTCCGCAGCCCGCCAGCACGGCACACAGTGCCAGTGCGGCGGCCGACGCGCAGAACCCCTTTGTCCTGTGTCCGGGCATGCCGAGGTCACCTCTCCCTTCCTCGGACTCTCTGTCGGCCCCCCTTCGGCCCCCCTGCTCTGTTACTCGCCCCGGTACGGCAGCGTCGTCCCGGGCAGGTTGTACTCGTCCCGCCGGCCGCACATGCCGAAGCCGCCGAGCCGGGTGGGTGCGGCCTCGTACGCCGTGGCCTCGTCGAGGTAGGCGGGCTCACCGTCGGCCAGTGCGTCGAGCTGGGCGCCGGTGCGTTCGGCGGTGGCCAGGGCGCCCGCCCGCCACAGGGCGCGCCAGGTGGGCACCTTGTCGCGCACGATCCGGGCGGCGGCCCGCTGGAACTCCCGGTACGGGCCGTTGTCGCCGGCGACGAGCGCCTCGCGCAGGGCGAGGTAGCCCTCCACCGCGAGGTCCCTGCGGCGCCGGGCGGCCGCGGCCGTCTCCGGGCCGGTGCCGGGCGGGAGGGCCGCGGCGGCCGCGTACTTCTCGGGGTCGGCCAGCACCTCGGGCGGGAAGGTGAAGACCGCGTCCCCGGCCTCCGGCAGACCGCTGTTCTGCATCAGCACGGTGATGCGCAGATCGCCGCCCTGCACCATGCGGTGCACGGTGCCCGGGGTGAACCAGGCGATGGAGCCGGGCTCCAGGGGGATGTCGCGGTAGCCGTCGGGGCTGAGTGTCTGGACCGCGCCCCGTCCGCCGGTGACGACGTACGCCTCCGTGCACACCAGGTGCAGATGCGGGCTGCCGCCGCAGACGCCGTCGGCGGCCTCCCAGTCGTAGGCGCTCAGATGGGACAGGCCGATCGCGCCCGGCAGCGGGTGCACAAGCCCCGCCGGTTTCGGTTCGTTCACCACGGCAGGCCCTCCAGGTACGTGCCGACCCGGTCGCGGTCCCAGGCGCCGTCGGCGATCACCAGCCGGTAGCGGTAGGCGAAGGACTCGCCCGGGGGCAGCTCGAACTCCTCGAAGAACGCCCAGGAGAACGCGACCGTCGGGAAGGGTTCGGAGCGGAGGAACCAGTGCGACTCATGGATCGCGGACGTCTCGTCGAGGTTCTCGGGCGCGTGCGCGAAGACGAGGGTGGAGTGGCCGTCGACGTCGTCGTGCTCGGTGGTGAAGGCGAGCCAGGGGCCCTGGGTGCCCATGAGCTTGCCCGCGTCGGCGTCGGTGTCCGGGGCGAAGACGGTGCCACCGGTGAAGTCGCGCGGGCCGCGCCACTGGAGTCCGGTGTAGCCGGCCATCTCACGGCCCGCGGTGGTCGGGGAACCGAAGGCCAGGGGTTCGGAACGGACGTTGGTGAGGCGGATCGACCAGTCCAGGGCCCAGGCGCCGGCCTGCTCGTCGACCGAGTGGACGGTCAGCCCCCGCACCTCGCGAGCCCACTCCTCGCCGCCGTTCTCGACCCAGGTGAGCTCCTCGGTGAAGGCGAGGCGGCCGTCCTCGACCGTGAGGTCCGGGAAGCCGTCGTGCCGCATCGAGCCGACGCGCTCGGGCAGGGGCAGATAGCCCTGACCGTGGACGTAGCAGTTGCCGCCCCAGAAGTTCTGGCCGGACAGATGACTCGCGGTCATCTGAAGGCCCTTGTGCCAGCGGTGGTCGTTCGGCCGGTAGCCGGTGACCGTGCGGCCGGACAGGGTGCGCACCGGGTGGGCGTACGGCTTGCGGGACTCGAACGGATCCGGGTCGGGGCGGTAGACGTAGCGGAGGATCTCCGTGCCGTTCGCCGCCGTGACGGCGATGTCCTCGCCGTGGGTGTGCGTGACTCGGATGCTCATGCGCGCTCCTTGGGGGCCCAGTCGGGGTACTCGCCGTGCATGGCCTCGTAGAAGGGGTCACCGGGGCCGATCTCCCCCGCCCGCACGGAGTGGCCGGTGAACGCCGCCTTGTAGAGGGCGGCGGCGAACTCGAGGGTGGCGCGGGCGTCCTGGCCGCTGCCCGGTGGCCGGGTGCCGGTGTCGTAGGCGTCGAGGAGTGCGCCCAGCTGGGCGGTGTGCGAGCTGGGCACGTCGTTCGCCGGGGTGCGCCAGGCGGTGGCACGTTCGGAGGCCACGTGCGGGGCCGGGGTGTAGACCCAGCTGTCGTTGGTGTGGCCGTACAGGTGGGTGAGTTCGACGGTGGCGTCCGCGCAGTCGACGCGGATGCGGCTCACCTCGTCCGGGGACAGCACGCTGTTGACCACGGTGGCGAGGGCACCGCTGCGGAAGCGGACGAGTGCGGTCGAGACGTCCTCGCTCTCGGTGTCGTGGACGAGCCGGGCCGCCATGGCCCGGATCTCCTCCCACTCGCCGAGCAGGTGCAGCAGCAGGTCGTACTGGTGGATGCCGTGCCCCATGGTGGGCCCGCCGCCCTCACTGGCCCACTTCCCGCGCCACGGCACCGCGTAGTACGCGGCGTCCCGGTGCCAGGTGGTCTGGCAGTGCGCGACCAGCGGGGCGCCCAGCTCGCCGCTGGTGATCAGCTCCCGGGCGTGCACGGCGCCGGAGCCGTAGCGGTGCTGGAAGACGACCGAGGCGTAGGCGCCGGAGGCCTCCTCGGCGGCGGCGATCTCGTCGTACTCGGCGAGGGACAGCGTGAGCGGCTTCTCGCACAGCACCCAGGCACCCGCCTTGAGCGCGGCCACCGTCTGGTCCCGGTGCAGGGAGGGCGGCGTCCCGATGAGGACCAGGTCGGGGCGTACGGCGTCCAGCATCGCGTCCACCGACGTGTACCCGGCGACCCGGCCGCCGGCCAGCTCGCGGAACGCGTCGAGTCGCTCCTGGTCCACGTCGACCGCGGCCACCAGCTCCAGCCGGTCGGAGTGGGCCCGCAAGGCGGGCAGGTGGCTGCCGCTGACGATGGCTCCGGTGCCGACGACGGCCACGCGGCGGCGGGCGGGGGACAAGGACATGCGGCGCTCCTCGGACGGCCGGCGGACTCACGCTTGGAAAGCGCTTGCACTCGGAAGGTGACCCTAGGCGCGAGCGAATGTCTGGACAACCCCCCTGCAGCGACCTGCACAAGCTCCGCCCGAGCGTTCGCCCAGCTTGGGGCTGAGTTTCCGTTTGTTGCCACCGCCACGGAAACGGCGTTCCCCCGGCTCCTCACGGGGGCTGGCCCCACCACGAACCGGCTGCCAGCCGGAGTGATCAGGCGGCGCCCCGTCCCTACCGTTCAGTCACACAGCACCCTCTCCAACATCTCCCCGCCAGACGACGGAGGGGATATCGGTGACAGAAAGGACCCCCACGTGTTATCCCGCTTCCCGGGAACCTCGAGAAGAGCGGCCCTCGCGCTGACGGCCGCGGCTCTCACCCTCACGGCACTTCCCGCCACGGCCCGCGCGGCCGAGGCGACCGCCGATCCTCTCGCCCGCTTCCACCAGCAGCGCCTCATCTGGAAGAGCTGCCTGCTCGGCCCGGACGACACGACGGGCGAGGAACTGGAACAGGCGGGCGCCCGCTGCGCCGACGTCACCGTACCGCTGGACTACTCGCGTCCCGGCGGCCGCACGATCACCGTGGCGATCTCCAGGATCCGCGCCACCGACACCGGCCGCCGCATCAGCCCGCTGCTCCTCAACGGCGGCGGTCCCGGCGGGCCGACGCTGGGCGACGCGCCGTGGGTGCGCGAGGCGATGAAGGACGTCGCCGCACGGTACGACGTGGTCGGCGTGGATCCCCGCTTCGTCGGCCGCAGCACTCCGCTGGACTGCCGCTGGCCGACCGGCTCGGCGTGGCGCGGGGCGGGCGGAGACCGGGCCGGATTCGACCGTACGGCCGCGTTGTCGAAGGACCTCGCCCGGCGCTGTCGCACCCACGCGGGCGCCGTGCTCCCCCACGCCACGACCCGCAACACGGCGCGCGACATGGACGTCGTCCGGGCCGCGCTGGGCGAGCGGCGGATCTCCTATCTGGGCTACTCGTACGGCAGTTACCTCGGCGAGGTGTACACCTCGATGTTCCCCGGCCGCACCGACCGGGTCGTCCTCGACGGTGTCATCGACCCGGACCGCTACAGCGCCCGGCTGTGGCGGGGCGTCGAAGGGGCCAACCGCCAGGCCCTGAAGAGGTGGGCCTCCTGGGCCGCCGCTCGGGACGCGACGTATGGTCTGGGCCGTACGCGGGACCGGGTGCTGGCCACCATCGAGCGCGTCCGGGTGGCCGCCGCCCGCACCCCGCTGCGGCTCGGCGGCCACCGGCTGGACGAGCACGTGATGCCGATCGTCGTCCTCAACGGCCTCTCCCAGCACGACGACGCCACCTTCGGGAACTTCGCGCAGGGCGTACGGGACATGCTCCGGGCGGCGCGGGGCCACCACGTCCCGCCGTCCCCGTGGCTGGCCGGAGTGCTCGACTTCGTCCTCACGGGCGCGAAGTCTCCCTACGGCAGCGCGCAGACGGCGATCGTGTGCGGTGACAACGCCGCTCCGCGTGACCCGGAGGTCTACTGGCGCGACGTCCAGCGGGCCCGCGACCAGGACCCCCTGTTCGGGCCCGTGACCGCCAACATCAACCCGTGCGCGTACTGGGACCGGCCTCGCGAGCGTCCGACCACGGTCCGGGACGACCTGCCGGCGCTCCTGGTCAACGCCACCGGCGACCCGCGCACCTACTACGACGGCGCCGTGGCGGTGCGCGGCAAGTGGCCCTCCTCGCGCCTGGTCACCGTGCGCGGCGCCGACCAGCACGGGGTGTACGGCAGCTTCGGTCTGCCCTGTGTCGACGACGCGGTCAACGCGTACCTCGCCACGGGCCGACTGCCGGCACGGGACATCGACTGCGCGGCACCCGCGGTCCGGTAAGGAGCTGTACTGACGGCGTACGGGGTGTGCATGCGACGTGTCGGCAGCGAAAGGCTCTGTGGGACCGGCCCCAGCCCCGACGCGCCGGGCGGACAAGAAGATCGCCGCTCGGCGCCCGGCCACCTCTTCGTCCTCGTCGTAGGGGCCGGCCTGGCCTCGACTCCTGCCGGCCATCCCGGCGGCTGGCTCATCCGTCCAGCCCACCGTTCGTGGCCCAGCAGCAGGCCAGGCCGTACCCGCGCCGCCGACCCGGCTGCGCTCGGACATACCCGGAGTCCGGCGGCCGTCAGGGGGAGAACCGTGCGCGGGCCCTTGCGCCGCCCTGTGCCCGGAGCGTGCGCATCAGGACCCGAGCGGGAACATACTTGCGTGTAGAGGTGAGACCCATGGCGCCTGTGCGAGATGGATTCGGCACGCCTCCGCCCGAAGGACCGCGTGATCTCCTCGACGCGGCCGACGACGCGGTCGCGCTGGTGTCCGCATCCGGCAAGGTGATCGGCTGGACGCGGGGCGCCGAAACACTCCTCGGCCGCACCAGTGCGCAGGTGGTCGGGCGGCCCGCCGCGAACCTGCTGGCCATGCCCGGGGACCCGGTCCGTGTGGCCCGTATCGCGGAGCGGTGCCGCGCGGGAATGGGCTGGAGCGGTCGGGTCGCCCTGTGGCGCGACGGCGACCCCCTCGAGGTCGGCCTGCGCGTGTCCGGGTCCTTTCACGTCGGCGAGGACGAGTGCTTTCTGATCTCGGCACGGGAGGAGCGGCAGCAGTGGACCATGGGCCAGTCCGTCCTCGACGGCTTCCTGACCCGCTCACCCGTCGGCATGGCCGTGATGGATCTGGAGCTGCGCTACGTCTGGCTGAACGACACCCTGGAGCGATTCGGCGGCGTACCACGTGAGCAGCGGCTGGGGCGACGTCTGAGCGAGCTGCTGCCGGGGCTGCAGGGGGAGACCCTCGAGGGCGTGATGCGCAAAGTGCTCACGACCGGCGTGCCGGTCACCGACTACGAGTACATGGGATGGAGCTGGGCGGACCCGCACCGTCAGCACGCCTACTCCACCTCGTTCTTCCCGTTGGTGGATGTCGGCAACTCCGTCACCGGGCTGTGCTACATGGTCATGGACGTCACCGAGCGCTGGAACGCCCGCCAGCTGCTGTCGCTGGTCAGCGAGGCCGGAACCGGCATCGGCAGCACGCTGGACGTGATGCGCACGGCGCAGGAACTCGCCGACTTCGCGGTTCCCCGCTTCGCCGACTTCGTCATCGTCGACCTTCTCGAGCCGGTCCTGAGCGGTGAGGGCCAGGGGGCCTGGCTGCCCGACGCCGGGCCGGCGCCGGCCCGGCCGGTGATGCGCCGGGCCGGAATGAGTTCCGTGCGGCCGGGCTGCCCGGAGGCCGTGGCACAGATAGGGGACAAGGTCGACTTCGTTCCCCCGCCGCACGACGCGAACCTGCTCGTCGACGGTGAATCGATCTTCATACCCGTTCTCGACCCGAGCGATCCGCTGTGGATCACCGAGCAGCCGGCCAGGGTCGCCAGCATCCGCGAGTTCGGCCTGCACTCCCTCATCTCCGTGCCGATGCGGGCGCGCAACACCGTCCTCGGTCTCGCCACGTTCACGCGATCGCTGAACCCCACCTCGTTCCAGCAGGACGACGTGCTGCTGGCCCGGGAGCTGGTGGCGCGGGCCGCGCTGTGCGTCGACAACGCCCGCCGCTACACACGGGAACACACCGCGGCGGTCACGCTGCAGCGCAGCCTGCTGCCGCACGCCCTGACGGGCGGAACAGCGCTGGAGGTGGTCTCCCACTACCTGCCGGCGGACGCGTCGGACGGGGTCGGCGGGGACTGGTTCGACGTGATCCCGCTGTCCGGCGGCCGGGTGGGCCTGGTCGTCGGAGACGTGGTCGGCCACGGCATCGCCGCGGCGGCGACGATGGGCCGGCTGCGCACCGCCGTCCAGACCCTTGCCGACATGGACTTGCCGCCCGATGAGCTGCTGGCTCATCTCGATGATCTGGTGCTCCGGCTGAGCGAGGAGCCGACCACCGGCCAGACCGCCGACCAGACCGTCACGGCCTTCCTCGGAGCGACCTGTCTCTACGCCGTCTACGACCCGGTCACACAGCGGTGCACGCTGGCCCGGGCCGGCCACCCGCCCCCCGTCGTCGTCACTCCGGACCGGCACGTCTCCTTCCCGGAGCTGCCCGCCGGGCCTCCGCTCGGACTGGGCGGCATGGCCTTCGAGGCCACCGAGATCGAGCTCCCCGAGAACAGCGTCTTCGGCCTCTACACCGACGGCCTCGTCGAGGGGACCGACCGCGACATCGAGCGCGGCATGTCCCGTCTCGGGTACCTGCTGTGCTCCCCCGACTCCGACCTGGAATCGCTGTGCGCGGACGTGGTGCGCCGGCTCGTTCCGGCGCCGCAACCAGACGACGTGGCCCTCCTGCTCGCCCGCACCCACGCCCTGGGCCCCGGTCAGGTCGCCTCCTGGGACGTGCCGCTGGACCCGGCCGCCGTCGGTGACATCCGGGCCGGAGCGATGCGGCAGGTCGAGGCTTGGAACTGTCCGGAACTGGTTATGACGACGGAGCTCATCGTGAGCAAGCTCGTCACCAACGCGATCCGCTACGCCTCGGGCCCCGTACGCCTGCGACTGCTCCGTGACGCCCGTCTGACCTGCGAGGTCGCCGACGGCAGCAGTACGGCTCCTCGTCTGCGGCATGCCCGCAGCACGGACGAGGGCGGCCGCGGACTCTTCCTCGTGGCCCAGATCTCCCATCGCTGGGGTGTTCGGTACACGCACGGAGGAAAGATCATCTGGGCGGAGCAGGAGATCCCGTGACTGACACGGTCTCAGTTCCGCGTGGACTGCCCGAGCAGAATGGGCTTTAAGGTCTTCAATGAGCGCAACTGTTCAGCCGCGGTGGTGCGACGGAAGCATGGGAGCGACGCCTGGACGCACCCGCCCGATGTCCCGGACAGCGCCGGGGCGGGTGAGTCCAGGCCTCCCCGTCGCCTGGGTGCGACGGGGAGGAGAGTGACCGTCGGTCGCCGGGGCCCGCGAGCGCCTTCAGACGCGAGCATGGCCGTTCGGGCGCAGTGAGCTGGGCAGATCGCGGAAGCGGTACCGGCGCTCGGGTCTGCCCGCCACCCCGTAGCGCAGGGACACCTCCGCGCGCCCGACGGTCTGGAAGTGTTCCAGGTAGCGGCGGGCGCTCACGCGGGAGACGCCGGTCAGGGCGGCGCACTCGCTGGCGGACAGGGTGCCGTCCGCGTCCCGCAGGGCCCGTTCGACCAGCTCGGCGGTCTCCACGCTCATGCCCTTGGGCAGCGCGGGGGCGGTCGCGCCGGTCCCCGCCGCTCCGGCCAGTACGCGGTCGACGTCGGCCTGGCTGCGCACGACCGTGCCGAGGAGCCGGCCGCGCCGGTCGGCGTAGCGCTCGAGCCGGACACGCAGTTCCCCGGCCTCGAACGGCTTGAGGAGGTAGTCGACGACCCCGTGCCGGACGGCCCCGCGGACCGTCCCGGCCTCCCGGGCGGCGCTGACGACCATGACGTCGCAGTCGTGTCCGGCGGTGCGCAGCCGGGGAATGACGTCCAGGCCGAAGAGGTCCGGCAGGTGGAGGTCGAGGAGAACAAGGTCGGGGCGCAGGGCGTCGACCGCGGCGACGGCCTCCTCACCGGTGCCGGCGACGCCGACGACGCGGAACGGCTCGACGCGCTCGACGAAGGCACGGTGGACCTTGGCCACCATGAAATCGTCGTCGACCACGAGGACATCGATCGTGCCGGGCTCGCTGGTCATCGTGCCGCTCCTTCCGCGCCTGGGCCGCCCATCATGGCGCCCACCTGCGGCGGGGGAAAGACACGTGCAGGTGACGGGTCACACGCGCGTCGCCGCGCTCGCGTGGCCACGGCGACCGCAAAGACCAAAACCTCCGTTGGTTCCGCAAGAGAGACAGGTCGTCGGCGTCCGGTGCAGCATGTGGCCCACATCACCCTCCCCCACAGGGCTCTTACCTACCCGCATCGAACGTACCGACAGGTGGTGGCACTCGTGCGCCTGCGCACTCCCCTCGCCCTGCTCGGGGCCGCCGTGCTCGTGCTCGTCGGACCGCCGCTGCTGACCACCGGCAGCGGCTCCGAGACCGGCACACAGATCCCGGGCCTGCGTTTCATGGTCCCCAACACGCCCGGCGGCGGCTACGACATCACGGCCCGCACGGCCGCGAAGAACGCCGAGGACGCCGGACTGACCCACAACATCGAGGTGTTCAACCTGCCCGGCGCCGGTGGCACGGTCGGCCTGAGCCGGCTGGTGAGCGAGCACGGCAACGGCAAGCTCGCCATGTCCATGGGCCTCGGGGTGGTGGGCGCCGTCCGTTCCAACGACGCGCCGAGGACGCTCGGCGACACCACGCCGATCGCCCGGCTCACCGAGGAGCAGGACGTGGTGGTGGTCGCGAAGGACTCCCCGTACAAGACGATCGACGATCTGATCGGCGCCTGGAAGGAGAACCCGGGCAAGCTCCCGGTGGGCGGCGGCTCGTCGCCCGGCGGACCCGACCACCTCGCGCCGATGCTGATGGCACGGGCCGCCGGGATCTCACCGAAGCAGGTCAACTACATCCCCTTCGACGGCGGCGGTGAGCTGCTCGCCTCCATCCTCGGAAACAAGGTCGCCTTCGGTGTCTCCGGCGTCGGCGAGTACCTGGACCAGATCAAGGCGGGTGAGCTGCGTCTGCTCGCGGTCACCGGCCCTGAGCGCGTCGAGGGGCTGGACGCGCCCACGCTGCAGGAGGCGGGGTACGACGTGAACTTCACCAACTGGCGCGGCATCGTCGCCCCGCCCGGCCTGAACGACGGCGAACGGGACAAGCTCGTGCGGCTGATCGAGAAGCTGCACGACTCGGACGAGTGGCGGAAGTCCCTGGAGCAGAACGGCTGGGACGACGCCTTCCTCACGGGCGACAAGTTCGGCGCGTTCCTCGACGCCGAGGACAAGCGTGTGGTTTCGGTGCTGAAGGAGCTGGGACTGTGACGACGCAGACCACCGACATTCCCCCCACGGAGCGCGGCGAACGGCGCTCGTGGCTGCGGGAGCACTCCGAACTCGGCGTGTGCGCGCTGCTGCTGGTGCTGGGCGTGCTCGTGCTGACCGACGCGCTCACCATGGACGTCGACATCGCCCAGCGCGGCCCGGTCGGCCCGAAGACCGTGCCGATCGTGGTCGGCGCCGGCCTGCTGGTGATCGCCGCCCTGCTCGCCGTGGACGTGCTGCGCGGCGGCCGGGGCCAGGCCGAGACCGGCGAGGACGTCGACCTGTCGGAACCCGCCGACTGGCGCACGGTGCTGCTGCTCGCCGGGGTGTTCCTCGGCACGGCCGTCCTGATCGAGCCGCTCGGCTTCCCCGTCGCCGGGGCGCTGTTGTTCTGGGGCGCGGCGTTCGCGCTCGGCAGCCGCAGGATCGACCGTGATCCGCTGATCGCGGCCGGCCTGTCCCTCGTGACCTACGTCGTCTTCAACAACCTGCTCGGAGTGCCCCTGCCCGGCGGTCCGCTGATGGGAGTGCTGTGACATGGATGCCTTCAACTCCCTTCTGGACGGCTTCGGTACGGCCCTCACACCGATCAACCTCCTGTGGGCCGTGATCGGTGTGCTGCTGGGCACGGCGATCGGCGTACTGCCGGGCATCGGCCCGGCCATGGCGGTCGCGCTGCTGCTGCCGGTGACGTACGGGCTCGACCCGATCGGCGCGTTCATCATGTTCGCCGGCATCTACTACGGCGCGATGTTCGGCGGTTCGACCACGTCCATCCTGCTCAACACGCCCGGTGAGAGCGCGGCGGTGGTGGCGGCCATGGAGGGCAACCCCATGGCCAAGTCGGGCCGCGGCGCGCAGGCCCTCGCGGCTGCCGCTGTCGGGCACTTCGCGGGCGGCCTGATCGGCACGCTCCTGCTGGTCGCGCTCGCGCCGACGGTCGCCAAGCTGGCCGTGGACATCGGCGCGCCGGACTACTTCGCCATCATGGTGCTGGCGTTCATCGCGGTGACGTCGGTGCTCGGCTCGTCCCGCATCCGTGGCCTCGCCTCCCTGCTCATCGGCCTCACCCTCGGCTTGGTGGGCCTGGACCAGATGACCGGCCAGCAGCGCCTGACGTTCGGCTCGCTCCAACTCGCCGACGGCATCGACGTCGTCATCGTCGCGGTCGGTCTCTTCGCGATCGGCGAGGCCCTGTGGGTCGCGGCGCACCTGAGGCGCAGGCCGCCCGAGCCGATCCCCGTCGGGCGTCCGTGGCTGGGGCGCGGGGATGTGAACCGGACGTGGAAGTCGTGGCTGCGCGGCCCGTTCATCGGTTTCCCGTTCGGCGCGATCCCGGCGGGCGGCGCGGAGATCCCGACGTTCCTGTCGTACGTGACGGAGAAGCGCCTGTCCAAGCACAAGGACGAGTGGGGCAAGGGAGCCATCGAGGGTGTCGCGGGCCCTGAGTCGGCGGCGTCGGCCTCGGCGGCGGGCACGCTGGTGTCGATGCTGACCCTGGGCCTGCCGACCACGGCGGTCGCGGCCGTCATGCTGGCCGCCTTCCAGCAGTACGGCATCCAGCCCGGCCCGCTGCTCTTCGAGCGCGAACCGGACCTGGTGTGGGGCCTGATCGCCTCGCTGTTCGTCGGCATGGTGCTGCTGCTCGCGCTCAACCTGCCGCTGGCGCCGGTGTGGGCGAAGCTGCTGCGCATCCCGCGGCCGTACCTGTACGCCGGGATCATGTTCTTCGCCGCGGTCGGCGCGTACGCCGTCGGCGGCGAGGTCATCGACCTGGTGATCCTGCTGATCATCGGTCTGATCGGCTTCGGTATGCGCCGCTACGGCCTGCCGGTGCTGCCCGCCGTCATCGGTGTGATCCTCGGCCCGAACGCCGAACAGCAGCTGCGGCGCGCTCTCCAGATCAGCGACGGCAGCGTGACCGGCCTGTTCAACACGCCGTTCGCGGTGACGGTGTACGCCGTGATCGTGGTGCTGCTGGCCTGGCCGCTGCTGAAGAAGGCGGTGACGAGGAGCCGCGCCGAGGCCTGATCCGGTCATCGCGGCACCCGTTCCCGGGTGCCGTCCGGGAAGCGGATCTCCACCTCCCCGGCCTCGGCGACCCGCACGCGCGTTCCTGAACATCGCGCGTGCGGGTCGCCGTTGTTCACGTCCGGGTCGGCGCTCAGCACGACGAGGGTCACCAGGAGGCGGGTGCAGCCCGGGTGGGCGGGCAGGGTGAGGTACGGGGTCGCCGAGTGGTGTCCGTGGGCGTTGGTGCCGACCGCGTGTGCCACCGCCGCCCCGGCGTCCTGCCACCCGTACAGGCCGACGATCGTGCTGGTCAGCCCGTCCGCGCGCCGGGCCAGCGCCCAGCCGGGGCCGGTCCGGGCGGCCGGAGGCGCAGCGTCGTCGGCGACGGCCCAGCCGCCCTCCCGCACGGGTGTGCCGGGCGGCGCGTCGACCCGGTGCACCCGGACCTCCCAGGGGCCGTGCACGACGCTGACCGTCTCGATGCGATGGCCTTCACCACCGCCCGGAAGCACGGCCCGGTGCCAGGAGGCGGCGTGAGCGCCCTCGACACCGAGCGGATGGATACGGCCGCGCGGGCTCGGCGAGCCGTCGGGGGCGAGCAGGGCGATGTGGTTGTCGGGGGCCCGGTCCGCCGGTGTCCCGGGCGCCGTCGCGCTGGAGTAGGCGAACCGGGCGTAGTGCGGGCTGTCCTCCGACTGTGCCGGCGGGGGCGGGAGGCGGTCGCTGCCGTGGTTGACGAGCCGTACGATCCCGTCGGCAGCGGTGGAGTGCAGCAGCCAGCCCGGAGCCGGTAACGCGATGCGTGCGTCGCCCGTCTCGACGGGGCCGGGTTCCTCGGGCGCGGTCCACACGGGATGGTCTGCGGGCAGGAGCAGGCCGAGGAAGGCCTTGCTCGCCCAGTACGGTGAGGCAGGGCCCGAGTACCGCTGGGTGACGGGGAGGAAGGGCCCGTACCAGCCCAGCGTGAGCAGTCCCCGTGCGTCGGGCACACCGCGCTCGGCGAAGTGCTTCAGTGCGCCGGAGGCGAGGCGGCGGGTACGGCCGGGCGGCAGGGGCGTGGTGTCGGCGAGGGCTCCGGCCCACAGCGGTGCGGTGGTCGCGAACCGGTAGGTGAGAGAACGCCCTTGGTGGACCGGGGCCCCGTCGGCGCCGAAGAAGTGCTGGTGGTCGTGGAGGAAGCGGCGCAGTCGCGCTCGGTGCTCCGCCACCCGCCCCGGATCGGCGCGCGGCCCCGCGATACGGGCCCACAGCACCGGATACAGGTGCAGCGCCCAGGCGTTGTAGTAGTCGAATTTGCGGCCGTCGCCGTCGGTGTACCAGCCGTCGCCCCGGTACCAGTCCTCCAGGCGTGCGAGACCGGCGTCGATCTCGGCGCGCCTGTGCGGGGCGCCCACCGAGGCGAGGAACTCCTCGGTGATGACCTGGAACAGCCGCCAGTTGGAGTCATTGACCACCGCGCCGACGAAACCGCCCAGCCAGTCCGCGACCCGCTGCCGTACGCGGTCGTCGAGCCGGTCCCAGATCCAGGGGCGGGTCTCGTGCAGGGCGATCGCGACGGACGCGGCCTCGACCATGGGCTGGGACCGGTCGGTGATGGGCGGCCAGTGGTCGGGACTGCGCGGGTCGGTGCCGGACGTGAGGCCGGCCGCGTACCGCTCGATCAGGCCGGGCCCCGCCTGCCCGCCCGAGCCGGCGATGCGGAACGCGGCAAGCAGGAAGGAGCGGGCGAAACCCTCCAGGCCGTCCGACCAGGGCCCGGAGTGGCTGGGCGGGCCGGGGAGCCGGTACTGGGCCAGGCCCAGGGAGGCGTAGGGCGTCAGGGCGTCAAGGAGGCGGTCGGCGATCGCCTCCCAGTGCGCTCGGGTCCAGCCGGTGAACGGCGAGGTGAGGGGGTCGGGCGGGGGGAGGTGGGGCAGGTTGGGGAGATGCGTCGGGTCGGGGAGCGACACGTGCGGCGCGCTCATACGGGTGCGGTTCCTCCGTTGGTCACAGGGCGCGCCCGGGCGGGGGCGCGCCGACGCTGTCGCGGACGACGATGTGGGTGCCGAGCAGGTGGTGGGCCCCGGCCGCGTGCTCGGGGTCGCGCAGCGCGATGCGGACGGCGGCGCGGCCGAGTTCCTCCGCGGGGGTGCGGACGGTGGTGAGGGGCGGGTTGAAGTCCTCGGCGAGCGGGATGTCGTTGTAGCCGACGACGGAGATGTCCCCGGGGACGCTCAGTCCAGCGTCGGCGATCGCGCGCAGGGCCCCGGCGGCGACCATGTCGTCCCCGGCGAAGACGGCCGTGAACTCCGTTGTCGACTTCAGGAGTTCGGTCATCGCGCGATGGCCGGCGGCCCGGCCGAGTCCGCAGTCGACGACGTGTGCGGCCTCGGGCGGCAGTCCGTGCTCGGCGAGGGCGGCCCGGTAGCCGGCGACGCGGGCGTCGAGGGCGGTGTTGCCGGGCAGTCCGCCGAGAAAGACGATCCGGCGGTGCCCGGCCGACAGCAGGTGGGCGGTGACGGCGCGGGCCCCGGCCTCGTTGTCGAACTCGACGACCAGTGCGGGGATCTCCGGGCCGGGCGCGGGCCTGCCGCAGAGCACGAGCCGTGCCCCGGAGGAGTCCAGGGCGTGTGCGTAGTGGGCGACACGCTCGCGGTAGTCGTCGTCCTCGACGACCCCGCCGACCAGGATCACCAGCCGGGCGCCCTCCTCCCGCATGAGCTGTACGAACTCCATCTCGCGCTGGGCGTCCCCGCCCGTGGCGCCGACCACGCAGAGCCAGCCGCGGTCGGCGGCCTCCGCCTCCACGCCCTCGGCGACCTGGGCGTAGAAGGGGCTGGTGACCTGACGGACCACCACGGCCGCCATCTTGCGGCCACCGCCGACCAGGGCGCGGGCGTGCGCGTTGGCCACGTAGTCGAGGTCACGGGCCGCACGCAGCACCCTGGCCCGGGTCGCCGGGGGGACGGGGTGATTGCCGCTGAGCGCTCGGGAGGCCGTGGCTGTGGACACACCCGCCCGCTCGGCGACCTCGCGGATCGTGACCCGCCGCTTGGACCCCATGTCGTTCCCCATCCCCCGCGTCTCCTCTTCCGCCCCACCGCTGTTCAGGTGTTGGCCGCGTAGTCCTTCGCGTACTCCTCGGCCATTCTGTCGCCGCCCCGGCCGCGCCACTTCTTCACCGCCGCGTCCCACTCGGACAGCGGCAGGCGTCCGGCGATGATGCCGGTGGCGGTGTCGTCCAGGAGGGTCTGGAGGGTGGCGCCCTGGGCGTTGTGCGTCGAGGACTGAAGCCCGAACGAGGCGTTGCGGACGGCGTGCGGTACGACCTTCCGCTGCCAGGCGTGCAGGGCGCGTACGGCGTCGGGCATGCCGGGCACGAACAGCACCTGGGGGCCTTCGGCGAGGTACTTCAGCGGCAGGTTGGTGTTGTTCTCGACCTCGCCGAGTTTCGTGTACTCGGGCGAGCCGTCCTCGGCGCGGGCGAAGTGGACGCCCTCGACGCCGTAGTGGACGAGTTCCCACTCCTCGCTGCCGAAGGGCGCGGCGAGGTAGTCGAGGATGCGCAGGAGCAGTTCGACGCGTTCCTTCTTCGCCCGCTTCAGGACGGTGTAGCCGAAGGAGCGGCGGGCGGCGACGATTCCTCCGGGCTCGCCGTCCACGCTGTACGGGAGGGCGGCTGCCGGGCTCATCTTGCCCTTCGATTCCCGGTACTTGGGCAGGTAGGCGCCGAACCCGTCCTGCATGGAGCCGACGGTGCCGTTGTAGTAGAGGGTCGTCAGGTCGATCTGCGAGATGGACGTGGCGTCGGGGTGGTAGGAGCCGTTCTTGCGCAGCTGCGCCCGGAAGGCGATCGACGCCTTGTACCGCTCGTCGGCCGCCGCCGGGAGGAAGGTGCCGTTCCCGGTGACCGCCCAGCCTTGAGGCGCATTGTGGGCGGCGGAGTGATAGCCGTTGCCGAACAGGGACTGGGCGGCGGCGCCCAGCATGTACGTCTTCCCACGCGTGCCCCGCCGCGCCACGGCGGCGAAGTCCGCGGCCGTCCAGCCCTCCTTCATGCCCGCCTCGGCGAACATGTCCTGGTTGATCCACAGGGTCGAGCCGGGCAACGGGCGCTCCAGGGGTACGCCGTAGATACGTCCGCCGATACGGCCCATGTCACGCCACGCGTGGGTCGGGATGTTGGCGAGGTTGGGGTACTCGGCGATCGCGTCACCCGACAGATACGGCGTGAGGTCCTGGGCGCGGCGCCGCACGAACTGCGCCTCGCGGGGCAGGGTGAAGCCGGAGAACATGTTGATGATGTCCGGCAGGGCGTCGGCGTCGCCGGCCATGACCGTCGCCATCTTCTTCTGGTAGTCGGCCTGGGAGATGATCGTGTACTCGATCTTCACACCGAGGGCCTTCTCCACGGCGGCCCAGAACCGGTTCTGCGAGGCCGGCTTGGGTGGTGTGCCGAACGAGACGGTCATGACGCGGACGGTGGAGCCGTCGCCCGGGGTGCGGGACACGGACTTGACCAGGCGGGACGGGTAGGTGGTGTATCCGGCCTGGACACCGGCGTCGGTGGGGGCCAGCTCGGGTTTGGGACCGGGGGCGGCCTTGTAGGCCGGCCAGGGGGCGAGTTTCTTGCCGGCGTTGGAGACGTCGCCGTCGCCGGAACCGGACGAGGAGCACGCGGTCAGCAGAGCCGGGGCGGTAACGGCGGCACCGCCGGCCGCCATGGAGCGCAGGAGAGTACGTCGGGACATGCGGGGCATGGGTGAACCACCTCGTGTCAGCTCTTGATGGCGCCGGTGAGCACGCCCTTGGTGAAGTACTTCTGCAGGAACGGGTAGACGAGCAGGATCGGTACGGTGGCGATCACCAGCACGGCCATCTGCACGGTCTGCGGAGCGGTGACGGTCGCCTCGCCGGTGGTCGCGTCGGTGAGCCCGGCCCCGGCCACCACGTAGGTGCGCAGCACCTGCTGGAGCGGCCAGTGGTCGCTCTCCAGGTACAGCGAGGCGTAGAACCAGGAGTTCCAGTAGGCGACGGCGTAGAAGAGGCCGACGACGGCGAGCGCGGCCTTGGACAGCGGCAGCACCACGGAGACCAGCACCCGCCAGTCCCCCGCCCCGTCCAGCCGTGCCGCCTCGTACAGCTCCTCGGGAACCGACTGGAAGAAGCCGCGCAGCACGACCAGGTTGAACACGTTGACCAGGACGGGCAGGACGAGCGAGGCGTACGAGTCGAGCAGGCCGAGTTCCTTGACGAGCAGGAAGCTCGGGATCATGCCGGGCGGGAAGAGGAACGTGAACAGCACCAGCAGGAGCACGGGCTTGCCGCCGAAGACGCCGGGGCGGGACAGCGCGTAGGCCAGGGTCACGGTGCAGGCGAGGCTGAGCAGCGTGCCCACGATCGTCACCCCGGCGCTCACACCGAGGGCGTGGGTGACGATGCCGCCGTCGAAGATGTCGCGGTAGGCGTCGAGCGTGGGCTCGCTGGGCCAGAGCACCCAGCCGCCGTTGTCGACGACCTCCTGGGTGGAGGCCAGCGACGTCGACACGATCACCAGGAACGGCACGCACACCAGCAGCACGACCGCGGCCAGCGCGAGGGCCTTCGCGGTCTGGGTGAGCGGCCTGGGCTTCTCCATCCAGCCGGGACGGGCGGACGCACTGCTCACCTGTAGACCCCCTGTTCGCCGAGGCGGTGGGCGACCTTGTTGGCCGCGTAGACGAGCAGTGCTCCGACGAGCCCCTTGAACAGGCCCGCGGCGGCGGCGAATCCGTAGTCACCGCCGACGATGCCCTGGTAGTAGACGAAGGTGTCGATGACCTCGGCGGTCTCCGGACCGACCGCGTCGCGCTGCAGCAGCATCTGCTCGAAGCCGACGGAGAGGATGTCGCCGAGCCGCATGATGAGCAGCAGCACGATCACCGGGCGGATGGCGGGCAGGGTGACGTGCCAGAAGCGCCGCCAGGGTCCGGCGCCGTCGATGGCGGCCGCCTCGTACTGCTGCTCGTCGACCTGGGCGAGCGCGGCGAGGAAGATGATCGTGCCCCAGCCGGCGTCCTTCCAGATGACCTGGGCGACGACGAGCGGTTCGAAGGCGTCGGGGTTGCCGATGATGTCGACGGTGTGCAGACCGGCCCCGCTCAGGCCGCTGTTGAGCAGGCCGGTGTCCCCGAGCACCTGCTGGAACAGCGCGACGACGATCACCCACGAGATGAAGTGCGGCAGATACGCCACCGACTGCACGAAGCGGCGCACCGAGCTCCAGGTGAGGGTGTGCAGCAGCAGGGCGAGACCGAGTGGCACCGGGAAGTAGAACACCAGCTGGAGGACGGCGATCCAGAGGGTGTTGAGGACGGAGTCCCAGAAGGCGGCGTCCTCGAACATGCGCTGGAAGTTGCCGAGGCCCACCCATGGGCTGCCCCACAGGCCGTCGAACGGCACGTACTCCTTGAACGCGATGACGTTGCCGGCGAGGGCGCCGTAGTGGAACAGCAGGAAGTAGGCGACGCCAGGCAGCATGAGCAAGAACAAGGTCCGGCTCTGAAAACCTTTACGCTTGCGTTGAACCCCGCGACTGCGGTGCGGATTCGGGTCGACCCCCTTCGCACCTGCTCGTTCCCGTAAGGCAGTTGCCACGGATCCCCCTCACCTCGGCGTGTCCGGTGAAGGGAAGTTAAAACGTTTTCAATGCCCGGTCAACACTTCTGACACAGAAGGGACTTCACGCCGGGGAATGGGACCTCAGACCGAGAACAGGCGAGGTAGTCCACGAGGGGTTCGTCGAACAGCCGGGTCTGCGTTGCCTCGAACGGGCACCGCACCGTCCGGTGAAAGACGTCCGGCCAGCGTCGCCGAACATATGCCGGCAGCGCGACGGCAAGGCCCAGACTCATCCGACGGGCCGCCGGGCACGGTGGCCACCGGAGGCGTGCGGCGGCCTGGCGTGGCCGGAAGTACGCCCGCAGTGCCACCGGCGGCCGGGACGGTGCTGCCTACTCCCGGGCCCTGGCCGCCCCACCCACGCGGCACGTCCTGGGTACGGCGGGCCCATCCCCTTGACGCGTCAATGACAACAATGGCTTGATGAGGTGGGAGCGCTCCCACCTCCAAGGGAAGGGACCACCATGCACAGCACCCGCCGCTCGTCCCCGCACCTACGCATCATCCCGGTACTCGGCCTCCTGGCCACCCTGCTCCTCCCCCTCGGCGTCACACTCGCGCCCCGGGCCACGGCTGCCCCGGCGGCGGACCCCGTCCGCATCATGCCGCTCGGCGACTCGATCACGGGCTCGCCGGGCTGCTGGCGGGCGGTGTTGTGGAACCGGCTCGTGAACAGCGGATACCGGGACGTCGACTTCGTCGGCACCCTCCCGCCGCAGGGCTGCGGGCAGGCACACGACGGTGACAACGAGGGGCACGGGGGCGAGTTGGTGACCAACGTGGCCGACCGGAACCTGCTGCCGGCAAGGCTGGCCGCGACCCACCCGGACATCGTTGTCATGCACTTCGGAACGAACGACGTGTGGAGCAGCGTCGCCCCCGACCGCATCCTCGCGGCCTACACCAAACTCGTGACGCAGATGCGGGCGTCCAACCCGGACATGCGGATCCTCGTCGCGCAGCTCATCCCGATGAACCCGAGCAGTTGCGCGGCCTGCGCACAGCGGGTCGTGGACCTCAACGCGCGGATCCCCGACTGGGCCCGGGCGACCGGCACCGAGCGCTCGCCCATCACCGTGGTCGACCAGTGGACGGGCTTCAGCACCACCACCGACACCTACGACGGTGTGCACCCCGACGCTTCCGGCGACGACAGGATCGCCGCACGCTGGTACCCGGCCCTGGCGGCGGTCCTCGACACGGGCGTCCCGCAGGACCCCGGTGACCCTGGGGAGCCCGCGGCCTGCACCGCGCGCTTCCGGGCCGTCTCCACCTGGCAGGGCGGATACCAGGGCGAAGTGACGGTGACGAACACCTCCTCCTCCGCCGCCTCGGGCTGGACCGCGACGGTCGTACCGGCGAATGGCGCACGCCTCGCCCAGGTCTGGAACGGCACTCTCACCGCGGCGGCCGACGGCACGGCCACCGTCACCAACGCGGCGTGGAACGGGGCGCTGGCCCCGGGCGCGAGCGCCACGTTCGGCTTCGTCGCCACCGCCCCGGCAACGGCGGGTGCCCCAGCGGCGACCGTCACGTGCACGGCGAAGACGCCCGCGGGCTGACACCCCGGACACGGACCAGGACCGCCCGGCGGGGCCCCCACTGTCGAGCAGGGACCAGGACAACCCCGGCGGGGACTCCCCGCTACCCGAGCACAGACCTGGACAACCCCGGCGGCGACTCCCCGCCTCCCCCAGCACCGGACACACCTCAGAACAGGCCCCACCCGACCCCACCTCTGGAGCCGCTATGAGACCCCGCACCGCTCCCGCCCCACGCGCGGCCACCGTGGCCGTCGCCCTGCTCGGCCTCCTGCTCTCCTTCCTCTCCCTCGGCACACCGGCACACGCCGCCCCCACCGGCTTCCGGATCGAGAACGGCCGGCTGCTGGAGGCCTCCGGGAACGACTTCGTGATGCGCGGCGTCAACCACGCCCACACCTGGTACCCGGACCGGATCAGCTCCCTCGCCCACATCAAGGCCAAGGGCGCCAACACGGTCCGGGTGGTTCTCTCCAGCGGTGACCGCTGGACCCGCAACGACACCGCCGACGTGGCGAACGTGGTCTCGCAGTGCAAGCAGAACCGGCTGATCTGTGTGCTGGAGGTGCACGACACCACCGGGTACGGCGAGCAGAGCGGAGCCGTCACGCTCTCCCGCGCCGCGGACTACTGGATCAGCGTGCAGAGCGCGCTGACCGGTCAGGAGGACTACGTCATCGTCAACATCGGCAACGAGCCGCACGGGAACACCGGTTACACCGCATGGACGGCCGACACCAAGGCGGCCGTCCAGAAGCTCCGCACCGCGGGATTCGACCACACGATCATGGTCGACGCGCCCAACTGGGGCCAGGACTGGGCGTTCACCATGCGGGACAACGCCGCGTCCGTGTTCGCCGCAGACCCGGACGCCAACACGATCTTCTCGATCCACATGTACGGCGTCTTCGACACGGCCGCCGAGATCACCGACTACCTGAACCGCTTCGTCACGGCCAAGCTCCCCATCGTCGTGGGCGAGTTCGGCCACGACCACTCGGACGGCAACCCCGACGAGGACACCATCCTGGCCGTGGCCCAGCAGCTCCGTCTGGGCTACCTCGGCTGGTCCTGGAGCGGCAACGGCGGCGGGGTCGAGTACCTGGACATGGTCACGAACTTCGACCCGGACCAGCTCAGCTCCTGGGGGCAGCGGATCTTCAACGGCGCGAACGGCATCGCCGCCACCGCCAAGGAGGCCGCGATCTACTCCGGCGGCGGAGGCGACACCACTCCCCCGACGGCTCCCGGTACCCCGACCACCTCCGGGGTGACCTCCTCGTCCGTCGGCCTGAGGTGGGCCGCCGCGACCGACGCGACCGGCGTCACCGGCTACGACGTGGTCCGGGTCAGCGGAGGCACCGAGACGGTGGCCACCTCCACCGCCACCACGAACGCCACCGTCACGGGCCTGTCCCCCGCCACCTCCTACACCTTCGCGGTCTACGCCCGTGACGCCGCCGGCAACCGTTCGCCCCGCTCGGCCACGGTGACGGTCACGACCTCTCCGGGCGGCTCACCGGCGGCCTGCGGCGTCGGCTACCGGGTGACGAGCAGCTGGCCCGGCGGGTTCCAGGGCGAGATCACCCTCCGCAACACCGGCACAGCGGCGATCAACGGCTGGACGCTGCGCTGGACCTTCCCCGACAGTCAGCGTGTCACCAACCTCTGGGGCGGCACGGCCACGCAGAGCGGCTCAGCGGTGAGTGTCACGTCCGCCCCGTACACGGCGACGATCCCGGCCGCGGGTTCGGTGACCCTCGGCTTCACGGCGACCCGGGCCGGCACCAACCCCAGCCCCACGGCGTTCACGCTGAACGGCGCCGACTGCTCGGTGAGCTGATCCGGCCGAGCCCTTCGCCGTACGTGTGATCCGTGCGACATCCACACCAGAAAGCGGTTTACCTCGCTCCGCAGTGGTGAGGCGGCGGGGATGTCTCACCGGCACCCCGCAGCCGTCACCCCGGCCAGACCCGCATCGCCCGAGACCGCTGCCCCGCCGAAGCCGGCCGGGCAGCGGGACTCGTTCTTCGACAACGCCAAGTACCTGGCGATCGTGCTGGTGGCCATGGGGCACGCCTGGGAGCCGCTGCGGGACGGCAGCCGTGCGGTCAGCGCGCTCTACATGGTCGTCTACGCCTTCCACATGCCGGCGTTCATCATCGTCTCCGGCTACTTCTCGCGTTCGTTCGACGCGAGTCCGGGGCGGATCAGGCGGCTGGTCACCGGGCTCGCCGTGCCGTACGTGGTCTTCGAGACGGCGTACACGCTGTTCACCCGGTGGACCGACCAGGAGCCCGACCGGCCCGTCAGCCTGCTGGATCCCCTGTATCTGACCTGGTTCCTGGCAGCCCTGTTCATCTGGCGTCTGACCACGCCGGTGTGGCGGTGGGTACGGTGGCCGCTGCCGGTCGCCCTCGTCCTCGCGATGCTCGCGACGCTCTCGCCGGCCATCGGCAACGACCTCGATCTGCAGCGCACCCTGCAGTTCCTGCCGTACTTCGTCCTCGGGCTGTACCTGAAGCCGGAGCACTTCGTGCTGGTGCGCCGCCGCGCGGCCCGGATCCTGGCCGTGCCCGTCTTCGCCGGTGCGCTCGTCGTGGCCTACTGGGCGGTGCCGCGGATGTCCGGCGCCTGGTTCTACCACCGCGACAGCGCAGAGGAACTCGCCGCGCCCGCCTGGTACGGGCCTCTGATGACGCTGGCCACCTTCGGCTGTTCGCTGGTGCTGGTGGCCTGCTTCCTGGCCTGGGTTCCGGGACGCCGGGCGTGGTTCACCGCGTTGGGCGCGGGGACGCTGTACGGCTACCTGCTGCACGGGTTCGTCGCCCAGGGGTCCAAGTTCTGGGGCTGGTACGAGCCGGCCTGGGTCCACCGTCCCCTCGGAGAGATCGTCGTGACGGTCGTCGCCGCGGTACTCGTGACCGCGCTGTGCACCCCGCCGGTGCGACGGCTGTTCCGCTGGGTGATGGAGCCCGACATGGCGTGGGCGTTCCGCCGGGACGCGCGCCATCAGGCGCGGGAACGGAACGCCGTACGCGCCTGACGAGGAGGTCTGCCTACCCGTCCTGTGCGAGCCGGATCAGCAGGACGCCGGGCGTGCGCGGCACTGTCACCGTCAGCCCGTCTCCGTCCCACACCGCCTGTCCGGTGTCCGCCGAGGACGGGTGCAGGACGTCCGCACGGACGGTCCGGCCCGCCAGGTGCCGGACGGGAACCCGGAGTTCGGCCGGTCCGCCGCGGCGCCAGAGGGAGAGGTACGCGGTGCGGTCACCGGGGACCCGCAGGCCCAGCGCCAGCCATTCGTCCGTCCAGCCGGGCAGGCCGAGCGGCCAGAACGGCAGGGCGCGGGCGAGGTCGCCGCGTATCGACTTGTAGACGGTGACCGCGCCCCGTACGAGGGCCAGCTGGTGTTCCGACATGTGGTTCAGGTGGCCGGAGAGGTGGATGCGGCCGAGCAGTGACCCGCCGAGCGTCGTGGTGATCAGGTCGTCGTCGAAGTCCGGCTGGGGGTAGGCCCAGACGGCACCCTGCTCGGGCGGGACCGCGGTCGGCGCGGCGGCGGCGATGGGCGGGTAGCGCAGCGGGTCCTGCTGGTCGCTGGTGGACTGCAGCTGGGCGACCGCCAGGGTGGCGCCGTCCATGCGCATGCCGCCCGAGGCGCAGTTCTCGACGACGAGCCCGGGGTGGCGGTCCAGGACGGCGGACAGCCAGTCCAGGTAGGCGTGGGCGTGGCCGAGCAGGCCCGCTCCCGGTGCGAGGTCGCCTGGAGCCTGGGTGCCGGGGTCGACCACGATGTTGTAGTCCAGCTTGAGGTACCCCACGCCCCAGTCGCCGACGATCCGGTCGACGGTCTTGTCGAGGTGGGCGCGGGCGGCGGGATGCCGCAGGTCGAGCTGGTGGCGGCCCTGTTCGGCCAGTCGGACGCCGTCGCGCTGGAAGAACGCCTCGGGTGGCAGCTCGGCCGCGACGGGGCTGCGCACCCCGACCACCTCCGGCTCCAGCCACAGCCCGGGCACCATCCCCCGCTCCCGGATCCGGTCCAGGACGGCCAGGATGCCGCCGTCGGGGAAGCGGCGCGGGGAGGGCTGCCAGGCGCCGACGCTGTCCCACCAGCCGCGGGTGTCGTCGTCGTACCAGCCCGAGTCGATGCAGAAGTACTCCGCGCCGGCGTCGGCCGCGGCGTCGATCAGCGGCAGCAGTCTGGCCGTGGTCGGGTCGCCCATGAGGGTGTTCATGTAGTCGTTGAAGACGACGGGGAGGGCGGTGTGGTCCGGGTGGGGGCGGCGGATCGCCCGACGGTAGGAGGTCAGGGCGCCCATCGCCTCGTCGAGGCCGGTGCCGAGGGCCAGGGCGCCGGGCACGGTGGTGAACTCCTCGCCCGGTTCGAGGCGGACCCGCCACTGGTGTGCGGCGTCGGTGGGGCCGTTCAGCGCCAGGTAGCTGCCGTGGGCGCGTTCGCCGAGGTCCCAGCGCCAGCCGGCCGGGGACTCGACCTGCCAGACCCAGGCCCGGCCGCCGCCCCGCTCGGTCAGCGCGCCCATGGCGAGATGGCCGTCGGTGGGCCAGCTGCCGCGCCCGGTGAGGACGAGGGCGGCGCGGCTGTCGTGCTCGTGGACGTCGACGTGGATGTCGGCGACAGCTGCGCGCAGCGGCTCGGCGTACCAACGGCACTCGGCGAGCCAGTCGTTGCGGGCCCGGTGGACGTCGAGGGCGTCCGGGGCGGGCAGTCCGCCGAGCAGCAGGCTGCTGACGGACTGGACGACCAGGGGCTCCCGCCCCTCGTTGCGGAGCCGGACGCGGGAACGGAGGACGGGCAGTCCGGTGGGTGAGGTGAGCTCGACGAACGCCGTCAGCCCGGTGCCCGGGTCGTGGAGTTCGACGGTGAACCGGT
This sequence comes from Streptomyces sp. NRRL S-455, assembly GCF_000717875.1. Classification (GTDB taxonomy): domain Bacteria; phylum Actinomycetota; class Actinomycetes; order Streptomycetales; family Streptomycetaceae; genus Streptomyces. The sequence goes on from NZ_JOCT01000001.1 coordinate 132,054, forward strand.
CCCAGCCGTCGCGTCGCTCCGCGTGGTGGGTGCGGTGGGCGAGCCGGGCGCCGAAGGCCGTGCCGGTGAAGCGGGGGCCGGACCAGCCGCTGCCGTGACCGAGCGCGGTGAGCTCCACGAGCGGGAGAGCCGCCTCCCCGGCGTCCGGGCACTCGTCGTCGGGATGAGCCAGCCGGACCAGCCGCAGCGTTCCGTCGGCGGCGACGGCGAACCGTGCCCGCAGGGCCTCATGCCCCCAAGTGAACTCGTCCTCCCGCTGGTTGGAGGCCATGTGCGCCGCATCCGCCGTGCCCGTCAAGGTGCTCCCCCTCCTGACCCCGCCCCTTTCCCGGGGAACGGAGATCCGCGTGAATCCCTCGTTACGATCTCTTGACGGCCCAAGTGTGACCGGTCACAATCCTCGCATGAATGTGACCGGTCACACAAGGCGCCCGGCGAGCATCAGGGACGTCGCCACCGCCGCGGGGGTCTCGTACCAGACGGTCTCACGGGTGATCAACGGCCATCCCAGCGTCCGGCCGTCCACCCGGGAGCGGGTGCTGGCCGCCATCGACGAACTGGGCTTCCGCCGCAACGCGACCGCCCTCGCCCTGGCCAGCGGACGCAGCCGTGCCGTGACCGTGCTCACCGCGAACACCACCCACTACGGCTACGCCTCGATCCTGCAGGGCATCGAGGAGGCCGCCCGTGCCGCGTCGTACGCGGTCGGGATCGGGGTCCTGGAATCCGCCGAGGACGCGGCCGTCGCCGCCGAGGTGCAGCGCGCCACGGACGCGGGCGGCGGCATCATCGTGATCGCCTACGATCCGGCCGGTGTCCGGGCCCTCGGGGCCGTGCCCGCCGGACTGCCGGTCGTCGGTGTGGTCGAGACTCCGGCGAGCCCGCCCGGCGGCGACCGCCCATGGGTGTGGACCGACGACCGCGAGGCCGCCTACCAGGCGACCCGCCATCTGCTCGCCCTGGGCCACGAGACCGTGCACTACGTCGCCATCCCATCCAGCACCCGCCGCACCAGCGCCCGCACCAGCGGCTGGCGGCAGGCACTGAAGGAGGCCGGCGCCCCGGAACCCCGCCCCGTGCAGAGCAGTTGGGGACCTGCGGGCGGACACGCCGCGGCGCTGAAGCTGGCGAAGGACAGGGCCGTCACCGCGATCCTGTGCGGCAACGACGACCTCGCGCTCGGCGTGCTGCGTGCCCTGCACGAGACCGGCCGCTCGGTGCCGGGCGAGGTCAGCGTGGCCGGTTTCGACGACGCCCCGCACTCCGCCTTCCTCACGCCGTCCCTGACGACCGTACGCCTGGACTTCACCGGCCTCGGACGGGCCGCGTTCGCTCTGCTGCACGGCGTGCTGGAGGAGTCCGCGCCGGTCGCCCCGCACCGTGTTTCCGTCCCGGAACTGGTGGTGCGGGAGAGCTCGGGGCCGCCGCCCGCCTGCATCTGAACAGCCCGTATCGGTCCAGCAGTTGTGAGTCCCCGTTGTCCGACCGAACCGCCTGCTCCGGAAAGGCACAAGATGAAGAGAAGAGCTCTCCCCGCCCTGGCACTGATATGCGCCGCCGGACTGGCGGCCACCGGGTGCAGTGACCCGACCGCCGGGGACTCCGGTTCGGACGGCTCGGACGCCGAGCGGACGGCGGTCGACCCGACCGCCCGGCTGGACGGCGTGAAGCTGACCATGTGGACCGCGCAGAACACGGTCAACGCGCCGAAGCAGGTCATCGACGCCTTCGAGAAGGCCACCGGCGCCGAGGTCGACACCCAGGCCATCCCCGACCTGTACGAGCAGAACGTGCCGACGAAACTCGCCTCCGGGGACCGCCCGGACCTGATGTTCTGGCAGCCGTCCATCTCCACACTGCCGTTCATCCAGCCGCAGCAGAACCTGCTCACCCTCGACGGCGAACCGTGGGTGTCCAAGCTCGGCGACACCGAGAAGTCCCTCGGCGTCATCGACGGCAAGCGGTACGCGGCGATCGTCACCAGCCCCGCGATGCTCGGCGTCTACTACAACAAGGACGTCTTCAAGCAGGCCGGGCTGACCGAGAAGGACTTCCCGAAGTCCTACGACGAGCTGCTCGCCCTCGGCCACAAAGTCGTCGACAAGACCGACGCGGCCGCCTTCTACGAGGCCGGCGGCGACAAGTGGCCCCTGCAGTGGCAGATGCAGCTCCAGCTCACCGACCTCGACCGGCAGTGGTGGGCCGATCTGAACGCGGGCAAGAAGAAGTGGACCGACCCGGTCGTCGTCGGCGCGATCAAGAAGTACAAGGAGAAGCTGCTCGACGCCGGGCTCGCGCAGAAGAACTACCGGACGGGCACGTTCACCGGCCAGGCCGACGCCCTGTGGAAGGGCGACGTCGGCATGGTCCTCAATGTCACGTCGTTCCAGACCCAGTTGCAGGCCAAGTACTCCACCGCCGAGATGGACAAGAAGATCGGCTGGTTCCCGGTCGCCAACTCCTCGGCGACCGGCCTGTACTCCCCCGACCAGACCAACGGTGTCGTCGCCTTCAAGACGGGTGACGAGAAGCGGCAGAACGCGGCCCGCCAGTTCCTCGCCTTCTGGCTCGGCCCGGACTACCCGGACTACATCAGGACGATGAAGATCCCGTCCGTGCAGCCGTCCGTGCCCACGCCCGGCGGTCTGCCGGAGACCTCCAAGACCCAGGTGGCGGCCCTGCCGAAGGCCATCGGCGTCTTCCAGGCCAAGGCGATCGTCGCCCCCGACACCCACCTCTACCTGGCCGACATGATCTTCGGCAAGAAGAGCCCGCAGCAGGTCGCTCAGGCGATCCAGGACCAGTTCGCGCAGGTGGCCAAGGCCCAGGGCGCACCCGGGTTCTGACGATGACGGACACGGCCGTACGTATCGAGCCCGCGCCGGTGAGGGGCGCGCCGAGGAAGGTGGGGCGGCTGCCGCGCGCGGCCGTGCAGCATCCCTGGTGGTTCGCGCTTCCCGCGATCGTCGTCTTCGCGGGCTTCTTCCTGGTGCCGAACCTGCTCAACTTCTACTATCCGTTCACCGACTGGTCCTCGTACCACGCGGACATCGCCTTCACCGGCCTGGACAACTTCCGGACCATCGCCGAGGACGGCTCGCTGCTGCGGGCGATCCGCACGACCCTGGTGTACGCGCTGCTGGCGGCGCTGTTCCAGAACGGCTTCGGCCTGGTACTGGCACTGCTGCTGGAGGACGACAGCCGCTTCAACCGGTTCTTCCGCGCCGTCTTCTTCCTGCCGGTGCTGATCTCGGCACTGGCCACCGGCTATGTCTTCCAGGCGCTGCTCGACCAGGACGGGGCCCTCAACTCCCTGCTCGGCACGGACGTTCCGTGGCTCGGGTCGACGACCTGGACGCTGGTGATCGTCACCCTCATCCACGGATGGAAGTGGATGGGCCTGTCGATGCTGATCTATCTGGCCGGGCTGAAGGGCATTCCCTCGGACATGCTCGAGGCCGCCCGGATGGACGGTGCCGGGCCGTGGCGGACGTTCTGGTCGGTCCGCTGGCCGATGCTCGCGCCCGCCGTCACCTTCAACGTCACCACCGCGCTGATCGGTTCGATGAACACCTTCGACATCGTGCAGGCCACGACGGGCGGCGGGCCCGCGGCCTCCACGGAGGTCTTCAACATCTACATGTTCCGGATCTTTGGGCAGGGCCTGTACGCGCAGGCCTCCGCGATGAGCCTCGTCCTCTTCCTGGTCGTGGTCGCGGTAGCGATCCCGCTGGTCGTGGGGCTGCGGCGAAGGGAGCAGATGCTGTGACCGCGCTGTGGCGGTACGGCCGCCCCTCCCTGGTCGTCCTGCTCGCCGGCCTGGCCGTGGGCGTGCCGCTGTGGCTGGTGGCGGTCACCTCGGCCAAGCCCCAGGCCGAAGCCATCGAACCGAACCTGGACCCGCCCCGGCACTGGCAGCCGGCGGCCAACTACGCGGACGCCGTCAGCGAGGGCGAGATGCTGCGCGGGTTCCTCAACTCGCTGCTGGTCGTGGTGCCTTCGGTGGCCCTGGTGCTGATTCTGGGCGCGGGAGCGGCCTGGGTCTTCGCGCGCCGGAAGTCGAAGCTGGTGTCGGCCGCCTACGCGCTGTGCATCAGCGGGCTGCTGCTGCCGCCCGCCGTCATCACCATCGTGATGGAGCTGCGGCAACTGGGCCTGGCGAACACCCGGCCCGGCATGATCGCCGTCTACACCGGCATGTACCTGTCGACGTCGATCTTCTTCATGACCGGCTTCATCCGCGCCATTCCGATGGAACTGGAGGAGGCCGCCCGGATGGACGGGGCGACGCCGTCACGCGTCTTCTGGCGGATCGTCCTGCCGCTGCTCCGGCCGGTGATCGCGACCGCGACGATCATGGTGATGCTCTACGCCTGGAGTGACGTCTTCTACGCGTTCTTCGTCCTCGGCGGCGGAGACCGGGCGACCCTGCCGCTCAACCTCTACCAGGTCGCCAGCGCCCAGCTCTACCTCAACAACTGGCATCTCGTCTTCGCGTACGTCGTGGTGATGAGCCTGCCCATGGTCGCCGTGTTCCTCGTCGGCCAGCGAAAGATCGTGTCCGGAATCACCAGTGGAGCCGTCAAGTGACTGGAGGTCCAGCAGCGTGATCACCCCCGCCCGCGCCAGATCCCGAACCAGAACCGCCCTGATCACAGCACTACTTGGAGCAGCCGCCATGGCAGCCACCCTCCCCGCGGCCGGCCACGCGGCAGCCGCGTCCGACCCGCAACGCCTCACCGCCGACCTCAGCGCTTCCGAGGGGCCGGTGATGCTGGGCGCCAACGGCTCGTTGTACGGGCTCAGCGACGACGGCGTGCCCAGCGACGCCGCGATGGCCCCCTTGAAGATCACCAGCATCTCGCAGAAACCGGAGGGCGGCGCCCAGCACCCCAACGGTGACGCGCTCACGGTCTCCACGTCGTTCTTCCGCAACGGCGGCGGCGAGATCAACGTGATGATGCAGGACGTCTACGCCAAGTGGCCCTACGAGGACCTCGGCATCGACGACTACCTCCCCAAGGTCGACAAGATCGTCAAGGAGGTCTCGGCCGATCCGAACAGCGAGCGCTTCGTCTACATCCCGTTCAACGAGCCCGACCAGATCTGGTACAAACTCGACGTCGCCGACCAGGCCCAGTACGAGAAGAACCGCGACCGGTTCTTCAAGGACTGGAAGACGGTGTACCAGCGGATCCGTGCGATCGACCCGGACGCGCGCATCGCCGGCCCCAACGAAGCCGCCTATCACACCCGCCTGTTGAAGGACTTCCTCGCTTTCGCCAAGCGGGAGAACGTGCTGCCCCAGGTGATGACCTGGCATGAGCTCGGCTCCGGCTCCCTGCGCGACTTCCAGGCGCACTACGACGACTACCGCAGACTGGAGCGCGAGGCGGGCATCGCCCCGCTGAAGATCAACATCGATGAGTACGCCAACCGCCGCGACCTGTCCGTGCCCGGGCAGCTCGTGCAGTGGGTGTCCATGTTCGAGCGCAACAAGGTGTACGCCAACATGGCGTACTGGGACGCGGCCGGCAATCTCAGCGGCCACGTGGTGCGGTCGAACATCCCCAACGGCGGCTGGTGGCTGTTCCGCTGGTACGCGGGCATGACCGGGGACACCGTGAAGGTGACCCCGCCGCAGCCCGACACCATCGACACACTCCAGGGGCTCGCGTCCCTCGACACCTCCCGCCGCCAGGCGCAGGTGCTGCTCGGCGGCTCCGCCGGTGACTCGGACGTGGTCGTGCGGAGCGTCCCCCGGTCGGTGTTCGGCCGTACGGTCACCGCGACCGTCGCCGAGGCCGCCTGGTCCGGATACGAGGGACAGCACGCGGCGCCGCGGGTCCTCGCGCGCACCAAGGTGCAGGTCACGGCCGACGGTTCGGTGACCGTCCCGCTGCGCGGCCTGCACAAGATGTCGGCGTACCGGATCGTCCTCACCCCCGGCGGATCCGGCAGCCCGTCCGCGGCGTCCGTCCCCTGGTCGGCGTCGTACGAGGCCGAGGACGCGGCCATCACCGACGGCAAGGTCTACACCCAGGGCACGGTCCAGAACGCCAACGGCTACGCCGCCTCCGGCACCAAGGACGTCGGCTCCCTCAACCAGCCCGGCAGCAAGGTCGCCTTCTCGGTGACGGTGCCGAAGGACGGCACCTACGACCTGGCGATCCTGTACGGCAACCAGTCCGGCGGCCCCGCCACACAGAAACTGTCGGTCGACGGCGGCGACCCGGTGACGGTCACCTATCCCTCCACCGAGAACTGGACCTACCGCGCCAAGAAGGACGTCACCGTCCAGTTGAAGGCGGGCTCGCACCAGCTGACCCTGTCCAAGGGCGATGCCGAGGTCACCCTCGACCGGATCGACCTGACCGCACGTACGGGCGCGCCCTCCGCGTCGTACGAGGCCACGCTGGCGGACATCAGCGGCAAGCCGTCGTACGACTACTCGTCGTCGGCCGGTGTGGGCACGGGCGCCCTGGTCCTGCGCTCGGGCGACACGGCGGTGTTCGACGTCTACGCGCCGCGGGACGGCTACTACACGGTGGTGCCGCGGAGTTCGGCGGCGGTGAGGCTCAGCCTGCACGGTGAGACGGTCACGGCGGCGCCCGGCCGCCCGCTGCGGCTCTACCTGGTCGCGGGCAACAACCGGATCGCGATGACGTCCGGCCACGCCGCCGTCCGCTCCCTCGACGTCTCCGGCGACGGCTCGGCCGCCGGCACCCTCTCCTACGAGGGCGCCTCGGCCGAACTCGCGGGCGGGGCCGGACTCGTCGACTCTCCGCACGCCTCCGCCGGCTCGTACATCGGCCGGCTCGGCAGCAGCCCTTCCAGCACCGCCGAGTTCACGGTGAACGCGCCCCGGGCCGGCCGCTACCTCCTGGTCGTCCACTACGCGCACAACGACCGCCGGGACAACGGCCACGCCTACAACACGGACATCATGTCCCGTACGGCGGACATCGCGGTCGGGTCCGGCGCGCCGGTGAAGGTCACCTTCAAGAACACCTGGAGCTGGGACGACTACTGGACGGTCGGCGTCCCTGTCGACCTGACCAAGGGCGCCAACCAGGTGACGTTCGGCAACGCGAACGCCTGGGCGCCGAACATCGACCGGATCGAGCTGGGCCGCGTCGTGGGCTGAGCCCTTCCCGTCCGGCCCGGTGCCGCAGTCCGCCACGGAGGCGGGCTGCGGCACCGCCGTGTGCGCAGCCCCTGAGCCGGCGCGGCGCCCCGACGGCGGAGCACGTCGAGCAGGCCCTGCTCGACCACGGCATGCTGCCCCATCCGCGCCGGCACCTGGACCCGCATCCCGAGACGGCGGCCACGCCGTGCTTCCCGCCCGATACGCTCACGCCGTGCCCGGCCCGGGCGAGAAAGGACACGACACCATGTTCGGACTGAGCGAGCTCGCGATTCTTCTCATCGTCGTCATAGCCGTCATCGGGATCAAGAAGTTCCCCGAACTGGCCCGCTCGGCCGGAAAGTCGGCCCGCATCCTCAAGGCCGAGGCACGCGCCGCGAAGGAGGAACGGGACGGGACGGGCCCCGCGCGGCGGGTGGTCCGGGGCGAGGTCGTGCCACCGGGCACCGGCACGACCCCGCCCGGCGCGCGCGGAGCGGACGCCCCGGACCACCCCTGATCCGTCCGCGGCCTACAGCGTGCGCTCCAGGCGGTCGGCCACGAGCTTGACGAAACGCGCCGGGTCCTTGGGGCGGCCGCCCTCGGCGAGTACCGCCAGCGTGTGGAGCAGCTCCGCGGACTCGACGAGTCCCGAGCGGTCCTCGCGCTCCTTGTACGCCTGGTTCAGGCCCTTGACCAGCAGGTGATCGGGGTTGAGCTCGAGGATCCGCTTGGTGCGCGGCACCTCCTGGCCCATCGCCCGGTACATGTTCTCCAGGGCCGGGGTGAGGTCGTGGGCGTCCGAGACCACGCAGGCCGGGGAGACGGTGAGCCGGGCCGAGAGGCGCACCTCCTTGATGTCCTCGTCCAGCTGCTCCCGCATCCAGCCGAGCAGCCCGGCGTACTCCTCGGCCTGCTTCTCCCGCTCCCCGTCGGCCTTCTCGTCGTCCTTGCCGTCGAGGTCGATCTCGCCCTTGGCGACGGACCGCAGCTTCTTGCCCTCGTACTCGCCCACGGCGTCGACCCACACCTCGTCGACGGCGTCGGTGAGCAGCAGGACCTCGACGCCCTTGTCCCGGAACGCCTCCATGTGCGGGGAGTTCTCGATGCTCTCCCGGGACTCGCCGGTGATGTAGTAGATGTCGTCCTGGCCGTCCTTCATCCGCTCCACGTACTGCGCGAGCGTGGTCGGCTCCTCGGCGTGCGTCGTCGCGAACGAGGAGACCGCGAGGATGGCGTCCCGGTTCTCGGAGTCGGTGACCAGGCCCTCCTTCAGGGCGGTGCCGAACTCCCGCCAGAAGGTGGCGTAGCGGTCGGCGTCCTTGGTCTTGATCTCCTTGATCGTCGACAGGACCTTCTTGGTCAGCCGGCGCTGCATCATCCGGATGTGCCGGTCCTGCTGGAGGATCTCGCGGGAGACGTTGAGCGAGAGGTCCTGCGCGTCGACGACGCCCTTGACGAAGCGGAGGTAGGGCGGCAGCAGCGCCTCGCAGTCGTCCATGATGAAGACGCGCTTCACGTACAGCTGGACACCGCGCTGGAAGTCCCGCGTGAACAGGTCGTGCGGCGCGTGCGCGGGCACGAAGAGCAGGGCCTGGTACTCGAAGGTCCCCTCGGCCTGGAGCCGGATCGTCTCCAGGGGCTCGCGCCAGTCGTGGCTGATGTGCTTGTACAGCTCGTGGTACTCGTCGTCGGACACCTCGTCGCGCGACCGCGCCCACAGCGCCTTCATCGAGTTCAGCGTCTCGGGCTCGGGAGTGCCGTCTCCGTCGCCCGCCGCCTCCGGGACCATCCGGATCGGCCAGGTGATGAAGTCCGAGTACCGCTTGACGATCTCCCTGATCTTCCAGGCGGAGGTGTAGTCGTGGAGCTGGTTCTCGGGGTCGGCGGGCTTGAGGTGAAGCGTGACCGAGGTGCCCTGCGGCGCGTCGTCGACCCGCTCCAGCGTGTACGTGGACTCGCCGCGCGAGGTCCACCGGGTCCCCTGGCTCTCGCCCGCGCGGCGGGTCACCAGCGTCACCTCGTCCGCCACCATGAACCCGGAGTAGAAGCCGACGCCGAACTGGCCGATGAGCCCCTCGGCGTCGCCGCCCTCCTGGGCCTCCCGCAGCTCCTTCAGGAAGGTGGCCGTGCCCGAGTTGGCGATGGTGCCGATGAGCCGGCCGACCTCCTCGTACGACATCCCGATGCCGTTGTCCCGCACCGTGAGGGTACGGGCGTCCTTGTCGACGTCGATCCGGATGTGCAGGTCCGACACGTCGGCGTCGAGCGAGTCGTCCCGCAGCTTCTCCAGACGCAGCTTGTCGAGCGCGTCGGAGGCGTTGGAGACGAGCTCGCGCAGGAAGACATCCTTGTTCGAGTAGACCGAGTGGATCATCAGCTGGAGCAGCTGACGTGCCTCTACCTGGAACTCAAACGTCTCTGTCGTCATGGTTCGCGAATACCTCACAGGTCCCACGGTCGCCTGAACTGGTGTTGTCACTCACTGTAAGACACCGGGTCCGGGCGGGGGCCCGGATCTCAGACGAGGTGGGCGAACACCACCAGGTTCTCGGTGTAGTCCCGGGCCTTGCGGTCGTAGGCGCCCGCACATGTGATGAGCCGGACCTGGGCATCGGGGGTGTCGCCGTAGACGCGTTCGCTGGGGAAGCGGTCCTTGTCGAAGGAATCGGCTTCGTCGACCGCGAAGGTCGCCTTCCTGCCGTCGGCCCGTACCACGTGGAACCGGTCCCCCTTCTTCAGCTCGCCGAGCCGCGCGAAGACGGCCGGGGACGTCGCGGTGTCCACGTGCCCGGCGATGATCGCGGTACCGGCCTCACCGGGCGAGACGCCCTTGGCGTACCAGCCGACCAGGTTGATGTTGTCGGGCGGAGGGGGCTCGAGCTGACCCGAACGGCCGATGGCGAGGTCGGTGAAGGGCGCGTTCACCGAGATGTCTGGGATGAGCAGCCGGACCGGCCGGGACCGCGGCAGAGGGGCGCGCGTCTCGGAGGGGCCGGAGCGGTGCGGCCGGGGCGGCTCGTCGGGTCCCCTGGACGCGGCCGAGGTGGCGCTCGAGACTGCCGGTGGGGCATGCGGTGGGGCGCCGTCGTCGGACGGCTCCTCCCACCCGGCGACCAGGTTCACGGTCAGGACCAGGGCGGCCACGGACCAGAGGACCGTCACGACGGTGCGGAGTCGCCGCCTCGACGGTGCGGGGCCGGACTCGGCGGGAGAGGAAGAAGGGCTGGCTGCCATCGGAGACCACCTCACTCGGGCACGGCAGCGGAAGGAACAGGGCAGCGGACGGAGCACACGGGAGGACGTGCCGGGCCGCCGCGACGCGAGGGGTGCGTGCGGCGGCCACGGCGGCTATGAGGTCAGGCATCGGTCATGCCGCGCCCTGCGAGGCCTTCTGGCGCCTCAGCGCGTAGAGACCGGTGCCGGCCACCGCCAGCACCGCGAGCCCGCCGGCCGTGACGCCGGGCACCGAGGCCAGGGCGCCGCCACCGGTGTGCACCCCGCCGTGCGGCTTGTCGTGCCCGCCCTTCCAGCCCTTCTCGTGCTCGTCCTTGCCGTACTCGTCCTTGCCGTACTCGTCCTTGCCGTACTCGTCCTTGCCGTACTCGTCCTTGCCGTACTCGTCCTTGCCGTACTCGTCCCTTCCCGTACTCGTCCTTCTTGTCGCCGTGCGAGTCCTTGCCGTGCTCGTCCTTGTAGGTGCCCTCGTCCCAGTTGTCGTTCGACGCCACGGACAGCGCTCCGCCACCCGTGTGTACCCCGCCGCGCGGCGCGTGGTCCTTGCCTTCCTTGTGGTGCTCCTTGCTGTAGGAAGTGTTGTCGTGGTCCCAGTCACCCATCGCCTCGGCGTAGGCGGCGGGTGCGGCGATCGCGAGGGCGGCCGTGGCCGTGGCCGTCGCGAGCAGCATGCGGGCAGAGCGCATCGGTGAGTCCTTCCGTCATGGGCCGAGCAGCTGGCCCCACGCCAGCTCACGAGACCCGGCCTCGACGTGAACCACCGTCAGTCATCCCGATTCGCCCCACCACCCGAGGCGTTCACACGGGTTACGCCGGCACCCTGACGGCGGCACCCGGCCGCCCTCCGCTCCGCAGGGTCCGGCCGGCAAGATCGCAACCTCTCGCCCGCCTCAGCCGTCTCCCACAGCGACGACACGGGGAGTGCGGGCCCGCTCTCCCCCTGACCACCCGCGGGAGGCGCTCATGGCCATGGTCGGCCTGTTCTGGATCGGCGAGGACTCCGTGTACGTGGGGGCCGAGCCCACGGGCGCGGCCTCCGGAGTGCGACTGTCCCGGAAGGGCGTCGAGGCGCCGGGGGTCGGCGAGGGCCGGTTCTGGACGTGGGACGAGGTGGTCCGGATCGAGACGCACGACGTGGCGGTGCGGTCCGGGGCACGACGACTGGCGGCCATGGCCTTCGACACCGCGTTGGCCGCGGTCGCGGGGGGCGCCGAGCCACCGCCCGCCTTCTCCGTGGATGTGGTGACAGCCGGGGAGACCGTCCGGACGGACGCGTTCGCCGCCGTCGCCGGAGGGATCTACCTGTCTTCGGAGTACGAGCTCTCCACGACCCTCCTCCAGCGGCTCGCCGACGGAACCGCCGAGATCGCCGACCTCCTCGCCTGGGGCCGCGACCACGCGGCCGCGGGCACTCCGCCGCGCGCGGAGCGCGAGGCGCTGTTGCGGAAGTGGGCCGGGGCATAGCACAGGCCGGCGTCCGACCGGGGTGGTGACGCGGGCGTGGGGCGGCAGCGCCCCGGGCGTCAGCGTCGCCTCGGCCCCTGGCGGCCCAGGCGGGAGGGGTCCGGATCGACCCCTTGGGCCGCAATGCCGACCAGGACCAGTCCGGCCGCGATGAGGAGTCCCTGGGCCAGGGCGATGCCCGAGCCCAGTACCGCGAAGCCGAGGGCCAGTCCCCACCACGCCCCGGTACGCCGGTGCTCCCGGGGCCGGGCCGGACGACCGGATCTCATGGCCCGGACGAACCCGGGGTCCTGCCGCTCGAGTCGTGCCTCGAGATCGGCGAGACGTGCGTCTTCGGACTGGGGCACGGCTTCTCCCTTCCGGAACCCGACAGCGCTTCGAGGCAGGGCACGGCCGAGGCCATGGCACGTCCTGGGATGTCGGGCCTCGTGACGGTGCGAAGGCGGACAGCGCGCCGACGGGCGGGCGGCCGGTCTCACCGGGGTTTCAGCGTCTCTCCCCTCCAGCGGCTTTCACCATCGGGCCCAACCTCATCCTTCCCGGTGGCCGGACTGTACGAACACCCCGCCGTGGACCGGGTGTTCGAGGTCGAGGATGGGTGGTGGTGCGGTGATCCGCTGCCGGTGACGATGGCAGCGGCAGCGGCAGCGGGGCCAGACCGTTGACCTGGCCTCACTGGTGCTTTTGGCAGCCGAGCAGCACCTGTGCGAGCCTTCTGCCACTCCTCCGGAAAGGGCTCACCCTGATGCTCGGCATGGTTGTCTGGGACGTGTGCTCTCGCGCTTCGACGCGAGAGCGGTAACGGCCACCGGCCGCAACGCACACGCCTGTCCGATGGGCAGGCGTGGGTTCAGTCTGCTCCTCGTCGAAGTGCTCTTCGTGCCCCTGCACGTTCGACCACGAGGAGTACGTGGTGTCCACCATCCACTGGACCGAAGACCACACCCATCAGTCCGCCCGCTGGCATTCCGAGAACGCCGCCCCTCCTCCCCGGCGAACCGTCGTCGCCGACGACCGGATGAAGGCCGACGACGCCTACCGACAGGCGTGCGAAGGAACGGCCCTGCTCTGGCAAGGCGACTTCCACAACGCCCGGCAACTCCTGCAGGCGATGGGCCGCCGCATCGACCGCAAGCCGCCCAGGCCCAGCACGTCCCTGAGCGAGAACTTCCACCTGCACCGACGCGGCAGCAGTCACCGAGCCCGTGTCCTCGGAATGCTCCTGGTGCTGTTGGACGACGACTACACCTTGACGTTGCGCCGAGCCCCGGACGTCCGCCAGGCGTGCCTGGAAGCCTATGGCCCCTCAAAGGGACCCATGGCGGTCTCTCTGCGGGAACTACTAGGCGTGATCGGCGCTCACCAGTGGCGCCTGAAAGGGATCGACGTGCCGGCGCTCGGGACCCGAATCCACCCCCACTACGGCGTCTTCGCACCCGTCAGAGGCGAGTACGTCGATCTGGTCGCCCACACGCCACTGCCACCGGCAACCTGGCACAGTCCCGCCACCAGTACGGCATTCGACCTCGGCACGGGAACCGGTGTCCTCGCTGCGGTCCTGGCCCACCGCGGTATCAACCGCGTCGTGGCCACCGACATCAGCTCACGCGCCCTGGCCTGCGCCAGGGAGAACGTCCACCGGCTCGCGCTGACCGACCGTATCGAGGTATCGGGGCCCGGCCTGTTCCCCGAAGGCCGCGCCGGCCTCATCGTGTGCAACCCGCCCTGGCTCCCCGCCCGCCCGACCAGCCCCATCGAACAAGGCGTCTACGACCCGGACAGCACCATGCTCCACAGCTTCCTCGCCGGACTATCCGCCCACCTCCGACCAGACGGGGAGGGCTGGCTTATCCTGTCCGACCTGGCAGAGCACCTCGGCCTCCGGACACGTCAGCAGTTGCTCGACGCCGTCCAGGCAGCACGACTTCGCGTCGTGGACAAGATCGATACCAAGCCCCGGCACCCACGCTCCAAGGACGCCGCCGACCCACTCCACACAGCACGAAGTGCCGAGACCACGTCCCTCTGGCGTCTGATCCCTGCATAACCGGCGCCCGGACCACGCAACGGCGTCTCGCCTCCCGGTTCACCAGGTGCGCACATCCCGTGGGTGACTTCGCCGCGCTCACGGGATGACCAGCCGGAGGATCAAGCCGAATGCGGGTTTCCTGCCGAGTCCAGGGGAACGCGACCGTCGGGGTGCGGCGCCAGTACACCGGCACCGCCGGGCGGATCGAGAACTCCCAGATCGCGGTCTCTCTTGTCCATGCCACGCCGCGTGGACACGCCGCCGTTGACCGTGAGTTGTACCTGCCCAGAGCGTGGACCGACCATCCCGAGCGGTGCCGCGGGGCGGGCCTGGGCGGTAGCACTGCGCGAGGGCTGGACGCTGGTGACGGACGACAGGGCCGACGCGACGGTGCTGGCGGAGTTGCGGGCGCGTGGGGTCGCGACCCTGACGACGACTCCGGAGCCCGTACCGGCCGGAAACGGCGACGGGTGAGACTGCCCGCGGCCAGGGTCGGGCCCGGACAGCCGGCCGGTTAACTGCCGGGGGGCCGCCGTCTCGGCCGGGTGACACCGCCGGACGCCGCCGCGTGGAGAAGGTCCCGGAAGGTGGGGCACTCCAGATGACTCGGCGCCGGGCACGCGGCGGCGTGCCGCAGGGAGTCGCGGAGCACGACGAGTTCGCCGATCCTGCGGTCCAGTTCGTCCGCCCGGTCCGTGAGCATCCGCCGGTCGATGCGCGGCTGACCGTCCGGCGTGAACATGCGCGCGATCTCGTCGAGGGAGAACCCGGCCGTCCGTCCCAACGCGATCAGCGCCAGCCGCTCCAGCACCCCGGGGTCGTACTGGCGGCGCAGGCCGCGCCGGCCGGTGGCGGCGATCAGCCCCTTCTCCTCGTAGAACCGCAGGGTCGAGGGGGGCACCCCGGCGCGCCGCGCCACTTCGGCGATGTCCAGTTCTGTCATGGTCTTGACCTCAAGTCGACTTGAAGTAGAAAGCTGTCACTGGAAGCCGACGAGGGCAAGCGAAGGGGATCACGAGCATGGACGGCGAGCGCAGGACCGACGGCGAACAGGCCGCCCGCTGGAACGGGCGGGCCGGACACGCCTGGGTCGATCTCCAGCCGGTGCTGGACGAGATGTTCCGGCCCTTCGAGCAGCTGCTCGTCGAGTCCGTGGCCACCGAGCGCGCGGGCCGTGTGCTCGACGTGGGCTGCGGCACCGGCGGCATCACACGGGCCGTCGCACGGCGGGCCGGTCACTGCGTGGGGGTCGACATCTCCGGCCCGATGATCGACGCGGCGCGGGCTTGGTCCGAGATGGAGGGTGTGCCCGCGTCCTTCGTCTGCGCCGACGCGCAGGAGCACGCCTTCGAGCCCGGCGCCTTCGACGCCGTCATCTCGCGCTTCGGTGTCATGTTCTTCAACGACCCCGTACGGGCCTTCGCGAATCTCCGGAGGGCCGTGCGGGACGAGGCCTCGCTCCGGTTCGTCGTCTGGCGCGATCCGGGCGAGAACCCGTTCATGACGACGGCCGAGCGCGCCGCCAGGCCGTTCCTGCCGGAGCTCCCCGTCCGCCGGCCGGACGAGCCGGGTCAGTTCGCCTTCGCCGACCCGGACAGGATCCGCGGCATCCTCTCCGAGAGCGGATGGACCGACATCGGCATCCGGCCGGTCGACGTGGTCTGCACCCTGCCCGAGAAGGAACTGGTCCGCTACATCACCCGGCTCGGCCCGCTCGGCATGTTCCTGCCCAAGGTGGGGGACGAGCAGACCCGCGCCCGGGTCGTCGAAACGGTCCGGGCCGCCTTCGACCCCTTCGTGGAGGGCCCGGACGTCCGCTTCACCGCGGCCTGCTGGACGGTCGGCGCCCGGGCGGCGACGGCGAAACTTTCGTGAGGCCCGGCCCCCTTTCGTGAGCGTTGACGCCCGGCGCATAGTGAGATCCCTATGACGCCGAAGAGAGCCCTGGTGGTGCGCGGCGGCTGGGAGGGGCACCAGCCGGTCGAGGCAACGGAACTGTTCCTGCCCTTCCTCCGGAACAACGGCTATGCCGTCCGGGTCGAGGAGTCGACCGACGTCTACGCCGACGCCGCCGTCATGGCGGGTACCGACCTCGTCGTGCAGTGCGTCACGATGTCGGAGATCACGCGCGAGCAGCTGACGGGACTGAGTTCCGCGATCGTGGCCGGCACCGGCTTCACCGGCTGGCACGGCGGTATCGCCGACTCGTTCCGCGCCTCCTCCGACTATCTGCATCTGGTGGGCGGCCAGTTCGCCACCCACCCGGGCAAGGAACCGTGTGAGCGCCTCGGCGGGCCGGAGGACAATTTCCTGCCGCACACCATCAGCATCACCGAGGCCGGACGCGAACACCCGGTCACCGCGGGCATCGAGGACTTCGAACTGCACACCGAGCAGTACTGGGTGCTCCACGACGACCTCATCGACGTTCTGGCCACCACCACACATCCGACCCGGCCGTGGGAGCCCTGGCACCGGCCGGTCACCTCGCCGGCGGTCTGGACCCGCCGGTGGGGTGCCGGGCGGATCGTGGTGACGACACCGGGGCACAGCGTCGACGTCCTCGAGAACGGCAACGTCCGCACCATCATCGAGAGGGGCATGCTGTGGGCGACGCGCACCGCATCGGTGTCGTAGGGCTCGGAGTGATCTCCCGCGCGTACCTGGACACCCTCGCCGGCCGTGCCGCCGTGCGGGTCACCGCGGTCGCCGACCTGGACACCTCCCGGTCGGCGGCGGCCGCCGCCGAACTGCCCGGCGTCCGGGCGCTGACGGTCGAGGAGTTGCTGAGCAGCCCGGACGTGGACACGGTGCTGAACCTCACCACCCCCGCCGCGCACGCCGCGATCGCCCTCGGTGCCGTCGGCCACGGCAAGAACGTCTACGGCGAGAAGCCGCTCGCCGCCACGCTCGCCGACGCGCACACCGTCATCGACGCCGCCGCGCAGGCAGGCGTGGGCGTGGGATGTGCGCCGGACACCGTCCTCGGCACGGGCGTTCAGACGGCACGGGCGGCGGTGGAGGCCGGGAGCATCGGACGCCCCCTGTTCGCCTCGGCCGTGATGGTCACCCCGGGGCACGAGCGCTGGCACCCGCAGCCGGACTTCTACTACACCGCCGGCGGCGGACCGCTGCTGGACATGGGCCCCTACTACCTCACGGCTCTGGTCCATCTGCTGGGTCCGGTGCGTGCCGTGATCGGGGCGGCGGGACGGCTGCGCACCGAGCGCGTCATCGGTTCGGGTCCACGCGCGGGCGAGCGCATACCGGTCGAGGTGGACAGTCATGTCTCCGGGGTGCTGGAGCACGTGAACGGGACGCTGACCACCCTCACCACGAGCTTCGACGGTGTGGCGACCACGGCCGCGCCGATCGAGGTCCACGGTGAGACGGGAACCCTCTCGGTCCCCGACCCCAATCGTTTCGACGGCGAGGTACGGCTCCACCCACTCGGCGACACCCGGTGGCACACCCTCCCCGTGTCGGCGGGGTACGAGGACGGGGCACGGGGCGTCGGGCTGCTCGACTTCGTCGCCGCGGGCGGGCAGCGCGCGAACGGCGAACTCGCCCTGCATGTCCTGGAGACCATGACCGCCCTGCTCCGCTCCTCGGCCGAGGGACGGCGCATCGAGCTGACGACGTCGGCGCGGGTGCCCGCGCCCGTTCCGCTGACGCCGGCCCGGAGCTGGCGGGACCGGGCCACCCCCAGCCCGGCGTGACCTCGTCAGTCGACGGGCCAGGTGTGCGCGGGCGCGTTCATGTGCATGTAGTCCATGTACGTCGAGGTCATCTGCCGCAGTGCCTCACGCCGGTCGGAGATGCCGGCCTTCTCCAGCTGGTGGACGGTCTCCGCCTGCCAGAGGGCGCCGTTGCGGGCGGTGACGCAGCGCTGCTCGATGATGCCCAGCAGCGGTTCACGCCAGGCCGCGTCCATGCCGGCCAGCTCAAGACCCCGGTGGGCGAGCGGCAGCAGACGCCGCAACACCAGTTCCGTGACCGGCACTTCGCCCGCGCCGGGCCAGTACAGGCGGGCGTCGATGCCGTCGCGGGACGCGGTGTGCAGGTTCTCCTCGGCGACCGCGAAGGACATCCGCGTCCACACCGGCCGGTCCTCGTCGACCAGGGCCCGGGTGAGTCCGTAGTAGAAGGCGCCGTTGGCGATGATGTCGGCGACGGTGGGGCCGGCGGGCAGCACCCGGTTCTCGATGCGCAGGTGCGGGCCGCTCCCCGTGACCGCGTAGACGGGGCGGTTCCAGCGGTAGATCGTGCCGTTGTGCAGGGTCAGTTCGCCCAGCTGGGGGATGCCGCCGCGGTCGAGCATCTCCTGTGGGTCCTCGTCGTCGCACAGCGGCAGCAGGGCCGGGAAGTAGCGGACGTTCTCCTCGAAGAGGTCGAAGACGCTGGTGATCCACCGCTCCCCGAACCACACCCGGGGACGTACGCCCTGGGCCTTGATCTCCTCCGGGCGGGTGTCGGTGGCCTGTTCGAACAGCGGGATGCGAGTCTCGCGCCACAACTCCCTGCCGAACAGGAAGGGCGAGTTCGCCGCCAGGGCGATCTGCACCCCCGCGATGGCCTGGGCGGCGTTCCAGTAGTCGGCGAACTGCTTGGGCGCGACCTGGAGGTGGAACTGGGTGCTGGTGCAGGCGGCCTCGGGTGTGATGGTGTCGGCGTACGTCGACAGACGCTCCACGCCGTCGATCACGATCCGCAGGTCCTCGCCCCGCGCCGCGAAGATCTGCTCGTTGAGCAGCTGGTACCGCGGGTCGCCGGAGAGGGCGGCCCCGCTCACGTCCGACTCTCTCAGCGTAGGCAGAATGCCCACCATGATCAGGTGCGCGCCCACGGCCGAGGCGCGGTCCTCGGCGTGATTGAGGGCGTCCCGGATGGCCAGCTCCCAGGCTCCGGGGCCGCCTGCCGTGAGCTCGCGGGGCGGGATGTTGATCTCCAGGTTGAAACGGCCCAGCTCGCTCGACCAGGAGGGGTCGGCGATCGCTCGGAGCACGTCGGTGTTGCGCATCGCCGGCAGACCGTGGTCGTCGACCAGGTTGAGCTCGATCTCCAGCCCGACCCGGGGGCGCTCGCTCTCGAAGCTGGACTCGCGCAGCATCCGGGTCAGCACTTCCAGACCGGTGTGCATCTTGTCCCGGTACCGACGGCGGTCCTCCCGTGTGAACACCAGGGCCGGCACGTCACGTCCCATCGCGCCCCTCCCGAGTTCCCTCGGCGGATTGCTCTCGTCCCAGCGTCGCACCTTGTCGCGGCGACCGCACCCACCTAGCCTGACTTTGTGCCGCAAATAAACAAACCCCGAACGCACAGTGCCGTGCCGGGCAACGGCCGCTCCCTCACCCGACTCCGTGTCGCGATCACCGTCTTCTTCGCCCTGGACGGCTTCGTCTTCGCCGGCTGGGTCGTACGCATCCCCGCCATCAAGGAACAGACGAACGCCTCCGCCAGCGCCCTCGGCCTCGCCCTCCTGGGCGTCTCGGCCGGAGCCGTCGTCACCATGGTCCTCACCGGGCGCCTGTGCCGCCGTTACGGCAACCACCGGGTCACCGTGGTCTGCGCCGTCCTGCTCTCCCTCAGCGTCGCCCTGCCTCCGCTGACCCACTCGGCCCTGGCGCTCGGCCTGGTCCTGCTGCTCTTCGGCGCGGCGTACGGCGGGATCAACGTCGCCTTCAACAGCGCCGCGGTGGATCTCGTGACGGCGCTGGGGCGGCCGGTCATGCCGAGCTTCCACGCCGCGTTCAGCCTGGGCGGCATGATCGGCGCGGGGCTGGGCGGACTGGTCGCGGGCGCCCTCTCCCCCACCCGGCACCTGCTGCTGCTCACCGTCGTCGGACTGCTCGTGACCGCCGTGGCGGGCCGTACGCTCCTGCGCTGCGAGGCCCCCGTGCCGCCGGAGCGCGAGCGGCCCGAGAAGAGTGCCCCACGCCGGCTGGACGGCCGTACCCGGGGCCTGGTGCTGGTGTTCGGCCTGATCGCGGGGTGCACCGCGTACGGCGAGGGGGCGCTGGCCGACTGGGGCGCGCTGCACCTGGAACAGGACCTGGACGCCTCGCCGGGCGCGGCGGCCGTCGGCTACTCCTGCTTCGCGCTCGCCATGACGGTGGGCCGCCTGACCGGCACGACGCTCCTGGAACGCCTGGGGCGGACCAGGACCGTCGTCGTCGGCGGCACCACGGCGGCGGCCGGGATGCTGCTCGGCTCGCTCGCCCCGTCACTGTGGGCGGCCCTGCTCGGGTACGCGGTGACGGGCATCGGCCTCGCGAACCTCTTCCCCGTGGCGGTGGAACGGGCGGGCGCCCTCGCCGGCCCCGGCGGCGTCGCCACCGCCTCCACTCTGGGCTACGGCGGCATGCTGCTGGGGCCACCCGCTATCGGGTTCATGGCGGACTGGTTCTCCCTCCCCGCCGCGCTCACCAGCGTGGCGATCCTGGCGGCCCTGGCCGCGGGCATCGGTCTCGCGACCCACCGCGCCTGGGGCCGCTGACGCGCCGGCTCACACACCCCGGGCGGCTGAGCGCGCACGCGTGCTCACGCCCCGCGGCGCGTTCAGCCGCCCGCCGGGCTCAGGCGTCGGGTGCCGTGTGAACCCGCCGGCCCTCGACGCAGGTCTGCAGGACACGCGTGGTGGCGATCTCCTCTGGCGGCCCAGCGAACGGATCACGGTCCAGGCCGACGAGATCGGCCGACTTGCCGGCCGTGATGCTGCCCGTGCTGCCGTCGAGGTGGTTCACATGGGCGCTGCCCGCTGTGTACGCGGCGACGAGGAGGCGGTGGACCTGGTGCTGGAGGCACTGGCGGCACGGGCCCGGGCCGGGGGATGAGACCCGGCTCCTGCCTTGCCGGTCGCCCGCGACCTGGCGTCGCCGCCGAGGGGCGGCCGGCGTTCCTTCGAGGTGATCGGCATCCCGGCATCGGGGTACCCGGGGCTTCGCCCGTTGTGATCACCGGGCTCAGCCATGGACGAGGAGGCAGACCCGTGACCGAACAACAGCACCCCGGCGAGCAGCACCCGACCCCGGAGTTCCCCTCCCAGGACCAGCCGCACCCGGGCTGGACCGGTCCCATGGACCCGCCCCCGGACCATGGTGAGGAGTCCTACCGGGGCAGTGGCCGGCTGGCGGGCCGCAAGGCCGTGATCACCGGCGGGGACTCCGGGATCGGCCGCGCGGTCGCCCTGGCGTTCGCCCGCGAGGGAGCCGACGTGCTCTTCACCCATCTGGACGACGAGAAGGACGACGCCGCCGAGACCGCCCGGCTGGTCGAGGGAGCCGGCCGGCGGGCCGTGCCCGTCTCCTGCGACGTGCGGGAGGAGGAGAACTGCCGGGCTTTGATCGACCGTGCAGTGGAGGAGTTCGGCCGGATCGACGTCCTGGTGAACAACGCGGCGTACCAGATGTCGCAGCCCGACGGCATCGAGGCGATCTCCACCGAGCAGTTCGACCGAGTGATGCGCACCAACCTGTACGGCATGTTCTGGCTGTGCAAGCTGGCGCTGCCGCACATCCCGGAGGGCGGCAGCATCATCAACTCCACGTCGGTGCAGGCGTACAAGCCCAGTCCGCACCTGCTGGACTACGCGACGACGAAGGGCGCGATCGTCACCTTCACGCAGGGACTGGCACAGATGCTCATCGACCGCGGCATCCGCGTCAACGCCGTCGCGCCCGGCCCGGTGTGGACGCCGCTGATCCCGGCGACACTGCCGGACACGCAGACGTTCGGCAAGCAGGCGCCCATCGGACGGCCCGCGCAGCCGGCCGAGATGGCCCCGGCGTACGTCTTCCTGGCCTCCCAGGAGGCGTCGTACATCACGGCCGAGATCGTCAACGCGACGGGTGGGACACCGCTGCCGTAGTCGCCCGGGCTCACCCGCCGTAAATCCTGAGCCTCGAGGACGCTTCATAGGGCAGACTCGGCGCCATGGAGACCGCCGAGTTCCTGGAAGCGCTGGAGACAGAGGGCCGGTTGCTGGCCGAGGCCGCCGAGCAGGCGGGGACGGACGCGAAGGTGCCGACGTGCCCGGAGTGGCAGGTGCGCGACCTGCTGCGGCACACGGGGGCGGTGCACCGCTGGGCCGCCGCCTACGTCGCGGAACGGCTCACCGAGCGCCGGCCCCTGACCGAACCCACCGGCCTGGACGGCGCGGAGCTCGTGGCCTGGTACCGCGACAGCCACCGCCGGCTCGTCGGCACCCTGGCCGGCGCTTCGCCCGACGTGGAGTGCTGGGCCTTCCTCCCGGCGCCTTCCCCGCTGGCCTTCTGGGCCCGTCGGCAGGCGCACGAGACGGCCGTGCACCGGGTCGACGCGGAGTCCGCACGCGGGGGCGGTACGACCGCGCTCGCCCCGGACTTCGCGACCGACGGCATCGACGAACTCCTGCGCGGCTTCCACGCCCGCTCCCGGAGCCGGGTCCGCACCCCCGAGCCGCGCGTGCTGCACGTGCGCGCGGAGGACACCGGCGCGGTGTGGACCGTGCGGCTGTCCCCGGAACCGCCCGTGACCACGCCGGGCGCGTCCGGGGAGGCCGAGTGCGAACTCTCGGGCCCGGCGGAGCAGTTGTACCTGGCGCTGTGGAACCGGGCACCCTTGCCGAGCGTCACGGGCGACCAGGCGCTCGCCACGCTGTGGCGGGAGACGTCTGCGGTCTGAAGTGCCGACCTGCCCTGCCCTCCCCTGCCCCGCGAGATCGTGATCTACGGCCGCGAGACCTAGACTGGGCACAGTGGTCATTCCGGGCACCTTCGGATGGGGAGATGGTGCGTGATGACACAGGACGGCGTGCTGGGACTGCATCTGCGGCGCACCCTGGACGGATCCCTCCCGGTCGTGTTCCGAGAGCTCACCGAACCCCGGGAACTGGCCCGCTGGTGGGGCCCGGACGGGTTCACCGTTCCGAGCGTGGAGAGTGACCTCCGCCCAGGCGGTGCCTACCGGATCGCGATGCAGCCGCCGGAAGGCGAACTGTTCTACCTGGTGGGCGAGTTCATCGAGGTCGAGTCCCCGCGACGCCTCTCGTACACCTTCCGCTGGGAGGATCCCGACCCGGAGGACCAGGAGACGGTGGTGACGCTGTCGCTTCACGCCATCGACGCCGAACGGTCGGAACTGGTCCTCGACCAGGGCGACTTCGCCACGGAACGGCGGCGGGCACTCCACGAGGAGGGCTGGAGTCAGGGCCTCGGCAAGCTCGGGGAACTGCTCGCGTCACAACTGGCTTGATCCGTGTCCGAGCCGAGCCCCGGACGGGGTCGGTCGTCCGCCAGCATCCTCGCCAGTACCGCGCGCTGCACCGGCAGCACTTCACCGTGCAGCGCGCGCCCCTTCGCGGTGAGCGCGACCTTGACGCCCCGCCGGTCCTCGGAGCACATGCCGCGCTCGACGAGCCCTTCCTTCTCCAGCCGGGCGACCAGCCGCGACAGGGCGCTCTGGCTCAGATGGACCCGCTCGGAGATCTCCTGGACCCGGTAGGAAGGGGTGCCGTTCGACGCCCGGCACCCGGCGAGGACGTCGAGCACCTCGAAGTCACTGGCGCACAGGCCGTGGCCGTGCAGGACCCGGTCGAGTTCGCACTGCGTACGCGCGTGCAGCGCCAGAATGCCCCGCCACTGTTCCACGAGCGCCTGCTCGGCCTGCTTCGCCGTCATGCGCGGCACCGTAACAGAAAGCCGAGTTTGTTGCACGTAAATTAAATGCACTTGCATCTCATGCAGGTGCATGTAAGGTCCCGGGCATGACCTCTCCGCTCATCACCCCGGCGTCCGACGGGCGTTGGACTCCCCGGCTCTGGGGCACACTGCTCGTTCTCTGCGCCGCGATGTTCCTGGACGCCCTGGACGTGTCCATGGTCGGCGTCGCGCTGCCGTCCATCGGCGCCGACCTCGGCCTGTCCACCTCGGCACTGCAGTGGATCGTCAGCGGCTACATCCTGGGCTACGGCGGCCTGCTGCTCCTCGGCGGCCGGGCCGCCGACCTGCTGGGCCGGCGCCAGGTGTTCCTGGTGGCCCTGGGCGTCTTCGCGCTGGCCTCGCTGCTCGGCGGCATCGTCGACTCGGGACCGCTGCTCATCGCCAGCCGCTTCATCAAGGGCCTGAGCGCGGCCTTCACGGCCCCGGCCGGCCTGTCGATCATCACGACGACGTTCCCCGAAGGTCCGTTGCGCAACCGCGCCTTGGCCATCTACACCACCTGCGGTGCCACCGGCTACTCGATGGGGCTGGTCTTCTCCGGCCTGCTCACCGAGGCCAGTTGGCGGCTCACGATGCTGCTGCCCGCCCCCATCGCGCTGATCGCCCTGCTCGTGGGCCTGAAGCTGCTGCCGCGCAGCGAGCGCGAGCGCGGTGAGGGAGGTTACGACATCCCGGGCGCCATCCTCGGCACCGCCTCGATGCTGCTGCTCGTCTTCACCGTCGTCGAGGCGCCCGAGGTGGGCTGGGCGTCGGCCCGGACCGTCCTGTCCTTCGCCGCCGTGGCGGTGATGCTGGCGGCCTTCGTCGCCGTCGAACGGCGCAGCCCCAGCCCGCTCATCCGGCTCGGCGTGCTGCGCTCGGGCCCGCAGGTGCGCGCCCAGCTGGGAGCGTTGACCTTCGTCGGCAGCTACATCGGCTTCCAGTTCCTGGTCACGCTGTACATGCAGCAACTGCTCGGCTGGTCCGCGCTGCACACGGCCCTGGCCTTCCTGCCGGCCGGTGCGCTGGTGGCGCTGTCCGCGACGAAGGTGGGGGCCGTCATCGACCGGTTCGGCACGGCCCGGCTGATCGTGCTCGGCTTCGCCCTGATGGTCACCGGCTATGTACTGTTCCTGCGCATCGACCTCGATCCGGTCTACGCGGCGGTGATCCTGCCGACGATGCTGCTGGTCGGCTCGGGCTTCGCGCTGACCTTCCCGTCCCTCAACGTGCAGGCCACCAACGGCGTCGACGAGCACGAGCAGGGCATGGTGTCCGGGCTGCTCAACACCTCGGTCCAGGTGGGCGGCGCGATCTTCCTCGCCGTGGTGACGGCGGTGGTGACCGCGAACGCCCCCGAGAACGCCGGCGCTTCCCCGCAGGCCGTCCTCGACAGCTACCGGCCCGGCCTGACGGTCGTGACACTGATCGCCCTCGCCGGTCTGCTCATCACCCTCACGGGCCTGCGGACCCGCCGCGAACAGCAGTCCGTGGTGGTCGCCAAGTCCACCCCCAGGGAGGCGGAGCGCGTCGTCGTACGAGACTAGGGGGTTTCGACCCTCAGGGGGGCGTCTCCGACGGTGCGCCCGGCGGGCTGCCTTGCCCGCCGGGCGCACTCCTGTCGACTCGCCGCATGACACATGACGGGAAAGGCGTACCCAGGCCGAACGGGACGCGATCACCGTCGAGATCGGGTACGCGCTGTGCAGTACGGCCTTCGCGGCAGGCCCGCTCTTCCTCGTAGCGGGCCTGCCCCAGGGCCTGACCCGGGACGGGTTCGACTTCACCCGCAACGCCAATACGATGACGCCTTGCGGGCCCTGAGCACGGTTATCGGCTCCGACGTCGACGACACGCGCGCATGAGCACTACCAGGCGCGGCCTGCTGGGCTGAAGGAGGGGGAAGCGGTTCATGGAAAGGTTCGAGACGGAGAGTCTGGCGCTCATGCCTGGCCAGAAGGTTCAGGCCACGGTCCTCAGCCATCACCCTTGGGGCGTGGTCGTTGAGATCGTCGGTTACGAGAACGCCGGTCTGTCAGCCTCTATCGACATGATCCAGCAGTTCTCCCGGACCACGAGCAGCCATGACGAACTACTCGCTCTCTTTCCACCCATCGGTTCGCAGATCGATGCAGTGATCGAGCAAATCCACCGCTGGCATCCACCGGTATCAGTACGGCTCAGCATCCGACCTGCCGACCTTGAGTCGCTGACCTGGAACTGCGACTTCTGTGGTGAAGGGATCACGTTGAGCCCAGGTGGAGACGCCCTCGTCCTGGACTCGCGGAGCAACGACGGTCCAGGAAGCCACACCCTCATCTCCCACCGGCACTGCCTGGCCAAGCGAATCCGCCCGGACAACACCGGAGAGCGGGCGCGAGCATTGAAGATCGGGAAGATGCACGACGGGGTCGTTGCCGGCGATGACGCCGCGGTTGCCGAAGCCGTCTTGAGCGACACTGGAGCGCCTGCTGCTGCCCGCCGGAGTCGTCGGCCAGGCCACAGCAGCCTCGACTTGTAGGCGGGCACGACCAGTTGGGGGGCCGGCCCCGCAGGGACGCCTCTCGAGGCGCAGGGCTCTATGAAGCCGGCCCCCGCTGCGGATACACCAGCCCCACCCCATGGGCGAGCTGTCCCACCGCGTGCCGGAAGAACGTCGCACGGTCCTCCACGACCCGGTTGAACTGACCGAACAGCTCGAACCCGACCAGCCCGAACAGCTGGGCCCATGCCGCGACGAGGGTCGTCACCGTCTCGGGCGGGAGGTCGGGGGCGAGGTCGGCGGCCATCCGCTCGGCCTCCGGGCGCAGGTCGGCCGGAAGCGAAGGCCTGGCCAGGCCGTGGCCTCGGTAGGCGTCGCGCACGATGCCGAAGAACAGCAGCCCCACGCGGGCGGCCGGCGGGACGGTGGTCTCGGGGGCCGTGTAGCCGGGGACGGGCGACCCGTAGATGAGCGCGTACTCGTGCGGACGGTCGAGCGCCCAGCCCCGCACGGCCTCGCACACCGCGATCCACCGCTGCAGGGGGCCCGAGCCGGCGTTCGCGTCGTGCGCGGCCTCGGCAGCCTCACCGAGGGAGTCATAGGCGTCGATGATGAGGGCGGTCAGCAGGTCGTCACGGCTCGGGAAGTAGCGGTACAGCGCGGAGGAGACCATGCCGAGCTCGCGGGCCACGGCCCGCAGCGAGAGCCTGGCGGCCCCCTCGGCCGCGAGCTGTCTGCGGGCCTCGTCCTTGATGGCCGCGGTGACTTCGATCCTGGCCCGGGCACGGGCGCCCTGTGCGGTGCTCATGGAGGGCAGTGTGCCACGAAAGCAGAGCAGTGCACACAAAGGAGAGCGGCGAACTAAAACGAGAGCAGCGCTCTTGCTTTGTGGTTCGAGCCTCAGGCAGACTGAGAGCACCGAACGAGAGCAGTGCTCTCAGAAGAGAGCGCCGCTCCACAACCAAACAGGGGAACGCCATGTCCACACATGTCCGCAAGCCCGGCTGGTTCACCATCAACGTCTTCAACCGCCTGGTCTCCTGGCTGACCCGCCGCGGCATCAGCGTCTGGGGCTCCCGCGTCCTCGCGGTCCGCGGCCGCAAGAGCGGCCAGTGGCGCACCACCCCGGTCAACCTGCTGACCCTGGACGGTCGGCAGTACCTCGTCGCACCCCGCGGTCA
Source organism: Streptomyces sp. NRRL S-455 (assembly GCF_000717875.1). Taxonomy (GTDB): domain Bacteria; phylum Actinomycetota; class Actinomycetes; order Streptomycetales; family Streptomycetaceae; genus Streptomyces. The sequence goes on from NZ_JOCT01000001.1 coordinate 159,250, forward strand.
CGTGCAGTGGACGCACAACATGCGGGCGGCGGGCGGCGGCGAGCTGCACCTCGGCAAGCACGTGGACACGTTCACCGCGACCGAGGTGGCCGACGACGACAAGACCCCGGTCCTGCGTGCCTACCTCAAGCGCTGGAAGGCGGAGGTCGGTGTCTTCTTCGACGGAGTCGGCCCGGACTCCCCGGACGACCAGCTCCGCCGTATCGCCCCGGACCACCCGGTCTTCGAGGTCACGATGACGCGCTGACCTCGTCCGTCTGCGCCTCGCCCGTCACGGCGGGACGGCGGTCCAGCGCGGTCAGGGCACGCTGGGCCACCGGACGCGTGCGGACGATCTCTCCCAGCGACGTCGCCCCCTGCGTGATGTCCTTGAATGCCCTCCAGGCCGGGCGGAAGCCCGTCAGTGCCATGTGGAACAGGCCGGGGCGGCGCTCGAACGCGGTCAGCAGCCGCCTGCCGACGCTCATCTCCACTCCGAGTCCGGCCTTGACCGCGAACGCGTAGTTGAGGGCCTGGCGGCGCGTGTCCACCGCGTCGTGGGCCTCCGCGATCCGCACCGCCCACTCCCCCGCGAGCCGGCCGGACCGCAGCGCGAAGGAGATGCCCTCACGGGTCCACGGCTCCAGCAGCCCCGCCGCGTCGCCGCACACCAGCACCCTTCCGCGCGACAGCGGCGAGTCGTCGGCACGGCAGCGGGTCAAGTGACCGGAGGAGACGCTCGGTTCGAAGCCGGCGAGGCCCAGCCGCCCGACGAAATCCTCCAAGTAGCGCTTCGTCGCGGCGCCTTCACCCCGCGCCGAGATCACCCCGACCGTCAGGGTGTCGCCCTTGGGGAAGACCCAGCCGTAACTGCCGGGCATGGGGCCCCAGTCGAGGAGCACCCGCCCCTTCCAGTCCTCGGCGACGGTGTCCGGCACGGGGATCTCGACCTCCAGGCCGAGGTCCACCTGGTCGACCTTGACTCCGACATGGGCCCCTATGCGGCTCGCGCTGCCGTCGGCCCCCACCACGGCCCGCGCGAGCAGGATCTCGCCGCCCTGGAGGACGACGGCGACCGTGCGCCGGTCCGGCACCGCCGAGCCGTGCTGCTCGACCCGCTGGACCGTGACGCCCGTCCGCAGCTCGGCACCCGCCTTCTGCGCGTGCTCGACGAGCTGCTGGTCGAACTCGGGCCGGTTGATCAGCCCGAACAGCATCCGCTTGGACCGGCGCGTCCGCGTGAAACGGCCGTTGTGGGAGAACGTCACCGCGTGCACCCGGTCACGGAGCGGCAGTTCGAAGCCGGGCGGCAAGGCGTCGCGCGAGGGGCCGATGATGCCGCCGCCGCACGTCTTGTACCGGGGCAGCTCCGCCTTCTCCAGCAACAGCACGCGTCGGCCCGCGACCGCCGCCGCGTACGCGGCCGAAGCGCCCGCAGGTCCCGCGCCCACCACGACGACGTCCCACACCTGCCGCGCGTCGTCCGCTGAAGAGTTCTCGCTGCTCACGATGGTCTACCGCTCCCGATCAAGCCGCCTGCCGCTGCTACCTCCCGCATCCTACGGCGGACCTGGTCACAGGCCACTGTGGGAGGATCTACAGCACTCACCGCTACAACGTCGCACCCACGAGGAGCGTGCCCATGTCGTCGAATCCGGTCGCCGAGACCGTCGCCTCGCTGATGCCCAGGGCGAAGGAGGAGCTCACCGAACTGGTGGCCTTCCGGTCGGTGGCGGACTTCGACCAGTTCCCGAGGAGCGAGAGCGAGGGCGCCGCACGCTGGGTCGCCGACGCGCTCGCCGCCGAGGGCTTCCAGGACGTGGCCCTGCTCGACACCCCGGACGGCACGCAGTCCGTCTACGGCTTTCTGCCCGGCCCGGAGGGCGCGAAGACCGTCCTGCTCTACGCCCACTACGACGTGCAGCCGCCGCTGGACGAGGACGGCTGGGCGACCCCGCCGTTCGAGCTGACCGAGCGGGACGGGCGCTGGTACGGGCGCGGGGCCGCCGACTGCAAGGGCGGCCTGATCATGCACCTGCTGGCGCTGCGCGCGCTGAAGGCGAACGGCGGCGTTCCCGTCCATGTGAAGGTGATCGCCGAAGGCTCGGAGGAGCAGGGCACGGGCGGCCTCGAGCGGTACGCCGAGGAGCACCCGGGCCTGCTGGAGGCCGACACGATCGTCATCGGCGACGCGGGCAACTTCCGCGTCGGTCTGCCGACCGTCACGTCCACCCTGCGCGGCATGACCCTGGTCCGGGTACGCATCGACACCCTGGCCGGCAATCTGCACTCGGGCCAGTTCGGCGGTGCCGCGCCCGACGCGCTCGCCGCGCTGATCCGGGCCCTGGACTCGCTGCGTGCCGAGGACGGTTCGACGACCGTCGACGGGCTGACCACGGACGCGGCCTGGGAGGGGCTCCAGTACGACGAGGAGCAGTTCCGGCGGGACGCCAAGGTGCTGGACGGCGTGGAGCTGATCGGCTCGGGCACGGTCGCCGACCGTATCTGGGCGCGGCCGGCCGTGACGGTCCTCGGCATCGACTGCCCGCCCGTCGTCGGTGCCACCCCGTCCGTGCAGGCCAGCGCCCGTGCGCTGGTCAGCCTGCGAGTGCCGCCGGGCGTGGACGCGGCCGAGGCGACCAAGCTGCTCCAGGCGCATCTGGAGACGCACACGCCGTGGGGTGCGCGGGTGAGCATCGAGCAGATCGGGCAGGGCCAGGCCTTCCGCGCCGACACCACCAGCCCGGCGTACCAGGCGATGGCGGACGCGATGGCGGTCGCCTACCCGGGTCAGCGGATGCAGCACGCCGGCCAGGGCGGGTCCATCCCGCTGTGCAACACGCTCGCCGCCCTCTATCCGCACGCGGAGATCCTGCTCATCGGGCTGAGCGAGCCGGAGGCACAGATCCACGCGGTGAACGAGAGCGTCTCCCCCGAGGAGCTGGAGCGGCTGTCGGTGGCGGAGGCGCTGTTCCTGCGGAACTACGCGGCCATCTGACGCCCTGGCACAGGGGAGGCCCGCGTCCACGGACGGGGGCCTCTGCTGTGCCGGTGGTGGGCCCTAGCCGAGCGCCGGGTCCAGGACGATGTCCTCCTCGCGCGCGGTGACGGACGGATCCTCGGGGAAGTGACAGGCGGTCAGGTGGCCGGCCTCGCTGCCCTCGGCCCTCAGCAGGGGCGGCTCCTCGGTGGCGCACCTGTCCTGGGCCTTCCAGCAGCGGGTGCGGAAGCGGCAGCCGGAGGGCGGGTCGATCGGTGAGGGCACGTCCCCGGCCAGCCTGATGCGCTCGCGCCGCTGTGTGGCGTCCGGGTCGGCGTCGGGAACGGCGGACAGCAGCGCGTGGGTGTAGGGGTGCCGGGGGCGGGTGTAGAGGGCCTCCCGGTCGGCGACCTCGACGATCTTGCCGAGGTACATCACGGCGACCCTTTCGGAGAAGTGCCGTACGACGGCGAGGTCGTGGGCGATGAAGACGAAGGCGATGCCGAACTCCCGCTGGAGGTCCTGAAGCAGGTTGACGACCTGCGCCTGGATGGAGACGTCCAGCGCGGAGACGGGTTCGTCGGCCACGATCAGCTTCGGCCGCAGGGCGAGGGCGCGGGCGATGCCGATGCGCTGGCGCTGTCCGCCGGAGAACTCGTTCGGGTAGCGGTTGTAGTGCTCGGGGTTGAGGCCGACCGTCTCCAGCAGTTCCTGGGCGCGCTTCTTGTGGCCCTGCGGCGGCTTGATGCCGCCCAGCCGCATGGGCGTTTCGATGATGGTGCCGACGGTGTGCCGGGGGTTCAGCGAGGAGTAAGGGTCCTGGAAGATCATTTGCAGGTTGCGGCGGGCCCGCGGCATCCGCGCGGCGGGCCGGTGGGTGATGTCCTCGCCGTCGAAGACGACGGATCCGCCGGTGGGTTCGAGCAGCCGGGTGATCAGGCGGCCCGTGGTCGACTTGCCGCAGCCGGACTCGCCGACCAGCCCCAGCGATTCCCCCGCCCCGACCGAGAAGTCGATGCCGTCGACGGCTCGTACGGCCCCGATCTGCCGCTGGAAGATGATGCCCTGGCGGAGGGGGAAGTGCTTCTGCAATCCCCGCACTTCGAGGAGGTTCTCGCCGGCGGGGCGGTCGGCGACGGGCCCGGTGAGGGGCTGGGTGGTGCTCACGGCATGCTCCCTTTCTGCGGCCGCCGTCACTGTGCGGCCCGTGCGGTTGCGGCGCCCCGGTCGTCCGGGCCGGCCCCGCCGCGGATCTCCTGCTTGGCCTCGTCGGTGAGGTGGCACGCGGCGATGTGCCCGGTGGCGCCGGCGGCGAGGCGCAGCTCGGGCCGTTCCACGGTGCAACGCCCCTGCGGCACCCAGCCCTTGTAGGCGCAGCGCGGGTGGAAGGAGCAGCCGCCCGGCAGGTTGATCAGGCTGGGCGGTGAGCCCGGGATCGGGTTCAGCCGTTCACCGATGTCGCCGGTGAGGTGCGGCATCGACTGCAACAGGCCCCAGGTGTAGGGGTGCTGGGGCTGTTTGAGCACCTCGCGGGTGGTTCCGTACTCGATGCGGCGGCCGCCGTACATCACCAGGATGTCGTCGGCGACGTCGGATACCACCCCCAGGTCGTGGGTGATGATGACGACAGCGGAGCCGAACTCCTCCTGGAGGTCGCGGATCAGGTCCAGGATCTGCGCCTGGACGGTGACGTCCAGGGCGGTGGTGGGTTCGTCGGCGATGAGCAGAGCGGGGTCACAGACCAGGGACATGGCGATCATGGCGCGCTGGCGCATGCCACCGGAGAACTGGTGCGGGTAGTCCCTGACCCGGCGCTCGGGCTGCGGGATACCGACCCGCTTCAGCATCTCCACGGCGCGGTCCCCGGCCTCCTTCTTGGACACCTTGTGGTGCACGCGGTAGGCCTCGGCGATCTGGGAGCCGACGGTGAAGAAGGGGTGCAGCGCGGACAGCGGGTCCTGGAAGATCATGGAGACGGTGCGGCCGCGCAGGGCGCGCATCTCCGTCTCGGGCAGGGCGACGAGTTCCCTGCCCTCCAGCCGGATCTCGCCGGAGACCTGGGCGGGGGTGCCCTTGTGCAGTCCGAGGAGGGCCAGTGACGTCACCGACTTGCCGGATCCGGACTCGCCGACGATGCCGAGGGTCCTGCCCTTCTCCAGGGTGAAGGAGACGCCGTCGACGGACTTGACGAGTCCGTCCTCGGTCGGGAAGTGCACCCTCAGGTCGCGTACGTCGAGGAAGGGTGCGGACGCGGGCGCGAGGTCCGCGGGTTGCGGTGAGGTCTGAACGGACACGGGTGTTCCTAAGGGACGAGGAAGGGCTCAGGCGAGGCGCACGCGCGGGTCGACGAGGCCGTACACCAGGTCGACGACGACGTTGGCGAGGACGACGAACGTCGCGGCGAAGAGCGTGGTGCCGAGGATGACGGGCAGGTCGGAGTTCTGCACGGAGTCGACCGCGAGCTTGCCGATGCCGTTGATGCCGAACACCGACTCGGTGATGACCGCGGAGCCGCCGATCAGGGAGCCGACGTCCATGCCGAAGATGGTGATGATCGGGGTGACGGCGGCCCGCAGCCCGTGCTTGAGGACGACGGTGCCGGCCGGCAGGCCCTTGGCGCGGGCGGTGCGCATGTAGTCCTCGGCGAAGACCTCCAGCATGGAGGAGCGGCTGAGCCGGGTGTACATCGCGAGGTAGACGATGACCAGGGTGGTCCACGGCAGGATCAGGCCCTTGAACCAGTCGGCCGGGTCCTCGGTGATCGAGGTGTAGCCGGAGGTCGGCAGGATCTGGAACCTGTCGACGAAGAGGTACAGCAGGAGCAGACCGATGAAGTAGATCTGCACGGACACACCGAACAGGGCCAGTCCGACCGCCGCTTTGTCGGCGGCCCTGCCCCTGTGCACCGCGGCGACGGTGCCGAGGCCGACGCCCAGGACCAGGAACGCCACCGCGGCACCCAGGCCGAGGGAGAGGTCCGCCGGGAAGTCCGACAGCAGGGTGGTCAGGACCGGGGTGTCGGTCTGGAAGGAGACGCCGAGGCAGGGCGCGCCGCAGTGGATGCGCACGCTCTGGTCGCCGAAGTCACGGCCGACGAACAGGCCCTTGAAGAACTCCCAGTACTGCGTGAGGTAGCTCCGGTCCAGGCCCAGCGAGTGCTTGATCTCCGCGAGGCGCGAGGGGGAACAGGTCTTTCCGCAGGCCAGGAGGGCGGGGTCGGAGGGCAGCGCGAAGAAGATGAAGAAGGTGATCGTGGTGATCACCAGCATGATCAGGGCCGCTGCCAGCAGACGTCTGACAAGGTAACGAAACATGGGGTGCCGGGACCTGACGTGAGTGGGATACCCGCCGGCGGCCGGGGCCGCCGACGGGGTTCAGAGGAGATGCGTCAGTGCTTGACGTAGACGTGGACCAGGCTCGGCTCGGCCACGATCGTGTCGGGGATGACCCCGCCGACCTTGGAGCCGGACATCTCGCTGAAGTTCATGTACATCAGCGGGACCACGGCGGCGTCCTTCAGGACCTGCTGGTCCACCTGGCCGTAGATGGCGTTGCGCTGCTTGACGTCGGCCGTCTTGGCGGCCTTGTCGATGAGTGCGTTGACCTTCGGGTCGTTCAGGTAGGACAGGTCCTGGTTGGCCTGGGGGTTCTTCTTGATGAGCCGGCCGTCGAAGAGGGTGGGCAGCACCGTGGAGGCGTTGGGCCAGTCGGCGATCCAGTCGCCCCAGGTCAGGTCGTACTGGTTCTTCGTGTTGTTGATGGTGCTGAAGTAGTTCGCCGCGTCGATCGGGGTGATGTTGACGGTGATGCCGATGCGCTCCAGCGCGGTCTTCACCGCGTCGGCGAAGTGCTCCTCGGTGGGGGTGTTCTCCACGGCGATCGACATGGTCGGCTTCGGGTTGCCGGCCTGCTTCATCAGCTCCTTGGCCTTGGCGACGTCGCCCGCCGGGTTGGCGCTGTACAGGTTGAACTTCTGGTAGCCGCCGATGCCGGGGCTCAGCATGGTGGTGGCGTAGTCGCCGTAGGCCGAGCCGCCGAAGGCGCCGCGGACCGTGGTCCTGTCGATGGCGTACTCGATGGCCTGGCGGACCTTGAGGTTTTTCACCCGCGTGGTGTTGATGGCCAGGTAGTTGATGCCGGGTGCGGAGATCTTGTAGTAACGGCCCTTCAGAGAGGGGTCGTTGGCCAGCTGGGCCAGGTCCGAGCCCGCGATCGGCCACTGCTGGATCGACGTCTGCGCGGTGCCCGCGTCGGCCTTGATCTGCTGGTCGATGGCCGACTCGTCCTGGCCGAACCGGACGTCCATCCCGTCGACGTTCTGCTGCCGGATGGGGTCGGTCGACTGCGACCAGTGCGTGTTCCTGGTGAGGACGAGTTCCTTGTTCTTGGTGTACGACTTGATCATGTACGGGCCGTCGGACCATACATGGGTGTCGTAGGTCGAGCCGGTGTCATGGGACTTGGGCACGGCCGACCAGCCGGTCATCGTGGTGGTCTCGTTGAAGTCGGCCACCGGCTGGTTCAGATGGAAGACGATGGTGTAGTCGTCCGGCGTCTGGATGGAGTCCAGTTCCTTGCCCTGGTAGGGGCCCTTGTAGCCGGAGCCGCCGACGAGCCACTGGGACGCGTAGGGCGGGCCGCCGTTGATGTCGGAGGAGAAGAACCGCTCGACGCCGTACTTGACGTCGGGCGCGGTGACCTCGGCGCCGTCCTGGTACTTGACGCCGTGCCGCAGGTGGAAGGTCCAGACCGTGGCGCCCTTGGACGGCGTTCCGGTGTCGGTCGCGAGGTCGCCGACCAGCTTCGGCCTCGGTCCCGTCTCGTCCCAGCCGGTGAGGGTGCGGACGATCTCCTGGTCCATGCTCTGGCCCTCGGTCGTGTAGACGCGCTGGGGGTCGAGGTGGTCGAAGTCCGCCTTGTCCAGGATGGTCAGCGTGCCGCCCTTGCCGGGGGCGCCGCTGCCGCTGTTGCTGGAAGACCCTCCGCATGCGGTGGCTCCGAGGGCTATCACCACGGCGGTTGCCGAGAGAGCGACCGTGCGCGATCTGCGCGTGCTGCGCGTCATGGGGGAAACTCCGTTCTTGCTACGGGCTCGGTGGCCGTTCGTGGGACCGCCGGGCCGACACTCGGGGGGTGGCTTGTCAGCCGCGCCGGGCGCGGGGGTCCAGGGCGTCCCGGACGCCGTCCCCGAGGAGGTTGAGCGCCAGGACCAGGAGGAAGAGGAGGATGCCGGGCACGAAGAGGTACATCGGGTCCTGGAGGAAGAACTGGGAGGCGTCCGACAGCAGCGCTCCCCAGTCGGGGTTCGGCGGGATGACGCCGACGCCCAGGTACGACAGCGCCGCCTCGGTGGTGATGTTCTGCGGGACGGCGAGCGCGAAGGAGATGAGGATCGGCGCCCACAGGTTGGGCAGCAGTTGCCGGAAGAGGATGTGCCGCCGGCCGGCGCTCATCAGCCGCGCCGCGTCGACGAACTCCCGCTCGCGCAGCGACAGCACCTGGCCGCGCACCAGGCGGGCCGTGTAGGCCCACGCGAACACCGCGATGTTGAGGACGAGCACGAGCAGGCGGAGGTTCTCGTCCGTGCCGCCGTGGCTGTTGGTCTGCAGCGCGTTCTGGATCACCGGGGTGAGCGCGATGATGAACAGCAGCTGCGGGAACGCCAGCATCACGTCCATGATCCGGGACAGCAGGGAGTCGACCCAGCCGCCGAAGTAGCCGGCCGCGAGCCCCGCCACGACACCGACGGCCGTGGAGAGCACCGCCGAGGCGAATCCCACGTAGAGGGAGGTGCGCAGGCCGTAGACGACGCGGGCGAAGAGGTCGTAGCCCGTGCCTGGTTCGACGCCGAGGAGATGCTGCGCGCTGATGCCGCCCAGTGCCCCGTAGGGGAAGTTGCCCGTGTCCGGGTTGATCGCCTTGTTGTCGGGGGTGATCGGTCCCCAGCCGGTCAGCGCGGTGAGGACCGGCGCGAGCAGCGCGATCGCGATGAACAGGAGGGTGGCCACCAGGGCGGCGGTGGTGACCTTGTCCCGCCTGATCCGCTTCCAGGCCGTCCGGGCCGGTGAGCGCCCGGCGACGACCGTGCCGCCGGGTCTGGAATCCTGCGCCGACGGCTCGGTCAGCAGCGTGGTGCCGCCGCCGGTGTCGACCGGCTGGTGTTGCGTGGTCATCGTACGGACATCCCGGATCTGCCCCTGAGGCAAGGAAAATTGAGTGGCGGTCGTGAAACACCGCCGTGAGACGTTGCGGACTTTCGCAATGGCATGCGAGTCCGGTCAAGCCGAGCAGGGGCCAGAAAAGAGATTGTTTGCCGTCATGGAAAAGTGTTGACGCCCGCAGGGAATGTGATTACCCGCGGCCTGACGGAGTGCGGGAGTTTCCTTGGGCAGCGATTGGCAGTGGCAGCGGTGCCATTTCCTTTTGCTTTTCCCTCGGAATCCCCCGTGCCGGGTAAAGGGCACTCCGGGGGACGGGCCGGCGTCAGCCGACCGGTACTCCGGCTTCCAGATAGATCGCCGCTCCCCGTTCGCGTGCCCGCAGCGCCCAGCGCAACCGCTCGTAGCGCACCGGGGGCAGCAGTCCGGCGGCCTCCTCCTCGGTGACGAACCGCCAGTCGCGCAGCTCCGGCCCGGGCAGCACCAGTCGTCCGGCTTCCGCGGAGTGGAGGAGGCCGCCGTCGAAGAGGAGCCGCAGGCCGCCGAACCCGGGGGGTGCCGGGCGTTCCCAGTCGACGACGAGCAGGCTCGGCACCTGGTCGAGGCGGATGCCGGTCTCCTCGGCGACCTCCCGCATCCCGGCACGTGCGGGTGCCTCACCGGGCTCGACGACACCGCCGGGGAACTCCCAGCCGGGCTTGTACGTGGGGTCGACGAGCAGCACCCGGTTCTGCTCGTCGAAGAGGAGCACCCCGGCGGCCAGGGTCTCGGCGGTGGGCTCGGGCGTCTGCACGATGTCACAGACGGGCACGGATCCGTTGTTCACGGCCTCGGCGATCCGGGCGGCGGCCTGGTAGGGCGTGAGGTCGCTGGTGTCGACCGGGTGGGCGTCGGCGGTGAGCCAGGAGGCGAGGGCCGCGCGGTACGGCTCGATGTGGTCGAAGGACCACTGACGTATTCGCGCCTCCCCGTCGGGAAGGTCCGGCGGTATCTCGCGGCCCGCTATACGTTCCCGCAGTATCGTTTCGGCCGGAGCGAGCAGGATATGGCTGACCGGGATCCTGCGGGCGGCCAGACCGCCGAAGATCTCGTCGCGGTACTCCTGGCGCAGCAGGGTCATGGGGACCACCAGGGTCCCGCCGAGCTCGGCGAGCATCGCGGCGGCGGTGTCGATCACGAGCCGCCGCCAGATCGGCAGGTCCTGGAAGTCACCGACCGCGGCGAGGTGTTTCGGTGGCAGCAGGTGGGTGAGCGCACCGCCGATGACCTCCGGGTCGAAGAGCGTGCTGTTCGGGATCAGTTCGATCAGTTCCCGTGCGGTGGTGGTCTTCCCCGCACCGAACGCGCCGTTGATCCAGACGACGGTCACAGGTCCCCCTCTGCTGTTGGCCCCCTGAGGCTTGCCCGCTCCACCCTGCCACGGAAACCAGGCCCAGTTGAGGGCGCATGACAACGGCGTCGGCGCTCCCCTCACGCGGGAAGCGCCGACGCCGTGGGCCGGGAGCCGGAGCGGCTGGTCAGCCCTTCTTCTTCGCCATCTTCTTGGTGACCTTCTTGACGCCGTCCTTCTTGGCAACGGACAGGTTGTCCTTGCCGACGGTCTGGTCGAGCGTCTTGAGGGTGTCGTCCACGCTGATGGGACCGAGGCCCTCCCCGACGGCATGCGACGGAGTGACCGCCGCGACGACGAAGCCGGTGGCGAGGGAGGCGATGGCGAGCATGCTGCGCTTCTTCATGCCCGACACAACTGCCGGACCCGGCCCGGGGTCACGCGACTGGTCCATCCGGGGGAAGCGGCGCGGTCACCCTGAGTCAACACCCCAGGTGCCGGGTCCGCCGCCGCGCCATTCGATCAGCCCTGACGCCGCCGCGTACGCCTCGTCGGCGTCCTCGATGCCCGCCCTCCGCAGGAACTCGGCGACGTCCAGCAACCCGTACGCGATACCGAGGAACTGGCCGTCCACACGGACCCGCCGGCCACCGTCCGCGGCGGGCGGGTAGACCACGACGGGTTTCACGGACGCCATGGCACCAGGATGCGCGCGGACGGCGCCGCGGGCCGGCTGGAGTAGGCCGTTCAGCCGGCCTTCTGCGGCTGCCGGAACTCGTGGATGTCGGCGGTGAGGGTGCCGTCCTGCTGTTCGTAGTGGGACAGTGCGAGACCGAGGCCGAAGAAGGTGGGGGCCCACTCGCCCACGAAGATGCCCCAGCGGTCGGCCCGGGCGAGGCCGGTGCCGTGCTCGATCTTCAACGAGCCCACCCAGGCGACGACGCTGAGGCCGACGGAGGCCATGGCGGCCATGTAGGCGTGCTCGCTGCGGACGCCCATGTCGTGCATCTTCTTGATGATCATCAGCAGCTCCGTTCTCTGTGGGGTTCCAGGGGACGGAGTGCCCCTCGAGGCGTCCCGCTATTCACCGCTTTGGTGTGCTATGTCCTAAATTGACTGTTCGGCGGGCGGCCGTGAGGCGAGTGCCGAGTGCCGCCGCACATGCCCCACGGCCGCCCCGAGGTCCCGGTCAGGCGCCGACGTAGGCCGCGAGGTGCTCCCCGGTCAGGGTCGAGCGGGCCTTGACCAGGTCGGCCGGTGTGCCCTCGAAGACGACCCGGCCGCCATCGTGTCCGGCGCCGGGGCCGAGATCGATGATCCAGTCGGCGTGCGCCATGACCGCCTGGTGGTGCTCGATGACGATGACCGACTTGCCCGAGGCGACGAGCCGGTCGAGCAGCCCGAGCAGTTGCTCCACGTCCGCCAGGTGGAGGCCGGTGGTGGGCTCGTCGAGGATGTAGACGCCGCCCTTGTCGGCCATGTGCGTGGCCAGCTTGAGCCGCTGCCGCTCGCCGCCGGACAGCGTGGTGAGCGGCTGGCCGAGAGTGAGGTAGCCGAGCCCCACGTCGGCGAGCCGCTCCAGGATCCGGTGTGCGGCCGGGGTGCGGGCCTCGCCGCCGCCGAAGAAGTCCTCGGCCTCGGTCACCGACATCCCGAGCACCTCGCTGATGTCGCGGCCGCCGAGGCGGTACTCCAGCACCGATGCCTGGAACCGCTTGCCCTCGCAGTCCTCACAGGGGGTGTCGACGCCGGCCATCATGCCCAGGTCGACGTAGACGACGCCGGCGCCGTTGCACGTCGGGCAGGCGCCCTCGGAGTTCGCGCTGAACAGGGCCGGCTTCACGCCGTTGGCCTTCGCGAACGCCTTGCGGATCGGTTCGAGCAGCCCGGTGTACGTCGCGGGGTTGCTCCGCCGCGAGCCCTTGATCGGGCTCTGGTCCACCGAGACCACCCCCGCGTCCGTCGGGAGGGAGCCGTGCAGGAGAGAGCTCTTGCCGGAGCCGGCGACACCCGTGACGACGGTGAGCACCCCGAGAGGGATGTCCACGTCGACGTTTCGGAGGTTGTTCGCCGACGCGCCGCGGATCCGCAGCGCACCGTCCGGAACGCGGACCGCCTCCTTGAGGGCGGCCCGGTCGTCGAGATGACGGCCGGTGACGGTGTCCGCCGCCCGCAGCCCCTCGACCGTGCCCTCGAAGCAGACGGTGCCGCCGTCCGTACCGGCGCCGGGACCGAGGTCGACGACGTGGTCGGCGACCGCGATCGCCTCCGGCTTGTGCTCCACGACGAGCACGGTGTTGCCCTTGTCCCGCAGGCGCAGCAGCAGGTTGTTCATCCGCTGGACGTCGTGCGGGTGCAGTCCGATGGTGGGCTCGTCGAAGACGTAGGTGACGTCCGTGAGCGAGGAGCCGAGGTGGCGGATCATCTTGACGCGCTGTGCCTCGCCGCCCGACAGCGTGCCGGCCGACCGGTCGAGCGAGAGGTAGCCGAGGCCGATCTCCACGAACGAGTCCAGCGTCCCCTGCAAGGCGGTGAGCAGGGGCGCCACCGAAGGCTCGTCGAGGCCACGGACCCATTCGGCCAGGTCCCGGATCTCCATCGCGCACGCGTCGGCGATGGAGATCTTCTTGATCTTGGAGGATCTGGCGCCCTCGCTCAGCCGGGTGCCGTCACACTCGGGGCAGACGGTGAAGGTGACCGCTCGCTCCACGAACGCCCGGATGTGCGGCTGCATCGCCTCCTTGTCCTTGGACAGGAACGACTTCTGGATCTTGGGGATCAGCCCCTCGTAGGTGAGGTTGACGCCGTTGACCTTGACCTTGGTCGGCTCGCGGTAGAGGAAGTCGTGCATCTCCTTCTTGGTGAAACTGCGGATCGGCTTGTTCGGGTCGAGGAAGCCCGACTCGGCGTAGAGCCCCACGGTCCACACGTTGTCCGACTTCCAGCCGGGGATGGTGAACGCGCCCTCGGCGATCGACTTGGAGTCGTCGTAGAGCTGGGTGAGGTCGATGTCGGAGACCTTGCCGCGGCCCTCGCAGCGGGTGCACATCCCGCCGGTGCGCTCGAAGGTCGCCTTCTGGGCCTTGGTCTTGTCGCCGCGTTCGACGGTGATCGCGCCGCTCGCCCGGACCGAGGCGGTGTTGAAGGAGTACGCGCTGGGCGGGCCGATGTGCGGCGTGCCGAGGCGGCTGAAGAGGATGCGCAGCATCGCGTTGGCGTCGGTGGCGGTGCCGACCGTGGAGCGCGGGTCGCCACCCATCCGCTGCTGGTCGACGGCGATCGCGGTCGTCAGCCCGTCGAGGACGTCGACCTCGGGCCGGGCCCGGTTCGGCATGAAGCCCTGAAGGAAGGCGGGGTAGGTCTCGTTGATCAGCCGCTGCGACTCCGCGGCGATCGTGTCGAACACGAGCGAGCTCTTGCCCGAGCCGGAGACGCCGGTGAACACCGTCAGCCGCCGCTTGGGGATCTCGATGCTGACGTCCTTGAGGTTGTTCTCGCGCGCGCCGTGTACGCGGATCACGTCGTGGCTGTCGGCGACGTGCGGCCCAGACGACTTGGTGTTCGTCCTCGTGGCCATGCTCATCGGTCTCCATCTCTCGGGCGGGACTGTGCCGCGGTCGGACGATTCGTGCGCCCCGCGCCGACTCCTGGGGGGCGGCGCGGGGGGAGGGCGGGGTCCCGGCGGTGCTGCGTGGCCGTACGTACGAGGTCCCGCCGGGGCGGTGCGTCGGTCAGTGGGCCGCTGCTAAGCGGGCTTGCGCTCCTGGATGCGGATCATGTTGCCCGCGGGATCGCGGAAGGCGCAGTCGCGCACACCGTAGGGCTGGTCCATGGGCTCCTGGACCACCTCGGCGTCGCCCGCCTGCACCCGTTCGAAGGTGCCGTCGACGTCGGGCGTGGCGAGGACGAGGCTGGCGTAGGTGCCCTTGGCCATCATCTCGGCGATGGTCTTGCGCTCGTCCTCGGTGACACCGGGGTCGGCGGCCGGTGGATGCAGGACGATGCTGGTCTCCGGCTGGCCGACGGGGCCGACGGTGATCCAGCGCATTCCCTTGAACCCGACATCGTTTCGGACTTCGAAGCCGAGGGTGTCGCGGTAGAACGCCAGGGCGGCGTCCGGGTCGTCGTGCGGAAGGAAACTGGCGTGAATGGTGAGGTCCATGGCCATCACGCTAGTTTCGGCCCGGGACCGGCGCTTCTCGATTCCTGACCGGTCTCGTCACCTGCTTCGACACGCACGACGGGATCCCCGCCGTGGCCTCGTTCGCCGCGCGCCGGTAGGCACTGGGCGGCATACCGACCAGCTCGGTGAAATGCGTGCTGAACGTGCCCAGGGAAGAGCAGCCGACCTCGAAGCACACCTCGGTGACGCTGAGGTCACCACGGCGCAGCAGCGCCATCGCGCGCTCGATGCGCCGGGTCATGAGATAGCTGTAGGGCGACTCCCCGTAGGCGAGCTTGAACTCGCGGCTGAGATGCCCGGCCGACATGTGCGCCCCCCGGGCCAGCGCCTCCACGTCCAGGGGCTGCGCGTACTCCCGGTCGATCCGGTCCTTGACCCGGCGCAGGCGGGCGAGATCGTGCAGGCGCTGCGCCGGAGCGGCTCTGCTGCTCACATGCGCGATCGTGCCACATCGCACGGACATTCGGCCGGTTTCCGAGGGGAAACCCGGTATCTCGGACCTGCGTCGCCTGGGAACGGTTCGTTCCGCCTCAGGAGGTGGGAGCGAGCCACGGCGCCCACCGCCTGAACGTTCCTGCCCGGCTTCAGACCCCCGCCGCGGCCGCGTCCGTCCGTCGTCGGTCCATCGCGGCCGCCGCCGCGCCCACCAGACCCGCGTCGGTGCCCATCTGGGCCGGTGCCACCGTCAGGTGCCGGACGAAGGACAGGGTCGCGTAGGCGCTCAGGGCCTTGCGCAGGGGTGCGAAGAGGACGTCGCCCGCTTTGCCCACTCCCCCGCCGATCACGGCGATGTCGATCTCCACCAGCGTGGCGGTCGCGGCGATCCCGGCGGCCAGGGCCTGGGCGGCCCGCTCGAAGGAGGCCACGGCGACCGGGTCGCCGGCCCGGGCGGCGGCGGCCACCGCCGCGGCGGACGTGTCGCCGTCGGGGCCGGGCCGCCAGCCGTTCTCCAGCGCCCGCCGGGCGATGTTGGGGCCGCTGGCGATGCGCTCCACGCAGCCGCGCGAGCCGCACGGGCACGGATCGCCGTCGAGGTCCACGCTGATGTGGCCGATGTGACCGGCGTTGCCGGTGGGTCCTGCGTGCAGCCGGCCGCCGAGCACCAGGCCGCCACCGACGCCCGTGGAGACGACCATGCACAGCGCGTTGTCGTGGCCCCGGGCGGCGCCCTGCCAGTGTTCGGCCGCCGTGATCGCCACCCCGTCCCCGATCAGCTCGACGGGCAGTCCCCCGGCCGCGGCCCGGACGCGTCCGACGAGGGGGTAGTCACGCCAGCCGGGCACGTTCACCGGGCTCACCGTGCCCGCCGGCCGGTCCACCGGCCCGGCGCTGCCTATGCCCACGGCGGTGGCGCGCTGCCACAACGGCGACACGGTGAGCTCGCCGAGCACCTCCTCGACGGCCCGCATCACGGTGTCGCCGTCCTCCTGGGCGGGCGTCGGCCGCTGGGCACGGACCAGGATCCGGCCGTGGCCGTCCACCAGAGCGCCGGCGATCTTGGTGCCGCCTATGTCCAGCGCGGCCACGAGGTCGGTGTGCATCGGTGCGGATCTCCCCGTCGACGGTGAAAAGGACTGGCCGGCCGGCGGTGGGGCGCGGTCCGGAGATGGTGGCGGTCAGTCTCCCCGAGCCTGACAACGTTGTCCAGGCTCTATGCTCGACGCCACATCCTCATACGAACCCGGGACCGACGCACCCCCGTGGACGACAGGACAGGACAGCGCACCGTGCCCCAGACCCACCTCCGCTCCGCAGCGCGCTACGGCACCCGGCCGACCATGAAGGACGTCGCGGCACGCGCCGGGGTCGGGCTCAAGACGGTCTCCCGGGTCGTGAACGGGGAGCCGGGCGTCACCCCGGAGACGGAGCGCCGGGTCCAGGAGGCGATCGACGCCCTGGGGTTCCGCCGCAACGACAGCGCGCGGGTGCTGCGCAAGGGCCGCACCGCGAGCATCGGGCTGGTCCTGGAGGATCTCGCGGACCCGTTCTACGGGCCGCTGAGCCGGTCGGTCGAGGAGGTGGCCCGCGCGCACGGCGCCCTGCTGATCAACGGCTCCAGCGCGGAGGACCCGGACCGTGAGCAGGAGCTGGTGCTTGCGTTGTGCGCACGGCGGGTGGACGGGCTGGTGGTGATCCCGGCCGGTGACGACCACCGGTACCTGGAGCCGGAGCTCAAGGCGGGTGTCGCCACGGTGTTCGTGGACCGCCCGGCCGGGCACATCGACGCCGACGTGGTCCTGTCGGACAACTTCGGCGGTGCCCGGGACGGCGTCGCCCACCTCATCGCGCACGGGCACCGCCGGATCGGCTTCATCGGGGACATGCCCCGGATCCACACCGCCGCGGAGCGGCTGCGCGGCTACCGGGCCGCGATGGAGGACGCGGGCATACCCGTGGCGGACTCCTGGATGTCCCTCGGCGTCACCGACCCCGAGCGAGTGCGCGGGGCCGCCGTGGAGATGCTGTCCGGCCCGGAGCCGGTCACCGCGGTCTTCGCAGGCAACAACCGGGTGACCGTCACCGTGATCCGGGTGCTCGCCGAGCAGACCCGCCGTGTCGCCCTGGTCGGCTTCGACGACATAGAGCTCGCCGACCTGCTCCAGCCGGGCGTCACGGTCGTCACCCAGGACGCGGCGGCCATCGGCCGTACCGCCGCGGAGCGCCTCTTCCGGCAGCTGGACGGCACACTGGTCACACCGGAGCGCATCGAGCTGCCCACCCGGTTGATCACTCGCGGCTCGGGCGAGCTTCCCCCGGTGGACTGAGCGGCCCATGGAGCACCACGTCGATCGCACGCTGCGGGCACTCGGCCTGGCCGAGGCGCCGCGCGAGCATCCCCTGCTCTATCCGGGCGCGTGGCCCGCCGGCTCCGGGCTGCTCGACGGGGACCGCTTCCTGCCGCTGGACCGGACGTCGTACGCGGACCGCACACCGGTGCTCGCCATCGGCTCGAACGCCTGCCCGGCCCAGTTGCGGCACAAGATGCTGGAGTTCGGGATCATGTCGCCGGTCCCGATGGTGAGGGCCCTGGTGACCGGCGTCGACGCCGGTGTCTCGGCGCATGTGAGCCGCATGGGATACGTGTCGGCCTCGCCGGTCAGCGCCCCGGAGACCGTGCGGGAGCTGTTCGTCATCTGGCTCGACGACGAGCAGCTCGCGGTGATCGACGCCAGCGAGGGCGCGCCGGTGCCGGGCGGGAACTTCGACCGGGCCTGGCTGCCCTCGCCCGACATACGGATCGACCTCGCGGACGGCACCCGCCTGCCGGGCGCGTACGCCTACGTGAACCGGCACGGTGTCCTGCACGACGGCACCGGCAGGCCGCGCACTCACCCGGGGCAGCGGGAGATCCTCAGCGAACTGCTCGTCGGCCTGCCGCGCTTCCGGGAGCTCTTCGGCGTCGTGCCCGAGGAGTTCTGTGAGCGGGCGCGCGCCGACCGCCGGTTGTGCGAGCGCGGCACCCGGCTTTTCATCGAGGAGAAGCTGGTGACGGCCTCCGGGCTGGAACGGTACGTGGCCGCCTCGGCGCGGGCTCGGCACAACGGGAGCCACGGGACGGCCGCGCCGTTGGCGCCGCCCTTGACGGAGACACCGCTGCGGCGGCCCGGCCCGGGTTCTGCCCGCGAGTGAAGTGGGCGGCGGCGTGTCAGGCGGAAGCCGTCAGATCACCCCGCCGGGGCACCGCGAAGCTCTCCAGGTCGGCCCGGGTCAGGCCGGCGAGCCGAGCGACCTCGCCGATGTCGAGGGCGCCGCAGTCCAGGCCGCGCAGCAGGTAACCGCTGAGTGCCTTGGCGGTGGCGGGTTCGTCCATGACGTCACCGGCGGTGCGGTGGGCGTAGCGGGCCAGGCGGGCGGCGGCCTGCTCGAAGCCCTCCCGGTAGAAGGCGAACACGGCCGCGTAGCGGGTGGGGATGTGGCCGGGATGCATGTCCCAGCCCTGGTAGTAGGCGCGGGCCAGGGCGCGCCGGGTGAGGCCGTAGTGCAGCCGCCAGGCCGCGTGCACCTTCTCGGTGGGGCCGACCGGGAGGACGTTCGTCGAGCCGTCCGAGACACGGACGCCCGTACCGGCCGCTGCGACCTGCATGACCGCCTTGGCGTGGTCGGCGGCGGGGTGGTCGGAGGCCTGGTGGGCGGCGGAGACGCCCAGGCAGGCGCTGTAGTCGAAGGTGCCGTAGTGCAGGCCGGTGGCACGGCCCTCGGCGGCCTGGATCATGCGGGCGACGGTGGCGGTGCCGTCGGCGGCGAGGATGGACTGGCTGGTCTCGATCTGGATCTCGAAGCCGATCCGGCCGGGCTCGAGGCCGTGTGTCTTCTCGAAGGCGTCCAGCAGCCGTGCCATGGCGGTGACCTGCTCGGGGTACGTCACCTTCGGCAGGGTGAGCACCAGTCCGGCGGGCAGGCCGCCGGCCTCCATCAGGCCGGTGAGGAAGATGTCGAGGGTGCGGATGCCCCGGTCGCGGACGGGCGCCTCCATGCACTTCATCCGGATCCCCATGTACGGGGCCGCGGTGCCGTCCTCGTACGCCTCGGCGATGATCCGGGCGGTGCGCGCGGCTGCCTCGTCCTCCTCGGCGTCGGGGCGAACGCCGTAGCCGTCCTCGAAGTCCACGCGCAGGTCCTCGATCGGTTCGCGTTCCAGCTTGGCGCGGACCCGGTCGTACACGGGCGCCGCCAGCTCGTCCGCCAGGCCCAGGACGGCGGCGAAGGACTCGGCGTCGGGAGCGTGCTCGTCGAGGGTGGCCAGGGCCCGGTCGCCCCAGGTGCGGACGGTGTCGGCGGCGAAGACGTCTCCGGGGACGTAGACGGTGTGCACGGGCTGACGGGTGCCGGGGTCTCCCGGGTAGCGGCGCTCCAGTTCCGCGTCGACGGGGGCGAGGGAGGCGCTGATCTCCTCGCTGATGGCACCCGCGAGACTCGTCGCCACGTTCTCCTGTCGGCCCTGCCCCATCCCAGACCCTCCATTTTCCGTAAAGCGGAATCAACACTCCGCAAAACGAAGCTAACGGCCGATCTTCACCCTGGTCAACACCGGCTTGAGTGCGATTCCCCATGCTTCACCATCAGCCACTGCAGACCCGCCGTCTTCTTCCGTATTCAGTAGGCAAGCTTCATCCTGACTGCAAGGGGAGGGAGATCACGTGCCGAACGAGGTCGGAGTGACGCGCCGTCACGGGCTCAAGGCAGCGGCGGCCGCCGCCGTCGCGGGACCGCTGCTCACCACCGCGGGTCCCACACGGCCCGCTTCCGCCGGCGAGCACCCGGGCGCCCTGAACGTCATGACGTTCAACGTGCGCTTCGCGACCGTCGTCGACAAGACACCGCGCTGGACCGTGCGCCGACCGGTGATGCGAGAACTGCTGCGCCGCGAGCGACCTCACGTCATCGGCACGCAGGAAGGGCTCTACCGGCAAGTGCGCATGATCGAGAAGGATCTCGGCGAGCACTACGACTGGATCGGCACCGGACGCGGGGGCGGCAGCAAGGACGAGTTCATGGCGGTCTTCTACGACACGCGCAGACTCGAGCCGGTCGAGTTCGACCACTTCTGGCTGTCCGACACCCCGTACACGATCGCCTCGAACACCTGGGACGCGGACTGGCTGCGCATGGTGACGTGGGTCCGTTTCGCCGACCTCGCCGACCGGGGACGGGAGTTCTACGTCCTGAACACCCATCTGGACAGCGTCAGCCAGTACGCCCGGGAACGCTCGGCGGGGCTCATCGGCGAGACGATCGCCGGGTGGGACCGGTCGTTACCGGTCATCGTCACCGGCGACTTCAACGCGGCCGCCCACGACAACCGGGTGTACGAGCTCATGCTGGACATCGGACTGGTGGACACCTGGGACGCGGCGGCCTCGCGGAGTCCGGCGTACGGGACGTACCACCGCTACCAGGTGCCCAGACCCGGCGGGCGGCGCATCGACTGGATCCTCACCACGCCCGGGGTGACCACGCACTGGGCCGGGATGAACACCTTCAGCGTGGACGGGACGTACCCGAGCGACCACCTGCCGGTGCAGGCCACGATGACCCTGGGATGAGAAGAGGCCCCCGTGACCGTTCGCCAGAACTCAAGGCGCGGTCACGGGGGCCTTCCACATCCCGGTCGATCAGCCCTTGCGGGTCTTGATCTCCTCGGTCAGGGCCGGGACGACGTCGAAGAGGTCGCCGACGACGCCGTAGTCGACCAGGTCGAAGATCGGGGCCTCGGCGTCCTTGTTGATCGCCACGATCGTCTTCGAGGTCTGCATACCGGCACGGTGCTGGATCGCACCCGAGATGCCGGAGGCGATGTACAGCTGCGGCGAGACCGACTTGCCCGTCTGGCCGACCTGGTTGGTGTGCGGGTACCAGCCGGCGTCCACCGCGGCACGCGAGGCACCGACGGCCGCGCCGAGGGAGTCGGCGAGCGCCTCGATGATCGCGAAGTTCTCCGCGCCGTTGACGCCACGGCCACCGGAGACCACGATCGCGGCCTCGGTCAGCTCCGGGCGGCCCGTCGACTCACGCGGCGTACGGCCGGTGACCTTCGTGCCGGTGGCCTGAGCGGAGAAGGTCACGGACAGGGCCTCCACCGCACCGGCGGCCGGGGCCGGCTCGACGGCGGCGCTGTTGGGCTTGACCGTGATGACCGGGGTGCCCTTGGAGACGCGGGACTTGGTGGTGAAGGAGGCGGCGAACACCGACTGGGTGGCCACCGGGCCCTCGTCGCCGGCCTCCAGGTCGACGGCGTCGGTGATGATGCCGGAGCCCAGACGCAGCGCCAGACGGGCGGCGATCTCCTTGCCCTCGGCGGAGGACGGCACCAGCACGGCGGCCGGGGATACGGCCTCGTGCGCGGCCTGGAGGGCGTCCACCTTGGGTACGACCAGGTAGTCGGCGTACTCGGCGGCCTCGTGGGTGAGGACCTTGACCGCGCCGTGCTCGGCGAGCGTGGCGGCGGTGTCACCGGCGCCGTTGCCCAGTGCGACGGCGACCGGCTCGCCGATGCGGCGGGCCAGGGTCAGCAGCTCCAGAGTGGGCTTGCGGACGGCACCGTCCACGTGGTCGACGTAGACGAGAACTTCAGCCATGGGACTTCTTCTCTCCTGCTTGCGAAAGATGAGGGGCGGTCAGCGAATGCCGGGCTCAGATGAACTTCTGGCCCGCGAGGAACTCAGCGAGCTGCTTGCCGCCCTCGCCCTCGTCCTTGACGATCGTGCCCGCCGTACGGGCTGGGCGCTCGGCCGCGTTGTCGACCGTGGTGTAGGCGCCCTCCAGGCCGACCTCCTCGGCCTCGATGTCGAGGTCGGACAGGTCCCAGGACTCCACCGGCTTCTTCTTGGCCGCCATGATGCCCTTGAAGGACGGGTAGCGCGCCTCGCCGGACTGGTCGGTCACCGACACGACCGCCGGCAGGGACGCCTCGAGGTTCTCGGAGGCGGCGTCGCCGTCGCGACGGCCCTTGACCGTGCCGTCCTCGACCGACACCTCGGACAGCAGCGTCACCTGCGGCACGCCCAGGCGCTCGGCCAGCAGGGCCGGGACGACGCCCATGGTGCCGTCGGTGGAGGCCATGCCGGAGATCACCAGGTCGTAACCGGCCTTCTCGATCGCCTTGGCCAGGACCAGGGAGGTGCCGATGGCGTCGGTGCCGTGGATGTCGTCGTCCTCGACGTGGATGGCCTTGTCGGCACCCATGGACAGCGCCTTGCGCAGCGCGTCCTTGGCGTCCTCCGGGCCCACCGTCAGGACGGTGATCTCCACGTCGTCGTCCGAGTTCTCCGAGATCTGCAGCGCCTGCTCGACCGCGTACTCGTCGAGCTCGGAGAGCAGACCGTCCACGTCGTCCCGGTCGACGGTCAGGTCATCGGCGAAGTGCCGGTCGCCAGTGGCGTCGGGCACGTACTTCACAGTGACAACGATCCTCAAGCTCACGCCGGCTCTCCTACTGCATCGTCATTTCTCGGTGCCTGCTTGCAGGCAGCATAGGCGCCTCAAGCGGCCGATCCCGGTCGGGGCGGCCCACGCTCCGAGCGAAATATTACTCGTCAGTACATCCAGTTCATGCCCGCTAAGCAAGCGCTTTGAACTGTGACCTTCGCAACGCAGCGTAACCGGAACTCGACGGCCCCGCAGCCGGGGGGGGACCAGGTCAGTCGCGCAGGCGGCCGAAACGTCCCTGGTGGTAGAGGAGCGGCCGGCCGGTGCCCGTGGGGTCGCCGTGCACGACCTCCGCGATCACGATCCGGTGGTCTCCCGCCGGCACGCGGGCCACGACCCGGGCCACCAGCCAGGCGAGCACGCCGTCGAGCACGGGGACCCCCTCGGGACCCTCGCGCCACTGGGTGGGCGCCGCGAAGCGGTCGGCTCCGCTGCGGGCGAAGGTCGCGGCCAGCTCCTGCTGGTGCTCTCCGAGAATGTGCACACCGACATGGCCGGTGACGGCGATGGCGGGCCAGCTGGAGGAGCCGGTGCCGACCCCGAACGACAGCAGGGGCGGCTCGGCGGAGACGGAGCTCAGGGACGTCGCGGTGAAGCCCACCGGACCGGCGTCGCCACGCGCGGTGATCACGGCGACTCCGGCCGCGTGCCGCCGGAAGACCGAGCGCAGGAGGTCGGGTGTGGCGAGGAGGTCCGGAGGCATGGGGTCAGGCTGACGATAAATGGTCCGCGCAGTCAAGTTCGTTCCGTGAAGTGGGAGATGACTCACCGGCCGCGTCGCCCGGCTCACACCGCCTCCCCCAGCGCGGCGATCACGTCGGCCTTGCGCGGCTGGCCTGTGGCCCGCCGCACCACCCGGCCGTCGGCGTCGAGGACCAGCACGGTCGGGGTCTTGAGGATGCCCAGCCGTCGCACGAGGTCCAGGTGGGCCTCGGCGTCGATCTCGACGTGGGCCACGCCCTGGACCATGCCGGCGACCTCGCCGAGCACCCGCCGGGTCGCCCGGCAGGGCGCGCAGAACGCGCTGGAGAACTGCACGAGCGTGGCCCGCTCACCGAGCTCCGCGCCCAGCTCCGACGCATCGAGCAGCTTGCCGTCGTCCCGTCCGCGCACCCGTACTCTCCCGCTCCGCCGCCGTCGCAGCACTCCGTAGGCGCTCGCCGCCGCGAGCACCAGCACGCACACCACCAGTCCGGTCATCTCCGAGTGCAAGCGTTCACGAGACCGCAAAGATTCCCGCCCCTCACCAGGGCCGCGATACGGAATGCTTGGCTCCTATGGATATCGACGCAAGAGGGCCGCGTGTCGGTGCCGCCGTGACCACCGTCGTCCTGGCGCTCGTTCTGGTCACGGGGAGCGTGTGGCTGCTGGCCTGGCAGACGCTGGCGTTCCTGCTGGGCGCCGCGGGCGGAGTGAGCCGGTCGCCGTACGGCTGGCTGTTCCGCGTGGCCGTAAGGCCACGACTCGGGCCGCCGACCGAGTTCGAGGCGCCCGAACCGCCCCGTTTCGCCCAGGCGGTTGGGCTGGTCTTCGCCGGGCTCGGGCTCGTCGGCTACACGCTGGGGCCCGGCTGGCTGGGACTCGCGGCGACGGGGGCGGCCCTCGCGGCCGCCTTCCTCAATGCCGCGTTCGGGTACTGCCTGGGATGCGAGTTGTACCTGCTCGTGCGGCGAGTGACGGTACGGGCGGAGTAATGGGGCCGCAAAAGCCCGAGGTGGGGTCCGTGGGGGCGACGTGACGAGAATCTCCTCGCATGGGGGCACGGGGGCTGGCTACCCGGCCGTTCTTGGGGCACGATCTGCGACAAGCCGTAAACCTACGGCTGCGTAACTTCTTCACTGGGAATCCCTTCCCAGGCAGAGCAGGAAGGGTCCGACCCGCCCATGGCAGAGTTCGTCTACCGTCCCGTCGTCGGTTTCGCCCGCACGCTGTTCAAGGTGTGGGACCTCAAGATCGACTGCCAGGGTTCGGAGAACATCCCGCGCTCGGGCGGCGCCGTGCTGGTGAGCAATCACATCAGCTACCTGGACTTCGTCTTCAACGGCCTGGCGGCGCTGCCACAGAAGCGTCTCGTGCGGTTCATGGCGAAGGAGTCCGTCTTCCGCCACAAGATCTCGGGCCCGCTGATGCGCGGGATGAAGCACATCCCGGTGGACCGCGAGCAGGGCGAGGCGGCCTACGCGCACGCCCTGGACTCGCTGCGGTCGGGTGAGATCGTCGGGGTCTTCCCGGAGGCGACCATCTCGCAGTCGTTCACGCTGAAGAGCTTCAAGTCGGGCGCCGCGCGCCTGGCGCAGGAGGCCGGTGTGCCGCTGGTCCCGATGGCGGTGTGGGGCACGCAGCGCCTGTGGACCAAGGGCCACCCCCGCAACTTCAAGCGCAGCCACATCCCCATCACGATCCGGGTGGGCGAGGCGATCGAGGCCTCCCGCGACAAGTACGCGGGCGCCATCACCCGCCAGCTGCGCGAGCGCGTCCAGGAACTCCTCGAGGCCGCCCAGCGCGCCTATCCGGTGCGCCCGAAGGGCCCGGACGACACCTGGTGGATGCCGGCGCACCTCGGCGGCACGGCGCCGACGCCGGAGCAGGTGAAGGCGGCCGAGGCGCACTGACCTCGAGGCCCGCACGCCTCAGAGTGCCGTAGGGAGCGTCCGCCACAGATGCGGCCGGTCGGCGGCCGCTTTGAGGACGTCGAGCACGGCCGGGTGCGGTGCGGCGTGCAGCACTGGACAGTCCGACTCGCCCGACGCGTGATCGGGCGTGAAGGCGAGCCGCTCGCCGTCCAGGGAGAACTGCGCGTCCACGCCCGGCTTGTTGCCCCGGGGGTCCTGTCGGTGCCATCCACCGTTGAACCGCACGGCGACCAGGCCGTGCACCACCCCCAACTCCTGGTAACAAAACGCCGTCGGGATGTCCTCGGCCCGGAGCAGCGCGGCCAGTGCGTGGGCTTTGGCGTAGCAGATGCCGGTGCGCTGCTCCAGGACATCGGAGGCACGCCAGGTGACCCGGAGATCACCGGAGTCCTGGGAGTGCGGAATGGTGTCACGCACGAAGTCGAACGCCGCCCGCGCATACTCATACGAATTCGCCACGCCCTCGGTGAGCCTGGCAGCCGTCTCGCGCACGAGCGGATGATGATGATCGATCGCCTCGTCAGCGACCAAGTAGGCGGAGAGGTCGGCGGTTTCCTGAATCAGCTGCATGCAGGCAGAGCATAGGGAGAGACCCGCGAGCGAGGCAATTGATTTCCAGCTTTCCGCATACCTATGCAGCAGGCGTGGTCGTCAGGGCGCCGGAGCCGAGCCGGACCCCGCGCGCGGGGTCCGGCTCGTCAACCGCTGAACCGCACCGGAGTCAGCGGGCCATCTCCTCCTTGAGCGCCGCGACGAACGCGTCCACGTCGTCCTCGGTCGTGTCGAATGCGCACATCCAGCGGACGTCGCCCGCGGCCTCGTCCCAGAAATAGAAGCGGAACCGCTTCTGGAGGCGTTCGCTCACGTCGTGCGGCAGGCGGGCGAACACGGCGTTGGCCTGCACGGGGTGGAGGATCTCCACCCCGTGCACGGCGCGCACGCCCTCGGCGAGGCGCTGGGCCATCTCGTTGGAGTGGCGGGCGTTGCGCAGCCACAGGTCCCGGGCGAGCAGGGCCTCCAACTGCACCGACACGAAGCGCATCTTGGAGGCGAGCTGCATGGACAGCTTGCGCAGGTGCTTCATGTGACGGACGGCGTCCTGGTTGATCACCACCACCGCCTCGCCGAACAGGGCGCCGTTCTTCGTGCCGCCCAGGGAGAGGATGTCGACGCCCGCCGCGTTGGTGAGCGTCCGCATCGGGACGTTCAGGGTGGCGGCCGCGTTGGCCAGCCGGGAGCCGTCCAGGTGCACCTTCATGCCGTGCGCGTGGGCATGCTCGCACAGGGCGTGTATCTCCTCCGGCGTGTAGACCGTGCCGAGTTCGGTGGCCTGGGCGATGGAGACGACCTGCGGCATGGCGCGGTGCTCGTCGTCCCAGCCGTACGCCTGGCGGTCGATCAGCTCGGGGGTGAGCTTGCCGTCCGGTGTCGGCACGGTCAGCAGCTTCAGGCCGCCGACCCGCTCGGGCGCCCCGCACTCGTCGACGTTGATGTGCGCGCTCTCGGCGCAGATCACCGCGCCCCAGCGGTCGGTGACGGCCTGGAGGGCGACGACGTTGGCGCCGGTCCCGTTGAACACCGGGAACGCCTCGGCGGTGGGGCCGAAGTGGCTGCGCACGACGTTCTGGAGGTTGTCCGTGTAGGCGTCCTCGCCATAGGCGACCTGGTGTCCGCCGTTGGCCAGGGCCAGGGCGGCGAGTACCTCCGGGTGGGCCCCGGCGTAGTTGTCGCTGGCGAAACCGCGGACGTCGGGGTCGTGATGGCGACGGGCGTCGGTCTTCGGCGGGTTCACGGCTTCTCGGTGAGCCACAGACGGTTTCCGTTCACTTCGGCGGCAGGCTTGTCCCAGACCTCGGCGATGGCGTCGGCCAGGTCATTGACGTCGGTGAAGCCCGCGAACTTCGCGTTGGGGCGGTCGGCGCGCATCGCGTCGTGCACCAGCGCCTTCACCACCAGGATGGCAGCCGCCGAGGTCGGCCCCTCGGCACCCCCGGCCTTGCGGAAGGCGTCGGCCAGGGCGAGCGTCCAGGCCTCGGCCGCGGCCTTGGCGGCGGCGTACGAGGCGTTGCCCGCGGTGGGCTTCGTGGCACCGGCCGCGCTGATCAGCACATACCGGCCGCGGTCGCTGCGCTGGAGGCTCTCGAAGAAGGCCAGGGAGGTGTGCTGCACGGTGCGGATCAGCAGCAGCTCCAGGAAGTCCCAGTCGTCGAGGCTCGTCTTGATGAAGGTCTCGCTGCCGCGCCAGCCGCCGACGAGATGGACCAGGCCGTCGACGCGGCCGAAGTCCTTCTCGATGTGACTCGCCCAGTCACGGGTGGACTGCAGGTCCAGCAGGTCGACCGGTTCGCCGGTGACGGTCGCACCGCCCGAGGCGTAGCGCGCCGCGTCCACGGCCTCCGCGAGCCGCTCGGGATCGTTGTCCGCCGCCGCCACGGTCGCCCCCGCCTCGGCCAGCCTGAGCAGCGCCGCACGGCCGGCGGGGCCGCCCGCGCCGGCCACCGCGATCACCGCACCGCTGAGAGCTCCGTTCCCCGCCATCTTCTTCGCCTCCTGAGCAGTGTTCCCGGTCTCGCGGACGGTACCGCCGCTCACGCGGCGATCCGCTCGGCGCCGTCCGCCGTGATGCCCTTGGTGGAGGCGATCACGTTCTTGAGCTTCTTGGACAGTGCCTCATAGAACATGCTCAGCGGAAACTCGTCCGGAAGCACGTCATCGACGAGTTTCCGGGGCGGCTGTGTCACGTCGAGCGCGTCGGGGCCCTTTGCCCACTTGGAGCCCGGGTGCGGGGCGAGGTAGGTGGAGACGAGCTCGTAGCCGGCGAACCAGTGGACGAGCTTGGGGCGGTCGATGCCGTCGCGGTACAGCTGCTCGATCTCGGCGCACAGCTGGTTGGTGACCTGCGGGGCGCGCTCCCAGTCGATGGACAGCTTGTTGTCCGTCCAGCGGACGACGTCGTGCTTGTGCAGGTAGGCGAAGAGGAGCTGGCCGCCGAGGCCGTCGTAGTTGCGGACCCGCTCGCCGGTGACCGGGAAGCGGAACATGCGGTCGAAGAGGACCGCCACCTGCACGTCACGGGCCTGCGGGACGCCGTCCTGGGCGAGCTTCACGGCCTCCTTGAAGGCGGTGAGGTCGCAGCGCAGCTCCTCCAGGCCGTACATCCAGAACGGCTGACGCTGCTTGATCATGAACGGGTCGAACGGCAGGTCACCGTGGCTGTGGGTGCGGTCGTGGACCATGTCCCACAGGACGAAGGCCTCCTCGCAGCGCTTCTGGTCGTGCACCATCGCGGCGACGTCCTCCGGCAGCTCCAGGCCCAGGATGTCGACGGCGGCGGCCGTGACGCGACGGAAGCGGGCGGCCTCGCGGTCGCAGAAGATGCCGCCCCAGGAGAACCGTTCCGGCGCCTCGCGCACGGCGATGGTCTCGGGGAAGAGGACGGCCGAGTTGGTGTCGTAGCCGGACGTGAAGTCCTCGAACTTGATGCCGCAGAACAGCGGGTTGTCGTAGCGCGTGCGCTCGAGTTCCGCCAGCCACTCCGGCCAGACCATGCGCAGCACGACCGCTTCCAGGTTGCGGTCCGGGTTGCCGTTCTGCGTGTACATCGGGAAGACGACCAGGTGCTGCAGACCGTCGGCGCGGTGGGCGGCCGGCTGGAAGGCCAGCAGCGAGTCGAGGAAGTCGGGCACCTGGAAGCCGCCGTCGGCCCACCGGCCGAGGTCCTTCACCAGGGCCTCGTGGTAGTCGCGGTCGTGCGGGAGCAGCGGGGAGAGCTCCCGGACCGCGTCGGTGACCGCCCGCACGGCGAGCTCGGCGTCGGCGGGATCGGGCGCGCTCTCGGCGTCGAAGTCGATCGACCCGTCCTTGGACTGCCATGGCCGGATCCGCTCCACGGCATCCTTGAGCACGGGCCATGCCGGGTGCTCCACCACCCTGGCCACGGGAGGAACCTGTTCCTCCGAACCCACCTGCACAAGAATTTCCGTCATGTCCCATCCTCCACGGGAGAATCTCTCGTGTGCAGACCGTATACACACGAGGTTCCTTCCAGCAAGGGCGGCCTCAGGAAATTATCCTGCCTCACAGGGGCCTTCACCGCACGTTTTCCTGTCGGCCATGCTTGTGCCCGTATGCGCGTCGGCCATGCCCTCTCCCTCTGCAGGGGGTGGCCGCAGGCGATACGGTCCAGGTGGGCCGTAAGGCCCCCAGTGCCGCCTGTCGACGGAAGAGAGTCCCGTCTTGAACTTCCTCACCATCGGTCACCGCGGAGTCATGGGTGTGGAGCCCGAGAACACCCTCCGGTCCTTCGTCGCCGCCCAGGAGGCAGGCCTCGACGCCATCGAACTCGATCTGCATCTCAGCAAGGACGGCGCCCTCGTCGTCATGCACGACACGGACGTGGACCGCACGACCGACGGCACCGGTCCGATCGCCGAGAAGACCCTTGCGGAGCTGCGGGCCCTGGACGCCGGCCTGGGCGAGCGGGTGCCGGTCTTCGAGGAGGTCCTGGAGGCCGTACAGGCGCCGATCCAGGCGGAGATCAAGGATGTGCAGGCGGCCAGGGCCCTGGCCGAGGTGATGAACGCGCGAGGGCTGGCCGGCCGGGTGGAGGTGTCCTCGTTCCACGACGAGGCGATCGCGGAGATCAAGCCCCTGGTGCCGGGGGTGCGCACGGCGCTGATCGCCAGCCGCTACGGCACCGACATCGTGGAACGCGCCGTCGCAGCCGGCGCCGCGACCGTCTGCCTGAACATCCGCCGTCTGACCCTGGAGATCGTGGAGCACGCGCGCAAGGCCGACCTGAAGATCATCGGCTGGGTGGTGAACACGCAGGACCACCTGCGTCTCGTCCGGGCCTTCGGGCTGGACGGCGCGACCACCGACCACCCGGACATCAAGCGTACGGGCCGCTTCACGGCATAGGGACTACGCGAACTCCTTGACCAGCAGCTCGAACTGCAGGTCGTCGCGCTGGGGGATGCCGAAGCGCTCGTCGCCGTACGGGAACGGGGTCATCCGTCCCGTACGGCGGTAGCCGCGCCGCTCGTACCAGGCGATGAGGTCGTCGCGTACGGAGATCACGGTCATGTGCATCTCCGTCACGCCCCACGTCTCGCGGGCCTGTCGCTCCGCCTCCGCGATGATCACCTTGCCGAAACCCGCGCCCTGCAGGCGGGGACTGACCGCGAACATCCCGAAGTAGGCGTGGTCACCGCGGTGCTCGAGCTGGCAGCACGCGACGATCCGCCCCTCCCGTTCCACCGTCAGCAGCCGGCTGTCCGGCGACTTGATGACGGCCAGCACAGCCTCCGGGTCGGTCCGCTGCCCCTGGAGAATGTCCGCCTCGGTGGTCCACCCGGCCCGGCTGGCGTCACCCCGGTACGCCGACTCGATCAGCGCGACCAGCTCGTCCACGTCGGCGTCGGAGGCGTCGCGGAACATCAGTCCGGTGGCGGCGGTGTCCATGGGTTCGTCTCTCTTCCTGGCGCGGCTCGAGCACGGATGAGAGTAACGCCCCCACTAGGCTCCCGTGCATGGTGCATGTACTCAGCAGCCGGATTCTGCTTCGCCCCACCGACCCCGAGCGTTCCCGGGCCTTCTACGGCGAACAGCTGGGGCTCTCCGTCTACCGGGAGTTCGGCACGGGACCGGAACGCGGCACGGTCTACTTCCTCGGCGGCGGCTTCCTCGAAGTCTCGGGGCGATCCACCACTCCCCCCGCGCCGGCTACGCGGCTGTGGCTCCAGGTCGACGACGTGGCCGCGGCCCGGGAAGAGCTCCGTGCGAAGGGGGTGGAGATCGCGCGGCCGCCGGTGAAGGAGCCGTGGGGGCTGGTCGAGATGTGGGTCGAGGACCCGGACGGCACGCCGATCGTGCTGGTGGAGGTCCCGGCGGACCACCCGATGCGCTACCGGCCGGGCATCTGAGGTCACCCCGGGCGGTGCTCCCAGCCCCGGTCGGTACGCGTCAGCTCGCGGAAACCCGCGCCCGTCAGGAGGTCGAGCCTGGTGTCGTCGCCGGCGGTTTCGTAGGCGACGAGCCGGTCGACGCCACACAGGCGGAGCCAGTCGGCCGCCTGGGCGAGCAGCCAGTGCTCAAGGCCGGTGCCGTACTGCGCGGGCTCGACGTGCAGATTCCCGATGTCGGCCAGGCCGGCCGCGCGGGAGTGGCGTTCCGGGCGGGCGAGGCCCGTGTCGATCTCGACGAAGCCGAGGGCGCGCGTGCCGGTACGGGCCGTGAAACGGGTGCCGCACTCCCCCAGCGTGCGCTCGACCGTGACGCCCGGCCGGGGCGCGGGCTCCGGCAGGTCGGCCACGCGGGTGATCAGGATGACCTCGGTGTCACCGACGTGCCGGAAGCCCGCGCGTTCGTAGACGGCCCGGATGTGCGGCCAGTTGCGGGGCAGGCCGTAGACGAGGGGGGCCGGCAGCGCGCCGTCGGCGTACCGGACGCGGCAGTCCCAGCGGGCGAACCGGGCGAGGCACGCCCGCATCAGCAGGTCGGCGGCCTGGTCGGCGTCCGGCCAGAAGGACGCCGTCGGACGGCACACGAACCAGTCGATCCCGGCGGCGTCCCGGTAGGCCTCGCCGACCTCGCCGTCGGCGCGGTAGCGCAGCAGATGGGCGGCGGCGACGACGTGGCCGCGCTGCTCGGCGACGAGCGTCGTCCGCTCGGCCACCCACGGGTCGGTGATGAACTCGCCGGGCTGCCGCTCCAGGTAGCTGAGGACGGTGTTCACGGAGACGGAGACGCCGGGGACGACGGCCGCCACGTGCGTGTTGACCAGGTCGGTGAGCTGGTCGCGGTCGGCTCGGCGAAAGGGCCGCACCTCGAGCGCGGGCATGGGAAACCTCCGGACAGGGTGAAGGAGCCGGCGGCCGCCACACGGTGCGGTACGGGGTGAGGGTACGACGGGCCGGAGCGGCACACCAGTGGGTTTTCCCGGATGGCAGGGGGGACGGGCGGCGGCTTAGCGTGCAGGAGAACCTCTTGCCTGGGGACCTCATGCCTGGGGACCTCATGCCTGGGGGCTCCCCCTGCGGAAGGAACGCCATGAAGCTCGACGCACCGGTGACCGGCGGGCCTTGCTGGACCGAGCTGGGGACCACGGACCTCGAGGCGGCCCAGCGGTTCTACACGAGACTGTTCGGCTGGCGGCCCGAGAGCGACCCGCGTCAGGAGGCGGGCGGGTACACCGTCGCGCACCTGGGGGACGCGGCCGTCGCCGCGCTCGCCCCGCTGTACCAGCCGTCGCAGCCGGTCGCGTGGAACGTGTCGTTCGCGGTCACGGACACGGACGGCACCGCCCGTGCGGTGACCGAGGCGGGCGGGGCGGTGCTGCTGGGACCGATGGACGTGTTCGACATGGGCCGGTTCGCGGTGGCCGCGGACCCGGCCGGTGCCGTGTTCCAGCTGTGGCAGGCCGGGACCTTCCCGGGCGCCGGGCTGTTCAACGCGCCCGGTTCGCTGGGCTGGGTGGAGCTGTACACCCGCGATCCGGACCGGGCCGTGGCCTTCTACACCCGGGTGTTCGGCTGGACCGTCGCGCCCTCGGACCGCTACACCCAGTGGGGTGTCGGCGGCGCTGACTTCGGCGGCATGGTGACGATGGACGACAAGTTCCCGCCCGAGGTCCCGGCGCACTGGCTGCCGTACTTCGCCGTGGCGGACGTGGACGCCACGACCGCCGTCGTCCAGCAGCTCGGCGACGTCCTGATGGTGCCCACGTCCGTGCCCGACGGGCCGCGTATCGCGGTGCTGCGGGACCCGCAGGGGGCGATGTTCGGCGTGTACCGGGCCGGCGAGGAGGGCTGACCGACGGCGTCCCACCGGCGGCCCGGTCCGTGCCTCAGGTCCGCAGTCCGCCCAGCCGGCCCTCCAACTGACCGAGCAACTCCCCGAGAAGAGCCGCGAGTTCGCCCTGCTCGGGTGCGTCCATGCCGGACAGGGCCGCGGCCTCGTAGGCGAGCTGGGCGGGCAGGATGCCGTCGACGAGGTCGCGTCCGGCGTCCGTGAGGCGGAGATGGGCGACCCGGCGGTCGCGGGCGTCGCCGCGCCGTTCGACCAAGCCGCGTTCGGTGAGCTGCTTGACGCGTTTGGTGACGGCGGCCCCGGAGGAGAAGGTCTCCCGGGCCAGCTCCCCGGGCGTCAGCTCGTGCCCGGTGCGACGCAGCGCGCCGAGCAGATCGAACTCGGGCCGGCTGAGCCCCGCCCGGCGCAGGGGGGCGTCCTCGGCCTGCTGGAGCAGGGCGGCGCAGCGGTTGATCCGCCCGATGACTTCCATCGGCGCGGTGTCGAGCCCGGGGTGAACGGCCCGCCACTGCCGTACGACAGCGGCGACGGTGTCACCCCCTCGGCTGCCGGCCGGGCCCTCCCGGTCCTCGGGGGGCTCGCCGGCCTGGTCCCGCTCGGACGATGGTCCCTCCGTCGCCGTCATGGCCGTACGTCCTCCGTCTCGTTCTCCGTGTCCGCGCCCGCACCCCGGTCCGGGAGCAGCCCCTGGCGTCGTACCGTCGCGGCGAGCGTACGGTGTCCGGACTGTTCGGCGAGCACGACCCGCTCCTCGGGCAGGGCTCGCTGCCACCATTCGCCGGCCGCGGCGTCGGCGGTGGCCCGCAGGTCGGCCAGGGCTACGGCGAGTGCGCGGCGGGCGGACTCCAGAGCGGCGGGGCCGGGG
This sequence comes from Streptomyces sp. NRRL S-455, assembly GCF_000717875.1. Classification (GTDB taxonomy): domain Bacteria; phylum Actinomycetota; class Actinomycetes; order Streptomycetales; family Streptomycetaceae; genus Streptomyces. Next base: position 193,113 of record NZ_JOCT01000001.1, read on the forward strand.
TCCGGCGCGGCCAGGAGACGGACGGCGCGCTCGCGGGCCCGGTCGGCGGCGGTCAGGGCGTGTTCGACGCGGTCGCCCGCGCGCCGGTTGGTGACGGCCACGGCGGCCGCGAAGCCGACCAGGGCACCGACGACGGTGTCCACGACCCGCTCCGTCATCAGCTCGCCCGGGTTCCGGTATCCGGCGAACTCGGTGATGAGCAGGGCCATCGGGGTCACGCAGACGCTGCCCAGCCAGTAGTTGCGGCTGATCAGGAGCTCCGCGCCGAAGCTGAACGCGAGGCAGCACAGGACGAGGGCCGCCTGGCCCAGGTGCGCGAGCGGCGCGACCGCCGCGAAGACGAGCACCCCGACGACGTTGCCCACGACACGCTGGACGGCCCGGCTCCAGGTCAGGGCGAGGTTGGCCTGATAGATCGAGGCGGCGGTGACCAGAGCCCAGTAGGGGCGTCCGATGCCGAGCGCGAGGGAGGCGTAACCGGCGAGCGCGCAGCCGAGCGCGGTACGCAGGGCGAGTGGGGTCAGCGGACCCAGCCGGCTCCAGAGGGGCCGGGCCGTGTGCACCCCGAGCAGTTCGTCGGTGGCGGCCCGCGAAAGGCCGGCCTCCGGAACGGGCCCGTTGCCGCGCAGCGAGCCTGCCCAGGACACGAGGCGTTCGGCGTCGGCCTCCGCCGGCGCCGCGAGGGCGATCTCGGCCCGGACCACGAGCCGTTCGAGGCGGTACCGGGTCGGGGAACGTGTGTCGGTGGCGAGCAGTGACTGCCAGGCCGCGTGCACGGCGGCGTAACCGGCGGCCCGGACTCGGGCGTGCCCCTCGCCTGCGCCGCCCGCACCGGCGTACGCGGCGGCGGCCTTCAGGGCGTGGGCGGTGGCGCGGCGCTCCGGCCCGTGGGGGCGCACGAGCACGGGAGCCATGCAGACCAGCCAGGCCCAGGCCCCCGTTGCGGCGGCGAGGGCCAGGTGGCCGGGGACCTGGGCGAAGGTCTGCGGCGCGAACAGGGAGGCGGAGCTGACGAAGGTGAGGACGACGTGGCCCGGCGGGCCGATCCTGGTGGCGTCGCACAGCACCTTCTGCGCGGCGGCCAGCAGCGCACCGACGGCGACCAGCACCACGGCACTGCCGGTCAGTGAGGCCGCGACCAGGGCTACGGCGAGCCCGCCGAGCATGCCGAGCACCACCCACACCAGGGCCCCGGCCCGGGCGGCGTACGGGCGGTTGTGCGCGTACAGCGCGCACAGGGATCCGGCCATCGTGTACATCGCCAGATCGAGCCGGCCGAGCGCCAGCAGGGTGAGGTTGGGCGGAGCGATCGCCGCGACCACGCTCAGCGCGGGCTTGAACCAGATGTCCGAGGGACGTCCGGCGCGCAGCACGCCCGCCAGCGGAAGACGCCGGACGGGCGGGGAGGGAGGGGTGGGGATCGCACAGCTCATGGGAGGAAACGTTAGCAGGTGTTTTACTTGTGAAAGGTACTGTTTCACCTCGGGCGCTCCGCCGAATGCTCCCCGTGTACACCCTTGCGCTCGCGTACGCGCCGCATGGTCCGGGCATCGAATGACCGACCGTCGAGCGGGGAGGTGGGGGTGCACGGACCGGCTTCGTCCGGCTGGCTGCTGGTGGCGCTGTGTGCGGTGACCGGCGTCTACTGCCTGCTGCGGATGCGCAGCAGCGCCGAGGAGCAGCGCAGCTCAGCGGGCGGCGAGGCACTGATGGGTTTCGGGATGGCCGCGATGGCGGTGCCGGCAGCCGTCTTCACTCCGCCTTCGTGGACCTGGCCCGCCTACGCCACCGTGTTCGGTGCGGCTGCGCTCCGCGCGCTGTGGGCGGCACGGTCGGGTGCACACCACCTCCATCACCTGGTGGGAGCCGGGGCCATGGTCTACATGTCCGTCGCCATGGCCGGGGCGCCCGCCCACCTGCACGGAGAGGGCCGATCGGGGATCCCGCTCCTGACCGGGGCACTGCTCCTCTACTTCGCCGCGTACGTGCTGCTGACCGGCGTACGGCTGGTACCGGTCGCCGCCGTGCCCGGCAACGGCTGTGGTGGCGGGCCCGCCGGTTGGGGTGACCGGCCGGAGCTGGCGCGGGCCTGCCGGCTGTCCATGGGGATCTCCATGGTGGCGATGCTGCTGACGCTGTGAGCAGGAGGGCCTCCGCCCGCCGTACGGCCCCGTTGTCTGCGTCACTTTGACGCCACAAGCCGTACCCGTGGGCAGCGCCGCGCTCATAGGCTGCCCTCCATGACCCTCCCCGCGGCACTGTTGCTGCTCGGCGCCCTGACCGCCGTGGTCGCTCCCCGGCTGCTCGCCCGGGCGGACTGGCCCGACCGTGAGCCGGTGGTGGCGCTGTGGGTGTGGCAGTGCGTGGTGGCGGCCGTGATCGTGTGCTGTGCGCTGTCGATGACGCTCAGTGCGGCGGCGGCCTGGCACGCGGTCGGCGGGCATGTCTTCGCGACGGCACCGGGTCCGGTCGTCGAGGCCTACGCCCTCGGTACGGCGGGCCCCTGGGCGGCGACCACCGCGGTCGCGCTCGCCTGCGGCGGGCTGTGGAGCGTGGCGATGCTGGTCCGCGAGGTCGGGCGGGCCCGCGCCCGGCGCCGTCGCCGGCGGGCCGATCTGCTGGTCCGGGCCCCGCTGTTGCCGGGCGAGGTGGCGGTGTCCGGGCGGCTGGTCGTCCTCGAGAGCGAGCAGCCCGACGCCTGGTGGCTGCCCGGCACTCCGCCGCAACTGGTCGTCACGACAGCTGCGTTGCGCCGCCTGAAGGGGCGGAAACTGGACGCCGTGCTCGCCCACGAGCAGGGGCACGCACGGGCCCGGCACGACTGGCTGCTGAACTGCTCCTCCGCCCTGGCGGGCGGCTTCCCGCAGGTGCCGGTGTTCGCCGCGTTCCGCGACGAGATGCACCGCCTGGTCGAACTCGCCGCCGACGACACGGCGTCCCGCCGCTTCGGCCGCCTGACCACAGCCCTGGCCCTGGTCGAACTCAACGAGCACCGCGGTGTGTTCGGCCCTTGCCCGGCGCCGCAGGCCCATGTTCCGGCGCGGGTGCACCGGTTGCTCACTCCCCCGGACCGGTTGCCCGCCGCACGGCGCCTGCGGCTGACGGCGGCGGCCGCGCTGGTGCCCGTGGTGCCGGTGCTGGTGGCGTTCGTCCCGGGGCTGCGGGCCCTGGGGTAGACGCGTGTGCGACGCGGGGCTCCCCGGGGCCTTCCGCGACCGGGCCGGGGTGGCCGAAGCGCGCTGCCCCGGGCCCGAAGATCGTCCGCGTACTGGATCCGGACGCCCCGCTTCGGCGAGGATCGCATCATGCACACCTCGTCCGTCGAGTCCCCACCCCGTCCGGAGCACCGCACCGCCGCCCGATCGGCCGGCGTCCTGGCGCTGTGCTCGGTTCTGCTGCTGACCCTCGTCGCGTCCAGATGGACCCCGCTGATGAGCGTGGACGGAGACATCTCGGCCACCGCGCACCGCTGGGCGGTCGAGGAGTCCGCCCTCACTCAGGCGTGCCGCATTCTGACGGACTGGGTGTGGGATCCGTGGACGATGCGTCTGCTGTGCGCCGTTGTCGTGGTGTGGCTCGTGGTGAAGCTCGCGGCGCGCTGGACGGCGGTGTGGCTGGCGCTGGCCGTCACACTGGGCTCGTTGCTCCAGCAGGGTCTCAAGACGGCGGTGGACCGCCCCCGTCCGGTCTGGCCGGACCCCGTCGACTCGGCCCATTACTCGGCCTTCCCGTCGGGGCACGCCATGACCGCCACGGTCGTGTGCGGCCTGCTCCTGTGGCTCCTGCGGGGTCACGGCGTCGGCCGTGCGGTGTGGCGCGCGGCCCTGGCCGTGGCCGTCGTCTCCGTGGTCGGCGTCGGGCTGACCCGCGTCTGGCTGGGCGTCCACTGGCCGTCGGACGTGGTGGGAGGCTGGCTGCTGGGGGCCCTGGTGGTCGCCGTGGCCGTGTGGACGCACGAACTCCGGCGGCCGCGGCCCCGGCCGGACGGCGCGGCTTCATAGGATCACTCCATGACGGCTGTGCTGTTCGACTTCTCGGGAACCCTTTTCCGTGTCGAGTCCACCGACTCCTGGCTGCGCGGCACCCTGACCGGGGCCGGACTCCGGCTCGCCGAAGCGGATTTCACCGCCACGGCGCGAGCGCTGGAGGCGGCCGGGGCGCTGCCGGGCGGCGGTGATCCCGCGCGCGTGCCCGAGGAACTCGCCGACGCCTGGCGGACCCGCGACCGGAGCGCCGCACTGCACCGGGCCGCCTACACGGGCCTCTCCCGTCAGGTCACGCTGCCGGACCCGGCGTTGCACGACGCGCTGTACGACCGCCACATGACTCCCGCCGCGTGGGCCCCGTACCCGGACGCCGCGGAGGTGCTCCGCGCCCTGCGGGAGCGGGACATCCCCGTCGGGGTGGTCAGCAACATCGGCTGGGACCTGCGCCCGGTCTTCCGGGAGCACGGCCTGGATCGCTACGTGGCCGCGTACGTCCTGTCGTACGAGCACGGCATCCAGAAGCCCGACCCGCGACTGTTCGCCGCCGCCTGCGAGGCGCTCGGCGCCGATCCGCGCCGGACGCTCATGGTCGGCGACGACCGCAGGGCGGACGGCGGTGCCGCCGCCCTGGGGTGCGAGGTGCACTTCGTGGACCATCTGCCGGTGACCGACCGGCCGGACGGGCTTCGGCCGGTCCTGGAGCTGGTGGGCTGAAGCAGTAGCCCGAGGCCACCACCTGGTCGTCTGCCTGCCCGCCTCGGACGATCCCCCGCGTCGCCCGAGGCAGGCGGCACCGTCGGCCTGGACAGCACGGTCCCGGCCGGACGACCCCGAGTATAGTTGGCTGGCAGCCAGTCAACGAGGAGTTACAGCATGTCCCCGCGCAGCGCCTCGGTCAATGAAGAGTTGCGGAGGCGTTCGAAGGAGCGGCTTCTGCAGGCGGCGGTCGAACTGGTGAGTGAGCACGGCTTCGAGGCCACGACGCTCGGCGACATCGCCGACCGGGCGGGCTCGGCGCGCGGTCTGGTCTCGTACTACTTCCCGGGCAAGCGCCAGCTCGTGCAGTCCGCGGTGCACCGGCTGATGCACCGCACTCTGGAGGAGGCGCTGGAGCGCGAGCCGCGCACCGAGGACGGCCGGGAGCGGATGGCCCGGGCCATCGACGCGATCCTGGGCCTGGCGAGGGACCGGCCGGTACTGATGCGCCAGCACATGGCCGGGCTGCTGCAGGCCGAGGGTTTCGTTCCCTGCCCGGAACAACGCCGCCTGGCCGAACTGCTGCGGGACACCGTCGCCCGGCACGGTTCGCGGGACGTCGACAGCGACTACCCGATGCTGCGCGCTCTGCTGATGGGCGCGGTGTACGCCGCTCTGGTGCCGGGGGTGCCGATGCCGGTTCCGGTGCTGAGGGCCGAGTTGTTCAAGCGCTACCGGCTCGACTGGGAGCTGGGTGTCCCGCCGGAGGCCGGGGCCTCCGGCGGGAGCGGTGAGAGGGACCTGTCCCGGTTCTTCGCCACGGGGACCGTACCGGAGTGCGATCCGTTGGGTCGGTCGAAGTAGTCCGGCCGCGTCTGCACGTCGAGCTCGCGCATGTGGACCCAGCGGGCCGGGGCCGTGCGCCGGTCGTCGATCTTCAGGACGTCGAAGCCCCGGGCGTACTCGTTCGAGTAGAGGTAGCCGTCGTAGTAGTACGCCGACATAGAGCCGCCCGACTTGATCGTGTCGGTGGTCAGCGGGCCGCGGTCGAAGTAGGCCATCTCCCAGTCGAAGACCTTCACGCCCTCCCACGAGGACTTCCAGGTCGTCGGCCGGGTGGTGCTGGAGCAACTGCTGTCGCTGCGCGAGGAGTCGGTGGACAGGAACAGCGGGTTGCCGGAGACGGCGGCCGACGAGGTGATCGCCCAGCAGACGAGCGAGATCACGCGGATGCGGGGGATGCTCTGAGCCGCGAGCTCAGCGCCGGGCGCGGCGCGGCGCCAGGAGGCCCGCGTCCCGGGCCTGGCCGATCAGCCTGAGCGACTTGCGGCGGCTGTGTCCGGTCGCGCACATCACGGCCAGGACCGGGTCGGCACCGTTGCGCTGGGCCGCGCGGTACTCCTGCGCCACCAGCCACCGCCCCTCCACACCACGTGGCCAGGCCGGACGGGCCCGCCGCCCCTGGCCCGCGCCGCCGTCCGGAGCCGGACCGGCACCGCACGCCTCGCCCAGCGAGTCCTCGATCCAGTCCGCCAGCACCGCCAGGTCGTCGAGGGACAGCGCGGGCTGGGCGCGTACGTCCTCGATGCCGACGCTCCCCCCGGCCACGACGGCCAGCGCGTCGACGCGGGCGCCGTCCGTGAAGGCCAGGCAGACGTCGAACCACCGTGTCGCGTCCTCGTTCTCCCGCACTTCCCATGCGGGCCGCACGGACACCGCTCCGTCCGCCGGAGAGCGATCAGAAAGATTAAGAAAGGATGCTTCCAGCACACACGGAACGTAACCGAATGATCACCTTCCCAGTAGATCGGACACGCCCCCCGAGCGGAGCACAGCACCCTGTCAGCGGAGCCCGGCCGGTGCGATGCTGGAGGCGTCAGCGCTCTCGTGCGATCCGCCGGGGTCCCTCGGGTAAGGAGTTCCGCCGTGCTGCGAGTCGCCGTCGTAGGGTCCGGGCCGAGCGGGTGCTACACCGCCCAGAGTCTCGTCCAGCTGGACTCCGAGGTGCGCGTCGACGTCCTGGACCGGCTGCCGTGCCCGTACGGCCTGGTCCGCTACGGCGTGGCTCCGGACCACGAGAAGATCAAGTCGCTGCAGAACAACCTGCGCGCGGTCCTGGAGCACGACCGGGTCCGCTTCCTCGGGGGCGTCCAGGCCGGTCCCGGTGGAGTGCCGGTCGCCCGGCTGCGGGAGCTCTACCACGCGGTGGTGTACTGCGTGGGCGCCGCCACGGACCGGCGTCTGGGCATCCCCGGGGAGGACCTGCCGGGGAGCTGGTCGGCCACTCAGTTCGTCGCCTGGTACAGCGCCCACCCGGACGCCGTGGACGGCGGGTTCCTGCGGGACGCCCGGTCGGCCGTGGTGATCGGCGTGGGGAACGTCGCCGTGGACGTCACCCGGATGCTGGCGCGCGGCCTGGCCGAGCTGAGCCCGACCGACATGCCGCAGGCGGCCCTGAGCGCGCTGGCGGCGAGCCGGGTGAGCGAGATCCACATGGTGGGCCGGCGCGGTCCGTCCCAGGCCCGCTTCACCACGAAGGAACTGCGCGAACTGGGCACCCTTCCAGGGACGGAGGTCACCGTCGATCCGGCGGAGCTGACGCCGGACCCCGGTTACGGCGACCCGTCCGCACTGCCCGCCCCTCAGCGCCGCAACGTGGAAGCGCTGCGCGGCTGGGCCGAGGCGCCGCCGAGAGACGCGCAGCGCCGTATCAGGCTGCGTTTCTTCCTCCGCCCGGTCGAACTGCTCGCCGAGCAGGGCCACGTGGGCGCGGTCCGTTTCGAGCGCACGACACCGGACGGGCAAGGCGGCGTGACGGGCACGGGGCGGTATGAGGACATCGAGGCGCAACTGGTCCTGCGCTCGGTGGGCTACCGCGGAGTGCCGCTCGAGGGCCTGCCGTTCGACGCGCGTACCGGCACGGTGCCCAACCTGGCCGGTCGCGTCCTGCGCGAGGGCGTCGTCTCTCCGGGCGAGTACGTGGCCGGCTGGATCAAGAGGGGCCCGACCGGCGTCATCGGCACCAACAGGCCGTGCGCGAAGGAGACGGCGACGTCCCTCCTTGAGGACGCTCCGGCCCTCGACCGGAAGGCCGTCCCGGAGGACCCGGTCACGGCCTTGCGCGCGGCGGGAGCCGACCCGGTCGAGTGGACGGGCTGGCAGTCGATCGAACGGGCGGAGGCGGAGCTGGGAGCGTCACTCGGCAGGGATGTGGTGAAGCTGCCCGACTGGCAGTCCCTGAGGGAAGCGGCGCACCATCACGCCCCCTGAGGGGCGCGGGAACCGCGCGACCAGCCACCGCACACCGCCGGCCACGGGCGGTCATCCCCCCGAACGCCCGGCCTGCCGGCCCGCCGCGTCCAGAAGAACATCCAAGAGGCCCGGAAAGAGCCCCTCCAGATCTTCCCGCCGCAGCCCGTTCATCTTGGCCGTCCCCCGGTAGACCTGCCGGATCACACCACTCTCCCGCAGCACCCGGAAATGGTGCGTCGTGGTCGACTTGGTGACCGGCAGGTCGAAGTGCGAGCAGGACAACTCCCCGGTCACGGCGGCGAGTTCCCGCACGATCCGCAACCGCACCGGATCGGAGAGCGCGTGCAGCACACCTTCCAGGCGGATCTCGTCGCGCCCGGGATGCGGCAGGTCGCGGCTGCTGACGGCGGGGGAGGTCACGGTGACTCCACTTCTTCGGGGGACCTCATAGTACGAGAACCCTCGTAGTTTGACATCCACCGTACTACGATGCCTATCGTACGAGTCGCCGCTCTCGCCCCCGTGACGAATGGAGTCCGCCGTGACCGCGCTCTTCGAGCCCTGCACCCTGCGCGACCTGACGATCCCCAACCGTGTGTGGATGCCCCCGATGTGCCAGTACTCGGCGGCACCGGAGGGCCCGGAGACCGGCGCTCCCACCGACTGGCACTTCGCGCACTACGCCGCCCGCGCGACCGGCGGCACGGGTTTGATCATCGTCGAGGCCACCGCGGTGTCGCCGGAGGGCCGCATCTCCCCGTACGACCTCGGCATCTGGAACGACACGCAGGTCACGGCGTTCCGCCGGATCACCCGCTTCCTCACCTCGCAGGGCACGGTGCCGGCGGTCCAGCTGGCTCACGCCGGCCGCAAGGCGTCGACGGACCGCCCCTGGAAGGGTGGCGCCCCGGTCGGCCCGGACGCGTACGGATGGGACTCCGTGGCGCCGAGCCCGGTCGCCTTCGACGACCGGCACCCGGCCCCGGCGGAGCTGACCGTCGACCAGATCAAGGACGTGATCGGGCAGTTCGCCGCCGCGGCCCGCCGCGCGCTGGAGGCCGGTTTCGAGATCGCCGAGATCCACGGCGCCCACGGCTACCTGATCAACGAGTTCCTCTCCCCGCACTCCAACCACCGCACCGACACCTACGGCGGCTCGTACGAGAACCGCACCCGCTTCGCGCTCGAGGTCGTCGACGCGGTACGCGCGGTGTGGCCGCAGGACAAGCCGCTGTTCTTCCGCGTCTCGGCGACCGACTGGCTCGACGAGGGTGGCTGGACCCCGGACGACACCGTCCGGTTCGCCACCGATCTGCAGGCCCACGGCGTCGATCTGCTGGACGTCTCCACGGGAGGCAACGCCTCCGGTGTCCGCATTCCCACCGGCCCCGGCTACCAGGTGCCTTTCGCCGCCCGGGTGAAGAAGGAGACCACGCTGCCGGTCGCGGCGGTGGGACTGATCACCGAGGTCGAGCAGGCCGAGAAGATCCTGGCCAACGGCGAGGCGGACGCGGTGCTGCTGGGCCGCGAACTGCTGCGCAACCCCTCATGGGCCCGGCTCGCGGCGCGTGAGCTCGGCGGTGAGGTGCGGGTGCCGGACCAGTACCACCGGTCGGTCTGATCCGGCACCCCGGAGGACGTCAACCGGTCGCGCACGCCGTCCCGTTGAGCGTGAACGCGGACGGGGCCGCGCTGTTGCCGCCGTGACTGGCCTGGTAGCCGATGCTCACGCTCGCGCCCGGCGCGATGGTGCCGTTGTACGACACGTTGACCGCGGTCACCGACCCGGACGTGGGTGCGTACGTGGCGCCCCAGCCGCCGGTGACCGTCTGGCCCGCGGGCAGCGTGAAACCGAGCTTCCAGCCGCTGACCGTCGTCGTGCCGGTGTTGGTGATGGTCACGGAGGTGGTCAGGCCGGTGTTCCAGGCGTTCACGGAGGCCGTCACCTTGCAGGCGCCGGGCTGGGGCTGGGGAGCCGGGCCCGACCTGTCGAGGCCGAAGAAGGTGAGCACACGGGACGCCATGCCGTGGGCGTACAGGTTGTGGCCGACGCCCTGGAGGCTGACGGCCTCCACGGGGGCCTGGTCGCCCGTTCCGCCGTAGCGGGTGCGGACCCAGCCGGACTGGGGCGTGTCGGTGGCGGCCGGGGCCTGGCTCACGCCCTGGACGTTCGTCCACTGCTTGACCTGCTCCCCGAAGTTGGGATAGCGCAGCACGTCGTCCTGGGTGCCGTGCCAGATCTGCATCCGCGGCCGGGGCCCGGTGTAGCCGGGGTACGCGTTCCGGACCAGGTCGCCCCACTCCTTCGGGGTGTGGGTGACCGTGCCCCCCGAGCAGGCGCTGTTCCACTCGGAGCCGTCGGTGGTGGCGAAGCAGCCGAACGGGACGCCCGAGAAGGCGGCACCCGCCGCGAACACGTCGGGGTAGTCCCCGAGCAGGACGTTGGTCATCATCGCGCCGGAGGAGATGCCCGTGGCGAAGACCCGCTCGGTGTCGGCGTCATAGGTGCGGGTCACCCAGTCGATCATCGACTTGATGCCGACCGGGTCGCTGCCGCCGCCACGGCGCAGGGACTGGGGCGAGGAGACGTCGAAGCACTTGCTGCTGCGGGTGACGGACGGGTAGAGCACGATGAACCCGTACTGGTCCGCCAGCGTGTCGTACTCGGTGCCGTTGTACATGTCCGGGCCCGAGCCGGTGCACCAGTGCACGGCGACCACGACCGCCGGGTCCGGGGTGACGCTCTCCGGCACGTACAGGTACATCCGCAGGTTGCTGGGGTTCGCACCGAAGTTCGCGACCTCGGTGAGGGTCGCGGCGGGTACGGCCCTCTCGCCGGCGGACTCGCCGGCGGCGGCCGCGGGTGCGGTGACCAGGGTGGCCGCGAGCGGCAGCAGGGCGGCGAGGAGCGCGAGGAGCACCGACCGCAGCGGTCTCCTCGCCGTGGGGTGGTGGGAGGTGGCAGACACGTCCGTGTCCCTTCCGTTGTGAGGCGCGGATCGAGGACGTCGTACGGCGGTTCAGCAGGCCGGGTTCGCCTGGCTGAGCAAGGCCGGGCGCCCGGGCAGTCGGCAGTACTCGCACGGCCGACGGTGAGATCTGTGCGTCCGACCGGCATGGTGGCATGGACATGGCTTCCATGGAAGCGCTCCCACATCTGTCGTCGCCGCCACCAGGACCGGCCGAATGCGTTTCGCGCGAGGCGTTGACTAGAAAGCGCTTGCCCTCTACCTTCCGTTCAGAAGTGTGACCCACCAGTGCCCCCTCACCCAGCGGGAGGAGGCATGGTGAACACCTATGCGAACGCCATTCATGAAGCTGACCGACCAGGCACCATGAGGCACCTGAAGGGACGCACCCCCACATGCGTACTCACCCCCCACGCACCCGCTTACCCGGAGCCACCCTGGCGGTCGCCGCAGCGTCCGCGCTGGCGACCGTGGCGGTCCTGGCCGTTCCCCAGCCGGCCGGGGCCGCCGAGGCTTCGCCGATCGGGTTCGGCGCGGGCACGACCGGCGGCGGCAGCGCCCCGGCGGTCACCGTCTCCACGCTGAGCGCCTTCAAGTCGGCCGTGACCGGCAACTCGGCCAAGGTCGTCCGGGTCAACGGCCTGATCGCGCTGAGCGGTCAGGTCGACGTCGGGTCCAACACCACCGTCCTGGGCGTGGGTTCGTCGTCCGGGTTCACCGGCGGTGGGCTGCGGCTGAAGAAGGTCTCCAACGTCGTCGTCCGCAACCTGAACATCAGCAAGCCGGTCGCGCCCGCCGACGGCATCACCGTCGAGGCGTCCGACAAGGTCTGGATCGACCACAACTCCTTCTCGGCCGACCGCGACCACGACAAGGACCACTACGACGGCCTGCTGGACATCAACCACGGCGCGGACAACGTCACCGTGTCGTGGAACACCTTCAAGAACCACTTCAAGGGCTCGCTCGTAGGCCACAGCGACAACAACGCGAGCGAGGACACCGGTCACCTGAAGGTGACGTACCACCACAACCACTTCGCGAACGTGTACTCGCGCATCCCCAGCCTGCGCTTCGGCACCGGGCACTTCTACAACAACTACGTCGAGGGCGCCGACACCGCCTGCCACTCGCGCATGGGCGCCCAGATGCTGGTCGAGAACAACGTCTTCCGCTCGACGAAGATCGCGGTGACCACGAACCGCAGCAGCGACGTCGACGGACACGCCAACCTGCGCGGCAACGATCTCGGTGGAGCCGCGACCGAGATCTCGCGGGTCGGCACCTTCACCAATCCGCCCTACAGCTACTCGGCGGAGCCGGCCTCGTCCGTCGTCACCTCGGTGACCTCGGGTGCGGGCGCCGGAAAGCTCTGACAGCCCGTCCGCTCGGACACCCCACATCCGCTCAGACGACAGAAGGAATCGGGACATGACTTCTGCGACACGTCCGCGCGCCCGCAGGCGCGCACTGACCGGCGTGCTGGCCACGCTCGGCCTCTCTGCTGGCATGATCATGACCATCAACGCGCCCACGGCGAGCGCCGCCACCTGGCCGACACCGAACGGCAGCCAGGGCACCTCCTCCACCATCTCGGTGTCCGGAACCAAGGACTACGGGATGAAGCGGTACTACGGCACCGGGAGCCTGGCCGGTGACGGCCAGGAAGAGGGCCAGGACCCGATCTTCAAGCTGGCGGACGGCGCCGTGCTGAAGAACGTCATCCTCGGCGCCCCGGCGGCCGACGGCATCCACTGCGAGGGCAGCTGCACGCTGCAGAACGTCTGGTGGGAGGACGTCGGCGAGGACGCCGCCACCTTCCGCGGCGGCAACGGGGCCACCTACCAGGTGATCGGCGGCGGAGCGAAGAAGGCGGCGGACAAGGTCTTCCAGCACAACGGCGGCGGGACGCTGACCATCTCCAACTTCGCGGTGCAGGAGTTCAAGACGCTCTACCGCTCCTGCGGTGACTGCTCCACGCAGTACACCCGCAAGGTCAACCTCAACACCATCGACGTGACCGGCACCGGCTCCACCGCGCGGCTCGTGGGGATCAACGTCAACCGCAACGACGTGGCGACGCTGCGGGGCATCACGATCCGCAACGACTCCGGCCGCAAGGTCGTCCCCTGCCAGAAGTACAACAACAACACCGCTGTCGGGTCCGGCCCCGACAGCACGAACTGCCTCTACTCCACCTCGGACATCACCTACAGGTAGTCCGGAAGCAGCACTCCCCCCACGGTGAAGGCGGTCGTGCGCGACGTCCCGGCGGGCGCTGCGCAGGGCCGCCCGCGTCATGCGCCACGCACCCGCGCGGGATCGGCCGGCAGATGCCGTACTACGGCCGCGAAGGCGGTCGGCCGGCCTGCCGGCACGCCCCGCCGGCGATCGGCCGACGCGTTCTGCGCGACCCGGCCGGCTCGGGGGCGACTGGGGGCACACGTGGGGGACGCTGCCGGAAGCGGCGGGCATCGGCTCCGTCCTGTGGCGTGCGCCGCCCGGCCCGGACCGAGTCACCGTCGGCCAACGGGCGCACAGTTCGCGCACAGTCACTCTCCGGTTCCGCTTCGTTGTCAGTGCCGTGGTGCAGACTCCCCGTCAGTTGGCACTTCGCCTGGGGAGGACAACGTGTTCAGGGGGATCGACGAGGTCGACTGGGCCTCGCTGCGGCATGCGTACGGCAGCGCGGAGGACGTACCCGGATTACTGCGGGGACTGGCCTCCGCCGACCCGGCCGAGCGGGAGACCGCGCTCGACGGGATGTACGGCGCCGTGCACCACCGGGGAGACGTGTACGACTCGACGCTCGCCTGTGTTCCGTTTCTCCTCGCGCTCGCCGTCCGCGAGGAGGAGCGGGGCCGGGCGGAGGTCGTGGAACTCCTCGTCAGCATCGGCGGCGCCGACGGGTCCGGCGATGCCGCGGACGACCTGGCCGCGCGGGCCCGTGCCGCGCTGCGGGCGGGTGCGGAGGTCTTCGTCCGGCTCGCGGGGGACGCGGACGCCGGGGTTCGCCGGGCCGCCGTGGAAGCGCTCGTACGGTTCCTGGACCAACCGGCGCGCGTCCTCGCCCTGGTGCGGGAGCGGCTCACGGTGGAGCGGGACGAGGGGGTCCTGCTCGCCCTGATCGAGGGTCTCGGCCTGTTCGCACGGCGGCACCGGTCGGCCGGAGAGGCCCGAGCCACCGAGGCGGTGCGCCTGCTGGCGACCCTGAGCGGGCCCCCGCACGGACCCGGGCCGCGGCTGGCCGCGCTCGGCCAGCTCGCGGGCTGCGCCCCGGAGTCGCTGCCCGCCGATCTCATACCGACCGTCGTCCAGCTGCTCCGCGACAGATCCGGGCAGCGCGCCTGCACGCGGCACCCGCCGGACCGCCCGGGTGCGGACACGCTGGCGGACCGGCTGCGGCGCCTGCGTCCCTCGGACGAGGAGGGCTCCCAGCTGCTGCGGACCCTGCACCGCGCGCTCGGCGGCCGGGTGGCCGACCGGGTCGCCCTGCTGTGCGGGCAGTTGACCAGCCCGGACCCCCTCGACCGGTGCAACGCCGTGTGGATGTCGGCCGGGCTGTTCCGCGAGTGGCGTACCGGCACCGAGGCGCCGGTCGCCCTCATAGGCGCCCAGCTGGGCGCCGAGGAGAGCTGGTTGCACGATGCGGCGGTCGCGGTCCTGGTGGAACTCTTCGACCTGGCGGCGCCCGCCGCCGACCACCTGCACGCGCTGGTGGCCTGCCGTCCCGAGCTTCGTATACGGCACGGGGAGCGGGGCACGCCGACACTGGGCGGACCGCTCAAGGCACTGGCCCGGGCGGGGGACGCACGGGCCGTGCCGCTGCTGGCCGAGGTGCTGGCGGGTCCCGTCGTCCCCGACGACCTGGGGCTGGTGATACCTCACCTGGGCCGAGCGGCCGCGCCGCTCGCTCCCGCGCTACGGCGCCGGCTCGCGCGTGTTCCGCTCGACGGGCCCGGCAGGCAGGAGCGGGCCGTTCCCCTGCTGTTAGCACTCGCGGCACTGGGCGACACCGAGTCCGTACCTTCAGTGGGGCGCCTGCTGCGCGGTATGCCGGACGGGCCGGGGTTGTGCGACGCCGTCACGGAAGCGGCCGCCCATGCCCTCGGTGCGTTCGGCAGCGCCGCACACGAGACCGTACGGGACTTGCACGGGCTGCTGGACACCGACTGCGCCGTCACGGCGGCCCGGGCACTGTGGTCGGTCACGGGTGCGGCGGATACCGTGCTGCCTGTACTGGTAAGGGAGTTGGCGGAGACGGAGCGTGGCCGGCGTCGCCGGGCGGCGGCGGGCCTACTCGGGCGACTGGGGCCGGCGGCCCGTCCCGCGCTGCCCGGGCTGCGCCGGATGACCGGCTCCGGGGACGCCTTGGAGCGAGCCGTGGCCGCCTGTGCGGTGTGGCGCATCACCGGGGAGCCGGAGAAGCAGGTCCTTCCGGTCCTTCGCTCGGCATGGGCGGAGCATCCGCACACGCGAACGACGATCGCCGGGTGCGTGAAGGCGCTGGGGCCCACGGGGGCGCCCCTGCACGACTTGCTGCGAGCGGAACTCAGGTCCCCGCGGCGGCATCGTGCGGACGCCGAGGGCCACGGCCCTCAGGACATCCATGCGGACGAGGTGCTGTTGCGGACGTGTCGGGCGGCGCTGGCCGAATAGGGCGCGACGTGCTCCAGGGCCGGCCTTGGAGCGCCGCCATCACCGGGGAAGCCACGGCCGGGGAGCCCCCGCCGGAGGGGCAGGCCCCGGTGGTGGGCCCGCGCAGGGGAAGTCGCCGTCGAGGTCGCGCCGTGGGTGGCGCGCCTTGTTGGGGTCCACCTCGTTGGGGCCTGCCTGTAGGGAGCCGCCGGTGGGGGCGCCCTATAGAGGCCCGGCTGTAGTGGCCCCCCTGTAGGGGCCCGCGTAAGTGGGAGCACCGGGCCGCAGGCACCCGCGCCGCAGGGCGTCCGCCCGCGACAAGCCCCGCAGGGAGCCACCTTGCGGGAGGCCCGCCCTGCTGGAAACCCGCCCGGCCGGGAGCCCACACAGCAGGGAGTTCACACGGCAGGTGGCCCACCCCACCGGAACCTCGCCCCACAGGGAGCTCCACCTTCACCCCGTCGTACGCCCCCACAGCGGCCCGAAGCGGGACCACTCGGCGTCCCACTGGTCGATGCGGCGGCGCTCCAGGCGGCGGCGTACCGCACGGCCGCCCGCGAGTGGCACGGCCGCGGCGAGGAAGCCCGCCACGCCGCCGATCAGCAGAGCCCGCACACGGGCCTGGGTCTCGGTGACGGGGCGGGTCACCTGGCGGCCCTCGCGGTCCGTCCACACGGTGATCGGTGTCCCCGCGGCGCTGCCCGCCAGAGCCCGTACCTGGCCGGAGTGGGAGGAGCCGTTCGCGGCGGTCCACCGTGCCTCAGCCCACACGTGCTCGGCACGGGACACGTGGCCGCTCTCGGAGGCCCTTCCGGGAGCCTTCTCGGCGAGCCGGGCCACGACGGGGCGCCACTCGACGCGCTCCCGGGCCAGCCCGCCCTCGACGGAGCGGCTCACCGTCGTGCCGGCCAGCAACGCGACGATCAAAGTGAGCGACCACACGCCCAGCACGACCCAGGCCTCCACCCTGTCGGCCCGGCGCTTGAGCGGATTGCGCCGCCAGCGCCACAGCCACACCTTCGGGCCACGTAACGTCATCGAAGGCATCCTCCTCATGAGCGCATGACCATCCCGCCGCCCTCCCCATACGGAACAGGGCCCCTGGATGCTCACTGCACGTACCTCGGGACGGCCTCGCAGACGTCACCGCGCCGGGGTCCGCCCGCCGTGTGCGGATGCGCCGGCAGGCCGGGCCTCTTCGCCGACACGGCCCTGACCTGCGCCGGAGCCCGTCCCGGAGGTGACTGTCAGTGGTGGGGTGCAGACTGGCCGGTGTCTGAGACGAGGGCGTCAATGACGACGCCGCGGAGGTGATCGGCATGACCGAGGTACTGCTCGCCGTGGGCACGCGCAAGGGCCTGTTCATCGGGCGCCGGCGGGGCGGTGGCGCCTGGGAGTTCGACGAGAGTCCCTACTTCAACGCACAGGCCGTGTACTCGGTCGCCATCGACACCCGGGGGGAGAACCCGCGGCTGCTGGCCGGCGGTGACAGCTCGCACTGGGGTCCGTCCGTGTTCCACTCCGACGACCTGGGCCGGACCTGGACCGAACCGGCCCGGCCGGCCGTCAGGTTCCCCAAGGACACGGGTGCGTCCCTGGAGCGGGTGTGGCAGCTGCACCCGGCCGCCGCCGAGTCGGACGTGGTGTACGCGGGCACGGAACCGGCCGCGCTGTACCGCTCGGCGGACCGCGGGGAGACGTTCGAGCTCGTCCGGCCCCTGTGGGAGCACCCCACGCGGTCGAAGTGGATGCCGGGCGGCGGCGGTGAGGGCCTGCACACCGTGCTCACCGACACGCGCGACCCGAAGGCGGTGACGGTCGCCGTCTCGACCGCGGGCGTGTTCCGCACCCTGGACGGCGGCGCGAGCTGGGCGCCCTCCAACTCGGGGGTCTCCGCGGTGTTCCTGCCCGATCCGAACCCGGAGTTCGGCCAGTGCGTGCACAAGATCGCGCGGGACGCGGCGGCCCCGGACCGGCTCTACCTGCAGAACCACTGGGGTGTGTACCGCAGCGACGACGCGGGGGCGCACTGGACGGACATCGGCGAGGGCCTGCCGTCCACCTTCGGTTTCGCGGTGGCCGCACATCCGCACCGAGGGGACACGGCTTACGTGTTCCCGATCAACGCCGACGCCGACCGGGTCCCCGCCGACCACCGGTGCCGGGTCTACCGGACGGCGGACGCGGGCAAGAGCTGGGAGCCGCTCTCGGCGGGACTGCCCCAGGAGAAGCACTACGGCACGGTGCTGCGCGACGCGATGTGCACGGACGACGCCGAACCCGCCGGCATCTACTTCGGCAACCGCAACGGCGAGGTGTTCGCCTCGGCGGACGCAGGCGACAGCTGGCGGCAGCTCGCCTCGCATCTGCCGGACGTGCTGTGCGTGCGGGCCGCGGTCGTCGGATGAGGTGAGGGCCGGGCGGAGGAACGTGCTTGCGTGAACCTTCGGATGTCCCCGGGGGCTGCACGGGTGAACGTTCCGCCGACCGGTCCTACTGGAAACCCTCCCGGCATAGCGGACGGGCATACTACATGAATGCGGACACAGCGCAAGATTCCCACCTTGATTCACCAGACTTGGAAAGACGCCGATGTACCCGCCCACTGGAGTAAATGGGTTGACTCATGGCGCCTGCATCACCCCGGCTGGGCATACCGTTTGTGGACCGACTCCGACAATCGCGCATTTCTTCAGGAGCACTATCCATGGTTCCTGCCGGTCTACGACGGCTACGCGGAACCCATCATGCGCGCCGACGCAATTCGCTATTTCCTGCTCGACCATTTCGGCGGGCTCTACGTGGACTTGGACTTCGAGTGCCTGAGACCGGTCGACGGAATCCTTGACGGGCACGAACTCGTCCTCGGCTGTGAGCCCCAGGCGCACACACAGCTGCTGCTGGCCCGCCAGCGCGGATTCAGCCGCATCGTCGGCAACGCGTTCATCGCGTCACGGCCGGGCCACCCCTTCTGGGCCCATGTGCACCGACAGTTGGTCGGCGCCCACAGAATGCCTGGCGCCCTGGACGCCACGGGACCCTTCTTCCTCAGCAGAGCGATCGACAGCGCCCCGGAGCCCGACTCGATCACCATCCTCGGCCCGGAGGTCCTGTACCCCGAGGTGAGCCCCTATGCGGCAGAACTGTTCGGCCCTCAGAAAGCCGACTACGAGCGTGCGCACGCCGTGCACCACTGGTCCGGCAGCTGGACACGCGACGTCCCCGGCACTCCGCGGACGTCGGCCGGAAAACGGTTCCCGTTCTGGGTGAGCCAGGAGCTGCAGCCCCTCGCCGACGGCCTTCTCAATCTGGACCCGCACCGCCGTCGCTGGGCCTCGGGCGCGCCGGCGCCGACGGTGTCATGCCTGATGGTGACGAAGGATCGTTCGTCGACGGCCCGCCGCGCGATCACGTGCTTCCGCACGCAGACCTACCCCGGTCTGGAACTGGTCGTCGTGGAGGACGGCACGGACGACGCCCTCGAGCGGTACATTCGCGAGCTGGGCGACCCGCGAATCCGCCATCACCGGCTCCCCCCGGAAGGGCGGACGCTGGGCGAACTGCGCAACGAGGCGGTGGACCGGGCCACCGGGCCCTACGTGTGCCAGTGGGACGACGACGACCTGTACGACCCGGAGCGGGTCGAGACCCAGATGGCGGCCATTCTCTCGCTCGGCGCCGAGGCATGCTTCCTGGCACGCGAACGGCTGTGGTGGCCCGCCCGCCACAAGCTCGCGATCTCCTGCGCACGCGTATGGGAGGGGTCCATGGTGTGCGCCAAGGACCGCCTCCCTCGCTATCCCGCACTACGCCGGGGCGAGGACACCCCGGTGGCGGAGGAGATGGTCCGCACCTGCCGGGTGGTGTCGGTCGACGCACCCGAGCTGTACACGTACGTGTGTCACGGCGGCAATACGTTCAACGAAGCCCATTTCGCGGAGCACTTCGACGTGGCGACCGAGGTCTGGGCCGAACCCGGCGCATATGCCGAGCGGTTGCTCGCGATGGCCACGCGGCTGCCGATCGGGCCGGAGGACATCGCTCACGCCGAGACCGGCCCCGCCGCGCGAGCCTCCGAGCGAAGAGCGCAGACGGCCCTCGAGCCCGCCCCCGGCCCGGCGAGTGAGCGCCCGCCGGTCCTGGTGCTCACCCCTCTCAAGGACGCGGCGGCGTTCCTGCCGGGCTACCTGGAGCACCTCCGCGCCCTTGACTACCCTCACGAGGCGATCTCGCTGGGCCTGCTGGAGGGCGACAGCACGGACATGACGCCGGATCTGCTCCAAGAGGCCCTGCCCGGCCTTGAGGCGGAGTACCGGCGGGTCACCCTCGTCCACCGTGACTTCGGCCTCCAGTTGGCCGGCCCCCGTTGGGAACCGGGCGTGCAGCGCCGTCGCCGATCGGTGCTGGCCAAGGTACGCAACCATCTGCTCTCCCGAGCTCTCGTCGACGAGGAGTGGGTGCTGTGGCTCGACGTGGATGTCACGGCCTACCCGGCCGACCTCGTCCAGCGCCTGCTCGGGGCGCGCAAGGACATCGTCGTCCCGCACTGCGCCACGACGACCGGCGGACCCACCTACGACCTCAACACCTTCGTCCTGCATCCCAGGGCCGACAGCCTCAACTGGTCCCAGTGGCTGCGCGACGGCATTTTGCAGCCACCCAGGGGGTTCGGCCGCACCTACCTCGACGAACTGCGCGGTCAGGGGCTCGTCCGGGTCGACTCGGTCGGCGGTACCGCGCTCCTGGTACGCGCCGACCTCCACCGGGACGGCCTGATCTTTCCCACCTTCCCGTACCGGCAGCTCATCGAGACCGAGGGTCTGGCGGCGATGGCCCGGGACATGGGCACTGCCTGCTGGGCGCTGCCCGACCTGGAGGTGCTGCACCCGCACCACGCCACGGACGTGGCGGACCTCGGGGCCATGGCCCCGTCCTGACCGATAGGGGCCACCCGTACACCACATGGAGTAATCGCATTAGTGCGTTGAGTAATAGGAACCTACGGTGGTGCTGCTGCCCCTGCCCCTCGGTGTTCACCAGCGGTAGCGGGCGACTCCCAGTCTCCGAAGGAAAGGCCCCATCGTGAAAGCCCGTGTCATGTCCTCACTGGCCCTGCCTGCCGCTCTGGCGACCGCCGGACTTCTCAACACCGCGGAGGCGGCCTACGCGGCCGCCCTCGGTTCGGACACGCTGACGACGTCGGCGCCATACACGCACCAAGGGCAGCAGATAGGCGGCGACGTCACCCTCACCTCCGGGGACGGGCGCCCCTGCACGCCCATCGGCAACATCACCGTCACCGACTACGGCCACTGCTGCACGCCCGTCGGCAACATCACCGTCACCGACTACGGGCACTGCTGCACGCCGGTCGGCAACATCACCGTCACCGACTACGGGCACTGCTGCACGCCGGTGGGCAACGTGACCATCTGCGACTACGGGCACCATCAGGAGCACGGCCACGACCGCCCCGACCACGTCCCCGGGCGTCAACCGCTCTTCAGCTAGCAGCACGCGATCCGGCCGGTCCGCCGCGACGTGGTCCTGGAACGGGGCCAGGGGGGGCGTCGGCGCCCGACGCCACGGATACCCACCTCCCGCACCCGCGGAGCCCCTCCCTCCCCTCCATACCGTTCCGTTCTGTTCCGTTCTATTCCATTCTGTTCCGTTCCGAAGCGAAAGATGGCGCATGCCCCTTAGATCCGACCCTGTGGTCTCGGTGGTCATCCCCTGCCACAACTACGCCCGCTATCTGCCCGAGGCGGTGTCCAGCGTCCTCGCCCAGACGTTCCGCGCCTGGGAACTCGTCATCGTCGACGACGGCAGCACCGACAACACGGTGGGCGTGGCGCAAGACCTGGTCGCCCGCCACCCCGACCGGCACATCAGGCTGCTCCGGCAGGCCAATGCCGGAGTCTCCGCCGCGCGCAACACCGGAATCGAGGCCAGTGCCGGTCGTTACGTCCTCCCGCTGGACGCCGACGACATCATCGCGCCCACGATGCTGGAGAAGACCGTCGAGGTACTGGACAGAGACACCGGCATCGCCATCGCGTCAACCGATGTGTTCACCTTCACCGACGACGATCTACCGCCGCAGGCGATGCCCCTCCCCGCCTTCAGCAGAGAGCTGCTTCTCCAGCGACTGATCATGTTCTACTGCTCGCTGTACCGCCGGGAAGCGTGGCAGGCCGTGGGCGGGTACGACGAGACCATGCGAGCGGGAGAGGACTGGGACTTCTGGATCGGTTGCGTAGAGCACGGCTTCGACGCCCACCACATCCATGAGCCGCTGTTCGGGGCTCGCAACAAGGACACCGGGCTGCACCTGGAAGCCGCCGAGAACGACCTGGCCATCCGGGCCCGGATCGTGGCCAACCACCCGGACCTGTTCAAGCCGATCACCCGTGGCTGGGCACACGCCGTGCTCACCCAGGACGCGGAAGCCTGCCTGTCGGACGAGCACGTGCCCGACGACATCCTCACCCGGGCCGCCGAGATGGACCAGTTCCTCGCCGCTGTCATGGCCCTGCAGCGCACCACGCGCGTGCAGTACTACCACATCCGGCGACTGGAGAAGGCGCTGGCCGCGCAGAGCGGCATCGCCGCCCCGTCCGTCCCTGAGAGAGAGCCCACTCCGACGGCTTCCTCCGCCTGACACGGCGCCCCGGGCCGGCCGGGCGCGGGCCACCGCACGTGGGTTCTACGGCAGTCGCCAGTCCACGGGCCGCTCGCCCTGCCGCACGAGCAGGTCGTTGGCCCGGCTGAACGGGCGCGAGCCGAAGAAGCCCCGGTCCGCCGACATCGGCGAGGGATGAGCGGACTCGATCGCGGGGAGATCCCCCAGCAGCGGTCGCAGATTGCGTGCGTCACGCCCCCACAGGATCGACACCATCGGCTTACCCCGGTCCGCCAGCGCCCGGATCGCCTGCTCGGTGACCTCCTCCCAGCCCTTGCCACGGTGCGCGCCGGGACTGCGCGGGGCCGTGGTGAGCGCCCTGTTGAGCAGCAGCACGCCCTGCCGGGTCCACGGCGTCAGGTCCCCGTTGGACGGCCTGGGCAGTCCCAGGTCGGAGTGCATCTCCCGGAAGATGTTCTCCAGACTGCCGGGCAGAGAGCGCACCTCGGGCGCCACCGCGAAGCTCAACCCGATCGCCATGCCCGGCGTGGGATAGGGGTCCTGACCGACGATCAGGACGCGGACGTCGTCGAACGGCTGCTGGAAGGCCCGCAGGACGTTCGCCCCAGCCGGAAGGTACGTGCGGCCGGCCGCTATCTCGGCCCGGAGGAAGTCCCCCATCGCCGCGATGCGTTCGGCCACGGGTTCGAGGGCCTTCGCCCAGCCCGCTTCGACAAGTTCATGCAAGGGTCGTGGTGCCACAGCGCGTCACTCTACTGGCCCGCCAGGGTCCCCTTCGGCGCTACTCTTCCTCCTCGTCGAGGACCTCGAGTCGGTCGAGCACATCGCGTCACCGGTCACCGGAAAGGGGGGGGGGGGAGCAGCGTGTTGCGTCCAGTGGTCGAGCCACCCGCGCCCGAGGTGCGGACGCCGTTCGGCGACCCGCCCTCCCCGCTGAGCCGCCGGGGCGGCCAACCGCTGGACCGGCGTCTGCCGTGACCGGGGCGTCGGAAGGCTCGGGCTTCCTCGCCGTGGACTCCGGCGGATCCGGACTCCGGGCGGTGGTGGGGACCACCGGGCGCGGGCCGCTGGCCCGCGGGGGGACCGCCGAGCCGGTACGCACGGGTGATCGGGGTATCGACCCCGAGCACTTCATGGCGCTGCTCGTGCCCTTGGCGCGTGCCCTGACCGTCGAGGCAGGGCTGGTAGGGCTGACGGCCGCCGTCGTCGGTGCGGCGGGGCTGGCCACCCTCGGTGACGCGCTGCGCGCCGAACTGCCGGGTGCCCTGGCCCGTGAGTTCGGGGTGCGGAGGGTCGCGCTGGCCGCCGATGCCGTGACCGCTTACGCGGGCGCCCTCGGGCCCCGCCCTGGTGCCGTGATCGCCGGCGGTACTGGTCTGATCGCGATCGGCACCGACCTGGCCGGCTGGCGGCGGGCCGACGGGTGGGGGCATCTGCTCGGCGACTGCGGGGGCGGTGCCTGGATCGGGCGGGCAGGGCTGGAGGCCGCGTTGCGGGCCCACGACGGGCGGGAGGGCGGTTCGGCCCGGCTGCTGGCGTGCGCCGAGGAGGCGTTCGGACCCGTGGCGGGGCTGCCCGGCGCACTGTATCCGCGGCCGGACCGGCCCGCCGTCCTCGCGTCCTTCGCACCCCGGGTGGCCGCGTGCTCGGACGGAGACCCGGTCGCCGCGGGCATCCTCCGCGCGGCGGCCCGGCACATGGCCGGCTCCGCGGCGGCCGTGTGCCCCGCCGAAGGTGAGCCGCGCGTCGCCGTCACCGGTGGCCTGTTCAAGATGGGCGACCCGATCCTCGTGCCCCTGGACGAGGAACTGGCCGAGCGGCTCCCGCGGGCGCGGCGGGTGCCGGCCGAGGGCGATCCGCTGCACGGCTCGGTGCGGCTGGCGGCCGAACTGAGCACCGGCCCTCTCACACTGCCGGGTGACGACACGATGCTGTGTGTGACCACCGTGTCGGGCGATTGATTCGAACGCGCCCGAACTGTGCGCAACTCATCAGACAAAACCGGACGGATACCGCTCACCTGCCCCCTCCCCGAACAGGGGAGCCCAATGAGCCAGTAACATGCGGCGCCATGAGTTCCCCCACTGGACCCGAGTCCGGCCTCCCAGTACGAATGCCGCGACCCCGCCAGCCGGGACGGCACCGCCGTCCCGAGCCGCTGGTGGCTCCCGAGGGCGCGCCCGCGCTCGTCCTCGCCGTGCCGGGCACGCCCAGTAGCGCCACGCGCAGCCTCGCCGAAGAGGTCGTGAGCATCGCCCGCTCCGAGCTGCCCGGCCTCGACGCCCGCATCGGGTACCTCGACGGGGACAACGCGGAGTTCCCCACGCTGCGGGCCGTGCTCGCGCACGCCGCCGAGGAGCGCTCCGCCCGCTTCGAGCAGGCGCGCGCCGCCGGCATGGACGTCAGGGAGCCCGACGGGCCAGTCGCCGTCGTCGTGCCGCTGCTCGCCGGTCCGGACAGCGCGCTGTTGCGCCGGGTCCGCCAGGCCGTCATGGAGAGCCGGATCGCGGCCGAGCTGACCGACGTCCTCGGCCCGCACCCGCTGCTCGCCGAGGCGCTGCACGTGCGGCTTTCCGAGGCCGGTCTGGCCCGCGCGGACCGTGCCCGGCTGTTCACCGTGGCCACCGCCGCAGACGGCATCATCCTGGCGTCCGTCGGCGGTGACGAGGCCGTGCAGGCGGCCGGGATCACCGGCATGCTGCTCGCCGCGCGCCTCGCGGTGCCGGTGATGGCGGCGGCCCTGGACCAGGAGGGCTCCATCGCGTCCGTGGCCGAGCAACTGCGTTCCTCGGGCTCGCAGCAGCTGGCTCTCGCGCCGTACCTGATCGGTCCGGAGATCGAGCCGGGGCTGGTCGAGGAGGCGGCGAAGGAGGCGGAGTGCTCGGCTGCCGAGTCGCTCGGGCCGTACCCCGCTGTCGGGAAGCTGGCGTTGGCCAAGTACACGACCGCGTTGGGGATCACGCCGCAGCAGGTACAGGGTGCGCCCGTTCGCTGACGTCCGCCCGCCGCGACTGAGGCCCGTTCCCGTTCGGGGGCGGGCCTTCGCCGTTGGGTGAGGCAGTCGGCTGGACGCGGGTCGGTGGCGAACCAGGTCGCCATAAAATAGTGGTTACTCGTTTTGTTTCGTCGGGAGGAAGCCCACCGCTCATGGTGAAGCTGCAGCAGGACCGAGCCGTCAGGACGCGGGAAACCATCATCAGGGGTGCCGCCGAGGTCTTCGATGAATACGGGTTCAACGGCGCCAGCATCAGCAGGATCATGCAGCGGGCCGGTGTCTCCCAGGGAGCGATGTACTTCCACTTCAAGTCCAAGGAGGACCTCGCGCGCGCCGTCATGAACGCGCAGGCCGACACGATCGTCCCGCAGTTGGACTCACACGGACTGCAGCGCATTGTGGACATGACGTTCGTCTGGGCGTGGCAGATCCAGCGTGATGTCCTGCTGCGCGCGGGCGTCCGGCTCACCAACGAGCAGGAAGGCACCGGCGTTCGCGACGCCACGCCGTACCTGGAGTGGGCCCGGATCCTCGAAACCGCTCTGCGGCAGGCCCAGGAGGAGGGCGACATCGTCGAATCGGTCGACGTCCTCAAGGTTTCCGAATTCCTGGTCAGCGCGTGCACGGGGCTGCAGATGTACGCGAACGCCGTCAGCGGCCGGCAGGACCTGCCCGAGCGGGTGGTGTCGATGTGGCAGATCCTCCTGCCGGGCCTCGCGACCGCGGGAGCCGGCGCTTCGATCGACCTGAACGTGCGCCGTTTCGCCTGACCGCCGTCGCGGCGTCGTCTCCGGGCACGACCTCGCCACCGGAGTCCTCCGTACCCGGAGGACTCCGGCGACGCGCCCCGACGCGTTCGACATCCCGTGGTGCTGCTGAACGACGCGTTCCGTCCGGTCATCCACCGCTTCGGCGAACCGACTTGGCGAAGTGCGTGCGGCGACTCTTCCGAGTCGCCAAAAAAAAGAGGGCGTTCGCTATTCTTTCAGCCTGGTCGGCAACCGCGGACCGAGACCAGGGAGGAGAATCAGCCATGGGCGCACAGGCTCTGACGAGTGATCACACCTCGGTGCCCGCCTTCGCCGAGCGACTCTTCGAGTGCCTGCCGCGTGCGGACCAGCGACGCTGGGCCCATGCCTACGTGCAAGGGCTGCTCACCGCACCCGGCAAGAAGTCGGTACGCCGGCTCGCCGCGGCGGTCTCCGCCTTACCGGCCGCGTCGCAGTCGCTGCACCAGTTCGTCAACGCCAGTCCGTGGGACTGGATGCCGGTCCGCGCGGAGCTGGCCCGGTGGGCCGGGCAGCGCCTGGCCCCGCGCGCCTGCGTGATCGGCCAGGCCGTGCTGCGCAAGCGCGGTGCCCACTCCTGCGGCGTGCATCGCCGCTTCCTGGCCTCCAGTGGCCGTTCGGTGACCTGCCAGGTGGGCATCGGCATGTTCCTGTCCTCCTACGAGCGGGCCGTGCCGGCCGACTGGCGCCTGCTGCTCCCCGGTTCCTGGGCCAAGGACCCCGAACGGCGCACCCGCGCCCGGATCCCCGCGGAGGTGACCCCCCGCTCCGTCGAGCAGCACATCCTCGACCTCGCGGACACGCTCTTCGACGACAGCCGGACCACTCCCCTGCCGGTCGTCGCCGACCTCCAAGCCCTTGGCGTGACCAACTCGGCACTCTTGACGCACGGTCTCGCGCTGCGCGGACGCACCTTCGTGGTCGCCGTCCCCGACCGGCTACAGGTCACCGTAGGCCGGCGTCTGTGCCTGAAGCCGGGGCGAGGAGAGGACGGACAGGGCCCGGCGCTGGCGGCGAGCAGTCTGTTCGAGTCCGACAGCGGTCCCTTGACCCGCCTGGAGCGTGTGGCTCCCTCGGACGGGCACGGCCGGCACGTCACGGTCATGTCCGGCTTCGTGCGGCTGCCGGGGGTGGGGCAGGCCGGAAAGCGCGTCGACCGCACCTTCCGGCTCTTCACCGTCCGCCCCGAAGCGGGGCGGCGCCCCGGACAGCTGTGGCTGACCAGCCTCACGCACACCCGCATGGAGACGGTGCTCGCCCTGACCCGGACACTCGCGCG
Source organism: Streptomyces sp. NRRL S-455 (assembly GCF_000717875.1). GTDB lineage: Bacteria > Actinomycetota > Actinomycetes > Streptomycetales > Streptomycetaceae > Streptomyces. The sequence goes on from NZ_JOCT01000001.1 coordinate 220,359, forward strand.
GGCCGACGAGTCCCTGGGCGAGATGGCGGACGGCTTCGGTCTGCTCGACTTCGAGGGGCGTTCCTTCCCCGGCTGGCACCATCACATGACGCTGGTGTCGGCCGCGTACGCGTATGACCGCCTCGAACGGCGCCCCACGGGTGGCGCGGGGCGGATGCTCGTCGCCGCCTGAACGGCCCGTGACGCGGTGCCCCGTCGGCGTTGACGCCGGCCGCGATCAGAGCGTCGGCGCGCGCTCTGCAGGGCGGAGGCCGGACGCCGCCGCGGGGGCTGGCGCATTCCCCAGGCTGCCGGAATCAGGTCCGCCCGTGGACAGACTGGCCGGCGACCCGGCGGAGGAATTCACGGAACACCTGCTGCAGGACCTCGGGCCGTTCCAGGTGCACGTCGTGCCCCGCCTCGGGGACGCTCAAGGCCACCGCTCCGGGTCGCTGCTGGAGCATGGCCTCCGTCTCGTGCGCGGGGATGATGCCCGATTGGCCCAGGACGACCAGCGTCGGGCAGGTGATGCTCGTCCACTCGTCCCAGAAGGAACGCCGGGCGTTCTCAGTCAGCGCGTCGACCATCACGTCACGGTCGAAACGTGGCCACCAGCCGTCGCCGCGCTCCTCCAGTCCGGCCGCCCAGCCTTCACCGACCGCGCCGCCTCCGAAGAACTCGACGGCGGCGCGGAGCGAGGGGAACGGCGTCGGCCAGGCGTCCAGCGCTGCGCCGATCTCGGCCTGCACGTTCGGGTCGGCGCGGCCGGGGCCCGCCTCGATGAGGACGAGCCCGCGCAGCAGTTCGGGGTGTGCTGAGGCCGTGAGTATGGCGGTGTGGCCGCCCAGCGACTGCCCCGCCAGTACCGGCCGACGCAGGGCGAGTTGTTCGATGACCGCGACGGCATCGGCGACGTACGCGGCGCGGGAGACATCACGCGGCCGGCGTTCGCTCGCGCCGTGGCCACGCTGGTCGACGGCTACGACTCGGTAGTGGCGGCTCAGGTCCCGGGCGAGGGTGTCCCATTCGCCCGCGTGGCCGGCCAGTCCGTGCAGCAGGACGACCGGAGGTCCTGATCCACCCCAGTCACGGCAGGAGATGCGGACGCCCTCGCGTACCACCTCACTCTCGGTCCAGGTCATGTCGGATTCCCCAGGGGTGCCTCAAGGCCGGTTGTTCTTCCCGTTCAGCCAGAGTGTGTCGGACTCGTCACGGTGCGAGCCGTTCGAGCCGACGTGCTTGTCGGAGATCTGCGCGCCGTTCCTGAAGACGTGCACCAGAGCCATCCCGTGCCCCCGGCCCAGGCCGTGTTCCTGCTTGAGCCACTCCAGGACCGGGCCCGCCTTCAGATCCGGTCCCTCGAAACCGCGCTCCTTGGCCAGCTCCATGAACTGTCGGGGTGTCAGGCCCGTGTTGTCCTCGATCTTGTCCAGATACGCCTGAAAGGACATGTTCCCTCCGCTTTCCGAATCGTCCGCGCCGACCACGGGCCGACTCCCTCAGCGTGCACTCCCACTCGGCACCCGCACGGCTCCCGCCCGCCCCTCGGCTCGACTTCGCCAGGTCGCCCGACGTGCACCCCGGCGAGCAGGACAGCCGCGCCCCTCGCCGTGCGGTGTTCAGGCCCCGACCAGCGGTGACCCCGACGGAGTGCGCAACGGCCGGGCCAGTTCCGCAAGGGCCCGTTCCAGGCCATGCAGATGGGCCAGTGCCGGGTCCGTGGCCGACGGGGCATCGGTCAGGGGCGAGGCGTCCGCGGCCTCGGCCAGGGCCTCTCCCCCCTCGGTGAGAGCCTCGACCGCGGCCTGGACACGCCAGCAGGCGGCGGCCAGGCGGGCGTCGTGGGAGGCCTCCGGGTCGGCGGCGACGGTGACCAGGCCGCGGATCTCCCGGGCGCAGTCGTCCAGGAGGGCGAGAACGTGCCGGGCCCGCCGCTTGCGGCCCCGCATCGGGTTCAGCGGGTGCACCAGCGGGGCGACCGAGAGCCGTACCCGGGAGAGCAGCTGCTCCAGCTCCGCGACCCGTGGGGCCGGGTCGGCGTCGGCCGCGCCCGCAAGGCGCCGGGCGGTTTCGGCGGTGCAGGCGTGGACGCAGCGCAGGGCCCGCTGGATCCAGGCGTCGGTGACGCTGTGGGTGGTGACGGGCAGGAGGATCGTCACGGCCAGCGCGGCACCGAGCGCCCCGACGCCGGTCTCGGCGAGGCGCAGGGCGAGCAGGCCGGGGCCGAGCACGCCGAGGAGGCCGTAGAGCAACCCGGCGAGGAGGGTGACCCAGAGCATCATCCAGGTGTAGGACACGGCGGCCGTGTAGAAGATGCCGAAGACGCATGAGGCGGCGAGGAGAGCCGTGACGACCGGGTCGCCGTGCACGGGCACGGCGACGAGCAGGCCGAGGGCGATGCCGATCACCGTGCCCAGCAGCCGGCGGAAGCCGCGGACCAGGGTTTCGCCGCGCGAGGTGGTGTTGACGAAGATCCACCAGGTGGCGCCGACGGCCCAGTACCAGCGCTGGCCGGACACCAGCTGCCCGACGACGAGGGCGAAACCGGCGCCGGCGGTCGCCTGGACCGCCTGGCGGGTGGTCACCCGGGCCAGGCCGGTGCCACCCGGCGGGGCGGGCACAGCGGGCGGGGGCAGGCGGCGCTCGTAGCACCACAGCCCGAAGCGCACCACGGCGGCGGCGAGGACGGACAGCAGGACCGCCGTGTACAGCTCGGGAAGCTGGTCCGTGGTCGCCTGCAGGAACTGCGTCACGAAGAAGGTCATGAACGCGAACACGCCGAGGCTGTGTCCGCGCGGGCCCCAGCGGCGGGCGTACACGCCCGCGCCGACCACGGCGAGGAAGGTCAGGTCCCGGGCCACGGGGTGGCCGTGCAGTCCTGCCGCGGCGGTGAGCACGGGCAGGCCGACGGCCGGCAGCAGCGCGGTGGTGACCGCCTGGCCGCGGACCGTGGCGTCGGTGACGGTGAACAGGGCGAGCAGTGCGGCGAGGCCGCCGGTGACGGCGCCCGTGAGGGAGTGCCCGGCCCACCCGCACACGGCCACGGCGAGCGCGATGCCTATCACGGCACGCGTGGCGAACCGCAACCGCGTCCGCCCCGGATCCGGAGCCACGAACACCCTCTTCAGCACCGCTTACCGCCCCTTTCGAAACGCCGGCAGGAGAAAACATGAAAAAGGCGCCGCGGGGTCCGCAGCGCCATCGACGCACCTATATCAGCATCCCGGGCGCCACTGGCTCAACACGCTCGTTTCAGACTGGTCCATTGGTACAGTCGAAGCGGCCGCAGTGCGGCCGCGGCAGGGCCAACGGACGAGGAGGGCACGGCATGTCCGTGGACGAGCTCGACACCCGCATCCTGCGGCTGCTGCTGGAGCAGCCGCGCACGAGCGTGCGTGAGTACGCCCGCATCCTCGGTGTCGCACGGGGCACGCTCCAGGCCCGGCTCGACCGCCTGGAGCGCGACGGCGTGATCACCGGCACGGCACCGGCGCTCTCCCCCGCCGCGCTCGGGCACCCGGTGCTCGCGTTCGTGCACATCGAGGTCACCCAGGGCCATCTCGACGAGGTGGGCGACGCGCTGGCCGCGGTGCCCGAGATCGTCGAGGCGTTCTCCATCACGGGCGGCGGGGACCTGCTCGCCCGGGTCGTGGCCCGGGACAACGCGCACCTGGAGGACGTCGTCCAGAAGCTGATCAGCATGCCCGGGGTCGTCCGCACCCGCACCGAGGTCGCGCTGCGCGAACGGGTCACCCACCGCATGCTGCCGCTGGTGGAGTCCATCGGGCGCGCGGTGCGGACCTGACCCTCCCCGGCCTGCGGATCATGGCCTTTGACATGCTGGAGCCATGAGCAATCTCGGCGGCATATCGGTCATCTTCGATCTCGATGGAACGCTCGTGGACAGCGAGCCGAACTATTACGAGGCAGGCCGGCAGACCCTCGCCGAGCACGGCATCACCGACTTCAGCTGGGCGGACCACGAGCGGTACGTCGGCATCTCCACGCAGGAGACGGTCGCGGACTGGAAGGAGCGGTACGGCCTGCGGGCCTCCGTCGAGGAGTTGCTCGCCGCCAAGAACCGCCGCTATCTCGAACTCGCCCGCAGCTCCACCCGCGCCTACCCCGAGATGCGCGACTTCGTCGGGTTGCTGGCGGCCGAGGACGTGCCCATGGCCGTCGCCTCCGGGTCGTCACCCGAGGCCATCGAGGCGGTGCTGGCGGGCACGGGCCTGGACGCCGGCCTGCGGACCGTCGTCTCGGCCGACGAGGTCGCACACGGCAAGCCGGCTCCCGACGTCTTCCTGGAAGCGGCCCGGCGGCTGGGGGCACGCCCCGAGGACTGCGTGGTACTGGAGGACGCCGCCCCGGGCGCCGCCGCCGCGCACGCGGCCGGCATGCGGTGCATCGCGATCCCGTACGTCGCGACCCAGGCCGACGCCCCGGAGTTCGCCACGACGAGCCTGCTTCTCCGGGGTGGCCAGAAGGAGTTCACGGCTCGGTCCGCATACGACTGGCTCGTGCGCTCGGCAGGAGCTTCCTGAACTCACCTCTCCGCACCCGTTGACGCTCCCCCACCCCCTGCCTAGGGTCTGGTCGATCACTCGCACAAGGTTCGTCATTTCGAACACGATGACCATGGAGGAGCACACATGGCACGGCCCCTCTCCAGACGAGCCCTTCTCCAGGCCGCGGCCGTCGCCACGGCCGCGCCGGCGATCTCCCAGACGAGGGCAGGCCGCGCGGCGGCGGCGACCGCCGTCACCGCTGCCGCCGCCGGCACCCCGTCCGCCTGGACCGTACGGCCCTTCCACCTCGAGGACGTGAGTCTCCGCCAGGGCCTCTTCGCCGACAAGCGGCAGCTGATGCTGGACCACGCCCGCGGCTACGACGTGAACCGGCTGCTCCAGGTGTTCCGCGCCAACGCCGGTCTCGCCACCGGCGGTGCGGTCGCCCCGGGCGGCTGGGAGGGCCTGGACGGAGAGGCCAACGGCAACCTGCGCGGCCACTACACCGGCCACTTCCTGACCATGCTGGCGCAGGCGTACCGCAGTACGAAGGAGGAGGTGTTCGCCGACCGGATCGGCACCATGGTCGGGGCACTGACCGAGGTGCGCGCGGCGCTGCGGCGTGATCCCGCGGTCCACAGCATCGCCGGGAGGTTCGGGACCGCCGCCGACCAGGTACGCGGCTCCTACCAGTACGTCGATCTGCCGGACCCGGTGCTCGGCGGGGCGTCGACGATCACCCTCTCCGTCTGGGTACGGCCCACGCACGACGCCGCCTGGGCCCGGGTCCTCGACTTCGGCGACGACACCACCCGGTACCTGTATCTGGCCGCCCGCAACCAGGCCGGAGTGCCGCGCTTCGCCATCACCACGTCAGGAGCCGGCGGTGAGCAGGGACTCGACGGCACCGCCCCGCTGCCGCTGGACCAGTGGAGCCACCTGGCGGTCACGATCGCGGGCGGCACCGGCACCCTCTACGTCAACGGAACAGCCGTCGCGCGGAACACCGCGATGAGTCTCACCCCGGCGGCCCTCGGCACGCCGAAGAACAACTGGCTCGGCCGCTCGAACTACTCCGCCGACCCGGTCTTCGCGGGCGCCTACGAGGAGTTCAACGTCTTCTCGCGGGCGCTGACCGCCGAGGAGATCGCCGAGTTGCAGAACCGCCGGGCCGCCGAGGCCTCGACAGGCCGGGGCGACCTCGCGTCGTACGCCTTCGACGAGACGTCGGGCGGAACGTTCGCGGACGCCTCCGGCCGGGAATTGACCGCCACCCTGCGCCGCACCTGGGGCGGGCCCAGCCATCCCGGGTTCCTCGCGGCCTACCCGGAGACGCAGTTCATCGACCTGGAGTCGCGGACGACGCCCGACTACACGAAGGTGTGGGCGCCGTACTACACCGCGCACAAGATCCTGCGGGGCCTGCTCGACGCGTACTCCGCCACGGGCGACGACCGGGCCCTGGACCTCGCGTCCGGCATGTGCGAGTGGATGTACTCCCGGCTGTCGAAGCTGCCGGAGTCCACACTCCAGCGCATGTGGGGGATCTTCTCCAGCGGCGAGTTCGGCGGCATCGTCGAGGCGATCTGCGATCTCCACACCCTCACCGGCAAAGCCGAACACCTCGCGCTGGCCAAGCTGTTCGACCTGGACCGGCTGATCGACGCGTGCGCCGCGAACACCGACATCCTCGACGGACTGCACGCCAACCAGCACATCCCGATCTTCACCGGCTATGTACGGCTGTACGACGAGACGGGCGAGGAGCGTTACCTCACGTCGGCGAAGAACTTCTGGGACATGGTCGTACCGCACCGGATGTACGGCATCGGCGGTACCAGCACCCAGGAGTTCTGGAAGGCCCGGGACGTGATCGCGGGCACGATCGGTGCGACGACCGCCGAGACCTGCTGCGCGTACAACATGCTCAAGCTGAGCCGGGCCCTGTTCTTCCACGAGCAGGACCCGAAGTACATGGAGTACTACGAGCGGGCCCTCTACAACCAGGTGCTCGGCTCGAAGCAGGACAGGCCGGACGCGGAGAAGCCCCTCGTCACGTACTTCATCGGGCTGACGCCCGGTCACGTCCGGGACTACACGCCCAAGCAGGGCACGACCTGCTGCGAGGGCACCGGCATGGAGAGCGCCACCAAGTACCAGGACTCCGTGTACTTCGCCGGCTCCGACGGCAGCGCCCTGTACGTCAACCTGTACAGCCCGACCACGCTGACCTGGGCCGGGAAGGGCGTCACGGTCACGCAGACCACCGACTTCCCCAGGGAGCAGGGCAGCACGCTCACCTTCGGCGGCGGCCGGGCCTCGTTCACGCTGCGGCTGCGGGTCCCGTCATGGGCGACCGCCGGGTTCCGGGTCACCGTCAACGGCGGCAGGGTGCCGGGCACTCCGAGGCCGGGGAGTTACTTCGACGTGTCCCGGACCTGGCGGGCCGGCGACACCGTCCGCATCGCCATGCCGTTCCGGACCAGGGTGGAGAAGGCCCTGGACGAGCCGTCCCTGCAGACGCTGTTCCACGGCCCGGTCAACCTGGTCGCCCGTGACTCGACGACGGAGTACCTGAAGGTCGGGCTGTACCGCGACGCCGGGCTGTCCGGGGACCTGCGGCACTCCCTCACACCGGTACCGGGCAAGCCGCTGCACTTCACGTTGGGCGGGGTCGAGTGGGCCCCCTTCCTCGAGGGGACGGAGGATCCGACGCACGCCTACTTCCGGCGCTCGGAGCCGAAGGTCGTGTTCGGCGGCCGGGACTCCGGTGTCGCCAACCCGGCGAAAGCCGACGGCACCACGCTCCTGGACGAGATCTGGGCCGGGGCGCCGTTCCGCAACAAGGGAGCGCTGGTGGCCCGGGTGCGGTCCACGGTGGACGACTGGGTGACGGCCGGGCTGCTGAGCAGGGCGGACGGCGACAGGGTGGTGAGCACGGCGGGCGCGGCCTCATACCACGCCTGAACCGCCCGTACACGGCAGGCCGTTCAGAATCTTGAACGGCCTGCGCGACTTACGAACTTTTTTGCGGCAGCGGTGATTGTTTCGCTCACGGCATCCGTACTTCCTGGCGTTGGGCCGTTCATATCCCAGGAGGCACGATGCGCATCTCGCGCAGCACGGCAGGAACCGCGTTCGTGGGCGGTGCGATGATCCTGACACTCACCGCACTCGCCTACCCGAGCATGCTGGGCGTGCAGAACACGGCTTCCGGCCAGGACCGCATCATCGCCAACACCCAGTGGGGCCCGCTCACCGAGGCGGACCGCGACTTCGTGGTCCGCGTGCGCGCGGCCGGGCTGTGGGAGTACCCGATGGCGCAACTCATCCAGGAGCGGAGCCAGTCGCCGGAGATGAAGGAAGTCGCTGAGCACCTGCTCGTGGGTCACGGCAGGCTCGACGCGGGCTGCCGCAAGATCGCCACGGACATGGGCATCACCCTGCCGAACGAGGCGTCGCCGCAGCAGCAGCAGTTCGTGGCGACGGCGGAAGGGGCCAGCGGCAAGGAGTTCGAGTCCACGGCCGTGACCACCATGCGCGTCGCGCACGGGGGTATCTTCCCGACGATCGCCAAGATCCGGGCCACCACCCGCAACAGCCTGGTGCGGGAGCTCGCCGACATGACCAACGACACCGTTCTCGACCACATCACGGTCCTGGAGAAGACCGGCCTGATCAACCAGGAGCAGGTCAGCTTCCAGATCACCGCCCCGGCCAAGCTGCCCCAGGACCAGACGACACCGCCGCCGCCCCAGCAGGGTGCGCCGATCAAGGTGCTGCCGGTCCCCGAAGAGCTGAAGGATCTGCAGACGGTCGCTCCCAATCCGTCCTTCGGGCAGCCGCAGCCGACTCCGTCGGCGGGATGAGCGAAAGCGGCCGGTCCCGGCCGGAGTCGGGGCCGGCCCGGGTGTGAGGAAGTCGGCGCACGCCCGGACCGGGTGAGCGCCCCCGCCGTCGGCCTGCGGGCTCGCGCCGCGGCGAGCCCGGCGCCCTTCGAGAGCTACGACCGTCGGCGGGGCTTGCCCTTCTTGCCACCCTTGGACGTTCCGCCGGTTCCGCCCCCGCGTCGGTTCGCGCCCGGCCGCCCGGCTGCCGCCGGCTTCCGCCGGGCTCCGTCCTTGTCCGTGGGCCTGGGCTTCTTGTCCTGTGCCTGAGGCGGTGTGCGGCCCCGGGTGCTGTTGACCGTGCGGCCGCGGACGATGCCGATGAAGTCCTCCACCCGGTCCGTCGTGGCGTCCTCGGGCCAGGCCAGGGCCACGCCCGACGACGGGGCGCCCCTGAGGGGACGGTGGGTGAGGTCCTTGCGGTGGTGGAGGCGGGCGAGTGACAGGGGGACGATCAGGACGCCGATGCCGGCCGCGACCAGTTCGACGGCGTCGGCCGTGGTGGCGGGGCGTTCGAAGGCGGGCCGCCCGGGCGGGGCCTCCCAGTCGAGGACGTCGTCCAGGGGGTGCAGCACGATCTCGTCGGCCAGGTCCTCCGGTGCCACCTCGTCGGCCGCCGTGAACAGGTGGTCCTTGGGAACGACGACGACCGTCTGCTCGGTGTAGAGGGGGATGGCGCTGAAGACCGTCCGGTCCACGGGCAGCCGCACGAGGCCCGCGTCCGCCTCCCCGCCGCGCAGCCGTCCGGCCGCCGCTCCGGCGGGCACCTGCGCGAGGGTCAGCGGAACGTCGGGGTACCGCTCGTTCCAGATGCGCACCCACTTGTCGGGCATCACCCCGGGGACGTACACGAGGCGGAACGAGGGGGAAACTTCCGAGCCTGTCACCTCGCCAGGTTACCGGCCGTGGTCAGAGGTCGTGCACGTGCTCGATACCCTGGACCGCATGACGTCGCACCAGAGCACCCAGACCATGAAGCCCGCGACCGCGGCGAAGAAGCTGGGTGTGTACCTCGAGGCCACCCCCGCGGAGTTCCAGGAGGGTGTCGTCTCGCGCGCCGAGCTCAACGAGCTGCAGGCGAACCCGCCGCAGTGGCTCCAGGACCTGCGGCGCAACGGCCCGCACCCCCGCCCGGTGGTCGCCGCGAAGCTGGGCGTCTCCATCGCGGGTCTCGCCCGCGGCGGTGTCACCGAGCCCCTCACCACCGAGCAGATCGAGACACTCAAGCAGGAGAGCCCCGAGTGGCTGGTGCGCGAGCGCGCCACCCAGGCGGAGGTACGCAAGGAGGCGGCTCGTATCAAGAAGAAGAACGCCGAGCGCAACGGCTGACCTCGAAGCCCCCTCTCAGACGGCCCTCACCGGTCCTTCCGGTGGGGGCCGTCGTCGTTCCCCGGCCTCCGGCCGGCCGCGTATGGCGTCGGTGAATTCTTTCAGCCATGTATTGACATGGCGAGTCATCGATCCGTAACTTGGCCGATCATTTAGATTCGTGAAGAGAGTTCACGGATATGAACGGAGAGCCATCCATGCGGGATCGCCGACGCATCGACATGCGGCTCCGCCGCGTGCTCCACCCGGCTGGCGCGCTCGCCGTCTCAGGACTCCTGTTCGGAACGGCCGCCTGCGGGGGCGGTTCCGGCAGCACCCGGGCGGACGATCCGAACACGCTGGAGGTGTGGACCCGGAGCGATCCGGAGTCCGCCGAGACCTACGAACGGGTGCTCGCCGCCTTCACCGAGAAGACCGGCATCAAGATCGACTACCAGCCGGTCGTGAACTTCGACCAGACCGGCATCGCCGCCGGGGCCACGAAGGGCTGACCCCCACCCCCCCACGTTTGAGGGAGACATGAAGTTCCGCGGAGTGCTGTTCTTCCCGGTCACGCCATTCGCGGCGGACGGTTCACTGGACGAGCGGCGGCTTGCCCAGCACATCGAGTCGGGTGTCGCCGCGGGTGCGGGAGGTGTGTTCGTCGCCTGCGGCACCGGCGAGTTCCACGCGCTGTCCGCGGAGGAGATCGAGCGGGCCACGCGGGTCGCCGTCGAGACCACGGCCGGACGCGTGCCGGTCCTGGCGGCGGCCGGCGGTCCGCCACCGGTCGCCCGGGACCACGCGGCCCGGGTCGAACGGGCCGGTGCCGACGGCATCCTGCTGCTGCCGCCCTACCTGGTCAGCGCACCACAGCAGGGCCTGGTGCGGTACGTCCGGGAGGTCACCGCCGCCACCTCGCTGCCGGTCGCCTTCTACCAGCGCGGCACCGCACGGCTCACCGAGGACACCGCCGCCGAAATCGCCGCCCTGCCCGGGGTCGTCGGCCTCAAGGACGGCCTCGGGGACATCGAGCGGATGCACCGCATCGTCCGCGCGGTGCGTGCCGTGCCGGGCACGGAGGACTTCCAGTTCTTCAACGGCCTGCCCACCGCCGAGATGACCGCGCCCGCCTACAAGGGCGTCGGCGTCGAGCTGTACTCCTCGGCGGTGTTCGCCTTCGCCCCGGAGATCGCCCTGGCCTTCCACCGGGCGCTCGCCGAGGACGACGAACCGCTTCTCTCGCGGCTCCTCGACGAGTTCTACGGTCCGCTGGTCGCGCTGCGGGACGAGGTCCCCGGGTACGCCGTGTCGCTCGTCAAGGCCGGGGTGACGCTGCGCGGCCTGGACGTCGGCGGGGTGCGGGCGCCGCTGCTCGATCCGACGCCCGAGCACATCGCCCGGCTGTCCAAGCTCCTCGACCACGGACTGGAGGTGGTCGCCGCATGAGCGCCACGCGCATCCGCGAGCTGATCGTCACCCCGATCGCCTTCGGTGACCCGCCGCTGCTCAACTCCAACGGCGTGCACGAGCCGCTCGCCCTGCGGATCATCCTCCAACTCGTCCTGGACGACGGAACGGTGGGCCTCGGCGAGTCCCCGGGCGGCACCGCGCGGCTGGAGCGGCTTCAGGCCGCCGCGAAGACCGTGGCCGGCATGGACGTCTTCGACACCACCGCCGTCGCCGCCGCGATCGACGCGGCCCTGCTGCCGACCGTGCCCAGCTCCCACGAGCGCGGCTGGACCACGTCCGCGGTGGAGGTGGCCTGCCTCGACGCGCAGGGCAAACTGCTCGGACGCCCGGTCAGCGACCTGCTGGGCGGCACGGTCCGCGACGCGGTGCCGTTCGCCGCGTACCTCTTCTACAAGTGGGCCGAGCACCCCGCCCTCGACGGCCGGGCGGCCATCGGTGACGACTGGGGGGAGGCCCTCGACCCGGCCGGGATCGTGGAGCAGGCCCGGCTGATGCAGGAGCGGTACGGCTTCGAGTCGTTCAAGCTCAAGGGCGGTGTCTTCCAGCCCGACGAGGAGATCGCCGCGGTCCGGGCCCTCGCGGAGGCCTTCCCCGGGCAGCCGCTTCGGCTGGACCCGAACGGGGCGTGGGCCGTCGAGACGTCCCGGTACGTCGCCCGCGAACTCGACGGCGTGCTCGAGTACCTGGAGGACCCGACCAAGGGCATCGAGGGCATGGCGGAGGTGGCGAAGGACTCGCCCCTGCCGCTCGCGACGAACATGTGCGTGATCGCCTGGGAGCATCTGAAACCGGCCGTCGAGCAGGACGCCGTCCAGGTCCTGCTCACCGACCACCACTACTGGGGCGGACTGCGGCGCACCCGTGAACTCGCGGCGGTGTGCGAGGCGTTCGGGATCGCCCTGTCCATGCACTCCAACTCGCACCTCGGCATCAGCCTCGCCGCGATGACCCATGTCGCCGCGGCCATCCCCAACCTCGACCACTCCTGCGACACGCACTACCCCTGGAACTCGGCGGACGACGTGATCGTCCCCGGCGTGCTGGAACTGCGCGACGGGGAGGTCAAGGTGCCCACCGGCCCGGGGCTGGGTGTCGAGCTCGACCACGACAAGCTCGAGCAGCTGCACCGGCGTTACCTCGACTCAGGGATGCGCAGCCGGGACGACACCGGCTACATGCGGCGGTTCCGGCCGGAGTACGAGCTGAGGCTCCCCCGCTGGTGACAGCCGACGTAAACGCCAGGCCGCGCCACCCTTTCCAGTGTGTAGAAATATCTACGAGCATGGGTGTTGCCGGACCGGCACGCGGGGCGCGCAGCTCCACGGGTCACCGGCCCGTGTCCAGCGTGCGCCCGTCGTGGCGCGGCCGACTGTGCCTGGGGTGGCCATGCAGAGCGTCAAGTGGAAGCAAGCCGTCGAGTGGCTCGCCGCGGCCGCCACGGACCCTCAGGAGTGCAAACGCGAGTGGGACCACGGCATGGGCACGGTGCTCGTCGAGGCCGGGCGGTACTGGGACGTGCTCAGTGTTCCCGACCGGCTCGGCCTGCTCGCCCTGGACATCCTGTGGCGAGACCCGCTGAAGGCACCCGGCCCCACCCTGGTGGACGGCGTCGCGCGCCGAGTGGGGTTCTTCCTGCCGCCGGATCCGGCGAGCGAGTGGGTCGGGTTCGGCGTCCGGCACGTCGGCCGGGGTTCCTGGGTCGCCGTGCCGCCGCCGTACCGGCCCGCCGGACGCCTGGAGTGGCTCGTCCCGCCGGACGGAACCGGCACCCTGCACACCCCCGGCACGCTCGAGTCGGCCCTGCGGGAGGCCACCGGCACGCTCGCCGTGCTGGCACCGGTCAGCGCGGAGCACGCGGTGGCCGACTGCTGGTGAGGCGGAGGCCGTCGGGAGTGGCCGTTCCCGGGTGCCGGCCGGCGGTCCAGGTGGTGAGGGCGGCCCAGGTCTCGCTCGCGGACGGGGCGGCGAAGGAGACCCACTGACCGTCACGGTGTTCCGGGACGGCGTGCCCCCGGGCCTGCCCTTCGGCGACGAGCGCCGCGGAGACGGGCGGATTCCCACGGTATCCGCTGGTGAGTTCGGCGTACGACCGGGGCGCGGCGTCGGTCCCGAGAGGGCGCCGCGGCGTCTCACTGCTGTCCATGCCCGGGCAACGCGGCGCCGCCCGACGCTGGTACGCGTGCCCGGCTCCGTCCGTCGGGTCGAGTGAACCCGTCACCCGTACGGCGGCACGCGGACACCGGACAAACATCCAGTCGGGCGACCGCCCGTTCAGAGCAGGGCCGCTGTCCACCAGTCCCAGCCCCCCATGCGTCTCGATCCGGCCACGGGGGCACTCCCCGGCCGTCCCTGCGGAAGGACGGCTTCCGGCTCTGACGGTTTTCTCGACCCCGGCCGTGTTGGTCCGGTAACACTGACCTCAGGCCGAGGACCGGCCCGGCCCGTGCCCGGGACCGGTCCTCCCGGGACGACGGCAGGGAGAGGCCATGTCACCTGACCTCCGGCAGCGCAGGGCCGTACTGGAGCACGAGTGGTCGCGCTGGGTGCCGCGGCTGAGCGTCGCGGGCGCGCGGCCGGGCGGCAGCGCGGCGTTGCGTCACGAGGTGACCGAGTCCTGGGCGCGTTCGCTGAGCAGCGTGGACCCCGGTCGGGACAGCGCCCCGGTCATCGACGGCGGCCCGGTGCACCAGCGCTGGACGTCCTCACCGCTGTACCGGCCGGTCTCCGGTCTGGCCGGGGAACTGCGCAGCATCGCCGAGGACGCCGGGTTCGTCACGGCGGTCACCGACGAGTCCGGCACCATCCTGTGGACCTGCGGCGGCCCGGCCATGCGCCGCCTGGCCGAGCGCGTCAACTTCGCGCCGGGCGGCCGGTGGGACGAGCAGGCCATGGGCACCAACGCGCTGTCCCTCGCCCTGCGCACCGGCCGGCCCAGCTCGGTGTTCTCGGCCGAGCACCTGGTGTCGGCCCTGCACGGCTGGGTCTGCTACTGCGCCCCCGTGCACGGTCCGGACGGCCGTGTCCTCGGCGTCCTCGACCTGTCGACCACCTGGGACCGCTCGCACCCGCTGGCCATGTCCACCGTGCGCACGCTGGTGTCCACGATCGAGGCCCGACTGGCCACGGAACAGCCTCGCCCGGGCCCGGTACGGCTGACCTGCCTGGGCGCCGAACAGGCTGAGCGGGAGGGACGTCGACTGCCCCTGCGCCCGCGCCAGTTGGAGATCCTCACCCTGCTCGCGCTCGCACCCGACGGCTTCCCGCCGGAGCGGCTGCGCGCCGCCCTGTACGGCGACCGGCCGGTCACCGCGTCCACCTTCAAGGCGGAGATCTCCCACCTGCGCCGCGCCCTGGACGGCGGCATCGCCGCCCGCCGCTACGCGTTGACGCTCCCGGTCTCCTGCGACGCGGCCGACGTCCTGCGCGCGCTGGAGCAGGGCGACACCGACACCGCCCTGCGCCTCTACGGCGGCCCCCTGCTTCCCCGCTCCGAGGCGCCCGGCATCGAGGAGTGGCGCACCCGTCTCGAAGTGGCCGTCCGGGAGGCCGTACTGGCGAGCACCCGCCCGGAACACGCCCTGCGCTACGGCGAACGGGCCCCGTACGACGCGGAGATCCACGAGCACGCCCTGCGTCTGCTCGGTCCGGACGACACCCGCCGGGCGATCGCGGCGGGCCGGCTGACCACGGCCTGGCGCGACTGACGGCCGTGTGCGGCTGACGGCCCGTGTCCGGCACCAACCTCGCGCCAACCTCGCGGCAGCAGAGTGAGGGTGTCACGACGGAGTGAACCGTCACTCGCCCGTCATCTCACCGAGGAGAGCCGCCATGGTGTACGCGCAGCCCGGAACGGACGGCAGCATCGTCACCTTCGCCCGCCGCTACGACAACTTCATCGACGGGGACTGGGCCGCCCCCGTCGAGGGCCGCTACTTCGAGAACCCGAGCCCCGTGACCGGCAAGTCCTTCTGCGAGGTCGCCCGCTCGTCCGCGGCCGACATCGACCTCGCCCTGGACGCCGCGCACCGGGCGGCCGACCGCTGGGGCCGCACGTCCACCGCGGAACGCGCGGGCGTCCTCAACAAGATCGCCGATCGCATCGAACAGCACCTGGAGAAGATCGCGGTCGCCGAGACGTGGGAGAACGGCAAGCCGGTCCGCGAGACCCTGGCCGCCGACATCCCACTCGCCGTGGACCACTTCCGGTACTTCGCCGGAGTCGTCCGCGCCCAGGAGGGCAGCATCGCGGAGATCGACGCCGACACCGTCGCGTACCACTTCCACGAACCACTGGGCGTGGTCGGGCAGATCATCCCGTGGAACTTCCCGATCCTCATGGCCGCCTGGAAGCTGGCACCCGCGCTGGCGGCCGGCAACTGCGTGGTGATCAAGCCGGCCGAACAGACGCCCGTCAGCCTTCTCTACGTCATCGACCTGATCGCCGACCTGCTGCCGCCGGGCGTACTCAACGTCGTCAACGGCTTCGGCGTGGAAGCGGGCAAGCCCCTGGCCTCCAGTCCACGCGTGGCGAAGGTGGCGTTCACCGGCGAGACGACGACCGGACGCCTGATCATGCAGTACGCGAGCGAGAACCTCATCCCCGTCACGCTGGAGCTGGGCGGCAAGAGCCCGAACATCTTCCTGCCCGACGTCATGGCGGCCGACGACGACTTCCTGGACAAGGCCGTCGAGGGTTTCGTGATGTTCGCCCTCAACCAGGGCGAGGTGTGCACATGCCCGTCCCGGGCCCTGGTCCACTCCTCCATCTACGACGAGTTCATGGCCCGGTGCGTCGAACGCACCCAGGCCATCGTCGGCGGTGACCCGCTGGACCCTGCCACCATGATCGGCGCGCAGGCCAGCAACGACCAGTACGAGAAGATCCTGTCCTACCTCGACATCGGCAAGCAGGAGGGCGCCGAACTGGTCACGGGCGGCAACCCGCGCGCGGTGCCGGGCCTCGAGGGCGGCTACTACATCGAGCCGACCATCTTCCGCGGCACCAACGACATGCGCGTCTTCCAGGAGGAGATCTTCGGCCCGGTGGTGTCGGTGACGACCTTCGACTCGGTCGACGAGGCCCTGAAGATCGCCAACGACACGCTCTACGGCCTCGGCGCCGGCGTCTGGACCCGCGACGCCAACACGGCCTACCGCCTGGGTCGCGGGATCAAGGCGGGCCGGGTGTGGACCAACTGCTACCACGCGTATCCGGCGCACGCGGCGTTCGGCGGCTACAAGAAGTCGGGCGTCGGGCGCGAGACGCACAAGATGATGCTGGACCACTACCAGCAGACGAAGAACCTCCTGGTGTCGTACTCGCCGAAGAAGCTGGGCTTCTTCTAGGGCCCCGGGCAGCGTCCACGGAGTGGAGGCAGGCTGATCCTGGCTCCACTCCGTGGTGCGTGCGTGTCACTGGAACTGTGCGAAGAACCTCCAGATCTCTGCCTTGGTCCAGGTGGTGACACCGCTTTCGTTCGGGGAGCCCTCGACCGGACCGGGCATGTGGCCGCCGTCGAACGCCGCCCATTGGACCGGATACCCGGCACGGCAGCCCGAGTAGGTGGTGGTGATGTGCGTTCGGCTGCCGGGCGCGGGCTCGCGCGGGCTCTGCGGGGTGCAGCCGTTGTTGCTGACGAATTTGTCGCGCAGGGACCGTCCTTGCCCGATGTTGAGGACGGAGTCGCTGATGCCGTGAATGCCGAAGTAGGCGATGGGCTGGGTGCCGCCGCTGCACCCGCTGATCTGGGCGCCGGAGATGACCGCGACGGCCCTGAAGACGTTCGCCCGGCTGCATGCGAGGGCGTAGCTCATGCCGCCGCCCCAGCTGAATCCCGTGGCGAAACGCTGTGCCGGGTTGACGCAGAGGCCGCTCTCGATGCGCCGGATCATGTCGTCGACGAAGGTGACGTCCTCACCGCCCGAATTGGCCCAGCCGTTGCCGAGGCCCTGGGGGGCGACGAGAATCGCGCTGTTGTTCGACTGTTCCTGTTGGCCGTAGTAGGACCAGGCGTTCCCGCTCGTGCCGCCCGAGGCGACGTCGCCGGCGGTTCCGCCCCGCCAGTGGAACGCGAAGATCAACCGGTAGGGGCGGCTGTTGTCGTAGTTGGCGGGGACCCTGAGGATGAAGCTGCGGCTCTTACCGCCGCTCTGGATCGTGTGCGTACCGCTCGCCAGAGTCGGTGCGCTGCCGCATCCGCCGCCACCACCGGACGACAGCTTGATCATCTGCCATTGCTGGTTGGCGCCGCCCCAGTCGCTGTACTGGACGACGTTGCCTCCGTCGGCGGTGGAGGCGCCCTGCACCTCCACCGCCTTGCCGCTGGTGCGGTTGATCAGCCGGACGTGGCCCGCGTCGGAGTCGGCCAGGCGGAACTGCTGGTTGGCCCCGTTGTGGTCGGCCCACTGCTGGATCGCGGCACCGTCCGCGGCCGAGGCGCCGGCCACGTCGAGAACCTTGCCCGAATGCCGGGCCTTGAGCCGGTAGAAGCCGCCGCCGGAGTCCACGAACTGCCACTGCTGGTTGGCTCCGTCGTTGCGTGTCCACTGGTTGACCCGCGCGCCGTCGGCGGTGGACGTGCCGGAGACGTCCAGCGCCTTGCCGCTGTTGCGGTTGACCAGGGTGTACCACGCATTGGTGTCCACCGTCGCCGCCTCGGCCGGCGCCGGGTTCACCGCGGCGAGCGTGCCGATCGCGAGCGTCGCCGCCACCACGGCGGCGACCCGGGACCACCAGCGCTGTCTTGGTGGAGGGGCGGGAGAAACCGCACCGTAGGTCTTCATCGATTCACCCCTTCGTTCGTGACAGGTCCCATCAGGTGCGGGTCCAGCGTTGGTTGCTGCCGTTCGAGCAGGAGTAGAGCTGGATCAGGGTGCCGTTGGCGGTACCGCCCGCGACGGCGTCGAGGCAGAGGCCGGACTGGACGCCGACGATGGATCCGTCGGAGTTGAGGCGCCATTTCTGGTTGTCGCCACCCCAGCAGCCGTAGATCTGGACTTTGCTGCCGTTGCCCGTGCCGGCGGCGTCCAGGCACTTGTTGCCGTAGACCCTGAGCTCACCGGCGGCGGTGTACGTCCACTGCTGGTTGGTGCCGTTGTGGCAGTCCCACAGGTTGAGCTGGGTGCCGTCGGTGGTGCTGGTGCCGGGCACGTCCAGGCAGCGGCCCGAACCGACGCCCCTGATCGGTCCGCCGTCCGCAGGGGGCGTGGTGGAGCCGCCGTTGAGTGCGTTGAGGACGGCGGTGTAGGCGGGCTTCTTGCTGCCGTTGCCGTTGAACAGCAGAGGCGAGTGCTCCGGACGCCAGGAGTCGGTGTCGCGCACACCCCAGACGGTGATGCCGAGGCAGCGCGGGACCGCCAGGCAGTCGTTGGTCACGTTGGCGTAGGTCGTGGCCGGGGCGCCCTGGATGTCGAGTTCGGTGATGGCCACGTCGACACCGAGGGCGGCGAAGTTCTGCAGAGTGGTGCGGAAGTTGCTGTTGTAGGGGCTGCCGCTGTTGAAGTGCGACTGGAAACCGACGCAGTCGATCGGCACGCCGCGCTGCTTGAAGTCCCGGACCATGGCGTACATGGCCTGAGTCTTGGCCCAGGTCCAGTTCTCGACGTTGTAGTCGTTGTAGCAGAGCTTGGCGGCCGGGTCGGCGGCGCGCGCGGTGCGGAAGGCGACCTCGATCCAGTCGTTGCCGGTGCGCTGCAGGTTGGAGTCGCGCCGGGCTCCCGAACTGCCGTCGGCGAAGGCCTCGTTCACGACGTCCCACTGGACGATCTTGCCCTTGTAGTGGGCCATCACGCCCTTGATGTGGTCGATCATCGCCTGGCGCAGCGAGCTGCCGCTGAGGCTCTGCATCCAGCCGGGCTGCTGGGAGTGCCAGGCCAGGGTGTGGCCGCGCACCTGCTTGCCGTTCTGCACCGCCCAGTTGTAGACGCGGTCGGCGGCGGTGAAGTTGAACTGGCCCCGCTGCGGTTCGGTGGCGTCGATCTTCATCTCGTTCTCGGCCGTCACCGAGTTGAACTCACGGCCCGCGATCGTCGTGTACGCCGAGTCGCCCAGCCTGCCCGAGGCGATGGCGGTGCCGAAGTAGCGGCCACTCTGCGCCGCCGCGGCGCCGAGTGTGTTCTCGGCGGCGTGTGCGGCCGGCGGCGCGACCAGTGCGGCGACCACACCGAGGACGCCGGCCAGTACCAGCAGCAGGCCGCGGATCTTCCTGCGGATGACGGGTCTGGGAAGGGCATATGAGCCCATGGCTGTGCCTCCAGGGTAGAAATCACGGAAGGGATGAAGCTGAGGGAACGCGTCGTCCGTTCCCCTCGGCAGACGGACGGGCGGGCCGGAACCCGGGCAGCACGGACTCACCGGACACCGCGGTCGTGGGACCGGGGCGGTCTCAACCGGCAGGGGCGGCACCCGGTCGGTCGGCGGGTGACGTACGGCGTGCGGCGGCGGTGTTTCGGCACAGGCATGGGGGGACTCCATCGCGGCTCAGCCGGGGGATCGCCACGCGGCGTCGCGTACCTCTCCAACTGCGCGAATGGCCAGGATGCGCAGGTGCGAACCTCACCGGAACGTGACGGGGTGGCGCAGGCTTTGGTGCGCGGATCTGTCGTGCAGCTATGCGTGGATCTGCCGTGCAGCACAGACGTGGTTCGACGTTTCGAACTGCGTCCGGTTCCTCAGGCACGGATGATTGAGGTATTGACGATGCATCGTCAATACTCGCCGCAGAAAAAGTTTCCGTTCCTCGCTCGAAACTTCCGGACCCAGCCGGACGCAGAACGCCCGGCGCCGCCGTCGGCGGATGCCGCAGGCCGTCGGCGCGACAACTCGCCGAGCCGGAAGGGCAGGCGCTGTTTGTGGACAGATCGGTGACAAGCCTTGACCCGAGGGCCCCACATTCCTAGCTTGTGGGCGTCCGAGCTTCCGGGAATTCTTCGAAATATTTCGAGATTGTCCCTGCCTCACGGCACGTCCGCTCCGCGGTTCATCGGGGTCACCTCACCCCCACACCCAAAGGAGGCCCTCTGATGTGGTTTCGCCACCCCTCCCCCGTCCGCCTGAGACGCTTACTCGCCGTCCTCGCGCCCTTGCTGCTCGTGGCCACCTTCCTCGGTGCCCAGCCCGCCGGCGCGGCGACCGTAGACCCCAACGCTTCGTATGTGCTGGTCAACCGCAACAGCGGCAAGGCCCTGGATGTGTACAACATGGCGACCGCCGATGGCGCCCGCATCACCCAGTGGACCAGGAACGATCAGAACCAGCAGCAGTGGCAGTTCGTCGATTCCGGGGACGGCTACTACCGCATCAAGTCCCGCCACTCGGGCAAGGTGCTGGACGTCCACAACCGGTCCACCGCGAACGGAGGCTCGATCGTCCAGTGGGCCGACCTGAACGGTGCCAACCAGCAGTGGCGGCTGGCCGACAGCCCGGATGGCTACGTGAGGCTCATTTCGCGACACAGCAACAAGGCCCTCGAAGTGCAAGGCGCCTCCACCGCCGACAACGCGAACGTCGTCCAGTACGACGACTGGGGCGGCGCCAACCAGCAATGGCAGCTCGTCAAGGTCGGCGGCGGCAGCACCGGCCCGTGCGATCTTCCGCCGACCTACCGCTGGACATCGACGGGCGCGCTGGCGCAGCCCAAGCCGGGGTGGGTCTCGCTCAAGGACTTCACCGTGGTCCCCTACAACGGCAGGCAGCTCGTCTATGCGACGACGCACGACACGGGGACGCGATGGGGTTCGATGAACTTCGGCCTGTTCACCAACTGGCCGGAGATGGCCTCGGCCAGCCAGAACACGATGTCGGCCTCCACCGTCGCGCCCACGCTCTTCTACTTCGCGCCGAAGAACATCTGGGTGCTCGCCTACCAGTGGGGTAGGACCGCCTTCTCCTACCGGACGTCGAGCGACCCCACCAACCCGAATGGCTGGTCATCCGAGCAGGTGCTCTTCTCCGGAAGCATCTCCGGCTCCGGAACCGGACCCATCGACCAGACGCTCATCGCTGACGGGACGAACATGTACCTGTTCTTCGCCGGCGACAACGGCAAGATCTACCGGGCCAGTATGCCGATCGGGAACTTCCCGGGCAGCTTCGGCACGAACTCGACCGTGGTCATGAGCGATACGACGAACAACCTGTTCGAAGCCCCGCAGGTCTACAAGCTCCAGGGCCAGAACCGCTACCTCATGATCGTCGAGGCGATCGGCTCGCAGGGCCGCTACTTCCGCTCGTTCACGGCCACCAGTCTGAACGGCTCATGGACGCCCCAGGCCGCGACCGAGAGCAATCCCTTCGCCGGCAAGGCCAACAGTGGCGCCACCTGGACCAACGACATCAGCCATGGCGAACTGATCCGCACCAACCCTGATCAGACCATGACCGTCGATCCCTGCAATCTGCAGCTGCTCTACCAGGGGCGCAGCCCCAACTCAGGCGGCGACTACGGCCTCCTGCCCTACCGTCCGGGTCTGCTGACACTGCGGCGCTGACGGCATGACACGGGTCCGGCTCCGGTATGGAGCCGGCGTGGCGGGCTCGGCTCAAGGCCGAGCCCGCTCGTGTCGGGCGTGAGCACCTCTGTGGCAACAGGCACGCCTCAGAGATTCAGCAGGTCTCGTGTCCGCACCGGCATGCCCGTTTCGAAGGAGCGGTTCGCGGCGAGTCCGGTGACCAGCGAAAGGGCCCCGTCGCCGGCGTCGGCCGCGCGGTGCAAGGGGTCGGGCGCCGGGGTGCCGAACAGGTCCTCAAGCATGCGCACGTCACCGCCGCCGTGGCCGCCTTCGCCGGTCGCGACCTCGATCTCACGGGGCCGCTCCCAGAAGGGGCGAAGCAGCAGTTCGGTACGTCCGGCGGTGTCGGCCGTCTCCGCGCCGTGCAGGACGGGGTCGGAGATGTGCGTCCGCATCCGGGACGGGGTCCAGGTGGACTCCTCCACCAACAGTTCCAGGCGTCCCTGGCTGCCGTTGAAGGCGATGCGGTAGCCCTCCCACGGGGCGTAGGCGTTGAGGTGGTACGTGAGGGTGGCGCCGGTGGCATACCTGACCAGTACCGCCATGTCGTCCTCGATCGTGACCCCGGGGGCGAACACGTTCTGGTCACGGTGGTAGCCGTCTTCTGCCTCCGCGTTCAGGTACAGCGCGCTGAGCAGGGGCGAGTCGGCCAGGTGTATCGCGAACGGGTCGGTCTGGGCTGCGGTGGAGCCGTGGGCCCGGGCGTAGTCGCGGGCGAGGTTCCGGCGCCGGCCGGCCTCGTCGCCGTAGAAGAACAGGCCGCCCTGTGCGTAGACCGTCTCGGGCCGGGTGCCGAGCCACCAGTTGACCAGGTCGAAGTGGTGGGTGGACTTGTGGACCATCAAGCCGCCGGAATTGGCCTTGTCCCGGTGCCAGCGGCGGAAGTAGTCGGCGCCGTGGCGCAGGTCGAGGAGCCACTCGAAGTGCACGGAGCCGACCTCGCCGATCTCCCCGGCGGAGATGAGTTCCCGCACGGCGGAGTGCACCGGGTTGTAGCGGTAGTTGAAGGCGACGCGGACCTCGCGTCCGGTGCGCCGCTGGGCTTCCAGGATGCGGCGGGCCTTGTCGGCGTCGGTGGTCATGGGCTTCTCGGTGACCACGTCGCAGCCTGCTTCGAGGGCGCGCACGATGTAGTGGTCGTGGGTGTGATCCACCGTGCACACCACGACCAGGTCGATCCGTTCGCGGCGCAGCATCTCGTCGAAGTCCTCGGCCGGGTACGCCGGTACGGGCGACCGGCCCGGGTGGATGTCCGCGATCCAGGTGTTGTGGACCGCCATCCGGTGCGAGTTGACATCGCAGAAGCCGGCCAGCTCGAACCGGTCCGCGTACGGACCGGCCAGCGCTTGGGTGAACAGCCGGGCGCGAGCGCCCAGGCCGACCACGGCGGCTCGGCGGCGTGCGGTGCCGGACGACATGGAGGATCTCCGTTCATGGATGAGGAGGGGGTGCTTGATGGTGTCACGCGCAAGCTCAGCGCAGCACGGGCAACCACGAGTCCGCGGCCGTGGCGGCGAGGGTCGGCGGACCCAGGACTACCGAAGGAGCAGGACCCGAGCCATGGTCGGCAGTACGGCGGCGGCAAGGGAGGCACACCCCGCAGCCCCACCGCCAGGAGGCACACCCCGCGACCACTGGACGACGAGGAAGACGAAGAACGCGATCCGCCGCCGGTACGGTCAATCCGGCAGGGGCTGTTCGGCCCAGATCGTCTTGCCCACCGGCGTATGACGGCTGCCCCAGCGCTCGGCGACCTGGGCGACGAGCAGCAGTCCGCGGCCGCCCTCGTCGAAGACCCGGGCCCGCCGCAAGTGCGGGGCGGCGCTGCTGCCGTCGGAGACCTCGCAGACGAGTACGTCGGCGCGGATGAGCCGCAGCTCGATGGGTGCGTGGCCGTACCGGATGGCGTTGGTGACCAGCTCGCTGACGATCAGCTCGGTGGTGAACTCGAGCTCGGTCAGCCCCCAGGCGGCCAGTTGTTCGCTCGCCATCCGGCGGGCCCGCGCGACGGCCGCGGGTTGCAGGGGCAGCTGCCAGACGCGTACCTGGTCGGCGCCGAACGCACGGGTGCGGGCCAGGAGCAGGACGATGTCGTCGGCGGCGGGGTCGGCCCGCACCTTGCGCAGCACCTCCTCACAGGCTTCCTCGAGGTCGGCGGCCGGGCGCCGCAGCGCCTCGCTCAGCAGCTCCAGTCCGGCGTCGATGTCACGACCAGGCGGCTCGACCAGGCCGTCGGTGTAGAAGGCGAGCAGGCTGCCTTCGCCCACGTCGACCCGGGCCGCCTCGAAGGGCAGTCCGCCCACGCCGAGCGGTGGCCCGGCGGGCAGATCCAGGACCTGCGCGGTCCCGTCGGACTTCACCAGGATGGGCGGTGGGTGCCCGGCCCGGGCCATGTCGCACCGGCCGGCGACGGGGTCGTAGACGGCGTAGAGGCAGGTGGCCCCGACCTCCCCAGAGGTCTCCTCCCCCTGCCCTCGTGTGTCCGGGCCCTCCTCCCGGTCGAGACGGATCACCAGGTCGTCCAGCCGGGTGAGCAGTTCGTCGGGCGCGAAGTCGGCGTCGGCGAGGGTGCGTACCGCGGTGCGCAGGCGGCCCATCGTGGCCGAGGCGTGTACCCCTTGGCCCACGACGTCGCCCACCACCAGCGCGACCCGTCCGCCGGACAGGGCGATGACGTCGAACCAGTCGCCGCCGATCTCGTTCCCGGAACCGGCGGGGAAGTACCTGTGGGCGAGGTCCAGCGCCGGCGCCCGGGGCGGCCCCGCCGGCAGGAGGCTGCGCTGGAGAGTGATCGCGGTGTTGCGTTCGCGGGTGTAGCGGCGGGCGTTGTCGATGCTCACCGTCGCCCGTGCGGCGATCTCCTCGGCGAGCACCAGATCGTCCTCACGGAAGGCGTCCGCGGTGCGGTGACGGAGCAGGTGCATCACGCCCAGGGTGACGCCGCGGGCACGCAGCGGCACCATCATCACCGTATGGATCCCGAATCTCCTCACGCTCCCGGCGCGGGCCGGGTGGGCCGTCGACCACTCGCGCAGCAGCGGGTCGCCCACTCGGTAGTAGGCGCCTCGGCCTGTGATCAGTACTTGAGCGGGCGGTGAGCCGGGAGGGTAGACGTCGGTGTCGCCGTCCGGGACCACGGATTCCGGGCACCCCCGCAACACCGACCGTTGCGCGGTGCGGCGGAAGACGACCTGCGTGCCGGGTGGTATCGGTTGCGGCTCATGTCCCTGGACGACCGACTCCAGCAGGTCGACGGTGACGAAGTCGGCGAACCCGTCCACCGCCACCTCGGCCAGTTCCTCGGCCGTTCGGGTCACGTCCAGGGTGCTGCCGATACGCGTACTGGCGTCGTTGAGCACCGCCAGGCGGCGCCGGGCCCAGTACTGCTCGGTGATGTCGATCACCAGCGCCGACATTCCCAGCACCTCCCCTGCCCGGTTCTTCAGCGGGGAGAGGAAGACCGACCACGCGTGATCGCGGATCTCACCGGAGGCCCGGAAGGGCTGTTCCTCGCGAACGATCATCTCCCCGGTGCGCACCACCTGCCGCTGAAGGCGGTCGATCTCGTCCAGGGGCGGCTCGGGGTAGATCTCCCACAGGGTCTTGCCTCTCATCTCCTCCTGTGTGAGCCCCATGGCACGGCTCATCACCTGGTTGCAGGTCACGAACCGCGCCTCACGGTCGTAGACGGCCACCGGAAGCGGGAGCTGCGCGAGCGTGAGGTCCCACAGCTCCGTGGTCTCCGTGTCCGTCGGCCCGGCGGGATACGTCACGGCCGCCGGGGTGACGACCCAAGCGGTCCTGCCGTCAGCGTCCGCCAGCGGCGTGCCCCGGAGCTGCACCTTGACGCGGTCTCCGTCCCGCTTCCGCAGCCCCACATCACTCGTCCACGGTTCACCGGCGGCCAGGTGGCGCCGCATC
This sequence comes from Streptomyces sp. NRRL S-455, assembly GCF_000717875.1. GTDB lineage: Bacteria > Actinomycetota > Actinomycetes > Streptomycetales > Streptomycetaceae > Streptomyces. Next base: position 245,944 of record NZ_JOCT01000001.1, read on the forward strand.
GCGAGGGGCAGCCGCGCGGAGAGCAGGCGGACGGCCGGCAGGCCCACCACCTCCTCGGGCTGGTATCCGAGCAGCCGCCCGGCCCCCGCGCTCCACACCATCACCGCACCGCGTGCGTCGATGACGACGGCGAAGTCCTCGGGCGCTGCCGCGCCCCCTGCTCCTGTGGTCGTGTCGGGTTGGTTGTCCATGGAGGCTTCCCGACTTCGTTCCCGCCGCGCCCTGCACGGCCTGCGGCACCCATGGCGGGCGCTGCCTTCAGCATCCCGCCGCAGCCCACCTCGCTCAACCGCCACGGCCACCCAGAGGCTTGTCAGGGACATGCGGGCGCCCTTACAGTCCGCGGTAGACAACCTGTGGGAGCGCTCCCAGAGTGGGGAGACGGGGGCGCCCCACGACACCCCCCTCGCCGTACCTCCGAGAGAGGTCCCACATGCGACCTTTACAGCATCTTCCCCGTACCGCACTCTGCGCGTGGGGCGCGCTCGTCACCGTGCTCGCCACTGTCGCGGCGCTCTTCGCCGCGGCGCCGCCGGCCCAGGCCGACACCACGGTCTGCGAACAGTTCGGCTCGACCGTCGTCCAGGGGCGATACGTCGTCCAGAACAACCGCTGGGGCACCAACGAGCCCCAGTGCGTCACCGCCACCGACACCGGCTTCCGGCTCACCCGGGCCGACGGCTCCGTGCCCACCACCGGCGCGCCGAAGTCGTACCCGTCCCTCTTCAACGGCTGCCACTACACCAACTGCTCTCCGGGGACCAACCTCCCCGCACAGCTCGCTCGCATCTCCAGCGCGCCGAGCAGCATCTCGTACGGCTACGTCGATGACGCCGTGTACAACGCCTCGTACGACATCTGGCTGGACCCGACGCCCCGCACGGACGGCGTGAACCGGACCGAGATCATGATCTGGTTCAACAAGGTGGGGCCGATCCAGCCCATCGGCTCCCAGGTCGGTACGGCCACCGTCGGCGGACGCACCTGGCAGGTGTGGTCGGGCAGCAACGGCTCCAACGACGTGCTGTCCTTCGTCGCCCCGTCGGCGATCGGCAGCTGGAGCTTCGACGTGATGGACTTCGTCCGGCAGGCCGTGGCCCGCGGACTGGCACAGAACAGCTGGTACCTGACCAGCATTCAGGCAGGCTTCGAACCCTGGCGGAACGGCACGGGGCTGGCCGTGCACTCGTTCTCGTCGACCGTCAACACGGGTGGTGGGCCGGGTGGACCGGGCGGTCCGGGCGGTGCCACGACGTGCGAGGTGTCGTACGCCACCAACGTGTGGCAGGGGGGCTTCACCGCGAACGTCACCGTCGCCAACACCGGTTCGGCCCCCGTCGACGGCTGGCGCCTCGCCTTCACCCTGCCCTCCGGTCAGCACATCACCAGCGCCTGGAACGCCTCCGTCTCCCCGTCCTCGGGGTCCGTCACGGCCGGCGGCCTGGCGCACAACGCCAGCATCGCGCCCGGCGGCAGCCTGACGTTCGGCTTCCAGGGCACCTACAGCGGCGCCTTCACCGCGCCGGGCGGGTTCAGCCTCAACGGTTCCGCGTGCACAAAGACGTGACATGAACGGGCGCCGGACTGCCGGGTGCCGCCGGCGTCACCGACAGCCGTCCGCGGCGAAGAAGCCGCCGCGGACGGCGACAGGCACACCTGTCACTCGGGTGCGCTCCCCGTGACGGCACACGCGGTGCCGTTGAGCGTGCAGGAACTCGGTGGGGCGGCGCTGCCGGCGTGGCAGGCCTGGAAGCCGATGTTCACGCGCCGGGGTCCGGGCGGGGTGTCACACGCGGGTCCACCTCTGGCCGGCCTGTCCGCTACAGGTCGACAGGACCAGCGGGGTGCCGTTGGCGGTGCCCGCCCGGTCGGTGTCGAGGCACAGCCCGGCGTGGACGTTGCGGATCGACCCGTCGGCGCCGACGGTCCACTTCTGGTTGTTCTGGCCGTTGCAGGGCCAGGTGATGACCCGGGTGCCCGGGGTGGTGCCCTGGTTGTAGGCGTCCAGGCACTTGTCGCCGAAGACGCGGATCTCGCCCCCGGTCCACGTGGTCCACAGCTGGTTGGCGGCCGTGTGGCAGTCCCAGATCAGGACCGTGGCCCCGGCCGCGGTGGAGGAGTTGTCCACGTCCAGACAGCGTGCGGACGCGTTGCCGCGGAACCGCGAGGTGGTGGCGGTCAGTGGGCTGCCACCGTGCACCCGGAACACGGCCACGCCGTGCGCGGGGACGCTCGCCGAGATCTGCCCGGACGTGCTGGACGTACCTCCGGTCCACAGGTCCGTCAGGGTGAACGACCCGCCGGACAGGCCGACTTGCGCGGCTGTGGTGGTGATCGTCGCGGTGCTCCCTCCCCGGTTGAACAGGCCCACCGCGACCGAGCCGTCCGACAGGGGCTTGGCGAACACCTCGGTGCCGCCGTCATCGCGCACCCTGCGCCCGCCCGCGCCCAGCGGGTCCTGGTTCACCGCCAGCAGACGCGGGTTGCGCAGGATCGCACTCACGTCGGCTGACATGGTGCGGATGTCGTTGCCGGCCATGAGCGGGGCACTCAGCAGCGCCCACAGGGCGAAGTGGGAGCGGGACTCGGTCAGGGACAGGCCGGGACGGCCGACGACCAGCATGTCCGGGTCGTTCCAGTGCCCCGGGCCCGACTGCGCCGCCAGCGGCGCGGTGACGTCCAGGACGTTGCCGACGCCCATCGGATAGCTGTTGGTGTTGCCGTTCTGCCAGATGTCGAGCAGGTCCTCGGTCGTCCGCCACAGGTCGGCGACCTCGCCCCAGTTGTACGTGTCGCCGGTGATGGCGTGGAAACTGTTGGGGTTGATGCTGTAGACGATCGGCCGTCCGGTGGCGCGCAGCGCGTCGCGCATCAGGGTGAACCGCGCGACCTGCTCGTCGCGGGTGCCGCTGGAGGAGCACCAGTCGTACTTGAGGTAGTCGACGCCCCACGAGGCGAACGTCGCGGCGTCCTGGGCCTCGTGCCCCCTGCTGCCCGTCGCCCCCGGGTAGGCGCCGGTGGTCTGCGCGCAGGTGCGTTCGCCCGGCACCTGGTAGATCCCGAACTTCAGGCCCTTGCTGTGGATGTAGTCCCCGAGCGCCTTCATCCCGCTGGGGAACTTGGTCGGGTTGGCGCGCAGGTTCCCTGCCGCGTCGCGCTGCGGGTCGAACCAGCAGTCGTCGACCACCACGTACCGGTAGCCGGCGTCGCGCATGCCCGAGGACACCATCGCGTCGGCGGCCTGGCGCACCTGGGCCTCGGTGATCTGGCACCCGAAGCTGTTCCAGCTGTTCCAGCCGAGCGGCGGGGTGAGCGCCGGGCTGCCCGGCGCGGCCGAGGCGGTGGAGTGCGAGGAGGCCGTCACGGACGCGGTGACCGTCAGCGCGGCGGCGGCGAGGAGGCGGAGCAGTCGTCTGGCTGATCGTCGGGGCAATCGGGGGCTCCTTTGCCGAAGGGGTGCCGTGGGCGGGTGACGTGACGCCTCGGCGGATGTCAGGTGCATGTCAGGTACACGGTGCGGTATGCGCTCGCAGTTTCGAACACCATTCGGAAAGCCAGGCGTCTCGGATACTAGGGAGGCGCCCGAACATGTCAACACCGTCGCCTCAGGGAAATTCGCGGCACCACCGCGGACGGCCGGAAGCGCCACCGCGGACCTGCGGGATCCGGACTCCCCGTCCGGCGGTCTCGGTCGGCTCCGCAGGTCCGAATGTTTCGATTCGTGCCACGAATGATGCGGCTGGGATGACTACGATCGGTTTACCGGCCCGTGCACGCACGGGCCGGAGCGCCATGCGGTGCAGGCGGATCTAGGCTGGAAGCAGCCGCTGGAAACCAGCCTCACGGGTACGGCTGTCCGGACGGAGGCGTGGCGCGTGGAGATGGCCGGCAAGCAGGACGCGTCCATTGCCGTTGTCGTGGTGGGCCAGGACGGCAAGGTGAGTGGCTGGAGCGAGGGAGGCCGGCTGCTCCTGGGCTGGACCGCGGAGGACGTCATCGGCCGCCCCGTGGCCGACCTGCTGGCCGATCCCCCGCCCCCCGGCTTCCCCGAGGGCTACGGCACCGGCCCCGACCCCACCGGGTTCGTCCCCCTGCGTCACCGTGACGGTTCCACGGTGGACGCCGTGGTGGCGGCTCAGCCGCTGTCCGGCCCCGACGGCCGGGCCACGGGCCACGTGATGACCGTCCAGCGCTGGGGACGCCGCCCGGTGATCGCCGACCGGGCCTTCGAGCAGTGCCCCTTCGCCCTGGGCGTCTACGACCCTGAGCTGCGATTCTCGTGGATCAACGCCTCCTCCGGCCGGGTGATAGCGCACACCGAGGAGCAAGTGCTCGGCAGGAAGTACCGCGAGGTGCTTCCCGAGTTCGACCGCACGCTCTTTCCCGAACGGGACGACAAGCCCTACACCGACAAGCTCGCCGAAGTGGCGAGGACGGGCGAGCCCGCGCGTCTCATCACCGTCTTCCGCGCTCGCGGCAGCGACTACGCCAACGCCTGGGCCACCAGCATATGGCCCGTCCGGGACGGCGAGGGCAGGGTCCGGGCGGTCGCCAACTGGGGATTCGACATGAGCGCCGAGTACTGGGCCCGGCAGCGCCTGCTCATCCTCAACGAGGCCAGCGGCGGCATCGGCCGGACACTCGACGTGATCGGCACCGCTCAGGAGCTGGCCAGGACCCCGGTGCCCGGGTTCGCCGACCTGGTCACCGTCGATCTCTTCGACGAGGTGCTGCGCGGAGAGGAACCGCCCCCGGCGTCCGCGTTCACCTCCGGCGACACCATCACGCTCAGCCGCGCCGCCCAGCACAGCGCGAGAGAGGACACCGACCGGCCGCCCGGAACCACGGCGCCGGTCAGCCACGCTCCCGGTTCCGTCGCCGCCCGCTGCATGGCCACCGGCAGGTCCACGGTCCAGCTCGCGGCAGAACCCGGCCAGGGCGGTGAATGGGCCTTCGGGCCCGGGCTCGCCGCCGACCCGGCCCACTGGCCGCCGGGCAACCCGTTGATCGACGAGTCCATCGCCGCGGAGGGGTTGACCGGCCGGATCACCGTGCCGCTCCGGGCACGCGGCGCGCTGCTCGGGGTCGTCGCCTTCTCCCGCCGCGACCGGCCCGAGGCCTTCACCGCCGACGACCTGATCCTCGCCGAGGAGCTGACCGCCAAGGCAGCCGTCGCCATCGACAACGCCCGCCGGTTCTCGCGCGAGCGGACGACCGCGCTGACCCTGCAACGCAGCCTGCTGCCGCAAGGGCTGCCGAACCAGGAGGCGGTCGAGGCGGCATCCCGCTACCTGCCCGGCGGGACCGGCACGGAAGTGGGCGGTGACTGGTTCGACGTCATCCCCCTGTCCGGCGCCCGGGTCGCTCTGGTCGTCGGAGATGTCGTCGGCCATGGCCTGCACGCCTCGGCGAGCATGGGCCGGCTGCGCACGGCGGTCCGTACTCTCGCCGACGTGGATCTGCCGCCGGACGAGCTGCTGACCCATCTGGACGACCTGGTCCTCCACCTCGCCGACGACCTCCAGCCGGCCGGCCGTCTCCAGCCTGTCGGCGAGGCCGGGGCGACCTGCCTGTACACCGTCTACGACCCGGTCTCCCGGCACCTCACGTTGGCGAGCGCGGGCCACCCCCTGCCGCTGATCGTCTCCCCGGACGGCACCACGACCCCGGTGGCCGCCCATCCCGGGCCACCGCTCGGCATCGGTGGGCTGCCTTTCGAGGCCACCGAGCTCGAGCTGCCCGAGGGCAGCCTGCTCGCCCTCTGCACCGACGGACTGCTGGGAAGCCGCGAACGCGACGTCGATGAGGGGTTCGCCGAACTGCGGCGGGTCCTGAGCCACTCGGCCGGCTCGCTGGAATCCCTGTGCGACGCGGTGATGGACGCCATGCTCCCCGATCGCCGCACCGACGACGCCGCTCTGCTGCTCGCTCGCACTCACGCGCTGGCTCGCCACCACGTCGCCGACTGGGACGTCGAGCCCGACACCGCACAGGTGCCGAACGCCAGGAAGTTCGCCGTCGACCAAGTGGACGCCTGGGGTCTGGCGGAGGCGGCCTTCATCACCGAACTGGTCGTCAGCGAGCTGGTCACCAACGCCATCAGATACGGCGAGCCGCCGATCAGGCTGCGGCTGATTCGCGACACCTCCTTGATCTGCGAGGTCTCCGACGCCAGCAACACCGCTCCGCACCTGCGCCGGGCCCGTGCCTTCGACGAGGGCGGCCGGGGCCTGCTGTTGGTCGCCCAGCTCACCCAAGGGTGGGGCACCCGGCACACCACCGACGGCAAGACGATCTGGTGCGCGCAGGCCCTCCCCCGGCCTGGGCCGCGCTGAGATCCCCCTGTCCCGCCAGTCGGACAGCCGGTCGTCAGTGAGCGCCTTGACTTCTCGTGGGAGGCGGGGGGGTTGGATCCTGCTTTCATCGATGAAGGCGCCTGAGTCCGGCCCGGCCGTCAGCGGGAAGGGCCGAGTGCCCCGGCGATCAGCCCTTCGAGCTGCTGCGCGACCTGGTCGAGAGGTTCCGCGCTGCGCTTGGCGCGGCACATGGCGGTCGCGCCCTCGACGGCGGCCACGACCAGGGCCGCCAGCCCCGGCGCCTGCTCCGGGGCGACCCCGTGCTCGCGGAGCGAGTCGGCGAGCAGTCGTTCCCACTCCTCGAATGCCTCGGCGGCGGCGAGGAGGGGCGGGGCCTCGTCGGTCGGCGGTTCCTCGACGGCGACGGCCAGTACGGGGCAGCCGGCGCGGAAGTCGCTGTCGACGACGATGCCGCGCCACAGGGCGAGGAAGGCGCGCAGGCCGGTGACCGGGCCCGCATCGAGTTCCTCCCGCAGGACGTGGGCGACCGCCCCACCCGCGTACCGCACCGCTTCAGTGGCCCGCCGTCCGGAGCCAGCACCGTGCTGACCCGCCTGCGGGCGATCGCCCACTCCTGCCATTCCAGCTCGGCCGCGGCCAGCTCGGCCTGGATACGGCAGCCTCCTCACGCAGCCGTCGACTCGACGGCGAGCGGCGAACTCGTACTCTTCCAGTAGCCCGACCCCGACGGCATTCGAGGCCTCCCGGCGAGCGACAACACAACAGGCCACAGCTCCCACGGAATCACCGACCCCAAGCTTGACCAGCTGAAACGCCGTCCTCGAGTTCGGCAAGCCAACAGCCACCCACCCTTACCGCTTCAGGGGCGGCGGCGCCGTGCTGCTTCTGACCACCAGGCGGGTGGGAACGATGTCCGTGCCGGATCGGGGGACGTCGTGTTCGTGGATCTGTCGCAAGACCTCCTGGGCACTTTTCCGGCCCACCTCGGCGAAGTCCTGGTGGACGGTGGTCAGGGGCGGGGCGAAGTGGGCGGCATCGGGGAGGTCGTCGAAGCCGACCACGCTGATGTCGCCGGGGACAGCCTTGCCTCGTTCTTGGAAGGCGTGCAGGAGACCGAGTGCCATCTGGTCGTTGGAGGCAAACACCGCGGTGCAGTCCGGCTCTTGTGCGAGTTCGAGGCCGGCCGCGTAACCCGATTCGGCGGTCCAGTCGCCGTGCAGGGGCGGTGGCACAGGCCGTCCGGCTTCCTCGAGCACGGTCTGCCATGTCTGGGCTCGGCGCTGGCTTGCGTACGACGTCTCCGGACCGGTCACGTGCCAGACGGTCTCATGTCCGAGTTCCAGCAGGTGGCTGATGGCCTCTCGGGTGCCGCCGGCCTGGTCGGTATCGACCACGCGATAGCGGTCTCCGGCGTCGGAGTCCACGACGACCACGCGCACGCCGGGCGGCAGCTTCACGGTTCCCGCGTCAAGCAGGTGGACCTCGATGAAGACGATGACTGCGTCGACGGCCAGTTCACCCATCCGGGTGAAGGCGCCCAGCACACTGTCCTGGGTCGGAATATCGACGGGGATCACCGTGATCGCGTATCCCTCGGCCGCGGCCTGGGCCGCGATCGCTTGCACGGTGTCGCTGTGGCCGGTGGCGGAGAGGCTGTGGAGGATCACGCCGATGGTCTTGAACTGCCCGTACCTGAGGGCGCGCGCGGCACTGTTGGGCCGGTAGCCCAGTTCCCGCATCGCGGCCTGCACCCGCTCCCGGGTCGAACCGATCACGCTGGGATGGCCGTTGGCCACCCTGGACACGGTCTGACGTGAAACGCCGGCAAGCGCGGCGACGTCGGCCCTCGTGACGTGCTGCCTGTGGCGCCCGCCCGGTGCGGCCGAACCGACTTGCTGTGCGCCCACCGCAGGACCAGGATCCTGCTGTCCCGGCTCACTCAGGTCCATCGAGCCTTCGCTCCTGTCTGTCCACTCGTCGCCGTCCGCTGATGGCTCGGGCGGAAGTTTTAACGTGCGAGAAACCTTGACCTCTCACTGTGACGGGTGCCACGCTACCGCATCATGTTCACGTGACCAACCGTCTGCGGGCTGAATGGTCACGTGAACAAGGTTCGGATCGGTGCGCTGAGCCGGACTCGATGTTCACGTGACCACGCAGTGTGGTCAGCGTTCGCGCAGCAAGGAGTGAAGCGGTGGTCGCAGCACCACAGGCAGGGGTTCCAGGTGCCAGGAGGCCATCGGCCTCGAGACGGCGGTCATGGGTCGGCTGGCGGTTCGTCGGGCCGTTCGTGGCGGTGTTTGCGCTGGTCTTCCTCGCGCCGATCGGCTACTCGATCTACCTGAGCCTGTTCCGTACCCGGCTGATCGGCGGAACGGCCTTCGTCGGTGCCGACAACTACACCGAGGTGCTGGGGGACGCGCAGTTCTGGTCCGCCTTCGGGCGGGTGGCGGTCTTCCTGGCCGTGCAGGTCCCGATCATGTTGCTCCTCGCGCTTCTGCTGGCCCTGGCGATCGACAGCGGCCGCCTGTACGGGGCGGGCTTCTTCCGGATCTCGGTGTTCCTGCCTTACGCGGTGCCGGCCGTCGTCGCAACGCTGATGTGGGGCTTCATGTACGGAACCCGGTTCGGCCTGGTCGGCAACATCAATGAGGCGTTCGGGATCTCGCTTCCCGACCCGCTGTCGCCCGATCTGGTCCTCGCGTCGATCGGCAACATCGTGACCTGGCAGTTCGTGGGCTACAACATGCTGATCCTCTACTCGGCGCTGAGGGTGGTCGATCCGGCGCTGTACGAGGCCGCGGAGATGGACGGGGCCGGGCAGCTGCGGATCATCTGGGCGATCAAGCTCCCGGCGCTGCGCGGGGCTCTGTCGATCGCGACGATCTTCTCGATCATCGGCAGTTTCCAGCTGTTCAACGAGCCGAGCGTCCTCAAGAGCCTGGCGCCGAATGCGATCACGTCCTACTTCACGCCAAACCTCTACGCCTACTCGCTGTCGTTTGCCGGACAGAAGTTCAACTACTCGGCCACGGTCGCCATCGTCATGGGCGTGATCACGATGATCATCGCCTACGCCGTCCAGCTGCGCGGCCTGCGGAAGGAATCCTGATCATGGCGACCACGACTCCCCGCGTCGGGCACAAGCCGCGCACGGCACGGCACGCGGGTGCCTCTTCGGGCCCGCTGGTGGTCCGCCCCGCCCGGCGCGCCTCCCGCCGGAAGAGGCGCAGCGCCACGCTGACCGCCCTGACGGTGATCATGCTGGTGTACACGTTGCTGCCGCTGGCGTGGCTGGCGATCAACGCGACCAAGACGCAGAAGGGGCTGTTCGACTCCTTCGGCCTGTGGCTGGATGGCGACTTCGCCCTGTTCGGCAATATCGCCGACACCTTCAGCTACAACGACGGGATCTTCACCCGCTGGCTGCTCAACACCGTGCTGTATGTGGTGGTCGGGGCGGGCGGCGCTACGTTCCTCGCGACGCTCGCCGGATACGGGCTGGCCAAGTTCGACTTCCCCGGCAAGAAGGCCGTGTTCGCGACTGTCATCGGAGCGGTCGCGGTGCCCGGTACCGCACTGGCGGTTCCCACCTTCCTGATGTTCTCCGAGATGGGGCTGACCAACACCCCGTGGGCGATCATCATCCCGTCGCTGGTCTCGCCGTTCGGCCTCTACCTGATGTGGACCTTCGCCACCGACGCCGTCCCGAAAGAGATCCTGGAGTCAGCGCGCGTCGATGGCGCCGGCGAGTTCCGCACGTTCTTCCGGATCAGCCTGCCGATGCTGGCGCCGGGAATCGTCACCGTTCTTCTCTTCAACGTGGTCGCGACCTGGAACAACTACTTCCTGCCGCTGATCATGCTGAAGGATCCCGACTGGTACCCGCTGACCCTCGGCCTGAACAGCTGGAACGCCCAGGCTTCCACCGTGGGTGGCGAAGCGGTCTTCAATCTCGTGATCACTGGATCACTGCTCACCATCGTCCCGCTGATCGTGGCGTTCCTGCTGCTCCAGCGGTACTGGCAGTCCGGCCTGTCCGCCGGGAGCGTCAAGGGCTGATCTGCGCCCGCCGACTGCAACCCCTCCCAGATACACCGCACGAAAGGGAACACCCCATGACGAGAACCCGTCGTCACGCCCTGCTGCTGGGCGCCGCGGCCCTGTCGGTGGCACTCACCGCCACTGCCTGCAGCTCCTCCGGCACCGAGGACTCGGGCAGCGGCAAGCCTGCGTCCAACGCCGACATCCAGGCCGCCCTGAACGCCGGGGGCGAGATCACGGTCTGGGCCTGGGACCCGACGCTGAAGAAGGTCGTCAGCGATTTCGAGGCCAAGTACCCCAAGGTCAAGGTCAACCTGGTCAATGCCGGTACCAACAACGAGCAGTACACCGCGCTGCAGAACGCGGTCAAGGCCGGATCGGGTGTCCCCGACGTCGCCATGATCGAGTACTACGCCCTGCCGCAGTTCTCGCTCGCCAAGTCCGTCACCGACCTCAGCGCCCTGGGTGCGGACAAGCTCAAGGGCACCTTCACTCCTGGCCCGTGGAGCGCCGTCCACGCCGGCACCGAGGGTATCTACGCCCTGCCGATGGACTCCGGCCCGATGGCCCTGTTCTACAACAAGGAGGTCTTCGACAAGCACAAGATCAAGGTGCCGGCCACCTGGGAGGAGTACATCGCCGCGGCCAAGAAGCTGCACAAGGCGGACCCCAAGGCGTATCTCACCGCCGACACCGGCGACGCCGGCTTCACCACCAGCATGATCTGGCAGGCCGGCGGCAAGCCGTACACCGTCGACGGCACCGACGTCGGTGTGAACTTCGACGACGCCGGGACCAAGAAGTTCACCACCGCCTGGCAGCAGCTCATCAGCGACAAGCTGCTCGCGCCGGTCCCCGCCTGGAGCGATGCGTGGTACAAGGGCCTCGGCGACGGCACGATCGCCTCCCTCGTCACCGGCGCGTGGATGCCCGCCCCTCTCGCATCGGGCGTCAAGGCCGGCGCCGGGAAGTGGCGTGTGGCGCCCATGCCGCAGTGGAACAGCGGGGAGGCCGTCACCGCCGAGAACGGCGGCAGCTCGCTGGCCGTCATGGAGGCCAGCACCAAGAAGAAGCTCGCCTACGCCTTCCTCAAGTACGCCACCGTCGACGAGGGCGCGCAGACCCGTATCGACGCCGGGACGTTCCCCTCCACCACCAAGCAGCTGAACTCCGTGAAGTTCCTGAACAAGAAGGACCCGTACTTCGGCGGCCAGAGGATCAACGAGGTGCTCGCCAAGTCGGCCGACGACGTCCTCGTCGGATGGTCCTACCTGCCTTTCCAGGTCTACGCCAACAGCATCTTCAACGACAACGTCGGCAAGGCCTACGTCAGCGGCACCACCCTGCAGGAGGGCCTGAAGTCCTGGCAGGACGCCTCCCGCAAGTACGGCCAGGAACAAGGCTTCACCGTCAAGTAACACGCCCCCGGCCCGTGTCCCGCCCGCCTGTTGGCGGGACAGCAGGACCGTCCAACGGCACTTTGTCGCACCTCCACCCTGAGGGCACGAGGTCGCACGACCGGCCGCCAACGGCCGCCGCTGACGACGACCTCAGCGACCCGCCCCCACCATCGCCCCGCCGGCCACCTGACAGGCCGGCGGGGTCCCACCCCGGGCTCACCGAGCCACACGCGGCCTCCCTCCCCCCATGCTCGGAGCCGCCCTTACCCGAAGGAGCAACCCGGATGCACGGACGCTCGCCCAGCATCCTGCCCAGGCCACCGCCCGCGCGGATTCGGGCACCGGTGGTCGCGATCACCGCGGTCGGCCGCGCAGCCGCCAACAGCATCCCGTGCCCGCCGCCCCGAGCAAGGACACGCAGCGGGCGGTGACAACGCCGCAGCGGGCCCCACCCGCAGTGGCCCCTTCTCCACAACAAAGGCCGTGCCCGCCAGCCCAAGCGAGCACGTCAACTCAGCCGACCCCACGTGCCCCGGCTGCCCGGCGCCCATCACCACCTCGCGCCGTGCCCTCTCCGGAACACACCCGGGCGCCACCACCGCATCACAACCGCCCACCGCGGCAGATCGCTTCGTGGCGCCCAAGGCGGCAACGACCGCCTGCACAGAGCCGCATGCAGAAAAGGAACACGACATGCCCAACTCCCAACACACCCGACCCAGTCCTCACTCAGCCGTACTCCCCCCCGCCCGTACCCGCTTCCTCCGCCGCGCGCTGGCCTGCCTGGCGGCCGCGCTGATCGCCGCGCCGATCACCGTGCTGTCCACGGGGTCGCCGGCGGCTGCGGAAACCAACCCGACGGACGCCAGCAAGTTCCAGGGCGTGAACTGGGCCCGCATCCATGACAACTTCGTCAACGGCCCCCTCTACCTCGAGGGGCTGGCCGAAACCGACGACTACGACACCGTCAAGGCCAAGGCCAACGCCATCCTCGGCGGGTTCCAGAGCACGCTCGGCGCCAACACCGTCCGGCTGCCGATCAACAGATACTCCGTCCCCGGCACGACGTGGGGCGACAAGTACACCGGCGCCATCGACGCCGCGACCGCCAAGGGCTTCAAGGTCATCCTGAGTTACTGGGACGGCGACGGGGTCGGCAGTAACGGCCACATCGTCGACGCGGCCGCGTTCACGTCGATGTGGAAGGCCGTGACCGACAAGTACGGGTCCAATGGCCTGGTCTACTTCGAGCCCTACAACGAGCCCAAGGGGTACACCGCCACCGAATGGGCCAACGTCGCCGCTAACTGGATCGCCAGCAACCCAACGATCCCCAAGAACCGGATCATCGTGAGCGGCCACGGCGACAACCAATGGGTCACGAGCGTGTGCGCCGACTCCCGCCTCGACGGAACCTACCTCTCGCTCCACCACTACACCTTCTATTCGGGGCCGAAGACCTACGACGGGTGGGTCAGCGACTTCAAGTCCAAGGTCGGCACCTGCGGCACGCGCACCATCCTGGACGAGTTCGGCGCGCCGATGGACAAGGGCACGATGGACTCGGTGGTCCATGAGGCTGGCAAGGACTACAACGACGCCGCCAGCACCGACAACTTCGTCCAGTACCTGCGCGCCGACACCGACAGCGTGCGCTCTCTCGGCATGGGCGCGGTCTACTGGCCGGCCCTCGGCGGCAAACGCGTCAACCACAAGGACTACGACTGGTACTCCCTGTTCGACCTCAAGGGCAGCGGCACCAACCTGGCGCTGGGCGTTCGCAACATCAGCGGCATCGACCGCCTGAAGTACGCCTGGGGCCGCGACCCCGGCTCGCACACGAGCATGCTGCGCAACGTCGGCAGCAACGGCTGCCTCGACCACCCCCTCGGCCAAAGCAACGTCCAAGTCCAGGTCTACGCCCAGTGCTGGGGCGGCGACAATCAGCAGTGGACCCGGACGCCCTCCGGGCAGCTCACCGTCTACAGCGGTACGAACAAGAAGTGCCTGGACGCCTGGGGAACCATCAAGAACGGCACCGTGGTCGGCACCTATAACTGCAACGGCCAAGACAACCAGAAGTGGAGGTTCTACTCCGACGGCACTATCCGTCCGATAGTGAACCTCGATTTCTGCCTGGACAGGAACGGGGACTCCAAGGTCCAGCTCTGGTCCTGCTGGGGCGGCAACAACCAGAAGTGGCAGACGAGCTGAGAGGCCACCCCCCGCCTGACACACCCGCAGGCCGGTCGCGGACGTCAAGAGCCGCGACCGGCCTCATCCCCGGGGCGCTCCCCTCCGGGCCCGAGCAGCGCCCCGGTCCATCCACGGTCCCATCCGTACCCCGAACACCTCCCGACCACGAAGCGAGGAAAGCTGTGCCCCTTGACGACCTGACCGCATTCCACTCCGGCTTTGCCTGGGGAGCGGCCACCTCCGCCTACCAGATCGAAGGCGCGGTCGCCGAGGACGGCCGAGCACCATCCATCTGGGACACCTTCTGCAAGCAGCCCGGCACCATCGCCGGCGGGGACACCGGCGACATCGCCTGCGACCACTACCGCCGGTGGCCCGACGACGTGGCGTTGATGAAGGCCCTCGGCCTCAACGCCTACCGATTCTCCATCGCCTGGCCCCGCGTCATGCCGGACGGGGACAGCCGCGTGAACCCGGCAGCGCTGGCCTTCTACGACCAACTGGTCGACGCACTGCTGGAAGCGGGCCTTGCTCCTCATGCCACCCTCTACCACTGGGACCTGCCGCAGGCCCTCGAGGACCGCGGCGGCTGGCCCGCCCGCGACACCGCCCTGCGATTCGCCGAATATGCCACCGTCGTGGCCGACCGGCTCGGTGACCGGGTCACCAACTGGGCGACGCTGAACGAGCCGTACTGCTCCGCATGGCTCGGCCACCTCCAGGGGGTCATGGCGCCGGGCCGCACCGACCTGACCGCCGCCGTGCGCGCCTCACACCACCTGCTGCTCGCCCACGGGCTCGGCGTCGAGGCCCTCCGGTCCACCGCCTCACAAGCGCGGGTCGGCATCGTCAACATCCTCACGCAGTCCGAGCCCGCGAGCGACCGGCCCGAGGACATCGCCGCCGCCCGCCGCGACGACGGGCACAACAACCGCTGGTGGCTCGATCCCATCCACGGCCGCGGTTACCCGGCCGACATGGTCGAGGTGTACGGGACCGAACCACCCATCGAGGCCGGGGATCTGCAGAAGATCGCGGCGCCGCTGGACTGGCTCGGCGTCAACTACTACAAGCGGTCAGTCACCGTCGATGATCCGCAGGGGCCCGCACCGTTCGCCCGTCCCGTCACACCGCCGGGCACACCGCGTACCGGGATGGACTGGGAGGTCCACCCGGACCGGCTGGAACACCTGCTCGTCCGGGTCACCGAGGACTACGCGCCGCGATCGGTCCTCGTCACCGAGAACGGCTCCGCTTTCCCCGACCGTGTAGCGCCCGACGGTAGCGTGCACGACGTCGAGCGCATCGCCTTCCTGGAGTCCCACCTGGCAGCCTGCGCGCGGGCTGCCCGCCGCGGCGTCCCGCTCGACGGCTACTTCGCCTGGTCCCTGCTGGACAACTTCGAATGGGCCTACGGCTACTCCCAGCGGTTCGGCATCGTCCACGTCGACTACGAGACCCAGACACGCACCATCAAGGACAGCGGCCACCGCTACGCCGAGATCATCCGCGCACACGGGCGCACCACACAACACGCAGCTTCCGTCGCGATTCCCACCCCCGAGAAGAGAACCCCGGAGGAGCGGCGCAGTAACTGAAGACCCTCGTCACCAGGGGACTGTCTGACGCTCACATGTCCCGGGCCGACAGGACGCGGCGAAGCGGTGCATGGATGCCGCCGAGGCCGAGGCTCTTGGTAGCTGTTGTTTTTCGATCTTGAGAGAGGCCCGTCGGGCGGGAGTCCCGATTGGGTGGTCGCGGGATGCTTGGCGCATACGGGTGGGGCCTCCTGAACAGCTCGTTGGTATCGAATCACCGAGCAGCAGGAGGCCCTGACGCCGCAGCCCTCTCCTGGCAGGTCAGCGGCCCTTGACGGAGCATCCGCATCCCGCGGATCCGGGATGACCTCCGTCCCGGCGGTGTCGCCGCGGTCCGGAGCCAGCACCATATCGACCCGCCTGCGGGCGATCGCCCACTCCTGCCATTCCAGCTCGGCCACGGCCGACTCGGCCTGGATCCGGTCGGCCTCCTCCCGCAGCCCGTCGACCCGACGGCGAGCGGCGAGCTCGTGCTGTTCCAGCAGTCCAACGACCGACGGCATCCGCGACCTCCCGGCAAGCGACGACCCGACAGGCCACGACTCCCACCGAATCACCGACCCTATGCCCGACCAGCGGAAACGCGGCGATCACGTCCGGAAAACAACAGCTTCTCAGGGTGCTCTTCCCCGGCATCGCGTGTGCCGTCCGGCTGGAAACGGCCGGCCGACATGGTCAGCCGTTCGCCGCGGCCGCGACCGTCGCGGGAGCCACCCCGGTCAGTTCGACGATGCGGTGCGGTGGCACACCGGCGGCCAGGGCGCGTCCGATCAGGCCGTCCCGGCCCTCCGCGGAGTCCCGGTAGGCAAGGAGCTCCTCCTCGAGCCGAGCGAGCGGCTCCGGCACCATCCGGTGGCGAACCTGGCTCAGCTCCTCATCACTCAGCGGTACGGGCAGCCGTTCCGCCTCCTCGGGGATCGCCGCCGTCTCCTCCGGCGGCAGCAGGCGCAGGTGCGGGGAGGTCGGTGTGCTTCCGTGAGCGTCCAGCCATGCGCGTACCGCCGGAGTCTCCATGCACGCGAGATCACCGACGGCGACGGGGGCCACACCGAGCGGCGCGGACGCGTCGTCGAGCAGGATCAGATAGGCATCGTCGGTCATCATCGTCTCCTTCTCACCCGGGGCTGATGACGCCCCATTACCCCGTCGCTCCCGGATTAGCTCAGGCATACCTCCAGGCGGTTCGGGCGGTGCTTTGTGGGGGACTCGAAACCTGGGTTAACCTGCGTCGTATTTCTCATCGCGCAGATCCGTTACCGCGGAAATGCACGCAGGAGGGCCGGGCCGGCTCATCGGCCCGGGGGGTGTTCCGGGTCCTCGGTCGGGAGGACTCCTGGGGAGCGGAACGAGGGTGCGCATGACCAGCGACAGCAGTGGGGTCGTCGATGCGGTGCCGGGCGATCAGGAGCTGAGAAGGCTCCTGGCCGGTCTGACGGCCGTACGGGACGGGGACTTCGGTACCCGGCTGCCGGACGACGCCGACGGCCTCATGGGTGATATCGCCAAGGTCTTCAACGGCATGGTGGACCAGCTGTCGGTCTTCACGTCCGAGGTCACCCGGGTGGCCCGGGAAGTCGGTACCGAGGGGACGCTCGGCGGGCAGGCGGAGGTGCCGGGCGTGTCGGGCACCTGGGCCGATCTGACCGACTCGGTCAACGCCATGGCGGGCAATCTGACCACCCAGGTCCGCGACATCGCCCAGGTGGCGACGGCGGTGGCCAAGGGTGACCTCTCACAGAAGATCGACGTGCCCGCCCGGGGCGAGATCCTGCAGCTGAAGGAGACCGTCAACACGATGGTCGACCAGCTGTCCGCGTTCGCCGACGAGGTCACCCGCGTCGCCCGCGAGGTCGGCAGCGAGGGCCGGCTCGGCGGGCAGGCGCAGGTGCCCGGAGTGGCCGGGGTGTGGCGGGACCTGACCGACTCCGTGAACCACATGGCGGGCAATCTCACCAGCCAGGTCCGCTCCATCGCCCAGGTCACCACGGCGGTGGCGGAGGGGGACCTGTCCCAGAAGATCACCGTCGACGCGCGCGGCGAGATCCTGGAACTCAAGAGCACCATCAACACGATGGTCGACCAGCTCTCCGCCTTCGCCGACGAGGTCACCCGCGTCGCCCGCGAGGTCGGCACCGAAGGCCGCCTCGGCGGCCAGGCGGACGTCAAGGGCGTCAAGGGCACCTGGCGCGACCTCACCGACTCCGTGAACTTCATGGCGGGCAACCTCACCGGCCAGGTCCGCAACATCGCGCTGGTGGCGACCGCCGTCGCCAAGGGCGACCTGTCCCAGAAGATCACCGTCGACGCGCGCGGCGAGATCCTCGAGCTCAAGAGCACCATCAACACGATGGTCGACCAGCTCTCCGCCTTCGCCGACGAGGTCACCCGCGTCGCCCGCGAGGTCGGCACCGAGGGCCGCCTCGGCGGCCAGGCGCAGGTGCGCGGGGTGTCGGGCACCTGGAAGGACCTCACCGACAACGTCAATGTGATGGCCTCCAACCTGACCGGCCAGGTCCGCTCCATCGCTCAGGTCGCCACCGCCGTGGCGCGCGGTGACCTGTCGCAGCGGATCACCGTGGAGGCCGCGGGCGAGGTCGCGGCGCTGGCGGAGGTCATCAACACGATGGTCGACACGCTGTCGGCCTTCGCGGACGAGGTCACCCGGGTGGCCCGCGAGGTCGGCACCGAGGGCCGGCTCGGGGGGCAGGCGCACGTGCCGAACGTCGCCGGCACCTGGAAGGACCTCACCGACAACGTCAACTCGATGGCCAACAACCTCACCGGCCAGGTCCGCAACATCGCCCTGGTGACGACCGCGGTGGCCAAGGGCGATCTGTCGAAGAAGATCGACGTCGACGCCCGGGGCGAGATCCTCGAACTGAAGACGACCATCAACACGATGGTCGACCAGCTGTCCGCCTTCGCCGACGAGGTCACCCGCGTCGCCCGCGAGGTCGGCACCGAGGGCCGCCTCGGCGGCCAGGCCGAGGTCGAGGGCGTCTCCGGCACCTGGAAGCGCCTGACGGAGAACGTCAACGAGCTGGCGGGCAACCTGACCCGGCAGGTCCGCGCGATCGCCGAGGTCACGAGCGCCGTCGCCGAGGGTGACCTGACCCGCTCGATCAACGTCGAGGCGTCCGGGGAGGTCGCCGAGCTCAAGGACAACATCAACTCCATGGTGGAGTCCCTGCGCGAGACCACCCGGGCCAACCAGGAACAGGACTGGCTCAAGACGAACCTCGCCCGGATCTCGGGCCTGATGCAGGGCCACCGCGACCTGCCCGTGGTCGCCGAGCTCATCATGGACGAGCTGGTTCCCCTGGTGTCGGCCCAGTACGGCGCCTTCTACCTCGCCGAGGACGGTGACGACGGGCCCGAACTGCGGCTCGTCGGCTCCTACGGTTACCCGGAGGAGAGCAGCCGTCCCACCCGCATCGCCTTCGGCCGCACCCTGGTCGGCCAGGCCGCGCGCAGCCGGCGCACCATCCTGGTGGACGAGGTGCCGCCCGGCTACGTGACCATCTCCTCCGGGCTCGGCGAGGTCGTGCCGACCGCGCTGGTGCTGCTGCCCATCGTGGTCGAGGGCCAGGTCCTCGGCGTCATCGAGCTGGCGTCGGTCACCCCCTTCACCCAGATCCACCGGGACTTCCTCGCACAGCTGATGGAGACCCTCGGGGTCAACCTCAACACCATCGTGGCCAACGCCCGCACCGACGAGCTGCTCGTCGAGTCGCAGCGCCTCACGGCCGAACTCCAGGCCCGTTCCACCGAGTTGCAGGTACAGCAGGAGGAACTCCAGCGCTCGAACGCGGAACTGGAGGAGAAGGCCTCGCTGCTGGCGGCGCAGAACCGGGACATCGAGGCGAAGAACCTGCAGATCGAGCAGGCGCGGCAGGAGTTGGAAACACGCGCCCAGCAGCTGTCGCTGGCCTCGAAGTACAAGTCGGAGTTCCTGGCCAACATGAGTCATGAGCTGCGCACCCCGCTCAACAGCCTGCTCATCCTCGCCCAGTTGCTGGCCCAGAACCCGTCCCGCAACCTCACGCCCAAGCAGGTCGAGTACGCGCAGATCATCCACTCGGCCGGTTCGGACCTGCTCCAGCTGATCAACGACATCCTCGACCTGTCGAAGGTCGAGGCCGGCAAGATGGACGTCACGCCCGAACGGGTGGCGCTGCGCCAGCTCATCGAGTACGTCGAGGTCACCTTCCGGCCGATGACGACGCAGAAGGGCCTGGAGTTCACGGTGTCGACCGCGCCCGGCGCCCCGGCGGACCTGCTCACGGACGACTCCCGGCTGCGGCAGGTGCTGCGCAACCTCCTGTCGAACGCGGTGAAGTTCACCGAGCAGGGCGAAGTGGAGCTGAGCATCGAGCCCGCGGCGGACGACGAGGTGCCCGAGGGTGTGCTCCGCGGAGGCGCCGTGGTGGCCTTCCGTGTGAAGGACACCGGCATCGGCATCCCGGAGCAGAACCTGGAGACGATCTTCGGCGCCTTCCAGCAGGCGGACGGCACGACGAGCCGCAAGTACGGCGGCACCGGTCTGGGCCTGTCCATCACGCGGGAGATCGCCCAGTTGCTCGGCGGTGCCGTGACGGTGCACAGCACGCCCGGCCAGGGCAGCACGTTCACGCTCTTCCTGCCCGTGGCCCGGCCCGACTTCGAGGAACTGCTCCGCCACGGCAGGGCGCTGGAGCGAGGCTCGGCCGAGCCCCTGCCCGAGGGGTCGCCCTCGCCTGCGCCGACGCCCCAGACCGGGCCCGGACCGCGGCCCCGGCGGCTGCTGGTCGTGGAGGAGCGGTCGCGCGGTCTGCTGACCCTGGTCGCGGAGAGCGTGGTCGCCGACCTGACGCACGGCCGCTCCGACGGCGGGCAGCGGCCCGAGGTCGACATCATCACCGCCGTCGGTGCGCAGGAGGCGGCCGGTGCCCTGGCCGCCGAGCCGTGTCACTGCGTCGTCCTGGAACTCGGCATGCGGGACGACGAGGCGTCCCGCTTCCTCCAGGCACTGGAGGGCGACTCGGCGCTGACGAGCGTTCCGGTGCTGGTGCACAGCAGCCACCCCACGGACGCCGCCCTGGAGGAGACGCTGCGGTCCCGCTCGGCGGGCGGGGCACTGGAGTTGCTGTCCAGCCTCGACGAACTGCGCGAGCGCATCGCCCTGCACCTGTCCGCCGAGGAACCGGGGGACGTGCTGTCCCTGGTCCGGCCCGAGGGACCGCAGCAGCTGGCGCCGCCCTCCGTCGACGACACCACGGCGGGCCGTACCGTCCTCGTCGTCGACGACGACGCGCGGAACCTCTTCGCCCTCAGCGGGATCCTGGAGCTGCACGGCTTCCGGGTGCTGCACGCCGAGAACGGACGCAGAGGCATCGAGACGCTGGTGAACAACCCGGACGTGGCGATCGTCCTGATGGACGTGATGATGCCCGAGATGGACGGCTACACCGCGACGGCCGAGATCCGCAGGATGCCGCAGTACGCGGAGCTGCCCATCATCGCCGTCACGGCGAAGGCGATGCCCGGCGACCGGGACAAGAGCCTGGCCTCGGGTGCCAGCGACTACGTCACGAAGCCCGTCGACACGCGCGACCTCATCGCCTGCGTACGCCGCTGGCTGCCCGCATGAGGCCCCCGGCGCCCGTCCCGCACACCGGCAGGCCGGCCGCCCCGCAGCGCCCGTCGTTCCGCGCCCCAGGGCGCTCCAGCCGAGGAGCATCCACACCGTGAGCATGTCCGAGCAGCCGCGTGAGCCGGGTCGGGGCGGCGAGCCCGAGCCCGGCTTCACCGCCGGGCCGGGGTCTTCTCCGTTGCCGTCGGGGCCGTCAGTGGAGTCGGTGCCGTCCGGCGGGGTGTCCACGACGCCCGACGGGATTTCGCTGCCGCCTCGCGGGTCCTCGATGTCCGCCGATGGGAGGCCAGGGCCTTTCGGCGGGCAGCCGAAGCCTTCCGGCGGGGAGTCGGCCACGTCCGACGGAGAGCCCGAGGCCACTGACGGGCGGTCCGCCACGTCCGACCTGCGGGGGGCGGGGATGTCCGACGGGCAGTCGGTGACGGGGGACGGGCCTCCCGCGGGCCTGGAGGGCCTCTCGCCCGCGTCCCCCGTGGGCAGGCTCGCGGCCACCGTCGAACGGCTCAGCCGTGAGGTGCGGGTCGCGCAGGCGGAGGCCGAGGGGCGGGCCCTGATCGAGCTCGCCAAGGGAGTCCTGGTCGAGCGGTTGAAGTGCGGCCCGGCCCAGGCCGCCCGGCAGCTCGCCGAGTTGGCCGAGCAGGCCCAGGTCAGCCCCCTGGAACTCGCCGTCGACGTCATCAACCAGGCTGCCCGGGACCGGATGTCCGAGGTGACGGACGCGTTCCTGGCCGCCACCCGGGCCGCCGACGAGGCGGAGGCCGAGTCGGCCGCCGTGCGCCTGCGCGCGGCCGAGAGCGGCGTGCTGGCGGCGGACGACACCCAGGCCGTCGCGGACGCCCTGCTGGAGCAGGCGCTGCGTCCGCTCGGCGCGGTGGCGGTGGCCATATGGGCCGCGGGCGCCGACGGTTCGCTCACCCTGGCGGGGAGCGCCGGTTTCTCACCGGCCGAGGCCACACGCTGGCGTTACGTCCCGCCGGACGTGGTGACGGTGGCGCGGCGGGGTCTCATGGAGCGCGAGGGGCAGTGGATCACCGCTCTCGGGGAGACCGGCCTGCCCACCATCGGCCTGCACCATCATCCGGACGGCGGCAGGGTCGCTCTGCCCGCGGGCACGGGTGGACGTGTCCACGGAGTGCTGGAGATCGCCTGGCCCGCTCCCCTGCAGCCGCAGCCGCCGCAGATCGTCCGTCAGGTGGAGGCGCTGGCCGAGCTGTGCGCGCACACGCTGGAGGTGTACACGCCGCCGCAGGCAGGGGCCCAGGAACCACGGGTCCTGCCGGACGCGGCGGAGTTGATGGACCTGGCCGACGGGCTGCACGACCCCGCGCTGGTTCTGGTGCCGCACCTGGACGGTGACGGGCATCTGGTGGACTTCCGTATCCAGCACGTCAACAGCCGTTTCCTGGACCCGGCGGGCCGGCCGCGGGCGGTCGTGAACGGCGCGCTGCTGCTGGAGGCCTACCCGATGGCCGCCGGGGACAGTGAGCTGTTCCAGCGTGTCGAGCGGGTCTACGCCACCGGTGAGCCGTTCCGGGCGCGCCGGATGAACCTCACCGCTCTGGTCGACCAGGTTCCGCTCTCGGCGGTCGCGGACATCAGCGTCAGCAGGCACGGCAGTTCCGTACTGCTGATCTGGCGCATCGAGGACGAGACGGCGCGCCTCGCGAGCCTGCTGCAGCACGCCCAGCGTCTCGGCCGGATCGGCGGCTTCGAGGAGAACGTGCTGACCGGTGAGATCACCTGGAACGGGCAGCTCTTCGACCTCTACGGACGTCCGCAGTCGAGCACCCCGGTGCCGCTGGAGGAGCTGCCGTCCCACGCGCACCCGGACGACGGCGTCTCCATCCGCCGTTTCCTGCGCACGTTGCTGCACCACCGGCGGCCGGCGGCCGCGGCGTTCCGGTTGCAGCGGCCGGACGGGGTGACCCGTCACATCCGGATCGTCGCCGAGCCCGTGCTCGACACGGACGACAGGCTGCTGCTGCTCCGGGGCGCCTGCCAGGACATCTCGGCCCAGCACTGGACGGAGGTGGCGCTCGCCGCCACGCGCGACCAGCTGGCGCACACCGAGCAGCAGGCCACCGAACGCAACCGGCTGACCCTGCAGTTGCAGCATGCGATCATGCCGCCGACGCAGGCGCCGTTGCAGGTGGCCGGTCTTCAGGTGGCCGTCCGCTACCGGCCGGCCGAGACGGAGCAGTTGGTGGGCGGCGACTGGTACGACGCCGTCGTGCTGCCGTCCGGGCTGGTGCTGCTGTGCGTGGGGGACGTGGCGGGGCACGGCATCGAGGCCGCCACCAGCATGGTCGTACTTCGCAACGCCCTGCGCGGTCTGGCGGTGACCGGCGCCGGGCCGGGCCAGCTGCTGTCCTGGCTCAACATCGTGGCGCACCATCTGACGGGTGCCGTCACCGCGACGGCGGTCTGCGGACTCTACGACCCTGTACGGCGCACGCTGCGCTGGGCCCGGGCCGGCCACCTGCCGCCCGTACTGGTCCGGGACTCCGAGGCGGCTCCGCTGCCCCTGGTCAAGGGGTTGCTGCTGGGAGCGGTGCCCGAGGCCACGTACGAGGAGGAGGAGATCGAACTGGCCCCGGAGGACACCCTGTTGATGTACACGGACGGTCTGATCGAACGTCGCGACCGGCCCGTGGAGGAGTCCCTGACCCACCTGCTGACCACCGCGCGCACGGCGCCCGCCAGTCTCGACCAGCAGCTGGACCGCCTGCTGACCTACAGCAAGTCGGACACGGACGACGACACCTGCATCGTCGGCATCCGGGTGGGGTGAGACGCGCCGTCGGTGAGCCCGCTCCGGGCGGCTGCCATGACGGCGAGAACGTCCTGCGCGGCGGAGTTCCTGGACGACAGGCAGTCCGTTCGGCGTGATGGCGAGCGCGCCGAGGACTTCGCTGTCACCGGCGTGTACGGCCCGGGTGACCGGGTCGCGGGTCTGCTGCAGGAACACCTGCTGGGCAGGGCGGCGGACGGGTCCTGCTCGTTCCCGCCAACCGCTTCGGCCACATCGCACACAGCACTTGATCCGGGCCGCCTCCACCCCGGTCGGCGCCAAGCTCGGCAAAGCACTGATGGGCTGACGCCTGACCGGCCAGGCGGCTCGGCCCTGGGATTCAAGGCCTTCTACGGCAGCGTGATTCCGAGTCGCTCCGCCAGCTCACGGGCGCTGACGCCGTACGTCTCGCGGATCCGTACGCCGTCGGGGCCGACATCGAAGACGCCGCAGTCCGTGTAGACGCGGCTGACGCAGCCGACGCCGGTGAGCGGGTAGGTGCACCGCGGCACGAGCTTCGGCTCACCGGAGCGAGTGAAGAGCGTCATCATCACGTAGACCTCCTTCGCGCCGATGGCGAGGTCCATGGCGCCGCCCACGGCGGGGATGTCGTCGGGCTTACCGGTGTGCCAGTTGGCGAGGTCGCCGTCGAAGGCGACCTGGTACGCCCCGAGGACGCAGACATCGAGGTGCCCGCCGCGCATCATCGCGAAGGAGTCGGCGTGGTGGAAGTACGCCGCCCCCGGCAGCTCGGTCACCGGGACCTTGCCGGCGTTGGTCAGATCGGGGTCGACCGCCTGGCCCTCGGCCTTCGGCCCCATGTTGAGCATGCCGTTCTCGGTGTGCAGCACCACCCCGGAATCGGCCGGCAGGTGGTCGGCGATCCTGGTGGGCTGCCCGATCCCGAGGTTGACGAAGGCGCCGGCCGGGATGTCGCGTGCGATGACGGCGGCCAGCTCGTCCATCGAGAGCCGGCGGTCGGCGTTCTGCGGCGCCCCGGTGGGCGCCTCGCCGCTCGGCGTGGTGGTGGGCGGGGTGGTCATCGAGCCCCCTGCACGGTGTAGTGGCGGGCGTCGACCCGGACGACCCGGTCGACGTAGATGGACGGGGTGACGATCGCCTCGGGGTCGAGCATTCCGGGCTCGACGACCTTGCCCACCTGGACGATGGTCGTGGTCGCGGCGGTCGCCATGACCGGACCGAAGTTGCGGGCGGTCTTGCGGTAGACGAGATTGCCCAGCGTGTCCGCTACGTGCGCGCCGATCAGCGCGTAGTCGCCCTTGATGGGGTACTCGAGCAGGTACGTGCGGCCGTCGATCTCACGCTGCTCCTTGCCCTCGGCCAGCGGCGTGCCGACCGCGGTCGGGCAGTAGAACGCGCCGATGCCGGCACCGGCCGCACGCATCCGCTCGGCGAGATTTCCCTGGGGCACCACCTCGAGTTCGATCTTCCCCGCGCGGTAGAGGCCGTCGAAGACCCAGGAATCGGCCTGGCGCGGAAAGGAGCACAGCACCTTGCGCACCCGGCCGGCGGCCAGCAGCGCGGCCAGCCCGACATCGCCGTTGCCCGCGTTGTTGGACACGATCGTGAGGTCTTTCGCCCCCTGCCGGATGAGCGCGTCGATCAGATCGAACGGCATTCCGGCCAGACCGAAGCCGCCGACGAGCACGGTGGACCCGTCCTCGATCCCGGCGACCGCCGCGTCGGCGCTTTCGAGTATCTCCGCCCTGCTCACCGGGCCACCCCCGTGACGTCGCAGTTCTCGAGCACGACCGCCAGCCCCTGACCGACCCCGATGCAGATCGCGGCGACGCCGTAGCGCTGCCCTGTCTCGCGCAGCACCTTGGCAAGCGTGGCGAGGATGCGACCGCCGGAGGCGCCCAGCGGGTGCCCGATCGCGATGGCACCGCCCTTCTGGTTGACGATGCCGGGGTCCACCTTCCACGCGTCGAGGCAGGCGAGCGACTGCACGGCGAAGGCCTCGTTGAGCTCGATCGCGCCCACCTGGTCCCAGCCGATCCCGGCCCGCGCCAGCGCGCGACGCGCGGCCTCGACCGGGGCGTAGCCGAAGTCCTGCGGCTCCAGCGCCATCACCCCGCGGCCGGCGATGCGGGCGATCGGCTCGGACCCGATCGTGGCCGCTGCCTTCTCGCTGCCCAGCAGCACCGCGGACGCGCCGTCGCTGAGCGGGCTGGCGTTGCCCGCGGTGATGGTGCCGCCGCGCTCCGGTTGCCGGAAGACCGGCTTGAGCCCGGCCAGCACCTCCGGCGTGGATCCGGCCCGGATGCCCTCGTCGCGGGTCAGGCCGACGCCCTCGACCGGCACCACGAGGTCGTCGTAGAAGCCCGACTCCCACGCCTGGTCGGCGAGTTGGTGGGAGCGTGCCGCGAACTCGTCCTGCCGTTCACGGGAGATGCCGAAACGCTCCCGCAGCTGCTCGTTGGCCTCGCCGAGGCTGACGGTCCACTCCTTCGGCATCCGCGGGTTGACCAGCCGCCAGCCGAGGGTGGTGGAGGCCGCGGTGACGTCACCGGCCGGGAACGGTTTCGCCGACTTGGGCAGCACCCAGGGGGCGCGCGTCATCGACTCCACGCCGCCGGTCAGCACCACCTCGGCATCGCCGGACTCGATCGCCCGGCTGGCGGCCATCGCCGCGTCGAGACTCGAGCCGCACAGCCGGTTGACCGTGGTGCCGGGCACGCTCACCGGAAGCCCGGCGAGCAGCGCCGCCATACGACCGACATTGCGGTTCTCCTCGCCGGCACCGTTGGCGTTGCCCCACACCACGTCGTCGATCGCGGCGTGGTCGAGGCCCGGCACCTTGTCGAGCGTCGAGGTGATCGCGGCAGCGGCGAGATCGTCGGGGCGGACACCGGCCAGGGCGCCGCCGAAGCGGCCGAACGGCGTCCGCGTCGCGGCGTACAGGAAAGCACTCATGGCAGCGACGCTAGTCCCGGGCCGCGATATTCTGAAGTACGTATATCCGAACCGATTGATATGGATCACATATGGATCTGCGCCACCTGCGGTACTTCGTGGCGGTGGCCGAGGAGCGTCACTTCGGTCGCGCCGCCGAGCGGCTCCACATGGCCCAGCCGCCGCTCTCCCAGCAGATCCGCCAGTTGGAAGCCGAGCTCGGCGTCGAGTTGCTCCACCGCACCACCCGCCGCGTCGACCTCACCGAGGCCGGCCGGGCCTACCTGGAACGGGCACGCACGATCCTCGCCGACGTCGACGAGGCCGCCCACCACGCACGGCGCGTCGCGGCCGGCTCGGTGGGACACCTCGCGATCGGGTGCGTGGGCTCGGCGACGTACAGCCTCCTGCCCGCACTCTCGCGGCGGCTCTCGGAGGAGCTTCCGGGCGTCGACTTCTCCTTCCGCGGCGAGATGCTCGCGCCCGACCAGGTCGAGGCGCTGCGCACCGGGGCGATCGACGTCGCGCTGCTGCGCCCTCCGGCGGCCGACCTCTCCCTCGCCGTGCACACCCTGCGACAGGACCGGCTCGTCGTCGCCGCCCCCGCCGACCATCCCCTCGCCCGTCGGTCACGGCTGCGTGCCGCGGACCTCGCCGGGGCCGACCTGATCGTGCACTCCGCCGACCGCCGGTCGGTGATGTACGACGTCGTACTGGGCCTCCTGCGCGACGCCGGCGTCGAGCCGCACATCCGTCACGAGGTCGCCGAGACCTCGACCCTGATCACGCTCGTGGCCGGCGGCCTCGGCATCGCCGTCGTGCCCGAGCCCGTGACCGCCTTGGCGCTCAACGGCGTCGTCTACCTGCCGCTGGCCGGGGCCGACGCACGCGTGGAGCTGGCCGTCGCCCACCGCGCCGACCGCTCCGAGCCGCATCTGGAGCGCACCGTGGGGATCATCCGGGCGACCCTCTGAGACACCCACCGTCACCGACCAGCGAGGCCGCAGGCGGACCGCACCCGCGACCACTCGATCCCGGCGTCCGTCAGCGCGGCGACCCTTGGTGCGGGCGCGCTTCGACCGGACGAACAAGGGTCCTTCCGCTCAGCGCGCGCCAGCCAGCCGCAGGGCGAAGTCGCCGTACTCGTATACGACCTGATCTTCCGTCAGGTTACCGTCCTCGCGGTACCAGAGGGGCACGCCCATCCCGAGATCCAGGATCGTGTACGAGGTGAGCTTCACCGTGGTGACGCTGAAGCGCCCGGCCCGCACGCCGTCGCTGAGCAGCGTCCGGATGGCCTGCTCGTAGGCGGCACGCCGCCGCAGGACCTCCGTACGGGCGGGGCTCCTCCAGGCTGCGGATCTCCCGGGTCCCCACGAACGCTTCCAGGCGGTGCCGGGCGTGGTAACGGACATGAGCCTCGGCGGCCCGGCGCAGCCGCTGCACCACGTCCTCACATCCCGCGACCGCAGCGCGGTGGTCCTCCCGGGAGCGGCCGGCTCGCGGACATGACGCGCGCCTGTATCACCTGCGCGAACGGGGGTATCGGGTGAAGCGGGCCGTATAGCCGTTCGAAGAAGAGGAGTCACTGTGTCGTCCGCTGACGTCGTCGAGCTCATCCTGCAGGACCACCGTCGTATGGAAGAGCTCTTCCGCACCCTGCGCAACGTCGAAGCCGACCGTGCCGCCGCGCTGGAGGAGTTCGCGGACCTGCTCATCGCGCATGCCTCGGCCGAGGAGGACAAGGTCTACCCCGCCCTGCGCCGCTACAAGAACGTGGACGGCGAGGACGTCGACCACGGTGTCCACGAGCATCACGAGGCCAACGCGGCGCTGCTCGCCCTGCTGGAGGTGGACGACACCGCCTCCGAGGAGTGGGAGGACAAGCTGGAAGAGCTGGTCACGGCCGTCAACCACCACGCGGACGAGGAGGAGCGGACCCTCCTCAACGACGCCCGGCAGAACGTCAGCGACGACCGCCGGGCCGAGCTGGGCCGGATGTTCCGCCAGTCGCGCGCCGAGTACCTGGACGCCGGCTGCGGCAGGGTCGAGAACGTGCGGAAGCTGGTGACCTCCGCCAGCGATTGACCGGTTCGCCGCGCACACAGTTTTCGTGAAGGGGAAGGCATGACCAGCACCCAGGACGCGCCGTCGTCCACCGTCCGCGCGGTGGACGACGAAGCGTCCCCCGCCGAGCGGGCGGTACGGATACGGCGCCGGCTGGAGCGTCTGATCGGCATCGCCGCCACCGAGGGGAACACGCTGGTCGCCTTGCGCAACGGGGACGAGATCTTCCCGGCGATGCTCGACGCCATCCGCTCCGCGGAGCACACCGTGGACATGATGACGTTCGTCTACTGGAAGGGCGCCATCGCCCGGGACTTCGCACACGCGTTGGCCGACCGCGCCCGGGCCGGGGTACGGGTGCGGCTGCTGCTGGACGGCTTCGGCAGCCGGCTGATCGACAAGGACCTGCTGGCGGAGATGGGCCGGGCGGGCGTCCAGGTGTCCTGGTTCCGCAAACCGCTGTACCTGTCACCGCTCAAGCAGAACCACCGCTGCCACCGCAAGGTGCTGGTCGTGGACGAGGAGGTGGCCTTCACCGGCGGTGTCGGGATCGCCGAGGAGTGGTGCGGCGACGCCCGCAACCCGCACGAGTGGCGGGACACACACGTCAAGGTGCGCGGGCCGGCCGTGGACGGCATCGCGGCGGCGTTCGCGCAGAACTGGGCCGAGTGCCACGACGAACTCTTCGACGAACGCGACCGGTTCACCGGCCATGACCGTGAGGGCGACGCGGTGGTGCAGGTGGTGCGCGGTTCGGCGGGCTTCGGCTGGCAGGACATGCAGACCCTGATCCGGGTCGTGATCGAGTCCGCCGAGGAGCGGCTCCGGCTGGCCACCGCCTACTTCTCCCCGGACGCCTACTTCGTCGACCTGCTGTGCGACGCCGCACGGCGCGGGGTGCAGGTGGAGATCCTGCTGCCCGGGCCGCACACCGACAAGCGGGTCTGCCAACTGGCCGGACACCACTTCTACGAGGAGCTGCTCGCCTGCGGAGTGAGGATCCACCAGTACCAGCCGACCATGTTGCACACCAAGGTCATCACCGTGGACCGCGCGGTGGCCCTCGTCGGGTCGACCAACTTCAACCGGCGCTCCCTGGACCACGATGAGGAAGTCATGCTCGCCGTCCTGGACGAGGAGTTCACCGCGACCCTGGACGCGCACTTCGACACCGACACGGAGGCCGCGGAGCTCATCCGGTCAGGCCGCTGGAAGAGGCGCGCCACGCTCCAGCGTGCCCGCGAAGCCGTTGTCCAGCCCATCCGGCGCTTCCTGTGACACGAGGCTGCCCGTCTCCCTGCTTCTCCCCTCTCAGCGCTTCCCCCCTCGCCAAGGTCGGCTGGGCCCGTGATGCCTCAGTCGGCCGGTCCCCCCAGCCACAGCGTACGGACCTCCGGCGTGCCACGCCCCTCGATGCCCTGAGCGAGCAGGGTCAGGCCCGACCAGTTCGGCGGTACCCAGAAGGCGTCGGGGTCACCGCCCGAGAAGTCGGGCCGTTCGCCGGACCAGACACGCCCCAGGCACTCCCCGCCGGCCCATCCGGTCACCCGGACCTGCGTGGCGTCCAGCCGGACCAGATATCCGTCCGGCGAGGCGGGCAGATCGACGTCGAGCCATGCCTCCTCCCCCGGTTTCAGCACCAGCGGGAGCCGTACCTCCTCCGTGTGGCCGGAGCCGGCGGCAGCGAACGCGGTCAGCAGCTCGTCGTCCTGCACCGCGCACGACCAGTCCCGTACGGCGTCGAGCGCGAGCAGCTCCGCGCGCAGGCCGGGGCCACTCGGGTGGTGCGGCAGCGTGACCGAGACCTGGTGGGTGCCGGCGGTCAGCAGCACCCAGGGGTTCTCGGTGTGGACGGTCTCCGGCTCCCCGTCGTCGACGCACACCCGCAGCGGTTCGACGATGCCGCGCAGATACAGCGCCGACGGGGTGCGCGCGTGAACCGTGCGGGTGTAGGTGAGCGGCGCCGCGACGCGGGTGCTGCTCCAGCCCCCGAGCACCCGGGTGGGCGCGGGATCCCCGGCCCAGTGTCCGTGCACCGTCCACAGGGCCGACACATCCGTGGTGTCCAGGACCTTCCAGAGGGAACCGAGGCCGCGCAGCGCGCCGAGGCGGAGCGCGGGCAGGCGGGCGTCGTCGAAGTTCGCGTGGCCCCAGATCTCCACGACGGCCTCGATCGCCACACGGCCCGTCACGTTCCGCACGTCGATGCGCCGTGCCGCGCCGAACGCCGCGATCGGCGGGTGCGTCCGGCCCGCCACCGTCAGGTCGACGATGTCGGCCGCGCCGGTGAGCAGCAGCGCGTCGACGTCCGTCAGATCCGTGGTGGTGCGGTAGGCGCCACGGCCCCGGTACACCCCGAGCGACTCCAGTGCGGGCGGCAACACGTGCAGCCCGGCCCGCTCCTCGGGTGCGGCGTCGGACCGCCGCCGCACCGCGCGTACGGCGGTCCGCTCAGCCTTGTCGGGCTGCTGCGGCGCGTCGGCGAGGTGCACCGCGCCGTCGGAGTCGAGCGACCGCAGCCGGGCGGCGTCCGCCGACGACAGCACGACGAGCGTGACTCCCGCCACGGTCCCGCTGCCGGACACGGGGATCTCGGTCCGCGTCCCGTCCAGCACGACGGTGACCGGCACGTCGGAGGAGAACACCAGCACCTCGTCCGCCGCCGCCACGAGATCCGCCGAGGCCAGCGTCAGAGTCGCCGCCGAGCCCCAGGGCCGCAACGGTACGTCCACAGCCATCAGGGGGCAGGATCCCGGCGCGACCGCGACCCGCACGCCCCGGACATCCGCCGTGCCCGGGTCCGCTCCGAGATGCGGCACCGCCACCAGGCGGCCACCCCCCGGCAGGTCCAGGGCGGCCGGCTCCCAACTCGTCGGGAAGTCGCAGGACACTTCGGAGTCCGCCGCCCCCGGGACAGCGAGCGCCAGCCGGGCGCCCCACACCTCGACGACCCGTGCCAGAACCTGCGCCTCGGCATACTCGGGCCGCGCCACGCCGGTGGATGTGACGTATCCGCCGAAGTCGTAGCCATGGCTCATGAAGTTGCCGGGGCGCCCCCAGTTGCCGCTCGACGGGGTGTACCCGAAGTTCCAGCCGGACGACTGGAGATACGGCGCGATCAGCTTGGCGCCGCTCGCCAGCAGCCGCCGCAGCGTCCGGTGGCGCCGGTTCGTCTCGGTGACCAGCAACGGCACCCCGCGCTCGGCGACCAGAGCGGCATAGCGGCGCACCTCGGCCTCGATGTGCGGGGAGTCGTCGTCCGGGTAGAAGTTGCAGGCCGGCACGACTCCGTCCGCGTCCCCGGTGGCGCCGGCCAGGTCGCCCTGGCCGGAGCAGGCGATCAGCGGCACGGTGATCCCGTGCCGGAGTGCCGTGTCCCGCAGGTGGGTCAGGTACCCGGTCCGGTCGGCGCAGTCGAAGAAGTCCAGCTCGTTCTCCAGCTGCACCATGATCACCGAACCGCCCGCCGGGTGCTGACGCTCCGCCAGCAACGGAAGAACCCGGTCGAACCACGCGGTGACCTGCTCCAGATAGCGGGGCTCGTTCTGACGGACCCGCACCTGCGGGTCCAGGCCCAGCCAGGCGGGCAGCGCGCCGCCGTCCCACTCGGAGCAGATGTACGGCCCCGGGCGGGCGATGACGTACAAACCCTCCTCGCGCGCGAGGTCCAGGAAGGCGGCGACGTCGCGGCGGCCCTCGAACGAGAAGCGGCCGGGGGCCAACTCGTGGAAGTTCCAGGGGAGGTAGACGTCGACACAGGTGTATCCCGAGGCCCGTACCTGGGCGAGGCGCTCGCGCCACTGCTCCCGCGGGAGCCGGAAGTAGAACAGGGACGCGCACAGCAGGGTGCGGGGGCGGCCGTCGATCCATACCGCCTCGCCGTCGACGCGGACGGCTTCGTCGAGCTCCGTACGGTTCACTTGACTCCTGCGCTTCCGCCGCTGATGTCCATCTCGTACAGGTACTTCTGGCCAAGGTAGTAGACGATGATCATGGGCAGGGCGAGCAGGATCGAGCCGACCATCACCAGGTTCCACGACGGTGACTGGCCCGCTGCCGAGGTGCTGGTGATGTACTGGATGCCCAGCGACAGCGGCATCTTGGACTCGTCGTTCAGATAGATCAGCGGGCCCATGAAGTCGCCCCAGGTGTAGGTCAGGGTGAAGATGCCGATCGCGATGAGCACCGGCCACAGCATCGGCAGCATGATCCGGCGGTAGATGCCGAAGAAACCGAGGCCGTCGACCATGGCCGCCTCGTCGAGCTGGCTGGGCAGCCGGGAAACGAACTGCCGCACCAGGAAGACGTTGAAGGCGTTGGAGAAGAAGTTCGGCACGATCAGCGGCAGATAGGTGTTCACCCAGCCCAGGTCCCGGAAGAGGATGAACTGCGGAATCATCGTGATCTGCGTCGGGATCATCATGGTGGCGATGACGATCAGAAACAGTGTGTTCTTGCCGGGGGCCCGCAGGCGGGCGAAGGCGTAGCCGACCAGGCCGCTGGAGAGCATCTGCCCGGCGACCGAACAGAGCGAGATGATCACGGAGTTGATCAGGAAGCGGCCCATCGGCAGCTCGGAGCCGAAGACCCGGGTGAAGTTCTCCCAGTGGAACTCGGTCGGGAAGAGGGTGAAGGAGTTGGTGTTCACCGTCGCGTCGCTGGA
Organism: Streptomyces sp. NRRL S-455; assembly: GCF_000717875.1. Classification (GTDB taxonomy): domain Bacteria; phylum Actinomycetota; class Actinomycetes; order Streptomycetales; family Streptomycetaceae; genus Streptomyces. Next base: position 279,568 of record NZ_JOCT01000001.1, read on the forward strand.
GAGCGCGATGGAGCAGACGAACACCAGCGGCATGCTGAGGATCGCCGCCACGACGATCAGGGTCGCGTACGTGAACGGGGTGGCCCGGAACGCCCGTAGTGTGCCGGGTTTTCCTGCCCGACGGGGCTTGCTCGGCGGGGCCTTCTCCCGCGTTCGCTGCGGCGCCGGGGGAGTAAGGAGGCCGGCCATCACTTCACCTCGGTTTCGTAGAACACCCAGCGCCGGGCGGTGCGGAACGCGATCAGCGTGAAGACGAGGACCACGAGGAACAGCAGCCAGGAGATCGCCGACGCGTACCCCATGTGGTAATTGCCGAAGGCCTGGTCGAAGAGGTACGGCACCATCGTCTCGGCCCCGGCGTAGGCCGCGGGCAGCTTGCCCTTCGGCACCAGGATGTACACCTGGGCGAAGACCTGGAAGGCACCGATCATCCCCATGATCAGGTTGAAGAAGATGATCGGGGTCAGGTGCGGCAGCGTGATGCTCCAGAACTGCCGTACCGCGCTCGCGCCGTCGACCTCGGCCGCCTCGTACAGCTCCTTCGGGATGCCCTTCATCGCGGCCAGCAGCAGCACCGTCGCGCTGCCCGCGCTCCATGCCGACATCACGATCAGCGCGGGGATCGCCCAGTCCCCGTCGAGCAGCCAGGACGGGCCCGAGATGCCCAGAAAGCCGAGGGCGTCATTGAACGGACCGTTCGGGGCGAGCACCTGCCGGAAGATCATCGCCGTGGCGACGAGCGGCACCAGGGTGGGCAGATAGATCAGCGTGCGCAGCAGTTTCCTGGCGCGTACCTGCTTGTTGAGCAGATTCGCCAGCCACAGGCCGAGCACCAGGCCGAGCGGGACCGAGACCGCCGCGTAGTAGAAGGTGTGCCACAGCGCCTTCCAGAACCTGGGGTCGTCGGTGATCAGCCTGACGTAGTTCTGGAACCCGACCCAGACGGGCGCGGTGAGCGAGTCCCAGTCGGTCATCGAGTAGTAGACCGACGCGATCATCGGTCCGAACAGGAAGACCAGGAACCCGATCATCCACGGCGAGACGAACAGATAGAACCAGAGCGCCTCACGGCGCCGCAGCTTCGAGGACGTCCCGGTCTTCGGGACCGCCGACGAGACCGTCTTCGAGATGGTCGCCATCGCTGGTCATCCAGCGGACTTGATGATGGACTCAAGGTCCTTCTGCAGGGCGGTCAGCGCCTTCTTGGCGCTCTCCTTGCCGAGCCAGAAGTCGGCGAGGCCGGCGTCGATGGCCGACACCATCTCGTTCCACTCGGGGATGAACGGCGCGCGGAAGATGAAGTCGCTGGACTCCGCGAACGCGCCCATGTTGACGTCGGTCTTCATCCACGCGGGCTTGAGGAACGCGTCGCTCTGCTGCACCGCGAGGCTGGCCGGCACATCCTCGCCGTCGTCGATGATCTGCTTCTGCGCCGCGTCCGAGGTGAGGAAGTCGATCGCCTTGAAGGCGTTGTCGCGCTGCTTGCAGGTCCGGGAGATGGCCAGTCCGCTGCCGAACGCGGACACCGCCTGCTTCTTCCCGCGCCAGATCGGTGCGATGTCCCACGCGAACTTCGCGTCCGTCAGGCCCGCCGTGACCCAGAACCCGTTGGCGTGGGTGGCGCACTTCTGCATGGGGAAGGCCTGGTCGCCGCCGACCTCGGAGCCCATGTCGGCGTAGTCCGCCTTGCTCGGCGCGACCTTGTGCTTGTGGACGAGGTCGCCGGCCCACTGCAGCGCCTCGACGACCTCGTCGCTGTCGACCGCGGGGCGGCCGTTCGCGTCGATGATGGTGCCGCCGTTCTGGTACGCGAGGCTCCACCACTGCGGAAACCATTCGGCGCCGGTGTAACCCCACTGCTTGCCGGGGACGGTGAGCTCCTTGAAGGCGTCGAGCGCGTCGTCCCAGGTCCACTCGGCGGTGGGCGCCTTGATGCCCTTCCTCTCGTACAGATCCTTGTTGTAGTACACGGTGATCGCGCCGGAGCGGTCCGGGATCGCGTAGAGCTTGTCCTCGTACGTGTAGATGGAGCCGACCGGGCCGAACCGCTTCCCGGTGTCGAGACCGGCCTTCTTCGCGAGGTCGTCGAGGGGCAGGAGCTGGTTCTTGCTGGAGTACGTGTTGACGCTCTCGGCGACCTGCATGATGTCCGGGCCGCTGCCACCCGCGATCATCGTCTGCACCTTCTGCGGGTAGGACTCGCCGGGTATCAGCTGGAGCTTGACCTTCAGCTCCGGGTACTTCTTCACCAGCAGGTCGATGCGCTTCTGGTACGTCTTGCGGTCGGCGTCGCCGCCCCAGACGGTCATGACGAGCGGGCCGCTCGAACTCCCGCTGCCGGAACCGCACGCGGTGAGTGTCACGACCCCGGCCGCGACTCCGAGGCCGAGGAAACCCCGGCGCGACATCTGGGCCTTGTCTACTGGCATGGCACTCCTCGGTGGGAACGGGCGAACATGCAGGGAAAAGCCCTCGGGAGCCTGGACCGGCTTCGAGTGACGGTTAAATTAACCCTCGTTAAATCTCCCTACAAGCCCTTGCTTCCCATGAGTTTCGACCTGCACGAATCCGACACGAGCGAGCGCCGGGTCGTAGCGTGGCCCCATGGCCGAACAGACGTACATACTGCATATCACCGAGCGCTCCTTGTGGGACGCCGCCCGCGAGCACGGCGAGTACCGGATGTCCACGCACGGCCGCACCCTTGCGCAGGAGGGCTTCATCCACTGCTCGACGCGCGGCCAACTCCCTTCCGTGGCGGCCTTCCTGTACGACTCCTGCGAAGATCCCGACGAGTTGGTGGTGCTTGTCGTGGACCCCGGGCGGCTGGACGTGCCGGTGAAGTACGAAGCGCCGGAGCCCGGCGCCGAGAAGTTCCCGCATGTGTACGGCCCGATTCCGGTGGACGCGGTGGTGCGGGTGGAGCCGTGGCGGTGACCGGCCGCCGCAGGTTATGGAGGTGGGCCGTGGTGGCGTGGCTGATCCTCGTGGCCGCCGCGGGCGGGCTGACCCTGTGGTGGCAGGACTCGGTGGGGCCGCAGCGGTACGGCCGGGAACAGACCGGCCCGACGCCGTCGCTCCCGGAGGGGTGGGAGTCGGCGTGCGCGGGTGCCACGCCCGACGAGAAAGGCCGGGTGCTCTGCTTCGTCAGGACCCGTTGACCGCACCACCTCCCGTGGCACCCGTCCCCGGTGCGGAGCGCTGCTCGGGTCGCTCGGAACCCGTCGCCGGCGAGACCGCCTCCTTGACCTGCTGGCAGCGGGCGCAGTAGCGGGCCTGCGGCACGATCATCAGCCGGTCCCGGTCGATGGGGCGCCGGCACAGGTGGCAGGCGCCGTAGGAGCCGTCGTCCATGCGGGCGAGGGCTGCCGCGACGTCGGCGAGGACCATACGGGCGCAGGCGGCGAGCTTGACGTGAACCTCGATCTGGGAGGCGGCCTGCTGCTGAAGCCGGTCCTCGGTGCGGGAGGTGACCGGTCCGTCGAGCCGGCGCAGCTGCTCCTTGCGGAACAGGCGCTGCTCGTGCAGGTTCTCGCGCAGGGCGGCAAGGTCGTCGGCCGACAGCTGTGCCGTGCTCTGACTGATGGTCCGGTGATTCACCACTTCACCCCTCTGAGGGCATGGCGCAGGAGATCGGAACGGGCGGTGGTCAGGTGGCGCGGCGTTGGCAGGCGACGCAGAAGCGGGTGTACGGGAGGATCTCCAGCCGTTCCGCCGGGACGGGCCTGTCGCAGCCCAGGCAGGTTCCGTAGGTGCCGTTCTCGATGCGGGTGAAGGCTTCCTCGATCTCTTTCAGGGCCCGCTCCGTCGCGGCCTTCTGCTCGGACATCAGGTGGTCGTCCGAGGTCTGTCCGGTCTCGTTGAGGGCCTGCAGCTGTGCCAGCCGGGAGCTGCGGGCGTGTTCCAGGCGCTGTCGTGCCTCATGGAGGTGAGGTTCTGCGCGGGTGACATCGAGCGACATCGTCAATCCCTTTCTCGAGGACCGCACGCGCGGCGTCGCGCGGGTGGGCGCCGGACGGTGGGCTGACCGGCGGCGATGCACGGGCAGCCCGCCGTCCGGCCTGCTGCTTCCCACCCTGGCCGGGCCGGCGGCGGATACCTATCGGGCGCGGGCCCCATTTACGCCGGGCCACGGGATCCATGGGGCGACGCCGTGGGTGGTGCGTGTCCCGGGAAATGGGGTCCGGGTCCCATCGACGGGGCACTCGGAACAGGGCAGGCTGGCCACAGGATCACTTCGGGCGTCCGGCATCGTGCAGGTGGCGGGCCGCACAGTGGAGGTGAGGCGAGAAGGGGAGGCGCAGGGCCGGTGTCCTTGTTCTGGCGGATCTTCGCCCTCAATGCCGTGGTGCTGGGTACGGCCACGGCGCTGCTGCTGTGGGCGCCGGTGACGGTGTCCGTGCCGGTGCTGCTCACCGAGGCGATCATCCTGGTCGGCGGTCTGGCCGTGATGCTGGTGGCCAACGCCGCGCTGCTGCGGCTCGGCCTGTCCCCGCTGGCCCGGCTCACGAGGCTGATGACGACCGTGGACCTGCTGCGCCCCGGCCAGCGTCTGCCCGCCTCCGGTGGCGGTGAGGTCGCCGAGGTGATCCGCACGTTCAACGCCATGCTGGAGCGGCTGGAGCAGGAGCGGGCCACCAGCAGCGCCCGGGCCCTGCTGGCCCAGGAGGCCGAACGCCGCCGCATCGCGCAGGAGCTGCACGACGAGGTCGGACAGAGCATGACCGCGGTCCTGCTCGGTCTCAAACGCGCGGCGGACGACGCCCCGTCGCCGCTGCGCGCGGAGCTGCACGAGGCGCAGGAGATCACCCGGGAGAGCCTGGACGAGGTCCGCCGCCTGGTGCGCCGGCTACGCCCCGGCGTGCTCGACGATCTCGGACTGGTCAGTGCGCTGACCTCGCTCACCGAGGACTTCGCCACCCACACCGGGCTGCACGTCACCCGCCGCTTCGACACCGACCTGCCCGCCCTTTCGCCGGAGGCGGAACTGGTGCTGTACCGCGTCGCCCAGGAGTCGCTGACCAACGTCGCCCGCCATGCGGACGCCCGGCGGGTCACCGTCGCCCTGCGGCCCGCCGACGAGAGTGTGGTGCTGACGGTCACCGACGACGGCTCCGGCATCAGAACTCCACGCGAAGGCGCCGGCATCCGGGGCATGCGAGAGCGGGCCCTGCTCATCGGCGGCAGTCTCGAGATCAGCCCGGCATCCCGCACCGGCACCCGTGTTCAGCTCACCGCGCCTCATGCCAGGAGCAGTCCTGACCATGCCTGAAACGACCGTGACCGCCAGGCCGGGGACGAGCACGATCCGCATCCTGCTCGCCGACGACCACGCGCTGGTCCGCCGCGGTGTGCGGCTCATCCTCGACCAGCAACCGGACCTGCACGTGGTCGCCGAGGCCGGCGACGGCGCGGAGGCCATCGACCTGGCCCGTACCCACGACGTCGACCTGGCCGTACTCGACATCGCCATGCCCCGCCTGACCGGACTGCAGGCCGCCCGCGAACTGACCGCCCGCAAGCCGGGCCTGCGGATCCTGATGCTCACCATGCACGACAACGAGCAGTACTTCTTCCAGGCCCTCAAGGCCGGGGCCAGTGGGTACGTGCTGAAGTCCGTCGCCGACCGGGACCTGGTCGCCGCGTGCCGGGCCGCGATGCGCGACGAGCCCTTCCTGTACCCCGGCGCGGTCACCGCGCTGATCCGCAACTACCTCGACCGGGCCCGTCAAGGCGAGGAGACCTCCGACCAGATCCTCACCCCCCGCGAGGAAGAGGTCCTCAAACTGGTGGCCGAGGGGCACTCCTCCAAGGAGATCGCCGACCTGCTCTTCATCAGCGTCAAGACCGTCCAGCGGCACCGCGCCAACCTGCTGCAGAAACTCGGCCTGCGGGACCGCCTGGAACTCACCCGCTACGCGATCCGCGCCGGCCTGATCGAACCATGACATCCCCCTGCCCCCGCAGCGCCCGGCCGCCCGCCGTCGCGGTACTCGCGACCGTCGTCCTGACGCTGCTGGCCGCGCTCGGCCTCGCCGGGCCCGGGGCGGCGGGCGGCCCCACCGCCGACGTGGCCGCGGCAGCGGGCCACCACCGGGACACCGGGCCGCGTGCCGATGACAGGTGTGACACCGCCTGCGCCGTCCGGGCGGCAACCCGCCACGAGCCGCACAGCGAGCAGCCTGCCCCCCGCGGCCAGTTCGCCACCGGCTGCGGCCACGGCACGGACGTCGCCCCACCCGGCTCCGAGCGGCTCCCGGCACCGGTCGGCCACATCCCCTCCTCGGGCCCTCATGTCCCCCACGACCGTGGACGGGCACCCCCTGAGCTCTCCGGCACCTGACTCCACCCATTCCTCTCTCCTCGACACCAGCGGCCGCGCCCGTGCGGCCGGTGGTGCGCCTGCCGGAGGTCTTCTGTGACCCGTTCCGCCCGGGTGAGGGCGCTGCTCGCCCTCGCCCTGCTCGCCGTATCGCTGTACATCGCCGTGACCGTGCCGGTCCGCCTGGGACTCGACCTGCGCGGTGGTACGCAGATCGTGCTGGAGACCCGTTCCACCCCCACCGCCGAGGCCGACCGCGAGGCCACCGACCGCACCCTGGAGGTGCTGCGCGGACGTATCGACGCGCTCGGCGTCGCCGAACCCGCCCTCGTCCGCTCCGGCGAGAGGCGGATCATCGCCGAACTGCCCGGTGTGCAGGACCCGAAGCGGGCCGCCGACGTCCTGGGCCGTACCGCGCAGCTCACCTTCCACCCGGTGCTCGGCGCCGCCGACAGCGCCCCCGAGCGGCACCGGGACCGGGTGCTGCCCGACGAGTCCGGAACGCCGCTGCGCCTCGGGAGCGCGGCCCTGACCGGCGAGCACGTCAAGGAGGCCGCCGCCCGGTTCGACCAGCAGGGTGGCGGCGGATGGCACGTCACGGTCGGCTTCGAGGGCGCCGGCCGCGACGGCTGGGCCCGGCTGACCGGTGAGGCGGCCTGTCACCAGGCGGGCGACCCGGCACGACGGGTCGCCATCGTCCTCGACGAGAAGGTCATCTCCTCACCCCAGGTCGATCCCTCGGTCGCCTGCGGGGCCGGCATCCGGGACGGCGCCACGCGGATCACCGGCTCCTTCGGCCCGGAGGAAGCCCGCGAGCTCTCCCTGCTCATCAACGGCGGCGCCCTGCCCGTCCCCGTCGAGACCGTCGAACAACGCACAGTCGGGGCGACCCTGGGCGCGCAGGCCATCACCGCCGGCGCCTGGGCCGCGGCCATCGGCACCATGCTGACCTCGCTGTTCATCATCGTCGTCTACCGCTTGATGGGCACCCTGGCCGTTGTCGCCCTGGCCTGCTACGGCCTCGTCTCCTACGCTGCGCTGGCCGCGCTCGGCGCGACCCTGACCCTGCCGGGTCTGGCCGGCTTCGTCCTGGCCGTCGGCATGGCCGTGGACGCCAACGTGCTGGTCTTCGAACGAGCCCGCGAGGAGTACGCGGCCCGCCGCCGCCCCAGCACCCGCTCGGCGCTGGCAGCCGGTTTCCGCAACGCCTTCAGCGCCGTCGCCGACTCCAACGTCACCACGCTGATCGCGGCGGTCCTGCTGTTCTTCCTCGCCTCCGGGCCCGTGCGGGGCTTCGGCGTCACCCTCGGCATCGGCGTGCTCGCCTCCATGTTCAGCGCCCTGGTGATCACCCGCGTGCTCGCCGAGTTCGCCGCGGGCCGCCCCCGGGTACGCCGCCGCCCCCGCCTCACCGGCATCGCGACCACGGGCCCGGTCCGTGACCGCCTCACCCGCCGCGACCCCCGGCTGATGCGCCGCCCGCGCCGCTGGCTGGCCACGTCCGCCGCCGTGTTGGTCCTGGCCGGCTCGGGCATCGCCGTGCGCGGCGTCGACCTGGGCGTGGAGTTCACCGGTGGCCGCCTCATCGAGTACGCGACGAGCACCCCCGCCGACCCCGAACGGGTCCGCTCCGCCCTCGCCGATGCCGGATTCCCCCGAGCCGTCGTGCAGTCCTCCGGGGACACGGGCCTGACCGTGCGCACCGACCCACTGACCAACGCCGAGGAGGCCGAGGTCACCGGCACCGTGCGCGAACTGGCCGACGGCGTGGACAAGGTCCGCGACGAACTGATCGGCCCCAGCCTCGGCGAGGAACTGCGCCGTGGCGCCCTGATCGCGCTGACCGTGGCCCTCGGAGCGCAGCTCGTCTACCTCGCCGCGCGCTTCCGCTGGGTGTTCGGCGCCGCCTCGGTCGCGGCCCTCGCCCACGACGTGGTCATCCTGGTCGGGGTCTTCGCCTGGCTCGGCAAGTCCATCGACGGCGTGTTCCTCGCGGCCCTGCTCACCGTCATCGGCTACTCGGTCAATGACTCCGTGGTCCTCTTCGACCGCGTCAGGGAACTGGCCCGCAGGTCCCCCGGGGCGCCGCTTCCCGGCGTCGCCGACCAGGCGATCCTGCAGACCCTGCCCCGCACCGTGAACACCGGCATGGGCGCCGCCTTCGTCCTCACCGCCCTCGCCGTGCTCGGCGGGTCCTCCCTCACCGACTTCGCCCTGGCCCTGCTCATCGGCCTGGCCGTCGGCACGTACTCGTCCGTCTTCACCGCTGTTCCGGTGGCCGTGGAGCTCGACCGGCGCGGCGACCGGGGCAGACCGAGCGGCCGGCGGCGCGTCAGTGGGCCGGAGGGTGCGGGGGCGGTTCCGACTGGCCGTTCCGGCCGGTCAGAACACTGATCATGCCGTTGGGCACGAGGTAGGCCAGATGGACGCGGGCTCGGATTCCTGCCGGGTGTCGCCCCACCCACCGGGGACCGATCCTTGAGGTATGCGGACAGCGACACGGAAAGAGGGCTTGTGATGAGCGGACCGGTCAGCACTGTCGACGCGCCCGCCGATCAGCCCGACACCGGCCATCCGGCCCCGCCCTGCCTGGAGGTGAGTGACAGCCGTGAGGCGACCGTCGGGGCGGTGCGGGTACGCCGGGCCCTGCCCCGCCGGGGCCGCCGGACGGTGGGCGCCTGGTGCTTCGCCGACCACATGGGGCCGGCCGACGTCACCGAGAACAGCGGCCTGGACATCGGCCCGCACCCCCACATCGGCCTGCAGACCGTCACCTGGCTGACCGACGGCCAGGTCCTCCACCGCGACAGTCTGGGCTCCGAACAGGTCATCAAGCCCGGCCAGCTCAACCTGATGACCTCCGGCCATGCCATCGCCCACGCGGAGGAGGCCACCGGCCATTACCACGGCACCCTGGAGGGCATCCAGTTGTGGACCGCCCTTCCGGAGCACACCCGGCATGGTGCACCGGCCTTCGAGCACCACGCGGAGCTGCCACAGGCGGACCTCAACGGTGGAGCCGGCGCCGCGACCGTCCTGATCGGCGGCTTCGCGGGCCTGACCAGCCCTGCCCGTCAGGACTCTCCGCTGGTCGGCGCCGAGCTGGACCTGCGTGGACCGGCCACGGTGCCACTGCGGCCCGACTGGGAGTACGCCCTCGTCGTCCTGCGGGGTGTCGTCGACGTCCACGGGCAGGCCCTCGCCCCCGGCCGGCTCGGTTACCTCGGCGAAGGGCGGGACGAACTCTCCCTCGGCGTGCGGGAACCTGCCCGGGTCATGCTTCTGGGCGGCGAGCCCTTCCCTGAGCCGATCCTCATGTGGTGGAACTTCGTGGGCCGGAGCCGCGAGGAGATCGACGCCGCCTATGCCTCCTGGGCCCGGCAGGACGACCGTTTCGGCCGCGTGGCGTCTTCTCTGCCCCTCATTCCCGCCACGGCCCCCTTCTGGCACCGGACCGCGGAGGACTGAGACGCCCGGGGTCGTACGGGGCGGATCAGTCCCGAGGCGGAAACGCGCGGAGGGCGTGTGCCTCCGCCAGGAGGAGGTAGCCGGCGGCGGTCCAGGTGTAGGCCCGGTCGCGCAGGCCCTTGCCCGTGAGGGCGTCGAAGTTCTCCGCGAAGCCGTGGGTTTCGCACAGGGTGCGGAAGCGGGCGCTGATCTCGTCGGCGAGGCGGACGTGGCCGCCGCGGCGCAGCCCGTCCTCGATGAGGACGGTGGCGGGCGCCCAGATCGGGCCCCGCCAGTAGCCGTCCGGGCGGTAGTGGGGTGAGGCGGGCAGTTCGGTCGCCAGTCCGTGCGGGGTCAGATGGGCCTCGATGCGTGTCGCCAGCGCGGCCGAGACGTTCTCGGGCAGATGCTCGCCGAGCACCATCGGCATGAGGTCCAGCAGGCTCGCGGTGCTCCAGGTCCGCGAGGTCTCGACGCCGCGGGCGACGAACCGCTCTCCCGTCCACAGCTCGTCGAGCATGGCGGCCCGGGTGGCCGAGGCGGTGCGCGTCCAGCGGCGGGCGTCCTCGGGAAGGCCCAGTTCAGCCGCCAGGGACGCGAGTTCCTGGAGCTGGAGTACGAGGAACGCGGCCAGGTCGGCGGTGACGATCAGGCGCTCGGGGTCGAAGGTGGTGGCGTTGTCCCAGCCGCTGTCGTTGCCGTGCTGGTAGTGGGGCAGGGCGGAGCCGGGTGCGCGGCGCATGGTGAGCCAGAAGTCCGTCCAGCGTTCCAGACGGCGGTAGATCTCGCTGAGTTCCGTCCGGTCGAGGGGGCCGGGGAGTCTTCGGCGCAGGTGGCTCAGGGTCCAGCCGTGGATGGGGGGTTTGACGAAGTTGTGGAGGACCTCCGAGTGGGTCACCGAGTCGGGCAGGGCCCCGCTCTCGTCCTGGTGGTCGAAGGGCAGCGAGAACTGGTCCCGGGCCAGCGCGGGTACTCCGCGTGCCAGGGCGAGGGCGTTGAAGCAGTGGTCCCAGCTCCAGACCTTGTCCATCCAGTGCTTGGACATCAGCACCGCGGGCCGGGTGACCAGGGCCGCGGGGCGGACCGTCGCCGACCACAGGACGTACACGGCGAGTTCGGCGGCCGGCGTGCCGGGCGAGCGCCAGGGGGCCACCGCGTCGGCGAAGGCGGTGAAGGCACGCTCCGCGGACGTCACCACATCACCGAAGGTCTGTGAGGAGGCGTAGGGGCGCCGTGCGCTGTCCAGTTCCTCCACGGCCGCTTCCCAGGCCCCGTCTCTGTCCGCGGTGATCGTGAGGCCGCGGTCGCCGCTGCCGAGGGCCTGGCTGCCGGACACCTCGGCGAGGGAACCGGACAGCAGGGTGATCCGGTAGCGGCGGCCGGTCTCGTACGAGGTGAAGACGTACGCGCCGGCCACCGGGTCGCGGTGGAAGTAGGTGCCCGTGAAGGGGGTGAGGGCGTCCGCGGCCGCGGCGATGCGCAGCCCCAGCCCCTCGCCCCGCAGGCGGACGGTGTCCGGGGACTCGTAGGCGCAGCCGACGCTCCCGCCCGGGTGAGCCCAGGTGAGCAGACCTGGTGTCGTCTCGACCCGGGTCTCGGCCCGGTCGCCCGTCGCCGGGTCGAGGGGCACGAGGCGCAGGACGGCGTGCATGCCGTTCTGGTGGGAGACCAGGTGGAGGTCGTCGGCGTAGGTCTTCTCCCCCACCACGGGCGAGAGGTCGAACCAGGAGCCGTGCGTGCTGAAGGGGATGTCGTGGACGGAGAAGGCCGGGCCGGCGGCGGTCATCAAGGAGTACTCGTTTCTTGGGCGTTGGTGGTCGGCGAGCGGCTCAGTCCTTGACGGCCCCGGCCGTGACGCCGGCGGCGACGTAGCGCTGGGCGAGGACGAGGATCACCGTGGCGGGCAGCGAGGCCACGACGGCGGTCGCCATGATGGCGTTCCACTCCTGGTTGTTGTTGCCGATGTAGTGGTAGATGCCGAGCGTGATCGGCTCGTGGGCGCCGCCGCCCGCGAGGGTGCTGGCGAAGACGAAGTCGGACCAGGACCACAGGAACGCGAACAGCGACACCGTGACGACGGCGTTGCGGCTCATGGGGAGCACGACGGACCAGAAGGTGCGCAGGGCCCTCGCCCCGTCCACCTGCGCGGCCTGGAGCAGTTCTCCGGGGATGCCGGACATGAACGCGGTGAAGATCAGCACCGCGAACGGGACGGCCAGAGTGGAGTCGGCGACGATCAGGCCGGGCACGGACTGGAGCAGGCCGAGCTGGAGGTAGATGGCGTAGAAGCCCATCGCCATGATGATGCCGGGGATCATCTGGGCGACCAGGAGGAGGAAGCCGAGCACCCCGCCGCCGCGTGGGCGCAGTTTCGCCAGGGCGTAGCCGGCGGGCGCGGCGAGCGCGACCGTCAGCACGACCGTGCCCAGGCCGATGAGCAGGCTGGTGGCGAGGTAGGGCAGTTGCTGGTCGAGGACGGCACGGTAGCCGTCCAGGGTGCCGTGGACGGGGAACCAGTCAGGCGGCGATTTGCGCATGTCCTGATCGCGGGTGAAGGAGACGTTGAGCATCCAGTAGACCGGAAAGAGCATGACCGCGGTCAGGAGCAGACCGACGGCCGTTTTCCACCAGGTACGGCCTGAGGCTCGGTTCATGACAGTGCCTGCTTTCGCTGGACCCTCAGGTACACCAGCCCGAAGACCAGTGCCGCGACGACGAGCAGGTTGCCGACGGCCGCGCCGGGTCCGAAGGCGGGCAGCAGGTTGCCGAAGCCGAGCCGGTAGGACCAGGTGGCGAAGGTGGTGGAGGAGTCCGCCGGGCCGCCCTTGGTCATGATCCAGATGATGTCGAAGACCTTGAGCGTGTAGACCAGACCGAGCAGCAGGGTGACGGCGGAGACCGGACGCAGCAGCGGGAAGGTGACGCGCCAGAAGCGCTGCCAGGCGTTCGCACCGTCGAGGGCGGCCGCCTCGTACAGGCTGCGGGGTATCGACTGCAGACCGCTGTGGAGCAGTACCAGGTTGAACGGGACGCCGATCCAGATGTTGGCGATGATCACCGAGGTCAGCGACCAGGACGGGGAGGTCAGCCAGTTCACCGGGTCGGCACCGAAGGCGCTCAGCAGGGCGTTGACGACACCGGAGTCGCTGTTGAGCATCCACGACCACGTGGAGGCCGACACGATCAGCGGCAGCAGCCAGGGCACCAGGAACAGGGCCCGCAGCGTGGCCGACAGCCGGAAGTGCTGGTTGAAGAAGACCGCCAGGGCCAGGCCGATGGCGTACTGGAAGGCGAGGCACACGGCGGTGAACACGATGGTGTGCGTCAGTGCCGGACCGAAGGCCGGGTCGTCGAGGACCTTCTGGTAGTTCTCCAGTCCGGTGAACGGCGCGTTGCCCTGGACGAAGGAGCGGACGGTGTAGTCGCGCAGGCTCAGGTCGACGTTGCGGTAGAGCGGGTAGGCGTAGAACAGGATCAGGTAGAGGGTCACCGGTGCGAGGAAGGCCCAGGCGGCCCTCCCCCGGGCTTCGCCCGGGGGGACCCCCAGCTGTGCGGCGGGGCGTGGGCGGTCCGGCTGGTGTGTCGCAGGATTCATCAACGGGTTCCGGGTCGCGGTTGCCTGACGGTTACTTGACGGCGTCCTGTGCCGCGGTGAGCGCGTCCTTCGGCGATGTGGACCCGCTGAGGGCGGACTGGACCGCCTTCCACATCTGCTCCGAGATCTTGGGGTACTTGGTGCCGAGGTCGTCGCTGGTACGGCCCTTGGCCGCCTTGACCGCGTCGACCCATGGCTTCAACTCGGGCTTCTCCGCCGTCTGCTTGTCCTGGACCTCGCCGGTGGGGGCCACGTAGGAGAGTGTGGTGTCGGTGTCGTAGAGGTTCTCGGCGCTGGTCAGGCAGGAGACCAGCTTCCGGGTGGTGGCGTACCGGCCGGTGTCGCCCTGGACCGGGACGGTGACGAACTCGCCGCCGGTCGGGGCCGCCGCGCTGCCTCCGTCGGCGCCGGGGATGGGCAGGACGCCGTGGTCGAAGCCGGCCTTCTCCGCGTTGGCGAGCTGCCAGGTGCCGTTCTCGGCGAACGCGTACTCTCCGCTCGCGAACTCCTGCCAGCTGGTGGTCTGGGTGTTGTTGATGACCGAGTTGGGGGCGTAGCCCTTCTTGAGCCAGTCGCTCCACAGGGACAGGGCCGCCACGGCCTGGGCGGAGTCGAGCCGGGTCAGCTCGGCCCCCGAACCCCAGAACCACGGCAGGAACTGGAAGCTGCCCTCCTCCGTTCCGATCGCCGAGAAGGTGATGCCCTTCTTGCCGGCCTTCTTCACCTTCTCCAGCGCCGCTGTCAGCGACTTCCAGTCCTTGACCGAGGCGATGTCGACCCCGGCCTCCTTCAGGACGTCCTTGTTGTAGTAGAGCGCGAGGGTGTTGGCGCCGATCGGTGTGCCGTACGTCTTCCCGCCCGCCTGACCGGCCGCGAGCAGATTGGCGTCCACCTTCGAGGTGTCCACCTTGTTCTCGTCGGTCGTGGTCAGCGCGCCGGACTCGGCGAGCGTCGAAACCACCGGGTTGTCGAGGATGAGGACGTCCGGGGCGTTGTCCTGCTGTGCGGCCAGCAGGACCTTGTTCGTCAGGTCGCTGGTGTCGAAGGCCGTCCGCTTGATCTTGACCCCGGCCTTGCTGCCGCAGCCGTCCAGCAGCTTCACCCACGCCGAGTCCTTGGCGAACTGCGGGTACGGGTCCCAGACGGTGTAGCTGCCGCTGTCCGCGGCCTGCGTGGACGAGGTGCCGCCGGAGGAGCACGCGGTGGCCCCGACGACGAGGCCGGCGAGGGTCATGGCGGTGACGGTGAGACGGCGTCCGGTGGGTCTGTTCATGGGGTGTCCTTCAAGAGGGTCCGGTCTCGCTTGCATGGACATGAGGGCGAATACGAACATGGGCATGCCAAGCCCACGGGCGGCAGGGCGTGAACGTCCCGGCGGGGACAGGCGCGACTCGGACAGGAACAGCCGGTCAGGTATTCGGGTCGGGGTCCGGACTCACGGGCCCGGTGCTGGCACGAAGGGAGATCGGCGGAGCGAGCAACTGATGGCGGGGCGGTGCCTCCGGCTGGTCGAGCCGCTCGACGAGCAGTTCGACGGCCAGCCTCCCCAGCTCCGCCGCCGGCACGTCGGCCGCCGTGAGCTGCGGGGTCACCGTCTCGGCCCACCGGGCCGCGACAACGCCGGTGACCGAGAAGTCGCGCGGCACATGGCGACCCGCGTGGGCCAGGCCCCGGTAGAGGCCTCCCAGCGCGGCCTCGTTCAGTGTGACGAGGGCCGTGGTGGCGGGGTCGTCGTGCAGGATCCGCTCCAGGCAGGCCTGCCCCGAGGGTGCGTCGTCCCCGCAGGTGTACGTACGGACGGTGAGTCCGCGCTCCGCGGCGGCCTTGGTGAAGCCGTCGAGCCCCCGGTGCGCGGATTCGTACCCGGCGCGCAGGAGCCGTTCGGGGCGGTTGACGAAGGCGATCCTGCGGTGGCCCAGGTCCGCGAGGTGGTGGACACAGGCCGCGGTCAGCGCGGTGTGGTCGAGGCCGACCCACCAGTCGTTCTCCGGCCGCGCGGTGCGGCCGATGCAGACGGAGGGGAAGTTCTCCGCGAGGAGGTGCTCGACCCGGTCGTCGTGGAGTCTGATCTCCATCAGGATCGCGCCGTCGACGCGGCGCTCCCCCAGCAGCCGCTGGAACGAGCGGTCGCTGTCCACGCCGCTCGGGGAGAGCAGTACGTCGTAGTCGTAGGCGGCCGCCGCCTCCACCACGCTGCCGATGAAGTCGAGTTGCATCCCGGTGTAGTGATCGCCGGCGGGCGGGAAGACCAAACCGAGGGTGCTGGTACGGCCGTTGGCCAGGGCCCGTGCGCTGGCGTTGGGCCGGTAGCCCAGGTCGTCGATGACTCGCTGGATCTTCTCGCGGGTCTCCTCCGACACCGGGCGCTTGCCGCTCAGCGCGTACGACACGGTGCTCCGCGAGACACCGGCCCGCTTGGCGATCTCACCGATGTTCACGGGCACTCCTTCATCGAGTTCGTTCGAGTCCATCGAGTTCGTCCGACCTCGTCGAACCGGTTCGCGTGAAGGGAAAGTAGGAGCTGACCGCGCGGGTGTCAATGCCTTGCGCACAGATCCAGGCGCCCTCCGGAAATCGGCACGTACTGGTAAAGAGAGTCGCGCGGGGAGTATTGCTGCCCCGGTTCGCCGGTGCTAGCTTCCGGCGAACCGGTTCGACGGGTGCCGCCGGCCCGTCCCGCACACGCCCCCCCGTGCAGACGAGCCCCGTGGACGTGCCGCCCCATCGAACCGGTTCACCCCCACCGACCTTTCCCCTCACGGACGACACGGAGATCCCAGTGCGACGCAGGAGAAGAACCACAGGAGCAGGCGCGGCGGCCGTGGCGGTGGCGGTTCTGGCCACCGCACTCGCCACCACGACCGGCACGGCCGGCGCCGCCGAGCCGGAACGACTCGTCGTGGACCTCGGCACCGACACCGGCGCCTTCCACGGCGGCGCCTCCGGCTCGCTGTACGGCGTCTACGGCGACGGAGTGCCCAGCCGCAACCTCCTGGAAGGCATGCACGTCCGCACCGTGTCGACGAAGGCGCAGGACGGCCCCCAGCACCCGGGCGCGGACGCCCTGGAGATTCTGCCGCCGTTCGTGGACTCGGGCGGCAAGGACGTCTACATCTACATGACCGACATCTACCGCGGCTTCCCGTACCAGTGGCCGGGCGCCGACGGTCCGGCGCGGCTCGCCGACTTCAAGGAGAAGATCAAGAAGCAGGTCCGGCAGGTCCTGACCATGGGCGAGTACCAGGACCACGTCGTCTACGTGCCCTTCAACGAGCCCGAAGGGAACATGTTCGGCACCGGCGAGTGGAGCTACAACAAGGTCTCCTGGCTGAACGACCCGCAGTACTACTTCGCGGCCTGGAAGGAGGTCTACCGCCTCATCAGGAGCCTGGACCCGGACGCCCGCATCGCGGGCCCCAACACCAGCGTCCTCTACGACCAGGTCAAGGGCTTCCTCCAGTACGCCAAGGCCAACGACGTCGTCCCCGACGTGATGACCTGGCACGAGCTGTCCAGCCCGGCCGCGGTCCGCACCAGCGTGGCGAAG
The DNA here is from genome assembly GCF_000717875.1 of Streptomyces sp. NRRL S-455. Classification (GTDB taxonomy): domain Bacteria; phylum Actinomycetota; class Actinomycetes; order Streptomycetales; family Streptomycetaceae; genus Streptomyces. The sequence continues at coordinate 296,479 of NZ_JOCT01000001.1, forward strand.
TACCGGCAGATGGAGAAGGACGTCGGCGTCGGCCCGCTGCCGATCAACGTCAACGAGTACGGCCACAACTACCACCTGTCCGTGCCCGGCCAGGTCATCCAGTGGGTCTCCGCCGTCGAGGAGTCCAAGATCGACGCCGATCTGGCGTACTGGAACATCGACGGCAACCTCAACGACTCGGCCGTGGAGGCCAACAAGGGCAACGGGCAGTGGTGGCTGTTCAACGCCTACGGCCAGATGACCGGGCACACCGTCAAGGTGACCGCCCCGCACCCCAACCAGCAGTACACCCTCCAGGGCGTGGCCACCCTCGACAAGGACAAGAGGCAGTCCCGGGCCCTCTTCGGCGGCAAGAGCGGCGACGCCGACATCGTCTTCGAGAACGTCGACCCCGAGCTGTTCGGTACGACCGTGCGCGCCACCGTGCAGGAGATCCCCTGGACCGGGCAGGTCGGCGACTCCGCGCAGCCGCTGCGGCTCGCGGACCGGGAGGTCACGGTCGGCGAGGACGGTACGGTCAGCCTCCCCATGACCGGCATGAACGAGATGTCCGCCTACCAGATCATCCTCTCCCCCGGCGGCACCGGCGGCGCAGCGGCCGACCCCTCGGTGAGCTGGCGGCAGACGTACGAGGCCGAGAACGCCACCTACACCGGCAGCGGCTACTCGAAGAACGGGCCCGAGGGTTCGCCGAAGGACGTCGGCAAGTTCGCCACCTCCGGCGCCTACAACGTCGGCGGCCTGCGCACCGGCTCCGACGGCGTGCTCGCCTTCGACGTCGAGGTACCGCGGGACGGCACCTACGATCTGAGCGTCTTCGCCAACTCCTACAACCTGTACGACCTGGTGAAGGAACAGGGCCCGACCAACGTCTTCCTGCGGGTCGACGGCAAGGATCCGCAGGAGTTGCAGCTGCCGCTGGGCTACAAGTGGGTGGTGTGGGGGCACACCGACACCACGGTGAAGCTCACCGCCGGCAGGCACCGCATCACGCTCGCCGCGCAGGACCCCGACCTCGGGGTCACCCAGGGCGACGCGATCATCGACAAGATCGACCTGGCCCTGCGCGACGAGCAAGTGACCGCGCCCGCGATCTACGAGGCCGAGTACGCGACGCTCTCCGGTGCCCGCCCCGACTACACCCGCCCCGCCGCGTCCGGGGCCGGCACGGTGAAGCTGGCCAAGGGGGCCTACGCGACCTTCTGGGTGTACGCCCCCGGCGACGGCGAGGCGACCGTGTCCGTCGACCACCTCGGCGGCGGCCGGGCGGGCCTCTCCCTCAACGGTGACAAGCTCGACGTACCCCAGGCAGGGGGCGGCAAGAAGGGCACGGACGATGTCCGGCTGTTCCTGTCCGGCGGCATCAACAAGCTCACCGTCACCGGCACTTCGGGCGCGCTGCTGCTCGACCGCCTGCGCGTCGTACCGTCCAGCGGCACCCTCGTGCCGAAGGTCTACCAGGCCGAAGACGGTACGGTCAGCGGCGCCGCCAAGGTGACCGACGCCTACCGCTTCGCCTCCGGCGGCAAGGCGGTGACCGATGTCGGCAAGGGCAGAGCCAACGCCCTCACCTTCGACGTCGTCGCCGAGCGTTCCGGCCGTCACGCGCTGACGATCCGTTACTCCAACGCCGAGCAGGCCCCGGCCACCCACTACAACCCGGACCCGATCGCCCGCCACGCCGACCTGTCCGTCAACGGCGGACCGGCGCGCCGGGTGCTGTTCCCGACCACCTTCCACTTCAACAACTTCTGGGACCTGACCGTCCCGGTGACCCTGAGGAAGGGAACGAACCGGCTCACCTTCACCGCCGAGGAGTTGCCGGACTTCGACGGGGACACCTACAACCAGTACGACCAACGGTCTCCGTACGCACCGGTCATCGACCGGATCGCCGTCACACCGCTCGCCCGCGGGTGACGCCGGAACGCCCCGGGACGGCCGGTGTCACCGGCCGTCCCGGGGCCGCGCCGTTCCCGAACGGCGCGGACGATCCCCGGTCAGGGAACGAGGGGGCGGACGTCCTCGGCCACGAAGCGGACGAAGCCCTCGGGGTCCGGTTCGTCGCCGGTCGGTTCGAGGACGACGGTGTCGGCACCGGCGTCGACGAGGCGCCGGACGGCCTCGGCCACCGTATCGGCGTCACCGGCGACCCCCAGGCCGGGAATCCGTTCCGTGCCGGAGGCGATGCGCTCGGCCTTGAGGCGGGCGGCGGCATCCGGCCCCGTGGCGGTGAGGAGGTAGACGACCACGCGGTGAGGGCCGGTGCGGCCGGCCGCCGCGCGGCCCTCGTCGATGAGCCGACGGGCCTGTCGTACGCCGTCGGGCGGGTTGGCCTCGCTCAGCAGCGTGCCGTCGGCGGCCTCGCCGGCCAGGCGCAGCGACCGGGGGCCGGTGACGCCGGCAAGTACCTCGGGGGCGGCGGACGGGGGCCAGTCGAGGCCGACTCCGTCCAGTTTCACGTACCGTCCATCCGTGGTGACGCGCTCACCGCGCAGCAGTGCCCGGAGCGCGTCGAGGTACTCCCGCAACAGGGTGACCGGCGATTCGGCCCGCGCGCCGACCTGCCCCATCCACTCCTGCACACCGTGTCCGACGGTCAGCGTGAAGCGCCCCGGGAAGAGCCGGTCCAGGGTGGCGGCCTCCATCGCGGTGAGGGCGACGTTGCGCAGGGGCACGGGCAGGAGCCCGATGCCGACCCGCAGCCGCTCGGTCCAGGCGAGGGCGGCGGAGGCGGTGGCGATACCACCCTCCAGGAAACAGTCCTCCCAGAACCACAGCTCCTCCAACCCGGCCGCGTCGGCGGTACGGGCTATGTCGCGGAGCCTCTCGGGCGGCAGTTGAGGCCGGAAGACAGCACCAAGAGAAGTCATGGGCCTTACCCAACCCGACTGTTCCAGGATGAGCAACAGACTCGGCTGCACTCCAGGCGCCTCACGTTTCGCAGCGGCCAGAGGAGCACGCGCAGGATAGGTGAGCGCCCAGCGCCGCCGTCCACGGCCGCCGGCAGACACGTCCGGCATGTTCGGCGATCGGCTGCCAGGCAGCACGTCGAAACGATTCTCTGAGCGTGCGCACACCCAGGTCGCCCACTGATGCGGCGCCGGCAACGGCCCGAGTGCGACGGGCGCACAACCCAGGCGATCCAGATTGCTCATATTGTCCGACCTTCGTTGATCCTCTTGCCTCGGCCTTACTGTCCGCAGCTAGCTAGGTGCTGCGGCCGTTTCCTGGCCCGGGCTCCCGACGAGCCCGGGCCGTCGCATGGGAAGCGGTCGGAAACCGCATGTGAGGAGTAGTCATGAAGAAGGCCTACGAGGCACCGACGCTCGTCCGGCTCGGCACCTTCCGGAAGGAGACCGGGCTCCTCGGAGACGCCGGCAACGACCGGCTGATCCTGAGCAAGAACTGACGAGCGACGGTCTTTGACCCGACGTCATGACTGAACTGCACGAAAGTGCGGGGACGGGCCCCGGCGACGCGCACTTCACGGTCTTCACCGACCGTGCGGACGCGGCCGCCGTGGCCCGCTCCTTCGCCCGCCCCGGAAGCCGGACCCTCACGCACGCGTCGGGCCGGCCCTGGCTGGTCGGCCACTGGCACGACGACGAGGTCCTCGTGGCCCACACCGGCGGCGCCTCCGTCGCCGTGGTCGGCTGCTGCCCGCTCGACGCCGGTGAACTGCGGCGCCGGACCGCACGGTTGCGTGATCTCGCGGAGCTCGACGCTCTGGCGCGCTCCCTGCCCGGCAGCTTCCATCTCGTCGGCGCCCTCGACGGACGCGTCAGAGTGCAGGGAACCGCATCCGGGCTGCGACTCGTCTTCCACACAGAGATCGACGGCGTGCGGGTGGCCGCGACCCGGGCCGACACGCTCGCCACCGTCCTGGGCCTCGACCCCGACGTGACGGAACTGGCCGTGAGGCTGCTGTGGCCGGCCCCGTACCCGCTCTCCGAGACGTCGATGTGGCGCGGGATCACCGCCGTTCCCCCGCAGGACGCCATGGTCGTCGCGGCGGACGGGCGCACCGTACGGCACACCCGGTGGTGGACACCGCCGGAGCCGGTCCGGTCGCTGGCCGAAGCGGCACCACTGGTCCGGAAGGCACTGGAGGAGGCCGTCGACGCGCGTACCCGTCAGGGCGGCGTGGTGAGCTGCGACCTGTCCGGCGGCCTGGACTCGACCTCCGTGTGTTTCCTGGCCGACCGCTCCGCCGCCCGTGTGGTGGCCAGTACATGGCCGGGACGCGATCCGGCCGACACCGACCTGCACTGGGCCGAGCGGGCGATCGGGCACCTCCCGGACGTCGAGCACGTCGTCTGGGACCCCGATGCCTCGCCGCTGGTCTACGAGAACCTGCTCGGCATCGACGACCTCCTCGACGAACCCACCATCGGCGTCATGGACCGCTCCAGGGTCCTGCACCACCTGCCCGGTCTCGCCGCACGCGGCAGCAGATTGCACCTCACCGGTATCGGAGGCGACCACGTGGCATGGTGCTCCGAGGCGTACTACCACCGGCTGATGCGGACCCGCCCGCTGTTCGCCCTGCGTCAGGTGCGGGGCTTCCGGGCGCTGTGGCAGTGGCCGCTCGGCGGCACGGTCCGTGCTCTCGCCGACTCTCGGCCGTACGGCACGTGGCTCGCCGACGCCGCCCGCCGGCTGCGCGACCCCTCGCCCTCGTCCGTCTCCACGGGACTCGGCTGGGGCATGGCCCCGCGCCTGTTCGACTGGATGACCCCGGAGGCGGAACGGATGGCTCGCCGGGCGCTGCTCGAGGCCGCGGCGACGGCCTCGCCGCTCCACCCGGACCGCGGACTGCACGCGGACCTCCAGCAGATCCGCTCGTGCACCCGCGTCATCCGGCAGTGGGACCGGATGGCGGCCCGCAGCGGCCTGCCGATGGCCTCCCCCTTCCTCGACGACCGCGTCATCGAGGCGTGTCTCGCCGTACGTCCGAGCGAACGCGTCTCGCCCTGGCGTTACAAGCCCGTCCTGAGCACAGCCATGCGCGGGATCGTGCCCGAGGAGTGCCTGCGGCGCAGCAACAAGGCCACGGCCGCCATGGACGCCGCCAACGGACGGCGCGAACACCGCGCCGACCTGCTTGCCCTGTGGGACGACTCACGGCTGGCGGAGCTGGGTCTGGTCGACGCCGCCGAGCTACGCCGCCTCGCCTTGCGGCCCGCCTCCCGTGGGCTCTCCGCGGCCGTCCTGTATTCCACGATCGCCGCCGAGGTGTGGCTGCGGGGGCTCGCCCGCGGCCGCACCCGTGTCCCGCAACCCTGACCCCGTCCACCGCCAGACACATCGGAAATGCCGGGCCTCCGGCACCTCCGGCACCTCAGACGCCTCAGACACATCAGACACGGCAGAAAGGCCCTTACATGCCCCTGCGGTTCGGCGAGAACGTCTCCACGGCCGAGACGGACTACGGCACGGTGCTGCTGGACGAGCGGGCCGGCGCCTACTGGGAGTTGAACCCGACGGCCACTGTGGTGGTGCGGACGCTGCTGGACGGGGGCGAGGAGGCGGACGCGGCCGCCGCCCTGGTCAGGGAGTTCGACATCGACCAGGCGCAGGCCCTGCAGGACGTCGAGGCACTCGTACGGGAGCTGCGCGGCTCGGGACTCGCCTCATGACGACACCCAGCGCGCTGGAGCGGCCCGACGGCGTGCCCCTGTCCCGGCGCCTGGCCGCCCGACTCGTCCTGCTCCCCGCCCTCGGACTCGCTCTGCTGCCACCCCGCCGCATCCGCACCGTACTCGGTGTTCTGCGGCGCGGTGCCGCGCCCGCCACCCCGGCGCAAGCCCAGAAGGCGCGCGACGCCATGTGCGCCGCCAGCCTGCACTGCGCCGGGCCCAAAGGGTGTCTGCCGCGCTCCCTGGGGGCGGCACTGCTGTGCCGGCTCGGCGGAACGTGGCCGACCTGGTGCACCGGCGTACGCGTGGTCCCGCCGTTCACCGCACACGCCTGGATCGAGGCGGAGGGCCGCCCCGTGGGCGAGGGTGCGCCGGAGGGCTATTTCGCCCGGCTGGTGACCATCGGCCCGCTGTCGCGGTCGACAGACCGATGACCGGCGCTGCCGTCCCGCCGGGCGGCCGGGCCGAGGTCACCGAGGGCGACAGGTCCACCCGGACGGCGGTGGCCACGATGTACCGGCTCACCGCCGGGCACCGCAGCACCATCGCCGTCGCCACGGTACTGACCCTCGCGGCCTCCGCGCTCGGCCTGGCCCAGCCACTCGTCGCCAAGAACGTCGTGGACGCGACCGGCCGCGGACAGGTCGTCTGGCCGCTGCTGGTACTCCTCGGCGCACTGTTCATCGTCGAGGCGGCGGCGGGAGCCGTGGGGCGCTTCATCCTGCAGCGGATGGGCGAAGGAGTCGTACGGCAGCTGCGTCACGGGCTGGTGGGACGACTGCTCCGGCTGGAGATGAGGGAGTACGACCGGCACCGGGGCGGCGACCTCGTCTCCCGGGTGACGGCCGACAGCACCCTGCTCCGGGAAGTCGTGTCGCAGTCCCTGGTGGATCTGGTGACGGGAAGCCTCGTGGCCGCCGGGGCGATCATCCTCATGGCGTGGCTCGACCCCCTGCTGCTGCTCCTGGTCGCCGCCACCGTGGCAGCGGCAGCCGTGGTCGTCGCTTCGCTGCTCACGGGCATCAGACGCGCGTCCGAGCACATGCAGAACTCGGTCGGTGCCATCGCCGCCGACCTGGAACGTGCCCTGGTCTCCCTGCCGATGGTCCGTGTACACCGCGCCGAGGAACGCGAGGCGGCCGGCATCGGCGCCCGCGTCGATGCCGCCTACGGCGCGGGTGTGCGCACCCATAAACTCGCGTCCTTCATGAACTCGGCCGTCGAACTCGCCGTCCAGGGCTCGTTCCTCATCGTTCTGGTCATCGGCGGACTGCGCGTGAGCAGCAACGCCGGATCCCTCGGCGACCTGGTCGCCTTTCTCCTGTACGCCTCGTACCTGGTTCTGCCGTTGTCCTCCGTATTCCGCGCCGTGGGCCTCGTCCAACGCGGGATGGGCGCCTACCAGCGCATCGACGATGCGCTCCACCTGCCCGTCGAGCCCACCGCTCACCGGATCCCGAGGGACCGCACGCCCACGGCACGGCCGACCGGGCCGTCCCACACCCCCGAGCACCCCGCCCTCGCCCTGCAGGACGTCCACTTCTCCTACGATCCGCGCCGACCGGTCCTCCGTGGCGTCTCGTTCGCCGTCCCGCACCGGCGGTATGTGGCACTGGTGGGCCGGTCCGGGGCCGGCAAGAGCACGGTGTTCGCCCTGGTGGCGCGCTTCTACGAGCCGGATGCGGGCACTGTGTTCTTCGACGGGCTGCCCGCGGCCGAACTGACCCGGGAGGCATGCCGCCGACGCATCGCCGTGGTCGACCAGAACACACACGTCATCCACGGCACTCTGCGGGACAACATCGCCTACGCCGTACCCGGCGCCACCGAAGCGGAAGTCCGGCGCGTCATCGAACTGGCCAGACTCGAAGAGGTCGTCGACCGGCTGCCCGGCGGCCTGTCCGCTGTCGTCGGCGAACGCGGCAGCACGCTCTCCGGCGGCGAACGCCAGCGCGTGGCCCTCGCCCGGGCGTTGCTGGCCCGCCCCGCGCTGCTTCTGCTGGACGAGCCCACCTCCCACCTCGACGCGATCAATGAATCGGCGCTCACCACCGTCATGAAGGACATCGCCCAGGAGTGCGCCCTGCTGGTCATCGCCCACCGTCTGTCCACCGTGCAGCACGCGGACCACATCGTGGTGCTGCAGGACGGCCGCACCGTCGCCGGCGGACGCCACGAGGAGTTGCTCTCCGGCAGTGCCCTCTACCGCGAGCTCGCCGAGAGCCAGATGCTCCGGCCGGGCGGGGAGCCGGGAGGCGGCACGGCTTAGCCCGATCACCCGCTTCGGTGGCGAGTAACGTGGAGCGCACGCGGCGGTCGGTTCCCGGGAGCTTGCCTTCGCGAGGTTTCCTCGGTTCGAACCCGAGCCGGGGAAACCGCTCGTCGGCAGCGAGGCGGCGTCACTGACGGTGACGACCGCCTACTCGTATCGGAGCCAGCGGAAACCCTGACGCCCGTCGGTCACCTGCCGCCTGCACGTGCATCGGCGGACGGGGTGCGCAGGGCCAGGAGGGCGACGTCGTCGTCGTTGTCGGCGGGGCGGACTCGGCGCAGCAGGTGGTCGGTGAAGGAGGCCAGGGGACGGTGGACGAGGGCGGCGGCGTGCTGGCGCAGCCGGTTCAGGCCCTCGTCGAGAGTGTGGCCGGGTGCTTCGATGAGACCGTCGGTGTACAGCACGAGGGTGGAGCCGGGCGGAAGCAGGGTGACGGCGTCCGGGCGCGGGGCGCCGGCCCCGGCGCCCAGGACGATGCCGTGACCGTCGGTGAGATAGCTCGCCAGGCCGTCGCGGCTGATCAGCAGGGGCGGTGGGTGCCCCGCGTTGGTCCAGGACAACTGCCACTGCCCGTCGTTCGCCGATTCGATGCGGGCGAAGATCATCGTGGCCATGGCGACGTCCGTGATGTGCTGGAGCGCTTCGTCCAGCCGTGTGACGATCCGGCTGGGGGGTTCGTGCTGGGACCAGGCGTAGGCGCGGAGCATGTTGCGCACCTGTGCCATGCCGGCCGCCGCCTCCAGGTCGTGCCCGACGACGTCTCCGACGGCCAGGGCGGTGGACCCGTCGGACAGCGGGAAGGCGTCGTACCAGTCGCCACCGACCTGTGAGGCGTCGGGCGCGGGCAGGTAGCGGACGGTCATCTGCAGGTCCGGGACCACCGGCATCTGGGGCAGCAGATGGTTCTGCATGGTCTCGGCGACCTTGCGCTGACGCTGGTACAGACGGGCGTTGTCCAGGGCGAGGCCGGCCCGGCGCGCGATGTCCTCGACCAGGGGGAGATCGGCGGGGGTGAAGGCGACCGGGTCCTTGGCGCGGCCCAGGGTCAGGGCGCCCAGGACCGCGCGGGTGCTGCGGATGGGCGCGATGGCCGCCGAGTGCATCCCCGTCGTGTCGAACAGCCGGCGCTGCTCGACCGCGATGCCGGAATCCGGGGTCCGCTGGTAGGTGCCGGGCCCGGCCACCGTCGAGGCCACGCCGCGCAGGGCCCTGGACAGGGGCATCGGGGACTCCTCCGGGACGGGCGGCATGGGGCCCTGCAGGTCTTCCTGGCGCACGAGGGTGCCGTCCTCGGCGTGGACGACGGCGGCACGCCACACCTCGTCGCGCTCGGTGATCAGGTCGATGACCACCCAGTCCGCCAGCCGGGGCACGACCAGCCTCATCAGGCGTTCCAGTGCCTCGTCGACATCGAGGGTGGAGGTCAGCTGCGCGGTGGCCTCGGCCAGCAGGGCCAACCGCTCGAGTTCGGGCAGCGGCGTGGCCGCCGGTTCCGGCTCCGGCCCGGGTTCCCGGGGCTGTTCGGCGGTGTGGAAGAGCACCAGCGTGCCGGCTCCGTCACCGCCGATGTCATAGGGGGTGATCAGCCAGGAGATGGGCAGCACGGAACCGTCTCCGCGGGCGAAGTGGTCCTCCGCTGCCTGGGCGGTCCGCCCGGCGTGGAAGGCCTGCCGCATTCCGCACCGGGTCCTCGGCAGCGGCTGACCGTGGGCGTCCCGGTGCAGCAGGTCGTGCGCGTCATGGCCGAGCATGTCCTGGGCGGACCGGGCCAGCGCGTCCTCGGCACGGGCGTTGACGGCGAGGATGCGGCCCTCCTCGTCCACGACGTAGGCGCCGGTTCCGATGGCCTCCAGCCCGCGGGTCAGCGAGGCATCGGCTGCGGCCGGGGACTTCTGTGCGGCGGCCCCCGTACGCTCCGGCCCGGCCATGTCGTCGCCTCCTCGCTGATCGACCGCCCCTGCCGACTGTCGGCACGTCCCTGCGGACGTCCTCCGGGCGTCACTCCCGTGTGCCCCCTGAGGCCGAAACCAGCCCCGTGTGACTGCGGCCACTCGCGAGGCGTCCGGGTATGCGCGGTGTTCGCCTGGGTAAATGCACGGCGAAAGCTGCCCCGGACGGGGCGAACACAACGAAAGAGTCTCCGCATGGTCACTCCGCTTGGGAAGCAGGCGGCGGATCGGCAGGGCGCGGACCGGCACGCCTTGCTGCGCTTCGGCGCGGCCTGGGGCGACGGCGCGGCAAGCGCCCTCGACGCGCGCCTGGCCCTGCACGCCTTCCTCGCCCGCGGTCCGCGCACCGCCCCCGCAGCGATTCCGGCCTCTCTGGCCGTGGACGCAGAACTCGTCGTCAGCGAACTGATCACCAATGCCATCCGGCATGCGCCAGGACCGTGCGAGCTGATTCTGCGACTGTTCCGGGGAAGGCTGGCCATCACGGTGCGGGACTCCTCGGACGAACAGCCCACCGTGCGGACGGGCGACCGGTACCGCGTCGGCGGCCACGGGCTGCGCCTGGTGCACACGGTCAGCGACCGGGTCGCCGTGGCACCCCGCGGCAGGGGGAAGCAGATCACCGCCTACCTCCGCCTGGCCCCCGGCAGCGGGACGAGCGAAGGGATGGGTGACGGGGCGGAGCAGGCCGTACTGGCGGCCGGCTGACCCCCGGTACTCGGCCGGAGCACCGGGGGTCAGTTCTGCCGGGCGTGCATGGGGCTGTTGGCGACGTCGTCCGGGCAGGTGGCGTGCGGCCGACGCATCCGTCGGTCGCGCCTGTAGTCGGATGCCGCGAGGGCCAGGGACGCCGCCATGCCGACGAGCCCGGCGCCCAGTGCGGCGACGAGCGCGCCGCGGTAGTCGTCGCCGCCGCCGAGCACGAGGTAGAAGAGGCCGGGCAGCGCGGCGGTGCCCACCGCGGCGCCGAGCCGCTGCCCGGTCTGCAGGGCGCCGCCCGCCGCCCCCGCCATGCGTACCGGTACGTCGCGCAGCGTCATGGTGATGTTGGGGGAGATCACGCAGCCACTGCCCACGCCACCGAGGAACAGCACCGGGGCGGCGGCCCAGGGCGCGATGTCGAGGGGTGCGAAGCGGAGCAGCAGCGCGGTGCCGCCCAGCCCGGCGATCACGGCCGTGAGGCCGCCCACGGTGAGCATGCGGCCGAGCCGGTCCACCAGTCGGCCGGCGACCGCGGCCGCGACGGCCGAGCCGAGGGCGAAGGGGGTCACGGCGAGGCCGGACCGGAGCGGGGAGAAGCCCAGGCCGTCCTGGTAGAAGAGCGCGAACACCAGCCAGACACCGCTGAAGCCGACGAAGTAGAGCGTGCCGACGCCGGCGCCGACGGCGTAGCCGCGCACCGTCGTGAACAGCCGCGGGTCGAGCAGCGGCTGGCTGTCCCGGGCCACCAGGCGGCGCTGCCACCAGGCGAAGGCGGTGAGGATCGCGGCACCGGCGGGGAACATCCACCACAGCCGACCGATGCCGCCGGCGCCCGCCTGCACGAGCGGGTACATGAGCGCGAGGACCCCGAGCCCGAGGAGCAGGACGCCGGGCAGGTCGACGTGCTGCCGCCCGGACGGCCGGGTGCGGGGCAGCAGCCGGCGGCCCAGGAGGACGGCGAGGATGCCGATGGGGACGTTGACGTAGAAGATCCACCGCCAGCCCTCGGCGCCGGAGGCCAGGGCGAGGATGACACCTCCCGCGAGGGGGCCGACGGCGGAGGAGATCCCCACGGTGGCGCCGAAGAAGCCGAAGGCGCGGCCGCGTTCCCCGCCCCGGAACATCTGCTGGATGAGCGCGGAGTTCTGCGGGGCCATGAAGCCGGCCGCCAGTCCCTGGGCGAGGCGGGCCAGGATCAGCAACGTGATGCTGGGAGCCGCACCGCAGGCCGCGCTGAAGAGCACGAAACCGCTGAGGGCCAGCAGGAAGATGCGGCGCCGGTCCAGCGCGTCCCCGAGGCGGCCGGCGGTGACCAGCGCGAGCGCGAAGGCGAGGGCGTAGCCGGAGACCACCCACTGCACCTGCGCGGGAGAGGCGTGCAGACCGCGCTGGACGGAGGGCAGGGCGACCACCACGATCGACACGTCCAGCAGGCTCATGAAACCGGCGACCAGAGTCACCCACAGGGCCCGCCACCGGCGCGGGTCCGGCTCGTGTCCCGCCTCCGGTGCACCCTGGTTCCGGCCGCCCGCCGCTGATGCCGTCACATGGGCTCCTCTCACCAGGTGCGCACCACGGCGAACCAAGTTCCCCCACCGACGCACGGACACACCACACGGTGCGGGCAGCCGGCCGAGGGTCTCACCCCACCGCATCCGGTCGTCACCCTGGGTGGTCGTCCGGGCGCCGCGCGAAGGGGCTCGTTTGAGCGCGCCATATCTGTACAGGCGTTGTGCTTGGGAAAGACGACCGGCGAAAGGAACGACGAGATGGCGGCGCCCGACAGCGAGGAGTCGGTGGACCCCGAAGCCGTGAGGCGACACCGGATGCTCTTCCGGGCGATCGAGAAACGACGGAATCCGAAGCTGCGCCGCAGCGACATCACCGTGACCGACGAGACGGCGGTCAAGCGCGCCACGAAGGCCGCCGCCCTCGGCAACGCGATGGAGTGGTACGACTTCGGCATCTACAGCTATCTGGCCTCGACCATCGGAAAGGTCTTCTTCCCCTCGGGGAACGACACCGCCCAACTGCTCAGCTCCTTCGCGACGTTCGCGGTGGCCTTCCTGGTGCGTCCGCTGGGCGGAATGGTGTTCGGGCCGCTCGGCGACAAGGTCGGCCGCAAGCGGATCCTCTCCCTCACCATGATCATGATGGCGGTGGGGACCTTCGCCATCGGCCTCGTCCCCTCGCACGCCGTGATCGGACTCTGGGCCCCGGCCCTGCTGATCTTCTTCCGGCTGGTTCAGGGCTTCTCGACCGGCGGAGAGTACGGCGGCGCGTCCACGTTCATCGCGGAGTACGCGCCCGACAAGCGCCGCGGCTACTTCGGCAGCTTCCTGGAGCTGGGCACGCTCGCCGGTTACGTCGGGGCCTCCGGCCTCGTCGTCGTCCTGCAGAGCCTCCTCAGTGACGACCAGATGCTGGCGTGGGGCTGGCGCGTGCCGTTCCTGGTCGCGGCGCCGCTCGGCCTCATCGGCCTCTACCTGCGGCTCAAGCTGGACGAGACGCCCGCCTTCCAGAAGCTGGAGGGCGGCCAGGTGAAGGCGAGCGAGGCCGCCGACTCCGTGGAGACCTCGGCCGCCGCGGACCTCGGCAAGATCTTCACCCGCCACTGGCGGCCCCTGCTGCTATGCCTCGCGCTCGTGGCGGCGTACAACATCACCGACTACATGCTGCTGTCGTACATGCCGACGTACCTGTCCGACGAGCTGGGCTACGGCACCAACCACGGGCTGCTGATCCTGCTCATCGTGATGGTGCTTCAGATGTGCGTCATCAACCAGGTCGGGCGGCTCTCGGACCGCTTCGGGCGCAGGCCGCTGCTGATGACGGGGATGCTCGGGTTCCTCTTCCTCTCGCTGCCGTCGTTCCTGCTCATCCGGCAGGGCGGTGTCGTCCTCATCGCCCTGGGTCTGCTCCTGCTGGGCCTGTCCCTGGTGACGATGCTCGGCACGATGTCGGCGGCGCTCCCGGCGATATTTCCCACCCATGTGCGGTACGGGTCCCTGTCGGTCGCCTACAACGTGGCCACCTCGGTGTTCGGCGGCACCACTCCCCTGGTGATCACCGCTCTGATCAGCGCCTTCGACACGACGCTCATGCCCGCCTACTACGCCACGGGGGCCGCGGTCATCGGCGTCATCGCCGTCCTGTGCATGCGGGAGACCGCGAACAAGCCCCTGGCCGGCTCCCCGCCCTCGGTCGAGACGGAGGCGGAGGCGGCCCAGCTCGTCGAGGCGCAGGCGCCTCGCCCCAAGTTCTGACCCGCCCGGACAGGGCCGAGCCGGGCCGGCCGCCGGCGTGGCGGCCACCGGCTCGCCGAACGGGCGGCGCCGGCACCGCCGTTGTCCTCGGCACCCGCTGCCCGAGTCACCTCACGGGTACGGCGTCCGGAAACCCGTTGGCGCCGGGGGGGGGCTGGGACGACCGCATCAGCCGGGCGATGGCCGCGTTGATCTCAGCCGGAGACCTCCAGGGCCATCGACGCACCGTCGAGGCGCGTGTCAAGGAAGTCGAACAGGCCCGGGTTCGGCTTCTGCACGATGCCAGGGCGCTCACCGAGGGATACGGGACCTGACGCTGACGTCCAGGCCCAAGCCCTCGTCACCCGGCACCGGCACCTCCCAGCCCGTCCCCCGGGTTTCCGGGTGGGCCGTGTCGCGGGAGAGCCGCAAGGGGTGACCGTGGCCTCGTCGCCCGGAGGGCACTTTCGCAATACCCCCTAGCCCCGGCGTACCGTCGCGGAGGCGAAGCCGAGCCAGGTGTGCCGGTTGTTCCACCAGCACCAGCCGACCTTCGGGGCGTTGCGGCGCTCGCGGCCGTCGCGCCCGGTGCCGTTGCTGATCCAGATCGCCGGAGTGCGGGCGTCCAGGTCGCCGTTGGCCTTGCGCAGGCGGGAGCCGATGGTCATGAAGCAGCGGTTGCGCTCCAGGACCGCCGGCTCCTGGAGTAGCCAGTGGATGCCTTCGCTGAGCAGGAGGGGGGTGTGCCTCTCCTCGGTGAGGGCGGAAAGTGCCTCTTGCGGGCTCCAGTTGGCCATGCGGTCGCCGCGGTCGAGGCCGGTGACGGTGTAGAGCGGAGCGTCGGGCAGTTCGATGCCGCAGGGGGCGAAGTCGTCGACGTCGGGCATGTCGGTGACGACGAAGCCCGGTCTGCCGTCACGGCGGAGCAGCGGTGTCAGGGCGGAGGCCGGGGCTCTGTCCGGGTGGACGGCGAGCAGGGCGCCGTCGTCGCCCGCCCGGGCTTCGGCGAACGTACGGATCTCGTCGGCGGACAGCCCGGCGGTCTCGTGCACTCCCAGCTCGATCAGCCGCTCGGCCTGTGCGCTCAGGACCGGCAGTGCGGGGAGGACGGTGGACGTGTCGGGCGTGGCGTCGGGCACGATGCTCCCTGGGTCGGTGCGGTGGGCGAACTCATGTGCAACGAGCCGGTCTGCCGGGACGTTCCCGCCCCGCCGCCTCCGTCTGCCGTGCTTCGGACAGGCCGTACGTCTGCCACTCGCGCGGCGTCACGCCGTAGGCCGCGCGGAAGGCACGGCTGAAGTGGCTGGGGCTGACGAAACCCCAGCGCCGGGCGACGGTCGCCACACCGTGCCCAAGGGCCGGGGACAGCAGCAGGTCCCGCCGGCACCGCTCCAGACGCTGCGTCCGGATCCACTCCCCTACCGTCACTCCCTCGAGCTGGAAGAGTTTGTGCAGGTAGCGGACGGACATGAAGTGCGCGGCGGCGATCACGGGTGGTGACAGGTCCGGGTCGGAGAGATTGCGCAGGATGTGGTCCTTGACGCGCACGAGGGTGGCCGCGGCGGTTTCCGGCGCCCGGGGGGCGAAGCGACCGCGGCGTTCGTTGATCAGCAGCGCCAGCAGGTCGAGCGCGGTGGCGGCGAACTGACGGCCGACGACGGGGTCGAGCCCCGCCGCCTCGCGGGCCAGGCCCGCGAAATAGGTCGCCACCAGTGCGGCACCACCCTCCCGGCCGGAAAACGCCGTGGCGGTCATTGCCCGCAGGTCCTCGTCCCGGACGCCGAGGGCCTCGCGGGGGAAATGGAACGAGGTGAAGCAGAAGCTGCTCTGCACCTGCTTCCTGAACAGCCGGGAGGAATCGGAGAGGGAGAAGTCACCCGGCCCTATCCGGGCCTGTCTTCCGTCCTGCTCCTTGATCGCGCTGCCCCGGTGCTGAAGGGTGAGGATGACGAACTCCTTCCCGTCCCGGGTCAGCCGCCTGCTGCGCGTCACCGTCTGCGGGCCCGCCTGGACGTGTGCCACCCGTAAGGAGCCCAGCTGGTGGCTGACGATGCTTCCGGGTGACGGATCGTCCTCGTGGAGCTGCACATCGAGCGGTATGAAGGTGCGCGACACCGCGTGGTGCCAGCGCTCGCCCCGGTCGGCTGCCGGCAGTGACGCGGTGGAAAGGACGACGGGCACCTGGTTCCCCCCTGGGCATCATCGAGGCCGGCAGCGTGCTTCCGCTGCCGGCCTCGATGATTGTCATCCCCCCGGCCCAGGCGGTCCAGGAGGTATCGGAGGAAGAGTCGACTACTTGCCCAGGAAGGCGAGCAGCGCGGTGTTGACCTCCTCCGCGTGGGTCCACAGCAGCCCGTGCGGGGCGCCCTCGATCTCCACGTAGTCCGCGGCCGGCAGGGCCTTGCGGAACTGCCGCGCGGTGCCGTCCACGGGCAGGATGCGGTCGCCGGTGCCGTGCAGGATCAGCGCCGGCACGTCGATCGCCGGGATGTCGGCCCGGAAGTCGGTGTACCAGGTCGACGGGGCTGCGGCCGCCGCGTGGAAGCCGCCACCCGCGGCGACGTTCCAGCTGTTGCGGACGGCCTCCTCGCTGATCCGGGTGCCGAGGTTCTCGTCGAGGTTGTAGAAGTCCTTGTAGAAGTCGGTGTAGTACGCGTAGCGGTCCGCCTTGACGGCCGCGACGATGCCGTCGAAGAACTCCTTCGGGGCAACCCCCTCCGGGTTGTCGTCGGACTTGAGCAGGCAGGGCTCCAGCGAGGCGAGGAAGGCGACCTTGGCGATCCGGGCTGAGCCGTACCTGGACACGTACCGGGCGACCTCGCCGGTGCCCATCGAGAATCCGACCAGGACGGCGTCGCGCAGGTCGAGGGTCTCCAGCACGGTGTTCAGGTCGGCGGCGAAGGTGTCGTAGTCGTAGCCGGTCGTCGGCTGGGAGGACTGGCCGAAACCGCGCCGGTCGTACGTGATCACCCGGTGGCCGGCGTCGAGCAGCGCGGCGGTCTGCCGCTCCCAGGAGTGGCCGTCGAGCGGAAAGCCGTGGATGAGGACGACCGGCTGCCCGGATCCGTGGTCCTCGTAGTAGAGGTCGATGGCGGTGGAGTTCTCCTGGCCCACGGTGATGTACGGCATGCGCTGTTTCCTCGTTTCCGGGTGGCTGGCGGAGGGGACGGGGTCACGCTAGGGGGTCCCCGCGCGGCGAATTGCCGGGCAGCGCACCGGTACCTGACCGAGAGCGCACAGCGGCCGGCCCGGAGGGCCCGGAGATGCAAAAGCGGTGTCACTCCTGTGCCAGGCGTGACACCATCGCGGCATGCAAGGGTTCATGACGCCTGATCAGATCGACAGCCGTAAGGCCCGCGCACTCGCCGCGGCCGTCGCCGCGGGTCGGGATCTGGGGCTCACGGTGACCGACCCGACGGTGCTGTACGACGTGTTCTCCGTCATCGTGCACCTCGCTCCGTCGCCCGTGGTGGTGCGGGTGCCCACCGTCCTTCCCGCGTACGCCGACCCCGGCTTCCAGAGTGCGCGGCAGCGCCAGGAACTCGCTGTGGTGGGGTGGCTCGCGGACCAGGGATTCCCGGTGATTCCGCCGAGTCCGCTCGTACCGAGGGAGCCCGTGCGGCGTGACGGTTTCTCGATGACGTTCTGGCAGTTCGTCGAGCTGGACAAGGGCGTCGAGCCCGATTACGCGCACAACGCCGGCCTGGTCGCCGAGCTGCATGCCACGCTGCGCGGGTACCCGGGAGAGCTTCCGTTCCTCTCGGCGGCCGAACCGCGGTTCGTCTCCGAGGGACTTGCCGCGCTCGAAGGACGTCCCGATCTCCTCGATCCCGCCGACCTCGATCGCGCGCGGCGCGAGTGGGAGGTTCTGGAACCCGTCGTCAGTTCACGAGCCGGGTTCGAAGAGGTCTTCCCAGGAGTCGAGTTCCAGCCGATCCACGGGGACTCCCCCGCGGCCAACATCGTCTCCGCCAAGGACGGCGAGCTGTACTCCGACTTCGAGCTGACCACGCTAGGACCGGTCGAGTGGGACCTTGCGGCCCTCGGCCCGGACTGTGAGGCCGCGTACAACTCGGCCGCGGAGCGCCGGGGCCTGCGGCGGCTGGACGACGGTGTGCTGCGCGTCGTCAATGCCGTGGGGATGTCCCGGGCCGTTGCCTGCCTCGCGCTCGCGCCGCAACTGCCGATGCTCGCCGAGGCGTTGAAGCCGGCCGTGGAGCAGTGGCGGACGATGCCGTTCGCCGGTGGCCTGGAAGGCTGAGCGGAGAGCGGCGCCGCTCACTCGGGGAGGGGCCGGTCGTCGACGACGTGCTTCATGACGAGGGTGGAGTTCAGGCGCTGGACCCCGGGCAGTCGGGCGAGTCGCTGGTCGTAGAGCTGCTGGAAGGCGGCCAGGTCGGTGGTGGCGACGCGCAGGAGGTAGTCGGGGTCGCCGAACAGACGCTGGGCCTGGAGCACGTGCGGGACGGCTGCCACGGCCTCCTCGAACGCCGAGACCGTGTCGGCGTCCTCCCAGCGCAGGGTGACGAAGACGAGGGCTTCGAAGGTGAGCCCCACGGCGGCCGGGTCCACGACCGCCCGGTACCCGCGGATGGCACCCTCGCGTTCGAGATCGCGCAGTCGGCGGTGGCAGGGCGAGACGCTCAGCTTCACGCGGGCGGCCAGCTCGGTGACCGTGAGACGGCCGTCCAGCTGGAGCTCGGTAAGAATTTTCCGGTCCAGGGCATCCATGGAGAAGATTCTGCCCCAGAACCCCGGATCATGAGGGAAACAAGGGAACACCTTTGGGCTGATCCGGCCTAGCCTTCCTCTCGCAACATGGCATGTGAGAGGGAACGACCCATGGACACGACGACCCTGGCCGCGTTTCTGGCGGTGGATCTGCTGCTGGTGTTCACCCCCGGCGCGGACTGGGCGTACGCCATCACGGCGGGGCTCAGGGACCGGTCGGTCGTCCCGGCGGTCGCCGGGCTGGTAGCCGGGTACGCGGGTTACACCCTGCTCGCGGTCGGGGGCCTGGTGGTGATCGTGGCGAGCTCGGCGACCCTGCTCACCGCCCTGACCGTGGCCGGGGCCGGCTACCTGGTGTGGCTCGGCTGGGGCGTACTGAGGCAGCCGGCCACCCTGACGGCGTCCGCGCGGGAGATGGGCTCCTCACGGTTGCGGGTCATGCTCAGGGGAGCCGGGACCAGCGGGCTCAACCCGAAGGCGCTGCTGCTGTACTTCTCGCTGTTCCCGCAGTTCATCGACGCCTCGGGCGACTGGCCGGTCGCCACACAGACCGGACTGCTCGGCGCACTGCACATGACCGCCTGCGCCGTGGTCTACCTCGCCATCGGCGTTCTGGCCCGCACCGTTCTGAGGACCAGGCCCGCCGCGGCCCGGGCGGTCACCCGCGCCTCCGGTGCGCTGATGATCGGCATCGGTGCCTTTCTGCTGGTGGAACAGCTGATCGCGTGAGGGGAGCGTCCGCGGAAAGAGCAGCCGCCCAGGCAACCGGCGAGCCACATCGCGCCGCAGGACGAAGCCCCGCAGGTATCCGGCGCCCTTCCCTGACATGATGGCCGGGGAAGCCGTAGAGGTGCGGCATGTCCGGAGGCACCGTGGAGGGACGCGCACCGGAGGATCTGGCGGTCGTCGTCGACGCCCGTGGGGCGGTCACGGCGTGCAGCGACGGCGCTCGTCTGCTGCTCGGACACGAACCCTCCGACATCGTGGGCCGGCGCGCCATGAGCCTGCTGGCGACCGGCCTTCCCGAGTCCACGCGACGCAATGTGGCCGGCGGGCGCCGGTGGGCCGGTGAGGTGGCGCTGCGGCACCGGGACGGCGACCGAGTCGTGGTCCGGCTGCAGGGCACGCCGCTGCTCGACGCGGACGGCGGGCGGCTCTGGCTCGTGACCGGCACGACACCGGCGCCCACGACCGGGCGGGCCGAGCACCGGGCCCTGTCCCTGTGGGACCTCACCCTGGCGCGGCTCCCCGTGCCGGTGGCGGTCTACGACCGGGAGGCCCGGCTCGTGGCCGCCAACGAGATCATGACCCAGGTGATGGGCAGGTCCGAGGAGGAGATGAAGGGCCTGACGCTGTGGGAGATCGAGCCCAGTCCGCCCTTCGACGAGTACGACCGCCTCCAGCGGGAGGTCCTGCGCACCGGTGAGATGATCTTCCACGAGGAGCACGGCAAGACCCCGGGCGTGACCCGGACGCACGCCTGGTCGATGTTCCTGTCGCCGCTGAAGGACGAGACCGGTGCGGTCCAGGGGATGTCCGCGACCGTCTTCGACACCACGGAGCAGCACTGGGCCCGCCGTCGGCTCGCGGTACTCAACGACGCCAGCCTCAGCATCGGAAGCACACTGGATGTGACCCGGACGGCCGACGAGCTGGCCGAGGTGGCCGTGAGCGGGTTCGCGGACTTCGTCACCGTGGACCTGCTGGAGTCCGTCGCCCTGGGCGACGAGCCGGAACCGCTGCCGCTGGACGCGCCGATCACCGTGCGCCGTACGGCGCAGCGGTCCGTGCTGGAGGGCTGCCCGGAGTCGGTGGTCGCCACGGGCGACACGATGCTCTACCCCGTGGACACGCTGCCGTCCCGGACGCTGGCCGCCGGCCGGGGTGCCGGGCACCGGCCGGGGGACCCGGGGCTGCGGGAGTGGATCAGGTCCTCGCCGGGGCGCGCCGAGTCCGTGGCCCGGCACAAGATCCATTCGGTGATGATGGTGCCGCTGCGCGCCCGCGGAGTGACCCTGGGCCTGGTGCACTTCCTGCGGCACCGGACGCCGGAGCCCTTCAGCGAGGACGACCTGCTGCTCGCGGAGGAGATCGTCGCCAGGGCGGCGGTGAGCGTGGACAACGCCCGCCGCTACACCCGTGAACTCCGCGCGGCGCTGGCGCTCCAGCGGAGTCTCCTTCCCGAACGGCCGCCGGACCTCGCGGCGGTGGACGTCGCCTACCGTTACCTGCCGACGGGCTCGGGAGCGGACATCGGAGGCGACTGGTTCGACGTGATCCCGCTGTCCGGCTGCCGGGTCGCGCTGGTCGTGGGCGACGTGGTGGGGCACGGCATCCACGCGACGGCCACGATGGGCCGGCTGCGGACCGCCGTACGGACGCTCGCGGATGTCGATCTCGCCCCCGACGAGCTGCTCACCCAGCTCGACGACCTCGTCATCCGGCTCGACCGGGAAGAGGGCCCGGAGGTGCGCGAGCGGGCGGCGGAGGCGTCGGGGCAGGTCGGTGCCACCTGTCTGTACGCCGTGTACGACCCGGTGTCCCGGCGCTGCAGCATGGCCCGCGCCGGACACCCGCCGCCCGCCCTGGTCACGCCCGGCGGCGACGTCCGGTTCGTGGATCTGCCGGCGGGGCCGCCGTTGGGCCTGGGCGGTCTGCCGTTCGAGGCCGCCGAGGTGGAGCTCGAGGAGAACAGCCTGCTCGCCCTCTACACCGACGGGCTGATCGAGGCCGCCGACCACGACGTCGAGGTCGGCATCGGTCTGCTGCGGCAGGCCCTGAGCAGCCCGGGCGACGCGCTGGAGGACACCTGTGACCGGGTGCTGCGAACAGTGCTGGCCGACCGCCCCGCCGACGACATCGTGCTGATGCTGGCCCGCACCGCCGCGCTCGACGCCGGGCACGTGCGCACCTGGCAGCTGCCCCCGGATCCGGCGGCCGTGGCCGGGGCCCGCAAGATGGCGGGCGAACAACTGGCCGCCTGGGGTCTGACGGAGGCGGCGTTCACCACGGAACTCATCGTCAGCGAACTGGTCACCAACGCGCTGCGGCACGGCGGCGCCCCGATCGAGCTGCGGCTGATCCGCGACTCGGCCCTCATCTGCGAGGTGTCCGACGGCAGCAGTACCGCACCGCACCTGCGCCGGGCCCGCGTCTTCGACGAGGGCGGACGCGGACTGCTGCTCGTCGCCCAGCTCTCGGAACGGTGGGGCAGCCGCCAGACGCCCACGGGCAAGACCATATGGGCGGAACAGCCGCTGCCCGGCGAGACGTCCGGCTGAGCCGGGCTACCGCGTGTCGACGATGCCGCCCGTCACGGCGATGACCTCGCCCACCGTGTAGCTGGAGTCGGCGTCGGAGGCGAGGTAGACGTAGGTCGGCGCGATCTCCTCCGGCTGGGCGGCGCGCTCCAGCGGGGCCTCGCTGCCGATCTGGGCGAGCCCGTCCGGCGGCATGTGCTGGTCCGCCTCGTTGAGGGGCGTCCAGGTCGGGCCGGGTGCGACCACGTTGGCGCGGACGCCCCGCTTGGCCAGGTGCACGGCGACCGACTTGGTCAGGGTGATCAGCGCGGCCTTGGACGCCGCGTAGTCGATCATCGTCGTGCTGCCCTTGAGGGCCTCCTCGGTCGCGGTGGCGATGACGGCGTCGCCGGGCCCCAGGTGGGGCAGAGCCGCCATGAGCAGGTGGAAGTACGCGTAGACGTTCGTCTTGAACGTGAGGTCGAAGTCCTCCGCGGTCAACTGCTCGAGTTCCAGCTTGCTGTTGAGGTACGCGGCGTTGCTCACCAGGATGTTCAGCCCGCCGAGTTCCGCCGCCGTCCGATCGACGGCCTCGCGGCAGAACGCCGGGTCGGTGAGGTCGCCGGGCAGCAGCAGGCAGCGCCGGCCCTGCTCCTCCACCTCGCCGCGCACCCGCTCGGCGTCCACCTGCTCCTCGGGCAGGTACACGATGGCGACGTCGGCGCCTTCCCGCGCGTAGAGCAGCGCCACGGCCCGTCCGATTCCGGAGTCGCCTCCGGTGATCAGCGCCGTCTTCCCCTCCAGCTTCCCGCTGGCCCGGTAGCGGCTCCCCCGGTAATGCGGCTTGGTGCGCATCTCGGCCTCGAGGCCGGGTCGCCGCTGCTTGTCCGAGTCGTAGGGCGGGTCCGGTTCGGACACGACCTGTGGTGCGGACTTTTCCTGCTCGGGCTGCACAGCCTTCCCTTCGCCGGGGTCGTCCACGGCGAGGCCGCTCGCACGGACCCGCCGTTCTCACGCCGCTCCGCGTTCCCACGACAGCGGCAGGCATGTCCCTCGTCTCCCACAAGGGGCGAGGGGCCGGGCCGCGCATGCCGGCAGGCACGAGGGGTACTCAACGATCTTGCAATCCCGGCCTTCGAGCCGGCTGTAGTCGGAAGGAGAGCCGTGTCTGACGAGACGGTGAAGAACGTTTTCGTGATCGGTCTCGACGAGGCCAACCTGCCGACCCTGCGGCAGGTGCCCGGGGCAGACCGGCTGCGTTTCCACCAGCTGCTGACCGTCGAGGAACTCCAGCTGGGCGAGGTGCATCTGCCCACGCTGTTCGACAAGGCCCGGAGCGTGCTGGACGCGTTCGACGGCAGCATCGACGCGATCGTCGGCTACTGGGACTTCCCGGTCAGCACCCTGGTCCCGATGCTGAGCGAGCGGTACGGCACCCGCAGCACCAGTCTGGAGTCGGTGGTCAAGTGCGAGCACAAGTACTGGAGCCGGCTGGAGCAGCAGAAGGCCACCGACCGGCACCCGGCCTTCGGCCGGGTCGACCTGTCGGCCGAGCCGCCCCGCCCTCCCGAGGGCGTGACCTTCCCGATGTGGGTCAAGCCCGCACTCTCCTACTCGTCCGAACTCGCCTTCGGAGTCGATGACGAGGAGGAGTTCCGCAAGGCCGTCACGGAGATCCGCGACGGTATCTCCCGCATCGGGCGCCCCTTCGAGCACATCCTCGAACGCATCGACCTGCCGCCGGAGATGGACGGCGTGGGCGGCCGGGTCTGTCTGGCGGAGGAGGCGATGTCCGGGGTCCAGGTCGCCGTGGAGGGCTACGTCCACCAGGGCGAGGTGACGGTCTACGGAGTCCTGGACTCCATCCAGTACCCGGACTCCCCCTGTTTCCTGCGCCATCAGTACCCCTCGACGCTGCCGCCCGCCGTCATCGCCCAGCTGCACGACGTCAGCGAGCGCGTGATGCGGCAGATCGGCATGGACTCGGCCACCTTCAGCATCGAGTACTTCTACGACCCGCGGACGCAGGAGATCAACCTGCTGGAGATCAACCCCCGGCACTCCCAGTCGCACGCGGAGCTGTTCCAGTACGTCGACGGTGTCCCGAACCACCACTGCATGCTCAGCCTCGCCCTCGGCGACGACCCGCGCATGCCGCACCGCGAGGGTCCGTACGCGATGGCGGCGAAGTGGTACCACCGCTGGTTCACGGACGGCGTGGTGCGCCGGGTTCCGGGGCCGGAGGAGATCGCCCGCATCGAGCGGGAGACACCCGGGGTGCGTATCGAAGTGGTCCCCGAGGAGGGCGACAGGCTCTCGGAGCTTCCCGGCCAGGACAGCTACAGCTACGAGCTGGCGCACATCTACACCGGCGGGGCCGACGAGGAGGAGCTGCGGGAGAAGTTCGACCACTGTGTGGCCGCCCTGGGTCTCGCCTTCGACGATGCCCCGCCGGAGTGACAGCCCGCCGCAGTGAAGGCCCCACGAGAGTAAGGAGCACGTGGGTTCCATGCGTTACGTGACCAACCTGCCGTACGAGACGAAGGAAGAAGAGCACGTCACGATCCCGATGTCCGACGGGGTCCGGCTCTCCGCGCACATCTGGCGGCCGACCTCCTCGGACCAGGAGCCGGTGCCCGCGGTGCTGGAGTACATCCCGTACCGCAAGCGCGACCTGACGGCCGTACGCGACTCGATCCACCACCCGTACCTCGCGGGGCACGGCTACGCCTGCGTCCGTGTCGACCTGCGCGGCACCGGCGACTCGGAGGGTGTGCTGCGGGACGAGTACCTGGAACGGGAGCAGGCCGACGCCGAGGAGGTGCTGGCCTGGCTGGCCGAACAGCCCTGGTGCGACGGTGGCACCGGCATGATGGGCATCTCCTGGGGGGCGTTCGCGGCGCTCCAGGTGGCGGCCCGGCGGCCGCCGAGCCTGAAGGCCATCGCCATCGCGTCCTTCACCGACGACCGGCACGCCGACGACATGCACTACATGGGCGGCGCCCTGCTGTCGGACAACCTGGCCGAGGCGGGCACCATGTTCGCCTACGCCACCTGCCCGCCCGACCCGGCCGTGGTCGGCGACCGCTGGCGCGAGATGTGGCACGAGCGGCTGGAGAACACGGAACCATGGGTGCTGGACTGGCTGCGCCACCAGCGCCGCGACGACTACTGGCGGCACGCCTCGGTGTGCGAGGACTACGCGAGTGTGAGCTGCCCGGTCCTGGCCTCCAGCGGCTGGGCGGACGGCTACTCCAACGCCGTCACCCGGCTGCTCGGCAACCTGGACGTGCCGCGCAAGGGCTTGATCGGCCCGTGGTCGCACAAGTTCCCGCACCTCGGGGAGCCCGGCCCGGCCATCGGCTACCTCCAGGAGCTCGTGCGGTGGTGGGACCACTGGCTCAAGGGCGTCGACAACGGCGTCATGGACGGCCCCATGCTGCGCACGTGGATGCAGGACAGCGTCCCGCCCTCCACCGCGTACGAGGAGCGGCCGGGACGCTGGGTCGGCGAGCCGGACTGGCCCTCCCCGCACATCCGGCAGGTCGTGCACCCGCTCACCCGGCACACCATCGAGCCTCCGCGGGAGACGCCGGGCGAGCGGGAGACACCCGGCGGTGCCGCGCTGACCGTGCAGTCCCCGCTCTCCGTCGGCCAGTTCGCGGGCAAGTGGGCGTCCTACAACGCGCCCCCGGACCTGCCGTACGACCAGCGCGAGGAGGACGGCGGTTCCCTGGTCTTCGACACCGAGCCCCTGACCGAGCAGGTGGAGATCCTCGGCTCCCCGACCGTGGAACTCGACCTGTCGGTCAGCGAACCGGTCGCCATGGTGGCCGCGCGGCTGTCCGACGTGGCCCCCGACGGCGCCGCGACCCGCGTCTCCTACGGCATTCTCAACCTCACCCGCCGCGACAGCACGGAGTCCCCCGAGCCGCTGGAGCCGGGCCGTCGCTACCGGGCCACCATCCCGCTGAACGGGCTGGCGCAGGCGTTCCCGCCCGGCCATCGCATCCGGCTCTCCCTCTCCACGTCCTACTGGCCGCTGGCCTGGCCCCCGCCGAAGCCCGCCCTGCTGAGCGTCCACGAGCACTCCAGCACGCTCACCCTGCCGGTGCGGCCGGTCGACGAACCCGACGAGGTGCCGTCGTCCCCCTTCGGCGAACCCGAGGGCACTCCCCCGCTCGCCACGAGCCAGGTGACGCCCCCCGAGGCGCGCTGGGAGGTCAAGCGGGACCTGGTGGGCTACCGGTCGGAACTGGACATCGTGAAGGACCGGGGCAGGGTCCGCTTCGAGGACATCGGCGTCGAGGCCGGGCTCCGCGCCGAGGAGCGCTACACGGCGGTCGCCGACGACTTCACCTCGGCGAGCGGCGAGTCCACCTGGACCATGACGTTCCAGCGGGACGACTGGGACGTACGGGTGGTGACGGACACCCGGCTGAGCTGCGACGAGACGGACTTCTTCGTGGACGCGACCCTCGACGCGTACGAGGCGGGCCGCCGGGTGTTCTCCCGCACCTGGAACGAGAAGGTGCCCCGCGACCTGCTGTAGGACGCGTGCAGGCGAGCTGTCGCGGTTCGCCGGGGGCCGCGTCGCCGCCGGGGGCACCACCGGGCCCCGGCGGCGACGCGGCCCTTCTCCGTGTTCATGTCAGGCACGGCGCACGACTGCGGTGACACCCGGGGCGCATACGGAACTCGGATCGCTCTGTGCACGGAAAAACAAGAGGAAACCGGGGGCATGAGGAATTCGCGATCCACTCGACGCCCCTCCGTGCATCCGTGCGCCCCTGTGGAGAAAGGATTCGGCGAGACGCCACCGGATTCCATGGGCAGGACTGAGACGACCGTCAAGTCGGTGCAACCGCACCACTATTCCGTGTACCAACCGAAGCAGGTGGTATTCGATGAGCGGCTCCGTTCCCGGCCCAGCTCGAGATTGGACAGTGGGCACTGCTCCAGGCATATTCCCATTCCTCGGCCACGGAATCGATTTGGCCCGTCGTCCGCTGGATTTTCTGGAATCTCTGCCCGCGCACGGGGACCTGGTCGAAATACGCCTGGGTCCGCAGCGTGCCTGGATGGCCTGTCACCCGGACCTGGTCGCCCAGGTGCTCGGCGACCCGGGCACCTTCGACAAGGGCGGCCCGCTCTACGACAGGTTGCGGATCCTGCTGGGCGACGGCGTCGGCACCTGCCGCCACCAGGATCACCGGCGACAGCGCAGGCTGCTGCAACCCGGATTCCGCAAGACCCGCGTCGCCGACCAGGTGCGACTGATGGGCGAGGAAGTGGAGTCGGTGTGCCGGACGTGGCGGGACGGGCAGGCGGTCGACATCAGCGCGGCCATGCTGGACCTGTCGACCCGCGTGATCTGCCGCGTCCTCTTCTCCGACTCGCTCGACGCCGCGACCGCCGTCGAGATGCGCAAGTGCCTGGCCACCGTGATGCGCGGCATGTTCGTCCGCACGGTGATGCCGGTCGACGCCCTGTTCCGTCTCCCCACACCGGCGAACCGGCGCTACCGGCACGCTTCCGGCCGCCTGCGCGCGATCGTCGACGCGGCTGTCGCCGAGCGCCGGCGAGGCACTGCCCGGGCCGGCCGGGACGACCTGCTGGGGACGCTGCTGGCGGCCGCGCGGGGTGACGGCGGGGACGCGGCGATCACCGATCAGGAAGTCCACGGCCAGGTGATCACGCTGATGTTCGCCGGCGCCGAGAGCACCGCCCTGTGCCTCTCCTCCGCCTTGGACCTCGTGGGACGGCATCCCGAGGAGGAGCGTCGCCTGCACTCCGAGGTCGACGCCGTGCTCGCTTCCGGACGCCCGCCCGGCCGCGACGAGCTGCCGCTCCTCGCCCACACGCGGCGCGTCCTCACCGAGACCCTTCGCCACCGCCCGCCCGGATGGCTGTTCACCCGTGCCACCACGAAGGAGACGGAGCTCGCCGGGCACCGTCTCCCGCGGGGCGCCACCGTCATGTTCAGTCCGTACCTGCTGCACCACGACCCCGCCCTGTTCCCCGACCCCGGCCGTTTCCTCCCCGACCGCTGGCTGCCCGGGCGGGCCGACGCGGTGCGCCCCGGAGCGATGATCCCGTTCGGGGCGGGCCGCCGGAAATGCCTCGGGGAGACACTCGCCATGGCGGAGGCCACGGTGGCGGTGGCGTTCATCGCCCGCCACTGGCGACTGCGCCCTCTGCCCGGCCGCCAGGAACGGCTGCGTCCCGCAGCCTCGTTGGGGCCGAGGGGACTGGTGATGGCCTGCGAAACGCGAGCGCGGCGGTCGGCGGGCACATCCTCTCCAGCGGATTCTTTCCCGGCCCGGGCGGCTGCCGTACCCGTCATCCACAACTCCCGAACGGCAGGTGGCAACGATGTACACGACGCATGAGGACATCACGCTCGTCACGCGGGACGGAATTCCGGCAGCCGGTCTGGCGGAACTGATCGACGCGAACCTCTACATGCCGTTCCCGTACGAGTGCCATCCCGGCGCGGCCGAAGCGGCGGCAGGCGTCGAGAAATGGCTGCGTACCTGGGGGCTGACCGATGACCCGGCAGTGGCGGCCATGATCTCCCGCACCCGCCCCGCCGAACTCGCGGCCTGCAACGGTCCGGCCATGGATTCCGGGCTCCTCCAGATAGCCGCCAACCAGATCGCCTACCAGTTCGTCTTCGACGACCGGGCGGAGGACCTCGGCCGGCGCTCGCCCGGCCTGCTGCTGCCGATGCTGTCCGAGAGCGTCGCGATCCTGCGGGACGGCGAACCGCCCACCACCCCGCTCGGGGCGGCCCTGACCGACCTCCACCGTCAGGTCCAGGAGCGGTGCACACCGGCTCAGGCAGCACGATGGGCCTGGAACAGCCGTGAGTACGTGCACGGCCTGCTCTACGAAGCGGTGGCCCAGGCCCGTCCCGTCCCGGTGGGAAGCGGGCTGTGCCGGTCCATACGCTCCCTCATCGCGGGCGTCGAGCCGTTCTACCCACTGTGCGAGGCCGCGCAGCCGTGCGAACTGCCCCCGGACGAGCTCCACCACCCCGTGATGCGACGCCTGAGCCGGTTGTCGGCCGATGCGGCGGTCTGGATACCCGACCTCTACTCCGCGGTGAAGGAACAGCGGGAGGGCGGCACGATCAACCTGGCCCTCGCCTACCAGCGGTCCCACCGGTGTTCCCTTCCGGCGGCCGTCTCACTGGCCGTACGGCACATCAACCGCACGATCCGCGAGTTCGAGGAGCTCTACGGTGAGATCCGGCCGGAGTTGAGCCCGTCCGGCGTCGGCTATGTGGAGGGCATGGCCGGCTGGATCCGCGGCTGCTACTTCTGGTCCCGGACCGTGCCCCGGTACGCGGACACGAGGGCGGTACCCGCAGGGATCTGACCGTGCGCCGGACCGGTCACCTTCACCACAGGCTTCCCGAATGGGGCGGAAACAGAGCAGGCTACCCGAAAGGAGGAGACCTGATGCGCCCCCGCGGGAAATTCACCCTCCCTGTCGACCTCCTGTTCCGACCCGGCCAAGGGGCGCGCACGAGGGCGTACGCTCGCCCCGTCCGGCGGGGAGCAACGACAGGAAGCGGTAGACCACATGACCCATGGGCTGCGGCAACCGATCGCCGAACACCGGCCTCTGCTCGAACGCGACGTGGAACTGAAGGCCATCGACCGCGCGATGGCGGGGCTGCGTGACGCCGCCGACGGCGTGCGGCGGGCACCGCGCGGTGGGCTGCTCGCCTTCACGGGCGAGGCCGGGCTGGGCAAGACGACACTCATCGCGGCGGCGCGCGCCCGCGCCGCCGCACTGGGGTTCACGGTGTTCTCGGGCAAGGGCGGTGAGACCGAGCAGGGACTGGCGTTCCGCGTCGTCCGCCAGATCATGCAGCCCGTCCTGGCCGCGATGAGCGAGACCGAGCGCCGGGACTTCCTGGGCAGTTGGTACGACATCGTCGGCGCCGCGCTGGGTCTGGAGGCGACGGACACCGCTCGGATGCCGGACCCGACCGGAGTGCGCGACGGCCTGGACTGGGTCATGACACGCCTGACGATGATGAACGCGCCCGTCGTGCTCCTCCTGGACGACCTGCACTGGGCCGACACCGAATCCCTCGACTGGCTCGCCTCCTTCGCACCCCGGGTCGCGGACCTCCCGCTGCTGACCGTCGTGGGCTACCGGCCGGACGAACTCCCGCCCGACGCGACGTCCTTCCGCACGCTCGTCGAACGCCATGAGCAGCGCCCCCACAAGCTGTCTCCGCTCGGCGCGGCCGCCGTGGCGCGGATCATCAGGGACGAGGTGGGTGAGGAAGCCGAGGACGAGTTCTGCGGAGAGTGCTGGACGGTCACCGGCGGGAGCCCCTTCGAGACCGTCGAACTGGCCATCAGACTCCGCGAGCAGCATGTGAGGGGCACTCAGGACGATCTGCCCGTGATGCGGGGCCTCGCCGCGGCGGTCAAGGGCCCGGGCCTGATCGAGCGTCTCAAACGGCTCGGACCGAGCACGGTCCGCTTCGCGTGGGCCGGTGCTGTCCTGGGCGAGCCGTTCTCCCCGGAGGCGGCCGCCGACCTCGCGGTGGTCGGCGACGCGGAGGCCGCCGAAGCGACCGAGAAGCTGCGCGCCTGCCGCATCCTCGCGACCACCGACGAGCCCGCGGGAGACCTGGAGTTCGTCCATCCGCTGATCGCCACGACGATCTATCACGACATCCCCTCGGGCCTGCGCGTCGGCATGCACGACGCGGCCGCCCATGCCGCCCAGGTGGTCGGGGCCGACCCCACCGCGGCCGCCCGGCACCTGCTGGAGGTGCCCTGCGACGGCCGGCCCGAGACGGTCGCGTGCCTGCGTGCCGCCGCGCGTGAGTACCTTCGCGCGGGGGCACCGGAGGCCGCCCGCCGCGTGCTGACCCGGGCGTTGCGGGAACCGCCCCCCGCCGGAGACCGTGCCGCCCTGCTCCACGAGCTGGCCTGCTCGACCTTCCTGATCGACCCCACGGCCACGGTCAGCCATCTACAGGAGGCGCTGAAGGAACGCGGACTCGATCCTGAGCTGCGCGCCTCCATGGTCTACCGGCTGACCCAGGCGCTGGCCCACACCGACCGGCTGACCGAGGCGGCGACCGTGGCGGCCGACGAGGCGCGGCGCGCCACCAACCCGCGCGTCAGGCTGCGCATGCAAGCGGATCACTTCGTATGGAGCGCGTTCCGCACCGACGAGCCGGACTCGTCCGCCCGCTCGCGCCGGCTCGCACGGCTGGCCGCGAAGCTGACCGGGCGAGGGCTGGAGGAGCGCTACATCCTCGGTCTGCGGGCGTGGGACGCCCTCGTGCGCGGCGAGCCACGGCGGACCGCCCTCGGGTATGCCGGTGAGGCCTTGCGCGGAGGGATGAGCTGGGCCGACGAGAACCGCGGCTTCGAGGTGCCCGTCGCCGTCGCCCTGCTGTTCATGTACTGCGACCAGCCGCGGCGCGCCGAGGAACTGTTCGCCGAGGGGATGGCCGAGTGCGAGCACCGGGGATGGCGCGGCTCCCATCTGGCGCAGGGCCGGACGCTCCTCGGCTACATCCGCTACCGCCGTGGCTGCCTGCCGGAGGCTGAGAAACTCGTCCGGGCGGGGCTCGACACCGCCGAGCGGGTCGAAGGAGCGGTGCCCGCCCAGTTGTTCGCCATCGGCATCCTCATCCAGATCCTGCTGGCCCGCGGGCAGACCGCCGAGGCGCGCCGGCTCGCCGACACCTACCACTACGGCGACGTGGTCCCCAACGCCGTCATCTTTCCCGATCCGCGCACGGTGTACGCCGAACTGCTCCTGGCGGAGGGGCGACTCGCCCAGGCGGCGCGTCTGCTGTCCGACGTCGGCGACTGGCTCCAGGCGCGGGACTGGCACAACCCGGCGTGGTGTCCCTGGCAGTTGGGGCTGGCCTCGGCGCTCGCCCGCACCGATCCCGGCCAGGCGGTCCGCCATGCCCAGGACGCCGTGGAGCGGGCCCGGGACTTCGGGGCGGCGTCCGCGATCGGCCAGGCGCTGCGCGTGCAGGCGGAGGTGACGGGTGGGCAGGCGGCGCTCGATCTGCACACGCAGGCCGTCGACCATCTGGAGCGGTCGCCCGCCGCGTACGAACTGGCCCGTGCCCTGGTGGGCCATGGCGCAGCGCTGGTTCGCTGCGGCCGGCTGCAGGACGCCGCGGACCGGCTCTACCAGGGGCTGGAGGGGGCGGTGCACTGCGGAGCCGCGGGGCTGGCCGACCGGGCCCGGCGCGAGCTCTCCGCCGCGGGACTGCGCCCGCTGCCCCTTCGCTACGCGCCGACGGACATGCTGACGGCGCAGGAACGCAGAGCCGCCGAGATGACGGCCCTGGGACACCCGCCGTCGGTGGTCGTGGAGGACCTGCGGCTCACCGAGCAGGGCGTGCGGCATCTGCTGTCCTCCGTGTACCGGAAGCTCGGCACGGACGCGTCCGGCCTCTCCGACGCCCTGTCGAGGGGCCCCCGGCACGAGCCGTAGTCCGTGCGCGGGGCTCACATCGCGCCGGGGCCCGTCCCTCCCTTGAGGCGTTCCAGGTCGGAGGGGCGGACCTGGATGACGATCAGGGCGATCAGCGCGGCGACGGCGGTGAAGATCGCCGCCATGATGAAGGCGGCCGAGACGCCGGCGGTGAGGATCTGGTCGGACCAGGGTTTCGGCAGTTCCCCCGTGCGTTCGATGCGCAGGCGCTCGGCGGGGGACGCCTGCTGGAGGAGCTTCTCGGCCTCGTTGGCGCTGGCCGTGCCGGACATCGTGGCCAGGATGGACAGGCCGAGGGAGCCGCCGACCTGCTGGGTGGCGTTGAGCAGTCCGGAGGCCGCGCCGGTCTCGGGGGTGGGCACGTTGGACAGCGCCATGAGGGTCAGCGACACGAACTCCATGCCCATGCCGAGGCTGAAGACGAGCATCGGGCCGAGGACGCTGCCCGCGTAGGTCGAGTGCACGTCGGTCAGGGTGAGCCAGGCCAGTCCGGCCGCCGCCAGGATCGCGCCGAGCACCATGAACGGCTTGGGCCCGTACACGGGCAGGAACCGCGAGGCCAGTCCGGCGCCGAAGGCGATGACCGCGCTGACCGGCAGGAAGGCGAGGCCGGCCTGCAGAGGGCTGAACTCCAGCACGTTCTGCACGAAGAGCGTCAGGAAGAAGAACATGCCGAAGATCGCGGCGGCCAGGCACAGCATGATGCCGTAGGTGCCCGCACGGTTGCGGTCGGCGAACATGTGCAGGGGCGTGATGGGCTGTCTGGAGCGCCGCTCGATCAGGATGAAGACCGCGAGCAGCACGACCGCCCCGGCGAACGAGGCCAGGGTGAGCGCGTCCCGCCAGCCGTCCTGCGAGGCCCGGATGAAGCCGTAGACGAGCAGCACCATGCCCGCGGTGGAGGTGAGCGCGCCGGCGACGTCGAAGCGCCCGGGGTGGCGCTCGGACTCCCTGATCCAGCGCGGTGTGGCGAGCACGATGAGCAGGCCGATGGGTACGTTGACGAACAGCACCCACCGCCAGTTCAGCCACTCCACCAGTATCCCGCCCGCGAGCAGGCCGATCGCGCCGCCGCCGGCCGAGACCGCGGCGAAGACCCCGAAGGCGCGGTTGCGTTCCGGCCCCTCGCGGAACGTCGTGCTGATCAGGGCGAGGGCGGTGGGGGACGCGATGGCGCCGCCGACGCCCTGCAGGGCGCGGGCACCCAGGAGTTGGCCGGAGTTCTGAGCGAACCCGCCGAGCAGGGAGGCCAGCGCGAACAGCAGCACGCCGAAGATGAAGACGCGCCGCCTGCCCAGGATGTCGCCGGCCCGGCCGCCGAGCAGCAGCAGGCCGCCGAAGGTGAGGGTGTAGGCGCTCACCACCCACGACAGGCTCGTGATGGAGAAGTCCAGCGCGCTCTGGATGTGCGGCAGTGCGATGTTCACGATGGTGATGTCGAGGACCACCATCAGCTGACACGAGGCGAGAACGAAGAGTGCCATCGCGTTCCCGCCACCACCGGGTTCCCTGGTGGTGATCTCCTGTGGTGAGGCCGGCTGCGGGCTGCTGCCTGCGGTGTCCACCGTTCGACCGTACGCCCGGCTCATGGGCCTCACCACTGGATCACCGTCAGCCCTTGCGGCCGCCCTTGGGTGACATCAGTTGCTCGCGCAGCACGGTCAGTTGGTGCGAGGTGTCCACGGCCCGTTCCGGATGGTCTTCCCGGGCCCGTACGTCTCGCTCGACCCGCGTTTGACTGCCGCCCAGCGCCCGCGCACCGCGTTGCGCCTGCACGGCCGGGACGAGGAGCCGGCCGCGCTGCTGCTCGACCGGGTCGGCCTCGGCGAGCGCGAGGCCGGGGCCCTGCCCCGTCACCTCTCGGGCGGTCAGCGCCAGCGCCTCGCGATCGCCCGAGCGCTCGCCCCGGGCCCCCGGGTGCTGGTGCTGGACGAGGCCGTGGCCGCACTGGACGTGTCGATCCAGGCCCAGATCATCCGGCTGCTCGACGAGATCCGCCGGGACACCGGGGTCGCTCTCGTCTTCGTCGGGCACGATCTGGCCGTGGTGCAGCACATCACCGACGACGTACTGGTCATGCGCCGGGGCCGGGTCGTCGAACAGGGCCCCACCGGGCAGGTGCTCACGGACCCGGCCCACCCGTACACGCGGCTGCTGCTCGCGGCCGTCCCCGGCGAGGGCTGGGACCCGGCCACGGCGGTCGCGGCCCGGGGGGCCGCACAGGGCACCTGAGACCCATGCCCCGGCGGGCGTCGTGAGACCCGCCACGGAGAAGGTGTGCCGACCCGAGCCGACCTCGAACGAGGGCTGCCACCAGGGCCCGGACCGGGATTCCCGGTGCGCGCGGTGATGACCCGATCCTGATCCGCCTTCCCGTCAGCGGCCGCCGCGGATCAGGCCCGTCAGATAACGCCACAGCGACGACCGCTGGCGGGCGGAGGGGTCAGGCAGCACCTCCGCGGCCACCTCGGGGGCGGGGCCGTCCGCCGGCGGCCCCGCCGGCGCCGCGGCGAGTTCGTACCGCACCGGCAACGAGCGCAGGCCGCGCATGAACGGGGAGGAGCGCCAGGGCAGTTGGTCGGCGGGCAGGGCGAGGTCGAGATGGTCGAAACGCTCGAACAGGCGCCCCACACCGGCGGCCGCGACCGTGGAGGCGAGCTCCCGCGCCGGGCACTGGCGCGGGCCGGCCCCCCAGGACAGGTGCGCCCGGGTGCTGATGGTGGTGCCGGAGGCGACGTGTCCGGCGAAGAGCGGGTCGGCGTGCGCGGCGCCCGGGGAGACCCACACGGGGTCGCCCGCCCGGATCGTGTAGTTGCCGAGCGGGGTGTCCTCGGCCGCGAAGCGCGGCACGAAGTTGACCAGCGGCGGCTTGCGCATGACCACTCGGTTCATGGTCTCCCTGACCATCCCTGCGGACAGGCTGGCTCGCACGCTGCCCTCCCCCGAGATGACCTCCACGACGGTGTTGGAGATGAGGATGCCGACGTGGTCGGAGGTCATGCCCAGCAGCATGAACAGCTCGCGGGCCAGGTGGTCCAGCGACAGGTCCGGGTGCGCGGCGAGCAGGTACGAGGGGAAGTCGTCGCCCGGCTTCTGGAGTTTCAGCGCGGCCAGTTCGGCCAGGGTCGCCAGGAGGCGCTCCAGCGCGGCCTCGGCGTCCGGGCCCGCGTCGAGGACGCGCCACATGTCCATCAGCGCGTCGTCGCCCTGCGAGCCGGGGAAGCCGAGGAGATGACTGGCGACCATCAGCGGCAGCGGCCGGGAGAACTGGGCGGACAGGTCCGCCAAGCCCGTTGCGCCGCCCTGCCCGACCAGGGTGATCAGCTCGTCGGCGTAGGCGGTGACGGCTCCCTTCAGACGCTTGGCCTGGGGGTGACGCGGATCCTGGAACGGCTTGAGCGCCACGTCCCACGCGGTCCGCAGCGGCCGGTATCCGGGGCCGCCCTGGATGAGGATGTGGTTGACCTCCAGGGACGGTCCGAGCGGCCAGTCGGCCGGGACCCTGCCCTCGGAGCGGGCCCGCCAGTTCTCCAGGCCCTTGGGCCAGGCGTCGTCGTTCTGGAGCACCTGGAGCGACTCGCGGTAGCCGAGGACCAGCCAGGCGGGTACACCGAGCAGATCGACGGGCGCGACCGGGCCGTGCTGCTGCCGCAGCCGCTCGTACACGAGCGAGGGACGCGTCTCGTAGTCCCGGGTCAGCAGCGGCTGGGGATCCAGCGCCTCCAGCCGTGTGTCGTCCAGGTCCACGGATCCGCCGCCACCCCGCTGGGTTTCCATCGTCTTGCCACCCTCCGACACGCACCGTACCGGCACACCCTCAGCCGGTAGCCGGAAACGGTGGGGACCCTACCCCAGAGGCAACTCGTGGGTAACGAGGGGGTGGGGTGACGAGAGTGGCCCGTGGGGCGCGCGAGCCGTGCGTCAGGCGGCGGTGTAGCCGAGCTGGCGCCGCATATAGGGCGTCATGAGGGTCTTCGCCTTGGCCATGGCGGTGGTGCGGCCGCCGAGGACCGCGGACTCGCCGCCCGGCACGGGCAGCACGGTCACCCCGTCGGCGGAGCCGAACGGCACGATGAGCGGGGTGCGCTGGATGGGCCGGTAGAAGCGCGGCTCCTTGCGGTGCCTGCCCGAGCTCTGGAGGTAAGCGCGGATGTTGTGGGCGGCGATGTCCGCCTGGGCGAGGGCGGCGGGGGTGATCTTCAGTTCGCTCACGTCGTTCACGTCGCCGACGGCGAACACGTCCAGCTTGCCTTCGACCCGGAGTGTCCGGTCGACCTTCACGTGCCCGGACCCGTTCAGCCAGTCGCCGTGCCCGGACAGACGGAGCCAGAGCGTGTTGGGCGTGGTGCCCGTCGCCCAGAAGGACAGGTCGGCCTCGAGGACGGTGCCGCGCGCGTCGCGGTAGGTGCCGAAGTCGTTGCCGGGGGACATGAACGAGTCGAGCCGCACCTCGACGTCGTGGGACTCCAGCCAGGCGAGGGCCTTGCGTCCCGGCCGCTCGCTGCCCGTGAGATCGAGCAGCGCGGATCCGGAGTGGGCGAGCGTGACGCGGGCGTCGGGCCGGGCGAGGCGGAGCTCGGCGCTGAGTTCGACGCCGGAGGGGCCGCCGCCGACCACGAGGATGTGCTCGGCGGCGGCGACGTTGCGCTGGTGTCCGGCGAAGGCCTTGGCCGCCTCCTCGGTGGTGGTGCCGCAGAAGCGGGCCGGTTCGGGGTAGTCGGCGCCGGTGGCGATCACGACCACGTCGTACGGGAGCCGCTCGCCCGTGGCGAGGACGACCTGCCGCTCGGCGGTGTCGATCCGCAGGACCTTGCCCGCGATCACCCGGCCGTGGTGCAGCAGCCGGTCGTACGGGATGAAGGGGGTGTGCGTCCACTCGGGGCGGACCCCGGCCCGCAGGGACGCGACGCGGTGGAAGAAGGCCTCCTTGCGGTCCACCAGCGTGACCCGGGCCGTCCCGTCCAGCCGCTTCGCCAGCCGGACGCCGGCGTAGCCGCCGCCGATCACCACTACGTCGCCGTCGTACACACCGAGTCTCCTGTGCCTGGTGGGGGGTGCGAGTGCCGCCGTGGACGGGCCCCGCTCGGATCGACCCCCGGCGGCCACTCGACTGACGGTGACATTAGCGCTTGAAACCTCAACGAATTTCGAGGTTCCGTGCGTGTTCCGTGAAGAGATCGGCACCGTGACGAGCCGTCACTTCCCCCAGATCTCGCGGTACGCCTCCCGGTAGCCCGACGGGTCCCAGGTCTTGGCACCCTCGCTGTTGACGGCCGTGGCGATGTGCACGGGGGCCGTGTATCCGCTGGCCGGGCGGCCTGAGAAGGCGCGGTTGAACTCGTCGACGATCTGCCAGCCCTGCAGGGACAGCGGCTCGGGCACGGTGGCGGCCTGGTACTGCCTGCTGTTGATGCGCTGGAAGGCGGACGGGTCCCCGTCGCCGGCGCCGATGTTGAACGGCGGGCCCGCCCCCTTCTCACCGGCCGCGCGGAAGGCCGGGGCGGCGTCGGCGAAGTACAGGTCGTTGATGGCGACGGAGTGCGTCCACCGGTCCTGGAACCGGGAGAGGAGCGAGGAGATCTCCCGCGGGGTGCGGGTGCTCGCGTCCGGGATCGGGATGTTCTCCACCGACAGCAGCCGCACGCCCTCGCAACGCGCCAGTTCCTTCCTGATCAGGTCGGACTTGTTCCTGGCGAAGGGGATCGAGGCGTCGGTGATGACCACGACCCCGGCGCGGCCGTCCGAGTCGGAGATGATCCACTGTGCGCTGATGCGGGCCACGTCCTGGACCCGGGTGGTGACGTTGGTGAAGAGGTCGGGCTGCCGGCTGGGGCCCGGCTCGGGGACCGCGTGCCAGCCGATGAGCGGGATGCGCTGGGCGTTGGCCCGGGCGGCCTGCTGGGCCGTCGAGTCGGGGTCGAAACCGCCGATGACGATGCCCGAGGGTCTCAGGGCCACGGCCTCGCTCATGGCCGCCTGGATACCGGCCGGAGTGCCACCGCCGTCGATCACCCGGACGTCCCATCCGATGGCCCGCGCGGCCTCCCGCACCCCGTTCGCGGCGCCCGCGACGCCGGGGTTGGTCATGGTCTGGGCGACGTAGACGATGCTCTTGCCGGAGACCGCCTCCGGGCCGCTGGTGGGGCCGCCCCAGGGGGTGTCGCGGCGCTCGGCCCGGGCGACGGCTTCCTGGGCGCTGGTCTGGACGACGGGGCAGCCGCCCGGGCCCGTCGCGGTCTCGTCCGCGCCGTCCGACGAGCCGCGTTCGCAGCCGATGAGGGCGGTCGCCGTGACCAGCAGGGCGCACGAGGCGAGCCGCGCGGCGCGGGTTCTGGGAGGGGCCTTGCGGGTGCGGTGCACGAGAGCTCCTGTGAAGGGATCGACGCGGGGGCCGGCCGGTGGGGCTTCAGCGGGGTGTGCCCGTCGTGCCGCCCTCCGCCGCCGGGGAGGACGGTGGCGGAGGCGGTGCGGCGGGCGAGTCCCGGGCAGCGCCGCCGCGCAGCCGGCGGCGGGCGGCGTATCCGGCCAGGCCCACGGCGATGAGCAGGGTGCCGCCGTGGAACAGCGGGACCGTCCAGAATTCGGCGCCCAGCTGGGCGATGCCGGTGAGGCCGACGGCGAGGACGGCGACGGCGACGACGGTGCCGAGGGCGTTGGGCCGGCCGGGCTTGATCGCCGTGGAGCCGAGCAGGGCGCCGACGAAGGCGGGCAGCAGGTAGTCGAGGCCGACGCTCGGGTTGCCGATCTGCTGCTGGGCCGCGAGCAGCACCCCGGCGAAGCCGACGATCAGCCCCGAGGCGGCGAAAGCATAGACGGTGTAGGTGCGGGTCGGGATGCCGACGAGGTCCGCCGCGCGCGGGTTGGACCCGACGACGTACAGGTACCGGCCGAGCGGCAGCCGCTCCAGCACCACCCAGAGGACGCCGGCGAGGGCGAGCACGTAGAAGGCGGGGACCGGCAGGCCGAGGAACGTGGAGTCGTAGAGGTCGGTGAAGGCGGACGGGAGGCCTTGCGGGCCGGGGACGATCCGGCTGCCGTCGGTGATCCAGCCGGTCACGGCGTACATCATGCTGCCGGTGCCGAGGGTGGCGATGAAGGAGTCGATCCGGCCGAACTCCACGATGACGCCGTTGAGGACGCCCAGGACCAGGCCTCCCGCGAGCACGGTGAGGCAGGCGAGCGGCCAGGGCCAGCCCTCGTTGACGATGAGCTGCAGCACCATCACGTGCGCGAGGCCCAGGGCGTAACCGATGGACAGGTCGAACGCGCCGGTCACGATGGGCACCATG
Source organism: Streptomyces sp. NRRL S-455 (assembly GCF_000717875.1). Taxonomy (GTDB): domain Bacteria; phylum Actinomycetota; class Actinomycetes; order Streptomycetales; family Streptomycetaceae; genus Streptomyces. Next base: position 336,048 of record NZ_JOCT01000001.1, read on the forward strand.
GCGGCCAGCGCGAGGACGGCCGGGATCGACTGGTTGGACAGGATCGAGTCCAGGGTGTCCAGCGTGGGGAAGGTGCTCGGCAGGGCGAGGGAGAACGTCAGGTAGAGCAGGGCGGTGAGGACGAGCAGGCCGTAGGCGCCGATGTGGTGCCCGGGGCGGCGCCGGGGGCGGGGCGGGGAGGGCGAGGGCCGTGTCGTCATGGGTTCACGGCGGTGGACGGGGGCATGGCCGCTGCCGCCCGGGTGAGCCCGGCGACGGTGAGGCCGGTGCCGCTCAGCTCGGCCACCACGGACCCGCGCACGAAGACCAGGGTGCGCCGGCACACGCCCGCGACCTCCTCGAAGTCGGTGGACAGCAGCAGGACCGCGAGGCCGGCGGACAGCGCCTCGTCGAGCAGGCGGTGGATCGCGGCCTTGGCGCCGACGTCCACGCTCGCGGTCGGCTCCTCGAGGATCAGCAGCCGCAGCCCGGTCCGCAGCCAGCGGCCGATCATGACTTTCTGCTGGTTGCCGCCGGAGAGCGTGGTGATGGGGACCTCGCTGTCGCGGGGGCGCACCGCGAACCGCTCGATCAGGGCGGCGGCCTGGACGCGTTCCCGGCGGGGGCCGATCCAGCGCGGCGCCCGCCGGTCTCCCGCACGGGGGTTGGCCAGGAGGTTCTCCCGTACGGTCAGCTCGGCGAGGCAGCCCTCCCGCAGCCGGTCGCCCGGCACGAAGCCGACGCCGAGGTGGACGGCCTCGGCGACCGTACGGGGGTGGTAGGGCCGCCCGTCGAGCAGGGCCCGCCCGCCGCGCAGGGGCCGGACCCCGGCGAGGGCGCGGCCCAGGTCGGTGTGCCCGGCGTCGGAGAGTCCGACCAGGCCGAGGACCTCTCCGGCGGCGAGTTCCAGGCTGATCGGTCCGGCCTCCGCGGTCCGCACGCTGTGGAGGGTCAGGACGGCGGGTGTGCCGGCCGGTCTCCTGGCGGGGCGGTGGGCGGCCGGTTCCTCCTCCTCACCGACGATGTCGTGGACCAGTCGGGCGGGGTCGTGGCCGGCGAGCCGGCCGTGGCTGACGAGCCGGCCGTCGCGCAGGACGGCGAAGGTGTCGGCGACCTGGTACACCTCGTCCAGGCGGTGGCTGACGTAGAGGACGGCGTGCCCGCGCTGCCGCAGTCCGCGCAGGACGTGGAAGAGCCGGGCACTGTCCGCGGCGGGGAGGCGGGCGGTCGGCTCGTCGAGGACGATGAGCTTCGCCCGGGCCGCGAGCGCCCTGGCGATGGCGACCAGCGAGCGGTCGGCCGGTGCGAGCCCGGAGACCGGCGCGTCGGCGTCGAGGTGCGCGGCGACGATCCGCAGTGCCTCGACGCAGGCATCGCGGGTGCGCCGCCACGAGATCAGCCCGGTGCGGCGCGCGTAGCCGGTGGTCAGGGCGATGTTCTCAGAGACCGTCATCCACTCCACGAGACCGAGGTCCTGGTGGATGAACGACATGCTCCGTGCTGCGGCAGGGCTGCCGAGGGGCTGCCCGTCCACCGTCACCTGTCCCGCGTCGGCCCGGTGGACACCGGCGAGCACCTTGATGAGCGTGGACTTGCCGGCGCCGTTGGGCCCGAGGAGAGCGAGCACGCTGCCGGCGTGGACATCGAGGTCGACCCCGGCCAGCGCGACGGTCCCGCCGAACCGCTTGCCGAGCCCGCGGATGCGGACCAGGGGCTGGGATCCGGAGGGCGAAGGCGCCTTCGCCGGCGTGTCGGGAGCGTCGCGCACCCGATCAAATTACAACATTCCGGACATCTTTCAGTCCGCCGTGACACCAAAGGAACGCTGGACGCGTCAGGAGCCCGGGGACACGTCCGGAGCCTGCGGACGCATCACGCCGCGTCGAGTCCGCATTCCGCCCAGATGACCTTGCCTTCCGGGAGGTAGCGCGTGCCCCAGCTCTGCGAGAGCTGCGCGACCAGGAACAGGCCGCGTCCACCCTCGTCGGTGCTGGCCGCCCGGCGCAGATGGGGGGCGGTGTTGCTGGTGTCGGAGACCTCGCATATCAGGGTGCGGCCGTACAGCAGCCGCACCCGGACCGGGCCGGCACCGTGCCGGATGGCGTTGGTCATCAGTTCGCTGAGGATGAGTTCGGCGGCGAAGGCCGTCTCGTCGAGCCCCCAGTCGGCCAGCCGCCGCATGGCGGAGGCCCGGACCTCGGCGACGACCGCCGGGTCGGCGGGCAGCTCCCAGGCGGCGATCCGGCCGGGGTCCATGGCGTGGACGCGGGCGACGAGCAGGGCGATGTCGTCGTTCGGGTGCACGGGTGCCACGGTGTCCAGCACCGCCTGGCAGGTCTCCTCGGGTGCGCGCTCCGGGTGGGCCAGGGCCACGCGCAGCTGCTCCAGCACCACGTCGACATCGCGCTGCCGGTCCTCGATGAGCCCGTCGGTGTAGAGGACCAGCTGACTGCCCTCGGGCAGGTCGACCTCGGCCGCGTCGAAGGGCAGCCCACCGAGGCCGAGCGGGGGCCCGGCGGGCAGGTCGGGGTAGGACACGGTGCCGTCGGGGTGGACGAGCGCGGGCGGCGGGTGCCCGGCGCGGGCCATGAGGCATCGCTGCGCGGCCGGGTCGTAGATGGCGTACAGGCAGGTCGCGCCAATGACTCCGGCGCCCTTGCCGTCGGGGTCCTCCCGGTCCAGGCGCCCCACGAGGTTGTCCAGGTGGGTGAGGACCTCGTCCGGCGGAAAGTCGAGCTCGGCGAAGCTGCGTGAGGCGGTGCGCAGCCGGCCCATGGTGGCGGCGGACAGCATGCCGTGGCCGACGACGTCGCCGACGAGCAGTCCGACACGGGCGCCGGAGAGGGGGATCACGTCGTACCAGTCCCCGCCCACGTCGGACTCGGCCGGCAGGTAACGGTGGGCCACCTCGACGGCGTCCTGGTCGGGCAGTCCGTGCGGGAGGAGTCTGCGCTGGAGGGCCAGGACCATTCCGCGCTCGTGGGTGTAGCGCCGGGCGTTGTCGATGGACAGGGCGGCGCGCGTGGCGAGTTCCTGGGCGAGCGAACAGTCGTCGTCCCCGAAGGAGCTCCCGGACCGGTAGAAGCTGGCGATACCCAGGACGACACCGCGGGCGACCAGCGGCACCGCGATGAGGGAGTGCACGTGGGACAGCAGGCGTCCGGTGTACTCGGGATCCTGGGCGAGCCAGCCCGCGGCCGCGCCCAGGTCCGGTTCCAGCACCGGCTCCCCGCTGGTCAGACTGCGCAGCTGGGGTGTGGTCGGGCCGAAGTCGGTGCGCTTGCCTGGCGGGGTGAAGGGCAGGCCCTCGCGGACGCCGTGGACCACCGTACGGCGCAGGTCGGCGAGGGGGTCGGCGGACTCCTCACCGCGCAGGACGGCGTCCGGCAGGTCGATGGTGACGTAGTCGGCCAGGCGCGGGACCGCCGTCTCGGCCAGTTCCCCGGCGGTGCGGCGTACATCCAGGGTGGTGCCGATGCGGGCGCTGGCCTCGGACAGCAGTTCCAGTCGCCGTCGCGCGGCCAGGGCGTAGGCCCCGACGTGCGGTTCGCCCACCATCACGAGTCCCCGGGCCGGGAACGGTGATTCAGGGGGGCCGGCCGGGGCGTCCGCGCCGCCACCACCGGCCTCCGCGGCAGCCCGGTCACCGTCGGCCGTTCCCGTGCCGCCGGACAGCGCGGCAGCGCTGTCACCGTCGGACACCATCGCCGGGCTCGGGACGGCGGCCAACCGGCCGGTCGGCGTGGTGAGCCGTGGTCCGGCGGGCCGTGTGGCTGCCGCGAGCGCGGCGAGGTCCGGCAGCTCGTCCGCCTGCCGCGACAGGACGAGGTGCTCCCCCGCCGGGGTGCCGAGCAGCACGTCCCCCGCCGGGGAGCCGTGCAGCACGGCCTCGACGGCGAAGCCACGCACTCCGGAGGCACTCGTCATGGGGCGGCTCACCAGCGTCACGCGCCGGCCGTCGGGCAGGGCCACGTCGAGTGCGGCCCGCTGCGCGCGAGAGATCAGTTCGGCGGCCTTGTCCATCAGAATCGCCTGGTCACGGGGGCGAAACGCGTCGGCCAGCGCGTCCAGGGGGAGGCCGTGATACAGGCCGGACTCGGCCCCGGAGGCCAGGTACGTCCGCAGCAGGGCACGCTCGTGCGCGGAGCTCTGCCCCAGCAGCCGCCGCTCGATGCTCTCGGCGGCCCGGCGGATCGCCACCCCCAGGCCGGGTTGCTCGAAACTGCGCGGATAGCCGAAGCAGAGGACGCCCTCGATACGTCCGCTGAGCGGGTCGCGGACGGGCAGCGCGACGCAGGCGTTGCCCTGTGCGCGTTCCGCGAAGTGCTCGGCGCCGGAGACGCGGATGAGTTGCCGCTCCGCCAGGGCCAGTCCGATGCCGTTGGTGCCGGCGACCTGTTCGGCGAACACGAAGCCCGGGACGACCTGGATCGCCGGGAGGCTGCCGGTCATCGACGCATCGCCGAAACGGCGCAGCAGGACCGTGCCGTTCGCGTCGGCCAACGAGATGTTGACCTGGCTGCCGGAGAACGTGATCTGGAGCCGGTCGAGCACCGGCACGGCCGCGCGGACAATACGGCCGCCCGGGTCGAAGTCGTCCGTGTGAGGCAGGTCGGACCGGTCCGGCGACAGGCCCAGGGAGCGGCAGCGCTGCCAGGAGTTCAGGATGGACGCGCGTACACCCTGGTCGACCGGCTCGCCCTGGAGGAACCGCTCACGCAGGCGAGCGGGCCCCGTCGCACGCCCCGCAGGCTTGGGTTCCTCGCCGGACCGAACCACTCTTCGCCTCGCTTGCCCCCGGGAATCATCCGCTGCCCGGGAATCATCCGCTGCCCCGGAAGAGCATCTGGCATTGTTGAGGATACGGGCATTACGGGCATGCGTCACGGTACGCCCGGTCCGTTCGGGGTTCAGGGAGGACGACGGGCGGGGTCGGACCGCCCTCGCCCCCGGGCGGACCGCGTCACCCCAGGAAACTCAGCCGCACCTTCCGCTGCGGATTGTCCTTGTTCGTGTCCACCAGGCACACCGACTGCCACGTCCCGAGCTCCAGCCGGCCGCCCAGCACCGGCAGGGTCGCGTGGGGCGGGACGAGGGCCGGCAGGACGTGGTCGCGGCCGTGGCCGGGGCTGCCGTGCCGGTGCTGCCAGCGGTCGTCGGCGGGCAGCAGGGTGTGCAGCGCGGCCAGGAGGTCGTCGTCGCTGCCGGCGCCGGTCTCGAGAACGGCGATCCCGGCAGTGGCGTGCGGGACGAAGACGTTGAGCAGGCCGTCACGGTCGGCGGCGGCCTCACGCAGGAAGGACTCGCAGTCGCGGGTGATGTCGACGACCTGCTCCGTGGAACCGGTGGTGACGTTCAGGACTCGGGTGGTGAAGACATCTGACATGCCCCCATCGTGACGTACCCGCCGGGAAGATCCACGCCCCCGGCAGGGTTGGCAGAAGCGTGAACACCACGCGCGAGGTCGAGGCAGTCGTCATCGGCGCCGGTCAGGCGGGTCTGGCCGGCGCCTATCACCTGCGGCGGTCCGGGTTCGAGCCGGACCGCGACTTCGTGGTGCTGGACCACTCCCCCGGGCCGGGTGGCGCCTGGCAGTTCCGCTGGCCGTCGCTGACGTACGGCAAGGTGCACGGGATGCACGCGCTGCCGGGCATGGAGCTGACGGACGCGGATCCGGCGCGGTCGTCCGCGGAGGTGATCAGTGGCTACTTCGACCGGTACGAGCGGGCCTTCGACCTGCGGGTGCGGCGCCCCGTCGATGTGCGGGCCGTGCGCGAGGGGTCCGGCGGGCGGCTGCTGGTGGAGACCTCGCAGGGGGTGTGGGCGACGCGGGCGCTGATCAACGCGACCGGCACGTGGGACCGGCCGTTCTGGCCGCGCTATCCGGGCCAGGAGACCTTCCGGGGGCGGCAGCTGCACACCGCGCAGTACCCCGGGCCGGAGGAGTTCGCCGGGCAGCGGGTCGTCGTGGTGGGTGGCGGCGCCTCGGGCACGCAGCATCTGCTGGAGATCGCCCCGTACGCCGCGGCCACCACCTGGGTGACCCGGCGCCCGCCCGTCTTCCGCGAGGGGCCCTTCGACGAGAACGCGGGCCGGACGGCTGTGGCGCTCGTCGAGGAACGGGTGCGGCGGGGGCTGCCGCCGAGGAGTGTCGTCTCGGTCACCGGGCTGCCCCTCAACGACGCGGTCCGGCAGGGCATCGAGGAGGGGGTGCTCGACCGGCAGCCGATGTTCGGCCGCATCACGCCGACCGGCGTGGACTGGAACGACGGCCGGCACGTCGACGCGGACGTCATCCTGTGGGCCACCGGCTTCCGGGCCGCCATCGACCACCTCACCCCCCTGCGGCTGCGGGAGCCCGGCGGTGGCATCCGCATGGAGGGCACGCACGCGGCCGCCGACCCCCGGATCCACCTCGTCGGCTACGGGCCGTCGGCCAGCACCATCGGCGCCAACCGGGCCGGCCGCGCGGCCGTCCGGGACATCAGGCGCCTGCTGGCTCGGGAGCCGGCCGCGGCGTGACGACGGGGGTGGGGGGCCTCGGCCGGCGTCCGCGGGCCGTCCCTAGCCGGGCGCGCTCACGCGCGAAGCCGCGTACCGTCACAGCCCCGCGCCCCTACGTGGCGGCGCCCGCTTTCTTCCGCAGCGCGTTGAACTCCGCGACATTGCGCTGGTGTTCGGCCTGGTCCGCGGTGAAGCGGGTGTCGCCCGGCCGCACGGTGACGAAGTACAGCCAGTCGCCGGGGGGCGGGTTGATCGCGGCACGCACGGCCTCCTCGCCCGGGTTGGCGATGGGTGTCGGCGGCAGGCCCATACGCTGGTACGTGTTGTAGGGGCTGTCGATCCGGGTGTCGCTCTCCGTGGTGCGGCGGGTGGAGCGGCCGAGGGCGTAATTGACGGTGGAGTCCATCTGGAGCGGCATGCCGCGTTCGAGGCGGTTGAAGACGACCCGGGCGACCTTGCCCATGTCGGCCCTGGTGGCCGCCTCCGCCTGGACGATGCTCGCGATGGTGACGGCCTGGTAGACGTTCATGGCGTTGCGCTGGGCCCCCGCGGCGACGGGAGCGCCGTTGAACTTCTCGGTCGCGGTGTCGACCATCAGCGCCAGCAGCTTCTCCGGCGTGGTCTTCTCCGGAATCGGATAGGTCGCCGGGAAGAGGTAACCCTCCGGGTTGCCCTTGGCGTCGCCCGGCAGCTTCAGTGCCGCCTTCGCGAGCGACTTCTTCGTGCTGCCGGCGGGCAGCGCGAGGGCCTTGTCGACGGCGGCGTAGACCTGGCTCGCACGTCGGCCCTCCGGGATGACCAGGGTCGCGGGACGGCCGTCCCCCTTCTCGCGCCCCAGGATCAGCAGCGGCACCGCCACGGCGGTGCCGACGACGACGGCTGCGGTCACGACCAGGGCGATACGGCCCCGACGAGTCAGTCGGATCGTGCTCCGTGGCGGAGTGTTCTTCTGCATGCGGGCACGGTAGCGCCCATATCGTCATAAACCTGGCATATTTTCATCTTGTCGGTTCCAGTTGGGCGTCCCGGCGTACGAGTGCCGCGTACCGGCCGTCCCGCTCCAGCAGTTCCTCGTGCGTACCGAGTTCGACCGCGCGCCCGGAGTCGAGGACCACGATCTGATCGGCGCCCCGGACGGTGGAGAGCCGGTGGGCGATGGTGAGGGTGGTGCGGTCGGCCGACAGGGCGTCGATCGCCTCCTGGACGGCGGCCTCGGTCCGGGTGTCCAGGGCGCTGGTGGCCTCGTCGAGGATGAGGACCGGCGGGTCGCGCAGAATGGTGCGGGCGATGGCCAGGCGCTGCTTCTCACCGCCGGAGAAGCGGTGGCCCCGCTCACCGACGACGGTGTCGTAGCCGTCCGGCAGGGACACGATGTGGTCGTGGATCTGCGCCGCCCTGGCCGCCTGGTACAGCTCCTCGTCCGTGGCGTCGGGCTTGGCGAAGCGCAGGTTGTCGGCGACCGAGGCGTGGAAGAGGTACGTCTCCTGCGAGACGACGCCGACCGCTCGCGCCAGGGTGCCGAAGTCGAGGTCGCGGACGTCCACCCCGTCGAGCGTGACACGGCCGCCGGTCACGTCGTAGAGGCGGGGCACCAGGTAGCCGAGCGTGGACTTGCCGGCGCCGGTGGGTCCGACGACGGCGAGGCTGCCGCCGGCCGGGACGGTGAGGTCGATGCCGTCCAGGACGGGACCGCCCTGGTCGTCGTAGCCGAAGGAGACCTGCTCGAAGCGGACCTCGCCCCGGACGCGGTCGAGGCGGACCGGGTCCGGGGGTTCGGTGATGTCGACGGGCAGGTCGAGGTATTCGAAGATGCGCTGGAAGAGGGCGAGCGAGGTCTGGATCTGCACACCGGTCGACAGCAGACTCACGGCCGGGCGGAACAGGCCCTGCTGGAGCGAGACGAAGGCGACGATCGTGCCGATGGAGACCTCGGGGCCGCCCAGCTGGAGGGCCATGCCGGCGGTCCAGTAGATGACGGCGGGCAGGGCGGCCATCACGATGGTGATGACGGCCATGCGCCACCGGCCGGCCATGTTCGAGCGCACCTCGAGCCCGACGAGTTCCTCGGACTCCTCGGCGAAGGACTTCGTCAGCGAGTCGGAGCGGCCCATGGTGCGGCCGAGCAGGATGCCGCTGACGGAGAGGGACTCGGTGACCGTGGCGGCCATGGCGGCCATCTGCTTCTGGCGCTGGGTGGTGATCTTCCGGCGTTCATTGCCGACGCGGCGGCTGATCCACACGAACACCGGCAGCAACAGCAGCGAGACGACCGTCAGGCGCCAGTCGAGGGCGATCATCGCGACGATCGTGGCGACCACGCTGGTGAGGTTGGAGACCAGGGAGGTCGCGGTGGAGGTGACGGTGGCCTGCATACCGCCGATGTCGTTGGCGATGCGGGACTGCACCTCGCCCGTGCGAGTGCGCGTGAAGAACGCGAGGGACATCCGCTGGAGCCGGCCGTAGACGGCGGTGCGCAGGTCGTGCATGACGCGCTGGCCGACGGTCGTGGAGATCAGGGTCTGCAGCACACCGAAGACGCTGGTGAGGACGGCGCTGAGGATCATGCCGAGGGCGAGCAGACTGAGCAGGCCGGTACGCCCCTGGGGAATCGCGACGTCGAGGATCTCCTTCAGCAGGAAGGGCGTGGCGACGGAGACCAGCGACGAGGCGCCGACGAGCAGGCCGACGATCGCGAGGCGGCCCCGGTAGGGGCGGAAGAGCCGGAGGATGCGGCGGACCTGCCGTGGCTGTTCCTTGGTGTCGGCGGGTGCCGTCCAGGCGGCTTCGTGATCGGGATGCATGGGCTCCTTCGAGAGCGGGTACGGCGCCGCGGGTGCCGGCGCGGATCGGATCGTAGCTCATTGTTACCTATATTCACAATGAACAACATCCTGATATTGTTCCCGCATGACCACCCCCGACCCCGACGGCCTGCTCGCCGAGCAGTTGCTGCGGCTCACCCGCCGGGTGCACCGCATCCAGAAGCGCCACCTGGAGCATCGCGACCTCGGCATCACGCCGGCCCAGTCCCGGCTGCTGCGCACCCTCGCGCACTGGGGCTCACCGCCGCGCATGGCCGATCTGGCCGAGCGCCTGGAGGTGGTGCCGCGGGCCGTCACGACGCTGGTCGACGGGCTGGAGGCGAGCGGCAAGGTGCGGCGGGTCCCGGACCCGGCGAACCGGCGGGTGATCCGCATCGAGCTCACGGACGACGGCCGGGGCGCGCTGCGGGAGCTGCGTGCGGCGCGCAGGTCGGCCGCGGAGGAGATCCTGGCGCCGCTGACGGAGGATCAGCGTGCGGCGCTCGGGGGGCTGCTCGACACTCTGATCGACGGGGCACCGGTGCGGGGCTGCTGAGGGCCGGACGGCCGCCGACGACCCCGGCGCACGAAACGGGCCGCGCCACCGCTGGTCCTGCTGAAGCGGTGGCGCGGCCCGTCCGGCCTTCGGTCAACCCACCTCGGGGGCGGGCTCCTTGGCCTTCTGCGCGGGGATGCCCGGTGCCGGGCTCGCGGTCGCGGTCGGCGCGACCGCGCGGGTGTCGGCGTCACCACCGTCCTCGCCGTCGTCCGGCGGAGCCGTGTCCTGCCCGTCGAGCGTCTTCTTCGCCCGCTCCGTGTCCAGGGCGCCCTCCCAGCGCGACACCGCGAAGACCGCGACGCAGTTGCCGAGGAGGTTCGTGACGACACGCATCGAGTCCATGATGCGGTCCACGCCGAGCAGCAGGGCGACGGCTCCCGCCGGAATGGCGCCCAGGGACGAGGCGGTCGCGGCCAGGGCGAGGAACGCCGAACCGGGGATGCCCGCCATGCCCTTGCTGGTCAGCATCAGGACCAGGACCACGGTGACCTGCTGCCCCAGGCTCAGGTCCACGCCGACGGCCTGGGCGATGAACAGCGTGCCGATGGACAGGTAGAGCGAGGCACCATCGAGGTTGAAGGAGTAGCCGGTGGGCAGCACCAGGCCCACGGCGTCGTCGCGGGCACCGGCCCGGCGCAGCTTCTGCATCACACGCGGCATGACGGACTCGGTGGACGCGGTGCCGAGCGCGAGCAGCATCTCCTCGCGGATGTAGCGCAGGAACTTCCACAGGCTGAGCCCGGTGACCAACCGCAGGGCGACGGCGAGCAGCACGATGAACAACGCGGCGGCCACGTAGCAGAGCACGATGAGTTTGGCGTACGTCTTCATCACGCCGAGGCCGTAGTTGCCCACCAGGTGGGCCATCGCGCCGAACACGGCGAGCGGAGCCAGCCGCATGATGAACCCGACGACCGCGAAGATCACTTCCTGGGCCTGGTCGATGGCGGGCAGGATCTTCGGCACCCTGGTGTGTCCGAGGTGCAGCAGGGCGGCGCCCACCAGGCAGGCCAGGACGAGAACCTGGAGCAGCTCGTTCTCCGCGAAGGCGCCGACGAAACTCTCGGGCAGCGCGTTGAGGACGAACTCCGTCGTGGAGGGCAGTGTGCCGCCGCCCGTCGTCTGGTCCACCGCGGCGGCGTCCAGCGACGAGGGGTCGACGTTCATGCCCCGGCCGGGCCCGACGACGTTGGCGGCGACGAGACCGATGACCAGGGCGGCGGTCGAGGCGACCTCGAACCAGATGAGGGCCTTCACCCCGATCCGGCCGAAGGCCTTCAGATCACCGGCCTTGGCGATGCCGACGACGACCACGCAGAACACCAGGGGCGAGATCACCGTCTTGATGAGCCGGGTGAAACCGTCGCCGAGCGGCTGGAGAGCCGTGGCCGTGTCCGGCCACAGCTTCCCGACGACGATGCCGAGGACCAGCGCGCAGAGGACCTGCGCGAAGAGAGAGGTACGCAGGGTGCGTGCGACGCGCCGCGGCGGGGACGGTACGGACGGTGGCACGGGGCCTCCTAGGGGGACGGAGCGCACAGAAGCCGGAGGGGACTTCTGCGATACGGAAAGAAGCTTCCGTAGCCGTACACCATGGAGGCTGTCCTGATCGCGCACAACACCGCGACGTTTCGGCCAGGTAAAAGCGGCCTAAGTGACGCATGTCACACCAACCACACTGCTCACCTCAGCAACGGTCGCGAACCCGAGTGAGCACGCCCTGCTCGGTCGTCACCGTGCGGTCATGACAGCCCTGGGTGCCGTACACCCGGTAGCGCTCACTCGCAATGCCGACCGCGTGCCGCTGGTCCCGGGGGACGTTCGCCGTGTACGTCGCGTCGCCCGTGTAGGTGTCGTCGAGCCGGGACCACGCGAGGCGCCGCGCGCCACGCCGTTCGACGGTCGTGGCGCGGTCGCCGAGAGTCAGTACGGTACGCAGCCGGTCGCCCGCCCCGAGGGTGGTCGTGCCGTCCATCGTGTAGGTCCGCCGCGTGCGGGTGGTGAGGCCGTCGACGGTCACCGACTCGTCGTCGCTCCAGGCCGCTTCCAGCTCGTCGCTCGTCTCACCGTCGGTCCAGCGGTGCGCCGAGGCGTGGGTGAGCGAGCGGCTGACGGTGGTCGTGACCCGGCCGTGCGAGGTGTCCACATATCCGGCGACCGTGAGCCGGTTGGCGCCCTCGGTGTCCACTCGATGGCTCGAACCAGGCGTATACGACGAGGAGTTGACCAGGTCGCCCGCTCTGTGCGCCGTGAGCTTCCCGGTGACCCGCTCACGCCGCTCGTCCTGCCAGACAAGGACGTTCACGGGCGTGCTCCAGCCGGTCTGCCCTTCGGGGACGCCGACGACCGAGACCTCGACGCGGTGCGGCCGGCCGTCGTTGAGGACCCCCGCGAAGGGCGTGAGGTCGTAGGTGATCGGCTTGATGTCGAAGGCGCGCGGGCCCGGTATCACGTACCAGAGGAACGGGTTGGACCAGCCGCCCGTCCACACGGTCGGGAACGGCGTGGCGATGCCCGCGAGGCGGCCGTCCACGCTGATCCGCACCTCACGGTAGGGCCCCTGGCCCGCCTTGCAGGAGTACGGCACCGGATCGGGCACCGTCAGGTACCAGTACTCCTCGCAGCCGCCGCCGGAGCCCGTGGCGTACACCTCGGCCAGGACGCGCTCGCTGTTGCGCGGGGTGGTGAGGTTCGAGCCGCCGTCGAGGGTGAGGACCCGGTCGGGGGCCTCGCCGTCGGGCCGTCCCCGGTAGAACGTCAACGTCACTGTGACGTCGAGGACGCCCGTGTAGGTGTCGTCGACGACGTTCCCGATGAGCATCTCGACGTCCTGGCGGCCGCGGAAGGTGTCGCTGTAGCGCGTGACGTCCTTCTCCACGGACCACTCGATGCCGTCGGGCGAGGGCTGCGGCGTCGAGGTGCGGAAGACCTCGACGCCGCCGACGTGGAGGTAGCCGAGCCGGTCGTACTGCCGGCCCTTGACTGTGCCGTCGAGCCGCAGCACGACCTTGCTCCAGCGCTCGCCGCAGCCCTCGGGCGGGGCGTACGTACCGCGGTACGGGGTGAAGTCGCGGAACCGGGCCCGGGCGACGGTGACTTCGCAGGACTTTCCGGACGGCCTCTCGACGGGCGGGGCGGCCGTGACCGGGTCGTGCCAGTCGGTGCCGAACTCGGCGGGGACGTCGGCCGCACGGGCCGGACCGGTTCCGAGGAGGGAGCTCGCCAGGAGCGTCGCTCCGACAAGCATGGACATGACGATCCGTCTGTTCATGGGCGGTGTTCTACGGGGTCCCGGCCACCTCCGCAATGAGCACCAGCCCGTCGAGGCAGCCCTGTTCCCGCCCCCGTCGGCCGGTTCCGGTCGGTGAACGGAAAACCGGTTGCCTCAGACCACGCGCCGACGCGAACCTTTCACGGTTTGCTGCTACGGCCGCACCTCCGTCTGCCATCGGCCGAACCTCCATCCCCCTGACACGAGCCACTTGGGACGTCATGCAGATTCAAGACCTTCCCTACCCCGACCCGGGCGTGCCGGACGCGCGTTCGGGGCCCCGACTCCTGTGGTGGCTCTTCCGGAACCAGTTGAGCGGGCAGCTCAAGTCGCTGGCCTGGGGGCTGCTGCACTTCGCCTCCGTCGCCGCGCTGCCGTTCTGCGTCGGTGTCGCCGTACAGGCCGTCGTCGACCGGTCCGGCTCCCGGCTCGCCCTGGCGGGCGGACTGCTGGCGCTGGCCTGCGCCGGCAACGCGGTCGGCGACACCTTCCTGCACCGCACCGCCATCACCAACTGGATCACGGCGGCCGCCCGGGTCCAGCAGCTCCTCGCCCGTAAGGCCGCCCAGTTGGGCTCGGCGCTGACCCGGCGCGTCGCGGCCGGGGAGGTCGTCTCCGTCTCCACGGGCGACGTCGAGAAGATCGGCTGGTTCGTGGAGGCCTTCTCGCGGTTCACCGCGGCCCTGGTCACCCTCGTGCTGGTCTGTGTCGGCCTGCTCGTCTACCAGCCGGCGCTCGGCGTGGTCGTCGCCGCGGGCCTGCCCGTGCTGGCGCTCGCCGTGCTGCCCCTGCTCCCCCGCGCTACCCGGCGCGCCGACATCCAGCGCGAGAAGGCCGGACGCGCCACCGAACTCGCCTCGGACACCGTCGCGGGGCTGCGCGTGCTGCGCGGCATCGGCGGTGAGGAACTGTTCCTGGAGCGCTACCGCCATGCCTCCCAGGAGGTCCGCCACGCCGCCGTGCGCAGCGCCCGGATGTGGTCCCTGATCTCCGCGATCCAGGTCCTGCTGCCGGGACTGCTCCTCATCGCCGTCGTCTGGTACGGCGTGCACCTGGCACGCCAGGGCCGGGTCACCGTCGGCGAACTGGTCACCGTCTACAGCTCGGTGATGGTCCTGACCTATCCGCTGCGGCACTTCGAGGAGATCGCGATGGCGTACTCCTTCTCCCGGCCCTCGGCGAAGCGCGCCGCGCGGGTGCTGTCGCTGGACCGGGCGACGGACACCGCCGGGTCCCGCCCGGCCCGCGTCCCCTCCGGAGACCTGTACGACCCGGACACCGGACTGCTCGCGAGCGCCGGCCGGCTGACCGCGGTGGTGTGCGGCGACCCGGACGCGGCCGGACGGCTGGCGGAGCGGCTGGGCGGCCACCCGCCGCAGCAGGGCACCTCGGTGCTGCTGGGCGGCGTGCCGCTCGACGAGCTCCCGCTGGACAGCGCCCGCACGGCCGTCCTGGTCCAGGACAAGGACCCGGTGCTGCTCTCCGGGACGCTGCGCGAGCTGCTGGACGTGCCCGCGTCGGGCGCTGTCGAGCCGCGGTCGGCGCTGGCCGCCGCACAGTGCGACGACGTGCTGGCGGCACTGGTGCAGGGCTCGCTGGACGCCGTCGACCCCATGGACGCCCGGATCACCGAACGCGGCCGGTCCCTGTCCGGCGGTCAGCGTCAGCGGCTGGCGCTGGCCCGGTCGCTGATCACGGACCCCGAGGTGCTCGTCCTGGACGAGCCGACCTCGGCCGTCGACTCGCACACCGAGGCACGGATCGCCCAGGGCGTGCGGGAACTGCGCGCGGGGCGCACGACCGTGGTGTTCACGTCCTCCCCACTGCTGCTGGACCGAGCCGACCGGGTCGTGTTCCTGCACGACGGCGAGGTCACGGCGGCCGGCACGCACCGCGAGCTGGTGCACACCGAACCGCGCTACCGGGCGGTGGTCACACGCGAGACGGACGACGAGGCCGCACTGAACGGCTCGGTCGCCCTGAACGACGTACTGCAGGAACTGGAAGAGATCGAGGAGAAGGCATGATCGGCGTCGCTCCCCCGGCCTACGACCCGGCGGCCCCGACGGCCGCGAACACCCTGCCGGTCGGCGCCCCTTCGACCGTCCGTGCCTACGTGGCCGAACTGCTGCGCCGGCACCGCCGGGCGTTCCTGCTGCTCGTCGGCGTCAACACGGTCGCGGTCGTCGCCTCGATGGCCGGTCCGTGGCTGCTGGGCGGACTCGTGGAGCGGGTGTCCGACGGGGCGCGGGACCTGCGTCTGGAACTCACCGCGGGGCTCTTCGTGGCGGCGCTGGCCGTCCAGGCGGTGTTCGTGCGTCAGGTGCGGCTGCGCGGCGCGATGCTGGGCGAGCGGATGCTGGCCGACCTGCGCGAGGACTTCCTCGTCCGGTCGGTCGGACTGCCTCCCGGCGTGCTGGAGCGGGCCGGGACCGGCGACCTGCTGTCGCGGATCACGACGGACGTCGACCGGCTGGCCAACGCCATGCGTGAGGCCGTGCCGCAGCTGTCGATCGGTGTGGTGTGGGTGGCACTTCTGATGGGCGGTCTCGTCGTCACGGCACCGCCACTGGCGCTCGCCGTCCTGGTCGCCCTGCCGCTGCTGATCGTCGGCTGCCGCTGGTACTTCCGGCGGGCGCCGGCCGCCTACCGCTCGGAGGCCGCCGGGTACGCCGCCGTGGCCGCGGCGCTCGCCGAGACGGTGGACGCCGGGCGCACCGTCGAGGCCCACCGTCTCGGCGACCGCCGGGTGGCACTGTCCGAACGCCGGATCAGGGAATGGACGGCCTGGGAGCGCTACACGCTGTGGCTGCGGTCGGTGCTGTTCCCGGTCATCAACGTGACCCACGTGACCGTGCTGGCCTCGGTCCTGCTGATCGGCGGGGTGTTCGCCCTCCGAGGGTGGATCGACGTCGGCCAGCTCACCACGGGCGCGCTGATCGCCCAGATGCTCGTCGACCCGGTGGGCATGATCCTGCGCTGGTACGACGAACTGCAGGTCGCCCAGGTGTCACTGGGCCGGCTGGTCGGTGTCCGGGACATCGAGCCTGACGCCGGTGACTCCTCGGTGGCCCCCGACGGGCGCCGTGTCCACGCCGACCGGGTGCGCTTCGGCTACCTGGAGGGGGTGGACGTCCTGCGCGAGGTGTCCCTGGAGGTCGCCCCCGGCACCCGGCTGGCCCTGGTCGGCCCCTCGGGTGCGGGCAAGTCGACGCTGGGCCGGCTGCTCGCCGGGATCTACGCGCCCCGGGAGGGCCGGATCACCCTGGGCAGCGCCGAGCTGTCCCGGATGCCGGCGGAGCGGGTCCGTGAGCACGTGGCCCTGGTCAACCAGGAACACCATGTCTTCGTCGGCTCTCTGCGCGACAACCTCCGGCTCGCCCGGACCAGCGCGGTCGACGCCGAGCTGTGGGCGGCGCTGGGCGCGGTCGACGCGGACGGCTGGGCCCGTGCCCTCGACGACGGCCTGGACACGGAGGTCGGCTCGGGCGGCCTGGCGCTCACGCCCGCGCAGGCCCAGCAGATCGCGCTCGCCCGCCTGGTGCTGGCCGACCCGCACACACTGGTCCTGGACGAGGCGACGTCCCTGCTCGACCCGCGCGCCGCCCGCCACCTGGAACGCTCCCTCGCCAAGGTCCTCGACGGCCGCACCGTCGTCGCCATCGCCCACCGGCTGCACACCGCCCACGACGCGGACGTCATCGCCGTCGTCGAGAGCGGCAGGATCAGTGAGCTGGGCAGCCACGAGGAGCTGGTCGCGGCGGACGGGGCGTACGCGGCGTTGTGGCGGTCCTGGCACGGGTGAGAGGTGCCGGGCCGGACCTGAGGGGTGTTGCGGAAGGCTTGGCGTTGCGCGGTGCCGAGGCTCGGTGGAAGTCTGGAATCAGGCACCGGCTCGGGGAACGCCGGGGAACCGCGGCGGCGGCGCCAGTGCTCCGCGCGGCGGCGGCCCGGCGGCGGGCCCGGTGAGAACGGGTCCGTCCCCACCCCCTGGAGGTACCCGTGAACAGCTCCGACGGCTGGGGAGACGAGGTCTACCAGCCGGACCAGGACGAGCAGCGAGAGGACACGGGGCTGCTCGACGCCGAGGACACCCTGGAGTACGACGGCGTCGACGATCCCCTGGACCGCGGCTGGTCCCCTCCGGAGCGGCCCTGGGCCGTCGAGCACCTCGGTGTGACGGCGGCCGAGCGGCAGCGGGGCGAGACGCTGGACCAGCGGCTCGCCGAGGAGCTGCCGGAGGCGCCCGCCCAGGACGGTGACGGCCTCGGGGACTGCGACGGCACCGACGGGGAACTGCTCGACAACGAGGTCGGCGCCGCCCGCTCCGGCCGGCTCGTGGCACCCGACGAGGGCGCGCACGAGGACGAGGAGAGCGCACTGGTCGCCACCGACGTGGGCATCGACGGCGCGGCCGCTTCCGCCGAGGAGGCGGCCGTGCACGTCGTCGACGAGGAGCCCCTGTCCGGTTGACCGCGGAACCGGCCCGAGCCGCCCGAGGAGCATCCATGCAGCAGGACCAGCACCCCGACTACCACCCCGTCGTTTTCCGTGACCGCGCCGCCGGGTACGCGTTCCTGACCCGGTCCACCGCGAACAGCGACCAGACCATCGAGTGGGACGACGGCGAGACCTACCCGGTCGTGGACGTGGAGATCTCCTCGGAGAGCCATCCCTTCTACACGGGCAAGGCCCGCACGGTGGACTCGGAGGGCCGGGTCGCCGCGTTCGAGCGCCGGTACGGCAGCGGCTGACCCGTGTTCGGGGCCGCGCTCAGATGACGTTGAGCGCCGCCGCGCAGCCCACCCCGCCGAGCAGCATGAACACCGGCATCAGCACCCTCACCTCGACCCAGCTGCCCGCCCGGAACCGCATCGGCTTCGGCGGACCGACCGGATACCAGCGCTTTCGGCCCACCGGGATGGGCCACAGGATCGGGCAGCCCGAGACGGTCAGCGCGTCCCCGATGTCGTGCACGATCGCGCCCAGCACGACCGGCAGCCCCAGCCACAGGTACTCCTGGCCCGGTGCCGTGAACAGCCAGTCGGCGCCGTTGCCCGGCTTGTCCAGGATCCCGGCGAGGATCCACGAGGTGGTCGCGGCCAGCAGCCACACCAGCACCTCGCTGCTGGAGCCGCGCGTCGCCCGCCACAGCAGGCCCTCGATGGCCAGCACCAGGTGGACGAAGAGGATCGCCAGCACGCCCCACCGGTCACCGCCGATCGCCACGGCGGAAGTGCCCGCACCGATCAGGACCGCCCACAGCCAGGTGTGCGTGAGGGTGCGGTGTCCGCCGGAGCGGCGCGGGTCGCCCTGCTTCTTGGTGGCCTTGTAGACGGCGTACGACAGCTTGTCGACGATCTCGCACAGCCAGCGCGACAGCGGTCCGAAGGACCGGGAGATGGTGGCGGCCTTGTGGTCGAGGTCCGGGGCGAGCGCGGCGCCGGCGCATATCAGGGCGCCGACGAGGAGGACCGGCCAGGGCATCGGGTGCCCGGCGGCGGCCGCGGCCGCACCGACGCCGAGCCAGGCGGCGGCGCCCGACAGTGAGTGTGCTGGTCCCATCATCGCGGTTGCCCGCCCCATTCCTCGTGTGCCGCTGTCCAGTTGACCGGGTGCGTTGACGCTCCGTCGGCGCCCCAGGGTAGCGTTCGTGATCTTCGGGTCCGCAGCCGATTCCCGCATCGGGTACCGGGCCAGGCAAGATGGGGGCGTGACCCTCATCGATCAGCTGCCACGGACCGCCGACCCCGACGCCCTGTACGAAGCCTTCGAGTCGTGGGCCGGTGAGCGGGGTCTCACGCTCTACCCCCATCAGGAGGAGGCGCTGATCGAGGTGGTCTCCGGCGCCAACGTGATCGTGTCGACGCCCACCGGGTCCGGCAAGAGCATGATCGCGGCGGGTGCGCACTTCGCGGCGCTGGCCCGGGACGAGGTCACCTTCTACACGGCGCCGATCAAGGCGCTGGTGTCGGAGAAGTTCTTCGAGCTGTGCAAGATCTTCGGCACCGAGAACGTCGGCATGCTCACCGGTGACGCCTCGGTCAACGCCGACGCCCCCGTGATCTGCTGCACCGCCGAGGTCCTCGCGTCGATCGCGCTGCGCGACGGCAAGGACGCGGACGTCGGCCAGGTCGTGATGGACGAGTTCCACTTCTACGCGGAGGGTGACCGCGGCTGGGCCTGGCAGATCCCGATCCTGGAGCTTCCGCAGGCGCAGTTCGTGCTGATGTCGGCGACGCTCGGCGACGTCTCCTTCTTCGAGAAGGACCTCACCCGCCGCACCGGCCGCCCGACGGCCGTGGTCCGCTCGGCTACCCGCCCGGTGCCGCTGTCCTACGAGTACCGCTACACACCGCTCACGGAGACGCTGACCGACCTGCTCCAGGCCCGGCAGGCGCCCGTCTACATCGTGCACTTCACTCAGGCGCAGGCCGTGGAGCGGGCGCAGGCGCTGATGAGCATCAACATGTGCTCGAAGGAGGAGAAGGAGCAGATCGCCGAGCTGATCGGCAACTTCCGCTTCACCACGAAGTTCGGCCGCAACCTCTCCCGCTACGTCCGGCACGGCATCGGCGTCCACCACGCGGGCATGCTGCCCAAGTACCGGCGCCTCGTGGAGAAGCTGGCGCAGGCCGGCCTGCTGAAGGTCATCTGCGGCACGGACACGCTCGGCGTGGGGGTCAACGTCCCCATCCGCACGGTGCTGTTCACGGCCCTCACCAAGTACGACGGCAATCGCGTCCGCACCCTGCGCGCCCGGGAGTTCCACCAGATCGCGGGCCGCGCCGGGCGGGCCGGGTTCGACACGGAGGGCTTCGTCGTCGCGCAGGCGCCCGAGCACGTCGTGGAGAACGAGAAGGCGCTCGCCAAGGCCGGCGACGACCCGAAGAAGCGCCGGAAGGTCGTCCGCAAGAAGGCGCCCGAGGGCTTCGTCGCATGGTCCGAGCAGACCTTCGAGAAGCTGATCGCATCCGAACCGGAGCCGCTGACCTCCCGGTTCCGGGTGACGCACACCATGCTGCTGTCGGTGATCGCCCGCCCCGGCAACGCCTTCGAGGCGATGCGGCGGCTGCTGGAGGACAACCACGAACCGCGCAAGCAGCAGTTGCGGCACATCCGCCGGGCCATCGCCATCTACCGTTCGCTGCTCGACGGCGGCATCGTCGAGAAGCTCGACGAGCCGGACGCCACCGGCCGTGTCGTCCGCCTCACGGTCGACCTCCAGCAGGACTTCGCGCTCAACCAGCCGCTGTCCACCTTCGCGCTGGCCGCGTTCGAGCTGCTGGACCCCGAGTCGCCGTCGTACGCCCTCGACATGGTGTCGGTCGTGGAGTCGACGCTGGACGACCCACGGCAGATCCTCGCCGCCCAGCAGAACAAGGCGCGCGGCGAGGCCGTCGCCGCGATGAAGGCCGACGGCGTCGAGTACGAGGAGCGCATGGAGCGGCTCCAGGACATCACGTACCCGAAGCCGCTGGAGGAGTTGCTCTTCCAGGCGTACAACACGTACCGCAAGAGTCACCCCTGGGTCGGCGACCATCCGCTGTCACCGAAGTCGGTCATCCGGGACATGTACGAACGGGCGCTGTCCTTCACGGAGTTGGTGTCCCACTACGAGCTGGCCCGCACCGAGGGCATCGTGCTGCGCTACCTCGCCAGTGCCTACAAGGCCCTCGACCACACCGTCCCGGACGACCTCAAGTCGGAGGATCTGGAGGATCTGATCGCCTGGCTGGGCGAGATGGTGCGCCAGGTCGACTCCAGCCTGCTGGACGAGTGGGAGCAGCTGGCCAACCCGGCGGAGATGACCGCGGAGGAGGCCCAGGAGAAGGCCGACGAGGTCAAGCCCGTCACCGCCAACGCGCGGGCCTTCCGCGTCCTGGTCCGCAACGCCATGTTCCGCCGGGTCGAGCTGGCCGCCCTCGATCAGGTCGAGGAACTGGGCGAGATGGACGCGGAGTCCGGCTGGGACGCGGACGCCTGGGGCGAGGCGATGGACAAGTACTGGGACGAGTACGAGGACCTCGGCACCGGTCCGGACGCCCGCGGCCCCAAGCTGCTGCTCATCGAGGAGGAGCCGGAGAACGCCCTGTGGCGGGTCCGGCAGATCTTCCACGACCCGAACGGCGACCACGACTGGGGTATCAGCGCGGAGGTCGACCTCACCGCCTCCGACGCGGAGGGCCGCGCGGTCGTCCGCGTCACCGACGTCGGCCAGCTCTGAGCACAGGAGAATCGCACGTATGACCACGAACCCGGCCGAAAGGCTCGTCGACCTGCTGGACCTGGAGCAGATCGAGGTCAACATCTTCCGCGGCCGCAGCCCGCAGGAGTCCCTCCAGCGGGTCTTCGGCGGGCAGGTGGCGGGCCAGGCCCTGGTCGCCGCCGGCCGCACCACGGAGGGCGACCGTCCCGTGCACTCGCTGCACGCGTACTTCCTGCGCCCGGGCATCCCCGGTGTGCCGATCGTCTACCAGGTGGAGCGGGTGCGCGACGGGCGGTCGTTCACCACCCGCCGGGTCACGGCCGTGCAGCAGGGTCGCACGATCTTCAATCTCACCGCCTCCTTCCACAAGCCGGAGGAGGGCGGCTTCGAGCACCAGCTGCCGCCGGCCCGCGAGGTTCCGGACCCGGAGTCGCTCCCGACGGTCACGGACGAGATCCGGGCCCATCTGGGCGCGCTGCCCGAGCAGTTGGAGCGGATGGCGCGCCGCCAGCCCTTCGACATCCGCTACGTGGACCGGCTGCGCTGGAATGCGAAGGAGGTCGAGAACGCCGAGCCGCGCAGCGCCGTGTGGATGCGCGCGGTCGGGCCGCTCGGCGACGACCCGCTCGTCCACACCTGCGCCCTTACGTACGCGAGCGACATGACCCTCCTGGACGCCGTCCGCATCCCGGTCGAGCCGCTGTGGGGCCCGCGGGGCTTCGACATGGCGTCACTGGACCACGCCATGTGGTTCCACCGGCCGTTCCGTGCGGACGACTGGCTGCTGTACGACCAGGAGTCGCCGATCGCGGTGGGCGGCAGGGGCCTGGCGCGTGGGCGGATCTACGACCGCGACGGGCAACTGGTGGTTTCCGTCGTTCAGGAGGGGCTCTTCCGCAGGCTGAGCTGACCTGATTTCGGCGATTCCGCACCCTGGCGCCCCGGAGGGGTTGGATTCGCCGGCCTGCGCGGCCCTGTCTCGGAGGCGGCGTGTGCTCGGCGGTGCCCCGAGCACCGTGGCCCGGTACTCCGGGAAGCGCTCCACTCACCCTTCAACCTCTGCGGACCGCGCCGAGCTGGGCTCGGTGCAGGCCGGGGGCGGCGAACCGCTGTGCCACCGTGCGCAGGACGCGAGCCATGGCCTGCGCGGGTGGGGTGGCGGGGCGGGCTTGGGCGCGGCTGAGGAGGATACGGCGGGTGGGGGCGGGCACGTCGGAGGCGAAAGGCAGCAGGCGGACGTCGCTGCGACGGCTGGTGAGGGCGAGGCGGGGCGCGAGGGCGATGCCGAGTCCGGCGGCGACCATGGCCTGTGCCTCCTGGTAGTCGTGCGAGGAGTAGGCGATGCGCGGCTCGAATCCCGCCTGGCGGCAGCTGCGGCGCAGGACGTCGGCGACGGGGTGGTTGTCGGCACGAATGATCCACTCCTGGTCGGCGAGGTCGCCGAGGCGCACGGAGGGGTGTGCGCGCAACGGTGAGTCGGCGGGGACGACCAGCACCGTGGGGTCGTCGAGGAGGTGGGTCAGGGTGAGCGCCGGATCGTCGAGGCGGTTCCATTCGTAGTCCCACAGCAGGGCCTGATCCACCTCGCCGGTGTGCAGCATCTCGCGGAGCTGCGCGAGGACCCCGGCGCGCACCTCGATACGGATCCCGGCGTGGCGGCGGCGGAAGCGGGTGAGCGCGAGCGGCAGCAGGGAGGCGCTCGCCGTGGGGAAGGAACCGAGCCGCAGCGTGCCCTGGTCGAGGGCGGTGAAGGAGTCCAGATCGGCCTGAGCCGCCCGCAGTTCGCGGCGGATCGCCTGCCCGCGCTCTGCCAGCGCGGCGCCTGCCGGCGTGGGGCGGATACCGCGCGGCAGCCGCTCGATCAGCGGCTGCCCGGCCTCCTGCTCCAGCAGGGACATCTGCTGGGAGGCGGCGGAGGTGGTCATGCCCAGTGCCTCCGCCGCGGCGGTGAGCGAGCCGCGTTCGGCGGCCTCGGTGAGCAGCAGCAGACGGCGCACGTTCAGCATGACGCCGACTTTAGCTCAGCTAAACCCTGGTGAAGCGAACTGCGATTGTTCGCAAGTCATGGCTCTGCGAAGGTCTTCGCCATCGCCGGAGCGGTTCACCGGACCGAAACCCGCCCGTGACCGCCTTCCGGCCCTCACCACCGTTGATCAAGGAAGAGCCTCAGACGTGCACACTCCCGCGACCCTGGTGCGTGGCGGCACCAGCAAGTGCTGGCTGTTCAACCAGGTCCATGTCCCCGCCGACCGCGACGAGTTGGAGCGAATGCTGGTCGCCGCGTATGGAGCCGGCGACCCCGTGGAGCTGGACGGGGTGGGCGGCGCCACCCCCACCACCTCCAAGGCGGCGATCGTCAGCGCCTCGCCCGAGCCCGGGGTGGACGTCGACTACCTCTTCGCCCAGGTCGGCATCGGCACGGGCTCGGTGGAGTGGACGAGCAACTGCGGCAACTGCGCCACCGGCGTCGCGCTGTACGCGGTGGCGAAGGGCATGGTGCCGATCACCGGCGACCGGACACGTGTGGTCATGCGCAACACCAACACCGGAGCCGTCCTCGAAGGGAACGTGGACACCATCGGAGGCGTGGTGCACCACTTCGGCCGGCAGACCGTACCCGGCACCCGGGCCGGCGGTGTCGCCGTCGGACTCACCTTCCGCGAACCGGCGGGCGGTACCACCGGTTTACTGCTTCCGACCGGTCAGGCCGCACAGGAACTGCGGGCCGGCACCGCCGGGCCGGTGCGGGTGACCATGGTGGACGCCGGGGCCCCGGTCGTCCTCGTCGACGCCGGGAGCGCCGATCGCACCGGTGCCGAGACGCTGGAGCGGATGCAGACGGAGGTCCCGTGGCTGCGCGCGGTGCGGCATGCCGCCGCGCCGCTGATGGGTCTGCTCGAACCGGGGCTCCGTCCGGGTGAGGAACCCGGCGACGCCGTACCCAAGGTGGGTCTGGTCGGTCCTCCGGTTCCGTACACCACCACCCTGGGCGAACGCGTCGCGGCCGACGACTACGACATCTCGGTGCGCATGCTCAGCATGAACGCCCCCCATCCGGCGGTCGGCCTGACCTCCGCCGTCGCCGTCGCGGCGGCGGGGTTGCTCGAGGGCTCGGTGGTCTCCCGCGCCGCGGGCGGCCCCACCGCCGAGTGGCTGCGCCTGGGCACCCCCGCCGGCGTGGTCGCGGTCCGCTGCACGGACGTGGTGGACGGCCTGCCGCGCCGCGTCACCGTGCAGCGGGCGGCGCGACTGCTCGCCGACGCCCGCATCTACGTACCGGAGACAGGCAGCCCGCAAGCCGCCTGAACCGGGACGAACATCACCTCGGGCAGCCGGTCCCCCAGCCGTCCGCACCGGGATACCCTCGCGCCCCCGGGGCGCGCCACCCCGTCCCCACCGCCCCAAGGACAATGATGTCTGCTGAAGTGATATCCATAGGCGCCCTGCTGGTGATGTTCGTGGTCGGCACCGTACTGCCGATCAACCTGGGCATCCTCGCCTTCGTCGCCACGTTCGCGGTCGGCACCGCTTCGCTCGGCCTCACCGAGGACGAGATCTTCGAGGGATTCCCGGCGAAGCTCTTCGTCACCATCGTCGGGGTCACCTACCTGTTCTCCGTCGCCCGCCGCAACGGCACCATCGACTGGCTCGTCGCGGCCGGGGTACGGCTGGTGCGCGGCAAGACCGCGCTGATCCCCTGGGTGCTGTTCCTGGTCGCCGCGCTCCTGACGGCGTTCGGAACCTTCACGCCGGCGGCGGTCGCGATCCTCGCCCCGATCGGCATGAACTTCGCCTACCGCTACAAGCTCAACCCGCTGGTGGTCGGCATGATGGTGATCAGCGGCGGACACGCGGGCGCGTTCTCCCCGCTCGCCGTCTCCGGTGCGCTGGTGCTGGGCCTGGTCGACAAGACCGAGCTGCACGTCTCCGCGGTGGCGCTGTTCAGCGCCAGCTTCCTGATCAACCTGGTGCTGTCGATCCTCACGTACGCGCTGCTCGCCAAGCGCCCCGTCCCAGTGGCCGAGGGAGTCGCGGAGACAGCCGACGACGATCTCACCGTCTCCGGCAGGCCGGACTGGCACCAGTGGCTCACCCTCGCCTGTCTGGTGGCCCTGGTGGTCGGCGCGCTCGGCTTCCACCTGGAGATCGGCTTCCTGGCCCTGGCAGCCGGCGCTCTGCTTGCCCTGGTGGACATGAAGCGGCAGGAGCGGGCCGTGGACGGCGTCAGCTGGTCCACCCTGCTGCTGGTCGCGGGCATGATGACGTACATCACGATGCTCGAGAAGGCCGGTGTCATCGAGGAGATCTCCGAACACGCCGCCGGCCTGGGCGCCCCACTCATCGTCGCCCTCCTGCTGTGCTTCACCGTGGCCATCACCTCCGCCTTCGCCTCCTCCACCGCGATCCTCACGGCGATCATCCCCATCGCCGTGCCGCTGCTGCTCTCCAGCCACCTCAGCGCCGCCGGACTGATCGCCGCTCTCGCCGTCTCCACGACGATCGTCGACACCTCCCCCTTCTCCACCAACGGCGCACTCGTCCTGAGCAATGCCCGCGGGGTCGACGCCCGCCGCTTCTACCGCCAGATCATCGGCTACACCGGCGGCATCGTCGCTCTCGGACCCGTCGTCGCCTGGGGTGCTCTGGTTCTGCCCTGGTCGTAGGGCACGGGGCGCGACGAGACGGTCGTCGCGATCGGAGCCGCTGTTCGGGGCCCCGATCGCGCTCGTGTCCGGTTCCGGTGACCATGGCAGGAGCAGGCACAGCCGATGTCACAGGCCGGCGGATCCGGGAGGTGGCCACGCTGCACACCGTGCTCCCCGTCGTCTTCGCGGTCTGCGCGGCCCTCAGCAACGCCGTCGCGACGGTGCTGCAGCGCAAGGCGGCGCTGACCGTGCCGCGCTCCCAGGGGTTCCGGGCCGGGCTGATGCTCGACCTGCTGCGCCGGCCCATCTGGCTGGCCGGCATCCTCGCGGTGATCGGCGCCGCCGTCTGTCAGGCGCTGGCACTGGCGACCGGGCCGCTGACGATCGTGCAGCCCCTGTTCGTGCTGGAACTGCCGCTCACCCTCATCGTCGCGTCGCTGCTGATGCACCGGCGTCTGCCGGGCACGGGCTGGCTGGCCGTGACCATGGTGGTGGCGGGGCTGGCGGTGGCGCTGGCCGCAGCGTCCCCCACCGGCAATCGCACGCATGTGGAGCTGGACCGCTGGATCCCCGCGCTCGCCGTGTGCGCGGGGGCGGTCGCCGGCCTCGCCGTCGCGGCCCTGCGACGTCCGGAGGGCCGCGCCCGGGCGGCCTGCCTGGGTGCCGCGACGGCGATCAGTTACGCGGTGACGGCGGCGCTGATGAAGGCGGCCATGCACATCCTCGACGAGCAGGGTCTCGTGGGGTTCTTCACCGCCTGGCAGACGTACGCGTTCGCCCTGACGGGCGTGTGCGCGCTGTTCCTGCTGGAGAACGCGATGCAGGCCGGTCCGCTGGTGGCCTCACAGCCCGCGCTCACGCTCGGCGACGCGCTGGTCAGCCTCGCCCTCGGCATCCTCCTGTACGAGGAGACGATCCGCTCCGGGTGGTGGCTGCTGCCCCAGCTGTTCGGTGTCGCGCTGATCGCCGCGGGAGTTTTCGCCCTGGCGCGCATTCCGCTCACCCGGTCGCTCGTGGCGCCGGACGAGGAACCACAGACGGCCCGAGCGCCCTGAGCGAAGGAGGCCGTGACCTCTCCGACTACCGCTCAAGGAAGTCGAGGGCTTCCGCCACGAACCGCTCGTGGAACTGGAAGATGCCTCCGTGACCGGCGTCGGGATAGACGACCAGGTCGGCGTTCGGCAGCCGCCGGGCCAGGTCGTACGAGTTCTTCGTCGGCACCATCCTGTCGCTCTCGCCGTTGGCGACGAGCACGGGCTGATGGATGACCGAGAGGTCCTGGGGCTGCGCGAGCCCCCAGCGGTGGATGGCCTTGAGCTGGGCGAAGTACGACGTGAGGGAGATCGCCTTGTCGCGGTCGTGGGTGCGCTCCTTGAGACGGGCCAGGAACTGCTTTCCGGCTCGGCGCCCGCCCGCGGTGCGGGTGAAGAAGAGGAACTGCTTCGGGTCCTGAAGGGTGAACAGGGCCCGGACGGTGTCCAGATGGGACACTCGGCTCACGTTCCTGATGCCCTCGCCACCCGCGGGGCCGGTGCCCGTGAGGATCAGCTTGCGGACGAGCCGCGGTTCCTCCTGCGCGATCACCTGGGCGATCATGCCGCCCATCGAGAAGCCGTGGATGTCGACCTGCTCGAGCCCGAGTGCCCGGATGAAGGTGACGGCATCCTTCGCCATCTCCTCGATGGTCTTCGGCGTCGAGCCGCTGGAAGCGCCGACACCCCTGTTGTCGAAGGTGATGACACGATGCCTGGCGGCGATGCCGTCGACGACCCGGGGGTCCCAGTTGTCGAGGACCGCGGCGAGGTGGGTGATGAAGACCACCGGGACGCCGCCGGTCTTCGGGCCGAGGTCACGGTAGGCGAAGGTCACTCCCCCCGCGGTGAGGGTGCGGGTGGGCGCCTTCTTGTACGACGTCACCGCGTCGCCTCGTACTCCTTGTGCGTCGTTCATGGCCGTGCCCTTCTGCATGGAGTTTCCGGACTGCGACTGGCAGTCGGTTCGGCCGACGACAGAAGGCTCGTAGGAGTCGGAACCCTGCTCGGTTTGAGCCCTTCAGCATCACGCCTACCTTTGAAGTATGACCATACTTCAAAGGCTTCCGCAAGGGATACGACGGTCGCTCCCCGTCGACACCATGAGCCCCGCACCCTCCCGGATCCACCTCGAAGACAGGACGTGACCACTTGCCATCGATTGACGCTCGGCATATGGTCGTACGAACGTAAGGCATACGATCGTAATTCTTTACACCACGGGAGTTCGTGATGGCGACAACTCGGCCGGTGGCGCTCGTGACAGGTGCCTCATCGGGAATCGGCAAGGAAACGGCCCGCGCCTTCGTCGCGGCGGGCTTCGAGGTGATCGGAACCGGCCGCAAGACCTCCGGACTCACCCCGCCCACCGGTGCGAGGTACCTCGATCTCGACGTGGCCAGTGACGACTCGGCCACCGCCGCGGTCACAGAGGTGATCAACCGGTTCGGACGCATCGACGTCCTGGTCAACAACGCGGGCATCGGCACGGCGGGCGCCGTCGAGGAGAACTCCGTCACCCAGGCTCAGAACGTCCTGAACGTCAACGTCCTCGGTGTCATCCGTATGACGAAGGCCGTCCTGCCGCACATGCGCGCCCAGGGTGGCGGACGCGTCATCAACATCTCGTCCGTCCTCGGGGTCGCCCCTCAGCCCTTCATGGCCCTCTACGTCGCGTCGAAGCACGCCATCGAGGGCTACTCCGAGTCGCTGGACCACGAGGTCCGCGAGCACGGCGTCCGGGTCCTCCTCGTCCAGCCCGCCTACACCAAGACCAGCTTCGACACCAACGCCGCGCGGCCCGACACCCCGCTGCCTCTGTACGCGGAGCGACGGCGCGTCTTCGACGAGGTGATCGCGGATGCGATGAAGGCCGGCGACGCCCCTGCCGTCGTCGCCAAGGTCATCGTCACCGCGGCCACCGACAAGAAGCCGAAGCTGCGCTACACCGCCGGCCCACTGGCCTCACGCGTCACCACGGCGCGCCGCCTCATCCCCGCCGGAGTGTTCGACAGGCAGATCCGAAAGAACAACCGCATGCCCAGCTGACAGCGCGGCCTGGCTTCAAGGGCGCTGCTTCCACCACAGATGCCGTATGTCTCGGTCGCCAGGATCCCTTCCTCCACCAGCATCCGGAGCCGCGTCGCCAGAAGGCGCAATGGCCGTGTCCCGGTCGAGTCAGGGGTCCATGCCGGTGTTCTGAGCGCCATCGATGCCAGGATCGGTCACTCGCCCCGGCCACGGGCGAGAAGGCCGGCCGCTGAGTAGCCGCGTCAGACGCGCTGCCCGGCCTCCAGCAGCGCGAGGGCGTTGGCCACCCCCTGTTCGAGGAGTTCGTCGGCGAGTTGACGGTCCGTCAACGCGCGGGAAAGCTGCAGTGTCCCGGCCAACAGGCCGAGGAGGCTGAGCGCCTTCACGCGCGCGGAGGACGGGGCCTCGGGCGCCATGCGGGAGGCGATGCCGTCGATGAGGACCAGCACGCCGTCGGTGTACGCCTGCCTGGTCGTGTCGGTGCAGCGCCCGATCTCGTCGAGGAGAGCGGCGTTGGGGCAGCCGTCGCCGAAACTGTCGCGGTGCTGGGGCGACAGGTACCCCCGCACGATCTGCTCGATTCCGGCACGGCCAGGCGCCGCCCGCGCGACGACGCTCTCGGCCTGCGCCGTCAACTGGTCGGCGATGGCCGTGGCGACGAGGGCATCCTTGGACTCGAAGTGAGCGTAGAAGGCCCCATTGGTCAGCCCCGCGTCCTTCATGAGCGTCGAGACCCCGGAGCCGTCGATACCGTCCTGCTTGAAACGGCGGCCCGCCGTCTCGATGATCCGACGCCTCGTCTCCGCCTTGTGCTCTTTTCCGTACCGCACCACAGCACACGCTCCTTCGCCGGCCGGAAGGACCGGTCGCCCTTCACCGACTTCACGAGTCTATGATATTGCGAACGTAATCCAAAAAGTAGGCGGCGGCGACAGTGAGCGTCGGACTTTCGTCGGCCGGCGCCGTGCCCGCGGGGTCACGCCCGGGGGGCCGGCACCGGGAAGAGCATGCAGCTGCTGGTGGCGTGGGCTAGGAGACGGTCCTCCCTGTCGACCAACTGAGCCTGGGCGAGGGCGGTTTGGCGGCCCTTGTTCACGACCGTACCGATGGCGCGTACCGGGCCCGTGTCCACGGTGATCGGCCGCAGGAACTTCACGGTCAGGTCGAGCGAGGTGTACGCCATGCCCTGCGGAAGCAGGGACTGGACGGCGCAGCCCGCCGCCGAGTCGAGCAGAGTGGCGAAGACGCCGCCGTGGACGCTGCCGATCGGGTTGTAGTGCTCCTCCCCCGGTGCCAGAGAGAAGACCGCCCGGCCGGGCTCCACCTCGTCGAGGGCGAAGTCCACGGTGCGGCCGATCGGCGCCGCCGGCAACCGCCCCGCCTGCACCTCGCGCAGGAAGTCGATGCCGGCCATGCGTCCGGCGGCCTCCGCCGAGATCGCGGGATCGTCCCAGTGATACGTACGCGTTCGCCCCACGCCCCAGCGCCCTTCCCTCTGACTTCCCGCTGACTTTTCCAAGTGAAGCTAGACTCTTGTTCACCTGACTGTCAATGGTGAAGCCAGCTCCCTTACGATGGCGGGATGGAGTGGCTTGAGGCGAGCACGGAGAACTGCCCCGTCCAGCGCACGCTCGATGTGATCGGGGAGAAGTGGACGCTGCTGATCCTGCGTGATGCCGTCAACGGCGTCCGCCGCTTCGACGATTTCCACCGCCACATCGGCCTGTCGGAGGCCGTCCTCAGCGACCGCCTCCGCAAGCTGACCTCGGCCGGCATTCTGAAAACCGTCCCCTATCGGGAGCCCGGCAGCCGCTCCCGCAACGAATACCGCCTGACCAGCAAGGGCTGGGACCTGTGGCCCGTTCTGATGGCGCTGAGCCAGTGGGGCGAGGCGTACACCCTCGGCTCCGATGGTCCTGTACTGGACGTACGCCACACCGAGTGCGACGCCCCGGTCCGCGTCGTCGTCGAGTGCTCTGCGGAACACTCGGCCCTCACTCCCCGTGACGTCACCGCCCGGCTGGGAACAGGCGCCCGCCTCCGGTCGTGAGCCGTCGGCCTCACGGTCAGGTGTTCGTCTTCTCCCGGAGCCACGCGCCGATCTGCGCGATGGCGGCGTCGACCTCCGGAACCCGGCCGGCACCGTAGACGTACGAATGCTGGCTCCCGGGGACCACGACGGCCGTCGTGTCGATTCCGCTTCTACAAGCAGTTCCCCTGGACGGCGAACGGGCTGCAGAAGTACCCGGGCCCACCGTGGGTGACCGCGATGTCCTGGTCAGAGTGGGCGCCGCGACGCTCGAGGCGATGGCGCACGTCGAGGAGGGCCGTACCAAGGCCGGCAAGATCGTGGTCTCGTCGATCCCGGACAACGACTGAGGCCCCTCAGGAGACCGAGTCGGCCGCGCTGATCCGGGCGGCTGACCCGCCGCTGCGCCCGGATCATCCCTCCGGCTGGCACCGCGGGCACCACACGGTGCCGCGGCCCGCCATCCGGGTCCGGCGCAGGCCGGTGCCGCACCGTGGGCACCTCGGCTCGGGGTCGTCGCGATGGCCGGTGAGCCAGGAGTCGCGCGGCGGCACGCAACCCGCGGGCACGGCGGATCTGAGCGTGCCGCGCATCCGGCTGTACAGGCGGCGGAGGTCTGCCTCGGTGAGGTCACGTGCCCGGCGGTCGGGGCGCAGCCGGGCACGCCAGAGGATCTCGTCCGCGAGCAGGTTGCCGAGACCGGCGAGCACCGACTGGTCGGTGAGCGCGGTCTTGAGGTGCCCGCGGCGCGCGGAGAGCAGGGCCGCGAACTCCGCGCGGTCCACCGTCAGCGCGTCGGGGCCCTGGCGCTCCAGCAGCCGGTCGATGTCGGAGTCGTCGTGGGCCAGCCAGAGTCCCTGGAGTTTGCGCTGGTCACGGAAGCGCAGCTGACGGCCGCCGCTCAGGGTGAACAGCACGCGGTCGTGCGCCTCGACGGCATCGTCGGGACGGCCGCAGACCAGCCGGCCGGTCATGCCGAAGTGCAGCACGAGGGTGGGCCCGCCGGTCCGGGCGAGCAGCCACTTGCCGTGCCGCTCCGGCGCACCGAACCGGCGCCCCTCCAGCGCGTCGCGCAGGCCCCGCACGCCGCCCCCGTGCAGGACACCCGCGTCCCGCACGTCGACCCGCCGGATCACCCGGCCTTCGGCGCAGGACGCGAGCACCTCCCGGAACCCCTCGACATCGGGCAGCTCGGGCATGACCGGTGCCTCAGATCTCCGTGGCCGGTTTCGGGTCGGGCCGGCGTGCGTCCACGTCCAGGTGCTCGCCGACCCGGTTGACCAGAAGTGTCATCTCGTACGCGATCTGGCCGATGTCCGCCTCCGCGCCGCTGAGGACGCACAGACAACTGCCCGTGCCGGCCGCGGTGACGAACAGCACCGCGTCGTCGAACTCGATCATCGTCTGGCGTACGCTGCCCGCGCCGAAGTGCCGTCCCGAGCCCTTGGCCAGGCTGTGCAGTCCGGACGACACGGCCGCGAGGTGCTCGGCGTCCTCGCGACGCAGTCCCGTGCTCGCCCCTGTCACCAGGCCGTCGTTGGACAGGACCAGTGCGTGCCGCACCTGATGGACGCGCTCGGTCAGGTCGTCCAGCAGCCAGTCCAGTCCCTGGTTCTGCGCCATGTTCCGATCTCCCCGTTTTCTCCCCGTGCGATTCTCCTCCTGGCCGGAGGATCTCCACGCCAGCCTTCCCCACGACCGCTGCCGGGGCAAGGAGGATGGAAGCCATGGCAGCGAAGATGACCGACGCGCAATGGCGGGAGTTCGTCTCGTACGGCACCCGCACCGGAAAGCTCTCGACGGTCCGGGCAGACGGGAGCCCGCATGTGGTCCCGATCTGGTTCCTGCTGGACGGCGACGAGGTGGTGTTCAATACCGGAAAGGACAGCGTGAAGGGGCGCAATCTCGCCCGTGACGGCCGGGTCGCCCTGTGCGTGGACGACGACCGGCCGCCGTACTCGTTCGTGGTGGTACGGGGACGCGCCCGCCTCGTGGAGGACCTCGCCGAGGTCCGGCACTGGGCCACCCGCATCGCCGCCCGGTACATGGGCGAGGAGCGCGCCGAGGAGTTCGGCGCCCGTAACGGTGTGCCGGGCGAACTCCTCGTCCGGGTCCCGGTCGACAGGGTTCTGGCGGAGCTGGGCGTCGCGGACTGACCACGCGGCAGGGCGGTCATCCGACCGAGTCGAGGAGCCGGGCGGTGTGCATCCGCCCGGCGTACTCGACCAGCCTGATGAGCACCTCCTTCCCGGAGTCGCGGTCACGGGCGTCGCACAGCACCACGGGCGTGCCCCGGTCGAGGTCGAGGGCGCGCGCGACATCGGGGGCGCCGTGGTGCCGGGCACCCGGGAAGCAGTTGACGGCCACCACGAACGGGATGCGCCGGTGCTCGAAGTAGTCGACCGCGGGGAAGCAGTCCTCCAGCCGGCGCGTGTCCGCGAGGACCACCGCACCGAGCGCCCCTTGGGCCAGCTCGTCCCAGAGGAACCAGAACCTGTCCTGGCCGGGCGTACCGAACAGGTACAGGGAGAGGCCGGACCGGATGTCGATGCGTCCGAAGTCCATGGCGACGGTCGTGGTGGTCTTCTGGTCCACGCCGTCGGTGTCGTCCACCCACTGGCCGGCTTCGCTGAGCAGTTCCTCGGTGCGGAGCGGCCGGATCTCGCTGACGGCGCCCACCAGGGTGGTCTTGCCCACGCCGAACCCGCCGGCGACCAGTATCTTCAACGCCAGTGCGGCGCTCTCGCCGTCGGCGGCGTCGGGGTGCTCGGAGACCATTGATCACTTCTCTCGGGAGTACCGGCTCCGGGTGGTGTGAGCAGGTGAGTGGGTGGGTGGGGTGTGTCGGCCTACGGCGTGCTCGGTTCTGCGGCTACAGCGCTCTCAGTCCGGCGATCACCTCGCGCAGAATGCGTTCGTCGGGCAGCTGCGCCGGCGGTACGGGGCGGCTGACGGTGACGAAGCCGAGTTCCAGGAGGTCGCCGAGGAGGACCCGGACCACGCCCACGGGCAGGTCCGCGCCGGCGGCGAGTTCGGCGACCGACTGCGTCTCCGTGCGGCACAGGTCGAGGAGGTTGCGGTGTTCCGGGCCCAGCGGGGCGTCGTCCACGCCGGGTGCGCCCGGGTCCAGTGTGACCAGGGCGATCAGGTCGAACCGCACGCCGGTGGGTCCGGGCCGGGTGCGTCCGCCCGTCATGGCGTAGGGGCGGACGAGGGGGCCGGCCTCGTTGTCGTACCACTGGCTGTCCCTCTCGTGCGGGACGCCCGTCATGTCCTCGGTCATCTGCGCCGACCGCCCTCCCGGTTCATCCGGCGGCCGGCGGCCGCGCGGCGACGCGCGGTGCGGTGCCGAGGTGCTCGCCGACGCGCTTGACCATGCGCGCCATCTCGTAGGCCACCAGGCCGATGTCGGCGGTCACGGCCGTCAGGAGGGCGATGCAGGAGCCGTCGCCCGCGGCGGCCACGAACAGGAAGCCCTCGTCCATCTCCACCATGGTCTGGCGGACACCGCCGGCCCCGAAGTGCCGTCCCGCTCCCTTGGCGAGGCTGTGGAAGCCCGAGGCGACGGCGGCGAGGTGTTCGGCGTCCTCGCGGCGCAGGTCGGACGAGGCCCCCACGGCCAGGCCGTCGTTGGACAGCACCACGGCGTGCCGTATCTCGCTCACGCGGAGCACCAGATCGTCCAGCAGCCAGTCGAGTTCGCCGGAGCGCCGGGCGGAGTGGGTGCGCGGGTCCTGGATCATGCGGGGTCTCCTTCGCTGCTGTCGCCGCCCGTCACGGGGCCGGTGCCACGGCCGGGCTGCCTGCCGCCGCCGCGTGCCCAGCCCGCGCGGTACGCCGCCATGCGGTCGCGGACGAGCTCGGGGGTGCGTTCGTCGTCCCGGGGCGAGGGTGACGGCTCCTCGGGGCGGGCGTCGCGCAACTGGGGGGCGATACTGGCCTGCCGTACGCGACGTGGGAGGTCGTCGGAGCCTTCGGGCCGCTCCTGGGGCCGGTGCAGTCGCAAGGTGGCGACTCCTGGGGGTGGGGTGTGGCTCGTGGTTTCCGCGACGGCCGGTACGGGAGCCACGAGGGCCCGCCGGCCGGACGTCACGGAAACGGCGTCGGCGGCGGATTCCTGGCGCAAAGCGGCGTCGGGCACGCGGGTGTGGACCTGGTCCTCGGGCTGCCGGGGCCGTGCCGCCGTACCAGGGGGGCCTTCCGCCGTCCCGGTGTCCAGCAGGGCGGTGGGCAGCAGGACGACCGCGGTGGTGCCGCCGTACGGCGAGGTCCTCAGGTGGACCTTGACGTCATGCCGGGCGGCGAGCCTGCTCACCACGAACAGGCCGAGCCGGTCGCTGTCGAACAGGTCGAGCGCCTCGGACTGCGCGATGCGGCGGTTGGCCTCGTCGAGGGTTTCCTTGCCCATGCCGAGGCCGCGGTCCTCGACCTCGACGGCGTAGCCGTTGCCGACGGGTTCGCCGGTGACGCGCACGCGCGTGTGGGGCGGCGAGAACTGGGCGGCGTTCTCGATGATCTCGGCCAGGAGGTGCGTCAGGTCGGCGACGGCCGCGCCGGCGACGGCCGCCTCGGGGAGTTGCCGCACCTCCACGCGCGCGTAGTCCTCGACT
This sequence comes from Streptomyces sp. NRRL S-455, assembly GCF_000717875.1. GTDB lineage: Bacteria > Actinomycetota > Actinomycetes > Streptomycetales > Streptomycetaceae > Streptomyces. Next base: position 371,718 of record NZ_JOCT01000001.1, read on the forward strand.
TCGGATACGGCCGCGCGGACCACGTCGGTCAGGGAGACCGGCATGCGCCAGGCCCGGCCCGGGGCGGCTCCGGAGAGGATGATCAGGCTCTCCGCGTGGCGCCGCATGCGGGTGGTGAGGTGGTCGAGGCGGAAGAGGTCGCTGAGCTCGTTCGGGTCGTCGGAGCGGCGTTCCATGCTGTCCAGGAGGCTGAGCTGCCGGTGGACGAGGATCTGGCTGCGGCGGGCGAGGTTGACGAAGACGCCGGAGATGCCGCTGGCGAGCTCGGCGCGTTCCACGGCGGCCCGCAGCGCGGCGCGGTGGACGATGCCGAGGGCCTCGGCGACCTGCCCGGTCTCGTCCTCCACGCGCGGCCCCGGCGGGGCCTCGGCCCGGATGTCGATCTCCTCGCCCGCGCGCAGTTTCCGCATGGCCTCGGGGAGTTTGCGCCGGGCGATCTCCAGGGCACTGTTGCGCAGGCTCACCAGCTCCACCACGAGACCGCGTCCGATGCGTACGGAGATGACGAGCGAGGCGGCGACGGCGGCGAGGCCCAGCAGGACGGCCGCGCCGGCCGGGGTGAGCAGCCCTCGCGTGAAGGGGTCGGCCCGCTCCGCGACACCGTGTGCCGCGTCGCCCTCGATGGTGCGCATGCCGTCCAGCACCCGCGCGTGGGCCGTGTCCCAGGTGTCCTCGGGAACCGCGTCCACCGCGCGGGCACCCGGGCCGGCGGTGAGCACCTTGTCCTCGACGGCGCCCAGGGTGTCGTGGGCACCGCTGTCGGTGAGACTGTCCCAGGCCGCGCGTTCGGTTCCCCGCAGGTCCGCCACGGAGGACTCGGTGAGCGTGCGGCGCAGGTCGACCGCGCCGGTGAACAGCCGGAGCCGCTCACCGGTGAGAGCTCCGGTCAGGCGGGCGCTCGCCAGGACCGCGTCCTCCTGGGCCAGCGCCTCTCCCGCGCGGGAGAACTCGAGCAGCACCCGCGCATCGGAGCCGAGGGCGGCGTCCTGGATGCCGGTGAGGGAGCCGACCGCGTGGAAGGCCGTCGCGATGGTGCTCGTGTACCGCTCGTACGTCTCGTCCCAGCCCACACGACGGTCGAGCACCGCCGAACGCAGCGGACGCAGTCGCTCGGCACCGGCGACGAACGCCTCCAGCCTGCGGGCGACCCCGTGGGGCAACTCCTCGCCGTCGGCGACGGTGTTGTCCTGGCCGAGCCGCAGTCTCGCGACGGCCCGGTCGGTGCGCCGCGCGAGGTCGTCCAGTTCACCGGCCCGTACGGCGGAGGGGTCGGTGGCGTGGCGTACGGCGGCGGCGCGTTCGGCCTGGAGGGCCGCGACCGCGGCGGAGACGGGGGCGCGGACCGTCGCGTCCACGCGCTGGACCTGCCGCAGCCTTGAGACGTCCTGCGCGGTGGTGACGGTGGCGTACGCCCACAGGGCCAGGAGGGAGACGACCGGCACCATCAGCAGGCAGACGATCTTGGCGCGCACGGTGCGGGGGCGTATGTGCCAGCGCTCGGTGCGTGCGGCCGCTTCCTCGGGTACGGCACCGGGGGCCGCTTCGGGACCCTCGTCGGCCGGTGGTCCGGCATGCGCGCGGCGACCGCGCACGGGCGGGGGCGGCACCTCGGCGTCCGCTGTGGGGGTCCTACGGGGTGTACGCATGGACTCCTCGCTCGGGAGAGGTTCGGGGGCGGGTCACTCCGGCTTCTAGGGGGCGACACTCTCGACCGGGCGCTGCGCCGAGGCCGACGCCTCGCGCTCCCCCGCCGTCGGGGACAGCGCGACGAAGGCCGAGGTCAGGAAGAGGTAGGACCCGAGGCCGACGGCGAGGGGGAAGATGAACTGCATCGCCGTGGCCCCGGGCAGCGCCTCCCCGGAAGGCGTCACGCGCACGCTCACCGCGAACATCCCGGTGTAGTGCATGCTGCTGACGGCCGCGCCCATGATCAGGGAGGCGATCGTGACCGCGACGGGCGACCTGATGTTGAGCGCCGCCCACAGGGCCGCTGTCGCGGCGACGACGGCGATCAGGACGGAGAGCCCCACCAGCACCGGGTCGAAGGTCACGTCGCCGTGCAGGCGGACGGCCGCCATGCCCAGGTAGTGCATGCTCGCGACGCCGAGGCCGGTGGTGAGTCCGCCGAGGAACAGGGCCCGGCCGCGGTCACGGCCGTAGCCGACGGCGAAGACTCCCGCACAGACGACGACCATGGCGACGAGCAGGCTCAGGAGCGTGAGCGGCACGTCGTAGCGGATGTCGGTGCCGGCGACGCTGAAACCGAGCATGGCCACGAAGTGCATGGTCCAGATGCCGGTGCCGATCGCCGAGGCGGCGGTGATCAGCCAGTTGCGGCGCGAGCGCCCGGTGGCGGCGAGCGCCCGGACGGTGCAGCGCAGTCCGAGGGCGGCGCCTATGCAGGCCATCACGTAGGAGAGCGCGGGGGTCAGCCACCCCAGGGCGGCGTGGTCCAGGTGTCCCATGGCCCCGGGACGCTAGACCCGGCAGGGGAGGGCGAAGAGGGCGTGTTTCGAAAGGTGTTGGAATATGACGCGAGAATGCACCGGAACGATCGGGTCACGCTCGAACGTGTGCGCTGCGGCGTCCCCCGTGCCGGTGAGGCGTCATCCGTGCGGGTGAGGAATCATGCCGTACATGAGCGACGACCCGACGCGCGTCCAGGAGTTCTTCACAGCCCGCGCCGCCGACTGGGACAGCCGGTTCCCTGACGACGGTCCGGCGTACGCGGCCGCGGTCGCGGACCTCGGACTGCGCGCGGGCGACCGGGTGCTCGACGCGGGATGCGGCACCGGACGCGCCTTGCCACCGCTGCGAGCCGCCGTGGGGCCCTCGGGAGTGGTCATCGGGGCCGACCTGACCCCGGCCATGCTGCGGCAGGCCGTGCGGGCCGGGCGGGACCGTGACGGGGCCCTGCTGCTCACGGACGTCGCCGCGCTGCCCCTGCGCCCGGGCTCGCTGGACGCCGTGTTCGGGGCGGGCCTCATCTCGCACCTGCCGAGTCCGGCCGAGAACCTGCGGGAGCTGGCGCGGGTGGTGCGTCCCGGTGGTCTGCTGGCACTGTTCCACCCGATCGGCAGGGCTGCCCTGGCCGCGCGCCACGGCCGTCCGCTCACCCCGGAGGACCTGCGGGCCGAGCCCAACCTCCGCCCGCTGCTGGCCGGTTCCGGGTGGCGCATGACGTCGTACGCCGACGAGGACACCCGCTTCCTGGCGCTGGCCGTCCGCGAGGGCAGGCCCTAGATGTGCCGCACCGGGCAGCCCCGGACGCCCGGGACCGGGCGCGTGCCCAGGTCGGCGATCCGGTAGCCGTACGGGTAGCCCTTGATCTCCCGGTTCTGGCGCGCGAAGTGCGGGTTCCGCCGGGGTGGCAGCAGACGGACCGCGCGTCCCCGGAGCCGGACCGCACGACGCACCCAGGCGCGTGTGGCCGCGCTCGGCGGGGTGTAACGGAAGGCCCGCAGCAACGAGTCGTCGAGCAACGCGAGGATCGAGGTGCGCAGGACGGGCGCGAGCGGGCGCGGGTACCAGGAGGTCATCAGGTCGAGCGTGGCGTCCGAGACCCGCCGGGCGTCCTCGTCCCAGGCGAAGTGGGCCGCCTCGTAGGCGTCGAGGCAGGTCTCGAACTCCTCGTAGGTCTCGGGGATGTCCTTGATGCCCATGTGCCTGCCGAGCGTGCGGTAGTGGACGACGCTCGCGACGATCTCGTGGCGCGACATCCTGCGCCACCCGTAGGCGTCGATCCATCGCTTGGGCGTCACGACGAACGTGCACAGCACGTAGCGCATGTCCTCGTCGCTGATGTCGTAGGCGCGGTGCATCTGGTTGATGCGGCGGATCGCGGTCTTCGCCTCGTCGCTGCCGAAGCCGTGCTCGACGACGGCGTCGAGGAGCAGCGCGGTGTCGTCATAGCGCTTCTGCGTGCGTTCCGTGAGCTCCGCCGTCTCGGCGAGCAGCCGGCCGATGGAGGGGACGGCGTAGGTGCGGTACAGGGCGAGCTCCAGGGCCCGGGTGTAGTCCCAGGGGAACTCGTACGCCGCGCTCAGACGGTAGATCTCGGTGGCGTCCCGGTGCGGGTCCATCCGCCGTAGCAGTTCCAGCCGCGCGAAGCGCTTCACAGTGCCCCTCCCCCTTCTTTCACCGGAACATCAACTCTACGTTGGTGACGGGAAGGTGACCGGTAGGCGGGACATCCGTACAGGGGGAAGGTGGTCAACATGTGGGGCAGGGTCCGGAAGGCCGGGGTCAGGGTCGCTCATGCCATGCGCACGGAGACGAGGACCGACGGGGACAAGCGTCCGCACAATCTCTTCGAGGCTGCCGCGACCTATGTCGCGGCGGGTGCCGAGAACGACCAGGAGCGGGCCGACGAGGCGGCCGCGTGGGTGTCGCCGGAGGCACTGTCGTTCGGGGTGAACGAGCTGGCCTGCCGGGCTGTCATCGCGCTCGCGCGGGAGCGTGGTGAGTCGCCGCGGGCCGTGGCCCGGGAGCTGCTGGGGCTGCCGGCGGCGTGAGGTGCTGCGGCGCGGACGGCCGATTCGCCCCGTCCGCCGGAAAACTGCAGCTCCGAGTGCGCTTGCGGGGCAGTGACAAGCGGCTTCCGCGCGCACTAGGGTGCACGCGCCGTCGGATGAAAATGGGGAGGCTGCAATGGCCGGGACGGACGAGGACGCCGTCGCCGCCGCGGACGACGCGCTCTATGTGCTCACGGCGGCGCTGCTGACGCCGGCGAAGTTTCCGAGCGTGCTCGGGGACGACTACCCGGAGGCGTGCGCCGCGCTCGGTCTGGCGCCGCTCGCCGACGGGTACGGGCTGGTGCTCGGCCAGGACGGCGAGGGCGCCCGGTGGACCGTGGTCATCGACGACGTCTCCCTGGTGGCCGTCGCGATCGCGTCCTGGGACTGCGGCATGGAGTACGAGCTGTCGCCCGACGAGCGCACGGTGGTGGCGGCCCTGCCCGGCTGGCCCCTCGCGGTGGCCGTCGCGGCACCCGGGGTGCCCGCCCCGCACGATCCCCACCCGGACGCTGACGACCGGCCCCCGCTGACTCCGCCCGACACCTCCGTCTGGGGGCCGGCTCAGCGGCGCCTGGGTGCGGACGAGATCGCCCTGCAGTGGGGGATGTGGCGGGAACAGGTCGACGACTCGGCGTTCGTGGCACCGGCAGCACCGGAGACCGGGTCGCCGGAAACCCGCGGGGACGGATCCTCTGCGCCTTCCGGCGAGGGATCGTCGGAGATCCCCGGTGACGGGGGCGAGGCGGTCGGCGGGCCGGGCGGACGCGGAGGGGCGGGACAGCCGAGGCACAGCGGTATCCGGCGGGTCCTCGCGGAGGCCCGCACCTACATCGACTCGCCGCCACCGCTGGGGCGGGTGCGGTCGTCGTTCGCGCCGGGTGACGCGCGGACCCTGCGGGCCGACGGCCCCGGCTGGTCGCTCGTGGCCAGGACCGACGACATCGCTTTCGTGCTGCTCGACGACGAACCCGGCGAGGTACTGCCGGTGGGCCGGGGGCCGGAGCTGCCGGGTCTTCTCGCGGCCCTCGACAAGATGGCCGTGCGGCCGAACTGACCGCTACGGCCGGTCAGCGTCGGAGCTGCTTGCGGGAGGTACGGTGCAGCCTGCGCCGCTGCGAGGGATCCAGCATGAGGTACGCGGCGGCCGGGACTCCCAGGATGATCAGGAGTGATGCCCACCAGGGCAGCCAGATCAGCAGGATGAGCCCAACCGCCACACCCCCTGCGGCGATCTTGGCGTTCTTGGACATGTCTGTCGCCTCCTTCGCGGCCAGTGCCGCTCTCTGTCTCGAGAACGGGTCCGCGCCTACGGTGGTTCCGGACCGCGACCCTGAGACATCCCTGAGGCGCGCCCCTAGGCACCCCTGAGACTCCATAGTGACTCAGCTCACAGTCAACTCATACCCGCTTCACCCCGGAGGTGTTGTACCCTCGGCGACTCCGACTCCACTAGTCAAATTTGAGGAATCAGTCATAGCCGAGCATCCGACTCCCCCGGCATCCTCTCGCTCCGAGCTCTCCGCACTCTCCGCGCTCTCCGCATCCTCAGAACTGGCCCACTGCTGCGCCGTGTTCCTGCCCGGCGACCCGGCCCGCACCGGCAGCGTCGCCTTCTGGCGACCCGACGGCGCACCCCTGCCCGCCGTGCCCTCGGCGACCATCGCGGACCTGACCGTCGTGGTCCCCGGCGATGACGGGGTCGAGCCGCGGAGCGTGCCGGCCGTCCTGCTTCCGGTGCGGGCGGCCCTGCCGGTCCTCACACACGCGCGCACCGGCGGGCAGGGGCATCGGAGCACCCGGTTCTGGGGAGCGGCCGCCGTGCACGCCCTGCGCCTCGTGGCGCGCGGCCTGCTGCTGCCCGGCCTCTCCCCGGGCGACCACGACGCGTGGCGCACCGGCCCGCTGCGCGCCGAGGACATCGAGGACGTACGCCGCCTCGCCGCCGCGATGCCGCCCGAGGCGCACGCCGTCCCGCTGCCGGGCACGGGGCCGCTGCGGCTGCCCGGCCCGGAGCAGCTCCTGCGGGCCTTCCTCGACGCGGTCGCCGACATCCTGCCCCGCTCCCCCGCCGCCGCGCTGGTGACGGGCGGTGCCGCCTACGCCTCGCCCGAACCGGTGCACCTGCCGGAGCAGCGCGCGTGGGTCGCCGACGTCGCCGCGGGCCACGACGCGGGCGTGCGCCTGTCGCTGCGGATCGAGGCGGACGGTCTGACGGACGCGGCGCACGGCCCCATGGACGCGGCGGCCGGCGACGCGGGTGTGACGTTCCGGGCCGTGCTCCAGGTGCACAGCGTCAGCGACGCCGCGCTCGTCGCGGACGCGGCGGACGTCTGGGCCGGCGCCGGCGGTGAGGCGTTCGGCTCGCGCGCGACGATGGACGTCCTGCTCGCGCTGCGGCGCGCGGCCCGGGCATGGGCCCCGCTCACGCCCCTGCTGTCGGCGACCGTGCCGGACGCTGTCGGACTGGCCGACGAGGAGGTCACCGACTTGCTCGGCCCGGGCATGCGGGCGCTGGCGGCGGCCGGAGTCGACGTGCACTGGCCGAAAGGACTGATCCGCGGGCTGACCACACGTGCGGAGGTGGGGCCGCCCGACGCGGAGCCGGAGCCCGGCAAGGGCTCCGCCGCAGTGCCGTCGTTCCTGTCCGCCGACGCGCTGCTGGCCTTCAACTGGTCGTTCGCGCTGGGCGACCGGCGGCTCAGCCGCGAGGAGCTGGACCGGCTCGCCGAGGCGAACCGGCCGGTGGTGCGGCTGCGCGACCAGTGGGTCCTGATCGACCCTGACGAAGTGTGTCTGGCCCGCTCCCGGCAGGACAGCAAGGTCACGCCGGTGGACGCGCTGGGCGCGGCCCTGACCGGCTGGGCCGAGGTGGACGGCCGCCGGGTCGAGGTGCGGCCCACCGGGTGGCTGGCGGCCCTGCGGGAGCGGCTCGCGGACCCCGAGACGCAGCGGCCGGTCGAGCAGCCGTCCGCCCTCGCCGCCACGCTCCGGGACTACCAGCGGCGGGGCTTGAACTGGCTGGCGGGCATGAGCTCACTGGGTCTCGGCTGCTGCCTCGCCGACGACATGGGACTCGGCAAGACGATCACGCTGATCGCCCTGCACCTGCACCGGCAGGCCGACGCGGAGTCGGCCGGACCCACCCTGGTGGTCTGCCCGACGTCCCTGATGGGCAACTGGCAGCGGGAGATCGAGCGGTTCGCGCCCGGCACCCCCGTGCGGCGCTTCCACGGCGCACGGCGCAGCCTCGAGGGCCTGACCGACGGGGAGTTCGTGCTCACCACGTACGGCACGATGCGCCTGGACGCGCCCCGGCTCGCCGAGGTGCCGTGGGGCTTGCTCGTGGCGGACGAGGCCCAGCACGTGAAGAACCCGCACTCCTCGACCGCGCGGGAGCTGCGGTCCATCGGCGCCCGTGCGCGGGTGGCGCTCACCGGCACACCGGTGGAGAACAACCTGTCGGAGCTGTGGGCGATTCTCGACTGGGCCACGCCGGGCCTGCTGGGCGGGCTCGGCACCTTCCGGAGGCGGTACGCGGACGCCGTCGAGGACGGTCAGGACCCGGGCGCCGCGGACCGGCTGGCCCGGCTCGTACGGCCGTTCCTGCTGCGCCGCCGCAAGTCGGACCCGGGGATCGCGCCCGAGCTGCCGCCGAAGACGGAGACCGATCACACCGTCTCCCTCACGCCGGAACAGGCGGGCCTGTACGAGGCCGTGGTGCGGGAGGCGCTGGCGGAGATCTCCGGCGCCGGCAGCATGGCGCGGCGCGGGCTGATCGTGAAACTGCTGACCGGCCTCAAGCAGATCTGCAACCATCCGGCCCAGTACCTCAAGGAGGAGCGGCCGGTGATCGCCGGACGGTCCGGGAAACTGGAGCTGCTGGACGAACTGCTGGACACCATGCTCGCCGAGCGGGCGGGCGTACTGGTCTTCACGCAGTACGTGCGGATGGCCCGCCTCCTCGAACGGCACCTGGCCGCCCGCGGCACGCCCTCGCAGTTCCTGCACGGCGGGACGCCCGTCGCCGAGCGCGAGGCCATGGTGCGGCGCTTCCAGGACGGTGAAGTGCCCGTGTTCCTGCTGTCGCTGAAGGCGGCGGGCACCGGCCTGAACCTCACCCGGGCCGAGCACGTCGTGCACTACGACCGCTGGTGGAACCCGGCCGTCGAGGCCCAGGCGACGGACCGCGCGTACCGCATCGGCCAGACCCGTCCGGTGCAGGTGCACCGGATCGTCGCCGAGGGGACCATCGAGGACCGCATCGCCGAGCTGCTCACTCGCAAGCGGGCACTGGCGGACGCGGTCCTGGGCTCCGGTGAGGCCGCCCTCACGGAGCTGACCGACGCTGAACTGGCGGATCTGGTCGAACTGCGAGGGGGCCTGTGATGACTCGGTACGACGGTGACACGGAGCGCACGTTCGCCGCACTGCCGCCCGCGCACGGGCGGGGCTTCGCGCAGACCTGGTGGGGCTTGGCCTGGTTGCGGGCGCTGGAGGACACGGCGCTGGACTCGGCGCAGCTCAAGGCGGGCCGCCGGCTCGCACGCGCCGGAGCGGTCGGCGCGGTGTCGGTGCGCCCGGGCCGGCTCACGGCCGTCGTCCAGGACCGTGACGGCACGGCGCACCGGGCCGACGTCCTGCTGGAGACACTCTCGCCCGGACAGTGGGACCGTCTCCTGGACATGACGGTGGAGCGGGCCGGCCATGTGGCGGCGCTGCTGGACCGGGAGATGCCACCGCACCTGGTGGAGGACGCGGCGGCCGCGGGCGTCGAACTGCTGCCGGGCCTGGGTGATCTGGAACCGGAGTGCGACTGCGGAACCTGGGACCACTGCGGGCACACGGCGGCGCTCTGCTATCAGGTGGCCCGGCTGCTGGACCAGGACCCGTTCGTCCTGCTGCTGATGCGCGGACGCGACGAGGCCGCCGTGCTGGAAGGTCTCCAGACGCGCGGCGGGGCATCCGCCGCGGAGCGCTCCGGGCCGGAGGGAGTGGACGCCGTCGAGGCGTACACGGCCGGTGACATCCTGCCCCCGCTGCCGGGCCTGCCCGGACTCCCCGACGAGCCCGGGGCACCACCGTCCCTGGACACCGGGACGCCGCCCGCCCCCGGCATCGACCCGGCCGCGCTGGAGTTCCTGGCCGCCCGGACCGCCGTACAGGCCCATCGCCTGCTCGCGGAGGCACTCGGCGAGCAACGACCCGACTCAGCACCGGAGTTGACGGTCGCACAGGACGTGGTGCGGCTGGCCGCCGGCGAACCCGCGCGAGAGGTCGCGGACCGCCTCGCCGACGGGTCGGGGCGCGGCCGGGAAGGGCTGGCGGCGGCGGTACTCGCGTGGCGCCACGGCGGCAGGGCCGGGCTGTCCGTCCTCGACGAGGAGTGGCGGGTGGCAGGCGAAGCTCTCGCACGCGCGCGTGCCGCCCTTGACTCGGCCTGGGACCCGGACGAGCGACCCGAACTGCGGGCCCGGAGCAACCGGTGGACGGTCGTCGGGGCACCGATCCAGCTGCGCCTGGGCCGGGACGGCCGCTGGTGGCCGTACCGCAAGGAACGCGGCCGCTGGCTGCCCGCGGGACGCGCCGCACAGGATCCGGCGACGGCCCTGACGTCGGCGCGGCTCGCCGCCGGTGACGGAGCCGTTCCGGGCTCAGGGCACTAGTGCCGGATCAGGCAACGTTCGCCATGGAGTTCCCTGTCCCTGGCCCGGTTCTGCGAGCCGGTAGGCTCGCCGCCGTTTCCCGGAGCTGGCGGACCCATTTCCGGTGGGATCCAGCTTCCGCTCGCTGAGCGACCTCTGGCTTGGCTTGGGTGACTCGTGTGCAGCCAACGCCCGCATGGGAAAGGGTGGGAGTATTCGACGTGAGCTCTCTACATTTGGTAGAACTCGGAGTGCTGCTCCGGCGGACGGAGTATGTGGAACATTGAATCGCTCGCGATTATCTCCGGCGACCGATCGGTCAAAACAATCCTATTGACTTCATACCCTTTGGACTCCAGGAAGCGCTGCACAGTCTTCTCGGGGTCGACCTCGAGCTGCTGACGCGTTTCGTCGTCGAGTTCGATGTTCAACTTGACGATTTCGAAGTCCCCTTCGCCGGCCTTTTTGACAGTGCCATGCAATCGCGCATCGGACATGAGAACCTCCGGTTGACCAGCCTCCCCTTTTTCCAGCTTCACCAGTGGCCGTCAAGAGTGCAAGCTGGAACGGTGGGCTCGCACGTTGAGGTGTCGCGTAGTCAGGGCGTGATACTCGGTCTCTTTGAGGAGGTGGCTGGTGGTCTCGTGTGATACCCGAGAGCGACCCCGACGACGGGGCGACAGCTCCAGGAACTGCTGTCCGAGCACGAGTGTTGCTTGATGCCGGTTCGGGACTGTATCCAGGCCATGCCCGAAGCCGTCGCCGCCCACAGCGGACACGCCCCCAGCAGCCGCGCCTTCGACACCTACCGCAAGAAGAGAATCCCACGGGACCAGGGTTGTCGCCGACCAACTGGTGATCACGGACTCACCATTCGTGAGGGAAGTCATCAAGCGTGCGAAGCGTTCCTTTCAGTACGGTTTGAGTGCCCCATTGAAAGGGTCCCACGTACGTAATGTCCCGGGCGACGATGGCGTTGCCGCTTTTCGCCACCACTCGCTCTCGCTGCGGTAGCAGCAGGTTGAGCGCGCCCATCGAGAGAAACTCCATGGCGCCGATGCTCCACAGGACGAGGATCCCGTCCCAGCCGGAAGGCGTCGTGACAGCAAGTCCGATCTGGGTGGCCAGTAGACCAGCGATGCAGAGCGACAGCAGGGGTATCAGGGTGGTCAACCCGATAATGATGGTCCAGCATGCGACGAAAAGGGCCAGGATGCGTACGAGCCTCCCTGCCCACCCGCACCAACCGCCCTGAAACCACCAGCGCACCATTTGCTTGGGGTTCCCCCAGATCGCCTTGGTCACCGCCACAGACAGAGTCATGAGTGGAGCCGCTAGCGCCTTGGTTCCAAAGGTGACCACAGCGGCGCACACCAATAGCGCCAATCCTCGCTGACCACCTGATCGCGGCAGCACGAAGCTGTCCGACCACAGGGACGCAGTCCACAGCCCGAACGCCGTCACTGCTGTGACGGCCAACCACCTAAGCAGATGGGCCTGACCACGCATGATGCGCGCGTGCAGCGACTTGTGGCGTTCGAGTTCCCGCTCCAGTTCGCGTGCCCGAAGTGCCGCCTGGGCGAACTGAGCTTCTTCCTCCGGAGACGGCCCTTGGCTTGTCCCTCGGTTCAACGCCAGCTCGTCAGCGCGGGGGTTCTTGGCCACCAGGATTTGACCCACGGCTGTGGTCACGCTGAGGGTAGGGGTCTGGTCCGGGACCTCTTCGGGTATGCGACGGGTGATATATGCGAACAGGTCGTCCACGGTGACGTACCCGTCCCTGTCCAGGTCCGCCTCGCCACTCCGCAGTCCCGCCACGATCGCCGACGTAAACACCGATGGCTGGTTCCTGAGCCGGCTCGACCTCTCCGTCTCGTAGCTGTATTGCAAGGCGGTCGAGGAGGTGATCACAATCCGGCCCTTGCCCTGGAACTCCGCGCTCAGGTCTACCTGGGCCTCGCCGCGCGCCCGCATGTCGCGGGCGAAGGCGCCGCTGTAGCAGCAGTCGAGCAGCAGGACGATGCGCTGGCTCCTACTACCCTCCATGCAGTCGGCGAGGAAGTCGGCGCTGACTGAGGTGGCCTCCAGGGCGTCGAACTCCGTATCCCGGGCGATGAAGTGCAGACGGTTGCCGGTGTCCTTTCGCCCGTGACAGGACAGGTGAACCAGCAGCACGTCGGCCATGTCCGCATCCCGGAAGAACCGCTGGAGCTCCTTGCGCCAGGTGCGGGCTGTCTCGTCGACCACCACGGTCACTTCGAACCCGCCGATGGCCGGGTCCTTCAAGGTGTCTGTGAGATGTCGCGCGTCAGCGGCGGCACCGGGGAGCTTGCTGAAGCGCTCATCGGCGTGCTTCTGGTTCGCCAGGACCAGTGCCCGCCTAGCCATCGGCGGAGTCTCGCATAGCGTGCGAGATAAAGGCTTCGATGGCCGCCTTCTGATCCGCGCGGCCGGTATGCGTCAAGCGGAGCACGTGTTCACCGTGCTTGATCTCGATGGTTCCGCTGTTCCTGCGCGCCAACCAGTCCTGAGACAGTGCGATCAGCGCTCGGAGCACGGGCGCACCAGCCAGACCCAGCAGCAACGAGGTGTACAAGACGGGCTCACCGGCCCGCGTGCCCTGCGGTGCCTGCCCGGCAGGCGGATGCTCCAGGGACAGGACGTCGAGATCCCGGATCTCCTCGATCAGATACGTCATGTCCCGGTCGGCAACCTCGGGACCCTCAAGATCGTTCAACGCCAACCGCACGTTCATGGGCGAATGGTTCATACTCTCCCCCGGAAGACACCACAAAAGGCTGAGCATGCCACAAATGCCGTCACGAGGAATGTAGTTGGGAAAACTGACGATGTGGAGCCCAGCGCCGTCTCGAGGGCCGCGGCGATGGTGGGGGCCAGATGCCGTCGCAGGGTGCATGATGCGGAGGGAAGTCGACTTTCCGTCGTCCAAGCCCAGGGCCTTGCGGTAGGCGATGAAGCAGGAGTTGAGCCGCCCGGGCGGACCCCGGTGAACCACTCGTCCAGGACGTCCGGAGTCCAGTGCCACATGGTCAGCACCCCGCGGCGCTTGGGCGGCGAGCCTTTCTTGGCCTTGCCGAAGCGGAACCATGCAGCGGCCGTTCTCTCCGAACTCGGCGCCGTACGGATCGCGGCCGAAGTTGTCGGCGTCCAGCATCCATGTCTCGTCGCGCCGCAGCCCGTAGGTGTAGGCGGTATTGAACAGGGTCGCGTCGCGGAACGCGGGCAGCCGTCCCTTGCGGCTGAGGCGCAGATGCGGACGACCTCGTCGTCGCAGTGCGCGAGAAAGCCGTGCAGCTCGACCATGGTGAACGCCCACGGGTCCGCCGGGCGTGGTCGACCATGGCTGGGGGAGGTCCAGCCCGAAGGCATCAGCCCCAGGTCGTGCAGCGTGGCTGTCAGATGCCCGGGCGCCCTGGGCCACGGCGGCCTCCGCCATAGCGCTCATCATGGCGCGGCCCAGGCCGCGTCGCCGGTGCACCGAGTCCGTCGTGATGCGATCCGCGATCGCATCTGCGCCGACCACGGCGATGGTGCCATGCGCCGCCACGTCTCCGGAGGGGTCACGGAGGGAGACGACCGTGACTGGTCCCTCCGTGCGGACCTCGCGTTCGTACGGCGCGTGCCTGCCGCGGCACTGGCTCGCCGGCGTCCAGGGACGGGAGCAGCGATTCGAGGTCGCTCGGCAGACCACTCGGCAACCGGCTCGGAAAGCCCGACGGCAACCAGGTCGGCAGCTCGCTGGGAAGCCGGGTGGGCAGCTTCGTGGGGATGCCGTAGGACGGAGCGGAGGTGCCGCTCGTGCTCTCGGCGGGCGGCTTCCGGTCCAGCGGGGCATCGCTTCCCCGGGCCATCAGCACCACGGCGGACACGGCCGCGGCGGCCACGAGCACGGTGAGCAGGACGAGCAACGGATTCCGCCGGTGAGGCGGTGCGGGCGGCTTGGCCATACCGACGAGGGTCACCGTGCACCGCTCAGGAGGCGAGCGGTGCACGGGAGTTGATACGGACTCATGGCGTGGATCGCATGATTCCGGAGCATTCCGTCCGGTATGGCCGACGCACGCGTGCGGGGCGTCAGCCGCGCGCCCCCAGCAGGTGGTCCATCGCCAGCTGGTCCAGGCGCTCGAACGCCATGCCGCGGGCGGCGGCCGCCTCGACGTCGAACGCCTCGAAGGCCGACCGGTCGGCGAGCAGGGCCTGGAGGCCGTCCTCGGCGGTCGGCAGGGCCAGCTCGTCCAGGCGGGCCGCGCGCAGGGCCTCCTGGACGTCCGGGTCGGCGCGGAAGGCGGCGGCGCGCTCCTTGAGGATGAGGTAGTTGCGCATGCAGCCGGCCGCCGAGGCCCACACCCCGTCGAGGTCCTCGGTCCGCGGCGGCTTGAAGTCGAAGTGCCGGGGGCCGCTGTAGCCGGCCGACTCCAGCAGGTCGACCAGCCAGAACGCGGCACGCAGGTCACCGGCGCCGAAGCGCAGGTCCTGGTCGTACTTGATGCCGGACTGGCCGTTGAGGTCGATGTGGAACAGCTTGCCCGCCCACAGCGCCTGCGCGATGCCGTGCGGGAAGTTCAGCCCGGCCATCTGCTCGTGGCCGACCTCCGGGTTCACGCCGTACAGCTCCGGGCGCTCCAGACGCTCGATGAACGCCAGGGCGTGGCCGACGGTCGGCAGCAGGATGTCGCCGCGCGGCTCGTTGGGCTTGGGCTCGATCGCGAACCTCAGGTCGTAGCCCTGGGAGGTGACGTACTCGCCGAGCAGGTCGAAGGCCTCCTTCATGCGGTCCAGGGCGGCGCGGACGTCCTTGGCGGCGCCGGACTCGGCACCCTCGCGGCCACCCCAGGCCACGTACACCTGGGCGCCGAGTTCGACGGCGAGGTCGATGTTGCGGATGGTCTTGCGCAGCGCGTAACGGCGTACGTCACGGTCGTTGGCGGTGAACGCGCCGTCCTTGAAGACCGGGTGCGTGAAGAGGTTGGTGGTGGCCATCGGGACCTTCATGCCCGTGGCGTCCAGGGCCTGCCGGAAGCGCTTGATGTGGGCCTCGCGCTCGGTGTCGCTCGAGCCGAACGGGATCAGGTCGTCGTCGTGGAAGGTGACGCCGTGGGCGCCGAGCTCGGCCAGGCGCTGGACCGTCTCGACCGGGTCGAGGGCGCGGCGCGTGGCGTCGCCGAAGGGATCCCGTCCCTGCCAGCCGACGGTCCACAGGCCGAACGTGAACCTGTCCTCGGGGGTGGGCTGGAAGCTCATGCGGCGGCTCCTTGCTCGCTGAGGCCATTTCGTCATGCCGGTTTACAAATTAGTATGCGGGCACCTCTCTGGGAAGGGACACGATGTCCCGGGACGAGAGAAGCGGGGCGCGAGAAGCGATCTGAAGAGGGAGAAAGCCCGATGTCAGCAGCCGAGGGTCCGCTCGTCGTCGGCGTGGACTCGTCCACCCAGTCCACCAAGGCACTGGTCGTCGACGCGGCCACCGGCCGGGTCGTCGCCAGCGGCCAGGCCCCGCACACCGTCTCCTCGGGGGCGGGGCGGGAGAGCGATCCGCGCCAGTGGTGGGACGCGCTGTGCGAGGCGCTGAGCCAGTGCGGTGACGCGGCGCACGAGGCCGCCGCGGTGTCGGTCGGCGGGCAGCAGCACGGCCTGGTCACCCTGGACGAGCGGGGCGAGCCGGTGCGCCCGGCCCTGCTGTGGAACGACGTGCGCTCGGCGCCGCAGGCCCGCCGTCTCACGGAGGAGCTGGGTGGCGCGAAGTTCTGGGCCGAGCGCACCGGGTCGGTCCCCGCCGCCTCCTTCACCGTCACCAAGTGGGCCTGGCTGGCCGAGCACGAGCCGGAGGCGGCCCGTGCCACCCAGGCCGTGCGCCTCCCCCACGACTACCTCACCGAGCGGCTCACCGGGCAGGGCACGACCGACCGCGGCGACGCCTCCGGGACGGGCTGGTGGGCGTCCGGGGCGGAGTCGTACGACGAGGAGATCCTGGCGCACGTGGGGCTCGACCCCGCCCTGCTGCCCCGGGTGGTCCGTCCCGGCGAAGTGGCGGGCACGGTCCGCGACAGCCACGACCTGCCGTTCTCCAGGGGCACGCTGGTCGCGCCCGGCACCGGCGACAACGCCGCCGCGGCGCTCGGCCTGGGGCTGCGCCCGGGCGTGCCGGTGATGAGCCTCGGCACCTCGGGCACGGTGTACGCGGTGTCGCGGCACAGGCCCGCCGACCCGAGCGGCACGGTCGCGGGGTTCGCCGACGCCCGCGGCGACTGGCTGCCGCTGGCCTGCACCCTGAACTGCACGCTCGCCGTGGACCGGGTCGCGACCCTGCTGGGCCTGGACCGGGAGGCCGTCGAGCCCGGCACGGCCGTGACGCTGCTGCCCTACCTGGACGGCGAGCGCACCCCGAACCTGCCGAACGCCTCCGGCGTGCTGCACGGCCTGCGCCACGACACGACCGCCGGCCAGCTGCTCCAGGCCGCCTACGACGGCGCCGTGCACTCCCTGCTGGGCGCGCTCGACCTGGTCCTGGACCAGGACGCCGACCCTGCCGCGCCCCTGCTGCTGATCGGCGGCGGCGCCCGGGGCGCGGCCTGGCAGCAGACCGTGCGGCGACTGTCGGGACGTCCCGTGCAGGTGCCCGAGGCCAAGGAGCTGGTGGCGCTGGGCGCCGCCGCGCAGGCGGCCGGGCTGCTGACCGGGGAGGACCCGGCGGCGGTCGCACGACGCTGGAACACGGCGGCCGGCCCGGTCCTCGACGCCGTCGAGCGGGACGAGGAGACGCTCACCAGGATCGCCGGGGTACTCTCCGACGCGGCCGGGCTGCTGCAGCGGCCCACGGACACCCACTGAGGACTGGCGTCAGGCATGACCGCACCACCGCACGAGGCGCACCCGGCCGGGCCGGGACGCGCGCTGCCGGACACCCAGCAGGGGATGCGCCGCCGCAACCTCGCCCGGGTGATGCACGCCGTCAGCGCCGAGGGGCCGCTGTCCCGGGCCGCCGTCGCCTCGCGGATCGGTCTGACCCGGGCGGCGGTGTCGACGCTCGTCGACGAACTCATCCGCTCGGGGCTGCTGGAGGAACTGGGTCCACAGCGGCCCGGGCGGGTCGGCCGCCCCGGGTCGGCGCTCGCCGTCAGCGGGCGCGGACCAGCCGGGATCGGCGCGGAGATCGGCGTCGACCACCTCGCGGTCTGCGCGGTCGACCTGCGCGGACGGACGCGGTCGCGGGCCGTGCGGCACAGTCTGAACCGGGGCCGCTCCCCCAGGACGGTCATCGAGGAACTCAACGAGCTCATACGCCTGGTCGTCGCCGAGGCGGAGGGCGAGGGGCTGTGGCCGGCGGGGCTCGCCGTGGCCGTACCGGGTCTGGTGGCGCGCGATGCCCGGACCGTCGTGCGCGCCCCGAACCTCGACTGGCGGGACACCGACCTCGGCGGCCTGCTGCCGTCCGGCTTCCCGCTGACCGTGGACAACGAGGCCAACTTCGGCGCGCTCGCCGAACTCTGGCTCGGCGAGGGCACACCGCGCGACTTCCTGCACGTGTCGGCGGAGATCGGCATCGGCGCGGCGGTCGTCGTGGACGGCGGACTGCTGCGCGGAACCCGCGGTTTCGCGGGCGAGCTGGGGCACGTGCCGGTCCGGCCGGACGGTCCGGAGTGCGCGTGCGGCGGACGTGGGTGCCTGGAGCAGTACGCCGGCGAGGAGGCGGTCCTGCGTGCGGCCGGGCTGGTGCCGGACGAGGACCGGGTCGGGCTGCTCGCGGGGCACGCCGCGGAGGGCGACGAGGACGTACGCCGCGCGCTGCGCGACGCCGGCACCGCGCTCGGAGTCGCCCTGACCGGGGCGGTCAACCTGCTCGACCCGGAAAGCGTCGTGCTGGGCGGGGAACTGTCCGCACTGGCGCCCTGGCTGCTGCCCTCGCTGCGGGACGAGCTGGCGCGGCGTACGGCGGGTCCGCCCTGTCCCGTGTCGGTGTCCCGGCTGGGTCCGCAGGGGCCGCTGCTCGGGGCCGCGCACTCGGTGGTGCGGGCGGTGCTGGACGATCCCGCCGCCGTCGCGGAGCGGGCTTGAGTCCGGTCGGCAACTACGCCTGGAAGCGCCCGGATCGGGGCTCCGCCCCTCACAGCCCGGTTACAAATCGCTCAACCCCTGGTTGCGGAACGGTAATCACGCGACGATAGGCCCATGAGTCTGGCCCAGCGCGCCCTGGAGCGCCTGCAGGCCTGGCCCGACCTGATGGCGGGCCCGGCGAGTTGCGGTACCGGACGGGCGCTCCGTTCCGTCCGTGACGAGATCGTTCACTTCCACTCCGCGCGGGACGTGGACCTGCATCTCACCAGCCGGGCCATCCAGCGCTTCCACTACGACCTCGCCGGTTCGAGCGCGATCCACCTGGTCCCCGGCTCCTGCTGGGTGACGGTCCACCTCGACTGCGAGGCGGATGTCGAACTGCTGCTGAGCCTGGTCAGCATCGCCCTCAAGGCCCAGCAGTCCCGTCCCCCGGGCGGCGAGCCGCAGGCCGCCGGCTGCAACTTCCGCCGGGTCAGGGTGCTTCCGCGCGACGCGGCGGCGGGCGGCTGAGTCTTGGCGGCGCTACCGGAGGAGGTCAACGCCGAGGCCTGGCGCAGCTACGGGGACCATCACCTGCGGCGCGGCACGGTGCTGCCCGAAGTGGGTCGGATCGACTGGGGCTTCGAGGGCTCGGGGCCGGGGACCGAGGTGCTCGGGGAGCTGACGGGCCGGCGCGTGCTGGACCTCGGGTGCGGTCCGGCCCGGCACGCCGCCCATCTGGTCCGTGCCCACGGCGCGCTGGTGGACGCGGTCGACGCCTCGGCGGGACAGTACGAACGCGCGCGTGCCCGTTACGGCTCGCTGCGCGGGCTGCGGCTGGTCCTGGTTGACGCGGTGGAACATCTGCGCACGGCGGAGCCGTACGACCTCGTCTACTCGGTCAACGCCGTCCCCTACATCGACCCGCACCGGCTGCTGCCCGCCCTCGCCGCGGCGATCAAGCCGGGCGGCAGGCTCTTCTTCACGGTGCTGCACACCAATTCGCGGGGTGACGGGCCGTCGGAGGAGGTCGTCGCCCGGCCGGAGATCCTGCGGCTGGCCGAGGCCGGGGACGTGACCGTCCGCATGTGGGTGCTCAGCCCGGAGCTCTGGAGGGCCCTCCTCGCCGAGCACGGGCTGCGGGTGGACCGCGTCGATGTCCTGGACACGCCGCAACCCGGCAACCACGCGTCGTACCGCCTCTTCCACGTGACACGGCCGGTCCGCGTCTCCTCCCGCCCGCGCACCGGGAAACCGCCGGTGGCCCATGCCGCGCTCGGGGTCGGCGCCATCCTGCACGGGTCCCGCGGCCTGCTCCTCGGCCGGCACCGGCACGGCACCTGGGAGCTGCCCGGCGGGACGGTGGAGCCCGGCGAGTCGCTGCGGGAGGCGGTGGTGCGCGAGCTCGGCGAGGAGACGGGGCTCCAGGCCCGGCCGGAGGACGTCCGGCTGCTGGGGACGCTCCTCGACGACGCGGGCGGTGTGGCGCGGGTGACCGTGGCGGCCCGGGTCACCGCGTGGCGTGGCGAGCCGTCGGACCGGCCCGGGGAGAGCGTGGGCCGCTGGCGCTGGTTCGGGCTGGACCGGCTGCCGGAGCAGCTGTTCGTGTGCAGCGCGCAGGCGCTCACCGCCTGGCGGCCCGGTCTGCCGATCGACCACGCGCCCGCTCATTTCACGCCGTACGCCACCGGAACGGACGAGAGCTGAGGCACCCGGAGGGGTACGTTTTCCCCTCCGTTCCCGTGGAGTCGGCGCCGGGTCACTCCACCGGCGCCCGCGGTCTGCTGCACTTCCTCTGACAGTAGGAACATCTGATCATGTATCAGGGGGTACAGTGACAGGTCGTCGGAAACGGCGCGGAGCAGGCAGAGCGGTACTGGCGTTCCTCACGGCGTTCGGCGCGCTGGCCGGTGCGGCCCTGGCGGGGGCGGCACCGGCCGGCGCCGTCCAGAAGGCCGTCAGGGTCGCCCCGGGCGTGACGTACGAGCACTTCGACATCCGGGCGGCGAACGGGACGGCGCACGCGCATGTGCTGCGCGTCGACCTGGGCGACCCGCGCGTCCGCGTCGATCTGCTGTACCCCGGGGCGGTGGCCTCGCGCGCGGCGGTCTCGCGGATGGCCGACGGCCAGGGGGCCGTCGCCGGTGTCAACGGGGACTTCTTCAACATCTCCGAGGTCCAGCACCCGGGCGTCGAGGCGACCGGCGCGAGTGTGGGACCGGCGGTCGCGGCCGGGCGCACGCTCAAGGCGGCCGTACCGAACGGTCAGCGTTTCGGGCCGGCGCTGCCACCCGGTACGACCACCGAGGACGTGTTCGGCGTCGGCACCGACAGGCGGGCGCGACTGGACCGGCTGACCCTCGACGGCTCGATCCGCACCGCGGAGGCGCTGTTGCCGCTCGGCGGGCTCAACCAGTACGCCCTGCCGGTGGGTTCGGTCGGCGCCTTCACCGCCGAGTGGGGCAGCGTCTCCCGGGTGCGTGCCACCTGCGGCACGGACACCGACCGGGCCGCTCCGTGCAGCACGGACACGTACGAGGTGACGGTCCGGGACGGTCGGGTCGTCTCGGCCGCCGACACGCCCGGGAGCGGTCCGATCGCCGAGGGGACGACCGTGCTGGTCGGCCGGGAGGCGGGCGCCCAGCAGCTGCGGAAGCTCTCCGCCGGCGAACCGGTCGAGGTCGAGCACCGTCTCGTCGCGGCCGGGAACGGCGTCCCGTACCGGCTCGCGCTCGGAGGCTACCCGGTCCTCGAGGGCGGCCGGCCGCTGCCGGGCCTGGACGACACGACCTCCGCCGTCCGTACGGCCGTGGGAATCGCCGACGACGGGCAGCGCATGCTGCTGCTGGCGCTGGACGGCGCGCCCCCCTACCGCAGTGGGCTGACGATCGCCGAAGTCGCCGCCGCCATGCGCCGGCTGGGCTCGGAAGCCGCCTTCAGCCTGGACGGCGGCGGCTCGTCGACGCTGGTGGCGCGGAAGCCGGGTGCGAGCACCGTCTCCGTGCGCAACCATCCCAGCGGGGGCGCCGAACGGGCCGTTCCGAACGGCATCGGCGTGTTCTCGGGAGCGTGACTCAGGGCCGCAGGCTGCTGACGATGTCCGCCGTCGCCGTGAGACCGCTCTCGATGGAGGGAGCGATGCTCGAGCCGGCCAGGTAGAAGCCGAGCATCAGGCAGACCAGGGCATGGGAGACCTTCAACCCGCCGCTGCGCAGGAAGATCACCGTCAGGATCAAGAGCAGCAGCACCACAGAGATGGAAATGGCCATCGTCGACTCCTCCGCCACGCCGCCACGTCCGGTACACGGCGTTCGGCCGCAAGTGTGGCGTAGCGGAGGGTTCGTCCGGGCGGCTGACCTGTCCGCCGAACGTGTGATGTCTAGCTGCCCCGCACCGCCCGCCGGGCGTCAAGGAACGCCTCCAGTCCGGCGAGATCGTCGGTGTTGAGGAAGTCGACGTCCGCGGCGAGCAGTTCGGCCCAGAGCGCGTCCCGGGCGGGTCCGGGCAGGTCCGGGGTCGCCCAGAACCGCACCTTCTGTCCCCGCCGGTGCGCGGTACGGACGAGGCCCCGCAGCTTCTCCCGTTCGGCGTCCGGGAACGCGCCCACGCCCCGCCAGGTGAAGTTGAGCGTCCAGTTGTCGCTGATCAGCGGGATGAAGGAGGCCGGCGCCTGGCTGCCGAGGTCGGCGAGCCGGCCGTCGTAGAAGGCGCGGCGGACGGTCTGGGCCTCCATCGGCACGCGGGCGGCGCGGTCGCCGGAGACGACCGCTGTGACCGGGCCGCGCCGGACCCGGCCGTGGGAGTACGTCGTGAACAGGTGGGGGTAGCGCCTGAGGTGACGGTCGAGTTCGAGGTAGGTCGACGCGCCCTCGGTCTTGATGTCGACGAGCAGCTGCAGCGACCCGCGATATCCCCGGTACACGGAGCCGTGGTTGGCTCGCACGCGCGCGGCGAGCGGGTCGAGGTACAGGGACTCGAGCGTGCGAGCCGGGTCGAGGTCCTCCGGGTCGTGGGCGACGAGGAGCCGGTCACCAACGAGGTATATGTCGGCTTCGACGCTGCCGAACCGGTGGTCCAGGGCGTCCAGCAGCGGGCGCGGGTGCTCGTAGTCGTTGTGGGCGTGGGCGCGCCACAACGGGCTTGGCCCGCACCCGCGTTCGCCGGCCAGTGCGTCGGCGGCGGGCAGGGCGACCGAGCCCGCGAGGGCGGCGCCGAGGGTGGTGAGGGCTCTGCGACGGGTGGTGAGGGCCATGCTCTGCCTCCCTGGAAGTGCCGTACGGGAACCCTGCGAGTATGGGGTCCCGGCAGCTCCAAGGGGCAGGCCCGCGCGCGGAGTTGGCCGGACTGCCGCTTCGCGTTCACTGTCGCCGGGGGACGCGCACGAAAGAGCCCGCCCCTGGTGGGGCGGGCTTCTCCCGGGCTTCTCCCGGCCGTCGGTCAGATGTGCGTCAGGGGGCTTGGAGGTCGACCAGCGCGGCCAGCGTCTCCCGGTGGGCACCCGCCGTGCCGTACGCGATCGAGTCGGCCTTGGCCCGCTTCAGGTACAGGTGCGCCGGGTGCTCCCAGGTCATCCCGATGCCGCCGTGCAGCTGCACCGCCTCCTCGGCGGCGTGGACCGCCACCGGCGCCGCGAAGGCCTGGGCGACGGTGACGGCCAGATCGGCGTCGTCGCCCGTGGACAGTGCGTCGGCGGCGTTGCGGGCGGCCGCGCGCAGGTTGACGACCTCCAGCCACAGCTGGGCCAGCCGGTGCTTGAGCGCCTGGAAGCCGCCGACGGGCCGGTTGAACTGCTTGCGTTCCTTGAGGTAGCGGACGGTCTCGGTCAGCGCCCACTCGGCGAGACCGAGCTGTTCGGAGGCGAGCAGCCCGGCTCCGGCGCGCAGGGCGCGGCGTACCGCGGGTTCGGCGTCGCCCAGCAGGCGGCCGGGGGCGCCGTCGAGGGTGATGACGGCGAGCGGCCTGGTCAGGTCCAGGGAGACCTGTGGCGTGACGGTCGCGGCGGTGGTGTCGACCGCGTACAGCCCGCCGTCGTCCGCGGGCACGAGGAGTACGTCGGCCGCGGCGGCGTCCGCGATGCCGGTCAACTCACCGTGCAGCGCCCCGCCCTCGTGCCGTACGACCTTGTACGCGCCGCCCGGCGCGACGTTCAGCGCCACCGCGAGGGCGCCGACCTTGCGTCCCGAGGCCAGTTCGGCGAGGAGGTCGTCGGCCCCGCAGGCCAGCAGGGCCTCGGTCGCGACGACGGCGCTCGTCAGGTAGGGCACGGGCGCGACGGCCCGTCCCAGCTCCTCCAGGACCACGGCGGCTTCGCGGTGGGTGGCGCCCTGGCCGCCCAGGGCCTCGGGGACGAGGAGGCCGGCGAGTCCCATGCCGTCGGCCAGCGCCTTCCACGCCTCGCGGTCGTGTGAGGCGTCGGACTCCGTGCGGGCGATCACGCCGGGCACGTCGCAGTGGTCGGCGAGCAGGTCGCGGACGGCGGCGCGGAGCGCCTCTTCCTCCTCCGAGTACAGCAGGTCGGGCTGTGCGCTCATCGGGCCAGGTCCTTCCATGCGACGTCCTTGTCGGTGCGCGGCTCGGCGGGCAGGCCGAGGACCCGCTCGGCGACGATGTTCAGCAGGACCTCGGTGGTCCCGCCCTCGATGCTGTTGCCCTTGGAGCGCAGGTAGCGGTAGCCGGCCTCACGGCCGGTGAAGTCGACCAGCTCGGGGCGGCGCATGGTCCAGTCGTCGTACAACAGGCCTTCCTCACCGAGGAGTTCGACCTCCAGGCCGCTGATCTCCTGGTTGAGGCGGGCGAAGGCGAGCTTCATGCCGGCGCCCTCGGGGCCGGGCTGGCCGGCGACGAGCTGCTGGCGCAGCCGCTCGGCGGTGAGGCGGGAGACCTCGGCCTCCACCCACAGCTTCAGCAGCCGCTGGTGCAGGTCGTGGGTG
This sequence comes from Streptomyces sp. NRRL S-455, assembly GCF_000717875.1. Taxonomy (GTDB): domain Bacteria; phylum Actinomycetota; class Actinomycetes; order Streptomycetales; family Streptomycetaceae; genus Streptomyces. The sequence continues at coordinate 395,859 of NZ_JOCT01000001.1, forward strand.
CGCAGCTCGGGCCGCTCGCGCCAGGTCTTCGAGACCGGGCCGATCATGCCGCCCTCCCGGGGCAGCCGCATGCCGCCGATGGCGACGCGCTCGTTGTTCAGCGTGGTCTGCGCGACCTTCCAGCCGTCCCCCACCTCGCCCAGGCGGCGCGCGTCGGGGATGCGGACGTCGGTGAGGAACACCTCGTTGAACTCGGCCTCGCCGGTGATCTGCCGCAGCGGCCGGACCTCGACGCCCGGGTCGGTCATGTCGCAGACGAAGTAGGTGATACCCCGGTGCTTGGGCACGTCCGGGTCGGTGCGGGCGATGAGGATCGCCCAGCGGGCCACATGGGCGCTGGACGTCCAGACCTTCTGCCCGTTGACCACCCAGTGGTCGCCCTCACGCACCGCCCTGGTGCCGAGCGCGGCCAGGTCGGACCCGGCGCCCGGCTCGCTGAACAGCTGGCACCAGACCTCCTCGCCCACCCAGAGGGGCCGGAGGAACCGCCGCTTCTGCTCCTCGGTGCCGTACTTGAGGATCGTCGGCGCCGCCATGCCGAGGCCGATGCCGATGCGCCGCGGGTCGTTGTCGGGGGCGCCCGCGGCCTCCAGCTCGGCGTCCACGACGGCCTGGAGGGAGCGCGGCGCACCGAGTCCGCCGAGGCCCTCCGGGTAGTGCACCCACGCCAGCCCGGCGTCGAAGCGGGCCCGGAGGAACTCCAGGCGGTCCGTCGAGGCCGGCGGATGCGCGGCCAGCAGGTCCCGCGTCCGACGGCGCAGTTCATCGGCGCTGATCATGCTGCTGCCTCCTCCATGACGACGGCGATCCGGCCGGTGGTGAGGCCGTCCGCGACCTTCTGCACGGCGGCGGCCGCCCCGGCGAGTGGGACGCGCTCGCTCACCAGCGGCTTGATCGCGCCCCGGGCGGCCAGCTCGGTGAGCCGCTCGTGGCAGTGCTGGACCAGCTTCGGGTTCTTGGTGTTGTACAGGCCCCAGTGCAGGCCGAGGATCGAGTAGTTCTTCACCAGGGCGTGGTTCAGGCCCGGGCTGGGGATGGTGCCGCTGGCGAAGCCGACGACCACGATGCGCCCCTCGAAGGCGACGGCCTTGGCGGACTGGGTGTAGGCCTCGCCGCCGACCGGGTCGTAGATGACGTCGGCGCCCCGGCCGCCGGTGGCCTCCTTCACGGCCGACACGACGTCCTGGGAGCGCCGGTCGATCACGACGTCGCAGCCCAGCTCGCGGGCGACGGCCGCCTTCTCCGGGCCGCCGACGACACCGATGACGGTGGCGCCGGCGGCCTTCCCGAGCTGCACGGCCGCGCTGCCGACCCCTCCTGCGGCAGCGTGGACGAGCAGTGTCTCCCCGGCTTCCAGACCGGCGCGGCGGTGCAGACCGAACCAGCCCGTCTGGTAGCCGATGTGCAGGGCGGCGGCCTCCGCGTCGTCCAGGGCGTCCGGCGCGGGCAGCAGGGCGGCGGAGTCCGCGACGGCGTACTCCGCGAAGCCGCCGTACGGCAGCGCCGGGTTGGCGATCACCCGGCGGCCGTCCTCGGTCTCGCCGCAGATCTCCACGCCCGGGGTGAACGGCAGCGGCGGCCTGATCTGGTACTGGCCCCGGCAGAGCAGGGCGTCCGGGAAGTTGACGTTCGCGGCGCGCACCCTCAGCAGGACCTGGCCGTCACCGGGCGTCGGCGGCTCGGCGTCCTCGAGCCGCATCACCTCGCTCGGCTCGCCGTTCTCGTGCACGTGCCATGCCTGCATGCGGGGCCTCCACGGGACTGCGTCGACTGCGTCGTCTGACCGGGGTCGGTTCGCATACTAAGCGGTCGCTTGCCGTTCTGGGAACAGCGGTCGCTTGATGTTCGGGAAGAGTCGAACGCGTCACGCCCGCCTGGGCCGCGCTCGCACATGCATCCGCTCCCCCTGCGGCCCGAACAGACTGAGGAACTCCACGGGCCCCTCCCCCGTCGACCCGAACCAGTGCGGCACCCGGGTGTCGAACTCGGCGGCCTCCCCGGCCGTGAGCACCACGTCGTGCTCGCCCAGCACCAGGCGGAGCTTCCCGGACAGCACGTACATCCACTCGTAGCCCTCGTGCGTGCGGGGATCCGGCTCCAGCCTCCGCTGCGGTTCGAGCACCTTGTAGGCCTGGAGGCCGCCGGGCTGGCGGGTGAGCGGCCAGTGGGTGCGCCCGCCCATCACGATCGGCTTCGACCGCACCCGTGGATCACCCGTCGGCGGGGCCCCGACCAGCTCGTCCAGGGCCACCTGGTGAGCGCGCGCGATGGGCAGCAGCAGTTCCAGACTGGGTTTACGGAGGCCGGACTCCAGTCGTGACAGGGTGCTGACGGAGATGCCGGTGGTCTCGGAGAGCGCCGCCAGGGTGACCTCCCGCTCCTTCCGCATCTGCCGCAGCCGGGGGCCGACACCCGCGAGTACCTCGTCCGTCGTCATGGCCTTATTGCAGATTCGGCAAACCTGTTTGTCAATCCCGTAGCGCTGGAGCGACGCTCGGGCGCGGAGGTGGTCACCATGACCGAGAAGTACGACGTCGTGGTCGTCGGCGGCGGTGCCGCGGGCCTGTCCGCGGCTCTGGTGCTGGGCCGGGCCCGGCAGCGCACGCTGGTCGTCGACGCGGGCGAGCCGCGCAACGCGCCCGCAGCGCACATGCAGGGCTATCTGTCGCGGGACGGGATGCCGCCCGCCGAGTTCCTGGCCGCCGGCCGGGAGGAGATCGCGCGCTACGGCGTGGAGCACGTGCGGGACCGGGTGGTGGAGGCGGCGAAGGGTGAGGACTTCTCCGTCGTGCTGGCAGGCGGGCGGACCGTACGGGCCCGGCGGCTGGTCGTCGCGACGGGGCTGAAGGACGAGCTGCCGGCGGTCCCCGGAGTCGCCGAGCGGTTCGGCCGGGACGTGCTGCATTGCCCGTTCTGCCACGGCTGGGAGGTGCGCGACCAGCCGTTCGGGGTGCTCGCCTCGAGCCCGGCGAGCGTGCACCAGGCGCTGATGGTGTCGCAGTGGTCGAAGGACGTGCGGTTCTTCCTGCACACGGTCGCCGAGGAGGAGCTGTCCGACGAGGACCTGCGCCGGCTCGCGGCGGTCGGGGTGGACGTGGTGCCGGGCGAGGTCGCGGGGCTCGTGGTCGAGGACGACCGGCTGACCGGTGTACGGCTCGCCGGCGGTACGACGCACAGCCGCTCCGTGCTGTTCGTCGCCCCGCACGCCGTCCCGCGGACCGGGCTCCTGGAACGGCTCGGCGCCGAACTGCGCGAGACGCCCTTCGGCGCGTACCCGGTGGTCGACCCGACCGGCCTGACGACCGTGCCCGGCGTGTGGGCGGCGGGCAACGCGATCGGGTTCAGCGAGCAGGTCGTGCACGCGGCGAGCGGTGGGTACCGGGCGGCGGCCGCGATCGTCGGAGATCTTCTGATGGCGGACCTCGACGCCGCCGTAGGGGTGTAGAGGCGGCGCACGCGATCACCGGGGCCACGGCGATGACCGGTCCCGACGGTCCGGCCGGTGGTGGCCGCGCCGACTTCGCGATCGCACCGGCTGCCGGTGACCGGCCTCCGCACGGCCGCCCAGGTGTAGAGGTGTCGCCTCCGGTGCACCATGACTGCATGCTGCTGCACCGGCTGGCCCGAGTGTCCCAGGAGGTCGCCGCCACCTCGGCCCGCTCCCGGAAGACCGCCCTGCTCGCGGAGCTGTTCCGGGACGCCGAGGCGGAGGACGTGCCGATCGTCATCCCCTACCTGGCGGGACGGCTGCCGCAGGGCCGGATCGGCGTCGGCTGGAAGGTGCTGAGCCGACCGGTCGCCCCGGCCACCGAGCCGGGTCTGACCGTACGGGAGGCGGACGCCCGGCTGTCGGTGCTCGCCGAGGTGTCCGGCCCCGGCTCCCAGGCGGAACGGGTCCGGCTGGTCGGGGAGTTGATGGGGGCGGCCACCGAGGACGAGCAGCGGTTCCTGGTCGGCCTGCTCACCGGCGAGGTGCGGCAGGGCGCGCTGGACGCGGTCGCCGTCGAGGGCCTGGCCCAGGCGACCGGGGCGCCTCCGGCGGAGGTACGGCGGGCGGTGATGCTCGCGGGCTCCCTGCAGACGGTGGCCGAGGCGCTGCTCGCGGACGGTCCGGCCGCCCTTGACCGCTTCCGCCTCACCGTCGGCCGCCCGGTCTGGCCGATGCTCGCGCACAGCGCCTCCTCCGTGGCCGAGGCGGTGGACAAGCTCGGCGCCTGCGCGGTCGAGGAGAAACTGGACGGCATCCGCGTCCAGGTGCACCGGGACGGCGACGTGGTCCGGCTGTACACCCGCACCCTCGACGACATCACCGACCGGCTGCCCGAAGTGACGGCCGCCGCGCTGGCGTTGCGGGGCGAGCGGTTCATCCTGGACGGCGAGGTGATCTCCTTCGACGAGGGCGGGCGCCCCCGCTCGTTCCAGGAGACCGCCGGGCGCGTCGGCTCCCGCACGGACGTGACGACGGCCGCCCGCGCGGTCCCCGTCTCCCCCGTCTTCTTCGACGCGTTGTCCGTGGACGGCCGCGACCTGCTCGACCTTCCGTTCACCGAGCGGCACGCCGAGCTCGCCCGGCTGGTCCCCGAGCCGATGCGGGTGCGGCGCGCGACGGTGTCCGGTCCGGACGACGCGCACACGGCGGAGGAGTTCCTCGCCGGGACGCTGAAGCGCGGCCACGAGGGCATCGTCGCCAAGGCGCTGGACGCCCCCTACAGCGCGGGCCGGCGCGGCGCGGCCTGGCTGAAGGTCAAGCCCGTCCACACCCTCGACCTGGTCGTCCTGGCCGCCGAGTGGGGCCACGGCCGCCGCACCGGCAAACTCTCCAACCTCCACCTGGGCGCCCGCACGGCCGACGGGGGCCTGGCCATGCTGGGCAAGACCTTCAAGGGCATGACCGACGCGATGCTCACCTGGCAGACCGAACGGCTCCAGCGGCTCGCCGTCGACGACAACGGACACGTCGTGACCGTGCGCCCCGAACTCGTCGTCGAGATCGCCTACGACGGCCTGCAGCGCTCCACCCGCTACCCGGCCGGCGTCACCCTCCGCTTCGCCCGCGTGATCCGCTACCGGGAGGACAAGCGCCCGGAGGACGCCGACACGGTCGAGACGCTGCTGGCGGCGCACCCGGAGGTGAAGCCGTGAAGCGCAGCGCCGGCCTGCTGCTCTTCCGCCCCTCGGAGGGCGGCCCCGAAGTGCTGCTCGGCCACATGGGCGGCCCCTTCTTCGCCCGGCGCGAGACGGGCGCGTGGACCATCCCCAAGGGCGAGTACGAGCCCGGCGAGTCCGCGCTCGCGGCCGCCCGCCGCGAGTTCGAGGAGGAGCTGGGGCTGCCGCCGCCCGACGGCGAGGCCATCGCCCTGGGCGAGGTGCGGCAGACCGGCGGCAAGACCGTCACCGCCTGGGCGATCGCGGCGGACCTCGACCCGTCGACGATCGCGCCCGGCACGTTCCGGATGGAGTGGCCGCCGCGCTCCGGGCGGCTCCAGGAGTTCCCCGAGCTGGACCGGGTGGCGTGGTTCGGCCTCGACCGGGGCCGCGAGGTGATCGTCAAGGCGCAGGCGGCGTTTCTCGACCGCCTGGCGGAGCACTCGCTCTGAGGAGACGTTCCCGCGTTGCGCTCCCCTCCGCCGCGCGGGAAGGTCGAGACACAGCCCGCACCGAGGGAGGTCAGTCATGCCCATCGCAACGGTGAACCCGGCGAACGGTGAGACGCTCAAGACGTACGAGGCCATGGGCGAGGAGGAGATCGAGCGCCGGCTCCAGCTCGCGGAGGCCACCTTCCGCACTTACCGGACGACGACGTTCGACGAGCGCGCCCGGCTGCTGCACAAGGCCGCCGACCTCCTCGAAGAGGACCAGCAGGACATCGCCCGGGTGATGACCACCGAGATGGGCAAGCCGATCCAGCAGGCCCGGGCCGAGGCCGCGAAGTGCGCCAAGGCGATGCGCTGGTACGCCGACCACGCCGAGGAGATGCTCGCCGACGAGGAACCCGCCGAGGCCGACGTCAAGGACTCCGGCGCCGCACGGGTGCGGGTGCGCTACCGGCCGCTCGGGCCGGTGCTGGCGGTGATGCCGTGGAACTTCCCGCTCTGGCAGGTGGTCCGCTTCGCCGCGCCCGCGCTGATGGCGGGGAACGTGGGCCTGCTCAAGCACGCCTCGAACGTCCCGCAGACCGCCCTGTACCTGGAGGACCTGTTCCACCGGGCGGGCTTCACGGAGGGCTGCTTCCAGACCCTGCTGATCGGCTCCGCCGCGGTCGACGACATCCTGCGCGACGAGCGGGTCAAGGCGGCGACGCTCACCGGCAGTGAACCGGCCGGGCGGGCGGTCGCCTCCACCGCCGGGGACATGGTCAAGAAGACGGTGCTGGAGCTGGGCGGCAGCGACCCGTTCGTCGTCATGCCGTCCGCCGACATCGACCGGGCCGCCAAGGTCGCGGTGACCGCGCGCGTGCAGAACACCGGGCAGTCCTGCATCGCCGCGAAGCGGTTCATCGTGCACACGGACATCTACGACGCCTTCGCCGAGCGCTTCGCCGAGGGCATGAGGGCGCTGAAGGTGGGTGACCCCCTGTCCGACGACACCGAGGTCGGGCCGCTCTCCAGCGAGCGGGGACTGCGCGATCTGGAGGAACTGGTCGACGACGCGGTGCGCGGCGGGGCCGAGGTGCTGTGCGGTGGCGAACGGCCGGAGGGGCCCGGCTGGTACTTCCAGCCGACGATCCTCGCCGGCATCACCCGCGAGATGCGGATCCACCGGGAGGAGGCGTTCGGGCCGGTCGCGACGCTGTACCGGGCGGCCGACCTGGACGAGGCCGTGCTGATCGCGAACGACTCGCCTTTCGGACTGAGTTCGAACGTGTGGACGCGGGACGAGGCCGAGGTCGACCGGTTCGTCCGGGACCTGGAGGCGGGCGGCGTGTACGTCAACGGCATGACGGCGTCCCATCCGGCGTTCCCGTTCGGCGGTGTGAAGCGGTCCGGGTACGGGCGTGAGCTGTCCGGGCACGGAATCCGCGAGTTCTGCAACATCACGACCGTTTGGCACGGTGCGTGAGTGTTACGGGGCTACGATCCCGTCTGTGAACCGCGAAGTGACTCTGCCGTTGATCGTCGACGACCGCGGGACCTTGCAGGTGGCTGCGGCCGATGTGAGCAAGCTGCTTCGGACGGTGGGCGGGCGGTGGCTGCGCCTGGTGGAGGCCGGGGACGAAGGACTGGACGAGGACACGGTCGCCGCGCTGACGATCGAGCTCGCGAAGCTGGCCGACCGGATCGACGTGGCGTGCATCGCGCACAGCAGCGGTGGCGCGCCCTGAGGGGACGCGGGGAACTGCGCGATCAGCCACGGACGGCCCGAAGACCGGATCGCACAGCACCCCGCCGCGGCGCTAACGAATCGGCATCCCCGACAGGGTCCGCGCGATCACCAGCCGCTGGATCTCGCTCGTGCCCTCGAAGATCGTGTAGATGGCCGCGTCGCGGTGCATCCGCTCGACCGGGTACTCCCGGGTGTAGCCGTTACCGCCCAGGATCTGGATCGCCTGGGCCGTGACCTTCTTCGCCGTCTCGCTCGCGAACAGCTTGGACATCGAGCCCTCGGCCGCCGTGAACGGCTTGCCGTTGACCGCCATCCACGACGCCCGCCACACCAGCAGCCGCGCCGCGTCGATGGACGTCCGCATGTCCGCGAGCTGGAAGGCGACCCCCTGGTTGTCGATGATCGGCCGTCCGAACTGCTCACGCGTCAGGGCGTAGTCGAGGGCGACCTCGTACGCGGCACGGGCCGTGCCGACCGCCATGGCTCCGACCGCGGGGCGGCTCGCCTCGAAGGTGGCCATGGCGGCGTTCTTCACCCGCTCCCCGCCCTGCTTCGCCCGCTCCCGTGCCCGGGCCAGCCGCTCGTCCAGCTTCTCCTTGCCGCCGAGCAGGCAGGAGCCGGGGACGCGCACGTTGTCCAGGATGACCTCGGCCGTGTGCGAGGCGCGGATGCCGTGCTTCTTGAACTTCTGTCCCTGGGACAGGCCCTCGGTGCCCGGCGGGACGATGAAGGAGGCGTGCCCCTTGGAGCCGAGTTCCGGGTCGACGACCGCGACCACGACATGGACGTTGGCGATGCCGCCGTTGGTCGCCCAGGTCTTCGTGCCGTTGAGCACCCACTCGTCCTTGGCCTCGTCGTACACGGCCCGGGTGCGCATGGAGGCCACGTCGGAGCCGGCGTCGGGCTCGGAGGAGCAGAACGCGGCGACCTTGACGTCGTTCGCGTCGCCGTACATCTGGGGGATCCAGGTGCCGACCTGCTCCTCGGTGCCGTTGGCGAGGACGCCGACGGCGGCGAGACCGGTGCCGACGATGGACAGGGCTATGCCCGCGTCCCCCCAGAACAGCTCCTCCATCGCCATCGGGATACCGAGGCCGGTGGGGTCGAAGTACTGCTGGGCGTAGAAGTCCAGGGAGTAGATGCCGACCTTGGCCGCCTCCTGGATGACCGGCCAGGGAGTCTCCTCACGCTCGTCCCATTCGGCGGCCGCGGGGCGGATGACGTCGGCCGCGAAGCCGTGCAGCCAGTCCCGGACCTCCTTCTGTTCGTCGTTGAGCTCCATGGTGAACTCGGCCATGTCGTCCCCTCCAGCGGCGGCACATGATGCATGTTACTTGCGGTAACAGCAGTCTGTTACCGGCGGGTAGGCCGCGTCAACTCCTACCGACCGGTCGGCACCCTTTCGGTGTTCAGGGCGCGCTTGAGTGTTAGTTTGCGCAGGCGTCATCGAAACAGCACGGGTGGGGAGAGCACATGGACACCACGCAGCGGACGGATCAGCAACGGTCCGCCGACCGCCGGCGGCGTGAGCTGCTGGAGGCCGCCGACCGAGTGGTGCTGCGCGACGGCCCGCAGGCCTCGATGAACGCGATCGCGGCCGAGGCCGGCATCACCAAGCCGATCCTCTACCGGCACTTCGGTGACAAGGGCGGACTTTACGCGGCCCTTGCCACACGGCACACGGACGCGCTGCTGGACTCGCTGCGGGCGGCGCTGGACGCGCCGGCGGACCGGCGGGAGCGGGTCGAGGCGACGTTGGACACGTACCTGGCGGCGATCGAGGCGCGGCCTCAGGTGTACCGGTTCCTGATGCATCCGGCGGAGGGGAGCCAGCCGGGCGATCAGGGATTCGATGTCGGCAAGCACAGTGCGCCGTTGCTGCGGCGGATGGGTGAGGAACTCGCCCAGGTCATCGAGGAGCGGCTGGATCTCGGGCCGGGCGGGCAGCAGCTGGCGCGGGTGTGGGGGCACGGGATCGTCGGGATGATGCACGCGGCCGGGGACTGGTGGCTGGGGGAACGGCCCTGTTCCCGTGCCGAGTTGGTGCGGAGTCTGGCGGACCTGTTGTGGGGTCGGCTTGCGGCCGCGGGAGATCGGATCGGGGGCCCGGGGTTCTGACGGTTGCGTTTCGGCTGCCGGCCGGTGGGGGTTGTTCGCGCCCACGCGGCGGAGCCGCATATCGACACAGCCCCGCGCCCCTGAGGAGTCACACCACACGGCGCCAGGGAGCCCGGCTCACCTGACGCATCAGCCTGCGGTGGCGCCAGCCGGTCAGGTGGTCCGCGTAGACGCGGCCCTCCAAATGGTCGCACTCGTGCTGGAGGCAACGGGCGAAGAAGCCCGTGCCGTGCACCGTGATGGGGTCGCCGGTCATCGTGAAGCCCTCGACCACCGCGTGGTCGTAACGTTCCGTGCCCGCTTCCAGGCCCGGGAGGGACAGGCAGCCCTCCGGGCCGCGGATCACCACTCCGTCCGTCTCGACCAGGCGCGGGTTGACCAGGTGGCCCAGGTGGCGGACGTCCTCGTCGTCGGGGCAGTCGTAGACGAAGACCCGCAGCGGCTCGCCGATCTGGTTGGCGGCGAGACCGACGCCCTGGGCGGCGTACATACTGGCGAACAAGTCCTCGACGAGCCGGGCCAGTTCGGGGCCGAAGTCGGTGACCTCCGCGCAGGGTGCGTGCAGGACGGGGTCGCCGTGCAGGGTGAGGGGTCTCACGCGGCCGTGGGCGCCGGGGATGGGGCTCTGTCGCATGGCGGCAAGAGTAAGGTCCTGTCGGTCCGCGCCTTCCACACGAGTTCGCCACAGTGCCGCGGTTCGGGAGTGCTAGTGGATCTCGATAGGCTGAGGTCCACACCACGTGGCCGTCAGGCTTCAAGGCGCGGCGCGTACGCAAGGAGGATCGAGAACTGATGGCAGGCAACTCGGACCCGCTCTCGCCGCGGGCCAAGCTGGCCGTGACCGCGGGCAAGGCGGTCGCGGCGGCATCCCGCGCCGCAGGGCGCGGCAGCGGTTCGGTGATCGGCGGCCGGGTGGCGCTCAAGCTCGACCCCGACCTCCTCGCCCGGCTCGCCCAGAACCTGGACGTGGTCCTGGTCTCGGCGACCAACGGCAAGACCACCACCACCCGGCTCATCGCGGAGGCACTGCGGGCGGCCGGGCCGGTGGTCTCCAACGCGCTCGGCGCCAACATGCCGGCCGGCATCACCTCGGCGCTCGCGGGCAGCTCGGACGCGCGGTACGGCGTCATCGAGGTCGACGAGAAGTACCTCGCCGGCGTCGCCCGGGACACCGCCCCGAAGTGCATCGCGCTGCTCAACCTCTCCCGCGACCAGCTCGACCGGGCCGCCGAGACCCGCATGCTCGCCGAGAACTGGCGGGAAGGACTCGCCGGCTCCAAGGCCGTGGTCGTGGCCAACTGCGACGACCCGCTGGTGGTGTGGGCGGCGTCCTCCTCCCCCAACGTGATCTGGGTCGCCGCCGGGCAGATGTGGAAGGACGACGCCTGGTCCTGCCCGTCGTGCGGCGGTGTGATGCAGCGCCCGGGCGACGACTGGTTCTGCGGCGAGTGCGGCTTCCGCCGTCCGACGCCGAGCTGGGCGCTCTCCGGCGACCACGTCCTCGACCCGCACGGCTCGGCCTGGCCGATCCACCTCCAGCTGCCCGGCCGCGCCAACAAGGCCAACGCCGCCTCCTCGGCCGCCGTCGCCGCCGTGTTCGGGGTGCCGCCGCAGGTCGCGTTGGAGCGCATGTACCAGGTGCAGGCGGTGGCCGGGCGGTACGACGTCGTCCAGTTCCAGGGCCGTGACCTGCGGCTGCTGCTCGCGAAGAACCCGGCCGGCTGGCTGGAGACGTTCTCCCTGATCGACCCGCCGCCGACCCCGGTCATCCTGTCGGTGAACGCGCGCTCCGCCGACGGCACCGACACCTCGTGGCTGTGGGACGTCGACTACTCGCGCCTGACGGGCCACCCGATCTGCGTCATCGGCGACCGGAGGCTGGACCTCGCGGTCCGCCTGGAGGTGGCGAACCAGCACTTCCAGGTCTACGAGAACCTCGACCAGGCCGTGCAGGCGTGCCCGCCGGGCCGGATCGAGGTCATCGCCAACTACACGGCGTTCCAGGACCTGCGCCGCCGCGTCGGCAACTGAGCACGAGACATCAGGGGACTTTTGTGAGCGACAACCAACTGCGGATCGTCTGGATCTATCCCGACCTGCTCAGCACCTACGGTGACCAGGGCAACGTGCTCGTCGTCGAACGCCGCGCCCAGCAGCGCGGCCTGGACGTGGCGCGGCTGGACGTACGCAGCGACCAGCCGATCCCGACCTCCGGTGACATCTACCTGATCGGCGGCGGCGAGGACCGGCCGCAGCGGCTCGCCGCCGAGCGGCTGCGCCGGGACGGCGGTCTGCAGAGGGCCGTGGAGAACGGCGCCATCGTGTTCTCGGTGTGCGCCGGCTACCAGATCCTCGGCCACGAGTTCATCAACGACCTCGGCCAGCGCGAGCCCGGCCTCGGCCTGCTGGACGTCGTCTCCGTGCGCGGCGAGGGCGCTCGGTGCGTCGGCGACGTGCTGGGCGACATCGACTCGCGGCTCGGTCTGCCCCCGCTGACCGGCTTCGAGAACCACCAGGGCGTCACCCACCTCGGCCCCACCGCCCGCCCGCTCGCCCAGGTGCGCTTCGGCAACGGCAACGGCACGGGCGACGGCACGGAGGGCGCGTACAACGACACGGTCTTCGGCACGTACATGCACGGGCCGGTGCTCGCGCGCAACCCGCTGATCGCGGACCTGCTGCTGAAGCTGGCCCTCGACGTCAACGCGCTGCCGCCGACCGACGACCGCTGGTACGAGGCGCTGCGCGACGAGCGCATCGCGGCTGCTCAGCAGCCTGCCTGATCCACGCGTCAACGTACTGGTCAACAGCCCGTCTGACGGCACATCCGCACAGGTGAGCGGGGTCGTCCAGCAGGCGGACGCATGGTTCGGCCCCGCCCCCTCCTGCCGCTAGGGTGGCGGGGATCGAGCCGGACGGCGTGGTCCGGCCCCGGCCCACTGTTGAGAAGGTATTTCGGGCTATGCGCATTGGTGTCCTCACGTCCGGCGGCGACTGCCCCGGCCTGAACGCCGTCATCCGGTCCGTCGTGCACCGCGCCGTCGTCGACCACGGCGACGAGGTCATCGGCTTCCGGGACGGCTGGAAGGGTCTCCTGGAGTGCGACTACCTCAAGCTCGACCTCGACGCGGTGGGTGGCATCCTCGCCCGCGGCGGCACGATTCTCGGGTCCTCCCGGGTCCAGCCCTCCCACCTGCGGGACGGTGTGGAGCGGGCCAGGGGCCATGTCGAGGAACTCGGCCTCGACGCGATCATCCCCATCGGCGGCGAGGGCACTCTCAAGGCCGCCCGGCTGATGTCGGACAGCGGTCTGCCCGTCGTGGGGGTGCCGAAGACCATCGACAACGACATAGCGGTCACGGACGTCACGTTCGGCTTCGACACGGCCGTGGGTGTGGCGACCGAGGCCCTGGACCGGCTGAAGACCACCGCCGAGTCCCATCAGCGGGTCCTGGTGGTCGAGGTCATGGGCCGGCACACCGGCTGGATCGCGCTGCACTCCGGCATGGCGGCCGGCGCGCACGCCATCGTCGTTCCCGAACGGCCCTTCGACATAGAGGAACTGGCCAAGCGGGTCGGCGAGCGGTTCGCGGCGGGCAAGCGCTTCGCGATCGTCGTCGCGGCGGAAGGGGCCAAGCCCCGGGCCGGGACCATGGAGTTCGACGAGGGCGGCAAGGACATCTACGGGCACGAGCGGTTCGCCGGGATCGCGCGTCAGCTGTCCGTGGAGCTGGAGCGGCGGCTGGGGAAGGAAGCGCGGCCGGTGATACTCGGACATGTGCAGCGGGGTGGTACGCCGACCGCGTATGACCGGGTGCTCGCGACGCGGTTCGGGTGGCACGCGGTGGAGGCGGTGCACCGGGGCGAGTTCGGGCAGATGACCGCGCTGCGCGGAACCGACATCGTGATGGTGCCGTTGGCCGAGGCCGTGGAGACGCTGAAGACGGTGCCGGAGGAACGGTACGCCGAGGCGGAGACCGTTCTCTGAGTTTGCTGTAGCCGGCCGGGTGCGGGTGGTTCGCGGCTTGTCCCGCCCACGGGGCGGAGCCGCGGATCTGACACAGCCCCACGCCCCAGGACGTCGTACTGCCCCCGGTCGCAAGGGTGACCGGGGGCGGTTCTACTCTTGGGGGCGGACAGATGGCTGCACACCCCCACGAAACAGGAGCCGGCGGAATGGATCACAGCGGGCACGGCACGACCATGGATCTGCCGCCGTTCACGCTGGGGCGAGGGCTGGAATGGTCGGCCGACCCGTTCTTTCTCATCGCCTGCCTGGTCGGGCTGGCACTGTACGGGTGGGGTGTCGTGCGGCTGGTGCGGCGCGGGGACAAGTGGCCCGTCGGGCGGACGGCCGCCTTCGTCGGCGGTGTGCTCAGCATCATGCTCATGATGTGCACCCAGCTGAACGACTACGGCATGGTCATGTTCAGCGTGCACATGGTGCAGCACATGGTGATCAGCATGGTGTCGCCGATCCTGATCCTGCTCGGCGCGCCGATCACGCTGGCGCTGCGGGCGCTGCCGACAGCGGGCCGCGGCCGCAAGGGCCCCCGCGAGCTGCTGCTGATGTTCCTGCACAGCCGGTACATGCGGATCGTCACGCACCCGGCGTTCACGATCCCGCTGTTCATCGCGAGCCTGTACGGGCTGTACTTCACGCCGCTCTTCGACACCCTGATGGGCTCCAAGGCGGGGCACATCGCGATGATGGTGCACTTCCTCGCCGTCGGCCTGGTGTTCTTCTGGCCGATCATGGGCGTGGACCCCGGCCCGCACCGGCCGGGCTACCTGATGCGGATGCTGGAGCTGTTCGCCGGCATGCCCTTCCACGCCTTCTTCGGCATCGCGCTGATGATGGCGTCCGAGCCGATGGTCGAGTCGTTCAGGAACCCGCCCGCCTCGCTCGGCATCGAGGCGCTCGCCGACCAGAACGCCGCGGGCGGCATCGCCTGGGCGTTCAGCGAGATCCCGTCCGTGCTGGTGCTGATCGCGCTCCTGTTCCAGTGGTACGCCTCGGAGCAGCGGCAGGCCAGGCGGAAGGACCGGGCCGCCGAGCGGGACGGGGACAAGGAACTCGAGGCGTACAACGCCTATCTGGCCTCCCTGGACGCGCGGGGGCGCTGAAAGCCACTGCCGCACGGGCCGTGCGCGCGGGGCGTCCGACGGGCACCATGGAGGGGACAGAACCCGAGGAGGGTGTTGCGATGCCCGGTTCCACGAACGGTTCGAACTCGACGAAGACCATGGGAGTGCTCACCGTCGGCGGTCTCGTCATGGTGACGGCGTACACGGTGGCGCTCGGGAGCAACGGGTGGCTGTGGTTCGGCTGGGTCGTCCTGGGCCTGATCACTCTCGGGATGGTGGTGACCACGAAGAGCACCTGACGGCTCACTCCCGGGTCAGCCGGCCCGCCAGGTGCACGCCCGGCTGGTACTTGGGGATCCGGACGGTGATCTTCATTCCGGCGCCCGTGGCGGTCTCGATGACGAGGCCGTAGTCGTCGCCGTAGACCTGGCGGAGCCGGTCGTCGACATTGGAGAGTCCGATGCCGCCCGAGGGGCTGACCTCGCGGGCGAGGATGCGGCGCAGCAGGGCGGGGTCCATTCCGGCGCCGTCGTCCTCGATGACGACGAGGGCCTCGGCGCCCGTGTCCTGGGCGGTGATCTGGATGCGGCACTTGCCCGAGGACACGGCCTTGCCCTCCAGGCCGTGTTTGACGGCGTTCTCGACGAGCGGCTGGAGACAGAGGAAGGGCAGGGCGACCGGCAGCACCTCCGGGGCGATCTGGAGGGTGACGGACAGGCGGTCGCCGAAGCGGGCCCGCACCAGCGCCAGGTAGTGGTCGATGGCGTGGAGTTCGTCGGCGAGGGTGGTGAAGTCCCCGTGCCGGCGGAACGAGTAGCGGGTGAAGTCGGCGAACTCCAGGAGCAGTTCGCGGGCGCGCTCGGGGTCGGTGCGGACGAACGAGGCGATCACCGCGAGCGAGTTGAAGATGAAGTGCGGCGATATCTGGGCCCGCAGCGCCTTGATCTCGGCCTCGATGAGGCGGGTGCGGGACTGGTCGAGATCCGCCAGTTCCAGTTGGACCGAGACCCAGCGGGCGACCTCCCCGGCGGCCCGGACGAGCACGGCCGATTCGCGGGGTGCGCAGGCGACCAGGGCGCCGTGTACCCGGTCGTCGACGGTGAGCGGGGCGACGACCGCCCAGCGCACCGAGCAGTCGAGGATGTCGCAGGTGAGGGCGAAGGCCTCGCCGCGGCCGGTTTCCAGGGAGCCGGACAGGCGTTCCATGATCTCGGTGCGGTGGTGGGAGCCGTCGCCGTCCCAGACGAGGACCTGTTTGCGGTCGGTGAGGCAGAGGGCGTCGGTGCCGAGCAGGGAGCGGAGTTTGCGGGCGGACTTGCGGGCCGTCTCCTCCGTCAGTCCGGCCCGCAGCGGGGGCGCGGCGAGCGATGCGGTGTGCAGGGTCTCGAAGGTGGCGTGCTCGACGGGGGTGCCGAGGCCGCCCAGGCTCTTGGGGCGGGCCGTGCGCCGGCCGAGCCAGATCCCCACGGCGAGCACCGGGAGGACGGCGACGCACAGGCCCGCCAGGAATTCGCTCATGCCGTCGTCACCTCCGTGCGCAGTTCCTCGGGCAGGTGGAACCGGGCCAGGACCGCCGCCGTGCCCGGCGGTACCCGGCCGGGGGTGGCCAGGGAGACAAGGATCATGGTGAGGAAGCCCAGCGGCACCGACCAGAGCGCGGGCCAGGCGAGCAGGGCGTGCAGGGCAGCGCCCTCGCCCGGGTAGCCCGCCATGGTCGCGGCGACGGCGAGCAGCGCCGAGCCGCCGCCGACCAGCATCCCGGCGGCGGCGCCGGGCGGGGTGAGCCGGCGCCACCAGATGCCGAGGACGAGCAGCGGGCAGAACGAGGAGGCGGACACGGCGAAGGCGAGCCCCACGGCGTCGGCGACCGGGAGCCCGCCGACCAGGACGCTCGCCGCGAGGGGCATGGACATGGCAAGGACGGTCCCGAGCCGGAAATGCCGTACGCCGCGCGAGGGCAGCACGTCCTGGGTGAGGACGCCCGCGACCGCCATGGTCAGCCCCGAGGCCGTGGACAGGAACGCGGCGAAGGCGCCGCCCGCCACCAGCGCGCCCAGCAGGTCACCGCCCACTCCCCCGATCATGCGGTCGGGCAGCAGGAGGACGGCGGCGTCCGTGTCGCCGGTGAGGGTGAGCTCGGGGGCGTAGAGGCGGCCGAGCGCGCCGTAGACGGGCGGCAGCAGGTAGAAGGCGCCGACCAGGCCGAGGACCGCGACGGTGGTGCGGCGGGCGGCGACACCGTGCGGGCTGGTGTAGAAGCGGACCACGACGTGCGGCAGGCCCATGGTGCCGAGGAACGTGGCGAGGATCAGGCCGTACGTGGCGTACAGCGGGCGTTCCTCGCGGCTTGCGGCCTGTGAGGGCGACAGGTCGCCGCCACCGCTGCGCTCGGCCTTGGGAACGGTCGCTCCAGCGGCGAAGGTGAGCCGGGTGCCCTGTTCGATGTGGTGGGTGCCGGCGGGGAGTTCGAGGCGGGTGCCGGTGTGCGTGCGGCCGTCGACGGTGCCGTTCACCGTGACGGTCAGCGGCCCGTCCAGCTTCAGGTCGACGCTCTCGCCGACGCGGACGACGCGCTGCTCCCGGAAGGCGGCCGGTTCGTCGAAGGCGTGGCGGGGCGCGCCGTCGCTCTGCCAGGCAAGCACCAGGAAGAGGGCCGGGACGAGCAGGGCGGTGAGCTTCAGCCAGTACTGGAAGGCCTGGACGAAGGTGATGCTGCGCATGCCGCCGGCGGCGACGGTGGCGGTGACGACGACGGCGACGATCACTCCGCCGAGCCAGTCGGGCGCCCCCGTCAGCACGGTCAGGGTCAGTCCGGCGCCCTGGAGCTGGGGCAGCAGGTACAGCCAGCCGACGCCGACGACGAAGGCACCGGCGAGCCGCCGTACGGCCGGGGAGCCGAGGCGGGCCTCGGCGAAGTCGGGCAGCGTGTAGGCGCCGGAACGGCGCAGCGGGGCGGCGACGAAGAGCAGCAGGACCAGGTAGCCGGCGGTGTAGCCGACCGGGTACCAGAGCATGTCCGGGCCCTGCACCAGGACCAGTCCGGCGATGCCCAGGAAGGAGGCGGCGGAGAGGTACTCGCCGCTGATGGCGGCGGCGTTGAGGCGGGGGCCCACGGTGCGGGAGGCGACGTAGAAGTCGGAGGTGGTGCGGGAGATGCGCAGGCCGAAGGCGCCGACCAGAACGGTCGCGACGACGACCAGGGCGACGGCAGGGACGGCGTAGCTGGAGTTCATCGGCGTGCTTCAGCGGTCTTCGACGAGGCGTACGAAGTCGCGTTCGTTGCGTTCGGCGCGGCGGACGTACCAGCGGGCGAGCAGGACCAGGGGGGCGTAGAGGCCGAAGCCGAGGACGGCCCATTCGAGGCGGTCGGCGTCCGGCATCGCCGCGAACAGCAGGGGCAGCGGGCCGACGAGGAGGCCGAGGACCGCGAACACGGCCAGGGCGGCGCGCAGTTGGGTGCGCATCAGGGAGCGGACGTAGGTGTGGCCGAGGGTGGTCTGTTCGTCGATCTCGGTGCGCGGGCGGTAGTACCCGGAGGCCTGGGGGTACCGCCCGCGCGAGCGATGCCGAGCGTGGGGGAGGGTGCGGCGGGGCGGGCCGGTGACGACGACACGGCGTTCGGCGGGGTCCTGGGGCACCGTCACGGCCTCCTCATGAGCAGGTCGCGCAGTTCGCGGGTGTGGCGCCGGCTGACCTGGAGTTCCTCGGCGCCGACGAGGACGCTGACGGTGCCCGCGTCGAGGCGGAGTTCGCCGATGTGGCGCAGGGCGACGAGGTGGCGGCGGTGGATACGGACGAAACCACGGGAGCGCCAGCGCTCCTCGAGGGTGGACAACGGGATGCGGACCAGGTGGCTCCCCTTGTCGGTGTGCAGGCGGGCGTAGTCACCCTGGGCCTCGACGTGGGTGATGTCGTCGACGGCGACGAAACGGGTCACGCCGCCGAGCTCGACCGGTATGTGGTCGGGGTCGGGCTCGCTCACGGGTATGCGGGGCGTCGTGCCGCGCAGCTCGGCCGCACGTCGAACAGCCTCGGCCAGGCGCTCCTTGCGGACGGGCTTGAGGAGGTAGTCGACGGCCTTGAGGTCGAAGGCCTGCACGGCGAAGTCCTCGTGGGCGGTGACGAACACGACGAGCGGCGGCCGGGCGAACCCGGTGAGCAGCCGGGCCAGGTCGAGCCCGTCGAGGCCCGGCATCTGGATGTCGAGGAAGACGACGTCGATCGCCTCGGGCCCGCCCGGGCCGGACTCCAGGGCGCGGTTGATGCGGCGCAGCGCCTCGGTCGCGTCGCCGGCGCCCTCCGCGCTGCCGATCCGGGGGTCGGCCTGCAGCAGGTAGAGCAGTTCCTCGAGCGAGGGGCGTTCGTCGTCGACAGCCAGGGCGCGCAGCATGAAATCGGAGTCTAGGGGCGATCAGCGCGTCTGGACACGTGCCGGGAGTGGACGTCCACACCGGACACGGTGCCCGGGCCGGGCCGGGCGCGAGCCGGGATGCCGGTGGATACAGTGCCCGCATGAACAGCAGGCCCACGCCATTCGACGATCTCGACCGGAAGATCATCAACGCGTTGATGGCGAACGCCAGGACGTCGTTCGCCGAGATCGGCACGGCGATCGGGCTGTCGGCCACGGCGGTCAAGCGCCGGGTCGACCGGCTGCGGGAGACAGGCGTGATCACCGGGTTCACGGCGACGGTGAAGCCGTCCGCGCTGGGCTGGCGCACGGAGGCCTACGTCGAGGTGTACTGCGAGGGCGCGGCCCCGCCGCGACGGCTGGCGGAGGTCGTGCGCGACTACCCGGAGATCACCGCGGCGATGACCGTGACCGGCGGTGCGGACGCGCTGCTGCACGTGCGGGCCCGGGACGTGGAGCACTTCGAGGAGGTGCTGGAGCGGATCCGCCAGGAGCCGTTCATCAGGAAGACGATCAGCGTGATGGTGCTGTCCCACCTGCTTCCGGAGAGTCCGGAGGCGGGCGCCAGCCAGCCCGCGCCGGAGTAGTTCCCGCCCGCACGCAGCGTACGTGCGCCCGACAGCCCGAAGACGCAGCATTCCTGCGCCGACGCGCAACTGATGATTCTTGTCGGCCACCTCCGGCACTTCCTACCTTGGTGTCAACACCCCGTCACAGTACGTGAGGAAGCGGAGGGACCCCTCTGTGCCCGACTCCCGTGTGCCGCGCCGGCGGCGCTACCTCGTCTGCGAACCCAGACACTTCGCCGTGCAGTACGCGATCAACCCCTGGATGCGTCCCGGCGAACCCGTCGACGTCATCCGCGCGCTGGACCAGTGGCAGGCACTGGTCGACACCTATCAGGCGCACGGCCATACCGTGGACACTGTGCAACCCGTTCCCGGCCTGCCCGACATGGTCTTCGCCGCGAACGCGGCGGTCGTCGTCGACGGCCGCGTCTTCGGCTCGCTCTTCCACGCCCCCGAACGCCGTCCCGAGTCCGTGCCGTACGAGGCCTGGTTCAAGTCGGAGGGCTACGAGGTCCACCACCCCGAGGGGGTGTGCGAGGGCGAGGGCGACGTGGTGCCGGCCGGTCGCTGGATCCTCGCCGGGACGGGCTTCCGCACCACCCGGGAGGCCCACAGTGAGGTGCAGGAGTACTTCGGGACGCCGGTGATCAGCCTGACGCTGGTGGATCCGTACTTCTACCACCTGGACACGGCGCTGTTCGTCCTCGACGAGGAGAATGTGGCCTACTACCCCGAGGCGTTCTCGCCGGGCAGCCGCGAGGTGCTGGCCCGGCTGTACCCGGACGCGGTGCTCGCCACCCGCGAGGACGCGATGGCGTTCGGGCTCAACTCCGTCTCCGACGGGCGCCATGTGTTCATCTCGCCGGGGGCGACGGGCCTGGCCGGGCGGCTCGCCGAGCGTGGCTACGTCCCCGTCCCCGTCGACATGTCCGAGTTCCACAAGGCCGGTGGCGGCATCAAGTGCTGCACCCAGGAGATCCGGGAGACCCGCTCATGACCGCACCCGCCCGCACCACCCGTGGCTCCGAGGAGCTCATCCGCGCGGAGGAGCCGGTCCTCGCGCACAACTACCACCCGCTGCCCGTGGTCGTCGCCCGGGCCGAGGGCAGCTGGGTGGAGGACGTCGAGGGGCGGCGCTACCTCGACATGCTGGCCGGCTACTCGGCCCTCAACTTCGGCCACCGGCACCCGGCACTGATCGAGGCGGCCCACCGCCAGCTCGACCGGCTGACCCTCACCTCGCGCGCCTTCCACAACGACCGGCTCGCCGAGTTCGCCGAACGGCTGGCGGCGCTGACCGGCACGGACATGGTGCTGCCCATGAACACCGGCGCGGAGGCGGTGGAGAGCGGGGTGAAGGTGGCCCGCAAGTGGGCCTACGACGTCAAGGGCGTCCCGGCCGACCGGGCGACGATCGTGGTCGCGGCGGACAACTTCCACGGCCGTACGACGACGATCGTGAGCTTCTCCACGGACGAGACGGCGCGAGCGGGCTTCGGCCCCTTCACACCGGGCTTCCGGATCGTGCCGTACAACGACCTGGCCGCACTGGAGGCGGCGGTCGACGAGACCACCGCGGCGGTGCTGATCGAACCGGTCCAGGGTGAGGCGGGGGTGGTCATCCCGGACGACGGCTACCTGGCCGGGGTGCGGGAGCTGACCCGCCGCGAGGGCTGCCTGTTCATCGCGGACGAGATCCAGTCCGGACTCGGCCGGACGGGCCGCACGCTGGCGGTCGAGCACGAGTCGGTGGTGCCGGACGTGCTGCTGCTGGGCAAGGCGCTGGGCGGCGGGATCGTGCCGGTGTCCGCGGTGGTCGGGCGCCGGGAGGTGCTCGGGGTGCTGCACCCCGGGGAGCACGGGTCGACCTTCGGCGGCAACCCGCTGGCGGCCGCGGTCGGCACGGCGGTCGTCGAACTGCTGGAGACGGGCGAGTTCCAGCGGCGCGCGACCGAACTGGGTGTGCTCCTCCGGGAGGGCCTGACCCGGCTGGTCGGCAAGGGCGTCGTGGGCTTCCGTTCCCGGGGCCTGTGGGCGGGCGTCGACATCGATCCGGCGATCGGCACGGGCCGCGAGATCAGCGAACGCCTCATGCGGGAGGGAGTCCTGGTCAAGGACACCCACGGCTCGACCATCCGGCTGGCCCCACCGCTCACCATCACCGGTGACGAGCTGGTGGGGGCCCTGGGGTCACTGGAGAAGGTCCTGGGCTGAGGAGGGAGCCCCGGCCGGGGGCCGGTCCGGCTCCGGGCCGGCCCCCGCGCACGATGCGCGCGAGCCACACCGGCCAACCCAGCCTGCCCGGGCCGCCTCCTGCCGAACTGACGGGAAGACCATCCGGGCCGAGCGGTCCCCGACGGGCTGTTGGAGCGAGGCCGGAGCCGGGTTGCCCCGTACCGTGGGAAAATGGTCTGATCCCGGCACTGGTGAGGCGACGGCCATGACGGATACGGCGATCGACTACGCGGCGGTGTTCCAGGCCCTGCCCGGCATGGTGGCGCTCCTGACGCCCGAGCTCGTGTTCGCCGACGTCAACGAGGAGTACATCCGGGTCTCCGGCCGCTCGCGCGAGCAGTTGATCGGCAAGTACCTGTTCGACGTCTTCCCCGACAACCCGGACGACCCGGCCGCGACGGGCACGCGCAACCTGGAGGCCTCGCTGTACCGGGTCATGGCGAGCGGCGAGCGCGACGCCATGGCGCTCCAGCGCTACGACGTGGAGGACGCCGAGCGGCCCGGGCACTGGGAGGAGCGCTACTGGAGCCCGGTGAACGCGCCGCTGGTCGGCCCCGGCGGGAGGGTGGTGCTGATCCTGCACCGTGTCGAGGAGGTCACGGAGCTGATCCGGGCCCGGGGCCGCTCGGGCGGGGACGGAGGCGGCAAGGGCAGCCGGGCCCGGGTCCTGGAAGCCGAGCTGTACACCCGCGCCCGAGAGCTCCAGGAGCTCAACGAACGGCTGCGGCGGGCACACTCCCGGGAACGGGAGGTGGCGCTGGCCCTGCAGGAGGCGATGCTGCCCGACCGCCGCCAGGTCAGCCACCACCACCGGACCGCCGTGCGGTACCGGCCCGCCGTGGGCGCGCTCAACGTGTGCGGGGACTGGTACGACCTGGTCGACCTGGTCGACGGCCACCGGGTCGGCGTGTCCGTGGGCGACGTGGTCGGGCACGGGCTGGCGGCCGCCGGTGTCATGGGCCAGCTGCGCAGCGCGCTCAGCGCGGCATCCCGGGTCGCCGAGGGCCCGGCCCAGGCGCTGGACGTGCTGGGGCGCTACGCCAACGTGGTCGACGGCGCCGAGTCGGCGACCGCGGTGACCACTTTCATCGACTTCCACCGCCGCTCCATCACCTACAGCAGCGCCGGGCACCTCCCGCCTGTGCTCGTCCACCCGGACGGCCGTGCGGAGTTCCTCGACGGTGCCACGGACACGCCGCTCGACGCCCGCCCCGACCCCGTTCCCAGACCCCAGGCCGAAACGACGTTCGAACCGGGCGCCACGCTCGTGCTCTACACCGACGGCCTGATCGAGCGGCGCGGCGAGGACATCGACACCGGTCTGGCGCGCCTGGCGGACTCGCTGTACCGGAACCGGGACCAGGATCCCGAGGCCCTCGCCGACAGCGTCCTGCTGGAACTGCTGCCGCCCGGCGGCGCGACCGACGACACCGCGCTGATCATCGTGCGGCTGTGAGCTGTGCGGATGCGCTACAGACGGGTCTTTCCGTGATCGAGCAGCCGGATGCGGTCCACGTTCTGCCGGTCCTCGGCGTCCCCGCTGGGCTTGCCCGCGAACCACGCGTCGAGGATCTCCGTCAGCAACGGCTCGGACGTCAGCCGCAGGCTGAGCGCGAGGACGTTGGCGTCGTTCCAGCGGCGCGCCCCGTCGGCCGTGTAGGCGTCCGTGCACAGGGCGGCCCGGACGCCCGGCACCTTGTTCGCGGCGATGGAGGCGCCCGTGCCGGTCCAGCAGCACACCACGGCCTGGTCGGCCGTCCCGTCGGCGACCTCACGGGCCGCGGCCTCGGAGCACACCGCCCACTGCGCGTCGCCCCCGGGACGCAGCGCGCCGTGCGGGCGCACCTCGTGCCCCCGGTCGCGCAGTGCGGCCACCAGGGAGCGGGCGACGGGCTCGTCCATGTCCGAGGAAACAGAGATCCGCATGCTTCGCAGACTACTCGGCAGGGCGGCGGGAACCAGCGGCCGGCCGGGCGCCCGCCCCGCGGCCCTCTCCAGCCACATGGGCACCGCCGGACACACTCACCTGACTGACCGTTAGTCAAACGGTGAAGGATCGGCGCGGTCTCGCCGCACGAGGTGCCCCGTGGCCGCGCTGCACCTACACTGGCACCCCACAACATGCCGGTTGACCTGCTGGAACGCGGCGTCGAGTCCCCCGCGAGAGTCGAGGAGCGCCCGCTTTGTTCTACTACCTGCTGAAATATGTGCTGCTGGGTCCGCTGCTGAGACTGGTCTTCCGGCCGCGGACAGAAGGCCTGGAGCACGTGCCGTCGGAGGGTGCCGCCATCATCGCGGGCAACCACCTGTCGTTCTCGGACCACTTCCTGATGCCCGCGATCCTCAAGCGGCGCATCACCTTCCTGGCGAAGGCCGAGTACTTCACAGGCCCGGGCGTCAAGGGCCGGCTGACGGCCTTCTTCTTCCGCAGCGCGGGGCAGATCCCGGTCGACCGCTCCGGCAAGGACGCGGGGCAGGCCGCGATCCGGGAGGGCCTCGGCGTGCTGAGCAAGGGCGAGTTGCTCGGCATCTACCCCGAGGGCACCCGCTCGCACGACGGCCGGCTCTACAAGGGCAAGGTCGGTGTCGCGGTGATGGCCCTGAAGGCCGGTGTCCCGGTCATCCCCTGCGCGATGATCGGCACCTTCGAGGCCCAGCCCCCCGGCAAGGTCATCCCCAACATCCACCCGGTCGTGATCCGCTTCGGCAAGCCCCTCGACTTCTCCCGTTACGCCGGCATGGAGAACGAGAAGACCATCCTGCGCGCCGTCACCGACGAGATCATGTACGCGGTCCTCTCCCTGTCCGAGCAGGAGTACGTCGACGAGTACGCGGCCGTCGTGAAGGCCGCGGACGCCGCCACCAAGGAACGCAAGTTCCCGCGGTTGCCGCTCCGTTGAGGCCTGCGGTCTGTGGCATGCCGTCTGACGCCTGCGTCTGAGGAGCTGTACTCGCCTGGCGGCGTTCCCGCTCCTCGCCCGGGCCTTCCCGGACCTCTTCGACCGC
This sequence comes from Streptomyces sp. NRRL S-455, assembly GCF_000717875.1. Classification (GTDB taxonomy): domain Bacteria; phylum Actinomycetota; class Actinomycetes; order Streptomycetales; family Streptomycetaceae; genus Streptomyces. The sequence goes on from NZ_JOCT01000001.1 coordinate 420,609, forward strand.
GCGGCGGAGGACGCCTGGTCCGCGGCATGGACGGGACTGCTCCGCGGACGGTCAGCGCAGGGAGGCCAATGCTTCGTCGAGCACCCGGCGCAGGCGCAGCGCGTCCGGCGCCACGGCGGTCACCAGCGCGGCGGGACCGGCGAGCGGAACGACCGAGGCCCCTTCCCCGACCACCCGGGCCGTCATCGGTTCGGTGGCGAACTCCGGCCGCACCACCACCAGCTGACCGACCGCGCGGTGTCCGGCGAGCACGGCGGGCCCGTCCCAGCCCCCCGGTGTGCCGGGGCCACAGGCCAGTTCCTGGTCGAGCACGACCCGCTCGTCGACCCGCACGGTCAGACGGCTCGTCAGCCGCCCGGGTTCCTCTCCGGCCCGCCCGAGCACCTGCTCCTCGCGCAGCACGAGCCGGGCCGCCGGAGCGAGGTCGACGCGGGTCGTGACGTACAGGTCGCTGCCCTGCGCGGAGATCAACTGCTCCGGTGCCCAGCGCAGTTCGGCGTGGTCCGCCACACCGAGCCGGACGTCGTAACGGGCCTCGCCCTTGGCCTGGCCCGGCAGGGCGATCGTGGCGGCGGCCGACCCGACGGAGAGCCGTGCTCCCTCCTCGACCCGGGCCTCCACGGTGAAGTGGTCACCACCGAGCGGACCGCTCATCGCGCCGACCAGCATGACCCGCGCCCCGGCACCACTCCCCCGGGTGCGCCGCAGCGCCAGGGGCCCGTCGCTCTCCAGCACGGGCAAGGCGGTCCCGCCGCGGCCGTCGTCCCGGGCGACGATCCTCGCGACGGACCGCACCCCCGCGCCGTTCACGCCCGTGCCGCCCACGCGGCCAGCCGGTCACGCACCCACGCGGCGACGTCCGTCACCCCGGCCTCGCTCCGCAGCGACTGGAAGACGACGGGCAGTTCGGCCCGCTGCGCCTTGGCGTCGGCCGCCATCCGCGCGAGGTCGGAGCCGACGTACGGTGCGAGATCGGTCTTGTTGACGACGAGGAGGTCGGCGGTGGTCACGCCCGGTCCGCCCTTGCGCGGGATGTCGTCACCCCCCGCCACGTCGATCACGAAGATCTGACCGTCGACCAGCCCCTTGGAGAAGGTCGCGGTGAGGTTGTCGCCACCGGACTCCACGAGGACCAGGTCCAGTGGTCCGACGGCGTCCTCCAGGTCCTCCACCGCTTCCAGGTTCGCGGAGATGTCGTCACGGATCGCGGTGTGCGGGCAGGCCCCGGTCTCCACGGCGGTGATCCGCTCGGGCGGCAGCACGGCCTCCCTGAGCAGGAACTCGGCGTCCTCCCGGGTGTAGATGTCGTTGGTGACGACCGCGAGGGACAGCTCGTCCCGCAGAGCCCGGCAGAGCGCCGCGACGGTGGCGGTCTTCCCGGACCCGACGGGTCCGCCGAGCCCGATCCGCAGGGCACGGCGGGAGCCGTCGGGGCGGTGCGCGTCGGCGCTCACGGCGGTGGGGCCTGCGTGGGTGTGGTCGAGGTGCATATACGGCTCCTGGTAAGGCGGGCCCGGCTTTGCGGACGGCCGGTTCAGGGGGCGGGCGCTGGTCGGGGTGCGGGTGAGTGGGAGCTGACCGCGCAGTTCCCCGCGCCCCTTGTGGGGTCGGTCTGCGCGGCGTTCAGGAGGCGGCTACGACGCGAACAGCCGTACCGCCCAGGCCGCATGCACCTCCGCTCCGATCTCCAGCAGCGGCGCCGACGCCGCGGGCAACGCGTCGGCCCCGTCGTCGACCGCCCGTCGCGCCGCCTCCACCGCCCGGTCCACGACGCGGTCCACCTCCGGCGCCAGCCGGGCCAGGACCGCCGTCGCGTCGAAGGGGTCCAGACTCAGCAGCCGCACGGTCGCCGTGGCCGGTCCGCTCACGTTCTCGTACGCGGCGCAGTACGCCGCGTCGACCGGCCCGAGCCCCGCCGCCCGCGCCGCCAGCCCGAGCACCACCGGCTGATGGGCCCCCTTGGGGAACTCCCGCCCCAGCGCGTCCAGTTCGGCGGACGGCCAGGTCGCACGGGCGGCGCGCAGCAGCTGTCTCCCCAGTTTTCGCGCGGCGACCCGCAGCGCGGGTGAGGGCGTGCGGGCGTCCGCGGCACGGTCGAGCGCGACGGGATCGATCCCGAGCGCGGCAGCCGCCGCGAGGCCCGCCGCGACCAGCCCCGACGTGTGCAACCGCCCCCGGCAGAAGTCCTCCAGGCTCGCCGCCCCGCTGATCCGTCCCGCCTTGACGGCCGCCTCGGCCCCGCCGGAGTGGGCATGGCCACCGGCGGGAAACCGGCCGTCGGCCAGCACGAGAAGCGCAGCACGTGACATCAGGCCGCCTCAGAAAAGGAAGTACCGCTGGGCCATGGGCAGTTCGGCCGCCGGGGCCGCCTCGACCAGCTCCCCGTCGATGTGCACGGCGAAGCTGTCGGGATCGACCCGCACCTCGGGCCGCGCGTCGTTCTCCCGCATGTCGGCCTTGGTGACTCCGCGCGTCGACTCGATCGCCACGAACCGCTTGCCGAGGCCCAACCGCTCCGGAAGCCCGTCCTCGACGGCCAGGGGCGCGACGAAGTTGAGGGAGTTGGCGGCCGGCGCCCGCCCGATCGCCCCGTACATCGGGCGCGGCAGGATCGGCTGCGGGGTGGGGATCGAGGCGTTCGCGTCGCCCATCTGGGCGTAGGCGATCTGGCCGCCCTTGATGACCAGCTGCGGCTTGACGCCGAAGAACGCGGGCTCCCACAGCACCAGGTCGGCCAGCTTGCCGCTCTCCACCGACCCGATCTCCCGGGCCAGGCCCTGGGCGAGCGCCGGGTTGATCGTGTACTTGGCGACATAGCGGCGTACGCGGTGGTTGTCGGCCCGCCCGTCCCCGGGCAGCGCGCCTCGGCGCCGCTTCATCACGTGCGCGGTCTGCCAGGTCCGCATGACGACCTCGCCCACGCGCCCCATGGCCTGCGAGTCGGAGCTGATGATCGAGATCGCGCCTAGGTCGTGCAGCACGTCCTCGGCGCCGATGGTGGACGGCCGGATGCGGGACTCGGCGAACGCCAGGTCCTCCGGCACGGCCGGGTTGAGGTGGTGGCACACCATCAGCATGTCGAGGTGTTCCTCAGCGGTGTTGACGGTGAACGGCCGGGTGGGGTTGGTGGAGCTGGGCAGCACGTACGACTCGGAGACCACGGTCATGATGTCGGGCGCGTGCCCGCCGCCCGCGCCCTCCGTGTGGTACGCGTGGATGCCCCGCCCGGCGATGGCGGCCAGGGTGTCGCCGACGAACCCGGCCTCGTTGAGGGTGTCCGTGTGGATGGCGACCTGGATGCCGGTCCGCTCGGCGACGGTCAGCGAGGCGTCGATGACGGCCGGGGTCGAGCCCCAGTCCTCGTGCAGTTTCAGCCCGAGCGCGCCGCCCCGGATCTGCGACAGCATAGCCTCGTGGGAGACGGTGTTGCCCTTGCCGAGCAGGCCGATGTTGAGCGGGTGGGCCTCCATCGACTCCAGCATCCGCGCGAGATGCCAGGGGCCGGGGGTCACGGTGGTGGCCTTGGAGCCCTCGGCCGGACCCGTACCGCCGCCGACGAGCGTGGTGATGCCCGACGCCAGCGCCTCGTCGGCGATCTGAGGGCAGATGAAGTGGACGTGCGCGTCGATCGCGCCGGCCGTGAGGATCCGCCCGTTGCCGGCGATGATCTCGGTTTCCGGGCCGATGACCAGGTCGGGGTGGACTCCGTCCATGGTGTCGGGGTTGCCGGCCTTGCCGATGCCGGTGATCCGGCCGTCCCGGACGCCGACGTCGGCCTTGACGATGCCCCAGTGATCGATGATCACCGCGCCGGTGATGACGGTGTCGGGGGTGCCCTGCGCGCGCGTGGCCCGCGACTGGCCCATGGATTCGCGGATGACCTTGCCGCCACCGAACACGGCCTCGTCACCGGCGCGCCCCGGACCGCCGGAACGGTCCTCCTCGATCTCGACCAGCAGATCGGTGTCGGCGAGCCGGATCCGGTCACCGGTCGTCGGTCCGAACAGGTCGGCGTACGCGGCACGTGAGATCTCAGGCATCCAGGGCACCTCCGGTCTCCCCGCGCAGACCGGGCACGACACGGGCGCCGGTGAGCGGAACGAGTTCGACGTCGACCGGGATCCCGGGTTCGAAGCGCACGGCCGTGCCCGCTGCGACGTTCAGCCGCTTGCCGCGCGCGGCCGCGCGGTCGAACTCCAGACCGGGATTGGCCTCGGCGAAGTGGTAGTGGGAGCCGACCTGGACGGGACGGTCGGCGGTGTTGAGGACGGTGAGCCCGGTGACCTCACGGCCCTCGTTGTAGGCAATCGGTTCGTCCGCGAAGAGGACTTCTCCGGGAATCATCAGGTCCCTCTCTCAGACGATCGGCTCGTGGACGGTGACGAGCTTGGTGCCGTCCGGGAAGGTGGCCTCGACCTGGACGTCGTGGATCATCTCCGGGACGCCCTCCATGACGTCGTCCCTGGTGAGAAGCTTGCGTCCGGAGGACATGAGGTCGGCGACCGTCCGGCCGTCACGGGCGCCTTCGAGGATGTGCGACGTGATGAGGGCGACCGCCTCGGGGTGGTTGAGCCGGAGGCCCCGGGCCCTGCGCTTCTCGGCCACGTCGGCCGCCACGTGGATCAGCAGTCGCTCTTGCTCGTGCGGGGTCAGCTGCACGTCCCACCTCACAGTCCTCGCTCCGGACCGTGCGGGGCCCGGTTGCCGCGGCCACGGGGCAAAGTGCCAGGTGGCGTGGAGCGGCAGGCTAGTGGGACCGCGTTTCGGGCACGTAAACCAAGCTGTGATCCGTGACGGACCGCTGATGGGTGAAAGACCGCGGTGCACGGAACCGTCTGTTCCCGGAACTATGCCGGGCCGGACCCCCGGTGCTCCGCCGCGATACCGAACCGCTGCCGTTCGCCGGCAGCGGACGCTGCTTCGTGGACCGTGGAGACCGCGCTGATCACCTGCTCCGCCGATGGCTCCGCAAGCTCGTGGGCCTCTTCGAGCCGCCGCAGGTCATCGGCGGAGACGAGGGCGACGAGGGGCTTGCCGTGCCGGGTGACGACGACGCGTTCACCTGCGTACACCACGCGGTTGATCAGGTCGGCGAGCTCAGCCCTGGCTTGTGTCACCGGAATCTCGTAGGCCATGACCCCATCATAACGTCACGTACGTACTGTACATTTTTTACAGAGACAGTCGTCGCCGGAGACGGCTCCGTTCGCAAGGAGGGGTTCGCCATGACCCGACCGTCCGCACGCCACGTGCTGCCCGAGTTCACCGAACGCACGAGCTCCGGACTGCGGACGATGGATCCGTACTCGAAGCTCCTGGAGGAGCGGATCGTCTTTCTCGGGACGCCGGTGGACGAGACCTCGGCGAACGACGTGATGGCCCAGTTCATGCACCTCGAACACCAGGCCCCGGACCGCGACATCTCGCTCTACATCAACTCCCCGGGCGGCACCTTCCACGCGATGACGGCCGTCTACGACACGATGCAGTACGTCAACTGCGACGTGGAGACGATCTGCCTGGGCCAGGCCGGGGCGGCCGCCTCGGTCCTACTGGCGGCGGGCACACCCGGCAAACGCTCCGTGCTGCCGGACGCGCGCCTGGTGATCCATCAGCCCGCGCTGGCCGAGCCGGTCCACGGACAGGCCAGCGATCTGGCGATCGAGGCCGACGAGTTGACGCGTGTCCGGACCCGCATGGAGGAGATGCTCGCGCGGCACACGGGCCGCACCCGGGAGCAGGTGAGCGCGGACATCGACCGCGAGAAGATCCTCACCGCCCAGGAGGCGGTGGAGTACGGCCTGGTGGACCGGATCGTCCCCACCCGCAAGGCCACCCTGGCCCCGCCGACCGGAGAGTGAGCCGCCTGTGCTTCCGCCCGAACTGCCGCCACTTCCCGCCCTGACACGCGCCGAGGCGGAGTTGATCGACCGTTACCTCGACGTCGTCGACCTGCTCGGCCGAATCAACCCGGCCCTGGACGGCGACACCTACCGTGGCCTGCGCGCCGCCCAGGCCCTGGTCGGCAAGGCGACCGCGCTGCGTGACGCACTCACCCTGATGCACCAGCGAGGCGAGACGGAACTGCACGCCGCCACCCTCGCCAGGGCGCTGCGGGTGCTGGACGGCGAGCGGCGCACGGCCCGCGTCACCCTGCCCCCCGAGTCCGTCAGTTGACGCCGAACGGTCAGCCCGGACGCTCGCCCTGCCGACGAGCATCCGGGCTTGAGTCGAAACGGACCAAACGACGTACCTCTGTCTGGAGTAGACGGGACGCCAATTTTTGGACCAGCCCGGTTGCGCAACGCGCGTAGCCAGGGGGCGGAACGGGACATTCCATCCCTGGTCCGAGGGCATGCGGGCCCGTGGACGGCGGTTCGAACACAGACGTGTCCACCCGAACGGGCGAGTGGTGAGTAACAACACAAATCCCAGGTTCCGTTGGGATTTCCGGACATCCATGAGTCAAGATCCCTGACTGACGACAAGCCCCCGCCACAGCGGCGGGGCGATCCGGGCGGACGCCGAGTCCTGCCGCCGCCCGGGTGACCGGTCGACAGGAGTGGATCGGCAGGAGTGGAGGACCCAAGCACGACGGGTCGCCGGGACGGTCACACCATGACCGGACCCGAGCAGCCCTTGGGGTGAAGCCGCGTCAGCGGCCGGGCAACTTCGCCAGCCCGAATCCGACAGGTCATCCTTCACAGGCGGCTGACGAAGGGTTGCGCATGACTGCGCTCAATCGTGTCCCGTCGCTCATGGTCCGGGCCGGTACGGCCTCGGCCCTCACCATCGCCGCCATGGGCGGGTCGATAGTGGCGCCCGGCCTCACCTCGGAGGCGGCGGCAGCCACACCGGCGACGAAGGCACTCCAGGTCGCGGCCTCCAAGAAGGGTTCGCCCTACAAGTACGGGGCCACCGGACCGAGCAGGTTCGACTGCTCCGGTCTCACGCTGTACTCGTTCAAGAAGGCGGGCAAGAAACTCCCCCGCACGGCCGCCCAGCAGTACAACAAGACGCGCCACATCTCCGCCAAGAGCCGCAAGGCGGGAGACCTCGTGTTCTTCCACTCGGGCCGCAACGTGTACCACGTCGGCATCTACGCGGGTAAGAACAAGCTCTGGCACGCCCCGAAGAGCGGGGACGTGGTGCGGCTGCAGAAGATCTGGACCAAGAGCGTCTGGTACGGGCGCGTGAAGTGATCCTCCCGGCGTGCGGCGGCGTCCCTGACGCGCCGCCGCACGCCGGAGCGTGACACCGGCCCAAGTGGATACCCGTACGGCATGGCCGAGCACCGTCCCTGCACCGCCCGTGGCGAGACGCCGCTGCAGCGCGCCGACCGCAACTTCGTCGAGCTGCTCCAGGAACTCCGGGTCACCCAGACCGGCGTGCAGATCCTCTTCGCCTTCCTGCTGTCGCTGGCCTTCACCTCGCGTTTCGGGTCCCTGGACTCCTTCCAGCGTGTCCTCTACGTCGTCACGCTGCTGCTGGCGGTCCTGGCCGCGGCGCTGTTCACCGCGCCGGCCGCCCTGCACCGCTCGCTCTTCCAGAAGGGCGCCAAGGCCCTCATCGTGCAGGTCTCCTCACGTCTGGCCACCACCGGGCTGATCGTGCTGGTGTTCGCGTTCAGTGGTTCCGTGCTGCTGGTGGTGGATGTGACGACCGGCCGGACCGGCGGGTTCGCCGCGGGCGCGGGGACCTTCCTGGTCTGTGTCGGCCTGTGGGGGCTGCTCCCCCGGCTGGTGCGGCGGGCGGGGATGCGCGACGAGACGAACGGCGCCGTCGACGCCCACGAGGCTTCCGCCGGGGAACCGGCGCCCCGGGGCACGGCCAGGGTTCCCGCGCCGCTGCGCGGCACCATCAGGCAGCCCTCGGCCCCTCGGGAAGCAACGGCGAACCGAGAAGCGTCAGCGCGGCACCGGTGACGGTGCAGGGACGGTGCGCCGGTGAGGCTTACGGCTCCTGGAGTCCCGCCGCCGTCACGGGCTGGGCCGGAACGGTCCACGGGAGTTCGACGAGGATGGTCTTGCCGCCCTCCCGGGTGGGGCGGATCCTGAGCTTGCCGCCGTACTGCGCGGTCAGCCAGCGGATGATGACCAGCCCGCGTCCGTTGTCCTGCTGCACGGCGGCAGGGAGGCGTCTGGGAAACCGGGGGTGGCTGTCCGTGACACCGAGGTGCAGGTGTTCGTCGCGGTCGAGTGCGATGTCCACCCTGAAGGTGGGTGACTGGCCGAAGGTGTGCTGGACGGCGTTGGTGGCGAGTTCCGAGATGATGAGCCGGATGGTGTCTGACGCATCCGTGTCCGCCGGCAGGCCCCACTCCGCGAGCGTCCCCACCACGTAGGCGCGTGCCGCGGAGACCGAGGCGGGATCGCTCGGCAGAGTGACGGATGCTTCCAGATGGTCTGCCATGGCGACGTCGTCCCTTTCCCACGGGACCGCAGACCGACACGGAGCGGATGGTTCGAGTACGGTCCCGGACTGGTGCTTCATCGTCAGACTGCCACCACAACGTCCGTGAAGGGCTTCGATCCACCAAGATATGCATATATCTGTCGCTCAAAGCGGTGAACTCTGCGACGCGAGACCGTATGTGGGTGGCTCGGGAGGAGTAGGGAGAATCCCATGCAGCACGGTCCCGCGGTGCGCCGCCGGAAGCTGGGCGCGGAACTGCGCACACTGCGCACCTCAGTGGGGCTCACCAGTGGTGAGGCGGCCCGGCTGGTGGGCTGGCACCAGTCGAAGGTCAGCCGGATCGAGACCGGCACGAGCGGGGCGAAACCGGCCGATGTGCGGTTACTGCTCGACGCCTACGGCGTGGCGGACTCCCAACTCCGCGAGCTGCTGCTGGTGCTGGCGGGGTCGGACGACGGTGGCGGCCGGCACCACTGGTGGCACGCCTATCGCGGGGTACTGCCGCCGACCTACCGGGACTTCATCAGCCTGGAGTCCCAGGCCAGTGCGATGCGCACCCTGGAGACCACGGTCGTTCCCGGGCTGCTCCAGACCCCCGAGTACGCGCGCGCGGTGACGAAGGCGGCGGTGGAGGGCCTGTCGGAGGACCGGCTGGACACGCTGGTCGAGGTGCGGCTGGCCCGGCAGGACGTCCTGTGCGCGGATCCGCCGCTGGAGCTGAGCGCCGTCCTTGACGAGGCGGTGCTGCGGCGGGAGGTGGGCGGCCCCGGGGTCATGGCGCGACAGCTGGAACGGCTGGTCGAGGCGGCGCGCCTGCCCCAAGTGCGTCTCCAGGTGCTGCCGTTCGTCGCCGGGGCGCACATCGGCGTCACTGGCCCTTTTGTTATTTTCTCATTTGCGCGCACTTCTGATCTGGATGTGGTTGTTCTCGACCACTTGACGAGTAGCCTCCACCTTGAGCGGAAAGAAGACCTCCGGGTCTACACGGAGGCCTTCAACGCTCTTCAGATCCACGCCCTTTCGCCCGAGGACTCGTTGGATTTCATCGCCGGGACAGCCACCGGCGCGTAAGGAGGCACCATGCGTGCACTGCCTCGTCATGTCCCATCGAGCATCGAACTGCGCTGTGTGCGGTGGTTGCGCAGCAGCTACAGCACCGGCGCTAACAACTGCGTCGAGACCGCGCGTCCGGACACCCGGCCCTGGGCCGGACTCCTCGCCGTGCGTGACTCCAAGGCTCCGGCCGGGCCCGCACTGCTCTTCTCGCCGGAGAGCTGGGCGGAGTTCACCGCCGCGGTCGACCGTATCTGAACCGCTGGTGAGCCGTACTCGATCAGTCCGTCCTGGTGCGAGGCACAGCCGTGTCACGCCGACTCATGGCCGCGTCTCGCCGATCAGCCGTACAGCGCGTTCGATCTGCTGACCGGTCAAGTCCGCGCGGGCGGTCAGCCTGAGCCGTGAGATGCCGTCGGGCACGGAGGGAGGACGGAAACAGCCCACGGCCAGGCCCGCCGCGCGGCACTCGGCCGCCCAGCGCACGGCGTCCTCGGGAGAGGGCGCCCGCACCGAGACCACCGCGGCGTCCGGACGTACCGCTTCCAGCCCCGCGGCGGTCAGGTGTGCGTGCAACTCGCCCGCCACCGCGCGGGCCCGCGCCGCGCGTTCCGGCTCGCGGCGCAGGATCCGCAGGGCCGTCAGCGCCGCCCCCGCCGCGGCGGGGGCCAGTCCCGTGTCGAAGATGAACGTCCGGGCCGCGTTGACCAGATGCTCGACGACCCGGGCGGGGCCGAGGACGGCTCCTCCCTGGCTGCCGAGCGACTTGGACAGCGTGACCGTCGCGACGACGTCGCCGGCGCCCGCGAGTCCCGCCGCGTGCGGAGCGCCGCGACCCCCGGCGCCGAGTACGCCCAGGCCGTGGGCGTCGTCGACCACCAGTCCGGCGCCGTGCTCCCGGCACGCCTGGGCGAGCGCGGTGAGCGGCGCCGCGTCGCCGTCCACCGAGAAGACCGTGTCGGACACGGTGATCGCCGCGCCCTCGTGCGTCCGCAGCGCCTTGCCCACGGCCTCCGGTTCCGCGTGCGTCACGACCTGGGTCGTGCCACGCGCCAGCCGACAGCCGTCGATGAGCGAGGCGTGGTTGCCGGCGTCGGAGACGATCAGGGAGCCGTGCGGGGCCAGCGCGGTGACCGCGGCGAGGTTGGCCGCGTAGCCGGAGGAGAAGACGAGGGCCGCCTCGAACCCGCAGAAATCGGCCAGCTCCCGTTCCAGTTCGGCGTGCAGTTCGGTGCTGCCGGTGACGAGCCGGGAGCCGGTCGAGCCGCCACCCCACTCCCGCGCGGCACGGGCCGCCCCTTCGGTGACCTCGGGGTGGCGGGCCAGACCCAGGTAGTCGTTGCTCGCCAGGTCGAGGAGCGGCGATGCGGCCGGACGGGGGCGCAGAGTCCGTACGAGCCCGGCGCGGCGGCGCAGTTCCGCCTGCTCGTCGATCCAGCCGAACGCCATGGGTGGTCCTCCGGGAATTTTGTAGGCAGTGCACAGACACTAGCGGGACCACCAGCAGGTCAGTGTGTGGCAATACCCACACCTCGAAGCGACTCTGTTGTGCGAACTCTCCTTGGCCGCGGGCGCCTGAGTAGGACAGGATCGGCTCTCATGGACCTGCTGAACACGCTGGTGGACAAGGGGCTTCGGCGCGAGCTGCCGACCCGCGAAGAGGCACTCGCCGTCCTGGCGACGTCCGACGACGACCTGCTCGATGTGGTGGCCGCGGCCGGGAAGGTGCGTCGGCACTGGTTCGGCCGACGGGTGAAACTCAACTATCTCGTCAACCTGAAGTCGGGCCTGTGCCCGGAGGACTGCTCGTACTGTTCCCAGCGGCTGGGCTCCGAGGCCGGGATCCTGAAGTACACCTGGCTCAAACCCGACCAGGCCTCGGAGGCGGCGGCGGCCGGCGTGGCCGGGGGCGCCAAGCGGGTGTGCCTGGTGGCCAGCGGGCGCGGCCCGACCGACCGGGACGTGGACCGGGTCTCCGACACGATCAGGACCATCAAGGAGAAGAACGAGGGCGTCGAGGTGTGCGCCTGCCTCGGGCTGCTCTCCGACGGTCAGGCCGAGCGGCTGCGCGAGGCGGGCGCCGACGCCTACAACCACAACCTCAACACGTCCGAGGCGACGTACGGCGAGATCACCACCACGCACACGTACGCCGACCGTGTCGACACGGTGAACAAGGCGCACGCGGCGGGCCTGTCCGCCTGCTCCGGGCTGATCGCCGGTATGGGCGAGACGGACGAGGACCTGGTGGACGTCGTCTTCTCGCTGCGCGAGCTGGACCCGGACTCCGTTCCGGTCAACTTCCTGATCCCGTTCGAGGGCACCCCGCTCGCCAAGGAGTGGAACCTGACCCCGCAGCGGTGCCTCAGGATCCTCGCGATGACGCGGTTCGTCTGCCCGGACGTCGAGGTGCGCATCGCGGGCGGGCGCGAGGTCCATCTGCGCACCCTGCAGCCGCTCGCCCTGCACCTGGCCAACTCGATCTTCCTCGGGGACTACCTCACCAGTGAGGGCCAGGCGGGCAAGGCCGACCTGGAGATGATCGCGGACGCCGGGTTCGAGGTGGAGGGCACCGACCAGGTGACGCTGCCCGAGCACCGCGCCGCCGGCGGGTGTCACGACGGTGGCGGAGCGTGCGGTTCCGAGGGTGGCGGTGTGTGCGGTTCCGGCGCCGGGGCGAAGGTCTCCGAGCCCCGTGAGGCCGCCGAGCCCCGTACCGACCTGGTCGCCGTCCGCCGTCGGGGCGCCGGGACGGACCTCGCGCCCAATGCCTGAGCTGACGGTGCCCGAGCTGCTGGAGCTGGACCGGCGGCATGTGTGGCACCCGTACGGACCGATGCCCGGCCGGCAGGAGCCGCTCGTGGTGGAGTCGGCGAGCGGGGTGCGGCTGAAGCTCGCCGACGGCCCGGGTGAGCTGGTCGACGGCATGTCGTCCTGGTGGTCGGCGATCCACGGCTACAACCACCCGGTGCTGAACGAGGCCGCGCGCGGGCAGCTGGGGCGGATGAGCCATGTGATGTTCGGCGGGCTCACCCACGAGCCCGCCGTCCGACTGGCGAAGCTCCTTGTCGACATGTCGCCGGAGGGTCTCGAGCACGTGTTCCTCGCCGACTCCGGGTCGGTGTCGGTCGAGGTCGCGGTCAAGATGTGCCTGCAGTACTGGCGCTCGCTGGGCCGCCCCGGCAAGCAGCGGCTGCTGACCTGGCGCGGCGGCTACCACGGGGACACCTGGCAGCCGATGTCGGTGTGCGATCCCGAGGGCGGGATGCACGAGCTGTGGACCGGCGTGCTGCAGCGTCAGGTGTTCGCGGACCCGCCACCGGCCGAGTACGACGAGACATACGCCGAGCACCTGCGCACACTGATCGCGCGGCACGCCGACGAGCTGGCCGCGGTGATCGTCGAGCCGGTGGTGCAGGGCGCCGGCGGGATGCGGTTCCACTCCCCCGCGTATCTGCGGGTGCTGCGCGAGGCGTGCGACGCGCACGACGTACTGCTGGTCTTCGACGAGATCGCGACCGGCTTCGGCCGGACGGGCGCGCTGTTCGCGGCGGAGCACGCGGCCGTGACGCCGGACGTGATGTGCGTCGGCAAGGCGCTGACCGGTGGTTACCTGACGATGGCCGCGACGCTGTGCACCGCGCGGGTGGCCGACGGCATCTCGCGCGGCGAGGTACCGGTGCTCGCGCACGGGCCGACCTTCATGGGCAACCCACTGGCCGCGGCGGTGGCCTGCGCCTCCATCGAGCTGCTGCTCGGCCAGGACTGGCTCGCGGAGGTCAAGCGGATCGAGACGGGGCTGCGGGACGGGCTCGCGGCGGCCGCCGGACTCCCGGGCGTCAAGGACGTGCGGGTGCTCGGCGCGATCGGGGTCGTGCAGCTGGACCACGCCGTGGACATGGAGGCGGCCACTCGGGCGGCCGTACGCGAGGGCGTGTGGCTGCGGCCGTTCCGGGATCTGGTGTACACCATGCCGCCGTACGTGACGGGCGACGCGGACGTGGCGCGGATCGCGCGCGCGGTGTGCGCGGCGGCGCGGGAGGGATGACATGCCGGTACTGGTGATCACGGGCACGGGCACGGAGGTCGGCAAGACGGTCGTGACCGCCGCCGTCGCGGCGACGGCGCTGGCGGCGGGCCGTTCGGTGGCCGTGCTGAAGGCCGCGCAGACGGGCGTGCGGCCGGACGAGCCGGGGGACGCCGCCGAGGTCGCGCGGCTCGCGGGCGCGCTGACCACGGCCGAACTGGCCCGTTATCCGGAGCCGTTGGCACCGGCCACGGCCGCTAGACGGGCGGGGCTCGCCCCGGTGCATCCGCAGGAGGTCGCGGAGGCCGCGGCCAAGCTGGCCACCGAGCACGATCTGGTGCTGGTCGAAGGGGCGGGCGGGCTGCTCGTGCGGTTCGACGCGGCCGGCGGCACCCTGGCCGACGCGGCCGGGCTGCTGTCGGCGCCGGTGCTGGTCGTGACGCAGGCGGGGCTCGGCACCCTCAACACGACGGAACTGACGGCGCGCGAGCTGCGCTCCCGGGGGCTGGACCTGGCGGGAATCGTCATCGGGAGCTGGCCCGCCGCGCCGGATCTCGCCGCGCGCTGCAATCTGGCGGACCTGCCGGACGTGGCCGGAGCGCCGCTGCTGGGTGCGGTCCCGGCCGGTTCGGGAGCCCTCTCCCCCGCCGGTTTCCGGGCGTCGGCCCCCGACTGGCTGGCGCCCCGCCTGGACGGTACGTGGGACGTCGGGGCGTTCCAGGCGCGGGAGGCGCCGCCGGTGTACTGAGACTGCCGCGTCGCGGGGTGCAACCGGGTCGGGGCTGGTCGCGTGTTGAAGTACGTACGTGATCACTTCTCCGAAGGGACCACCTTGCACTCGAACGGACCCCGCCCCTCCCGCCGTACGGCACTCGCGCTGGGCGCGGGCACGGTGCTCGCCCTGGCGGCCGCACCGGCTCACGCCTTATCCGGCACCGGCGGCATCACCGCGCGGCTGAGGGAGCTCGAACAGGAGCACACCGCCCGGCTGGGCGTCTACGCCCGCGACATGCGCACGGGCCGTACGGTGGCGTACCGGGCCGACGAACGCTTCCCGATGGCCTCGTTGTTCAAGACGCTCGCCGCCGCGGCCGTCCTGCGCGACCTCGACCGCGACGGCGAGTTCCTGGCCCGGCGCGTGTACTTCACCCAGGACGACGTCGACAAGTCCGGGTACTCCGAGGTCACCAAGCATCACGTCGCGACCGGCATGACCATCGGCGAACTGTGCGACGCGACCATACGCTTCAGCGACAACACCGCGGGCAACCTGCTCCTGGAGGAGCTGGGCGGGCCGACCGCCGTCACGCGGTTCTGCCGCTCGATCGGTGACCCCGTCACCCGGCTCGACCGGTGGGAGCCCGAGCTCAACTCCGCGGAACCGTGGCGCGTGACCGACACGACCTCCCCGCGCGCCATCGGCACGACCTACGCCCGGCTCGTGCTGGGCACCGCGCTGGAGCCCCGGGACCGCGGGCGGCTCACGGACTGGCTGCTGGGCAACACCACCAGCGTCGAAAGGTTCCGCAAGGGCCTGCCCGCTGACTGGCTGCTCGCCGACAAGACCGGCGGCGGACAGTACGGCAGCAACAACGACGTCGGCATCACCTGGCCTCCCGGCGGCACGCCGATCGTGCTGTCCGTTCTGACGACCCAGCCGGAGGAGGACGCCCCGGCCGACAACGCGCTGGTCGCCCGGACGGCCGCGCTGCTGGCCGCGGAACTCGGCTAGACACCCGTGGACGACCGGGGAGAGCGGCGGGGCGGGCGCCCGTCGGACGCCTGGCTCGTCGCGGGCGCCTTGGGTGTCGCCGGCCTGTCGTCCCTGCACTCCGCCGTGCCCAACGGGGTCGGGCGTCTCGGCAGTCTGCTGGAGACGTTCCTGCCGTGGCTGGGCGTGGGTGTGCCTCTCCTCGGTTGTCTCGCCGTGCTCAAGCGGTCGAAGACGGGGCTGCTCGCCTGCCTGGCGCCGGTGGCGGTGTGGCTCTGGATGTTCGGCGGGCTGTGGTTCTCCCCGGCCCCGGAGTCGTACGACCTGACCGTCGTCCAGCACAACGTGGCCGACGACAACGCCGACCCCGAGGGCACGGCGCGGGCTCTGCGTGCCACCCGTGCGGACCTGGTGGCCTTGCAGGAACTGCTGCCCGCGGCACGGCCGGTGTACCAGGCCGCCCTGGGCGGCTCGTATCCGTACCGGGCGGTTCACGGCACGGTCGGGCTCTGGTCGGCGCACGCCCTCACCGACGTGCGGGCGGTGGACATCCGGCCCGAGGGCTTCCCGGAGAGCTGGCAGCGTGGGCTGCGGGCCACGGTGTCCGCGCCCGGCGGGCAGATCGCCGTGTACGTGGTGCATCTGCCGTCGGTCCGTCTGGGCCCGACAGGCCTGGCTTCGGCGGCCCGGGACGAGAGTGCCGCACTGCTCGGGGCCCGGATCGCGGACGACCCGGCCGGCCGGCTGCTGGTCGTGGGCGACCTCAACGGCACGGTGCAGGACCGGGGGCTCGCGCCGCTCACCTCCCGACTGGACGTGCCGGACGCGGGGTTCGCGTTCAGCTGGCCCGCGTCCCTGCCGGTGGCGAGGATCGACCAGGTGCTGGGGAGGGGGGTCGAGGTGTCGGAGGTGTCGGCGCTTGACGAGACCGGGAGTGATCACTTGCCGGTGGTGGGCCGCGTACTCCTGCGGTAGGCGGCATGGATGGACCGGACTCGTCCGGGGGACACTCCCGGTAGGCCCACCTCACCAGGGAGGTCCCCATGCCGCTCCGCTCCGGCAAGGTGCCCCGGGACGCCGTGCGTCATCCGCTGTTCGCGCGTTGCTACGCCCGGGTCAGCGTGGCCGCCGAGAACCGGATGGGCATGGACCGGGTCCGCGAGAGACTGCTCGCCGGGCTGTCCGGTCGGGTGATCGAGATCGGCGCGGGAAACGGGCTGAACTTCGGGCACTACCCGGGCGCCGTCTCGGAGGTCGTGGCCATCGAACCGGAGCGGCGACTGCGGCAGCTGGCCGTGGAGGCCGCTCTGCGCGCCGAGGTGCCGGTGGACGTGGTGCCGGGTGTGGCTGAGGCGCTGCCGGTCAAGAGCGAGGGCTTCGACGCGGCGGTGGTGTCCCTGGTGCTGTGCAGTGTGCGGGACGTGCCCCGGGCCCTCGGGGAGCTGCGGCGGGTGCTGCGGCCGGGTGGTGAGGTGCGGTTCTTCGAGCACGGCCGGGGCGGCGGCCGGGTGATGACCTTCAGCCAGCGCGCGCTGGACCGGACGCTGTGGCCGGTGCTGAGCGGCGGCTGCCACCTGTCGCGGGAGCCGGTGCGGGCGCTGCGGGACGCCGGTTTCGAACTCGGCCCCTACCGCCGGGTGCTGATGCCGGAGCAGGGGCCGGTGCTGCCGGCTTCGTACTGCGTGCTGGGCACCGCGTGGCGCCCGGGGATCAGCGGGTAGTCACAGGCTCCACTGGCGCAGCTCCTGCTCGATGTCCCGCACCGACGCCTCACCGCTCTTGACCAGCCGGGCGAGGTCGCGGACCTGCTCGGGTGAGGTGACGACCTTGGCGCCGCCGGCGACGAGGTACGCGTAGGCGACGGCGGAGGCGAACAGGGCGTTGGAGCGTTCCAGCGCGGGGACGTGGATCAGGAGCTGGAGCAGCGCGGCGGCACGGGCGTGCGGGCTGTCGTAGACGGGGACGCCGAATATCTCGGCCTGGTGGCGGGCGACGGCGGCGACCAGGGCTCCCCAGTCGGTGACCTGGGGGTCTCCGGGGGTCTTCTGCTCGGCGAGCATCAGCAGCCAGGCGAGGTCGATTTCGAGGTTGTTCAAGGGATCAGTGACGACCTTCGCGGGTGCCTTCGCGGTCAGCGCCGAATTCCTCGGCGAAGACGGACTCGTACTGCTTCATGAAGTCGGCGGCGGCCTCCACGAAGGTGTGGCCCACCTCGCCGGTGTCCTGTCTGACCAGCTCCTCGATGTAGCGGTTGACGCTCATGCCGCGGGCCAGGGCGCGTTCGCGGGCGGCTCGGGCGGTGCCCTCGTCGACTCGCACGTTCAGCTGGGTCTTCGCCATACCCAGAAGCTAGCGCGGAGGCGCTAGCACCGGCAAGGCGGCGGCTCCGACTCGCGGAGGATACCGAGTGTGGGCCGGGTCACATTACCCTCGGGCCAGGCGAGGAAGTCCTGACGTCCACCAGGAGGAGGCGGCCTTGTCCACACCTGCTGCGCAGCACGCCCCCGGCCTCGCGCCGGCCGACGGCATCGCGGCCCGGGCCCGCGGGCTGACCAAGGCGTACGGTTCGGGCGAGACGACCGTGCTGGCGCTGGACTCGGTGGACGTGGACGTCGTCCGCGGCCGGTTCACCGCGGTGATGGGGCCGTCGGGGTCCGGGAAGTCCACGCTGATGCACTGCCTGGCGGGGCTCGACACCGTCTCGGCCGGTCAGGTGTGGCTCGGCGACACCGAGATCACGGGGCTGAGGGACCGCGAGCTGACACGGCTGCGCCGCGACCGGATCGGGTTCATGTTCCAGTCGTTCAACCTCATCCCGACCCTGAACGCGCTGGAGAACATCACCCTGCCCATGGACATCGCGGGCCACAGGCCCGACGAGAAGTGGCTGGACCAGGTCATCGACACGCTGGGCCTGCGGGACCGGCTCCGGCACCGGCCGTCGCAGCTCTCCGGCGGACAGCAGCAGCGGGTGGCCTGCGCCCGGGCGCTGGCCTCCCGGCCCGAGCTGATCTTCGCGGACGAGCCGACCGGCAACCTCGACTCCCGGGCGGGTCTGGAGGTGCTCGGCTTCCTGCGCGAGGCGGTGGACCGGCTCGGCCAGACCGTTGTCATGGTCACCCATGACCCGGGTGCCGCCACCCACTCGGACCTGGTGCTCTTCCTCGGGGACGGCCGCATCGTCGACGAGATGCGGCAGCCGACGGCGGAGGCCGTGCTGGAACGCATGAAGCGCTTCGACGTGATCCGCAGCCGGTCCGAGGACACGCCCGCGTCGCCCGGGGAGAGCTGACCCCGTGCTCAAGGCGACCCTGAGGACCTTCCTGGCACACAAGGGGCGGCTGCTCCTCTCGGCGCTCGCCGTCCTGCTGTCCGTCGCGTTCGTCACGGGCAGCCTGATCTTCTCGGACACCGTCAGCCGCACCTTCGACCGGCTGTTCGCCTCCACCGCGGCCGACGTCACCGTCAGCCCCAAGGAGGGCCTCGACGAGGCGGTGCCCTCGGGACGGACGGCGACCCTGCCGGCCGCGCTCGCCGAGCGGGTGCGGCAGGTCGACGGGGTGGCGGCGGCACGCGCCGAGGTGGACGTGGACGGCCTCACCGTCGTCGACGAGGACAACGAGCCGGTCGGCCCGACCACCGGCGCCCCCACGCTCGGCACCGCCTGGAACCCGAGCGGACGCAGCCCGGTGGAGCTGACCTCCGGCCACGCCCCGCGCGGACCGGACCAGGCGCTGCTCGACTCGGAGACCGCCGGCCGGGCGGACGTGCGCATCGGTGACACCCTCACCGTGATCGCGCCGCCCGGGTCGTTCCAGGTCCGGGTCGTCGGCATCGTCACCTTCACCACCACCAACCCCGGCTCCGCCCGGGTCTTCTTCGACGGCCCCACCGCTCGGACGAAGCTGCTGGGCGACCCGCGGGCGGCGACCGGCATCGCGGCCGACGCCGCCGAGGGAGTCAGCGACCAGCAGATCAAGCAGCGCGTGGCCGCCGCGCTCGGCGCGCACATCTATGACTACAGGACCGCCGACGAGCAGGCCGAGTCGGACGTCGAGCGACTGGGCGGATTCCTGGACGTCATCAAGTACGTGATGGTCGGCTTCGCCGGGATCGCCGTGCTGGTGGGCGTGTTCCTGATCGTCAACACCTTCTCCATGCTCATCGCGCAGCGCACCCGGGAGCTCGGCCTGCTGCGTGCGCTGGGTGCCGACCAGCGCCAGGTCCGCCGCTCGGTGCTCACCGAGGCGGTCCTGCTCGGTCTGGTCGGCTCGACGCTGGGGCTCGCCACGGGCATCGGGCTCGCGGCGGGGCTCATCGAGCTGATGGGCCTGGTCGGCATGAACATCGACGCGGACGAGATGGCCATCGGCTGGGCGACACCGGTCGCGGCGTACGTCGTCGGTCTCGGTGTCACCTTCGTCGCCGCGTATCTGCCGGCGCGGCGGGCCGCGGGCGTGTCGCCGATGGCCGCGCTCGCGGACGCCGAGGTCGCCGGGGTCGGCCGGCCGCTGCGGACGCGGGCGGTGGCGGGTGCGGTCGTCGGAGCGGCCGGTGCGGCGGCCCTCGTGGGCTGTGCGGTGTCCGGGCAGACGTCGTCGGCGGCGTCCCTGCTGGGGCTCGGGGTGGTGCTCACCCTGATCGCGACCGTGATCGCCGGGCCGCTGCTGGTGCGGCCCGTGATCCGCGTGCTCGGGGCGGCGTTCCCCGCGGTGTTCGGGCCGATCGGCCGGATGAGCCAGCGCAACGCCCTGCGCAACCCCCGCCGTACGGGGGCCACCGCGGCGGCCCTGATGGTGGGGATCGCCCTGGTCGTCGGGATGTCGGTGGCGAGCGCCTCGATGACAAGGTCGTTCGACCAGCAGATCGACAAGACGCTGGGCGCCGACTTCGTGATCCAGAACGGCAACTTCCTGCCGTTCCCACGGGAGGTCACCGACGAGGTACGCGACACCGAGGGCGTGGGCCTGGTCGTGCGGGGGCGGTTCGCGCCGGTCGCCGTGCGGCTCCCGGACGGTGACCGCGTGGAGACGACGGCCGCGGGCTACGATGCGCGGCTCGACGAGGTCGCCAACATCACGTACGCGCGGGGGAACACGGCGGCGGCCCTGGCGGACGGCCGGCTCGCCATGGACCGGGACTTCGCCCGCGACCACGACGTGCGGGTCGGCGGCACGATCCCGGTGGAGTTCCAGGGCGGACGCCAGGCCGAGCTGACGGTCGGCGCCCTCACCGACCAGGACTCCGCCGAGGGCTTCGGCACTCAGGGCGGGCTCTACTTCGGGCTCGCCACCCTCGAGCGGTACGCGCCGGGCGGCCAGGACTCCGCGCTGTACGTCAACGCCGCCCCGGGCACGGGCGACGACGACCTGCGCGCGAACCTGGAGGAGACCCTGGACCCGTATCCGCAGGTGCAGGTACGGGACCTGGCCGACTACAAGGAGCTGGTCCACGACCAGATCGCCGTCCTGCTCTACCTCGTGTACGCGCTGCTGGGGCTGGCGATCATCATCGCGGTACTGGGGGTGGTCAACACCCTCGCGCTGTCGGTCGTCGAACGCACCCGGGAGATCGGGCTGCTGCGGGCGATCGGGCTGGCGCGCCGTCAGCTGCGGCGGATGATCCGGCTGGAGTCGGTGGTGATCGCCGTGTTCGGCGCGGTTCTGGGGCTCGCGCTGGGGCTGGTGTGGGGCGTGTGCACTCAGCAGGTGCTGGCGCTCCAGGACATGGGGGCCCTCGCGATCCCGTGGGGCACGGTCGTCGCGGTGGTGATCGGCTCGGCGGTGGTGGGAGTCGTGGCGGCGCTGCTTCCGGCGTTGCGTGCATCCCGCATGAACGTACTGGCGGCCATCGCGCACGAGTGATGGAATCGCGACGGGCACTCAAGTCAGCTCTGCATGAGGAGAGTTCATGTCGCGTCCGTTCCGCTTCGGCGTCAACCTGCTCGAATCCGCGTCCGCCGACGAGTGGCGCGCCAAGTGCCGCCGGGCCGAGGAACTCGGCTACGACGTGATCCTCGTCCCCGACCATCTCGGCATGCCGGCGCCGTTCCCCTCGCTGGTGGCGGCGGCCGAGGCCACCCGGCGCCCGAGGCTCGGTACGTTCACGCTCAACGCGGGCTTCTGGAACCCGGCGCTGCTGGCCCGCGAGGTGGCGACGACGGACGCGCTGACGGGCGGACGCCTGGAACTCGGCCTCGGCACCGGCTACGCCCGGGGGGAACACGAGGCGGCCGGGCTGCCGTTCGGCGCGCCGGGCGAGCGGGTCGACCATCTGCGGCGGACGGTCGAAGAGCTGGAACGGCTGCTGGGCTCCGAGGAGTACCGGCCGCAGGCGGCGCAGCGGCCCCGGGTGCCCCTGCTGATCGGCGGGAACGGCGACCGGATGCTCCGGCTGAGCGCCGAGCACGCCGACATCGCGGCGTTCACCGGGGCGCGTACGGCACCTGGCAGCACCGACGGGCGGTTGACGCCGATCACCGCGGACGAGCTGGAGGAACGCGTCGCGCGGTATCTGAAGTTCGCGGAGCACCGCGAGGAGCCGCCCGAGCTGAACCTGCTCATCCAGATGGTGATCGGCACCGAGGACCGCCAGGCGGCCGTCCAGCCGTTCCTCGAACACTTCCCCGGCCTGACAGCGGATCAGGTACTGGAGCTCCCCGTCTCCCTCGTCGGCACTCCGGACGAGCTCACGGAGCAGGTCCTGGCCCGACGGGAGCGCTACGGCTTTACGTACCTGACCGTCCTGGAGCCCTACATGGAGGCGTTCGCACCGGTCATGGAGCGGGTGCGAGGGCTCTGACGTCCGCATCCTGGAAATGGAGCATCACGGCTCGCGGAGCGTGATGTGATCAACTCATGACCGAGCTGCGTATCCGGGCCGCGACGCCCGAGGACCTCGACACCGTGCTGGCCTTCTGGAAGGTGGCCGCCGAGGGCACGAGCATCAGCGACGACCGGAGCGGCGTGGAGCGGCTGGTCGCACGCGACCCCGAGGCACTGATCCTGGCCGAGCTGGGCGGCGAGCTGGTCGGCACGGTGATCGCCGGCTTCGACGGCTGGCGCTGCCATCTGTACCGGCTGGCCGTGCATCCCGACCGGCGCCGCCAGGGCATCGCGTCCGCACTGCTGGCCGCGGCCGAGGAGCGGTTCGTGCGGCTCGGCGGGCGGCGCGCGGACGCGATGGTGCTCACGCACAACGAGACCGCGCACCACGCGTGGGGTGCCGCCGGTTACGCCCCCGAGGAGCAGTGGCGACGCTGGGTGAAGCCCCTCACCGAGTACTAGGCGCGCCGGCCGGGGCGAGGACCCCGGCCACGAGCCGGCGGGCGTAGGAGGCGTCGAGGCCGTCGGGGCGGAAGAGGATGCGGTACATCATGGGCGCGACGACCCGGTCGATGACCGTCTCGACGTCGGGTACCGGCTCCCCGCGCTCGCTCGCGCGGCCGAGGACGACGCCGATCTGCTCGGCGGCGTAAGCCGAGCACTGGCCGGCGTTGCCACCGTCCGGGTCGCCGAGCAGGGCGTCCCGTATGTAGGCGCGGCCGGTGGGCGAGGCCATCTCGTCGAGGAACTGCTCGGCCCAGGCCGTGAGGTCGGACGCCAGGGCGCCGTGGTCCCGGGGCGCGGTGTCGGGCCGCAGCCGCTCCACCGCCACGTCCGACAGCAGTTCCTGCAGATCCCCCCAGCGGCGGTAGACCGTGGACGGCGTCACGCCCGCGCGCTGGGCGACCAACGGCACGGTGAGGGCGTCCCGGCCGACCTCCGAGGCCAGTTCGCGCACGGCTGCGTGCACTGACGCCTGGACCCGGGCGCTGCGTCCACCGGGGCGCACCATCTGCCTGCTCATGGCACCCACCTTAAAGCGAAATCGTTGCGTCTAACGAGCCGCCGTGGTGATCGGTTCGGGGGCGAGCTCCGGGGTGGGCCGTGTCATTTCGTAGGCGTGGCCGACCCGCAGCAGCAGGCTCTCCCCGAGCGGCTTCCCGAGGAGCTGCATACCGATCGGCAGACCCGCCGTGTCGTGGCCGACCGGTACGGACAGTGAGGGCATCCCGGTGATGTTGGCGGGAGCGGAGAGCCGCACATAGGCGTCGGCGACGCCCTCGACGGTGCCGTCGGGCCAGGTGATGGTCTCCTGCCCGGCCTCGACGGCGGTGGCCGGGACACTCGGCGCAACGATCAGATCGACCTCCCGCAGCAGGTCCTCCCACCCCTGCCGCATGAGCGCCCGGGAACGCTGGGCGCGCAGATAGTCCCCCGCGGTCATCAGTTCGCCGGCTTCGAGAAGGATCCGGACGTCCGCCTGATAGAGCTCGGGGACGGTACGCAGAGTGCCCTCGTGGTAGGCGGTGGCCTCGGGCACCATCAGGCCCCACTGGGTGGCCTGGACATAGCGGGTCATGGGGATCCCGACCTCGACGAGGCGGGCGCCGAGCTCCTCGAGCCGGCCGGTCGCGCGCCGGACGGCGGCCTCCACCTCCGTATCGACATGGTCGAAGTAGTACGTGCGCGGCACACCGATGCGCAGTCCGGTCAGGTCCGGGTCCGGGCCCGGCCGGTAGTGCGCCGGGGGTGGGGTCACGGAGGCGGGGTCGCGCGGGCCGTGACCGGCCACGGCGTCGAGGACGAGGGCCGCGTCCTCGACGGTGCGGGTGACCGGGCCGACGTGGTCCAGCGACCAGGACAGGGACGTGACGCCGTCGCGGGGCACGAGGCCGTAGGTCGGTTTGAGGCCGACGACGCCGTTGAGCGCTGCGGGCACCCGGACGGATCCTCCGGTGTCGGTGCCCAGGGCGAAGGTGGCGGTGCCCGTGGCGACGGCCACGGCCGATCCGCCGCTGGAGCCACCGGCGATCCGGCGGGGGTCCCAGGCGTTGCGGGTCTGCGGGGTGGTGAGCCCGTAGGCGAACTCGTGGGTGTGGGTCTTGCCGACCAGGACGGCTCCGGCCGACACCAGGCGGGCGGCGACCGTGCTGTCGGCCCGGGCGCGATGGCCGGACCTGACCCGCGAACCGGCCGACGTCGCCACTCCGGCGACGTCGATCAGGTCCTTCAGGCCCATCGGGATGCCGTGCAGCGGGCCACGGTAACGGCCGGCGGCGATGTCGTCCTCGGCTTCGCGCGCGGCCCGGCGGGCCTGCTCGGCCCGGACGGTGACGTAGGCCCCGAGGCGTGGTTCCACTTGATCGACACGCTCCAGCACGGAGTCCGTCAGCTCGACGGGGGACAGCTGCCGCGCCCGGATCGCGTCGGCGGCGGCACTCAGGGTCAGCTCACTGGGCCGCATCGCGCGTCTCCTTCGCCGTTGCCGCGCGGTAGGCGGGGGCGGGCGGGGTGTCACCGAAGTCCAGCTCCCGCAGGACCGCGACGACGGAGTGGATGTGGTCGGCGGTCGCCGCGACCGCGGCGTGGCGGCCGGCGGGCAGTACGAGCCCCGCACGGCCGGCCCAGCGGGCCGCTTCCCGTGGCGTGAGTCCGGTGGCGGACATGAACCCTCCCTAAAAGCCAACTGTTTGCGTTTAGGTGACCGTAAGACCTACGGTCGACTAAACGCAAACGGATTGCTTTAAGAGTCTGGAAGAGGATCAATGACCACACTCGCTTCCTGGACCGTGGGCGACATCACGGTCCACCGCATCGACGAGATCCCCCTGCCGCCCACCACCGGACGCTGGCTGCTGCCCGGTGCCACTCCGGACGTCGTCGCCGGGCAGGACTGGCTGCGGCCCCACTTCGCCGACGACGAGGGCGTCCTGCGCATCGACAGCCACAGCTTCGCGTTCACCACCGGCGGGCTACGGGTCCTGGTGGACACCGGCATCGGCAACGGCAAGGAGCGGGCCAACCCCGCCTGGCACGATCTGGACACCGACTACCTCCAGCGCCTCACCGCCGCCGGGTTCCCCGCGGACTCGGTCGACCTGGTGATCCTCACCCACCTGCACGCGGACCACGTCGGCTGGAACACCCGGAAGGAGAACGGCGCGTGGGTCCCCACCTTCCCGAACGCCCGATATCTGACCTCACGTGCCGAGCGGGAGTTCTGGGCCGGCCACGCCATGGACGAGGCACGCCGACAGATGTTCCAGGACTCCGTGATCCCGGTGGAGGAAGCGGGGCTGCTCGACCTCGTCGACGTCCCCGCCGAGGGCGTCGATGCCGTCGCGGGCGTGCGTCTGGTCCCGACCCCCGGACACACCCCGGGCCACCTCGCCGTGGAACTGACCAGCCGTGGGCACACGGCGCTGATCACCGGCGACTGCGTCCATCACCCCGTCCAGCTCACCCGCCCCGGCATCGGCGCCTGCGTCGACATCGACCCGGCGGCGTCCGAGGCTTCGCGCCGCACGCTGCTGGCTTCGCTGGCCGGTACGCATACGCTCCTCCTGGGTACGCACTTCGCACCGCCCACCGCGGGCCGGGTCGTCGTCGACGGGGACGCCTACCGGCTCTCCCCCGTCCCCGGCTGAGTGACCCGATCGGAGGACTTTGCCCATCCTTTACCCTTGGATGGCCACTCGGTTCTGCATGAAAGGTTGTGAGCGTCCGCCCATGGGCGAGCCTCCCAGTACGCGACACCGCGCGTTCCACCCTGTTCCGGAGAACCATGGAACGGGGGTGAACCGATGACAGAAGTGCTCCTCCTCCTGGCGGCGATCCTGCTCTCGCTCGCCTGCGGTGCCTTCGTGGCGGCCGAGTTCTCCCTCACCACGGTCGAGCGCGCCGAGCTGGAGCGGGCGGCGGAGCGCGGGGAGCGGGGCGCCCAGGGCGCGCTGAAAGCCGTACGGAACCTGACGTTCCAGCTCTCCGGGGCGCAGCTCGGCATCACCGTCACGAACCTGGTCGTCGGCATGCTCGCCGAGCCGTCGATCGCCGCGCTCATCGCCGGGCCGCTGGAGGACCTCGGCGTCTCGCGTTCGGCCTCGCACAGCCTCGCGCTGGTGCTCGGCACGGCGCTGTCGACGGTCTTCCTGATGGTCGTCGGTGAACTCGTGCCGAAGAACTGGGCGATCTCCTCGCCGCTGACCGTCGCCAAGACCGTGGGCAACGCGCAGCGCTGGTTCAGCGCCGCGTTCCGGCCCTTCATCACGCACCTCAACAACACGGCCAACCGGGTCGTGCGGCGGATCGGTGTCGAGCCCGCCGAGGAGCTGGCCTCGGCGCGCGGGCCGCAGGAGCTGGCCGCGCTCGCCCGGCACTCCGCCAAGGAGGGCGCGCTGGAGGCCGACACCGCCGAGCTCTTCGTACGGACCCTGAATCTCGCCGACCTGACCGCCGAGAACGTGATGACGCCCCGGGTCCAGGTCGTCGCGCTGGACGTGCAGGCCACCCTGGAGGACGTGGCGAACGCGACCCGGGCGACCGGGCTGTCCCGTTTCCCCGTCTACCGCGGCACCCTCGACTCGGTCGTCGGGACCGCGCACGTGAAGGACGTGCTGGCGGTGCCGGCCGAGCGCCGGACCCGGATCTTCGTCTCCGAGCTGATGCGCGAGCCGTTGATGGTGCCCGAGACCCTCACGGTCGACCGGCTGCTGGACCGGCTGTCCGGCAAGCGCACCATGGCCGTCGTGATCGACGAGTACGGCGGCACGGCCGGTGTGGCCACCCTGGAGGACATCGTCGAGGAGGTCGTCGGCGAGGTGCGCGACGAGCACGACCCGCACGAGCTGCCGGACCTCGCCCCGGCCGGCACGGACGAGTCCGGTCACGCCCTGTACTCGGCCGACGGTTCCGCCCGCGTGGACCACCTCGAGCGCATCGGGCTGCGCGCGCCGGAAGGGCCGTACGAGACGCTCGCCGGGCTGGTGGCGACGGTGCTCGGCCGGATACCGGCCACCGGTGACACCCTCGAGGTCGCCGGCTGGCGGATGGAGGTCATGGACGCCACGGGCCGCCGGGCGGCCCGCGTGCGGCTGTGCGCGCCCCTCGACGACGAGAAGCCCGACGAGAAGGACGAGAAGGACGAGAAGGGGGCGGAGCTGTGACCGCCGTCCAGTTGCTGATCGGCCTGGCGACGCTCGTCGTCAACGCCTTCTTCGTCGGCGCCGAGTTCGCGCTGATCTCCGTGCGCCGTAGCCAGATCGAGCCCTACGCCGACCAGGGCGACCGGCGGGCCAAGAGCGTGCTGTGGGGGCTGGAGCACGTGTCCGCGCTGATGGCGGCCGCACAGCTCGGTATCACGCTGTGCACGCTGGTGCTGGGTGTGGTCGCCGAGCCGGCGATCGCGCACCTGCTGGAGCCGGTGTTCCACGCGGTGGGCGTGCCCGAGGGCGCTGGGCACGCGGTGTCCTTCGTCATCGCGCTGGCCCTGGCGACGTATCTGCACATGCTGCTCGGCGAGATGGTGCCGAAGAACATCGCGCTCGCCGAGCCGGTGCGCAGCGCCCTGGCGCTGGGTCCGCCCCTGGTGGCCCTCTCCCGGGCGCTGCGGCCGGTGATCTTCACGGTCAACACCTTCGCCAACACGCTGCTGAAGCTGCTGCGGGTGGAGGCCCGGGAGGAGGTCGCCGCCTCCTACTCGGACGCCGAGATAGCGCAGATCGTGAAGGACTCCAGCGAGGCCGGCCTCATCGACGACCGCGCGCAGGAGCGACTGCACGACGCGCTGGAACTGGGGCGCCGTCCGGTGCGCGACGTGGTCCTGCCGCTGGAACGCGTCGTGTACGCACGCGTGGGCGTCACCCCGGAGGAGTTGGAGCGGCTGTCGGCGGAGTCCGGGTTCTCCCGCTTCCCGGTGGTGGACGAGGGGCGCCGGATCGTGGGCTACCTGCACGTGAAGGACGCTCTGGAGGCCGTCGGGCGCAAGGTGCCGTTCCGGTTGCGCGACATGCGGCCCATCGCGCGCGTGCGGGAGCACACGCCGCTGGACGACGTCCTCACGGCGATGCGGGGCAGCCGTACCCACCTGGCGGCCGTGCTCGGGGCGGACGGGCGGCTGGCCGGTCTGGTGACCATGGAGGACGTGCTGCGGGAGCTGTTCGGTCAGCGGGCGTGAGAAACCGAGCAGGGCAGGGCTGACCGACCGCTGGGTATGTGCACGGGATAGTATTTCCTCCGTCATGTACACGAACCCCACCTACAGCAGCCTCGTCGCGCTCGGCGACTCCTTCACCGAGGGCATGTCGGACCTGCTTCCCGACGGTACCTACCGCGGCTGGGCCGACCTGCTCGCCGCCCGGATGGCGGCCCGTACGCCCGGCTTCCGGTACGCCAACCTCGCGGTGCGCGGCAAGCTGATCCGGCAGATCGTGGACGAGCAGGTGGACGTGGCGGCGGCCATGCAGGCCGACGTGGTCACCCTGGTCGGCGGGCTCAACGACACGTTGCGGCCCAAGTGCGACATGGGACGGGTGCGCGGACTCCTGGAGGAGGCCGTCGAGAAGCTGGCCCCGTCGTGCAAGCAGCTCGTCCTGATGCGCAGCCCGGGCCGTCAGGGTCCCGTCCTGGAGCGGTTCCGGCCGCGCATGGAGGAGCTGTTCGCCTGCGTCGACGAGCTCGCCGCCCGGCACGGGGCGGTCGTCGTCGACCTGTACGGCGCGCCCTCGCTCTCCGACCCGCGGCTGTGGGACGTGGACCGGCTGCACCTGACGGCCGAAGGCCACCGCCGGGTCGCGGAAGCGGTCTGGCAGGCGCTCGGCCATGAGCCGGAGGACACCGAGTGGCGCACGCCGATGCCGGCGACGCTGCCGCCCGGCTGGGCCATGCGGCGCGTGGCCGACGCGCGGTTCGCGCGGCAGCATCTGCTCCCCTGGATAGCCCGTCGCCTGACGGGCCGCTCCTCGGGCGACGGGCTGCCGCCGAAGCGGCCGGAACTGCTGCCGTACAAGGGGCAGGCGTAGGCGCTACTCGAGCCGGACGGCAGTGCTCCGGCCTGCCGGTCCGCGGCGTCGACGTGCGCTGCCGATGGCTGCCCGACGGACTCTTGTAGGTTCCGACGAACGCACCCGTTGCGCTGGCCTGCACGAATCGCCAGTAGAATCCGTCCACGTGACTTCCGCTCCCGCCAAGCCCCGCATCCCGAACGTCCTCGCCGGACGGTACGCCTCCACCGAGCTCGCCACGCTCTGGTCGCCCGAGCAGAAGGTGAAACTGGAGCGACAGCTCTGGCTCGCCGTGTTGCGCGCCCAGAAGGACCTCGGGATCGAGGTGCCGGACGCGGCGCTCGCCGACTACGAGCGGGTGCTCGACACCGTCGACCTGGCCTCCATCGCCGAGCGCGAGAAGGTCACGCGGCACGACGTGAAGGCGCGGATCGAGGAGTTCAACGACCTCGCCGGGCACGAGCACGTGCACAAGGGCATGACCTCCCGCGACCTCACCGAGAACGTCGAGCAGCTGCAGATCCGGCTCTCCCTGGAGCTGATGCGCGACCGCACGGTGGCGGTCCTGGCGCGCCTCGGCAAGCTGGCCGGTGAGTACGGCGAGCTGGTCATGGCCGGCCGCTCGCACAACGTCGCCGCACAGGCCACCACCCTCGGCAAGCGTTTCGCGACGGCCACCGACGAGCTGCTCGTGGCCTACGGCCGCATCGAGGAGCTGCTGGGCCGCTACCCGCTGCGCGGCATCAAGGGCCCGGTCGGTACCGCGCAGGACATGCTGGACCTGCTCGGCGGGGACGCCGCGAAGCTCGCGGAGCTGGAGCAGCGGATCGCCGGCCACCTGGGCTTCTCGCAGGCGTTCACGTCGGTCGGCCAGGTCTACCCGCGCTCGCTGGACTACGAGGTCGTCACGGCGCTGGTGCAGCTGGCGGCGGCGCCGTCGTCGCTGGCGAAGACGATCCGGCTGATGGCGGGGCACGAGCTGGTCACCGAGGGCTTCAAGCCCGGCCAGGTCGGTTCCTCCGCCATGCCGCACAAGATGAACACCCGCTCCTGCGAGCGCGTCAACGGCCTGATGGTCATCCTGCGCGGCTACGCCTCGATGACCGGTGAGCTGGCGGGAGACCAGTGGAACGAGGGCGACGTGTCCTGCTCGGTGGTGCGCCGGGTCGCGCTGCCGGACGCGTTCTTCGCGCTGGACGGCCTGCTGGAGACGTTCCTGACGGTGCTCGACGAGTTCGGCGCGTTCCCGGCGGTCGTGGCGCGCGAACTGGACCGGTACCTGCCGTTCCTGGCCACCACCAAGGTGCTGATGGGCGCGGTGCGCGCCGGTGTGGGCCGGGAGCTGGCGCACGAGGCGATCAAGGAGAACGCCGTCGCCTCCGCCCTCGCGATGCGTGAGCAGGGCGCCGAGCGCAACGAGCTCCTCGACAAGCTGGCCGCCGATGAGCGCATCCCCCTGGACCGGACCGAGCTGGACGCGCTGATGGCGGACAAGCTGTCCTTCACCGGCGCCGCGGGCGACCAGGTCGCCGTCGTCGTCGCCCGGGTCGAGGAGATCGTGAAGCAGCACCCCCAGGCCGCGGGCTACACGCCCGGCGCGATTCTCTGACGCGCCGCCGACGATGGCGCGCTTCACGCCAGAGGAACTGGAGGCCGCCCGCGACCGCGTCGTGCCCGATGTGGTCGCGGACGGTCTGCGGGTGCTGTTCTGCGGGATAAACCCCGGTCTGATGACGGCCGCGACGGGCCATCACTTCGCCCGCCCCGGCAACCGCTTCTGGCCGGTGCTGCACCGGTCCGGTTTCACGCCCAGGCTGCTGAAGCCGTCGGAGCAGCGGGAGTTGCTGTCGTACGGGCTGGGCATCACCAATGTCGTGGCGCGGCCGAGCGCGCGGGCCGACGAGCTGAGCGCCGAGGAGTACCGGGAGGGCGGGCGGCTGCTCGCGCTGAAGGTGGGCCGGCTGCGGCCGCGCTGGCTGGCCGTGGTGGGGGTGACCGCGTACCGCGCGGCGTTCGACGACCGGAAGGCTCAGGTCGGGCCGCAGTCGCGAACGATCGGGGACACGCGCGTGTGGGTGCTGCCCAACCCGAGCGGGCTGAACGCGCACTGGACGGCCGAGACCATGGCCGAGGAGTTCCGGAGGCTGCGGGAGGCGGCGGACGACTGACCCGGGGCGGTGGCCTCCCTCTTGCCCGGGCCACTCGGTCACGGTGGGTCCGTCTCCGTGATCACGGCCAGGAGTCGCACGTCGTCCGCCGGGTCCCGGT
The DNA here is from genome assembly GCF_000717875.1 of Streptomyces sp. NRRL S-455. Taxonomy (GTDB): domain Bacteria; phylum Actinomycetota; class Actinomycetes; order Streptomycetales; family Streptomycetaceae; genus Streptomyces. The sequence goes on from NZ_JOCT01000001.1 coordinate 451,905, forward strand.
CCGCGACCGCGACGGCGACCCAGCGGCCGGTGCCCTCGACGTGCCACACGTACGCCACCCCGGCCCACGCGCTCAACTCGGCCCACGGCCGGGGCATCTCCTCCCGCTCGGCCCGCAGCAGGACGGTCTGCAGGTTGCAGGGGTCCGTGTCGCCCCAGCGCGAGGCGAGGATTTCGTAGACGGCGTCCCGGTCCTTCTCGAACTGGTCGATCGTCACCGCCCGGGTCGCGGGGTCGTCGTCGGCCGCGCTCTCTAACACCGCGACGTGGTAGCCGGGGCCCGAGGCGCCGACGTCCGACGGGCCGTGCTCCGCCGGAAAGGGGCGGAAGCACAGCTCGTCGACGAGGGCGATGTGCTGGGCGATGTTCATGAGGTCCAGTAAACCCGCCCGCACTGACAGTTGGCGGGGCATCACCCCTGTTATCGGTCAGGCGTCCCGGCGGCGCAGACTCCACGCTCCCACCAGCAGGGCGGCCACCGCCCAGAGCGCGGTCACCGCGAGCCCAGGCCATGGGCCGAGGGACGCCCCGTCGTACGTCTGCCTCAGGACCGACTGCCCCGCCTTGTCGGGCAGGAAGTCGGCGACCGTGCCCGTGGCGTCGCCGATGACGAACGACACGACCAGGATGAACGGGATCAGCAGGGACAGCGTGGCCGTGCCACTGCGCAGCAGGGCGGTGAGCCCGGCGGCGAACAGGGCCATCAGCATGAGGTAGACGCCGCAGCCCACGACCCCGCGCACCTGCTCTCCGGTGGTGAGCCCGTCGGCCGCCGGCCCGAGCCCCGCCCGGGCGACGAGCAGCGCGGCGAGGGCGGTCGCCCACCCCACCAGCAGGGTCGGTACGGCGATGACGGCGGCCTTGGCCGCGAACCACCGGCCGCGCCGGGGAACCGCGGCCAGCGAGAGCCGCAGCGCGCCCGACCGGAACTCGGACGACACGGCCATGGCCCCGAAGGACACGGCCGCGATCTGGCCCGGTATGACGCCGGACAGCGCCGTGAACAGCAGGTCGAATCCCGGATCCGACGTGTCGGAGGCACCGGCGATCGCCGAAAAGGCCGTGGTCGCGGCGAACAGGGCCAGCAGCGCTCCCGGGAGCGAACGCAGGGTGCGGATCTTCAGCCACTCGGAGCGGAGGACGGGCGTGAGTTCCATGGTCAGGCCTCCTGCGGCTGCGCGGTGAACTCGGCCTCGGCCGAGGTGAGGTCGAAATAGGCCTGTTCCAACGTGCCCTCCTCGGCCGCCAGTTCCAGGACCGGCACGCCCGCCTCGGAGGTGAGGCGGCCGATGTCGTCCACGCGTGCGTGGTCCACGGTCCAGTGCCCGTCGACGTGTTCCACGGCCTCGTGGCCGTGCTCCGCGAGCGCGCTCCTGAGCGCCACGGGGTCGGTCGTGCGGATCCGCACCCGGGGCCGCACGCGTGCGTGGATGAACTCCCGCATCGGGGTGTCGGCCAGCAGCCGGCCCCGGCCGAGGACGACGAGGTGGTCCGCGAAGGACGCGGTCTCGTTCATCAGGTGGCTGGAGACCAGGACCGTGCGCCCCTCCCCCGCGAGCCTGCGCAGCAGCCGCCGGGTCCACACGATGCCTTCGGGGTCGAGGCCGTTGGACGGCTCGTCCAGCATGACCACCTCGGGGTCGCCCAGCAGGGCGGCGGCGATGCCCAGGCGCTGGCGCATGCCCAGGGAGTACGTGCGCACCCGGCGCCGGGCGACCGACGCCAGGCCCGTCTCCTCCAGTACCTCGTCGACCCGCCGGTCCGGAATGCGGTTGCTGACGGCCAGGACACGGAGGTGGTCGCGGGCGGTGCGGGAGCCGTGCGCGGCCTGCGCGTCGAGCAGGGCGCCGACGTGGCGCAGGGGTTCGCGCAGCGTCGGGTAGGCACGGCCGCCGACCGTGGCGGAACCGGCGGTCGGCCGGTCGAGGCCGAGCACCAGGCGCATGGTGGTGGACTTGCCGGCGCCGTTGGGGCCGAGGAAGCCGGTGACGCGGCCCGGCAGCACCCGGAAGGTGAGGCCGTCCACGGCTCGTCTGCCGCCGTACTCCTTGGTGAGGTCCTGGACTTCGATGCTGGTCATGGCAGCAGCGTGGCTCATCGCGGACGGCGCCGGCCTCCCCCGGCCGTGGAGATCCCCTCCCCCGTGCGGGGGAGGCCCGCTGTCGGTGACGGCTGGCACGATGGCGCGATGGTCCGCATGCTGCGCCCGCTCACGCGGGCAGTGACGTACAAGCGGTGGCTGCACATGGCGGTGGCCACCGTGTGGCCGTCGCTGTGGCTGTTCATCGAGGAGGCGTGGTGGACCCAGGTCACGGCCGCCGTGCTGCTCGGCCTCGCGGGGCTCGTGCCCGTCACGCGGGTCGTGGAAGGGTTTCAGGCCAGGCTGCTGCTGACCGACCACCGGCAGGAGGGCGAGAGCGCGGAGATCGTGACCACCCCGTCGGCCACCTGGGCCGACCGCGGGCGGACGGTGGTGTGGCTCGAGGCGCGGCTGGTCCTCGGCTGGATCGTGGCCCACCTCTCCTTCCAGCTGCCCCTCCTCGCGGTCGACTTGCTGTCGACGGGGCTCGGCCACGAGCCGGCCGCTGACGGATTCGTGACCGTCGAGGAGAACCACTGGTGGCACGCCGTGCTCGCACCCGTGCCGATGATCCTGGGCCTCATGGCGGTGGTGTGGTCGGGCCACTTCGTCACCGCGCTGGCCGAACGACTCCTCGGCCCGTCGCCCGCCGAGCGGATGGCAGCGCTGGAGGAACGCACCGACCAACTGCTCGAACGCACCCGGATCGCCCGCGAGTTGCACGACTCCATCGGGCACGCGCTCACGGTCGCCGTCGTGCAGGCCGGGGCGGCCCGGGCGGCCGGTGACGCGGAGTTCACGGACCGGGCGCTGAGCGCCATCGAGGAGACCGGCCGGGCCGCCCTGGAGGACCTGGAGCGAGTGCTCGGCGTCCTGCGCGAATCGGGGAAACCGGTCAGCAGCCGGCCCACCCTCGCGGACGCGGACCGTCTGCTGGACTCCGCACGCGCCTCCGGAGCGAAGGTCGACGCCGAGGTGAGCGGCCCCGTGGACACCGTGCCGGGGCCGGTGTCCCGGGAGGGCTACCGGATCCTCCAGGAGGCCCTGACCAACGTGCTGCGGCACGCGGGAGGAGTCCCGGCGCAGGTACGCGTCCTGGTCACCGACGGCACCCTCGTCCTCTCGATACGCAACCCGCTGACGGCGCCGGTACCGGGTCCCGGGCGCGGCAGCGGCCTGCGCGGCATACGCGAGCGCGCGGCCCTGCTCGGCGGGCGGGCCCGGACCGGCCCGGACGAGGGTGACTGGCAGGTCCATGTCGAGCTGCCGCTGGGTTGATCTAGGGTGGCCGGATGCCGGTCACCGTTCTCCTCGTCGACGACGAACCCCTGGTACGCGCGGGCCTGCGGGCCGTGCTGGAGGCGCAGCCCGACATCGAGGTCGTCGGGGAGGCCGCGGACGGGGCGGCGGTGATCCCGCTGGTACGGCAGCTGCGACCGGACGTGGTCGCCATGGACGTACGGATGCCACTGCTCGACGGCATCGAGGCCACCCGGGCGCTGCTGCGAACGGTCGACGAGCCGCCGCGGATCCTCGTGGTGACGACGTTCGAGAACGACGAGTACGTGTACGAGGCGCTGCGCGCGGGTGCCGACGGGTTCCTGCTGAAGCGGGCCCGGCCGGCCGAGATCGTGCACGCGGTGCGGCTGATCGCCGAGGGCGAGTCGCTGTTGTTCCCGGCCTCGGTGCGGCAGCTCGCCGCCGAGTACGGGGAGAGCGGCGGGAACCGTGCGGCGCGGGCGGCGATGGACCGGGCCCAGCTGACCGAGCGGGAGGCCGAGGTGCTGCGGCTCATGGCGCGGGGGCTGTCGAACGCTGAGATCGCCGCCCGGCTGGTCGTCGGGACGGAGACGGTCAAGTCGCATGTGAGCGCCGTACTGGCGAAGCTGGGAGCGCGGGATCGCACGCAGGCGGTGATCGCGGCGTACGAGTCCGGGTTCGTGGCACCGGGCTGACCGACGGGGCCCATGCCCGTCTCTCGCCGGGGGCCGACGTGCCGAGTACGATCCGGCCAACACGCGCACGAGCTGGGAGGACGGACGGTGGGGCGGCTGACCGGCGGGGATCCCTCGCTGCTGCGCAGGATCAACTCCGCGGTGGTGCTGCACGCGCTGCGTGCCACGGACTGCGCGACGCTGACGGAGATCACCAGGGTCACGGGGTTGTCCCGGCCGACCGTCGAGGGGGTCGTCGAAGGACTCATCGAGGCCGGTCTCGTCGTCGAGAAGGCGGCCGAGGAGGGGGCGGCGCGGCGGCAGGGGCGACCGGCGCGGCGGTTCCGGTTCCGGGCGGAGGCCGGGCATCTGCTGGGGCTGGAGATCGGGGCGCACCGGGTGGCGGCACTGCTGGCCGACCTGGACGGGCGGGTGATCGGCTCCCAGGCCAGGGACGTGACCGAGACGGCGGCGGCCGACGAGCGTCTGGAGCGCCTGCGCGGGGCCGTCGCCGAACTGCTGCGCCGGGCCGGTGTCGCCCGCGGCTCGTTGCGGGCGGTGGGCGTGGCGACGCCGGGGATCGTCGAGTCGGACGGCACGGTACGGCTGGGCACCGCGCTGCCGGGGTGGACGGGGCTGCGACTGGGCGAGCGGCTGGGCCGGTCCTTCAAGTGCCCGGTTCTGGTCGAGAACGACGCGAACGCGGCGGCCGTCGCCGAGCACTGGAAGGGCGCGGCCACCGAGTCGGACGACGTGGTGTTCGTCCTGGCGGGGCTCAGTCCCGGAGCCGGTTCGCTGATCGGCGGCCGCCTGCACCGGGGCTACGGCGGGGCGGCCGGGGAGATCGGCGCGCTCCATCTGCTGGGCCGTGGGGTGACGCCCGAGACGCTCCTGTCCACCACGGACGAACCCCTGCACCCTCTCGATGAACAGGCCGTCGCCGATGTCTTCGCCCGGGCCCGCGAGGGCGACCAGCGGGCCCGCGCGGCCGTCGACCGCTTCATCCAGCGCCTGGTCCACGACGTGGCGGCCCTCGCCCTGGCCCTCGACCCGGAGTTGGTCGTCATCGGCGGCTGGGCAGCGGGCCTGGACGGCGTCCTGGCCCCCCTCCGCCAAGAACTGTCCCGGTACTGCCTCCGGCCCCCGCGGGTGACCTTGTCCCGCCTCGGCGACGCGGCGGTGGCGACCGGGGCTCTCCGCCTTGCCCTGGACCACGTGGAGGAACAACTGTTCAGCGTGGAGGGCACCACAACGCCCCGTCGGTGACGCCCCCACAGGGGCGAGGGGCTGTGTCCATATGCGGCTTTGCCGCGTGGGCGCGACCAGCCACACCACACCCGCGGCCCCCTCACTCGACCCGCCCCCTACGGCGCCTCGGTCAGCAAGCCTGCGGCCGAACCCCGTCGCGAATCTCGACCCCACCGGAATCGCCGAAGGTCAACCGACACGTGTCAGCACGATACGTGGCCACGGAAAGCGCGGCCGTGCCACCCGCCGCGACGAACCGCGTCGTGACCACCAGCACGGGCGCCCCGGGCAGCCGGTCCAGTTCCTTCGCGTCACCGGCCCCGGCCGAGCCGAGCTCCACCGCGTTCTCCTGCCGCTCCAGCTCCAGTCGCCTCAAGTCCCGCAGCACCGCACGCGCGCGTGCGGCCCCCGAGGGCGCGTCGATCGCCGAGAGGTCCGGCACCGAGGAGTGCGGGACGTAGAGCAGCTCGGCGGCCACCGGCCGGCCGCGCGAGACGCGGGAGCGGCGCACGACGTGCACGGACTCCTCGCGGCCGGTCCCCAGCGCGTCGGTGACGGCCGCGGGCGGCACGGCCGCCGTGCAGTCGACGGGCTGCCAGGCGTCCTCGGGACCACCCGGCCAGGTGTGCGGGCCGGTGCCGAGGGAGACGCCCTCCCGGGGTGGCGCGACGGTCGTGCCGACACCGCGGCGGCGCTGCAGCCTGCCTTCCAGCTCCAGCTGCTCCAGCGCCTGCCGGAGGGTGGCGCGGGCGACACCGAAGCGGGCCGCGAGGTCGCGCTCGTTGGGGAGGATCTCCCCCACCGCGAACTCCGAGTCGAGCGCCTCACTGAGCACGGTCTTGAGATGCCAGTACTTCGGTTCCGGCACCGATTCCAGCTGCGTGGTCCCCACCCAGTCCTCGCAATCGCCCTGGTCGGCGGCGCTTTCAACGCCCTTGTTTCTTAAAGGTTGTTTCACTTCTCTGCGACCATAGGTCGGCCCTGACGCTTGGTCAATACCAATGCCGGGAACGCTCACGGGGGCGTTTCCGGGAGGCGAACTCCGCTGAGGTGGCGTCGGCGATCCGAGGCAGGACGGGATGGCGCGCTTCGATGACGTCGGTCGCGGACCGGTGGTCACGGACTCCGTCCCGTTCCACCGGTGCCTCCGTCCAGGCGAAATCGCCCAATGCCGGACAGAATGGCCGACAGGACACGGTGATCGGCGAAACGGCACCCGGAGGTGGCGATGCGGTACGCGGTTCTGGGCACGGGCGAGGTCGGGCGCACTCTTGGCGGCCGGCTGGTGGAGCTGGGACATGAGGTGCGGCTCGGCTCGCGCACCTCCGGCAACCCGGCCGCCGTGGAGTGGGCGGCCGCGGCGGGCGCCGGGGCGGAGGCCGGCACCTTCGCGGAGGCGGCGGCGTTCGGCGAGGTCGTCGTGAACGCGGTCGGCGGGCGGGTGGCGCTCGCCGCGCTGGAGGCCGCCGGGGCGGAGAACCTCGACGGGAAGGTCCTCGTGGACGTCTCCAACCCGCTGGCGTTCGAGGAGGGCGAGATGCGGCTGTCCCCCGTCGGGTCGGACAGCGTGGGCGAGCAGATCCAGCGGGCCTTTCCGCAGGCGCGTGTGGTGAAGACGCTCAACACCGTCAACTGCCGGGTGATGGTCGAGCCCGCGCTGGTGCCGGGCGAGCACCAGGTCTTCGTCTGCGGCGAGGACGCGGGCGCGAAGGAGCAGGTGGTGGCCCTGCTCGGGGAGTTCGGCTGGCCGGCCCGGCGGGTCCTCGATCTCGGCGGCATCCGGGAGGCACGCGCCGTGGAGATGTGGCTGCCGCTGTGGATCGGCCTGATGCGGAAGTTCGGGCACGCGGAGTTCAACCTGGAGCTCCGCCGGGCCCGTTGAGCGGTCCGCGGTCACGAAGGTGGCGACGACTCGGGGCTACCCGCCGGTAGCAATTGCTGACAAGCTGTCTACGGCGTCCGTCAGCGAGTCCAGCCGAGGAGCACCCCCATGTCCGCCACCGTCGCCTTCGAAGTCGCCTCCGCGCGAGGCGAGCAGACCGTCACCTTGTCCTACACGCGCAAGGGCACCGGCGAACCGCTGGTCCTGCTGCACGGCATCGGCCACCACCGGCAGGTGTGGGACCCGGTGCTCCCCGCACTGGCGGCCGAGCGGGACGTCATCGCCGTGGACCTGCCGGGGTGCGGTGAGTCGCCGGCGCTCCCCGACGGCATGGCGCACGACCTGGCCACGATGAACACCGTCCTGGCGGCGCTCTTCGCGGCGCTGGACGTCGAGCGGCCGCACGTGGCGGGCAACTCCCTGGGCGGCCTGCTGGCCCTGGACCTCGCGCGGGCGCGGCTCGTCCGGTCCGTCACCGCCCTGTCCCCCGCCGGGTTCTGGAACGAGGCCGAGCGGCGCTACGCCTTCGCCGTGCTGATGACGATGCGGCAGATCGCCCAGCGGATGCCCCAGCCCGTGGTCGAACGGCTGGCCCGCCCCGCGATCGGACGCACCCTGCTGACGAGCACCATCTACGCCCGCCCGGGCCGCCGTTCGCCCGAGGCCGTGGTCGCCGAGACGCTGGCGCTGGCGAACGCGCAGGGGTTCTCCGAGACCCTCCGCTCGGGCCGGACCGTGCAGTTCTCCGACGACATCGTGGGCACGCCGGTCACCGTGGCGTGGGGCAACCGGGACCGGCTGCTCATCCCCCGCCAGGGCGTGCGCGCCAAGGGCGTCATCCCGGGCGCCAGGCTGGTCCGGCTGCCCGGCTGCGGCCACGTCCCGATGAACGACGATCCAGCCCTGGTCGCCCGGGTCGTCCTCGACGGCAGCCGCTGATCGCCCGCCCCCTGCGGCCCTCACCCTTTCCCGGGGAGCCCCTCGCATCCGGCAGACTGACCGCATGAACCGCAACGGGCCCGCGTCCACCGCCTGGGAGCTGTTGCTGCCCGCCGCTGCGGCACCGGCACGCACACGTGGGCGTTCCCTCCAGGCCGCGCTGCGTGAGGCGGTCCGCTCGGGCCGGCTCGCTCCCGGCACGCGGTTGCCGTCGAGCAGGGACCTCGCGGCGGACCTGGGGGTGTCGCGCGGGCTGATCACGGAGGCGTACGAGCAGCTGACGGCGGAGGGCTACCTGCGCAGCGGACAGGGTGCCGGGACGTGGGTGGGTGCCGCCGTGCGGGCCGCCCGGCCGTCCGCGCGGGACCTCGCTCCACGGCTGTCCGGAGCCCGCGCGGACTTCGTGCCCGGGACGCCGGACCTGTCGCTGTTCCCCCGTTCGGCGTGGGCCGCCGCGCACCGCGGGGTGCTGGCGGAGCTGCCGCACCAGGAGCTGGGCTATCCCGATCCGCGCGGGCTGCCCCGGCTGCGTACCGCGCTCGCCGGACTGCTCGCCCGGCGGCGGGGCGTGGTGGCCGATCCGGAGCGGATCGTCGTCGTCTCCGGGGTGGCCCAGGCCACGACGCTGCTCGGTTTCGCGCTGCGCGCCCGCGGTGTGCGCACCGTCGGAGTGGAGGACCCGGGAAGCCCTCAGCACGACGCGCTGTACGCCTCGGCCGGGGTCACCGCCGTGCCGGTGCCCGTGGACGGTGAGGGAATCGCCCTGGAGGCGCTGCGGGCGTCGGGCGTACGGGCCGTCGTGACGACCCCGGCCCATCAGTTCCCCACCGGCATCGCCTACTCGGCCCGCCGTCGCGCCGAGCTGCTGGACTGGGCGCGGTCGGTGGACGGCATCGTCCTGGAGGACGACTACGACGGCGACTTCCGCTACGACCGTGCCCCGGTCGGCGCACTCCAGGGCCTCGACCCGGAGCGCGTCGCCTACACGGGGTCGGTCAGCAAGTCCCTCGCCCCCGGCTTGCGGCTGGGCTGGCTGCTGGTGCCCGAGACCTGGGCGGAGGAGATCGTCGAGCGCAAGCGCACGATGGACCTCGGACACCCGGCCCTCGACCAGGCCCTGTTCGCGCGCTTCCTGGAGCGCGGTGACTACGACCGCCAGCTGCGCCGCTGCCAGCGCGCGTATCGCGAACGCCGCGACGCCCTGGCCGCGGCCCTCGACGAGCACTTCCCCGGCTCCGGGGTGTCCGGGATCGCCGCAGGGCTGCACGTGATCGTCACCCTTCCCGAGCGCTACGGTCCCGAGGACCGTTTCCTCGCCCGAGTGGCGGCGGCCGGAGTGGCGGTGCGCCCGCTGTCGGCGTACGCGCACGCGCCTGCCGCCCGGGCCGGGACCGACCCTCCGAAGCGGATACGCCTCGTCCTGGGCTACGCGCACATACCGCCCGCCCGGATCCACGAGGGTGTACGCCTGATGGCGGAGGCGGCCACGGGGTGACGCCCCGCGCGGACCCGGGCGTCCGCCGGTCCCCCTCCCCCCGCGGTCAGTTGTTCACCTGGGATTCGTGTGCGCGCTGCGGCGTGCCGGTAGGTCTGACTGTGCACACTGGCCGGATCCCGTCCCTGGAGGCGCATCCATGTCACACCGTCCGTTCCCGGGGCGCCGTAGCGTCCTGCGCGGCTCCCTCGCCGCTTCGGCGGCCCTGTCCCTGCCCACCGCGCTCGGCACGGCGCCGGCCTTCGCACGGTCCGGGCGTCCGAACGCGGGATGGGGGGTGCAGACGGGCGACGTGACCTGCGACTCCGGGCTGGTGTGGGTGCGCTCCGACCGGCCCGCTCGGATGATCGTCGAGACGTCGGCGACCGAGTCGTTCCGCGACCCGCGCAGATGGCACGGGCCGCTGCTGGGATCCGGCACGGACTTCACCGGCACGACCAGGCTGCGCGGTCTGCCGCCCGGCGAGCAGATCCACTACCGGGTGCTGCTCGCCGACCCGGACGACCCGCGCCGCACCGGCGAGCCGGTCACCGGTACCTTCCGCACGGCCTCCGACAGGCGCCGCGACGGCGTGCGGTTCGTCTGGTCCGGCGACCTGGCCGGGCAGGGCTGGGGCATCAACCCGGAGTTCGGCGGCTACCGGATCTACGACGCGATGGCCGCCCTCGACCCGGACTTCTTCCTGTGCAGCGGTGACAACATCTACGCCGACGGTCCGATCACCGAGACCGTTCCCCTGCCCGACGGGCGCACCTGGCGGAACATCACCACCGAGGAGAAGGCGAAGGTCGCCGAGACCCTGGCGGAGTTCCGCGGCAACTTCCGCTACAACCTGCTGGACGAGAACCTGCGCGCCTTCAACGCCCGGGTCCCGTCCATCGTCCAGTGGGACGACCACGAGGTCACCAACAACTGGTACCCCGGCGAGGTCCTCACCGACGCCCGTTACTCCGAGAAGCGGGTCGACGTGCTCGCGGCCCGCGCCCGCCAGGCCTTCTCGGAGTACTTCCCGGTCTCCACGCTCCGCCGCCCCGACGGCCGGGTCTACCGCGTGCAGCGCCACGGCCCGCTGCTGGACGTCTTCGTCCTGGACATGCGCACCTACCGCAACGCGAACTCGCCGGGTGACCAGCCCACCGACGCGCAGGGCATCCTGGGGCGCGAGCAGTTGGAGTGGCTCAAGCGTGAGCTGGCCCGCTCCCGGGCGGTGTGGAAGGTGATCGCCTCCGACATGCCGATCGGCCTGGTCGTGCCGGACGGTCAGAACATCGAGGCCGTCGCGCAGGGCGACCCGGGCAAGCCCCTGGGGCGTGAGCTGCAGATCGCCGAGCTGCTGCGGTTCGTCAAGCACCGCCGGATCACGGGCACGGTGTGGCTGACGGCCGACGTGCACCACACCTCGGCGCAGCACTACCAGCCGACGCGGGCCGCCTTCACCGACTTCGAGCCGTTCTGGGAGTTCGTGTCGGGCCCACTGAACGCCGGTGCCTTCCCGGCGAACGCGCTCGACGGCACCTTCGGTCCGGACCGCGTCTTCGTCAAGGCGCCGGCCACCGCGAACGTCTCGCCGGCCGGCGGCTACCAGTTCTTCGGCGAAGTGGACATCGACGGCGGCAGCGGCGAACTGACCGTCCGTCTGCGGGAGCAGGACGGCACCGTGCTGTTCACGAAGGTGCTCCAGCCGGGCCTGGTCGGCCAGTGAGGCACGAAGTAAGGTACGGAGCACAACGTTTGAAGGGTCGATAAAGAGGGCAGACCCACCCTTTTACCCGCCAGTCACAATGCGTTCGTGATCACGCAACACGGTTCGGTCACAGTGGGTGCATGACGCGAGAAGTGACCCATGTGACGCACCTGAACGACTGCCGCCCCGCCACCCCGTGGCAGCGGGTCACGGCGGCGATCCACGCCTGGCGAACACGACGGCACGAACACGCGCCGCCGACGGGCGATACCGGGTCCCCGGCACCTGAGCCGGTGCCGGGGGCGAACACGCTGTGGCGGATGCGGACGACCGTGAAGGACGAGCCGGGGTCCCTGGCGGCCCTGTGCGCCGGCCTCGCCGAGCAGCGGGTGGACATCCTCAGTCTCCAGACGCATCCGCTGGCCGAGGGCACGGTCGACGAGTTCCTGCTGCGGGCCCCGGGCGAACTCCCGGCGTCCGGGATCAGCACGGCGGTACGGGCGGCCGGGGGCACCGACACCTGGATCGAGCGGGCCGACGCCCACGACCTGGTGGACGCACCCACCCGGGTCCTGGGGCTGGCCGCCCGCACCGCGCTGGACACCGCGGAACTGCCCCTGGCGCTGCGCCAGTTGCTGGGCCGGTGCACGATCCGCTCCCTGCCGGCACCCGTCGGCGGCGACCGGGCGCCCGACGGCGTGCCGGTTGAGGGCGCCCTCGACGACACGGTGATGCGCCTGCGCGCCCCGGAAGGCGGCGTCATCACGGTGGAGCGGCCGTACCTGCCGTTCACGCCTACCGAGTTCGCCCGGGCCAGGGCCCTGGTGGAGCTGGACGCCCGCCTCGGTCCGCGCGTCCCGCACGGCCGGGACGTGCTGACCCTGGCCGAAGGCCGTGACATCACCGTGCGCCGGGCCGACCCGCGTGATCTGGAAGCCGCTCGGGCGATGCACGAGCGGTGCTCGGATCGCACGCTCAAGCTGCGCTACCACGGGCCGGTCGGTGACGCCGACCGGTATCTCAACCACCTGCTCAGTCCGCGGTTCGGCCGCACGCTCGCGGTGCAGACCGCGTCCGGGCGCGTGGTGGGGCTCGGTCATCTGCTGTGGGACGGTGACGAGACCGAGGTCGCACTGGTCATCGAGGACGCGTGGCAGCGGCGCGGGATCGGCGGGGTGTTGCTGCGCAAGCTGGTGGGGATGGCTGCCGAGGCGGGCTGCTCGAGTGTGTACGCCGTGACGCAGGCGTCCAACACCGGGATGGTCGCGGCGATGCGGGGACTGGGCCTCCCCCTCGACTATCAGGTCGAGGAGGGGACCCTGGTGATCACGGCTCGGTTGGATGAGCCCGTGGCGGAGCGGCTGACGAGCGAGTTGGGGAACGCGTCAGCGTCGTAGGGATCGTGGTCAGCGTGCGGCTGCGGGCTCGCCGCGGCCGTTCGCGCAGTGCCCCGCGCCCCTGACGGAGCGTTCTCCCAAGGCCGCGTTCAGGTCCGACCACAGGTCCTCCACGTCCTCCAGGCCCACCGACATCCGCAGCAGCCGGTCGTTCACCCCGGCGTCCCTCCGGTCGTCCGCGTCCACGATGCGGTGGCTGATGGACGCCGGGTGCTGGATGAGGGTGTCGACGCTGCCGAGGCTGACCGCGGGGGTGATCAGGCGGACGCCGGCGATGACCTCGTGCGGGTCGCCGTGCACCTCGAAGGAGACCATCGCGCCGCCGATACGGGGATAGTGCACGCGGGCGATCCGCGGGTCGGCGGCGAGACGACGGACGAGTTCCGCCGCGTTGGCGGAGGCGGCCCGGACCCGGACGGGCAGTGTGGACAGTCCACGCAGCAGGAGGTAGCCGGCCAGCGGATGCAGTACGCCGCCCGTGGCGAACCGCACCTGCCGCAACCGTCCCGCGAGTTCCTCGTCGCAGGCGACGACACCCGCCAGGACGTCCCCGTGCCCGCCGAGGTACTTGGTCGCGCTGTGCAGCACCAGCCGGGCACCCTGTCCGGCGGGGCGCTGGAGGACGGGAGTGGCGAAGGTGTTGTCCACCAGCAGCGGGACGGATCCGCAGGCGTGGGCCACCGCCATCAGGTCGACCTCGGCGAGGGTCGGGTTCGCCGGGGACTCCACCATCACCAGGCCGGTGTCCGGGCGCAGCGCCTCCATGATTCCGGCGGGGTCGGTCCAGGTCACCTCCGAGCCCAGCAGCCCGGCGGTGAGCAGGTGGTCGCTGCAGCCGTAGAGGGGGCGTACGGCGACGACGTGGCGCAGTCCCATCGAGGCCCGGACGAGGAGGACCGCGCTGAGCGCCGCCATGCCGCTGGCGAAGGCGACCGCGGCCTCGGTGCCCTCCAGGCGGGCCAGCGCGGTCTCGAAACGGGCGACGGTCGGGTTGCCGAGCCGCCCGTACACGGGCGGGCCGTCCGGCTCCGCGCCGGTGGCGGCGAACGCGTCGATACGGGCCGCCTCGGCCCGGCTGTCGTACGAGGGGTAGGTGGTGGACAGGTCGATCGGCGGGGCGTGCAGCCCCTGCCGGGCGAGGTCGTCCCGGCCGGCGTGCACGGCCTCGGTGGCGAGTGCTCGCGGTGCGGTGGGTGTGTCGTCGGGTGCGCCCATGCTCGCTGTGTCCATGACGAAAGGGTGAACAGCGAACGGGCAGTCGGCGGAGATTCCCGTGTTACGTTCGGCTCATGGCCGAATCCGTCGTACTGGACCCGGTGGATCTCCATTTGCTGCGGCTGCTGCAGAACGACGCCCGGGCGACCTACCGGGATCTCGCCGCGCAGGTCGGGGTCGCGCCGTCGACCTGTCTGGACCGGGTCACCCGGCTGCGTCGCTCGGGCGTGATCCTCGGGCACCGGCTCGAGCTGGATCCGGCCAAGCTGGGGCGCGGGCTGGAGGCGCTGCTGTCGGTTCAGGTCCGGCCGCACCGGCGGGAGCTGGTCGGGCCGTTCGTGGAGCGGATCCGGGCCCTGCCGGAGTCGCGGACCGTCTTCCATCTGACCGGCCCGGACGACTACCTGGTCCATGTCGCGGTCGCCGACATGGCCGACCTCCAGCGACTGGTGCTGGACGAGTTCACCGCGCGGCGGGAGGTCGCGCGCGTGGAGACCCGGCTGATCTTCCAGCAGTGGGAGTGCGGGCCGCTGCTGCCGCCTTCGCCCTCGGCTCAATCCGGGTGACGTGCGCGGTCCGTCGTACGAGGATGGCCGCATGTCTGAGATCAAGAGCCCGCTGCCCCGTCAGGTCGCCGACTCCTACGTCGACGAGCTCATCGCCCTCGACCCGATCACCGGCACGTTCCTCGGCGTGCGGGAGAGTTCGAGCAGGCTGCCCGACACCTCACCGGCGGGCCAGGAGGCGCTCGCGGAGCTGGCGCGCGGGGCGCTGGCCCGGCTCGACGAGGCGGAACGGCAACCCGGTGCGGACAGCGACGCCGAGCGCCGTTGCGCGCGGCTGCTGCGTGAGCGGCTCACCGCCGAGCTCGCCGTGCACGAGGCCGAGGAGAGCCTGCGTTCCGTCAGCAACCTGAGCTCGATCGCCCATGCGGTGCGGCAGGTGTTCACCGTGACACCCGCGCAGTCGGAGGAGGACTGGGCGGCGATCGCGGAGCGGCTGCGCGCGGTCCCGGCGGCGCTGGAGGGCTACCGGGAGTCCCTCGCGCTCGGCCTGGAGCGGAAGCTGTACGGCGGGCCGCGCGCCACGGCCACGTTCGTGCGGCAGCTCGGCGAGTGGGCGGACACCGACGGCCAGGGCCTCGGCTGGTTCGAGACCTTCGCGGCCACCGGCCCCGATGCCCTGCGGTCCGAGCTGGACGCGGCGGCCCGTTCGGCCACCGAGGCCGTCGTACGGCTGCGCGACTGGATGCGGGACGTGTACGCGCCGGCGATCGAGGGTGCTCCGGACGTGGTGGGCCGGGATCGGTACGCGCGCTGGGTGCGCTACTTCAACGGCACCGATCTCGACCTGGACGAGGCGTACGCGTACGGCTGGTCCGAGTACCACCGGCTCCTCGGCGAGATGAAGACGGAGGCCGAGAAGATCCTGCCGGGGGCAGCCACGCCGTGGGTGGCGCTGGCGCACCTGGACGAGCACGGGACGCACATCGAGGGTGTCGACGAGGTGCGGCAGTGGCTGCAGTCCCTGATGGACGAGGCCATCGACGCGCTCGACGGCACCCACTTCGACCTGGCCGAGCGGGTCCGCCGGGTGGAGTCCCGGATCGCCCCTCCGGGCAGCGCCGCGGCCCCGTACTACACGGAACCCTCGGACGACTTCTCGCGCCCGGGGTGCACCTGGCTGCCGACCATGGGCAAGACGCGCTTCCCGGTCTACGACCTGGTGTCGACCTGGTACCACGAGGGCGTCCCCGGCCACCACCTCCAGCTGGCCCAGTGGAAGCACGTGGCGGAGAACCTCTCCCGCTACCAGGCCGGTGTCGGCATGGTGAGCGCCAACGCCGAGGGCTGGGCCCTGTACGCGGAGCGGCTCATGGACGAGCTGGGCTTCCTGACGGACGCGGAGCGCCGGCTCGGCTACCTGGACGCGCAGATGATGCGGGCCGTGCGGGTGATCATCGACATCGGGATGCACCTGGAGCTGACGATCCCCGACGACTCGCCCTTCCACCCCGGCGAGCGCTGGACGCCCGAGCTGGCGCAGGAGTTCTTCGGCTCGCACAGCAGCCGTCCCTCGGACTTCGTGGAGAGCGAGCTGACCCGCTACCTGTCCATGCCGGGCCAGGCCATCGGCTACAAGCTGGGCGAACGCGCCTGGCTGCTGGGCCGCGAGAACGCGCGCAAGCGGCACGGTGACGCCTTCGACCCCAAGGCCTGGCACATGGCGGCCCTGTCCCAGGGGTCGCTGGGCCTGGACGACCTGGTCGACGAGTTGTCGCAGCTGTAGCCGCCGCTAGCGGCGGAAGCCGCCCTCGGAGTCGATGACCTGACCGGTGACCCACTCCGCCTCGTCCGTGGCGAGCCACGCGATGAGGCGGGCCGGGTCGTCGGGCATGCCCCACCGTCCGGCGGGGAAGAGGGCGGCGATGGCGTCGTAGTCGTCCCCGGTCATGTAATCCGTGTCCACGGGGCCGGGGTTGACGGTGTTCACGGTGACCGCGTGTTCGGCGAGCGTGGTCGCCAGGGAGCGGGTGACGGAGGCGAGGGCGCCCTTCTGGAGGGCGTAGGCGAGTTCCCCGGGCATGCCGCCCGCCATGTCCTGGCCGGAGGTCATCATCATCACGCGCCCACCGGGGGTGCGGGGCGGCAGTGCGGTGCGCAGTCGCGCGTACGCCTGGACGAGCAGGATCACGGAGCGGGTGTCGACCGCCCAGTGGCGGTCGAGCATCCCCGCGTCGATGTCGTCCAGAGCACCGTCGAATCCGCTCTGCGCGTGGTTGGCGACGAGGATGTCGAGCCGTCCGCCGAGCGCGTCCGCGGCCCTGCCGATCAGTTCGCCGGGCACCTCCGGGTCGGCCAGGTCGCCGGGCCCGGCGACCACCCGGGCCCGGGGATCGCCGAGCGCACCGCGCACGGACTCGGCGACGTCCTGGGGACGGTCCGCGCCCCAGGGTTGGTCGGCGTCGTGCGGCACGTGGTGATGCAGATAGACACTCGCCCCGTAGGCGGCGAGCCGCCGGGCCACGGCATGCCCGATGCCGCCGCGCCGACTGGCACCGGTCACCAGGGCGGTGCGCCCGCGCAGGGGCAGGGGGTCGCGTCGCAGTTCTTCCGGGGTGGGGTGGGGAAGTCGAGGCATACGATCATCGTGGCCTGGCTACACAGGTGACGCACGCGAATTCCGGCTCTGGGGGCGCGGGACTGTGCTGATATGCGGCTCCGCCGCGTGGGCGCGACCAGCCGCGGACGCCCGCACACGCCAACCGGTCAAGACCGCCGGTCACCTGGGGGCGATCAACCGAACCTGCACCAACCCCACCCACGTCTCCGGCCCCGGCTGCACCCGCGCCGCCCGCACCGCGTACCTGCCCGGCTCCAGAACCACCCGCACACGGTCGTTTCCCGAAGGCTCACCGCCGGGCCAGGCCGCGTCGAACAGCAGCACCGCCCCGGGCACCTCCCAGCTCACCTCCGGCTCCCACTCCGCCGCATCGACAGCCGCCGGCACACTCGCCAGCAACTCGTCCTCGGAGTCGCCCGCGCACCACCGCACGAACACACCCTGCTCGGGCAGATACGCGGTCGAGGCGGGCTCGTCCCCCAGCACCAGCGCCGTACAGTCGCCGACCGGCAACAGCCCGACGTGCCCGTCCACCTCGCAGGCCCGGTCGTAGTCCGACGCCGTCTCCTCGCCGTCGGCGCCCGCCCAGAACGGCAGGACGGTCTCGGGTACCGCTATCAGCGGCCCGCCGCCCGACTCCACCCATTCCACCGTGCCCGGCTCCGCGTATCGCACCATGGTGGAAGAACCTACAACGCCAACTCGCCAAGCGATGTCGCGGGTTGGGGGGGACCGACGCCCCCTAGCCGCCGCGCTGCCGCAGCACCGATCCGGACCGGCCCTTGACGACCTCCAGCTGCGCGTGGATCCGCCGCCGCAGGTCGGGCACATGGCTGACGATGCCGACGCTGCGGTCGCGTTCGCGCAGGGAGTCGAGGACGTCGAGGACCTCGTCGAGGGTCTGGTCGTCGAGGCTGCCGAAGCCCTCGTCGATGAAGAGGGTGTCCAGCCGCACCCCGCCCGCCTCGTCCGTGACGACATCCGCGAGGCCGAGGGCGAGAGCGAGGGAGGCGAAGAAGGTCTCGCCGCCCGACAGCGTCGCGGTGTCGCGTTCGCGGCCGGTCCAGGCGTCGACGACGTGCAGCCCGAGCCCGCTGCGCCCGCGTCCGGTGCGGTCGTCGGAGTGGACGAGGGTGTAGCGGCCGGACGACATGCGGCGCAGCCGGACGGTCGCGGCGGCGGCGACCTGCTCCAGCCGGGCCGCGAGCACGTAGGACTCCAGGCGCATCCGGCGCTCGTTGTCGGCCGAGGTGCCGGCGGTGAGGCCGGCCATGCGGGCGACCCGGTCGTACTCCTCACGCAGCGGTGCCAGCCGGCGTACGGAGGCGGTCGCGCGGGTGGCGAGCCGGTCGAGTTCGGCGCAGCGCCGTGCGGCGGCGTCGTGCGCGGAGGCGGCGTCGCGCAGGCGGCGGGTCGCCTCGTCGGCGGCCTGCTGCGCCGAGGCGACGTCGGCGGGGCGCTGTCCGGCGGCCGCGGCGGTGTCGGCCTCGGCGAGGACGGCCCGGACGGCGGCCTCCTCGTGCAGCCAGGTATCCAGGCGGTGTTGCAGTTCACGGTGGGACGCGTTGTCGAGGAGAGCGGCGGCGGCGGCCTGCGGGGTTTCGAAGCCGGCGCGGAAGGCGGCGTCGGCGAGCCGGGCGTCGGCGACCTTGAGCCGCTGGGCGGTGTCCTCGGCGACGCGGGCGGCGTCGGCGGCGTCGGTGAGCAGCGCGGTCCGCCGCTCCAGCTGCGCGGCCCGGGCGGCGACACTGTCCAGGTCGCCCCGGGCCCGGTCCAGCTCCTCCTCCAGGGCGGCGCGTTCGCGTTCCAGCCGCTCCCGGTGGCCGACCCGGGCGGCGGTCCGTACGGCGGCCTCCTGCCGGACGGCGACGCGCCGTTCGTGCTCGTGCCCGGCCTGCCGCAGCGCTTCCTGCGCGGAGTGCAGGTCGGCGGCCCCCTGGCGGGCCTGGGCGTACTGCTTCTCCAACTCGTCCGTCTCCTGGGCGAGTCGGTCGGTCGGGGTGTCACCGGCCTCGGCGGTCGCGGCGGCCAGTGCCTCCCGTACGGCGCCGAGCCGCCGCTCGTCCTCGGCACGCTGTTCGTCGGCGCGCTGGTACGCGGCCAGGGCGTCTTCCTCGGCCTCGCGGTCGACGTGCCCGGCGACCTTGCGGGCGGGGGCGGGGTGTTCGGTGGCACCGCAGACCGCGCAGGGCGTGCCGTCGGTGAGGTTCGCGGCGAGCTCGGCGGCGATGCCGGTCAGCCGCTGTTCCTTGAGGTCGAGCCAGTGCTGCTTGGCGCGCAGGGTCTCCTCCTGCGCGCGGCGGACCCGGTCCACGGCCCGGTTCGTGTCCTCGGTGAGCTGGTCACGCAGCCGGGCCGCCCTCAGCCGCTGCCGTGCGGGCTCACGCCGTACGGCGAGTTGTTCGGCCAGGGCGGCGGCCTGCTGCGCGGAGTCGATCCGGGCCTGGAGGCCGGTGCGGGTCTCCTCCCACCCGTCGAGCCAGGCCTCCGCCTCCTGGAGGACGTCCGCGTCGGCGCGCTCCTGACGGTCCAGGCCGGCGCGTTCGTCGAGGAGTTCGGCCAGTCGGCGCTCGGCGCGGCGGGCCGAGTCGAGTCCGCCCAGTTCCTCGGTGGCGCGGCGGGCGGCGGCGGCGAGTCCGGCCACCCCCGCGTCGGCGAAGCTCTCGGGCAGCAGGGCACGCGCGCGTGCTTCGGCGGCCGAGGCCTGCCGGTGTTCTGCGTCGGCCGACTCCCGCAGGTCCAGGGCGGGCGCGACCGCCTCGGCCTTGCGGGCCCGCTCCATGAGGGCCTGCGCCTCCCGGTACGCCCCGGCGCCCTCCTCCAGACGCGCGGCGCGTTCCCGCGCCTCGGCGTGCCTCTGCTGCAGCCGGGCGAGTTCGCGCACGTCGTCCAGGGCGCGGCCGGCGGCGGCCTGTGCGGACTCGGCGGCGGTGAGTGTGCATTCGGCGACGGTGAGCTGCTCCCGGGCGGTGCTGCGGGCGACGGCGGCCGCGCCCAGCACGGCCTCGGCGAGGCCCGGTTCGCCCGGGCCCAGCTCGGGGAGCTCCATGGCGTCACCCGCGGCCTGCTGCATGCGGTGCGCGTCGGCCAGCAGTTCGGCGTCGCCGTCGCGCACCTGGGTCTCGGTGGCCCGGCGGCGTTCGGCGAGGCGTTTCTCGACGTCGGCGAAGCGGCGGGTGTCGAACAGGCGGCCGAGCAGCTTGCCGCGGGCCTCGGCATCGGCGCGCAGGAACCGTGCGAAGTCTCCCTGGGGCAGCAGGACGACCTGGCAGAACTGCTCCCGGCTCATGCCGAGCAGCTGGGTGATCTCCTCGCCGATCTCCTGGTGGGAGCGGCTGAGGTCCTTCCAGGTCCCGGCTGTGGTGTCGTACTCGCGCAGCCAGGTCTGGGCCTTGTCAACGGTCGTGCCGGTCCCGCGCTTCTTGGGGCGTTCCCAGGGCGGCTGGCGGGTGATCTCCAGGCGGCGGCCGGCGACGGTGAGTTCGAGGGCGACCTCCGTGCGGGTGCCCGGGGCGGCGTGGTCGCTGCGCAGGGTCAAGCCCTGTCCGCCGCCCTGCCGGGCGCCCGGCACCGAGCCGTACAGGGCGTAGCAGACGGCGTCGAGGACGGAGGTCTTGCCCGCGCCGGTCGGTCCGTGCAGCAGGAACAGCCCGGCGGCGGACAGGTCGTCGAAGTCGACCGTCTGGGTGCCTCCGAAGGGGCCGAAGGCGGTGACCGCGAGCCGGTGCAGCCTCACCGCGCCACCTCCCGTACGGTCTCGTCGGCCCGCACCGCGTCGAACGCGTCCCGCAGCACCGCCCGTTCGTGCATGTCGGGTCCGGTGCCGCGCACGTGCGCGACGAAGTCCTCGGCGATCTGCTGGTCGCTGCGTCCGGCGAGGCGGCGGGCGTACGACACCTCCGGCTCGTCCTCGGCCCGGTCGGGGTCGAAGACGAGGCTGAGCGTGTGCGGGAAGCGCTCGGTGAGGCGGGCCATGGGGTCGGCCGGGCGGACCGGGTCGGTGAGCGTCGCCTCGACCCACGCCTCCTCGTGTTCCGCGAGCTCGGGGTCGGCGAGCAGGTCCTCCAGCGTGCCGCGGATCCGGGCCAGGGGGCGCGGCACCGGGCAGTCGACGCGCTCGGCGGCGACGGAACCGTCGGCGGCCAGGTCGACGAGCCACATGCTCTTGCGGTGGGCGGCCTCGGAGAAGGAGTAGGGCAGCGGGGAACCGGAGTAGCGGACGCGGTCGCCGATGGTCTGGCAGCCGTGCAGATGGCCGAGCGCCACGTAGTCGACGCCGTCGAAGACGCCGGCGGGCACCGCGGCCACACCGCCGACGGTGATGTCCCGTTCGCTGTCGCTGGGTTCGCCGCCGGTGACGAAGGCGTGTGCGAGGACGACGGAGCGGGTACCGGGCGCGCGGGCCGCGAGGTCGGCGCGGACGCGGTCCATGGCGGCGGCGAGCACGGTCTCGTGTCCGGCCTTCTCCACACCGAACTCGTCCTTCACGAGGGCCGGTTCGAGGTAAGGCAAGCCGTAGAAGGCGACATCGCCCTGGGCGTCGGAGAGCACCACCGGGGTGCCGGCCGCGGACGGCTCGGTCCGCAGATGGATCCCGGCCCGCCCGATCAGCCCGGCCCCGACGCCCAGCCGGCGGGCCGAGTCGTGGTTCCCGGAGATCATCACCGTCGGCACGCCGAGCCCGGCGAGCCGGTGCAGGGCGTCGTCGAACAGCTCGACCGCGGCGAGCGGAGGCACCGCCCGGTCGTACACGTCGCCGGACACGACCACCGCGTCCACGGCGCGTTCCCGCACAGTCGTGACGAGGTGGGAGATGAAGTCGGCCTGGGCTCCGAGCATGTTCACCCGGTGGAACGAGCGGCCGAGGTGCCAGTCGGAGGTGTGCAGCAGCCTCAAGACGCCACCACTCCGGCCCGCATGTCTCCCCCTGCTACCGCTCCTACCCGCGCGAGCCGGGACGGCTCGCTGTCAGCACCCACCACGCTAACGCGTGCGGGCACCCGGTCCACCACGAACCTCGGTACACCACTCACAACCAGCGGCGAATCGGCGGAAATATCCGCATGCGAGCTGTGAAGCGGGTCACTCCGGTGCGATGTCGTACTCCCGCATCCACCGGTCGAGGTACAGGGCGGTCTCCAGGCCGTTGCGGTGCAACTGCGTGTGGAAGTGCCCCTGCGGGAGGTCGAGCAGCCGGGTCAGCTCGGTGGCGTCCACCACGTCGAAGGCGGGAGAGGAGCGGTCGGCGAGCAGCGTCCGGGTCCGGGCCCGCAGGTCCTTCTCGTAGAGCTGGTCGGCGGTGGTCGGGTAGGGGCTCTTCCGCCGCTCCAGGACCGAGCGGGGCACGATGTCGCGGGTGGCGCGCTTCAGGAGGCCCTTGGGGTCGCCGTCGGGTGTCTTGAGGTCCCAGGGCGTGTTGTGCACGTACTCGACCAGCCGGTGGTCGCAGAACGGCACGCGGACCTCCAGCCCGGCGGCCATGCTGAGCCGGTCCTTGCGGTCGAGCAGGGCGGGCAGCCAGCGGGTGAGGTGCAGGTGACTGATCTCCCGCATGCGGCGTTCCGTCGGGGAGTCGCCCGGCAGGTGCTGGACCTCGGCGAGGGCCTGCTGATAACGGTCCGCGCGGTACTGCTCGAAGCGGGTGGCCGTCCGGAAGGCCGGGGAGAGCAGTTCGGGTGTGATGAGCTGCATACGGCTGAGCCAGGGGAACGTCGGGGTCCGGACGGTGGCCGGGTCGTGGAACCACGCATAGCCGCCGAAGACCTCGTCGGCCGACTCTCCCGAGAGGGCGACCGTGGAGTGCTCGCGTATCCCGCGGAACAGCAGGTGCAGTGAGGTGTCGACGTCGCCGAAGGTGTACGGCAGGTCGTGGGCCCGCAGGACCGCGTCACGGTTGGCGTCCCGGGTGAGTTCGTCGGCGGAGAGCTCGATGAGACGGTGGTCGGTGCCGATGTGGCGGGCGGCTTCGAGGGCGTAGGGGGAGTCGCGTTCGGGCCGGAAGTCGCTGGCCTTGAAGTCGGCTTCGCTGCCGGTGAAGTCGACGGCGAAGGACCGTACCGGGGGCTCGCCGGCGCGGGTCTGGACCCGGGCGGCCAGTGCGGTGAGGACGGTGGAGTCCAGTCCGCCGGAGAGCAGGGTGCACAGCGGCACGTCGGTGACCATCTGGCGGGAGACGGTGTCCTCCAGCAGGGCCCGGACGGTGTCCGCCGCGGTGCCGGCGTCGTCCTCGTGCGGCTGGCGCTCCAGGCTCCAGTACCGCTGGATCCGCAGCCCGTCGCGGTCGTAGGCCGCGACGCAGCCCGGCGGGACTTCCTCGATGTCCCGGTAGGGGGTGACGCCCGGCGACTTCATCAGGCCGAGGAGGTCGGCGAGCCCTTGGTCGTCGAGCCGGGCGCGGAAGCGCGGGTGAGCGAGGACCGCCTTGGGTTCGGAGCCGAACAGGACACCGCCCGCGAGGCGTCCGATGTACAGCGGCTTGATGCCGAGCCGGTCGCGCACCAGCAGGAGGCGCTGGACGCGCTCGTCCCACAGCGCGAAGGCGAACATGCCGTTGAGGCGCCTGACGAAGTCCTCGCCCCACTGGAGGTAGGCGCGCAGGACGACTTCGGTGTCCGAGCGGGTACCGAAGGTGTGGCCGAACCCACGTAGTTCCTCCCGGAGTTCACGGAAGTTGTACACCTCGCCGCTGTAACTGAGCACCACGGACGGCTTTTCCCCGGCGGGCCGGTCCGGCCCCGTGGGCACGGCCATGGGCTGCCTGCCGCCCTCGATGTCGATGATGGCCAGCCGGCGGTGACCGAGGACGGCGTGTGTTCCGGTGTGGATTCCGGCGGCGTCCGGCCCGCGGCAGGCCATGGTCCGCACCATCGGCTCGACGCTGTCCACCTCCCGTGTGAGGTCGCCTCGGACGTCGGCCCAGCCTGCGATTCCGCACATGAGAAAGCTCCAAGTGGGGGCGTGGAAATGCGTGCTCACGGATTCGGATGAGGGTCGCGGGTGGCCGTGTGAAAACGGCGAAACCCGCTGTTCGGGATCCCTTAACCGCGACTTTGATAAGACTCCGGATTCACACCGGCGTGCGTCGAGACTAAGCCGGAAAATCAACTCGGGCAACGTACCGATCAGTAGGCGCATTGACGCACCGACAGGTCCGTCGATTTTCAGTCGCACATGGCCAATTGAGACCCCCAAGGCCGGTTGCACGGCCGACCTTTAGTGCTATACGTTCGCTGTGAGTCGGGCGTCCGGCCCCTCTGCCAAGCCCTGAGCTGTGGCCTCCCGACTCCCGCAGGGCGGCCCGTCGACGCCGATGTCACGGGAGTACGCACAGGCGATAAATGAGCGAGGTTCGTGTGATCCTGCACACCGACAAACGCCAGGCATTACTTCGTGAGGCACAGTCCGAGATACGGGAGAATCAAGGCCGCGTCCCGGCCATGGACTTCTACACCAGAAAGCTCTCCGCCGCCTGGCGACGCGCACGCGGAACAAGGGCCTACGGGCCTGGTGAGGGCCGGGACGATATCGGGGAGTTCTCCCTCGATCGTTTCCGGGAGCTGCCCGTGACCCCGCGTGAGTCACTGAAGGCACAGCCGTTGGACTTCGCGGCCGTGACGCCCACCGAGGGCTCGAAGTACTACGAGACCACCGGCACGACGGGCCGGCCCACGCCCACCCCGCGCCTCGCCGAGGACACCATCTGGAACACCGTCTCGGTGGCCGAGGCGTGGCGTCCGCTGCTCGGAGCCGACGAGCGCGTCGTGATCCTGCTGCCGTCCGACATCGTTCCGGTGGCGGATCTGATCGCGGGGGTCTGCGAGTACCTGGACCTCGCGCACATCCGCGCCTACCCGTTCGCCAACGGCATCACCGACTGGGACCGGCTGGAGGCCATGTGGCGGACCTACCGCCCCACCACGGTCTTCGTCGCCCCCGGCGTGGCCCTGCAGTTCACCCGGCTGCTGGCGCAGCGCGGGCTGCTGGACGACCTGAGCTCCTCGGTGGACCGGCTGATGCTGCTCGGCGAGGTCAACACCGCGCCCTTCCGCACCCGGCTGGGCAGGTGGTGGAACGCCGGGGCCTTCGACGCCAGTTACGGCAGCACGGAGACCGGCACGCTGGCCGCCGCCTGCGCGCACGGCCGCCAGCACCTGCTGCCCGCCGCCACCTACTTCGAGCTGGCCACACCCGAAGGGGTCGTGCCGCTGCACGACCGGGGCGGCCACGAGCGGGGGCGGCTCGTCGTCACCCCCCTCAACGCCCACGCCAGGCCCCTGCTGCGGCTGGACACCGGCGACGAGGTGTCCGTCGGGACGGACTGCCCGTGCGGCAGTGCCGTACCCCGGATCACCGTCCACGGCCGCGCCAGTGACGGCCTGCGAGTGCGCGGCACACCGCTGTCGGTGCGGGCCGTCGAGGAGGTGGTCTACGGAGTGACCGACGCCACCGGCTATCTGTTGGAGGTGGACAGCGAGGGTACCTACGCCCGGCTGCTCCTGGAACGCGGCGTCGGTACCGGACGCGACCGCGAACCCGAGGAGTGCCGGCGCGTCCAGGCCAGG
Source organism: Streptomyces sp. NRRL S-455 (assembly GCF_000717875.1). Lineage (GTDB taxonomy): Bacteria > Actinomycetota > Actinomycetes > Streptomycetales > Streptomycetaceae > Streptomyces. The sequence goes on from NZ_JOCT01000001.1 coordinate 477,462, forward strand.
TCCGAGGAGTTGCTCGGGCTGCGCTGGGACGGGGTGGTGTTCGTCAACTCCCTGCCCGCCAACACCAAGAGCGGCGCCTCGCAGAAGAGCTGGAAGCGGTCCAACATCAGGGAAGTGGAGGTCGCGCGATGACCACCACCGTGACGAGCACGGCCCCCCGCGCGCCGCAGGGGCGGGGCGTGTCCGGCGGGGAACCCGACCTGTGGTGCACCTACGCCGCCGTGCGGACCCTGGCCTGGCTGGACCGCACGGACAGCGTCACCGACCCGGACGGCACCGCCGCCTATCTGGCCGGCCGGCGCAACACCGACGGCGGTTACGCCTGGAGCCGGGGCATGCTCTCCGACGCCTGGGCGACCTTCTACTGCACGCAGGGGCTGCGCGACCTGGGCCGCCCGGTGCGCGACGTCGAGGGCACGGCCCGCTGGCTGGAGCGCACCTGGTCCGGCGACGCCTACGCGATGCTCCCGGGGCAGGCCCCGGACGTGTGGGCCACCCACTTCTCCACCCGTTCGGCGGTCGAGCTGTGCGGCGGCCCGGTGCCCGACCGTGCCCGCCTGCTGGACTGGCTGGGCCGGCTCCAGTGCGCCGAGGGCGGCCTGAGCTGGTCCCCCGAGGACGCCCGGCGCGGCAAGGCCGACGTACGGGCCTGCTACTACGGGGTGATGGCCTGGCGGGCCGCCACCGCGGGCGGCGCCTCGGGAGCCCCGCCGTGGGACGAGGAGGCGCTCGTCGCCTGGCTGCGCGCCCGCCAGGGCGAGGAGGGCGGCTTCCGTTTCGCGCCCGCCGCCGAGGTGCCCTGCCTGTGGGCCACGTACCGGGCCGTGGGCGCGCTCGCGGCGCTCGGCCGGGCCCCGCGCGATCCCGACGGCTGCCACGCCTGGGTCATGGGCCTTCGCGGCCCGTCCGGTGCCTTCGTGCGCTGGGAGGGGTACGACGTCGAGGACGTGTGGGCCTCCTTCTGTGCCGTCGGCACCCTCAAGGCGCTCGGTGCGCCGCTCTCGCCCGTCGCCGACGCCGTCACCGCCCGCCTCGCCGAACTGGCCTGCCCGGGCGGCGGCTACACCTACCGGGAGCCGCGGGACGCGGCGGACGCCCTGTCCACGGCCGCCGCCGTGCTCTCGGCCGGCCCGGCCTCCCCGCGCCCGGCGGAGGTGCGCTGGCTGGAGGGCTGCCAACTGCCCAACGAGGGCGGCTTGATGTACATGCCGGGCCGGGGCAGCGAGGTGCGCTGCACCCTGTGGGCCCTGGCGGCCGGAGCGTTCGCCGAGGACCGGGCGGCCCGGCGCCGGATCGCCGGCTGGCTGGCCGAACTCCAGAACGCCGACGGTGGGTTCGGCTACTGGGAGGGACGCGGGTCCGACATGGTGTCCACGGCCGCGGCGGTGGAGACGGCGGCCCTGCTCGGCGGGCCGGACGGACTCGGTCTTGACCTCGCCGGTGTGCTGTCCTTCGTCGAGTCCTGCCGCGTCCCCGACGGCGAGGCGCACACGTACGGCAACGTGCCCGGCTCCCAGCCGGGCCTGCGCCCCGCGCTCCAGGCCCAGCGCGTCCGGCTGCTCCTCGGCCCCGGGCCGGCCGAGTCCGCCGAGGCCCGCGACGCCGTCGAGGTCCTGCTCGCCCGCCATCGGGTACGGAGCGGCGGATACGCGGGCGAGGGCAACCGCGTCCCCGACCTGCTGTCCACCTACGAGGCGGTGCTGGCCGCCGACCGGGCCGGGCTCGCCCTCGACACCGGACACGCCGGCGCGTTCACCGACCGGGTGCGCGGAGCCGAGGGCACCGCGTGGAGCCCGCTGGCCCCGGGCGGCGGAGGCCCGCTGGCCGACTGTCTCGGAACCCTCCTCGCCCGGCGCCTGACCGCGGGGCCCGGCACGCTGCCGGCCCTCGCCCTGTCCTGAATCACCCGGTTCCCGAACCGCGAGCCTGATACGCCGTCCCGGAGGCCTCGTGCCCACCATCACCATCCGTACCCCCGAACTCCCCGTGCCCCGCCGCCGCGCCGTCGCGCTGCGGATCACCCGCTGGCTCACCGCCCAGGGCGTCCAGGCCGGTCACGTCGTCGTCCGCTTCGAACCCACCGGGGACGGCACCGTCTTCTCCGGCGGGATGCCGGTCGAGGCCCTGCCGTACGAGACGGACGGAACCGGCCCGCAGCACGCGTCGGTGACGTGCTGTGTGGGGCCCGACCGTGACGACACCTTCCGCGACGGGCTCGCCCGCTGCGTCACCGAGGCACTGGGCGCGGACGCCCGGACGCCCTTCTGCTACCTGGAGTTCCGCCCCACCTCCCCGTCCGACGTCTACCTCGGCGCGGGAGAAGGGATGACCAGGGCCGACGGCACGGCCGTGGGCCCCGCACCGGCCACCGCCGGCTGAACGCCTCTTCCTCTCCCCCTCCGAACGACTGTTCCACCGGCAAGGAGTACGACGATGACCACGACCGTCCCCTCGACCGAAGAGATCCACGACCGCACCCGGTCCGTCCTGGCCACCCGTATCGGCGACGCCTTCACCGACGTCCCCTCCGACGCCGACCTCCAGAAGGCCCTCGGCGAGCGCTACGACAGCCTCACCGCGATGGAGTGCATCTCCGCCGTGGAGGGCGAGTTCGGCATCGAGGTGGACTTCGTCGCCGACGACGTCCGCTTCTGGTTCTCCAGCGTGGAGCGGATGGTGCGCTTCACCCACGAGCGTCTGGAGGACTCGGTGGCCCTCGGGCACGGGAGCTGACCGTGCCGGACATCGCCTTCGCCACCTCCGGCAGCACCGGCCCCCCGGTGACCTGGATGCGCACCGAGGCCCAGTTGCGGGCAGAGGTGGAGCTGGTGCACGAAGCGGTGCTGGGTTCCGCCCGGTTCGGCCGCGTCGTCTCCTACGCTCCCCCCGGCCACCTCTACGGGCGGCTGTACGGGCGCGAGCTGCCACGGCTCCAGGACGTCCCGGTGACCGGGCTCTGGGACGAGCCGCTCACCGTGCCTCCGCTCGAGGACGGCGTTCCCACCCTGCTGATCTGCCTGCCCTCCACCTGGCAACTGCTCGCCCGGCACCTTCCGGCCCTGGCGCGGCACGGCCGGGTGACGGCCCTGCACAGCACCGGTCCGGCCACCCCGGCGGCCCACCGGGTGGCCGGACGCCTCACCGAGGCCGGCTTCCGGGCACACGAACTGCTCGGCTCCACCGAGACCGGGGCCGTCGCCCACCGCCGGATCGCCGGCGAGCACACCGACGGTCTGCCCTGGCGTCTGCTGCCCGACGTGGAGGTGCTGCCCGGGGCCCCCGCGGACGACAGCGGCACCGCCCGGCGACTGCGGGTCGCCAGTCCCCGGCTGGCCCGTCGGCCCGGCACCGAAGTACCCCCGGAGGGCTGGGAGTTGCCCGACCTCGTGGCACCGGCGGGCCCGCGCGCCTTCCACCACCTGGGGCGCGCCTCCCGACTGGTGAAGGTGAACGGGGTGCGCTGCGACCTGGCGCGTGTGGAGGAGATGGCCCGGGCCCGCTGCCCGGGGCTGGACCTCGTCTGCGCGCCGGTCAGCGACCCGGTCCGCGGAGAGCACTACGAGGTGTTCTACGCCGGTCCCGCGACGGTCGACCCGGTAGCTCTGCGCCGGCAGCTGGGCCGGCTGCCCTCGGGACTGCCCGCGCCGCGCGCCGTGCACCGCGTTCCCCGTATCCCCCGCAGCGCCACCGGCAAGGTCCTCACCACCGAGCTCACCGCCACCGCCCGCCCCGCACAGGAGGCCGAGCATGTCTGACGCCACCGTCGCCACAGCGCACAGCACCCCCACTCCTCAGGAGGCCATCACCGGCTACGCGCGGCAGGCCCGCTGGACCACCGCACCCGAGGCACCGGCACCCGGCACGCCGATGGCGTTGCCGCTGCCGGAGCGGGTGACGGCCCGTGCCCGGGGCGCCCTGGGCGCCGAGGAGTGGCGTACCGCGGAGGCCGCCTGGTCCGACCTGGCGGACGCCCGCTACCGGGCCTGCGTCCAGCGCGCCCCGCTCGGCCCGGACGCCCCGCCCGTGCGGGTGGGCGTGAAGGACACCGTCGACGTGGCAGGCTTCCCCACCAGGCTGGGTCTGCGCGGCCACCGTCACCACGCCCGGGTCTCGAACCCCGCGATCGCCGCCCTTCCGGGCGGCCTCGCGGCCGTGACCGCCAAGGTCGTCACGACCGAACTCAACATCGGGGTGGGGTCGGAGTGCGTCAACCCGTACGCTCCGCGGATCGACCCCGGCGGGTCCAGCACCGGGACGGCCGTCTCCGTGGCCGCCGGCATCTGTGACCTCGGCCTCGGCACGGACGTGCTGGGCTCGGTGCGCTGGCCCGCCGGTCAGTGCGGGACGGTGGGCCTGCGGATGACGCACCGCACCTCACTGCTGGACGGGGTGTTCCCGCTCTCCCCGCCCATGGACGCACTCGGCTGGGCCACCCGCAGCGCGGCGGACCTGGCGTACCTGTGGCCGCTCCTCGGACTCGACCGGCTCGGCGCCCAGTACCCGGCCGGCCAAGGTCCGTACCGGATCGGCGTCGTCGCCAACGTCGACGGACCCGAGGGCACCTGCGGGCCCGTCATGCGCCAGGCGCTGGACGCCGCCTGCGGGCTTCTGGAAGGGGGCGGTCAGCGGCTCGGCCCGGTACGGCTCGACGACCTGTGGGCGCTGCGCGGGCCCGCGTGGGAGCTGTGCGCGCGTCAGGCCTGGGACGCCTACCAGCTGTGGCGGCCCTGGGTGCCCGCCGACCTGCACGAGACCACCCGAGGAGCCCTGGAAGTGGGCGCGAAGGTCCAGGACGACCGCTACGCCTGGATCCTGGAGCGCCTGGCGCACACCCGCGCCACCGTCGAGGGCGACTTCGACACCGCGGGCGTGGACGCCTGGCTGCTCCCCCTGGACCCGGCCGCGCCGCCGGACCTCGCCACCGCCGACGCCCGGGTGTCGACCATCCCGGCGCCGGGAGATCCCGACTACGACCTGCGCGTGGCCTACACGCCGCTGGCCAGCTTCGCCGGGCTGCCCGCGCTCACCATGCCGGTCGCCCGGGACGAGCGCGGCGCGCCCCTGTGCGTGCAGCTCATCGCCCGCCGCGACCACGAGCCGCTGCTGATCCGGCTGGCCGGGCTGCTGGAGGACGCGGTCGGCCCGCTCGGATTCACCCCCGGGTAGGGCCTGTTGCGAAAGTGCCGGCTGCCGCGCGACGCCCGGCACGCCGAGAGCACGCAACGGACGCCGCGCGGCCGCCCTCCGGGCGACGAGGCCGCTTTCGCAACAGGCCCTGGACCGGTGCGCCCGCAGACCCGCCGACGTCACGACAGGACGACGGAAGGCACCGACGGCCCTCCCCCGCTCATCCGACGACAGCCGATCACCCGGCACCTCGGTGGAGGCCTGCCGGCCCGCGGCAGCGCACCAGGACTGACCCGTCCCGGCTCCGGTCCGGCGCCCGCCGCCGCGGACACCCACCACGCGGCTGCCGTGTGACGCCGGAGCCGGACCGGGCACCGGGATCCGCCCGCTCCCCGCACCCCACCCGCTTCCCCGGCCCGGCCCTGACGCCGGACGCCGACCCGCCCCATGGAGGAAGACCATGACCGCCACGCGCCTGCTGTTGCCGGCCCGTGCCCTGCAGCAGCCCGAATGGGCCTCGCTCGACGAACTCAAGGACGTCCTGCGCTCCCTGGAGGCCAAGCCCCCGCTGGTGGACGCCACCGCCTGCGCCGACCTCACCGCCGAACTCGGGCGGGCCGCCCGTGGTGAGGCCTTCGTGCTGCAGGCCGGGGAGTGCGCCGAGCGGTTCACCGACGCCGATCCCGAGACCGTCCTCGCCAAGGCCGACGAACTGCACGGCCTGGCCGACGAGTTCACCGATGCCGTCGGCCTGCCCACCGTCCGGATGGGGCGGATCGCCGGGCAGTACGCCAAGCCGCGCTCGAAGCCGACCGAGACCCTCTCCGACGGCACCGTGCTGCCGGTCTACCGCGGGGACGCGGTCAACGCCCCCGAGCCCACCCTGGCCGCGCGCACCGCACTGCCTTCCCGGCTGCTCCTGGCCCACCGGAACGCCGGTACCACCCTGAGCACCCTGCTCGAGAGGGACATGGGCCTGGCCGGGCGGGCAGCGCCCCAGCGCACCTACGCGGGACACGAGGCGCTGCTCCTGGAGTACGAGCAGGCTCTGGTGCGCCCCGACGGGGACGGGGGCCGCTACGGCTCCTCCGGCCACTTCCTGTGGATCGGTGACCGGACCCGTCAACTCGATCACGAGCACGTGCAGTTCGCCGCGTCGATCAGCAACCCGGTCGGCGTCAAGATCGGCCCCGGGGCGCCGCCCGAGGAGGTGCGCACGCTGGTGCGGATGCTCGGCGACCCGAACCGTCCGGGCAGGCTCTCCCTGATCGTGCGCATGGGGCGGGACCGCATCGACCCGGGCCTGACCGCGGTGCTGAGGGCGCTCGGTGACGAGGCCGCCGGTGTGACCTGGATCTGCGACCCGATGCACGGCAACACCCGGGTCAACGGCGCCGGGCAGAAGACCCGCGTGGTCCGCGACGTCATGGCCGAGATCGAGGGCTTCGTGTCGACGCTGCACGCGCACGGGCTGCGCCCGGCCGGTCTGATGCTGGAGACGGCCCACGGTCCGGTCACCGAGTGCGTCGACACGGCCGGGGAACTGGCCTCGGCCACGCCGCTGCCCCGCTACGAGTCGGCCTGCGACCCGCGGCTCAGTCCGCGCCAGGCCCGTGAGGTGGTGACCCGCTCGGCGGCACTGCTGTGAGGCGCCGGTCCGGTTGTCCCGCCGCGCCCGCACGCGCACCGCCGGGACGCTCCGCGACAACCGAGAACGCCGAAGAAGAGAAGCCAGCGCACCAGAGAACCAGAGAACCAGAGAAGGGGACACGAACCCATGGAGTTCCGCCGGCTCGGCCGGAGCGGCCTCGTCATCAGCGAGATCGCCTACGGCAACTGGATCACCCACGGTGCCCAGATCGACGAGGAGGCGGCACATGCCTGCGTGCGGGCCGCACTCGACGCGGGCATCACCACCTTCGACACGGCCGACGTGTATTCCGAGACGCGGGCCGAGACCGTGCTCGGCAAGGCGCTCGCGGGGCAGCGGCGGGAGGGCCTGGTGCTCGCCACCAAGGTCTGCCACCCGGTGGGCCCCGGCCCCAACGACCGCGGCCTGTCCCGCAAGCACGTCGTCGAGGGCTGCGAGGGCTCGCTGCGCCGCCTCGGCACCGACTACGTCGACATCTACTACGCGCACCGCTACGACCCGGACGTGCCGCTCGAGGAGACCATGCTCGCCTTCGCGGACCTGGTCCGCTCCGGCAAGGTCCTCTACGTCGGCGTGAGCGAGTGGACCGCCGAGCAGATCAGCCGCGCCTCCGGTCTCGCCAGGGAGCTGCGGGTCCCGCTGGTCGCCAGCCAGCCCCAGTACTCCATGCTGTGGCGGGTCATCGAATCGCAGGTCGTCCCCGCGTGCGAACGGGAGGGACTGGGCCAGGTCGTCTGGTCGCCCCTCGCGCAGGGCATCCTGAGCGGGAAGTACCTGCCCGGCGCGGCGGCGCCCGCGGGCTCCCGGGCGGACGCCGAGGCCGGCAAGGGCTTCCTCGACATGCTGGTCGGCCACTGGATGAACGACGAGGGGGCCCTGCGGGCCGTTCAGGAGCTGGCCCCCGTCGCCTCCGACCTCGGGCTGACGATGAGCCAGCTGGCGATCGCCTGGGTCCTGCAGAACCCGTCCGTCTCGGCGGCCATCATCGGCGCGAGCCGCCCCGAGCAGGTCAAGGAGAACACCGCGGCCTCCGGTGTGCGGCTGGAGCGGCCGGTGCTGGATCGCATCGACGAGATCCTCTCGGCGTACATCGTGCGGGACCCGGCGAGGACGGGCTGATCTCGGCCCCGGGAGACGGGGAGCCGAGGAAGGAGGGACGGACGGACGAGGAGGGGAGCAGACGGCGTGGACGGCACGGACGGCAGGGCCGGTGTACCGGAGTCCGGCAGGCCGGGGCCGGCCGGGAGCGCGGTGATCGTGACCGGCGGCAGCCGCGGGCTGGGCCGGGAGACCACGCTGCGGCTCGCCGCGCAGGGGTGCGATCTCGCCGTGTGCGGTCGTGACGCGGCCTCGCTGGACACGGTCGCCGAGGAGGTGCGCGACCGGTACGGGCGCGTCATGCACACCGAGCGGCTCGACGTACTCGACGAGTCCGCCCTCGCGGCGTTCGTACGGACGTCGGCCGCCCGGCTCGGCCGGGTGGACGGTCTGGTGACCGTCGCGGGCGGAGCGCGCGGCGGGGACCTGCGCGCCACGGAACCGTACGACTGGGACCAGACGTGCCGGCTCAACGTCACGCACCCGGCGATCGCGCTGCGCGAGGCCGCCGATCACCTGGCGGAGGCAGGGGGCAGCGCCGTGCTGGTCTCCTCGGTCTCCGGCTGGAAGCCCGCCCCGCCCGCGCAGTACGCGGCGGCCAAGGCGGCCCAGATCCACCTGGCCGCGTCCCTGGCCCGGGAGCTGGGGCCGCGCGGGATCCGGGTCAACTGTGTCTCGCCCGGCTCCATGCTGATCGAGGGCAAGGGCTGGGCCAGGCTCCGGGACGAGAACCCGCGGGCCTACCGCGAGTTCGAGAAGGAGTTCCCCGGCGGCCGTCTGGTCGATCCGCGGGATGTCGCCGAGGTGATCGCCTTCCTGCTCTCGGACCGGGCACGGGCCGTCAACGGCGCGAACATCCCGGTGGACGGCGGCCAGAACGCGCCGAGCGCGTACGGCTACTGATCCGGAGCTGTTTCCCGGTCCGGGGGCGCCCGGGCCGGGTCCGGCCATGCTTCCGGTCTGGTTTCCGGCCGGGCTCAGCCGTGTCCAGGCTGGTCCAGGCCCTCGTGCCCCACATGGGAGACCCCCCGCACCTTCAGCTCGTCCTGCACGTCGTCGAGCAGTTCGCGCAGCAGTTCGGCGAGGGCTTCCCGCCGCTCCGGGCCCAGGCGTTCCAGGAGCTGTGCCTCGCGGGCGAGCACCCGGTCCACCGTGCGCTCCACCAACTCATGGCCGGCGGGGGTCAGTTCGACCAGGACAGCGCGGCTGCGTCCAGGGGCGGGCCGACGGGTGACCAGGTGGTCGCGCTCGGCGCGGGCGACGCGCTGGGAGATGGCGCCCGCGGTGACCAGGGAGTGCACGGCCAGGTCCCGGGTGCTCATGGTGTAGGGCGGCCCGCTGCGGCGCAGCACGCTGAGCAGGTCCAGGGTGGCGGGGTCGACCCCGGCCTCGGCGAGCACCCGCCTGCGGTCGTCGCCGAAGTGCTTGGCGAGCTGCCAGATCCTGGTGACCACGCCGATGGAACCCACCGGCGTCTCGGGGCGCTCGCGACTCCAGGCGGCCGCGATGGCGTCCGCCGGGTCGTCCCCCGTCGGCCGGTGATCGCTCTGTTCCGGTGTCCTCATGAGGCCTGTCCTTCACTCAGCTGCTACATTTAGATCTGAATTTAGCGCTAAACATATGTCGGTGCTTCGGCGCACCCCGCACGACCAGCGCACCTTCCGACAACGAGTGGTGATATGCGCACAGTGACAACGAAAGCGAGTCCGAAGGCCGGAGCCGGGGCCTCCACCGCGACCGGTCCTCCCCGTGCCACCGGGCGGGACTGGGCGGGACTCACCGTGGTCCTGCTCGCGATGTTCATGAGCCAGATCGACATGTTCATCGTGAACGTCGCGGCTCCGGGGATCCAGGCGGACCTGAACGCCGGGTTCGGCCAACTCCAGTTCGTGATCGACGGTTACGTGATCGCCTACGCAGCGGGCATGGTAACCGCCGGCCGGCTCGGCGACCGGATCGGCCGCAAGCGCACCTTCCAGTACGGGGTGGCCGCCTTCACCCTGACCTCCCTGTTGTGCGCCCTCGCGCCCAGCCCGGTCACCCTGATCGCGGCCCGGGTGCTCCAGGGCCTGTCCGCCGCGGTGATGACACCGCAGGTGCTCTCGCTCATCCGTGCCCTCTTCGTGCACGAACGGGACCGTGCCCGTGCGGTCGGCGCCTACGGGGCCTCCATCGGCGCGGGCGTCATCGCCGGCCTGGTCGGCGGAGGCCTGCTGCTCGACCTCGACGTGGCCGGTCTGGGGTGGCGCATGATCTTCCTGATCAACGTGCCGATCGGCGCGGCGATCCTGTGCGCGGCCGTGCCCGCCGTCACCGAGAGCCGCAGCGCCGACGTGCCGCGACTCGACATCGTCGGCGCCGTCTTCACCGCCGTACTGCTGCCCCTGGTGCTCATCCCGCTGATCCTCGGCGGCGAGCACGGCTGGCCCTGGTGGACGTACTGCTGCTTCGCGCTCAGCGTGGCCGGCGCCTGGGCCTTCCTGCGCTGGGAGCGCCGCGCGGAGTCCCGGGGCGACGACCCGCTGCTGCCGAGCCGGCTGCTGCGGGCCAAGGGCTTCCCGCTCAGCATGGGCACCGTCCTGCTGTTCTTCTCCGGCAACGCCGGGCTGTTCCTGGTCCTCACCTACCACCTCCAGTCGGGCCTCCGACTGACTCCGCTGACGGCGAGCCTGGTCTTCGTGCCGCTCGGCCTCGGGTTCATCGTCGCCTCGGCGGCATGCCGCGGGCTCGCGGCCCGGTTCGGCATCGGGGTGTCGGTGTCGGGCGGCCTCGTCATGGCGGCCGGTCTGGTCGCCGTGCCCGCGACGACCGGCCTGGACAGCACGAGCCAGGCGATCGGGCTCGCGGCGGTGATGGGCGTCTCCGGGTTCGGGCAGGGCCTCGTCGTGGCCCCTCTGGTGGACACCGTCCTGTCCCGGGTCCACCCGGACGACGCCGGTGCCGGATCGGGTGTCCTGAACACCGTCACCCAGGCGGGCATGGCCTTCGGCGTAGCGGTCATCGGGGCCCTGTACCGCGGCTTCCTGGGCACCAATCCGCAGGAACCGGGTCCGGGCACCGGCCTGTCCGAGTTCGCCGGCGCGTTCGACCTCACCGCGTACGTCCTGGCGGCCCTCGCCGTCGCCACCGCACTGCTCGCGCTCCGGCTGGGGCGGGTGCCCGCGGGCACGGATCCTGCGGTGGGTGCGCGGCCCGACGGTTCCGAAGGCCTTTCCGACGGCCCCGCCGTGGGCCCGGACCAGCCCACCGGCGCCGCGACGGACCGCTGACCGCTGTCCGCGCCGGGCGTTCGGACGTCGACCACACCGTCCCCTGGCCGGTCCGACCGAGGGGCGGAGCGCGCTTCCGGCACGCGATGGCCCTGGCGGTGTGCCAGGGCCGGTAGCCGCACCACGGCCCGGTGCGCACACCACCCAGTGGTGCACCGCGCCCCGAAGGCGCACCACAGCCACTGCGCCACATCCGTGGGCACACCCCAGCCACTGCGCCACATCCGTGGGCACACCCCAGCCACTGCGTCACATCCGTGGGCGCGCCACACCCCTGCACGTGCCACGGCCCCGATGCGCGCCCGGCCCGGCGGTATACCGCGCGGGCCCCGGCGGCGCGCCGCGCGGCCTCTCCCCCCACCGGGACGGGCCCGGGCCCGACGGCCCGGCGGGTCCGGGCCGCCGGGTCCGGTGGCCCAGCAGGCCGGCGCTCAGGCGTCGCACCAGGCGCCGCCCGCTCGTCAAGCGTCGCCGTACGCCTCTCCGCCCGGTTCGAACCCGGCCGTGCCGGCGGTCGTGTCGGCGAGCCAGGCGCGGAAGGCCTCCACGTCGGCGTCCGGGAGCGCGATCTCTATCGTGACCGCCTCCCCGTAGCGCACGTCCCGCACCTCGCGCCCGGTGGTGCGCAGGTCGTTCTCGAGCCTGCCGGCTCGCTGGTGGTCGACGGTGACCGTGGCCAGGCGGAACCTGCGGCGGGTACGTGTGCCGAGGGTGTCGAGGGCCTCGCCGACCGCTCCGCCGTACGCCCTGATGAGCCCGCCGGCACCGAGTTTGACTCCGCCGAAGTAGCGGGTGACGACGGCGACGACGTACCGCATGTCACGGCGCAGCAGCATCTGGAGCATGGGGACGCCCGCGGTGCCGCCGGGTTCGCCGTCGTCGCTCGCCTTCTGGACCGAGGCGTCGGCGCCGATGACGTAGGCCCAGCAGTTGTGGTTGGCGTCCGCGTGCTCCTTGCGGACCGCGGCGATGAAGGCCTGGGCCTCCCGCTCGGTGGCCGCCGGGGCGAGGGCACACAGGAAGCGGGATCGGTTGACCTCGGTCTCGTGCACGCCCGGACGGGCGACCGTGCGGTATTCGTCCTGCATCCGGCCAGCCTAGAAGGCTCATGACCCGGACCTTCGAAACACCCCCTGGTCGCCACCCGCGACGCCCCGGGTCAGCCGGATCCGCCGAGGCCTCGGCTACGAATGAGCCACGACCTCGCCCGCCGTGACCTGGGGCGGATTCGGCAGCAGCTCGGCGAGGTGGTCCCGTACGAAGTCCCCGGCCCTCCCGGTCGACTCCTCGGCGCCGGCCCGGTCCTGGAAGACACTGGTCGACACCATCACCCCGTCACCGGCGTCGACCCAGTAGTAGGCCACGAAACCCTGCACCTCGCGCAGGAGCGGCACGAACCCCTCCGCCACCCGGCGTCCCGCCTCAGCCGGGTCGGTCACCCCTTCGTACCGCCGGATCACTGCGTGCATGGCTGGTCTCCTCATGGATCGCGGGGCCGTTCGTCCCAGACGGCGTACCCGCCGCGGCGCCCACCCCCAGCGCGAGACGGGCGCAAATCACCGGAAAGGCCTCGTGCCCGTGGGTGACCCGGGCTACGTCTTCGCGCCCCGGGGCACCATCACGGACGTGAGCAGCGCGCCGGCGGGGCCGAGGGCCCGCCAGGTCGAGCCGTGCCAGGACAGGACGGCGATCGCCGCGGTGGGGAATTTCGTACGGACCCGCTCCAGGTTGTCGTCGAGACCGTCCCCGGCGAGCGCCAGGACCAGCTCCTCCAGACCGGGGTTGTGGCCGATCACGAGCAGCGTCCCCACCTCGGCGGGCACCTCCCGCACGACGGCCAGCAGACCGGCCGGGGTCGCGGCGTACAGGCGCCGGTCGGTGCGGACCGGTGGCGGTGTCCCCCACTGGGCGGCGGCCAGGTCCCAGGTCTGGCGGGCGCGCAGGGCGGTGGAGCACAGCGCGAGGTCCGGCAGGCAGTCGGCCTCGGCCAGGGCCCGTCCGGCAGCGGGGGCGTCGCGGCGGCCGCGCGGGGCGAGCGGGCGCTCGTGGTCGGTGACGTCCACCGGCCAGGCGGACTTGGCGTGCCGCAGCACGACCAGGCGGCGCAGCGGAAGCGCTCCGGTGCGGTCGGTCATGACGATGCTCCCAGGTCGCGGGTGAGGTCGAGGCCGAGGAGCCGGTCGGCGTAGGCGTACGTCTCGAAGCGGGCGCCGTCCGGCAGCTCCGGCTCCGTCTCCACCTGGCGCAGTACGTCCAGCACCCGGGGGACGTCCAGGTCGTCCTGCCAGGCGTCCCGCAACCGGCCGCGCACCTCGTCGGGGACGGGCCGCGAGGGCCGCCTCGCCCAGCGGGCGACCGCACCGCGCCACCGGGCGAGGGTGGTGCGGGCCTCGTCGAGGACGGCCGCCTCCAGCCGTACGGGCGTGTCGTGGTGCCGGGTGAGCAGGGCGAGGCGCAAGCCGGCGGAGTCGGTGTCGTCCAGCGGGCCCGGGTCCTCGGGGCGTACCGGGGCGACACCGATCCGCACGCCGTCGGTCGCCTCCCCGCCCTGGACGGCCACATGAATGATCTGGGCCGCGCCCAGCCCGGCGCTCGCGTCCGTGCTGTCCTCGAACGGCCGGACGCCGAGCGTCGCGGCGCCCGCTCGCAGCTCCGGCTGGTGCCGCCCGCCGGTCAGCAGGGCCCACACCGGAGTGCCGTCGAGTTCCAGGGCCCGGACGAGCACGTCCGCGACGAGCAGCACCCTCAGGTTCGTCGTGTCGAAGCCGGACGCGTGCACCTCGACACGGGTCAGGCCCCGGCGGGCCGGGGCGGCGTCGACCGGCTCGCCGGTACGGGCGTCGATGATGCGCAGCACGATGCGAGCGTAGGCGGGCGGGCACGCACATGCGGGCACGTTCGACGATTTCGGGCCACCGTGGCGGGATTTCACCCCACCAATGGCACGGCCACGCGCTCACACCCACCGCGCCGGGGCCCGGCGGCACGCCCGGGCGAGGACCCCTCAGCCCAGCGTGCCCAGGAACCGCACGTGCGGCCGCCGTTCGGGGCCTTCCCGGCTGACGGCCGCCCGCACGCCGTACACCTCGGCGATGAGCTCCTCCGTGACGACGTCACCTGGGGCGCCGCACGTCACCACCCGCCCCCGGCTCAGGACGACGACCTGGTCGCAGTACATGGCCGCGAGATTGAGGTCGTGCAGGGCGACGACGGTGGTGACCGGCAGGCCGCTGACCAGGGCCAGCAGGTCGAGCTGGTGGTGGATGTCGAGGTGGTTGGTGGGTTCGTCCAGGAGGAGTTCGCGTGGCTCCTGGGCGAGCGCGCGGGCGATCTGCACCCGCTGCCGTTCGCCGCCCGAGAGCGTGTGCCAGGGCTGGCCAGCACGGTCGGCGAGGCCGGTGCGTTCAAGGGCGGCACGCACCGCCCGTTCGTCGTCCGCCGAGGCGGGCGTCCAGGCGCGGCGGTGCGGTACGCGGCCCAGCCGTACGACATCCACGACCGTCAGCTCGACCTGTGTGTCGGCCTGTTGCTCGACCATGGCGAGGCGTCGGGCGACGGTACGGCGGGGCAGGTCGCGCAGCGGGGTGCCGTCGAGGGTGACGATCCCGGCGGTCGGCGTGAGCAACCCGGCCAGCAGCCGCAGCAGCGTGGACTTGCCGGAGCCGTTGGGGCCGAGGACACCGACCGTGGAGCCGGTCCGAGGCGCGAGGACGACGCCGTCGAGGATGAGGCGCCCGTCGGCACGGCGGCTGACCCGGTCGGCCCGGAGCCCGGCGACGTCCGCCGGATCCCCGGTACTTGTTCGCGTCCGGGTCACCGCACCCTCCTCGTCCGGTACAGCACCACCACGAACGCGGGCACCCCGATCAGCGAGGTCACGACCCCCACCGGCACCTCCTGCGGGTCCAGGACCGTGCGGGCCAGGGTGTCCACCCACACCAGGAACACCGCACCGGCGAGCGCGGTGACCGGCAGCAGCCGCGTATGGCCGGGGCCGGCCAGGGCCCGGGCGGCGTGCGGCAGGACCAGCCCGACGAAACCGATGGCCCCGGCCGAGCTGACCAGCGCGGCCGTGAGCAGGGCCGTGACGCACAGCAGCACCAGGCGGGTGCGGGCCACGGACACCCCGAGCGCCGCGGCCGCGTCCTGCCCGAAGGCGAAGGCGTCGAGGGCACGGCCGTACGACAGGCACACCAGCAGCGCCGCCGCCAGCACGGCCAGGCACAGCCACACGTCCGTCCAGCCCGCGCCGCTGAGCGAGCCGAGGAGCCAGAACAGCACGCCCCGGGTCGTCTCGGCGTCGGCGGAGGTCAGCACGACGAAGGAGGTGAGCGCGGAGAAGAGCTGCATGGCGGCGACGCCGGCCAGGACGACCCGGTCGGTGGTGCCGCCGAGGGTGTGGCTGAGCAGCAGCACCAGCGCGAAGGACAGCAGGGCGCCGGCGAAAGCGCCGGACGACACCGAGACGGCACCGCCGCCGACGCCCAGCACGACGACCACGACCGCGCCGGTGGAGGCGCCCGAGGACACCCCGAGCACGAACGGGTCGGCGAGCGGGTTGCGCAGCAGCGACTGCATCACCGCCCCGCACACGGCCAGTCCGGCGCCGCACACGGCGGCGAGCAGGGTGCGCGGCAGCCGCAGCTGCCAGACGATCCCGTCCCGCACCGGGGTCAGTTCCGAGGTGCCGAGGCCGGCATGGGCGGCCACGACGGACCACACGTCGGCGACCCTGATGTCGGCGGGACCGATGGTGATGGCCACGGCGAGGGACGCGACGAGCGCGACGGCCCCGGCCGCGCCCAGAGCGAGCCCCGGCCCGCGACGGGGCCGGGCCGCCCCGGCCGCCGGAGCCGCGACCTCCCTCAGGCCGCGGACGGTCACTTGACCAGTCCGAACCGGCGCAGCCCGGCCGCCACCTGCTCGACACCCTCGACGGTGCGGATGGTCGGGTTCATGGCCTGTCCGCTGAGCAGCACGTACCGCTTGTGCCGGACCGCGTCCATGTTCCTGGTGACGGGGTTGGACTCCAGGAAGGCGATCTTCTTCGCGGCCGACTCGGCGGTCTGCGACTTGCGGGTCAGGTCACCGATGACGAGGACGTCGGGGTCGCGGTCGGCGACCGTCTCCCAGTTGACCTGCGGCCATTCCTCGTGCGTGTCGTCGAAGACGTTCTTCGCGCCCAGGGCCCGGGTGATGATGCCGGGCGCTCCGCAGCAGCCGGCCATGTAGGGCGACTCGGAGTTGGCGAACCAGTACAGCAGGGTGACGTCGGAGGCGTCGATGCCCCGGGTGGCCTTCGTCATGCGCCGTTGGAGGGAGGCCACGAGCCGGTCGCCGCGTTCCCTCACTCCGAACACGGTGGCCAGGTCACGCACTTCGCCGTAGACGGTGTCGATGCCCAGGGCCTTGTCGCGCGTGCCGTCGCCGCCGGAGTTGTCCTTGCCCGCGCAGTCGGACGGGGAGACGTACGTGGGTACGCCGAGCTGCTCGAACTGCTCGCGGGTGGCGACGCCGCCCTTGCCGAGGGTGGAGACGAAGGACGCGGCGACGAAGTCGGGGTCTGCGTCCAGGACGCGCTCGAAGGACGGGTTGTTGTCGGCGATGCGCGGCACGCGCGCGTCGGCCTTCTCCAGCCCCTTCATCACGGGGTCGGTCCAGGTGGCCGTCCCCGCCAAGCGGTCGGCGAGGCCGAGGGAGAGCAGGATCTCGGTGGTGCCCTGGTTGAGGGAGACGGCATGCCGCACAGCGGCCTTGACGCGGACCGTCCGGCCGCAGTTGTCGAGCGTGACGGCGGCCTTCGTGGTGCCGGGCCCTGGCTCGGGGGCACCGCAGCCGGTCAGGAGCAGAGAACCGGCCGCGAGCAGGAGGGCGGCACGGGTGGGGTGGGCGAGGGGCACGGAAACCAGTCCTCAGTCGTCGAGGGCCCGAACGCGGAGCCCGGTCGTACGGTGCTCCCCCGCCGCGAACGGCCGCGGGGGCCGCCAGCAGGTCTTCGGACTCGGGTTCACCCGGTACGGGACGCCTTCCCGGACGACTCGCACGCCGTCCAGTGGCCGAGGCCCCGCCCGTCCCCCTCACCGCTGCGCGTCAGTTCCGGATTCGCACCGGATTCCCTGACCCACGTACATGGGTTCGACTGGCGTCGGCAAGCTATCACGCGGGCCACCGGGGAATCACCGCGCGCCCTGCCTCGTTGTGCGGAGAACAGCTCGTTCACGACGTCCGGAGGAGGCCGCCGGTGTACGGCGACGACGCAACGGTCCGCAGGATCCTCACCGAGCTCGGCGACACCTGGGCCGTGGTGGGCCTGTCGTCGAACCAGGCGCGCGCGGCGTACGGCGTCGCCGCCGTGCTCCAGCGCTTCGGCAAGCGCGTCGTGCCCGTGCACCCGAAGGCGGAGACGGTGCACGGGGAACAGGGGTACGCGAGCCTGGCGGACATCCCCTTCGACGTGGACGTCGTGGACGTGTTCGTGAACAGTGACCTCGCCGGAGCCGTCGCCGACGAGGCGGTCGCGAAGGGGGCGAAGGCCGTGTGGTTCCAGCTCGGCGTCGTCGATGCGGCGGCGTTCGACCGGACCCGTGCGGCGGGCCTGGAGATGGTGATGGACCGCTGCCCCGCCATCGAGATTCCCCGGCTCGGGCGGTGACCGGACTGTGGTCGGTGCCTCCATAATGAGCGGATGCCGCACGCCTCACCGCCTCCCGGCTCCGGCGCCCCGCACCGTTTCCCGGTCGTTGTCGTGGGCGCCGGTCCCGCCGGTCTGACCGTCGGCAACATCCTGCGGGCCGCCTCCGTGGACTGCCTGGTGCTGGAGACCGAGACCCGCGCGTTCATCGAACAGCGGCCCCGGGCCGGGGTCATCGAGGAATGGGCCGTGCGGGCCCTGGAGAAGCGGGGCCTCGCCCGGAACCTGCTGGACCGGGCGGAGCTGCACACCGCGTGCGAGTTCCGCTTCGACGGTGAACGGTATCGTTTCCCCTACGGCGAGCTGACGGGCCGTCACCACTTTGTCTACCCGCAGCCCTTGCTGGTGACGGACCTGGTGCGCGAGTACGCCGACGTACGCGGCGGGCAGATTCGCTTCGGGGTCCGGGACGTGCGTGTGCACGGCATCGAAACCGACCACCCTTCGGTGTCGTACCTCTGCTCCGAGTCGGGTGAACGGCGGGTCGTGCACTGCGAGTTCGTGGCGGGCTGTGACGGGGCGCGCGGGGTGACCCGGGCCTCGCTGCCGCCGGAGCGGGTCCGGACAGCACGGCACGACTACGGCATCGGCTGGCTGGCCCTGCTCGCCGAGGCGCCGCCGTCCGCCGACTGCGTGCTGTTCGGCTGCCACCCGAACGGGTTCGCCGGGCAGATGCCGCGCAGCCCGGAGGTGACGCGCTACTACCTCCAGTGCCCGCCGGGCGACGCCCCGGAGAACTGGCCGCACGAACGCGTCTGGACGGAGCTGCGGCAGCGGCTCGGTGCGGCCGGTGCGCCGCCGCTGACGGAGGGGCGGCTGATCGAGAAGCGCGTACTGGACATGCACGACTACGTGGTGGAGCCGATGGTGCACGGCCGGCTCCACCTCGCCGGCGACGCGGCCCACCTGGTCGCCCCCATCGCCGCCAAGGGCATGAACCTCGCCCTGCACGACGCCTTCCTGCTCGGTGACGCCCTGGTGGCCCATCTGACCGACGGGGACGACAGCGGCCTCGGCGGCTACACGGAGGCGTGCCTGCGGCGGGTGTGGGACTACCAGGAGTTCTCGCAGTGGCTGTCCGAGGTGTACCACGGGGCGGCGTCGGGGGACCCCTTCCGCGCGAGCACCTCGCTCGCCCGGCTGCGCCGGCTGTTCTCGTCGCCCTCGGCGGCCGCCGCGTTCGCCGAGCAGTACCTCGGGACGGCCGATCGGTACTGAGCCCGCGGTGCCGGCTCAGTCGTGCACGGGCCGATCGGTGAGCCGGTGGTCGGCCACCTTCAGCGCCTCGTCCACGAGCCGGCGCAGATGGCCGTCGCGGAGTGCGTAGATCACCCGGCGGCCCTCCTTGCGCGTGCTCACCAGGCCCGCGAGGCGTAGCCGCGCCAGGTGCTGGCTGACGGCCGGCCGCGCGGCCCCGCACGCCTCCGTGAGCGTCGTGACATCGGCTTCTCCCCTGGTCAGGGCATGCAGCAGGGTGATGCGGGTGCGGTCACCGAGCAGGGCGAGGAGTTCGGCGGCGAGCGCGAACTGTTCCTCGCTCGGGGTGCGCGGATGCGCATCGTCCGCAGGTGACAGGTGCATGCGTGCGCTCATACGCACATAATGGCGCCGTGGGCGTGTGCACGTCCACTCGCGCACGGAAGGGGACCCACGTGAGTCACGACCACCCGCACGAGCACGGACACGAGGGCCACGGGCACGGCGACCCCGGACACGGGCACGGGGGCCACGGGCACGCGCACTCCCTCACCGGCCTCCGTCATCGCCTCTCCCACCTCCTCACCCCGCACTCCCATGAGACCGCCGACAAGGTGGACTCCGCGCTGGAGTCCTCGGCGCGCGGCATGCGGGCGCTCTGGGTGTCACTCGCGGTGCTCGGCCTCACCGCCCTCGCGCAGGCGGTCGTGGTGGCCGCCTCCGGCTCGGTGGCGCTGCTCGGGGACACCGTGCACAACGCCGCGGACGCGCTGACCGCCGTACCGCTGGGCATCGCGTTCGTGCTGGGCCGGCGCGTGGCCACGCGCCGCTTCACCTACGGCTACGGGCGGGCCGAGGACCTGGCGGGCCTCGTGATCGTGCTGACGATCGCCGCGTCCGCGGCCTTCGCGGGATGGACGGCGATCGACCGCCTCCTCGACCCGCGCCCCGTGGAGCACGTCCCGGCGGTCGCCCTGGCCGCCCTTGCCGGGTTCGCGGGCAACGAGTGGGTCGCCCGCTACCGCATCCGCGTCGGCCGCTCGATCGGCTCGGCCGCACTGGTCGCCGACGGACTGCACGCCCGCACGGACGGGTTCACCTCACTGGCCGTGCTGCTGGGCGCCGGTGGGTCGGCTCTGGGATGGCAACTGGCGGACCCGGTCGTCGGATTGGCGATCACGGCGGCGATCGCGCTGGTGCTGCGGGACGCGGCGCGGGAGGTGTTCCGGCGCGTGATGGACGCGGTCGACCCGGCCCTGGTGGACCGGGCGGAGCGGGCACTGACCGAGGTGGCGGGCGTGCGGGGCGTGGGCGAGCTGCGGCTGCGCTGGATCGGCCACCGCCTCCGCGCTGAGGTGGCGGTCGTGGTGGACGGCGACGTCTCGGTACGTGAGGCCCATCGCATCGCCGTCGACGCGGAGCACGCGCTGCTGCACGCCGTACCCCGCCTGACCGCGGCACTGGTCCACGCCGACCCGGAACCGGCCCCGGGTGAGGCCGACCCGCATCTGACGCTGGCCCACCACACGGCGGCGTAGCGCCACCGGCCGCCGTACCGGATGCGGTGGGCCCCTGTCAGGACACGGGCGGCACGGAGACGGCCATCATCATCTCCATCGGCACATCGC
Source organism: Streptomyces sp. NRRL S-455 (assembly GCF_000717875.1). Classification (GTDB taxonomy): domain Bacteria; phylum Actinomycetota; class Actinomycetes; order Streptomycetales; family Streptomycetaceae; genus Streptomyces. Next base: position 498,123 of record NZ_JOCT01000001.1, read on the forward strand.
TGGTGTTGCCGTACGTGTGCGGGGCGTTGGCCTCGAAGGAGACGCTCGCGCCCGCGGGGACGCGGTGCTCCACGCCGTCGACGGTGAGGGTCAGCTCCCCGGCCGTGACGTGGAGCAGCTCGACGGTGCCGGCCGGATGCGGGTCCGAGGGGCTGCTCTCGCCGGGCATCAGCCGCCAGTCCCACATCTCCAGCGGCCCCGGCGCCTCGGTGCCGGCGAGCAGCCGGTTGTAACTGCCGGCGTCGGTGTGCCACAGCCGTACGGCCTGCCCGGCCGGGACGATGCGGACCTTCGGGCCCCGTTCGTAGTCGAGCAGGGTGGTGATGCTGACACCGAGCGCGTCCCCGATCTTGACGACGGTGCCGAGGCTGGGGTTGGTGCGGGCCTGCTCGATCTGGATGAGCATGCCGCGGCTGACGCCCGCCCGGGCGGCGAGCACGTCCAGCGTGAAGCCGCGCACCGCGCGCCAGTGCTTGACGCTGCGCGCCAGGGACTGGGTCAGCAGGTCGAGGTCCGACACATTCCGTCCAATATTCTGTATGACACAGTGCAACAGGGTGCACTATGGTGTGGTTGACCTGATCGTTCACTGAACTGTACTGCGAGGCATCCGGACCATGACAGCGCTCTTCGCCCTGGCCACCAGCCTGCTGTGGGGACTGGCCGACTTCGGCGGCGGACTGCTGACCCGGCGCACTCCCGCGCTCACGGTGGTCGTGGTGTCGCAGTCGATCGCGGTGGTCGTGCTCGGCGCGGTCGTGGTGGCGACCGGCGGCTGGAGCGAGGCGGGGCCGCAGCTGTGGTTCGCCGTGGCCGCCGGTCTGGTCGGACCGGTGGCGATGCTCGCCTTCTACAAGGCGCTCGCGCTGGGCCCCATGGGTGTGGTCTCGCCGCTCGGTTCGGTCGGCGTGGCCGTGCCGGTCGGCGTGGGCCTGGTGCTGGGTGAGCGCCCCGGTCTGCTGCAGTTCGTCGGCATCCTGGTCGCCGTGGCCGGTGTCTGTCTCGCGGGCGGCCCGCAGTTCCGCGGCGCTCCCGTGCAGCGCCAGGCCATCGCCCTGACCCTGCTCGCGGCGTTCGGCTTCGGCGCGGTGATGGCCCTGATCGCCGAGGCGTCCACCACGCTGACCGGCCTGTTCCTCGCCCTGTTCGTGCAGCGGGTGACGAACGTCGCCGCCGGCGGACTGGCGCTGTACGTGTCGGTGCGGCGCGGGGCGCCCGCCCTCGCGGCGGACGGCTTCCCGTGGCGCTCCCTGCCGGCTCTCGCCTTCGTCGGCCTCGCGGACGTCGCCGCGAACGGCACGTACTCGATCGCCGCGCAGCACGGCCCGGTCACCGTCGCCGCCGTGCTCGCCTCCCTGTACCCGGTGGTGACCGCGGTGGCCGCGCGTGGCGTCCTGCGCGAACGGCTGCGGGCGGTGCAGGCGGCGGGGGCGGGCCTCGCCCTGGTGGGCACGGTCCTGCTGGCGTCGGGCTGACCCCGGCCGGGGCCGTCAGGACCCCGGCGCCGGCTCGGCCATGCTGCCGGGCGTCTTCTCCTCGTCCAGTCCGGCCAGCCTCGCCGCGGTCTCCTCGTCCATGCCCGACAGGGCACGCAGCTGCTCGGGCGTGACGCCCTCCGGTATCGGCACCGGCGGTGGGGTGCGCAGCGGCGGCTGCCAGCCGTCGTCGGGCGTCCAGCGCCGTACGACGCGGGCCGGCGCCCCTGCCACCACGGCGTGGTCCGGGACCGTGCCGCGGACGACCGCGCCCGCGGCCACCACCACGTTCCGCCCGATCCGGGCTCCGGGCAGGATCACCGCCCCGGTGCCGATCCAGCAGCCGGGCCCGATGTCCACCGGTTCCATCCGCGGCCACTGCCTGCCGATCGGCTCGTGCGGATCGTCGTAGGAGTGGTTCGTGGACGTCACATAGACGTACGGGCCGAAGTAGCAGTCGCTGCCTATGGTGACCGTCGTGTCGGCGATGACGTGGCTGCCGCGGCCCAGGACGACGCCGTCGCCGAGGCGCAGGATCGGGTCCGGGCCGAGGTCGAGGTCGGGCATCAGGCCAGCCGTGAGGGTGACCTGTTCGCCGATGATGCAGTGCGCGCCGACGTGGATCCAGGGTTCGCCGAAGACCGTGCCGAGCGGGAAGGCGAGCCTGGTACCCGTTCCCATCGCGCCGAATCGGTAGCGCCCGGGATGCTCGGCGGTGACGGAGCCGGTGCGCTGCACCCAGGCCCAGCCCGCGTGGACGGCGCGCTGCGCGAGGCCGCGCCGCCAGGAGGAGAACGTGTTCTTGCGCTTCGGCACGAGGTCACGGTACTCACCGGTAGCCCACCCCGCGGCGTCGGAGGCCTGTGATCTTCACCCCACCGAGTGGCGTACGGTGTGCGCGTTGTCTACGACGTTGTGGAGGCCGGCATGGGACAGCGGGCGATGATCACGGGGATCGGCGGCAGGGAGCCGCGGATCGACGAGACGGCGTTCGTGGCGCCGACGGCGTCGGTGATCGGCGGTGTTTCACTGGGGCCGGGGGCGAGCGTCTGGTACGGGGCGGTGCTGCGCGGTGACGTCGAGTCGATCTCCGTGGGGGCGAGCAGCAACGTCCAGGACAACTGCACGCTCCATGCCGACCCGGGGTTTCCCGTCAGCGTCGGTGAGCGCGTGAGCGTCGGGCACAACGCGGTGGTGCACGGGGCGACCGTCGAGGACGACTGTCTGATCGGTATGGGGGCGACGGTTCTGAACGGGGCGGTGATCGGGGCCGGGTCCCTCGTCGCCGCCCAGGCGCTCGTGCCGCAGGGAATGGTGGTGCCGCCGGGGTCTCTCGTCGCGGGAGTGCCGGCCAAGGTCAAGCGCCCGTTGACAGAGGAAGAGCGGCAGGGCATCACCCTCAACGGCACGATGTACGCGGAGTTGGCGAAGGCGCATCGCGACGTGCACGCGTAGGCCGTATGGCGGGTGCGGGTCGTGTGTCGGCTACTCCCCGGCGATCACGGGCTGCGCCTTCTTGGCCTTGCGCTTGAGCACCAGCATGGAGGTCAGGCCGACCAGGACGGCCGCCACCAGCCCCAGCCACGAGAAGCGCTTCAGCCAGGACTCGGCGACGATGCCCACGTAGTAGATGACCGCTGTCGTGCCACCGGCCCAGACGATGCCGCCGAGGACGTTGGCGATGAGGAACTTCCAGTACGGCATGCGGAGCACACCGGCCAGGGGGCCCGCGAAGATGCGCAGGAGGGCGACGAAGCGGCCGAAGAAGACGGCCCACATGCCCCACTTCTCGAAGGAGCGCTCGGCGGTGGCGATGTGTCCCTCGCTGAAGTGCCTGGGGAACTTGTTGCCCAGCCAGGCCAGCAGCGGCCGTCCCCCCTTGCGGCCGATGGCGTAGCCGATCGAGTCGCCGATGATCGCGCCGGCCGTGGCGGTGGCCCCGAGGACGACGGGGTCGATCTCGCCGTGCTGGGAGGCGAGCAGCGCGGACGAGACCAGGATGATCTCGCCCGGCAGCGGGATGCCCAGGCTCTCCAGGCCGATGACCAGCCCCACCAGTGCGTAGACGGCCACCGCGGGTACGGTTTCGAGCCATTCCTGGACGTGCAACGCCGGTTCCTTTCCCTGTGCTTCCCTGCCAGCCCGGGGAAGCCTACCGGCTCGTGGGACGTCGCTTGCGACTCAGGCGTTCCAGCTCCACTCGGCGACCTCGGGCAGGTCGGTGCCGTGCTCACGGATCCAGGCGTGGTGGCGGGTACGGACGTCGGCCATCCGCTGGCGCACGGCCGTGGCCCGCACCGCGAGGCCCGGGACGCGGTCGATGACGTCCATGACGAGGCGGTAGCGGTCCAGGTCGTTGCGGACGACCATGTCGAAGGGCGTGGTCGTGGTGCCGGCCTCCTTGTAACCGCGTACGTGCAGGTTCTTGTGGCCGGCGCGGCGGTAGGCGAGGCGGTGGATGAGCCATGGGTAGCCGTGGTAGGCGAAGATCACCGGCTTGTCGGTGGTGAAGAGGCCGTCGTACTCGAAGTCGTTCATGCCGTGCGGGTGCTCCTCCCGCGGCAGCAGCCGGGCCAGGTCGACGACGTTCACCACACGGACCGCCAGCTCGGGCAGGTGCCGGCGCAGCAGGTGCGCGGCGGCCAGGACCTCCTGGGTGGGGACGTCACCGGCGCAGGCCAGCACCACATCGGGTTCGCGCAGGCCGTCCTCGGTGCCGGCCCAGTCCCAGATGCCGGCGCCGCGGGCGCAGTGCACACGCGCCTCGTCCATCGACAGCCAGTCGAAGCACGGCTGCTTCCCCGCGACGATCACGTTGACGTAGTCGCGGCTGCGCAGGGCGTGGTCCGCGACGGAGAGCAGCGTGTTGGCGTCCGGCGGGAGATAGACGCGGACGACCTCGGGGCTCTTGTTGAGGACGTGGTCGACGAAGCCCGGGTCCTGGTGGGAGAAGCCGTTGTGGTCCTGACGCCACACGTGCGAGGTCAGCAGGTAGTTGAGGGACGCGATGGGGGCACGCCACGGCAGGCGCCGGGAGGTGCGCAGCCACTTGATGTGCTGGTTGACCATCGAGTCGACGATGTGGACGAAGGCCTCGTAGCAGGAGAACAGGCCGTGCCGGCCGGTGAGCAGGTAGCCCTCCAGCCAGCCCTGGCAGAGGTGTTCGGAGAGGATCTCCATCACCCGGCCGTGCCGGTCCAGGTGCTCGTCGACGGGCAGCGTCCCGGCCTGCCAGGTCTTGCCGCTGGCCTCGAAGACGGCCTGAAGCCGGTTGGAGGCGGTCTCGTCGGGGCCGACCAGACGGAAGTCGCGGCGGGCCCGGGTGTCCCGCATGATCTGGGCCAGGAGGTCGCCGAGGACCCGGGTGGGCTCGTGCGTCGTACTGCCCGGCTTGTCGACCGGGACGGCGAAGTCGTCCAGGGACGCGATCGGCAGGTCGCGCACCAGGAGTCCGCCGTTGGCGTAGGGCGTGGCGCCGAGTCGCCTGGGGCCCTCGGGAACGCAGGCGAGGACGTCGGCGACCGGGCGGCCCTCGGCGTCGAACAGCTCCTCGGGCCGGTAGGAACGCAGCCAGGCTTCCAGTTGCCGCAGGTGATCCGGGTTGTCGCGGACCCCGGACAGCGGCACCTGGTGGGAGCGCCAGGTGCCCTCGACGGGCTGCCCGTCGACCTCGGACGGTCCGGTCCAGCCCTTCGGGGTGCGCAGCACGATCACCGGCCAGTGCGGTCGCTCGGTCGCGCCCTCCTCGCGGGCGGCGTGCTGTGCCCCGGTGATGCGGTCGAGTGCGGTGTCCATCGCCCGGGCCATGGCGCGGTGGACCTCGGCCGGGTCGTCGCCGGCGACGTGGAGCGGCTCGTGCCCGTAGCCGCGCAGGAGCGCGTCGAGTTCCTCCTCGGGCAGGCGGGACAGCACCGTGGGGTTGGCGATCTTGTAACCGTTGAGGTGGAGGATCGGCAGGACGGCACCGTCGTGGACGGGGTCGAGGAACTTGTTGGCGTGCCAGGAACCCGCGAGCGGGCCGGTCTCCGCCTCGCCGTCGCCGATCACGCAGGTGACGAGCAGGCCGGGGTTGTCGAGGGCGGCGCCGTAGGCGTGGGCGAGGGAGTAGCCGAGTTCGCCGCCCTCGTGGATGGAGCCGGGCACCTCCGGGGCGACGTGGCTGGGCACGCCGCCGGGGAACGAGAACTGCCGCATCAGCAGTTCCATGCCCTGCGCGTCCCGCGTCACGTCCGGGTACTTCTCGGTGTAGCTGCCCTCCAGCCAGGAGTTGGCGAGAACCGACGGCCCGCCGTGGCCCGGGCCCCAGATGCACAGGGCGTCCAGTCCGCGGTTCTTGATCACCCGGTTGAGGTGGGTGTGGACGAGGTTGAGGCCGGGCGAGGTGCCCCAGTGGCCCAGCAGCCGCGGCTTGATGTGCTCGGCCCGCAGCGGCTCGGTGAGCAGGGGGTTGTCCAGCAGGTAGATCTGACCGGCCGCCAGGTAGTTGGCGGCCCGCCAGTGGGCGTCGAGCGTGCGCAGTTCCTCTTCGGTCGGTGCGGTGCTGCTGTCCTGGCGCGGGGCCTCGGGCATAAGTGACTCCCTGGGTTCTGCGACGGCCTCAGGAGGAGTACCAGTCTGCTCCGGTTCGATGCCGGGCGCCTCCCAGTCATGCGAGGCATGGCCGGGAAGGCCTCCCCGTCATGCGAGGCCTTCCCGGCCACGGGCGACCCGCAAAGGCGAACCCGGCCGGCCGGGGCCGCCGCAACCGCCATCCGGCCCCGGCCCGCGAGGAGTCGGCCTACCGGACCGGGAACGTCGGCGCCGGGCCCGCCCACATCACCTCGGCCGTCCCCGGTCCGGTCCCACCGCGGCGGTCCACCTGGGCGAACGCGTCTCGCCGCTCCCGTGGCGGTTTCCGCCTCCACAGCCTGCTCCCATGTGCCTCTCGGCGTGCTCTCATCTCCGCCCGCCGGCATGGGCCGCATGATCACCCCCCACCGTTCCGCCCCGCCCGCCCCCGTCCGAACCGTGCGCAAGGCGGTCATCCCGGCCGCCGGTCTCGGCACCCGCTTCCTGCCCGCCACCAAGGCGACCCCCAAGGAGATGCTGCCGGTCGTCGACAAGCCCGCCATCCAGTACGTCGTCGAGGAGGCGGCCACGGCGGGCCTGGACGACGTCCTGATGGTCACCGGCCGGCACAAGCGGGCCATCGAGGACCACTTCGACCACGCCTTCGAGCTGGAGCAGGCCCTCGCGGCCAAGGGTGACACCGTGCGGCTGGACGCGGTGCGCGACCCGGCGCGGCTGGCGAGCATCCACCACATCCGGCAGGGCGACCCGCTCGGTCTCGGCCATGCCGTCCTGTGCGCCCGTCGGCACATCGGCGACCAGCCCTTCGCTGTCCTCCTCGGAGACGACCTCATCGACCCGCGCGAGACGCTGCTCAGCCGGATGCTCGAAGTCCGCGGCCACCTGCTCGGCAGCGTCGTGGCCCTGATGGAGGTCCCGCCGGAACAGACCCGGCTCTACGGCTGCGCGGCCGTCGAACCGACGGACGAGGAGGACGTCGTCCGCGTCACCGGCCTGGTCGAGAAGCCGGCCCCGCACGACGCGCCGAGTCGCTACGCCGTCATCGGACGCTACGTGCTCGACCCGGGCGTCTTCGACGTCCTGGAGCGCACTCCGCCGGGCAGGAGCGGCGAGATCCAGCTGACCGACGCCCTCCAGGAGATGGCCGCGGGCGGCGCCGTGCACGGAGTCGTCTTCCGCGGCCGGCGCTACGACACCGGCGACAAGGCCGACTACCTGCGCACGGTGGTGAGACTGGCCTGCGACCGGCCGGACCTGGGGCCGGAGTTCGTCACATGGCTCAAGGGGTTCGTCGCGGGGCTGGACGGCGCGCGACCCGCACGGCGGGACTTCGCGGCCTGACCCACGAGAACCCCGGCACCCGGCCGGGGTTCCGCGGACACGACGGCCCGGTCAGCCGTTGGGACGCAGCGTCCACACCACGGTCATCTCGCCGGTCACGGCGCCATCGGCCCGCTGGATGGCGATGGCCACCGGGAACTCGGGCCGCTCCCCGGCGTCGAGTTCCGCGACGACCTCGGCGGCCGGACGGCCGAGCGTGGCGGTGGCGGTGACCGGGCCCATCGCCAGTTTCTTGTAGGCGATCTCGGCGCTGACGGCGAGCGGCACGGCCCGCGAGAGCTGGTCCCCGAACGCCGCCAGCACGATCGCCCCGCTCGCGGACTCCCCGAGCGTGAACATCGCACCGGCGTGCGGCCCGCCCACGTGGTTGTGGTACTCGCTCTGGTCCGGCAGGGACACCACGGCCCGCTCCGGCGAGGTCTCGAGGAACTCGAGGTTGAGGGTCCTGGCCATGGGCACCGTGGCGGCGAGCATCTCGCCGATGGACATCTGGTCTGCGCTCATGACCGAAGGTTACTCACGAGTAGGCGCGGCTGGCCAGGCCTGTGTGACGACCGCCGCACCGCCCTCGCCGCATCCGTCCGCGCCGCCCCGTTCCCGGGTTGCTGCGTCTTTCCACCTGGAACCCGTACGGCGCCAAGGGGGCAAGCACGAACGCCCGACGCGACCGTCCAGAAGCTCCTGAGCACTGCGCGTCACCGAGGAGGCGCCCACCGGGCGTGACAGGCCAGGCCGTCACGAATCCGTTTGGCAAGTCGGCCCGCCCCCGGCGATAGTCACCCGGTGACGACCCCCACTTCCTCCCGAATCCCCGGCCGACCCGCCTGGGCGGGCCGCAACTACTCCCTGCTGACCGCGGCCGCGGTCGTCACCGGTCTGGGCAGCCAGGGCGCCCTGGTCGCGGCCGCGTTCGCCGTACTCGAAACGGGCGGTGACGGCGGTGACGTCGGCCTGGTCGCGATGGCGCGAACGCTCCCGCTGGTGCTGTTCCTGCTGATCGGCGGCGCCGTCGCGGACCGGCTGCCCCGGCACCACGTGATGGTCGCCGCCAACGCCCTGAACTGCCTTTCGCAGGCCGTCTTCGCCGCCCTCGTGCTGACCGGCGACCCCCGCCTGTGGCAGATGATGCTGCTCGCCGCCCTCGGCGGCACCGGTCAGGCCTTCTTCGGCCCCGCCGCCGAGGGCATGCTGATGTCGTCGGTCGAGGGCGAGCAGGCCGGCCGCGCGTTCGCGGTGTTCCGGATGGCGATGCAGGGCGCGGCTCTGGGCGGTGCCGCGCTCGGCGGTGCCATGGTCGCCGCGATCGGTCCCGGCTGGGTGCTCGCGGCGGACGCGGCGGCCTTCGCCGTCGCCGGGGTACTGCGGGCCTTCCTCGACGTCGGCCACATCCCGCCGCGCGCCCCGGGCGGCGGTCTGCTCGCCGATCTGCGCGACGGCTGGCGGGAGTTCTCCGGCCGGCCCTGGCTGTGGGCCATCGTCGTCCAGTTCTCCATCGCCAACGCGGTGGTCGCCGCCGCCGACGCGGTCTACGGCCCGCTCGTCGCCCGCGACCACCTCGGCGGCGCGGGCCCCTGGGGCCTGGCCCTGGGCGCGTTCGGGGCGGGCACGGTCGCCGGGGCCGTACTGATGACCCGCTGGAAGCCCCGCCGCCTGCTCTTCGCCGGCACCCTCTGCGTGTTCCCCCTGGCCCTGCCCTCGGCCGCACTGGCCGTCCCGGTGCCGGTCGGCGTGCTGTACGTGGTGATGTTCGTCGCCGGCGCCACCGTGGAGGTGTTCGGTGTGTCCTGGATGACGGCCCTGCACCAGGAGATCCCGGAGGACAAGCTCTCCCGCGTCTCCGCGTACGACTGGTTCGGCTCCGTCGCACTGGTGCCGCTCGCCACGGCAGCCGCCGGCCCGGCCGAGGAGGCCTTCGGCCGGTCGGCGGCCCTCTGGGGCTGCGCAGGCCTGGTCGTCCTGGTCACGGCGGCGGCGCTGTGCGTACCGGACGTACGCGGCCTGCGCCGCAGGACCACGCACGTCACACGCGGCGGGGCCACCGGGAACGACTCAGCCGATACCGAACGCCCCGTCGGGGGGCTCGGGTGACGGCACGGCGTCCTCGTCCCGCACCGCCCTCGCGCCACCGATGAACTCCCGCAGTGCGGCGCCGTGTTCCACCCGCGCGGGAAAGGCGTCCGCGGCGGTGAACCGGGTCAGGGTGGCGACGTCGACCGGCCGGTGCCCGGCGACCAGCACCGCGTTCCCGAACCGCCGCCCCCGCAGCACCCCAGGCTCGGCGATCAGGACGAGCTCCTCGAACACCGTGCCCAGGGTGGCCAGTTGGGACCGGAGGAAGGCGAAGGGCGCGGCGTCGGGCAGATTGGCGAGATAGACCCCGCCGTCCCGCAGCACACGCGCGGCCGCACGGACGTACGCGACCGATGTCAGGTGCGCCGGCACCCGTGAGCCCCCGAACACGTCGGCGACGACCACGTCGGCCGAGTCCGAGGGGCCGCTTTCCAGCCACTCCCGGGCATCCGCCGCGTGCAGCTCGACTCGGGCAGCCTCCGGCAGCGGCAGATGCTCGGCCACCAGCTCCAGCAGCCCCCGGTCGGCCTCGACGACGTCCTGCCGTGATCCCGGCCGGGTCACGGCGACATACCGGGGCAAGGTCAGAGCGCCCCCACCGAGATGCAGCACGTCGAGCGCGGCCCCCGGCTCCGCCACGACGTCCAGCGCATGCCCGAGCCGCCGCGCGTACTCGAACTCCAGATGCGTCGGATCATCCAGATCGACGTACGACTGCGGCGCCCCGTCGACGGTCAGCAACCAGGCCCGGGCCCGGTCGATGTCGGGCATGAGCTTCGCAAACCCGTGGTCGACGGACCGGGCGACGGGTACAGACTCGTTCACCCCTTCATTGTGCCTGCGTGACAACGCCCCCTCAGGGGCGCGGGGCTGCGCTGATGTGCGGCTCCGCCGCGTCGGCGCGACCAGCTGCAACGGCCCCGCGGCCCCCAGCGTCTCAACCCACCACGGTCACGGTCCCGGCCCCCACGGTCCTGCCCCCTTCACGGATGGCGAACCCGAGCCCCGGCTCCAACGGCACCTCCCGCCCCAGCTCCACAGTCATGGCAACCGTGTCACCGGGCCGGGCCACCGCCACCTCACCGAGGTCGACGACCCCCACCACATCCGCCGTACGGATGTAGAACTGCGGCCGGTACCCGGTCGAGACAGGCGTCGTGCGCCCGCCCTCCCGAGCCGACAACACATAGACCTGGGCGGAGAACCGCCGCCGCGGCTTCACACTCCCCGGCGCGGCCACCACATGCCCCCGCCGTACGGCATCCCGCGGCACCCCCCGCAACAGCAGCGCCACGTTGTCCCCGGCCTGCGCCTCCTCCATCGGCTTCCCGAAGGTCTCCAGCCCGGTCACCACGGTGTCGACAGCGGCCCCGAGCACCTCGACCCGGTCCCCGACCCGCACCACGCCCCGCTCCACCGCCCCGGTCACCACGGTCCCCCGCCCGGTGATGGTGAGCACGTTCTCGACGGACAGCAGGAACGGCGCGTCCAGATACCGCTCCGGCATCGGCACATACGTGTCCACGGCGTCGAGCAGCGCCTCGATCGACGCCGTCCAGCGCGGGTCCCCCTCCAGCGCCTTCAGGCCCGAGACGCGTACGACGGGTACGGAGTCGCCGCCGTAGCCGTGCGCGGTGAGCAGGTCGCGGACCTCCAGCTCGACCAGGTCGGTCAGCTCCTCGTCCCCCGCGTCGGCCTTGTTGAGGGCGACGACGATGTGGTCGACGCCCACCTGCCGGGCGAGCAGCACGTGTTCCGCCGTCTGCGGCATGATCCCGTCGAGCGCGGAGACGACGAGGATCGCTCCGTCGAGCTGCGCGGCACCGGTGACCATGTTCTTGACGTAGTCGGCGTGGCCCGGCATGTCGACGTGCGCGTAGTGCCGTGTGTCGGTCTCGTACTCGACGTGCGCGATGTTGATGGTGATGCCGCGCGCCGCCTCCTCGGGCGCCCGGTCGATCCGGTCGAACGGCACGAACGCGCCGGTGCCGCGATCGGCGAGGACCTTGGTGATGGCAGCCGTCAGGGTGGTCTTGCCGTGGTCGACATGACCCATGGTGCCGATGTTGAGATGCGGTTTCGTACGGACGTAGGCCGTCTTGGACATGGCTGTACCTCGAAGCGTCTAGTCATGAAGTGGGACCCCGAGGACCTGCCCGACCCTCCCCTTGCGGGGTCCGCCGGACGAACCGGAGAGGGTCAGCTTCGGGCGCCGTCGGCGAAGGCGGTGACATCGACGGCAGCCTTCGGGGCATCCGTGACCACGGATGCTGCGAGGGCGAAGGCGTGCCGGAACATGAGGTCGATCATTGCCGACGCTTTACCGCACGTCGAATGGTTTTCGGCTGCCCGGACGCGCGGCTGCGCACGGCGGCCTGTGACGCTGGTGAGACGAACCATACGGCGATCACACACATTTGTCGGTTAGTGTCACCGGATGCTCGATGCCACCACCCGCTCTGGGGGCACCGCCACGGCCTCTCCCCGGGCCACCGCCGCGGAGCTCGCCGTAGCCGTTCCCCCGGCCACGACCGCCTCGCCCGCCACACCCACCGGTTTCGCCGCCCGCTGCACCAGAGTTCTGTTCTCCCCCTGGTCGCGGCTGTCCCTGCTCATCGCCCTGCTCGCCGCGGGCGCGTGCACGGTGCTGCTGTTCGAGCCCCAGCGGCTGCTGACGCAGGGCTGGCCTCCGCAGCTGGGCGGAGCCGCGGCGGCGGTGGTGTTCACGGCGGCGTACGGCCTGTGCACCGTGGCGTTCGTGCCGAGGCCGCTGCTGAACCTCGCCGCGGGCGCGCTGTTCGGTTCGCAGCTCGGGCTCGGTGTGGCCCTGGCGGGCACGGTGCTCGGCGCGGGAATCGCCTTCTGCCTCGGCCGGGCGCTGGGCCAGGACGCCCTGCGGCCGCTCCTGCGCGGGCGATGGCTGAAGGCCGTGGACGGCCAGCTCAGCCGGCACGGGTTCCGCTCGATGCTGGCGGTGCGGCTGTTCCCCGGTGTGCCGTTCTGGGCCGCGAACTACTGTGCCGCCTTCTCCCGCATGGGCCTGCTGCCGTTCCTGCTGGCGACGGGCCTCGGCTCGATCCCGAACACCGCCGCCTACGCGGTCGCCGGCGCCCGCGCCTCGACGCCGACGTCCCCCGCCTTCCTGATCGCCCTGGCCTGTATCGCCCTGCCGGCATTGGCGGGCGTGGTGGTGGCCTGGCGCAAGCGGCACCGCCTGCGCCAGCTCTGACGAACCGTTACACCGCTCACACCCTCTCGAGCACCATGGCGTTGGCGAGCCCGCCGGCCTCGCACATCGTCTGCAGCGCGTAGCGCGCGCCTCGTTCCCGCATGGCGTGCACCAGCGTCGTCGTCAGACGGGTGCCGCTCGCGCCGAGGGGGTGGCCGAGCGCGATGGCGCCGCCGTGCACGTTGACCCGGGCGAGGTCGGCGCCGGTCTCCTGCTGCCACGCCAGGACGACACTGGCGAAGGCCTCGTTGACCTCGAAGAGGTCGATGTCACCGAGGGCCAGCGACGCCCTGCGCAGCACCTTCTCGGTCGCCGGGATCACGCCCGTGAGCATCAACAGCGGGTCGGACCCGGTGACGGCGAAGCTGTGCAGCCGGGCGAGCGGACGCAGCCCGAGCCGGGCCGCCGTCTCGCTCGACGTGATGAGCACCGCCGAGGCGCCGTCATTGATCGGGCTGGCGTTGCCGGCCGTGACGTTCCACTCGATCTGCGGGAACCGCTCGGCGAAGCCGGGGTCGTGGTAGGCGGGCTTGAGCCCGGCGAGGGTTTCGGTGCTGCTGCCCGGCCGTACGCACTCGTCCCGCGTGACACCCTCCAGCGGCGCGACCTCGGCGTCGAACAGCCCGCCCGCCCAGGCGGCGGCGGCCTTCTGGTGCGAGGAGACGGCGAAGGCGTCCATCTGCTCGCGGCCGATCGACCACTTGGCGGCGATCAGCTCGGCGCTGATGCCCTGCGGGACGAGCCCCTCCGGGTAGCGCTCGGCGACCCCGGGCCCGAAGGGATCCTTGCCTTCCGGCACGTTCGACCACATCGGCACCCGGCTCATCGACTCGACTCCGCACGCCACGACGAGGTCGTAGGCGCCCGCGATGACGCCCTGGGCCGCGAAGTGCACGGCCTGCTGCGAGGAGCCGCACTGCCGGTCCACGGTGGTCGCGGGCACCAACTCCGGGAGGCCCGCGGACAGCACGGCGTAGCGGGTGGTGTTCATGGCCTGCTCGCCGACCTGGTCGACGGTGCCGCCGATGACGTCGTCGATCAGCGCCGGGTCGACGCCGGAGCGCTCGACGAGGGCGCGCAGGGTGTGGGCGAGGAGCTCCACGGGGTGGACGTGCGCGAGGGCGCCGTTCGGCTTGCCCTTCCCGATGGGTGTGCGTACGGCTTCGACGATCACTGCGTCACGCATGAGCGGGCCTCCACGGCTACCAGTGAGTAGGAAATCCAAACTCACCGTAGCCCGGTAGGTTGGAAAATCCAACCCTCTCCTAGACTGAGCGCCATGGCCGCTCCGAAGGACCCGCGCCCCTGCTCCATCGCCGACACCCTGGCGCTCGTCGGCGAGAAGTACTCCCTGCTCGTGCTGCGGGAGGTGTGCCTGGGCAACGGCCGTTTCGACCGGCTGGTGCGCAACATCGGCGCCCCGCGCGACATCCTCGCCACGCGGCTGCGCCGGCTCGTCGACGCCGGGATCCTCGTCAAGCAGCCCTACAGCGAGCGCCCGCAGCGTTTCGAGTACCGGCCCACCCGGGCCGGACTGGAACTGGAGCCGGTGCTGATGACCCTGATGGCGTGGGGCGACCGTCATCTGCGGACGGACGGCGACCGCCCGATGGTCCTCGAACACTCCTGCGGTCAGGCGCTCGCCCCGGTCGTCACCTGCCGCGCCTGCGGCGACGAGGTGCGCCACGAAGACCTCGCGGCCCGCCCCCAGACGCCCGGCTGGACGGTGACCGGACCGACCGCGGCCTGATCCGGATCCGCCGGGCGCCGGGCGCCGGTGCGGCTTGCAAACCCCTGTGTCCGAGCGGCCACCCGGGGGCGCTACGCTTCCCCCTCGGCACACCTGATCACCCGGTCGTCCCAAGCGGCGGCCCGGTCTGCACGTCGTCCATTCCACGATCGGCACTTGGACTCCGCTACCTCATGTCTTGGTTCGAATCACTCATCCTCGGACTCGTCCAGGGGCTGACCGAGTTCCTCCCCGTCTCCTCCAGCGCGCACCTGCGACTGACCGCGGCCTTCTCGGGCTGGGAGGACCCCGGCGCGGCCTTCACGGCGATCACGCAGATCGGCACCGAGGCCGCTGTGCTGATCTACTTCCGCAAGGACATCGGGCGGATCATCTCGACGTGGACGCGTTCGCTCACCGACAAAGCGCTGCGCGGTGACCCCGACGCGCGGATGGGCTGGCTCGTCATCGTCGGCTCGATCCCGATCGGTGTGCTCGGCGTGACACTCAAGGACCAGATCGAGGGACCCTTCCGCGACCTGCGGATCACCGCGACGATGCTGATCGGCATGGGTATCGTCCTCGGCGTGGCCGACCGGCTCGCGGCGCGGGACGAGAACGGCGGCCGGCACCGCGCGCCCAAGCAGCGCAAGGCCCTGGAGGATCTGGGCGTCCGGGACGGCCTGATCTACGGCGTCTGCCAGGCCATGGCACTCGTCCCGGGAGTCTCCCGCTCCGGCGCCACCATCAGCGGCGGCCTGTTCATGGGCTACAAGCGCGAGGCCGCGGCCCGCTACTCCTTCCTGCTCGCCATCCCCGCGGTGCTGGCCTCGGGCCTGTTCGAGCTGAAGGACGCGACCGAGGGCGGTCACGTGTCCTGGGGCCCGACGATCTTCGCCACGGTCATCGCCTTCGGAGTCGGGTATGCGGTGATCGCATGGTTCATGAAGTTCATCTCGACCAAGAGCTTCATGCCGTTCGTCTACTACCGCATCGCGCTGGGCATCGTCATCATCGTCCTGGTCGGCATGGGGGTGCTGAGCCCGCACGCCGGTGAGTCCGCGCACTGACGCGGCCTGTGTGATCCGGCTCTCGTGACCAACCGCATATCGATCGGGTAGCCGTCCGGTAGCGGGCTGTCAGTGGCTGCCCCTAGGCTTGTCCGCATGTCCCCCGATTCCGTGACCCCTGGTTCCGTGCGGTCCGCCGCCGAGGTCAACGAGGAGATCCGTGCCCTGTGGCGGCGCACGGGCGGCACCCTGTCGGCCGAGGAGCGCGCGGAGTACGAGCTGCTGGTCGTCGAGTGGGCGATCGCGATCCGCGGCGGCGTCGTCAAGGCAGCCTGACCACTTCTGCCCCCGTTCCCCGGGCGCCCTGCCGCGCAAGCACCTCGTCTCGCCCCTGCATGTCGGGGCCTGTGGTCGACCGGCCCGGCTTCCTCTGTCCTAGATCGTCGGCAGGGCGCACACTGGAGGCACCCGCGGGGTAGGAGGCGCCTATGAAGACGCTCGGCCACTGGCTCGCCTCCCCCTGGCAGCGCTCGGCCGCCGCGGCGGTCGCGGGCGCCCTGCCCGTCCTGGCCTTTCCCGCCCCGTCCCTGTGGTGGTGCGCCTACGTCGCCCTGGTCCCCTGGCTCCTGCTGCTGCGCACCGCGCCGACCGGAAAGCGGGCGGTGTACGACGGCTGGTGCGGCGGCTTCGGCTTCATGCTGGCGATGCACCACTGGCTGCTGCCGAGCCTGCACGTGTTCACGTTCGTCCTCGCCGCCCTGCTCGGCGTGCTGTGGGCGCCGTGGGGCTGGCTGGTGCGACGCCTGCTCACCGGCATCCCGCCCTGGACCAGGGTCGCGGCGGCGCTGCTGGTGGTGCCGTCGGGCTGGCTGGGCGTCGAGCTGATCCGCTCCTGGCAGGGCCTCGGCGGGCCGTGGGGCATGCTCGGCTCCAGTCAGTGGCAGGTCGGACCGACACTGCGGCTGGCCTCGGTCGGCGGGGTGTGGCTGCTCAGTTTCCTGGTCGTCGTCGTCAACGTCGCGGTCACCGTGCTCGTGGCGGTCCGGCAGTCCCGCGTGCCCGCGGTGGCCGGTCTCGTGGCCACCGCCGCCGTCACCTCCGCCGCGTGGGCCTTCTCGCCACGCCCGGCCGTCGACGGCCACATCAGGATCGCCGTCGTCCAGCCGGGCGTCATCAGCGGCCCGGACAGCGCGGATCGCCGGTTCGCGCGCGAGGAACAGCTCACCCGCCGCCTCGCCGGCCAGGACGTCGACCTGGTCGTCTGGGGCGAGAGCAGTGTCGGGTTCGACCTCGGCGACCGACCCGATCTCGCCCGGCGGCTCGCGGACCTGTCCCGTGCGACGGGCACCGACATCCTGGTCAACGTGGACGCCCGGCGCTCCGACAAGCCCGGCATCTACAAGAGCTCGGTCCTGGCCGGCCCGGACGGCCTGACCGGCCAGCGTTACGACAAGATGCGGCTCGTCCCGTTCGGCGAGTACGTCCCGGCCCGCTCCCTGCTCGGCTGGGCCACCTCCGTCGGCAAGGCGGCCGGGGAGGACCGCAGGCGCGGCTCACAGCCGGTCGTGATGAATGTGGGAGACGGTCTGCGCATCGGCCCGATGGTGTGCTTCGAGACCGCCTTCCCCGACATGACCCGCCACCTCACCAAGGAGGGCGTCGACGTGCTGGTCGGCCAGTCGTCGACGTCCACGTTCCAGCACAGCTGGGCCCCCGGGCAGCACGCTTCCCTGGCCGCCCTGCGCGCCGCCGAGACCGGCCGGCCGATGGTGCACTCGACACTCACGGGTGTCTCGGCCGTCTACGGCCCGAGCGGGCAGCGCGTCGGATCGTGGCTCGGTACGGACGCGTCCGCCACGCGGATCTACGAGATCCCCCTCGCACACGGCACGACGCCGTATGTCCGCCTCGGCGACTGGACGGTGCACGCGGCGCTGCTGATCCTGGCCGCCTGGGCCGCCGGCGAGGGCGGACGGACCCTGCGGTTCAGGCGGTCCGCTCCTGAACCGCGTACACCACCCGCTCGCACAGTTCATGGGTCTCCAGCGCGTCCCGGGCGCTGAGCACCCGGCCGGCCCGCACCGCGTCCAGGAAGGCCAGCACCGCCTGTTCGATACCGCGCTGCCGGGCCACCGGCACCCAGTCCCCGCGGCGCCGCACGGTCGGCTGACCCTTGTGGTCGACGACCTCGGCGAGATTGATCACCTGCCGTTTGGTGTCCTGTCCGGACACCTCCAGGATCTCCTCGGCCGAACCGCTGAGCCGGTTCATCACGCCCAGCGCGGTGAAACCGTCCCCGGCGAGCTGGAGCACCAGGTGGTGCAGCAGGCCGTCCCGGACGCGGGCGTGCACGGTCACGTCGTCGACCGGGCCGGGCGCCAGGAACCGCAGGGTGTCGACGACGTGGATGAAGTCGTCGAGGATCATCGTGCGCGGCTCCTCCGGCAGCCCGATGCGGTTCTTCTGCATCAGGATCAGCTCGCGCGGATGGTCGGCGCACTGCGTGTAGCCGGGGGCGTGCCGCCGGTTGAAGCCGACCGCGAGGCTCACGTCCCGCTCCTCGGCGAGCCCCACCAGCCGCGCGGAGTCGTCGAGTGCGTAGGCGAGCGGCTTGTCGACGTACGTCGGTACACCCGCTTCCAGCAGCCGCGTCACGATCTCCGGGTGCGTGATCGTGGGCGCGTGCACGAAGGCGGCGTCGAGGTCCGCCGCGAGCAGGGAGTCGAGCGTGGTGTGCCGACGCTCCCGCGGCAGGTGCAGGCCGTCGGAGACCCGGGCGAGCGTGGCCGGCGTGCGGGTCTGCAGGTGCAGCTCCACCCCGGGCTGGAAGGCGAGGACCGGGAGGTAGGCCTTCTGCGCGATGTCGCCGAGTCCGATGCAGCCGACCTTCACGGGGCGTTCTCCTCTATCGGTTTCCTGCCGGGGTCTGCCCGGAAGCATACGGCGGGGCGTACGGCCCGGGAGGCCGCCAGTCGGCGATGCCGTCGAAGCCGCGCAGGAACAGGGCGGGTCCGGCCTGGGACAGTGCCGCGATGACGGTGTTGCGTACGGCGATGCCTGTGCGGCTGGTCATGAGGTTGAGGCGGGCGACCCGCACGGCCTGGCGTGCGATGGCGGTCGCACGGGGCAGCCTGGCGGCGCTGTAGGCGGGCAGGTCGTCGCAGTGGTGTGCCAGGACGATCGCGTCCTCGATGGCCTGGTTGCCGCCCTGGCCGAGGGTCGGGGGCATGGCGTGCGCGGCGTCGCCGACCAGGGCGACCCTGGCCCCGCTCGCTCCGACCTCGTCGCCGACACCACCCTCGCCCTGCTCGCCGAGCGCGGGATGCGCGGTCTCACGCACCGGGCGGTCGACACGGCGGCCGGGCTCCCCCAGGGCTCCACGTCGAACCTCGCGCGGACCCGGCAGGCCCTGCTGGAACTGGCGGTGCGGCGCCTGGCCGACCGTGAGGCACGGGTGCTGGCGCTGCACGAGATGCCGGACCCCGGGGCCGGGGCCGACTCCCTCGCCGACGCCCTGGCCCTGGCGACCCACCGCGCGCTGACGGGCGACCGCGCCCTCTCGCTCGCCCGCTACGAACTGGCACTGGAGGCGACGCGCCGCCCCGAGCTGCGGGCCTACTTCGACGCGACGGGCGCCCGCTTCCGGGAGCAGCTCGCCGCTCTGGTCGCCGGGATGGGCTCCACGGACCCGGCCCGGCACACGCTGTCGCTGATCGCCTGGGCGGACGGGCTGATGTTCAGCTGCGTGGCGGGCTCGTTCGGTGCCGAGGTGCCGAGCCTGGAGGAGGTGCGGGCCGGGCTGCGGGAGCTGCTCGGCGGGATGCTTCCGGGCTGAAAACAGGTGGTGCGGGAGGGAGCAGCCCCGACAGGATGCGTGCATGACGAACGAACGCCGCATCCCTGCCACAACCGCCGACGAACGCACCATGCTGGAGGGCTGGTTGGAGTTCCACCGGCAGACCCTCGCCTGGAAGTGCGAGGGCCTCGGCGACGAGCAGCTCAGGTCCGCCTCGGCGGAGCCCTCCCCGCTGTCCCTGATGGGGCTGGTGCGGCACATGGCGGACGTCGAGCGCAACTGGTTCCGAAGGGTGCTGACGGACGAGGACGTGGCGCCGCTCTACTGGAGCGACGAGGATCCGGACGGCGATTTCCGTCTGACCGGGACGGACACCTACCAGGAAGCACACGCCGCCTGGCAGACCGAGATCGAGACCGCCCGCCGCAACGCGGCCCGCTTCGGTCTGGACGACGTCTCCGAGGGCAAGCACCGGCGCACCGGCGAGCGGTTCAACCTGCGGTGGATCTACACCCACATGATCGAGGAGTACGCGCGGCACAACGGTCACGCCGATCTGATCCGCGAGCGCATCGACGGCGCGACCGGCGACTGACGACGTCACCCGCGCCACGCCGACGGCCTCCGTACGGGGCGGGAGATCACCCGTGCGGGGCATCCTCCTCCTGTCCGCTTCCCCAGTCCCGCCCGGACACAGCAGAGTTGCCCGGGTGCATCGAACGACGACCACCGCGACGCTCCTGGTGACCGTGGCTGTCTCGGCCCTGTCCGGCTGCATGACGGTCCAGCGTTCCTCCGCTCCCGGTCCGCCGGTGGCACCGCCCCGCCCGTCGGCGCCGCACCCGGCGGGGCAGGCGGAGACACAGGCCGTGCCGGCACCGGCCCGGGAGGCCCTCGCACGGATCGAGACGTCCCGCCGCCCGGAGCCGGCCGCGTCCGAGTCCCGGCCGCCCGCCCCCGCGGCGGCCCCGCCGAAGCGGGCGGTGCCGTCCGGCCGCCGCGACCAGCACCCGCACCCCGTGCGGCCGGAGCCGCGCCCGCGGGGCACGCACCGGCCGCATGTCGACGCCCCGGACGTCGCGGGCCGGGTACGGCAGGACGTCCAGAAACGCGTTCCGGACCACACGGATGTCTGTGCCCTGGGCAGGCGGTACGGAGGGTGGCCGGCGGACAGTCCGCAGGCGACCATCTGCCGCGACACCTACGGGCGTTGACCCGCCGCGTCAGGGCCGCTGCCGCGGCGGCCTCCACGTCCCGTCGCCGTCTTCTCCCAGCCGGCTCTCCAACCGCCGGATGGCGGCCCGCACGCCCTGCCCGTAGCGGTCGTCGGCGAGGCCGGCCGCAGCCTTCCTGGCCCTGCTCAGGTGGGTGCGGGCGGCGTCGCCTTCACCGAGCCCGGCGTAGTCGGCGGCCAGGCTCAGGTGCAGGGAGGGGTAGAACGCGCGGACCGCGAGCGCGCCTTCCCGCGCCGCGGGACCGCTCTCGCCGATCTCCTCGGCCGCCGTCAACGCGCGCAGATCCCAGGCCAGTTCGTCCGCGGGGTCGTCCTGCGTGTCGGCCAGGTAGTGAGCGAGCGTGCAGCGGTACAGCGGGGCACCGTGCTCCCCGATCTCCGCCCACAGTTCCAGCAGGCGCCGTCGGGCCTCCTCACGATCGCCCGCGTGGTGCAGGATCACGACTTGCCCGATCCGCGTCAGCACGGCATCCGCCGCCGCCTGCCCCTGCCGCTCCGCCACCACGCCCTCCGCACGTTCGCCGGCTGTCTCCTCCCGACGCTAACCGCAGAACGGGAGGATCCGGCTCATGCCGCTCCGTACCTCACCGGCCACGTGGCATTCGACCGTCGGCCATGAGCCGTCAGCCCTCAGCCGAGGTTCGGAATCGTCCAGTCGACCGGCTCATGCCCCTGGGCCGCCACCGCCGCGTTGATCTGCGTGAACGGCCGGGAGCCGAAGAACTTCCTCGCCGACAGGGGCGAGGGGTGCGCGCCCTTGACCACCGCATGCCGCGAGGCGTCGATCAGAGGGAGCTTCTTCTGCGCGTAGTTGCCCCACAGCACGAACACGGCCGGGTCGGGCCGCTCGGCCACGGCCCGGATCACGGCGTCGGTGAACTTCTCCCAGCCCCGGCCCTTGTGTGAGTTGGCCTCGCCGCCGCGGACCGTGAGCACCGCGTTGAGCAGCAGCACGCCCTGCTGGGCCCAGGGCATCAGATAGCCGTTGTCCGGGATCGGAGTGCCCAGCTCCTCGTGCATCTCCTTGTAGATGTTCCGCAGGGACGGCGGGATCCGCACACCGGGCCGGACCGAGAAGCACAGCCCGTGCCCCTGCCCCTCGCCGTGGTACGGGTCCTGACCGAGGATCAGGACCTTCACCTTCTCGTACGGCGTGGCGTCCAGCGCGGCGAAGACCTCCTCGCGCGGCGGGTGGACGGGGCCCTTCGCCCGCTCCTCCTCGACGAACTCCGTCAGCTCCTTGAAATAGGGCTGCTGCAGCTCGTCACCCAGAACCCCGCGCCAGGACTCGGGCAGCATGGCGATGTCGGTCACGTCAACGTCCTCACGATGTGTGGTCACTTGCAGGCCTCAGAACCTACCGGCGACCACTGACAACATGCCCTCGAGAGCCCGGAGGCCGCCCGCTACCAGGCGGTCTTGCGGTGCAGCTCCCACAGCATCATGATCGTCGACGGGTCCAGGGCCCGCTCCGCGCCCGAGACGTCCCGGCTCGCCGCGACGTACTGCCTGCCCTGCCACAGCGGCAGCAGCCGTGCGTCGTCGACGAGGATCTGCTGGGCCTCCTCGAACTCCTTCACCACGTTCGCGCGATCGCTCTCACGGCGCGACCGGGGCAGCAGATCGCCGGTGATCTCGGGCGCCGGGTAGGGCGTGCCGAGGGCGTTCTGCTCGCCGACGAACGGCGCGATGAAGTTCTCGGCGTCCGGGAAGTCGGGGAACCAGCCACGCCCGAACACCGGGTACTCACCATTCTGGTAGCCCTTGACGTACGTCTTCCAGGGGCGGCTCTTGAGGGTGATCGTGAACAGTCCGGAATCCTCGAGCTGACGCTCCAGCTCCTTGAACTCCGCGGCGGTCTCGGAGCCGTAGCGGTCGCTCGTGTACCAGAGGGTGAGCGGGACCCGCCGGGTGATGTTCGCGTCGGCGAGGATCTCACGGGCCTTGTCGACGTCCGGGTCGCCGTAGTCGTCGAAGAAACCGGTGGTGTGGCCGGTGAGGCCCTTGGGGACCATGGAGTACAGCGGGTCGACGGTGTCCTTGTAGACCTTGTGCGCGATCGCCGCCCGGTCGACGACCTGCGCGATGGCCTGGCGCACGGCCTTCCGGTTGGCCCAGGGGTCCTTCGGGTTGAACACCAGGTAGTTGATGTCCGTGCCGGTGCCCTCGACCAGCTGGATCTCCTCGTCCCTGGAACCCTGGAGCTCGACGACGTCCCCGGCGGCCAGACCGCGGTAGGTCACGTCGATCTGCTCGTCGCGCAGTGCCTTGACCATGGCGCCGGAGTCCTGGAAGTAGCGGATGGTGACCGCGTCGTTCTGGCGCTTCGCGAAGCCCTTGTAGCCCTCGTTGCGGACGAGGACGGCTTCCTTGCCCTCGTTGTAGGAATCCAGCCTGTACGGCCCGGAACCGACGACGTCGCCGTCCTTGCGCAGGGCGTCCTCCGGGTAGGCGTCCGGGGAGACGATCGACATGGCGGGGGTGGCGAGCACGAACGGGAAGGTGGCGTCGGGCTTGTTGAGGTGGAAGATCACCTCGCGCTCGTTCGGCGCCTGTACCCGCTCGAGGCTGCCCAGCAGACCGGCGGGACCGCCGTTGACGTTGATCTTGCGGATCCGGTCGAAGGAGTACTTCACGGCCCGGGCGTCGAGCGCGTCCCCGTTGGAGAACTTCAGGCCCTCGCGCAGCTCGCAGCGGTACACCTGGTTCGAGGAGTCGCTGAAGCCGCACTGCTCGGCGGCGTCCGGCTGCGGCTCGCTGGAGCCCGTCGGATAGCTCAGGAGCGTCTGGTAGATGTTGCGGAACAGCTCCCAGGAGCTGTCCCAGGAGGCGGCAGGATCGAGCGTGCTGGGCGTGCTGGTGGTGCCCACGACGATCGGCCCTTCGTCCTCCGGGGTGTCGGACGACAACACGCCGCACCCGGTGACAAGGGACGATATGGACGCGATGGCCGCCACCCGCCGCAGGCATCGGTTCCGGTTGAACACGCGCACGCTCCTCGATCTGCCATACCAAGGGTCGGCAGACCATACCGCAGTGCCGCGCCGGCTGGCTCTCCCGGGGCGATGACTCCTTGATCACGAAATCCTTGACGACGTTGTCATCGCCTTCGTGGCCCCTTGAAAGGACCCCTGAGCCGGCTGAATGGACCCCCGGTTCGGCACGGGCGTCCCTCGCGTGCGGGCGCCCGTGCCGGACCGCGTACGTCAGCCCGTGCCGGCGTTGAGGAAGATGCCGCCGTCCACCACGAGGGTCTGGCCGGTGACCCAGTCGGACTGTCCGGAGGTGAGGAACGCGGCCGCGCCGCCGATGTCGGAGGGCATGCCGAGCCGGCCCAGCGGGTAGGCAGCGGCGGCCTCCGCCTCCCGGCCCTCGTACAGGGCCTGGGCGAACTTGGTCTTCACGACGGCCGGGGCGATGGCGTTGACCCGCACCTTGGGCGCGTACTCGTGCGCGAGCTGCACCGTCAGGTTGATCATCGCCGCCTTGCTGACGCCGTACGCGCCGATGAACGGCGAGGGCGACATGCCCGCGACGGAGGCGATGTTGACGATGGCGCCGCCGTTGTCCTTCTGCCAGGCGTGCCAGGTCTTCTGCGCGAAGCCGAGCGCGGAGATCACGTTGGTCTCGAAGACCTTGCGCGCGACGTCCAGGTCGAGGTCGGCGATCGGCCCGAACACCGGGTTGGTGCCGGCGTTGTTGACCAGGAAGTCGAGGCGGCCGAAGGCCTCCATCGTGCGCTCGACGGCGGCGGCCTGGTGGTCCTCGTCGTGCGCCTTGCCGGCGACGTAGATCGCGCGGTCGGCGCCGAGCCGCTCGACGGCCTCCTTGAGGGCGTCCTCGTTGCGGCCGGTGATGCACACCCGGTCGCCGCGTGCGACGAGCGCCTCGGCGACGCCGTAGCCGATGCCACGGCTGGCGCCCGTGACCAGGGCGGCCTTGCCGGAGAGTTCCACGGAAGTCATGTCTCGTCCCCTAGTCGAGCGGTCCGCCGGCCACGTACAGCACCTGGCCGGAGACGAACCCGGCCGCCTCGCCCGTGAAGAAGGCGATGGCGTTGGCGATGTCGTCCGGCTCGCCGACCCGGGCGACCGGGATCTGGGTGGCGGCGGCGGCCTTGAAGTCCTCGAAGCCCATGCCGACGCGGTCGGCGGTGGCCTTGGTCATCTCGGTGGCGATGAAGCCGGGGGCGACGGCGTTGGCGGTGACGCCGAACTTGCCGAGCTCCTTGGCCAGCGTCTTGGTGAACCCCTGGAGCCCCGCCTTGGCGGCGGAGTAGTTGACCTGGCCGCGGTTGCCGAGCGCGGAGGACGAGGACAGGTTGACGATCCGGCCGAATCCCGCGTCCACCATGTGCTTCTGGCAGGCCTTGGACATCAGGAAGGCACCGCGCAGGTGCACGTTCATGACGGTGTCCCAGTCGGAGACGCTCATCTTGAACAGCAGGTTGTCACGCAGCACGCCGGCGTTGTTGACCAGGATCGTCGGCGCGCCGAGCTCCTCGGCGACGCGGGCGACGGCCGCCTCGACCTGTGCCTCGTCGGAGACGTCGCAGCCGACGGCGATGGCCTTGCCGCCGGCGGCGGTGATCTTCTCGACGGTGTCCTTGCAGGCCGCCTCGTCGAGGTCGAGCACGGCGACGGCACGGCCCTCGGCGGCCAGGCGTACGGCGGTGGCGGCGCCGATCCCGCGCGCGGCACCGGTGACGACGGCGACCCGCTGCTCAGTGGTGGACATGGCTGCTTCTCCTCAGGTGAGCGACCGCTTAGTACCTTCAGTGGGTGTGACGCTAGAAGCCCTGGCACGCGGTGTCAACGGCAGGGCGCGGCATGTGATCCATCACCCGGGCCCACGATGCCCGGCGAACCCCACATGTCCCCGGCCCGGCTCCGACCAGCCACCCCCGGCCACCCGATCGGCCCACGACCGCCGAGCCCGCACACGCTCGAAGCCGGCACTCCCGCCCGGTCCGCATGGGCGGGCCGGCCAGGCGGGGCGTTGGCCTCCGGACCCCGGCCCGGCCGCGCCAGGGAGGGTCGGTCACCGCACCAGCAGGTCCAGCAACCGCTCGGTCTCCGCTGCCGGGTCCGTGGTCAGGCCGGTGTGCACGGGGCCGGGCTGGACGATCGTCGAGCGGGGGGCGACGAGCCAGCGGAAGCGGCGGCCCGGGTCGTCGCCCGATGCCTGACCGGCCGCGGTGCCGCCCGCGCAGACGCCCTCCACGGCCCGTAGGGCGGCGTGGACTCCGGCCACGTCCGTCTGGGGGTCGAGGGCCAGCAGGCGTGCCTCGTCGAGGTGGGTGCGGGCCCCGACGTAGGACTCGGCGCGGCAGTAGACGAGCACTCCCGCGTTGATGCACTCGCCGCGCTCTACGCGCGGGACGACGCGCAGGACGGCGTACTCGTAGATCTGGCGGTCCCGGGGCCCGCCCTTGATGATGTGCCGGTCGCTCACTTGATCCCCTGGATTCGGTCGTGGATGACGGCGGCCCGGGCGAGCAGCGGCCGGGCGTAGGCCCGCCTCAGGTCGTCCGGTGTGCCGAAGCCGGGCTCGTCCGACAGCCAGGCGTCCGGTACGCGGGCCGTGACGTCGGCGAGCAGTTCCTCGGTGACCAGCGGTGCCAACTCTGCCGCCGCGGAGGTGACATCGGGCGTGAAGGGCGCCAGGGTGTGGTCGGAGGCGTCGTACGGGCGGGCCGCGGAGACTTCCGCGCCGGGCCAGTTGTGGTGCCAGATCATGGTCGCGCCGTGGTCGACGAGCCACAACTCGCCCCGCCAGATCAGCAGGTTGGGGTTGCGCCAGGACCGGTCCACGTTGTTGACCAGCGCGTCGAACCAGACGATCCGCCCGGCTTCGTCGGGGCTCACCGGGAACGCGAGCGGGTCGAAGCCGAGGGCGCCGGAGAGGAAGTCCATGCCGAGGTTGGTGCCGCCGCTGGACCTGAGCAGGTTCTGCACCTCCTGGTCGGGTTCGGCGAGCCCTAGCTCCGGGTCGAGCTCGACCGTGACCAGGCGCGGAACCCGCAGCCCCAGCCGGCGGGCGAGTTCCCCGCAGACGACCTCGGCGACGAGCGTCTTGCGGCCCTGCCCCGCGCCGGTGAACTTCAGGACGTACGTCCCGAAGTCGTCGGCCTCGACGAGACCCGGCAGCGAACCGCCCTCGCGCAGGGGGGCGATGAAACGGGTCGCGATCACTTCCTCGAGCATCGTCCCAGGTTACTGACGCGGCGGTCGGCACCGGCGCCGGCGTCGCGGTGGGGGCCGGGAAACCGACAGCGAACCGACAGGGTGGTTTTGTCCACAACCGCTCGCGGCCGCGTCAGTATTTCGGCACCGTCTGAACAGGCGGTCCGCCCGGACCGTACCTCCCGGCAGATCATCGCAAGCCTCCCGAAGGGAAACGCCAGTATGACCAGCGCATCGCTCCAGCCCGCATCGGGACCGGCCCGTCGTACCGTCGTGGCGGCGGCCGGAGCGGCGGGCCTCGCCGTCGCGCTGACCGCGTGCGGAGGCTCGGACGACAGCTCGTCCGGCGTCGCCGACTCCTCCGGCTCGTCCGGCACGGCCCAGGAGGACCAGGGGGCGGGCAGCACCCCGTCGAGCGGTGGGGGCGACGCCCCGGCCGGTAACGCGCTCGCGTCGACCGCGGACATCCCGGAGGGCGGCGGAAAGGTCTTCGCCGACCAGAAGGTGGTCGTCACGCAGCCGACCGCGGGCGAGTTCAAGGCGTTCTCGGCCACCTGCACCCACCAGGGCTGCGCGGTGAAGAGCATCGCCGATGGCGTCATCAACTGCCCCTGCCACAACAGCAACTTCTCGATCACCGACGGCAGCGTGAAGAGCGGTCCGGCGACCAAACCGCTGCCGGAGATGAAGATCACCGTCGACGGGGACTCGATCACCCTCGCCTGAGCCCGTCACGCGGACGCGTGAGACACGCCAGGACCTCGTCCGTGGTCGCGACCGTGGCGACCAACGCGAGGGTGTGGCGGATCATCGCGGGGGTGTAGTCGGACGGCACTCCCGCGATGGCGTCCGCCGGGACGACGGCGGTGTAGCCGCGGTTGACGGCGTCGAACACGGCGTTGGGGATCGCCACGTTGGCCGAGACCCCGGTGACGATCAGCGTGCGGCAGCCGAGGTTGCGCAGCAGCGGGTCGACGTCGGTGCCCTGCAGTGGCGACAGCCCGTGCAGGCGCCGTACGACCAGGTCCTCCCCGGCGACGTCGATCGGGGCCGCGACACGCACCGCGGGTGTGCCGGAGAGCTGCTGGACGGGCAGGCGTGCGGCGGCGCGGAAGAGGCGGGCGTTGCGGCTGGCCCCCCGGCCGTCGGGGCGGCGTTCGGCGATGGCGTGGACGACCTGGACACCGGCCGCGTGGGCGGCCGCCACCAGGCGGGCGACGTTGGCGAGCACCCCGCCGGAGCGAGCCGCCTCGGCGAGTTCGGGCAGCGCGCTGTCCGCTCCGACGACGCCTTCCTGGCACTCGACGGTGAGCAGCACGGTGGTCGGCGGATCGAGGAGTTCGCTGAGCTCTGGGTGCGCGGGCACGGTTCCCCCTGGGCGCCGGCGGCGGGTCGGGCGAGCGTAGCCACCGTTGCGCTCGGACGGAAGAGAACCCATCCTTTTCTGACGTGATGTCAGAGGATCTCCTCTGGCACGACGTGAGAGAACGAAAGAGGGGGAGCATGACCGTCACGCAGCAGCGCCGGGGCCGGAAGATCATGATGACGCCCGGTGAGCTGGACGATTTCCTCACCACGCAGCGCACCTGCCGGGTCGCCACGGTGTCGGCCGACGGTGCCCCGCACGTGAGCACGCTGTGGTTCGCCTGGGACGGCACCTCGATGTGGCTGTACTCGGTCGTGCGCAGCAAGCGGTGGACCGACCTGCGGCGCGACCCGCGGGTGGCCATCGTGGTCGACACCGGCGAGGAGTACGACGAGCTGCGCGGCGCGGAGTTGTCCGGGACCGTCGAGTTCGTGGGCGAGATACCGCGCACCGGGGAGCTGCGCGCCGAACTCGACGTGCCCGAGATGCTGTTCGCCCGGAAGAACTTCGGCCTGGAGGAGATGCCGCACGACGGCCGGCACGCCTGGCTGCGTCTGACACCTCGGAAGATCGTTTCCTGGGACTTCCGCAAGCTGGGAGGGCAGTAGCGGAACACCCCCCAGCGCCAGGCCGGGTCAGCCGACGCGCTCCCCCGCCGCCTGCAGGGCTTTCACCGCCGCCCGGATCGACGGGCGGCGGTCCGCGTCCGCGCGCCAGACGACGTACACGTGCCGCCGGACCCGCTGCTTGACGGGGACGGTCACGACCCCTTCGGGCACGGGACGGCGGCCGAGCAGCGGCGCGATGCACACGCCGAGGCCCGCGGCGACCAGCGCGAGCTGCGTGTGGTTCTCGGCGGCGCGGTGGCCGACGATCGGTTCGATGCCCTTGGAGCGGAGCGTGAACATCAGCCACTCGTGGCAGAACTCGCCCTCGCCCCAGGTGATCCACTCGTCGTCTGCGAACTCGGCGAGGTCCACCTCGTCGCGCCCCGAGAGCCGGTGGTCCGCCGGCATGGCGACATGGGCCGGGTCGTCCAGGATGGGCGCCTTGACCAGGCCGTCAGGCAGCGCCATCGGCTTGTTGTACCAGTCGAGCACCACGGCCAGGTCGAGGTCGCCGCGCACCACTCCCGCGATGCCGTTCTCCGGTTCCAGCTCGCAGGAGCGCAGTCGCAGCGCCGGATGCCGCTCGCGCAGTGCGGACAGCGCGAGCGGGAACAGTCCGCGTGCGGCGGTCGGGAACGCCGACAGTCTGAGCTCGCCGACCACCTGCCCGCGCTGCGCCTCCAGGTCGGACTGGGCGAGTTCGACCTGGGACAGGATGCGCGCGGCGTGCTCGGCGAGCAGCCGGCCCGCGTCGGTGAGCCGCACGCCCCGGCCGTTCTTGGCGAGGAGCCGCTGGCCGACCTCCCGCTCCAGCTTGGACATCTGCTGGGAGACCGCGGACGTCGTGATGTGCAGCCCCTCGGCCGCGCCGCTGACCGAGCCGTGCCTGGCGAGGGCGTCGAGGGTGCGCAGGCGCTCCAGGTTCAACATGTAAGCAATGCTAAGCGGTATCCGGTGCGAAATCTCGATTGTGCTACGAGGTCGTCGTCCAGCATGGTGGCCGCCATGAGCACCGTCACCTCCCCCAGCCGGGTCACGCCCGCGTCGAGCGACCGGCCCCGTCGCCGCCTCGACTGGCGTCTCCGCTTCGCCGCCCTGTCCCTGATCTGGGGCTTCAGCTTCCTCCTCATCAAGGTGGGCACCCAGGGATACGCCCCGTTCCAGGTCACCCTCGGCAGGCTGGTGTTCGGCACGGCGGTGCTGGCCGCCGCGATGGCCGTGCGGCGCGAGCGACTGCCTCGCGGGGCGCGCACCTGGACGCATCTGACGATCGCCGCGTTCCTGCTCAACGCCCTGCCCTTCTCGCTGTTCGCCTACGCCGAGCTGACCATCCCGTCCGCGCTGGCGGGCATCTGCAACGCGACCTCGCCGCTGTGGGGCATGGCGCTGTCACTCGTCGCCCTGTCGGAGGACCGTCCGACCCGGGTGCGGGTCGCCGGGCTCGGTCTCGGCTTCCTCGGGGTCCTCACGGTGCTGGGCGCCTGGCAGGGCTTCCACGGCCTGGACGCCACCGGCACGGCACTGGCCCTGCTGGCCTCCCTCAGCTACCCGGTCGGCTGGATCTACGTCCGCCGCACCCTGGCCGGCACCGGCCACTCGCACCTGTCGATGACCGGCGCGCAGCTCCTGCTGGCCACCGTGCAACTGGCCGTCGTCACCCCGCTGTTCACAACCCTGCCCACGCGCCTGCCCCTGACGCCGCTGCTCGCGATCGCCGCCCTGGGCGCGCTGGGCACGGGCCTCGCCGTGCTCCTCCAGTACGGCCTGGTGGCCGAGGTCGGCCCGACGACCGCCCAGATGGTCACGTACTTCATCCCGGTCATCGCCACGGCGGCGGGCGTCACACTCCTCGGCGAGCCCCTCGCGTGGTCGACACCGGTCGGGGCGGTGATCGTCCTGACGGGGGCCGCGCTCACACAGGTCCGGCCGAAGCCGCGGACGCAGGTGGCGGGCGTGAGCCCGCAGCGCGGGTGAAAGCCCGTAGCCGGGCCCAGGCAGCGCGCGGACGCCTGTAGCGCGGACGAAGACAGCGGGCATAAGCCCGCAGCGCGAGCACAGGCCCGCGCGGCCGGTCACCGAAGGCTTCGGACGCGGCGGCTCGGACCACCGCCGTGAAGGCGACGGGGCCGGCCGGCACCTCGGTCGCGCCGGGTCGGCAACGCCTCGGACGCGGCCGCCACGCCACACCTCACGCCCAACCGCGCGCCGGAGCCGGCCCGAGGGCCGAGGCGATCGCGTCGGCCAGTGCCTCGGCCTCCCCCTCGGCGAGTGTCGAAACGGTGACCCGGACGCCGGGCGGTGAGCTCATCCGGAAGCGGGCGCCGGGGGCGACGGCCCACCCGGCGTGCAGCAGCCGGGCGACGGCACCGGTCTCGTCCGGCACGGGCACCCACACGTTCATGCCGCTGCGCCCGTGCGCCGTGACGCCGCGCCGGTCGAGCGCGCCGATGAGCGCGTCCCGGCGGCGACCGTACGCCGCCGCCACCGCGCGCGTGTCCACCGCCCCGTCGGCCCACAGCCGCACCAGGGCCCGCTGCATCAGCCGGCTCACCCAGCCCGGCCCGAGCCGTTGCCGTCCTCGGACCCGGTCGACGGTGACGTCGTCCCCGGTGAGCAGGGCGAGCCGCAGATCGGGCCCGTAGGCCTTGGCGACCGAGCGCACCAACGCCCAGTGCCGGGTGGCGTTTGCCAGCGGATGGAGAGGGACGTCCACGATCCCGTGGCCGTGGTCGTCCTCGATCAGCAGGGTCTCCGGGTGCTCACGGAGAACGGACCGCAGGGCACGCGCGCGCGGGCCGCTCACCGCGGCACCGGTCGGGTTCTGGGCGCGGCCCGTGACGATCAGGGCACGCGCTCCGGCCCGCAGCACCCGATGCACGTCGTCGGCACGCGGCCCCTCGTCGTCGATGCCGACGGGGACGGTCCTCAGCCCGAGCGCGGGCACGAGGTCGAGGATGCTCCCCCATCCGGGGTCCTCCACGCCGACCGTGTCGCCTGGCTTGAGGTGGGCCACGAGCACCCGTTCGACGCCGTCCAGCGCGCCCGACACCACGGCGAGCGGCCCGTCAGGAACGCCGTCGGCGTCGAATCCCGCGCGTGCGAGCCGCGCCAGCTCCGGCTCCAGCGGATCCTCGCCGTACAGCACGGGGGCGAGATCGCCCGCGGCGGCGGCCGCCGCGAAGGCCGACGCGAGCGGCGGCAACAGCGCCGGGTCGGGATTGCCGGTCGCCACGTCGCGCACGCCCTCGGGCACGTCCACCCTGATGTGGTCCCGCCCGGTCGTGGCCGGCGCGGGACGCACTCGGCTGCCGCGCCGACCGGCGGTCTCGATGACACCACGCTCCCGCAGCGTCCGGTACGCGGCCGCGACCGTGTTCGGGTTCACCCCCAGACGCTCCGCCAACTCTCGCATGGGCGGCAGAAGTTGACCGGGTTGCAGCTCACCGGTCCCCACTGCCCGCTCGACGCTCGCGGAAATGTCCGCTGCGCGACGCCCGCTGATCGGATACTCTCCTAGCACAAAAGCAAGTATGCACTAGTGCAATGGAGAGCGCCATGCAGGGGACCGCGCAGACGCCGTCGCAGCCCGCCGCCACCGCCTACACCCCGACCGACCGCACCGTCCCCACACGCGCGGCGGACCGGGCCTCGTACGACCGGGAACTGGTGCACGCGATACTCGACGAGGGCTACGTCTGCCACCTCGGCTTCGTCCGCGACGGCGCGCCGGTCGTACTGCCGACGCTGTACGCCCGGGTCGGCGAGCGGCTCTACGTACACGGCTCGACGGGCTCGCGTCCGCTGCGGGCGGCCGGTCAGGCCGACCCGGGACTGCCGGTCTGCCTGACCGTCACGCACGTCGACGGCCTGGTCCTGGCCCGGTCGGCCTTCCACCACTCGATCAACTACCGCTCCGTGGTGGTGCACGGCGTGGCCCATGACGTGACGGACCCCGAGGAGAAGCGGCAGTCCCTGGACGCGCTGGTCGACCACGTCGTGCCGGGCCGCGCCGCCGACTCACGGCCGGCCAGCAAGAAGGAGCTGGCCGCCACGGCCGTGATCCGCCTGGACCTCGACGAAGTCTCGGCAAAGCTGCGCACCGGCGGCGTGAACGACGAACCGGAGGACCTCACCCTTCCGCACTGGGCCGGAGTCGTTCCGGTCCACAAGAGTTACGGCACCCCGATCCCCGACCCCGGCCTGGCCCTC
This sequence comes from Streptomyces sp. NRRL S-455, assembly GCF_000717875.1. Lineage (GTDB taxonomy): Bacteria > Actinomycetota > Actinomycetes > Streptomycetales > Streptomycetaceae > Streptomyces. The sequence goes on from NZ_JOCT01000001.1 coordinate 530,944, forward strand.
GGTACGGAACTTCCCGACTACCTCAAGGCAAACTGACCGGTCACACAAGCACCCCCGACCCGGCCCGCGCCTCCCCCACCGCAAGCCCCACGACCGACCCCAGCATCAGGAGGGTTCCGGCCACGGTCGCCACCGTCAGCTGCTCCCCGAGCAGAACAACGGCGAGCGCGGCCGCACTCACCGGCTCAAGCAGCATGACCACCGAGACGGTCGCCGACCGTACGACGGCCGCGCCGGCGAAATAGAGGCCGTAGGCCAGGGCCGTCGGCACAGCGGCGACATACGCCAGCAGAACCAGGAGCCGCCCGGGTTCCGCGGTGTGCGGCACCAGCCCCTCGCCCAGCGCGAACGGCAGCAGGCACAGGCTCGTCACGGCGAACGCCCCGACGGTCGTCCGGGAGGCGTCGGTCGCGCCGTCCCGCCCCCACCGGCGGGTGAGCAGCGTCATCACGCTGTACCCGGCCGCGGACAGCAGCGCGAGCAGCACACCCCACGGGCGTACGGCCGTCCCCCCGCCGCCCAGTACGAGGACCGCGAGGCCGGCGAGGGCGCCCGCGACGGCGGCGGTCCCGCCTCGCCCCAGGCGTTCGGAGAGGGTCAGCCGGGCGCCGAGCGCGATGAGCACGGGCCCCGCGCCGAGTGTGACGACAGTGGCGACGGCGAGGCCCGTGGCCGCGACGGCCGCGAAGTAGGCCGTCTGGAACACCGCGAGTCCCAGCCCGGTGACCCCGGCCCGCAGCGCCCTGCGGGCGAGCGGCTCGGACACGGCGGTCCGGGCACGCGGCCGGACCAGGCGCACGGCGAGCAGCAGCACCAGGCCGGCGGCGCAGCGCCAGAAAGAGAGGGCGACGGGCCCCAGGTCACTGGTCCGGTAGACCAGGGAGGCGGCCGCGCCGGCGGTACCCCAGGCGACACCGGCGACGATCAGGTAGAGGAGGCCTCGCCCGACGGGCAGGCCGGAGACAGTCTTCGACACGTGTTCTCTCCGCAGACGCGCACGACACACCGCGCGGCATCGGCGGCGAGTGGTGCGCGGAAGTTCGGGAAGGGCCCCGGATCAGTGGATCAGCGGGGTCCGCGGACTTCGTCTGCGGGCAGCACCGTCCGGCCCGGCGACGACACGCCGGGCGCGGTTTCCGGAGGGCCCGCCTCAGGCGGCCGGAGGCGGAAGAACGAGTGCGTTCGAAGGCATGATCGGCACCTTATGCGGCCGTTCCGGGCGTGGACAACTCCCTTTCCGGGCCGCCGCTCGCCACCGGCCGTCCGGAGCCCTTCGCGGGCGTCGAGGACTGCGCGATGAACGCGCCGACGAGCACGATCACGCCACCGGCGATCTGCGGCGCCGACAAGTGCTCGCCGAGCAGGACCCATGCCAGGACGGTGGCGATGACCGCTTCGAGACAGGCCACGACACCCGCGACCTGCGGGGAGAGCCGGCGCACGGAGAGCACACCGGTGACGTACGCGACGACCGTCGCGACCAGGACGATCCAGGCCAGCAGGACGACGGCGGCGACGGGCGTGGCGTCCATGCGAGCGGTGCCCTGGAGCACGGACCATTCCATGCTCCAGGGCCGGGCGACGACGGTCAGCACGGCGGCGCCGACGAGCAGGCCGTAGGCGATGACGCCGAGCGGGTCGGGCGCCTCGTCCCCGGCATCGCTGCCCTGGTCGGAGAGGACGAAGTAGCCGACCTGGCAGCAGGCCGCGCCGAGCGCGAACAGCAGGCCCAGGGCGTCGAAGCCGAGGCCCGACCACACCTCGACGACACACGCCAGCCCACCGACCGCGAGGACGACACCGACCGCGGCGGCACGCGACACGGGCCGCCGCTGGACGAAACGCACCCAGCCCAGCACCAGGGCGGGCGCCAGGTACTCGATGAGCAGCGCCACCCCGACAGGGATGCGGGAGAGCGCGGCGAAGTAGCAGGCCTGCACCCCCGCGACGGCCAGCAGCCCGAACCCGGCGAGCAGTCCGGGGCGTCGGCGCAGCAGCGCACGGTGGCGCACGGCGAGCGGCAGCATCACCAGGGCCGCCCCGGCCACCCGCAGCCACACCACGTGCAGCGGGTCGAGGCCCGCCTCGATCAGCGGCTTGGCCGCGACACCGGATCCACCGAAGGCCACCGCGGACAGGAGCGCGAGGCCGAGCCCCGCGCCCTTGCCGCGCCTGCTCGCACTGCTGTCAGACGTCCGCACCGGCACATGATGGCAGGGGCCGACAGGAGCGTCACCCCCTATGGCACCTGTCTCACTGTCCGGACGGGGCGAGCCGCTCGGTCAGGGAGTGACTTCGCCGCCCTGGACGGATTCCTGAGGCCGGTCCGACCAGCCGTCGAGCAGGGCGAGCACCTCGTACGGATCGACACCGACTCGTTCGAGCACCTCGACCGCGCGCCTGCCGGTCCACCACGACCGCCGCGAGCAGGTCGGCACCGCGGGCCGACCGGCCGTGCCCCGCGGGGCAGGTTCACCTCGAGGGGGCCGGCCCTCAATCTTCGTCGGCGAGGATCAGATACAGCTTCTTGCGGGCTTCGTTGATGACGCCGAGCGCCTTCTCCCGCTGCTCCTTGCTGCCGGTCTTCCAGACCTGCCCAAAGGCCTCCATCAGCCCGAAGCCGGCCTGGCGGATCTCACCGAGGGCCTCCCAGTCGACCCCGCGGGAGGCCTCCTCCCAAGGAGCCTCGGGCCCTTCGTCGGCAGCGGCGCGGCCGGCCTCGGTGAGCGAGAACAGCTTCTTGCCACCCTCGGACTGGCTGATGATCAGCCCTTCGTCCTCCAGCAGCTGAAGGGTGGGGTACACCGAGCCGGGGCTGGGCTTCCACGCCCCGCCGCTACGCTCGGCGATCTCCTGGATCATCTCGTAGCCGTGCATCGGACGGTCCTTCAGCAGGGCCAGGATCGAGGCCCGCACGTCACCGCGCCGCGCCCTTCCCCTCGGCCCGCCGCGCCCTCGGCCGCCCCATGGGCCGGGACCGAATCCCGGGCCCCCGGGACCACCCCAGCCGGGGCCGCCCGGCCCGAAGGGACCGAAGGCCGCACGCAGCTGCTCGAAGCCGCCCCGGCCGGGACGCGGTCCGCCGTGTCCATGTCCGCGCTCGAAACCATGGGTACGCATCGCAACCACTCTCCATTCCATCTTTGATCTGTCGCGATGCCTCAACGATATATCGGAACAGTACGGTTGCCAAGGCCCGGTCGGCGGACGCCGGCGGGGCCCCTGGCCGGCAGAACCGGGCCAGGACTCGCGAATTGGCCTTGGTCTGCGATTTCACGGAGCCCCTAACGTCGAGGCATGCGGATCCGAATCGTCGACGCCTTCACCGACCGACCCTTCTCCGGCAACCCGGCCGGGGTGCTCCTGCTGGAAGAGGCGGATGCCTTCCCGGACGACGCCTGGCTGCAGAACGTCGCCCTCGAGGTCAACCACGCCGAGACCGCCTTCGCCCACCCGCTGCCCGAGGGCGGCGAGGCCGACTGGGCGCTGCGCTGGTTCACCCCGGCCGCCGAGGTCGCGATGTGCGGGCACGCGACCCTGGCCACCGCCCACGTCCTGCACACCACCGGTACCCAGGAGGGCCCGGTGCGGTTCGCCACCCGCAGCGGCGTCCTCGTCGCCACGTCGGCGGACGACGGCTCCGTCACGCTGGACTTCCCGACGGCTCCGCTCACCCCGGTGGACGTGCCCGACGGCCTCACCGAGGCCCTCGGCGCCGAGCCGCTCACGGCGTTCGACACCGGCCCGAACGTCGGCGACCTGCTCGTGGAGGTCGCCGACGAGAAGACGGTGCGCGGCCTCCGCCCGGACCTCAAGGCACTCGCCACCCACTCCGAGCGCGGCGTCATCGCCACGGCACTCGCGGAGGACCCGGCCCGGGGCTACGACTTCGTCTCGCGCTGCTTCTTCCCGAACGTCGGCATCGACGAGGACCCGGTGACCGGCAGCGCCCACACGGCGCTCGCCCCGTTCTGGTCCGAGCGCCTGGGCCGTCCCGGCCTCACCGGCCTGCAGGCCTCACCCCGCTCCGGCCGCGTCCGCACGGAGCTGCGCGGCGACCGTACCCTGCTGACCGGCAGGGCGGTCACCGTCATCGAGGGTGAGCTGCTCGCCTAGATCCAGCGAAGGGGCGCACGAACACCGTCGTACGCCCCTTTCTGCAGCCGTTCACGCCGTCGGCAGCCAGCCCACCTTGCCCGCCAGCAGCGCGTACCCCACGAACGCCCCGATGTCGAGCAGGGAGTGGGCCACCACGAGCGGGCCGACCCGGCCCCAGCGGCGGTAGAGGTAGACGAAGACGACGCCCATGACCATGTTGCCGATGAAGCCACCGATGCCCTGATAGAGGTGGTACGAGCCGCGCAGCAGGGAGCTGCCCATCAGCGCGGCCGTCGGGGTCCAGCCCAGCTGGCCGAGGCGGCGCAGCAGGTAGCCGACGACGATCACTTCCTCCAGCACCGCGTTCTGGATCGCCGAGAGGATCAGCACGGGGTACTTCCACCACACACCGGGCAGCGCCTCGGGCACCACGGTGAGGTTGAAGCCCAGGCCGCGGGCCGCCAGGTAGAAGGCGATGCCGGTGCTGCCGATGACCGCCGCGATCGCCGCGCCCCGGCCGAGGTCGGGCCAGGGGCGGGTGCGGTCGAAGCCGATCGTGCGCAGACCCGCGCCCTCGCGCAGCAGGAAGTGCGCGACGAGCGCGACGGGCACGAGCGCCGTGGTGATCCCGAACAGCTGCCAGGTCAGGTCGAGCCAGGGCCGGCCGGGCGCGGCCGAGGCGTTCATCGTGGCGGCCTGGTCCTTGAGCCCGCCCGGCTTGGTGACCGAACCGATGAAGCTGATCAGCGCGGACACGCCGCTCGCCCCGAGTGACAGCGCGAGGACGAGCAGGGTCTCGTTGCGGAGCATCCGCCGTGAGAGCCGCTGCTGGGGAATGGAATCGGCCACCGGGCTCGCCTCCGCCTGCACACCTGCCTCCACTTCACCGACTGTCGGATCAGTATGGCGGCAGCAGGATGTCACCCCGACGGCGCGTCAGCCCAGCGACACAGGCTCCGGCAGCCCCACCGGCCAGCTGTGCACCGGGTCCCCCTGGTGCATCAACTCGCGGTAACGCCGGGTCGTCGCGGCCAGCGCGGCCTGACGCGTATGGCCGGCGTCCAGCGCCTTGTGGAACGTGGCGGCCTGCCAGCTCGCCCCGTTCACCCTGCGCCGGCACCGTTCCTCGATCACGCCCAGGTACAGGTCGCGGTCGGCCGGCTCGACCCCCCACGCGTCCAGCCCGGCCTCCGCGAGCGGCAGCAGTTCGTCCCGCACCAGGCTGACCGCGTCGACCTGCCCGGTGCCGCCGTACCGGCCGCGGCGCGGCCAGGTGAAGCGGGCGTCGATGCCGTCCTTGCACGCGGCGTCGAAGTTGGCGGCGGCAGCCTCGAACGGCAGCCGGGTCCACACCGGCCGGGATTCCTCGGCGAGGGCGCGGACGAGGCCGTAGTAGAAGGCCGCGTTGGCGACGACGTCGATGACGGTGGGCCCGGCGGGCAGTACACGGTTCTCCACGCGCAGGTGCGGGACGCCGTCGGCGACGCCGTAGACCGGGCGGTTCCAGCGGTAGATCGTGCCGTTGTGCAGGACCAGCTCCGCGAGCGCCGGGACACCGCCCTGGTCGAGTACCTCGAGCGGGTCCTCGTCGTCGCAGATCGGCAGCAACGCCGGGTAGTAGCGCAGGTTCTCCTCGAAGAGGTCGTACGCCGAAGTGACCCAGCGCTCCCCGAACCAGGTACGCGGCCGGACGCCCTGGGCCTGGAGCTCGGGCGGGCGGGTGTCGGTGGACTGCTGGAACAGAGGAGGCCGCGACTCGCGCCACAGCTCGTGACCGAAGAGGAACGGCGAGTTGGCGCCGACGGCGATCTGCGCGGCGGCGACCGCCTGGGCCGCGTTCCACACGTCGGCGAAGCGGGCCGGGGTGACCTGGAGGTGCAGTTGCACGGAGGTGCAGGCGGCCTCCGGCGCGATCGACTTGGAGGTGCAGGTGAGGTGCTCCACGCCGGCGATGTCGAGCGTGAACTCCTCGCCCCGGGCGGCCACGATCTGGTCGTTGAGGAGGGTGTAGCGGTCGACGTCCGAGAGGTTCGACGACACCAGGTCGTCGCGGTCGAGGGTCGGCAGAATGCCGGTCATCACGATTCCCGCGTCAACCTCACCGGCTTTCCGGTCGGCATATGCCAGTGACGTACGGAGTTCCTCCGCGAGCCGGTCGAATACCCGGCCACCCAGACGGTGTGGAGGAATGTTGACTTCCAGGTTGAACATGGCGAGTTCTGTTTGGAAATCGCGGCTCGCGATCCGTTCGAGGACCTGCGCGTTCAACATTTTCGGCATGCCGTCGGCGCCCGCGAGATTCAGCTCGATCTCCAGCCCCATGAGGTTCTTGGGGCGGTCGAACCGCTTCTCCGCCAGGAGCCGCTCCAAGCCCGTCAGGCACCGACGGAGCTTGTCGCGGTAGCGCTGGCGATCGGACAGGTCGAACCGGCCTGCCACGACCTTCTCCCCCATCGATGCGTCCCTCCTCGAATGATGCGGGCCGAAGATCCGGCCGGCGGGGTCCCGGTCAGGTGGAGGATGCCCAGCGAAAGCGATCGATAACGTCCCGGAGGGGGCCGCTGACCGCTACGCTGGCCACGTGTAACCGGTGGCACATTCACTCGGCATGCCACAGAGGCCCGGGTTTTCGGTTCTGTGAAGTCGTGAAAAACGCCGACAAGAATGGGCCGACCACCTCGCGGACATTCGCCGAGGTCATCGCCGCACACCCACGCCCGGAATCGGGATAATTCTCGCGTATCGCCGACCGAATGTACCCTTGTTCTACTCACCGGAAACGACTAGACGAAACACAGTCTGAACCCGTGTCGTATAAACTCCGCGAACAGGCAGTAGGTTGGCGCCCTCGGTCGACGGGTCCTGCCGTCGAGGCGGTGTTCCACGGACCCCACCCCCCTCTCGTTCTTGAGACCCCCGGCCCCTGCCTCTGTCCACCCTCGTGAGCAGACAGCGCCGTCCGCCCCCGCCCTCGTGCCACCGTGCCTTTGAATGAGAGGCGACCCACCATGCCGCTGCATGTCCCTCCGGCTCCCGTGCCCGCGCTCCGATCCGTCCTCACCGCGCTCTCCTCGCCCACCGCTGTGCACGAGGCCAGAACGCCCTCCCTGCTCCGCGCCCAGGGACCCGCCTCGCCCGAGCTCCCCCTGCCCGTGCACGTCCTCGACCGGGTCACGGCCGAGGGTGTCTCGGCCACCCGGCTGGCCGGGTGGCGTTTCCTGATCCGCTGCGGCGACCGTTCGGTGGCCGCAGCCGAGACCATGCTGACCCCCGACGGCTGGGCCTTCTCCCATTTCTTCGAAGGCCCGTACATCACCTCCACCGAGCGCGCCCTGCGGCAGGCCGAGACGATGCCGCAGCCGTACCAGCCCCGCCTGCTGTCGGTACCCAGCCTGTACATGCTGACGCTCTGGCTGCACGAGGACTGCACCGCGGACGGCGCTGTCGGTCATCCCGCCGCCACCGACCTGCTCGTCCCGCTGGCCCCGGCGCCTCCCGGCATCGCGGCCCACCGGCCGCACCGCGTCGCCGAACTGCTCCCGGTGCTGACCCACCGGGCGACTCCGGGACGTCTGCTCGGCTCACCCGCCTGAAGCGCACCCCGCGAAGATTCCACGCCCCGTCGCCGAATTCCCGGCGGCGGGGCAGACCTTTTGCTCGCTCGTACGAGCATCCAATAGCTCGTACGAGCCAGAAACGGCCTCTGGTCCAACCGAACTAGCCCCATTCGGCCACCACGAACCACCCGAAGTGACAGTCCAGTTGGGGTGAACCGTCCGCGCGGGTGACGCGTCATGAACCTATGAGAAGCGGTGCTGCGAAATCCCTGCGGATAGACGCCCGTGGGGCAACACTGGGTTCCGACGACTTCAACGGGGGGGCGGCCATGAACGACACTTCTAGCCGCGGAACAAAGACCACAGCGGACTCAGCCGACTCGGTCGGTTCGGTCATCTCATCCATCACGCCAGAGCGAAAGATCCCACCCATGTGCCAGCACCAGACACCGTGCCCCTCCGCAGACTCCGCCGACCGGGAGTCCGCCCGCCTCGTGGCGCACCACCCGGAGCAGGGGTGGAGCCTGCTGTGCAACGGCGTGGTGCTCTTCGAGGACACCGGTGAGCTGCTGCCGGACGGCCGGGTCATCGCCCCTCACCGTCCGCTGGCAAGTGGCCAGGTGATGACGGCGGCCTGAGAGCCGCGGGGCGGAGTGAGGTCCGCCCGCAGACACAGAGGGGCCGGCCACGGGACATCCGCGAACCGGCCCCGACGCATGTCAGGGCGTCGTCACTGCCTGTCACCCCTCGCGACGTGCCGTTTCATGGCTCGCACTCCTTCCCCCCGATGCCCGGTTTCCGGAAGACTCCTGGAAGTTTCGCGGTCATGCGCCGACGGAGGTGGGGCAAGTGGCAGGACGTGAGACCGACGCCGGGGGCAAGGTCACGATCACGGAGATCGCCCGGCAGGCCGGTGTGTCCGTACCGACCGTGTCCCGGGTCGTCAACGGCCGGTCCGACGTGTCGCCGCAGACCCGGGCCCGCGTCGAGGACCTGCTGCGCCGGCACGGCTACCGCAAGCGCCCTGCCGCCCCGGGCACCCGTGCCGCCCTGCTCGACCTGGTCTTCAACGACCTCGACAGCCCCTGGGCCGTGGAGATCATCCGTGGGGTCGAGGAGGTCGCACACGCCGCCGGGGTCGGCACGGTGGTGTCGGCGATCCACGGGCGTTCGGGCGACGCCCGCGAGTGGATGCGCAACCTGCGATCCCGTGCCTCCGACGGTGTCATCCTCGTCACCTCCGCTCTGGAACCCACGCTGCACGAGGAGTTGCGGATTCTCGGCGTGCCCCTGGTCGTCGTCGACCCGGCGGGCTCACCCACCCTCGACGCACCCACCATCGGAGCCGCGAACTGGTCGGGCGGCATGGCGGCCACCGAGCACCTGCTCTCGCTGGGCCACCGCCGGATCGGCCTGATCGCGGGTCCGCCACGGCTGTTGTGCTCGCGGGCCCGGCTGGACGGTTACCGCGCGGCCCTGGAAGGCGCCGGCGTCGCGATGGACGACTCCCTCGTCGTGCCCGGCGACTTCCGCCCCGAGTCCGGCTTCACCGCCTGCGGCGCCCTCCTCGACCTGCCCGAGCCGCCGACCGCCGTGTTCGCGGCCAGCGACCAGATGGCTCTCGGCGCGATCGAGGCACTGCGCCGGCGCGGTCTGCGGGTGCCGCAGGACATGAGCGTGGTCGGTTTCGACGACCTTCCGGAAGTCCGCTGGTCGGCACCGCCACTGACCACGATCCGCCAGCCCCTGGCCGACATGGGCAAGCTCGCTGTCCGTACGGTGCTCCGCCTGGCCCACGACGAACGACCGGATTCCCCTCGAGTGGAACTGGGAACGGACCTGGTGGTAAGGGCGAGCACGGCCCCTCCGCCGACGGCCGGCTGACGGCCCGACGGCGCCCGGCCGGCCCCTCACCGACCTGCCCGCCCGACCTCTGCGCCGCGTCCGGCCGCCCCCGTCGCGGCCCTCGGCGTCGGCTCTGACGACGCCCACCGACGCGATCTCGTCGGAGACACCCGATGGCGCCCGCCTGGGCCGCCCCGCGCTACTCACCGCCGAACCGCGCACCCCTCACCGACCGAGCTCCCCCGACTCGACGTCACCGGACGTCGCCCGGCTCCGGGCGGCACAGGGCCGGCGGGGCGCCACCCGCCCCCGTCACCTCCCCGCAAGCGCCTCACGCAGAGCGAAGTACGCCGGTTTCGGCCGCAGTCGCTCGTCCCAGGGCAGGGCCGCGCCCTCTCCCGGGAAGACCGCCGGGATCCACGAGTACTTGTCGGTGTAGTCCCACACGGTGACACCGACGCACCGGCGCACCGCCAGGCACGCCTCGGTCAGGTCCCGGTACCACTCGGCCTGCTGTGCCAGCTTCTCCTCCGTCGCGGGCAGTTGCATCCGTACGTCGACCTCGGTGAGGGCCGTGTCGAGGCCGAGCCGGGAGAAGCGGCGGAGGTTGTCCTCCAGGCTCGTGGGATAGCCGTACTGGAGGGCCAGATGGGCCTGGAAGCCGATGCCGTGCAGGGGTACGCCCTTCGCCTTCAGCTCCTTGGCCAGCCGGTAGTACGCGTCGCTCTTGGGGCCGATCCCCTCGATGTTGTAGTCGTTGAGATACAACTTGACGCGGGGATCGGCCTGGTGCGCCCAGCGCAACGCGTCGGCGATGTACCCCGGCCCGAGCGTCTTGTAGAAGACCGACTCGCGGTACGTGCCGTCCTCGTTGAACGCCTCGTTGACGACGTCCCAGGCGAACACCTTGCCCCGGTAGTGCCGTACCTCCGCCTGGACGTGCTTCTTCAGCACCGCCCTGAGCTCCGGGGCCGTCCACTCCCGCCCCGTGAGCCACTCGGGCAGCTGGCTGTGCCAGACGAGCGTGTGGCCACGCACCTTCTGCCGGTTGGCGCGGGCGAGGTTCACGATCTCGTCGCCCTTGGAGAAGTCGAACACCCCCTGCTGCGGCTCGGTCGCGTACCACTTCATGCCGTTGCCGGGCGTGATCTGGTCGAACTCGCTGCCGAGCAGTGCCTTGTACGGTTCGTCGGTGAGCTCGGGGTTGTCGGTGGCGCTGCCGAAGTAGCGGCCGTGCCGCTGGGCGAGGTCGGCGAGGGTGGGTTCCTTGCCGTGCTCCTCGCCGGCCTGTGCCGCCGGGCCGGTCGCGATGCCTCCCAGCATCAGCGCGGCGGCCAGCGCCCCGGCGAGTCTGAGCCGTGTGGCGGACTTGCGCATGGTGCGACTCCTCACGAACGGGATGGGGGTGTGCGAGCCGGACGTCCGCGGTGCGCGTCAGCCCTTCGTGGCGCCCGCGGTGAGGCCGCCGACGAGCTGACGCTCGGCGACCGAGTAGAAGGCGAGTGCGGGGACCATGGCCAGCACCAGATAGGCGAAGACCTTGGCGTACTCGGCGGAGTACTGCCCCTGGAACTGCTGGACGCCGATCGGCAGGGTCCACCACTGCGCGTCGGTGAACACCAGCAGCGGAAGGAAGAAGTTGTTCCAGCTGGTGACGACGGCCAGCACGGAGACGGTGCCGAGCGCGGGCCGCGCCATGGGCAGTAGCACCCGCCAGAAGAAGCCGAAGGGCGTGCATCCGTCGAGCGTGGCCGCCTCCTCCAGCTCACCGGGGATCTGCCGGAAGAAACCACGCAGGATGATGATGGTCATCGGCAGCCCGAAGGCAGCCTGCGGAAGAATCACGCCGAGGGGGTTGTCCAGCAGGTCCAGGGAGCGCAACAGAAGGAACAGCGGCAGGGCGGCCACCGCGAAGGGGAACATCAGCCCCATCGTGAACAGCGTGAACAGCATCTCCCGGCCCCGGAAGGCGAACCGGGCGAAGGAGAAGGCCGACAGCGCGGAGACCGCGACGACCAGAACGGTCGTGCCGACCGCGATCAGCGTGCTGTTGCCGATCAGCCGCCAGAAGTCCCCCGAGCCGAGGATGCCGGTGTAGTTGGAGGTCACCCACGACTCGGGCAGCCCGACCGGGTTGCGGGAGAGCTCGTCGGTGGTCTTGAAGCCGGAGAGCGCGGCGTAGATCAGGGGGACGGCCATGACCGCCCCGACGACGATCAGGACGAAGTGCAGCGGAAGGTTCCGCCCCTTACGTACCTTCTGACTGGCGGTCACTTACCGTCACCCCGCATGGTCGTGGTGGCCCCTTCCAGGTCGCGCCGGAGCACGAACCGCTGGTAGGCGAGGGCGAAGACGAGGCTGATGCCGAACATGACCACGCTGATCGCGCTGGCGTAGCCGACCTGGTAGCGCTTGAAGCCGTACTGGAACATGGTCACGGCCATGGTCTCGGAGTGGTGGTCCGGGCCGCCCGCGGTGGTCACCCACACCAGGTCGAAGAGCTGGATGGCCCCGATGACCGACAGGAAGACGCTGATCCGCAGGGTGGGCGCGAGCAGCGGCAGCGTCACGTTCCGGAAGCGCTGCCAGGGACCGGCCCCGTCGATGAGCGCCGCCTCCGTCAGCTCCCTGGGCACCGCCTGGAGCCCGGCCAGGTACAGCATCATGTGGAAGCCGAAGTACTTCCAGGTCATGACCAGGAACAGGGTCGCCATGACGGTGGACGGATCGGCGAACCACTCCCCGCCGAGCCCCTCGAGCCCGACCTTGCCGAGGATCTGGTCGGCGAAGCCGTCGTCCGGGGCGAAAATCATGCCGAACAGGATTCCGGTGATGGCCTCGGACAGGACGTACGGGGCGAAGAACAGCATCCGGTAGACCGCCCTGCCACGCATCCGCTGGTTGAGCAGAACGGCCATGGCCAGTGCGAACGGCAACTGGATCGCGACCGACAGCACCACCAGCACCAGACAGCGCCACAGGTCGCCCAGGAAGATCTCGTCCTGGAAGAGCCGGGTGAAGTTCTCGCCGCCGACGTAGTCGGAGGGCATTCCGAAGCCGCCCCAGCGGAAGAAAGCGGCGTACAGGGCGAACAGCATCGGCAGCAGGACGAGCCCCATGAACAGCACCAGGGCGGGGAGCTGGAAGCCGACCGCCGTCAGCCAGTTGAGCGCGCGGCGCCGGGCGCGGCCCGTGGCCCGGTCCTCGGCCGGAGGCGGCAGGACGGCGCCGGGGCCGGTCCGTTTGTCCGGCAGGAACGTGGAGGTCATCGCGGGCTACTGCTCTTCCTTCGCGGTCCTGGTGACCGACTGGGCGACCTGCGCGGGCGACTTGGAGCCGGAGATCAGGGCGGCGACGCTGTCGTTGACCTCCTGGCCGACGGCGGGCGCGTACGCCTGGTCGAGGTAGAGCTGGAAGCCGGTGGACTTCTTCAACTGCTCCTGCACGGACTTGATGTTGGGGTCGGCGATGGCGCTCTCGGCCGCCGGGACGACGGGCAGGACGCCCGTCTTCTTGACCAGTTCCCGGTCGGTGGCCTCGGACGCGAAGAACTTCAGGAAGTCGACGGCCTCCTGCGGGGCGCCCCGGCGCAGGGCGTGCCCGCCGCCTCCGCCGAACACCTCTGTGATGGCGCCCTTGCCGCCCTCGACCGCGGGGAACGGGAAGAAGCCGAGGTCCTTGCCCAGGCCCTTGCCCGCGTCGGCCTGCACGACGGGCGCCCACTGGCCCATGAGCTCCATGGCCGCCTTGCCGTTGCCGACGGCGGCGGCCTGCCCGGTGGGGGTGGAGTACGCGGCGCCGAGGAAGCCCTTCTGGAACGGCTGGAGGGCGACCAGTTCCTCGAGGTGCTCTCCCGCCTCGACGAAGGGGGTGCCGGTGAAGTCCTTGTCCTCGTAGGCCTTCTGGAGCGCCCCGGCACCGGCGGTCCGCATCGCCAGGTAGGCCCAGTAGTACATGCCGGGCCACTTCTCCTTGCCGGCCAGGGCGAGGGGTGTGACACCGGCGGACTTCAGCTTGCGTACGGCGTCGAGGAAACCGCTCCAGGTGGTCGGGGGTGCGCTGATGCCGGCCTTCCGGAAGAGCGCCTTGTTGTACCAGAAGCCGATCATGCCGATGTCGAACGGGATGCCGTAGGCCCTGTCGTCGATCAGGTACGGCTCCCTGGCGGCCGGCAGCAGGGCGTCGCCCCACGGCTTGGTGCTGTCCGTGAGGTCCTCGACGAGTCCGGCGTCGACCTGCTGCTTCAGTACACCGCCGCCCCAGGTGTGGAAGATGTCGGGCAGCTTCCCTGAGGAGGTCAGGGCTGTCATCTTCGACTTGTAGGCGTCGTTCTCCAGCTGGACGATCTTGATCTTGACCTTGGGGTTCTGGGCCTCGAACTTCCGGGCGAGGGCGGCCCAGACGCTCTTGGCCGGCTCGGTGGTGGAGATGTTCCACCACTCGATCGTGGTCGTCCCCGACGACCCTCCGTCCGAGTCCCCGCCGCATGCGGTCAGTGTGGTCATCCCCAGACCGGCCGCGGCGGAGGCCGCCAGGAAGCCGCGGCGGGACAGTGCCGGGTCGCCCATCATGCCCTCCTCGAAAGTTTCGGATGAGATGCAGAAAGCTGCGTCGATGCCGCACCCTAGAGACAGTGGCCAAAGGGTGACAACCCCTTGTGCGTGGGATTCTCGGGTCGGTTCGAGGGCTGAGCCGGTGACGAAACATTCGAAGTGAATGGCGAACGTTACGGAGCCGATCCCCGGGCAATCACACAGGGTGTCCATCTGCGGACCGGCCCTGGGCGCCGTTCAACCACACGGACAGGTGGCTCGGCAGCCGACTCACACGGCCTCAGCTCGCGTTTCACCCCCGGGCCGCCCTCGCCGGAGGACACCCGGACCAGTCTTAACGGAAGCTTGACGCCCTCAGCCCTCTCATCTCGAGGCCACAGCATCACGCTCCGCTTACGCTGATCAGGCCGTCCACAGATGGCCGGAACCTCGTTGAGCCGTACATCGGGAGCACGTCGATGGCCACCACCGACCATTCGCCACTGAGCGGCACCGGGCCCACCCGCCCCAGCCGCCTGCGCGCCTGGATGCTGGAGGGCCTGTCCGAGATGGGCAGGGGAAGCGGTCACACCGGGCCGCACGCCGAACCGGAGCCCCCGCACAAGGGCCAGCCCTGGTGGCGCGTGATGTGCCTGACCGGCGTCGACTACTTCTCCACCCTCGGTTACCAGCCCGGCATCGCGGCCCTCGCCGCCGGACTGCTGTCACCGATCGCGACCATCGTGCTGGTCGTCGTCACACTCGTCGGCGCGCTGCCGGTCTATCGCCGGGTCGCCGAGGAGAGCCCGCACGGCGAGGGATCCATCGCCATGCTGGAACGGCTGCTCTCCTTCTGGCAGGGCAAGCTGTTCGTGCTGACCCTGCTGGGCTTCGCCGCCACCGACTTCCTCATCACCATCACCCTGTCGGCCGCCGACGCCTCCACCCACCTGGTCGAGAACCCGCATCTGGCGGATGCCCTGCACGACAAGCAGCTGCTGATCACCCTGGTCCTGATCGCGCTGCTGGGGGCCGTGTTCCTCAAGGGCTTCCTGGAGGCGATCGGCGTGGCGGTCGCTCTCGTGGGCGCCTACCTCGCGCTCAACGCGGTCGTGGTGGTCGCCGGTCTCTACCACATCGTCACGGCGGGTCACGTGGTCACCGACTGGTCCAGTGCCCTCACCACCCAGCACAGCAACGTCTTCCTCATGATCGGTGTCGCCCTGCTCGTCTTCCCGAAGCTGGCGCTCGGCCTGTCCGGCTTCGAGACCGGCGTGGCCGTGATGCCGCACGTCAAGGGCGACCCCGAGGACACGGAGGAACGGCCGACCGGCCGCATCCGCGACACGAAGAAACTGCTCACCACGGCCGCTCTCATCATGAGCGGCTTCCTGATCACCACCAGCTTCATCACCACTCTCCTCATACCGGAGAAGGAGTTCGAGCCGGGCGGCGCGGCCAACGGGCGTGCACTCGCGTTTCTGGCGCACGACTACCTCGGCAACACCTTCGGCACGGTCTACGACGTCTCGACGATCGCCATCCTGTGGTTCGCCGGCGCCTCCGCGATGGCCGGCCTGCTCAACCTGATGCCGCGCTACCTTCCCCGTTACGGCATGGCGCCGCAATGGGCCAGGGCCGTCCGCCCCATGGTCATCGTCTTCACTCTGATCGCCTTCCTGGTCACCTGGATCTTCGACGCCGATGTCAACGCGCAGGGCGGCGCGTACGCCACCGGTGTGCTGGTCCTCATCAGCTCCGCCGCGATCGCGGTGACCATCGCCGCCCGCAAGGCGGGGCAACGGAACTGGACGATCGCGTTCGCGGTCATCTCCGCGGTGTTCCTCTACACGACCGTCGCCAACGTCATCGAGCGCCCGGACGGCGTGAAGATCGGGGCCTGCTTCATCGCCGGCATCATCCTCGTCTCCCTCCTGTCGCGGTTGGCCCGCGCGTTCGAGCTCCGGGTGACCAGCGTGACGCTGGATCCCATGGCGGATCGCTTCGTCCGGGACATGGCCAGCCGCCGGATGCGGTTCATCGCCAACGAGCCCGACCGGCGCGACATCACGGAGTACCGGGACAAGATCGAGCAGATCCGGCAGGACAACGACGTGCCAGGACAGGAGGACTTCGTATTCGTCGAGGTCACGGTTACCGACCCGTCCGAGTTCGAGTCGGGCCTGACCGTACGCGGCGAAGTGCTCCACAACCGCTATCGCGTTCTGACCCTGGAGTCCTCCTCCATTCCCAACGCCCTGGCCGCGCTCCTGCTCCACGTCCGCGACACGACCGGCCGCACCCCGCACATCTACTTCGAGTGGACGGAAGGGGGCCCCTTCGCCAACCTCCTGCGCTTCTTCCTGTTCGGCCAGGGCGAGGTCGCCCCCGTCACGCGGGAAGTCCTGCGCGAGGCGGAACCGGAGCGGCGGCGAAGGCCGAGGGTGCACGTCGGCTGAGCCACCAGCCCCTGGCCGAACGGATCTCAAGACGGTTCGGCTCGAGCCGGCCCTCCCCGCGACGGCCGGGCCCCCTCCAAAGGCGGCGCCCCGCATCCGCGGTTCCGCCCCTACGCCCCTATCGTGACCGGCATGCAGTCCTACACGATCGGCCAGGCAGCGCGTCTGCTCGGCGTGAGTCCCGACACCGCCCGGCGCTGGGCGGACGCGGGCCGTCTCACCACCCATCGCGACGAGGCCGGCCGACGACTCGTCGACGGACGGGACCTGGCCGCGTTCTCGGTCGAACTCGCCCGCTCCGGCCCCGCCGATGAGGACACGCCGTACACATCGGCGCGCAACGCCTTCCCCGGCATCGTCACCGCGATCAAACTCGGCGACGTCGCCGCCCAGGTGGAGATCCAGGCCGGCCCGCACCGCCTGGTCTCCCTGCTCACCCGCGAGGCCGTCGAGGAACTGGGCCTGGAGGTCGGCGTGGAGGCGACGGCCCGGGTGAAGTCGACGAACGTGCACATCGACCGCGTCTGAACCCTCCCTCACGAACGCACATGCCACCCTTCACGCCCCCATACCCCCGCTCATGCGATGAGACAGGAGACATCTGGCTCGCAGATGCGTCAGTATGATCGGCGTATGGGAAGGGCCTGGCGGGCTCTTCCTCCAGCACACCGAGGGAGTGGCCCCGAGATGACCCGTTCCGCGCCCCGGACACGCCGGCTCCAGCGGGCCGCCGGTGCGTCCGCCGCCGCGCTGCTGGCCCTGAGCGCCTGCTCCTCCTCCGACTCGGACACCGGGAAGGGGCCCTCGGCGTCCTCGTCACCGGAACTCTCCGGCACGGTCACGGTCTTCGCCGCCGCCTCCCTCCAGGAGAGCTTCACGACCCTGGGCAAGGAGTTCGAGAAGGCCCACCCGGGCACCAAGGTCACCTTCAACTTCGGCGGCAGCGACACCCTCGCCGCCAGCATCACCAGCGGCGCACCGGCCGACGTCTTCGCCGCCGCCAGCACCAAGACCATGGCGCTCGTGACCGACAGCGAGGACGCGGCAAGCACGCCCGCCACCTTCGTACGCAACCGGCTGGAGATCGCCACGCTGCCCGGCAACCCGGACCGGATCACCTCCCTGCAGGACCTCACCACGTCCGGTCTGAAGGTCGTCCTGTGCGACAAGACCGTGCCATGCGGTGCCGCCGCCCAGAAGGCCCTGGACACCAGCGGCCTGAAGCTCACCCCTGTCTCCTACGAGCAGGACGTCAAGAGCGCCCTGACGAAGGTCGAGCTGAAGGAGGCCGACGCCGCCGTCGTCTACCGGACCGACGTCCGGGCGGCGGGTGACAAGGTGGAGGGCGTGGACTTCCCCGAGTCGGCCGAGGCCGTCAACGACTATCCGATCGCCCTGCTCAAGAACGCCCCCAATCCCGAGACGGCGAAGGCCTTCATGGCTCTGGTCACCTCGGCCGAGGGCCAGAAGGTTCTGTCCGGGGCCGGGTTCCTCAAGCCGTGACGGGCATCGACACCGTGGAGAGCCGGCCCCGCCGCGACCGCCCCGGCCGACGGAGCCGCACGGTGCCGGTTCCCCTGCTGGTCCCCGCCCTGATCGGTCTGGCGTTCCTGCTCCTGCCCCTGATCGCCCTGCTCGTCCGGACGCCCTGGCGCAGCCTCCCCGGGCAGCTCACGAGCCCCGAGGTGTGGGAGGCGCTCCGGCTGTCGCTCGTGTGCGCCACGGCTGCGACGGGGCTGAGCCTGGTCGTCGGAGTGCCCCTGGCCTGGCTGCTGGCCCGTACACGGTTCCCCGGGCGCGGTTTCGTACGGGCCCTGGTGACGCTGCCGCTGGTGCTGCCGCCGGTGGTGGGCGGTGTGGCCCTGCTGCTCGCCCTCGGGCGCAACGGGGTGGTCGGGCAGTGGCTCGACGCCTGGTTCGGAATCACCCTGCCCTTCACCACGACGGGTGTCGTCCTCGCCGAGACCTTCGTGGCGATGCCGTTCCTCGTCATCAGTGTGGAGGGCACCCTCAGGGCCGCCGACCCGCGCTACGAGGAGGCGGCCACGACCCTGGGCGCCTCGCGCTTCACCGCGTTCCGGCGGGTCACCCTGCCGCTGATCGCGCCGGGCATCGCGGCCGGTGCCGTGCTGGCCTGGGCCCGGGCACTGGGCGAGTTCGGCGCGACGATCACCTTCGCGGGCAACTTCCCGGGCCGTACGCAGACCATGCCGCTGGCGGTCTACCTCGCCCTGCAGAACGACCCGGCGGCCGCGATCGCCCTCAGCCTGGTGCTGCTGGCCGTGTCCATCGCGGTGCTGGCGGCCCTACGGGACCGCTGGATGACGCCGTCATGACGTCCTCCCGCCGACGGCTGGGCAACGGTCCTCCGGCACACGAACCGGCCGCCGCACAACAGCCGGGCGGCACCGCCCGGACCGGCGCCGGCCCGACCGCCGGCCGCCACCACCCCGCCCGACGCCTCGGCGACAGCCTACCGGCACCCGCCCGGACGCCGACGAGCGCCCAGCCACCAGCATCGCCCGACAGGCCCGGCACGACCGCCGGCCGATACCGGCCCCCCGGCCCGGCCGACGCCGACCCTCTGACTTCCTGGACACGATCCTCATGACCGAGACGACCGACCGCGACGACACGGCGACCGGCCTCCTCCCCCAAGGCCTCGACGCCCGCCTCCTCGTCGACCGCGGCGCCTTCCGGCTCGACGTCGCACTCACCGCCGCTCCCGGCGACGTCGTGGCGCTGCTCGGCCCCAACGGCGCCGGCAAGACCACGGCCCTACGCGCCCTCGCGGGCCTCTCCCCCCTCACGTCGGGCCATATGGGACTGGACGGTGTGCGCCTGGACCGTACGCCGCCCGAGTCCCGCCCGGTCGGGGTCGTCTTCCAGGACTATCTGCTCTTTCCGCATCTGACCGCCCTGGACAACGTCGCCTTCGGGCCGCGCTGCCAGGGCGCCGGCAAGGCAGAGGCCCGTGCCCAGGCCGCCGAGTGGCTGGACCGCATGGGCCTCGCCGACCACGCCGGCGCCAAGCCCCGCCACCTCTCCGGCGGCCAGGCCCAGCGCGTGGCACTGGCCCGAGCGCTGGCCACCCGGCCGCGGTTGCTGCTCCTGGACGAGCCCCTCGCCGCCCTCGACGCCCGCACCCGGCTGGACGTTCGCGCCCAGCTCCGCCGCCACCTCGCCGGCTTCGAGGCCGTGGCCGTCCTCGTCACGCACGACCCGCTGGACGCCATGGTGCTGGCCGACCGGCTGGTCGTCGTCGAGGACGGCCACGTCGTCCAGGAGGGCACACCCTCCGACATCGCCCGCCACCCCCGCACGGACTACATCGCCCGGCTCGTCGGCCTCAATCTCTACCGGGGGCTGGCCGAGGGCCACACGGTCCGGCTCGACAACGGACCGGCCATCACGACCACCGAACAGCTCGACGGCCCGGTCTTCGTGGCGTTCCCGCCCAGCGCGGTGACGCTGTACCGGGAACGCCCCACCGGCTCCAGCGCCCGCAACCTGTGGCGCTGCGAGGTCGCCGGCCTGGAGACGCACGGCGACCAGATCCGCGCGGACCTCACCGGCGAGCTCCCCCTGACCGCCGACCTCACCACCGTCGCCGCGGCCGACCTCGATCTGCACCCCGGTGCCAGGATGTGGGCCACGGTCAAGGCGACGCAGACCCACGCATACCCTGCGTAAGGGGTGCATCGGGCTACCGTGCGGTCATGAGCCTGAGCATCCGCAACCAGCTCCCCGGCACCGTCACCGCCGTCACACAAGGCGAGGCCATGGCGACGGTCAAGGTCCGCCTTTGCGGCGGCCAGAACCTCACCGCGGCGATCACCCGCGAGGCCGCCGACGACCTCGCTCTCGCCCCGGGCAGGGCCGTGCGCGCCCTGGTGAAGTCGACGGAGGTCTCGCTGGCCACCGCTCCCGTCGAGGGCCTGTCCATCCGCAACCGGCTCCCGGGCACGGTCACGTCCCTCGCGACCGGCGACGCCATGGCCACCGTCCGGGTCACCGTCGAAGGCGGCGAACTGACCGCCGTGATCACCAGGGACGCCGCCGAGGACCTCGCCCTCGCGGCCGGGACCCCTGTCGTCGCCCTGCTCAAGTCGACCGAGGTGTCACTCGCCGCCCAATGACGGGAGGGGCCCCGCACCGCGGAGCCCCTCCGACTGACACGACGGCCGATCAGTCCTCGTACGCGTCCAGCGGCGGGCAGGAGCAGACGAGGTTACGGTCGCCGAAGGCCTGGTCGATGCGGCGCACCGGCGGCCAGTACTTGTCGGCGGCCGAGACTCCGGCCGGGAAGACGGCCTCCTCACGGCTGTAGGCGTGCTCCCAGTCGCCGGCGAGCGCGCCGGCGGTGTGCGGGGCGCCGCGCAGCGGGTTGTCGTCCGCGGGCCACTCACCGGAGCCGACCTTCTCGATCTCCGCACGGATCGAGATCATCGCCTCGCAGAACCGGTCCAGCTCGGCCAGGTCCTCCGATTCGGTCGGCTCGATCATCAGCGTTCCGGCCACCGGGAACGACATCGTCGGCGCGTGGAAGCCATAGTCGATGAGCCGCTTGGCGACGTCGTCGACGCTCACTCCGGTCGCCTTGGTCAGCGGCCGGAGGTCGATGATGCACTCGTGCGCGACGAGCCCGCCGGGCCCGGTGTAGAGCACCGGGTAGTGCGGCTCCAGTCGCTTGGCGACGTAGTTGGCGCTGAGCACCGCCACCTGCGTGGCCCGCTTCAGCCCCTCGCCGCCCATGAGCCGGACGTACGCCCACGAGATCGGGAGGATGCCCGCGGACCCCCAGGGCGCGGCGGAGATGGGACCGACACCCGTCTCGGGGCCCGCCTCGGGCTGCAGCGGGTGGTTCGGCAGGTACGGCGCGAGGTGCTCGCGCACCGCCACCGGGCCGACGCCGGGACCGCCACCGCCGTGCGGGATGCAGAAGGTCTTGTGCAGGTTCAGGTGCGAGACGTCACCGCCGAAGTGCCCCGGCTTGGCGAGCCCCACGAGCGCGTTGAGGTTGGCACCGTCGACGTAGACCTGCCCGCCCGCCTCGTGCACCTGCGCGCAGATCTCGGAGACGTGCTCCTCGAACACACCGTGCGTGGACGGGTACGTGATCATCAGCACGGCCAGCTCGTCCCGGTGCTGCTCGATCTTCGCCCGCAGGTCCTCGACGTCGATCTCACCGTCCTCGGCGGTCTTCACGACGACGACCCTCATGCCCGCCATCACGGCGCTCGCGGCGTTGGTGCCGTGCGCGGACGACGGGATCAGGCACACGGTGCGCTGCTCGTCCCCGTTGGCCCGGTGGTACCCGCGGACGGCGAGCAGACCGGCCAGCTCGCCCTGCGACCCGGCGTTCGGCTGCAGGGACACCTTGTCGTAGCCGGTGACCTCGGCGAGACGGTCCTCCAGCTCGTGGATGAGGGTGAGGTAGCCCGCGGCCTGCTCGGCGGGGGCGAAGGGGTGCAGCTGACCGAACTCGGGCCAGGTGACCGGCTCCATCTCGGTGGTCGCGTTGAGCTTCATGGTGCAGGAGCCCAGCGGGATCATGCCCCGGTCGAGCGCGTAGTCGCGGTCGGCCAGCCGGCGCAGGTAGCGCAGCATGGCGGTCTCGGAACGGTGCTGGTGGAAGACGGGGTGCGTCAGGTACTCGTCGGACCGCAGCAGAGCATCGGGAAGCCCGTCCTCCGTGGCGGCGTCCAGCGCCTCGATGACGCCCTCGATACCGAAAGCGGCCCACACGGCACGCAGCTGGGCCCGCGTGGTGGTCTCGTCGCAGGCGATCGACACGTGATCGGCGTCGACGAGCCGCAGGTTGACCCCGTTCTCCCGCGCGGCGGCCACGATGTCCGCGGCCCGTCCGTCCACGCGTACCGTCACGGTGTCGAAGTAGGCGCCGTGCACGACCTCGACCCCGCCGTTGGCGAGCCCGGCGGCGAGGACGGTGGCGTACCGGTGGGTGCGGCGCGCGATGCCCTTCAGCCCCTCGGGCCCGTGGTAGACGGCGTACATGCCGGCCATGACGGCGAGCAGCACCTGCGCGGTGCAGATGTTGCTGGTGGCCTTCTCGCGGCGGATGTGCTGCTCACGTGTCTGGAGCGCCAGCCGGTAGGCCTTGTTGCCGTCGGCGTCCACGGACACTCCGACGAGCCGCCCGGGCAGGCTGCGCGCCATCTTCTCCCGCACCGCCATGTATCCGGCGTGCGGCCCGCCGAAGCCCATGGGCACGCCGAAGCGCTGTGTCGTACCGACCGCGATGTCCGCACCGAGCTCACCGGGCGACTTCAGCAGTGTCAGCGCGAGCAGATCGGCGGCGACGGTGACGATCGCCCCGAGCTCGTGCGCCCGGTCGATCACCGGCTTGATGTCCCGTACGGCCCCGGAGGCGCCCGGGTACTGGATCAGCACGCCGTTGATCTCACGCTCGGCGACCTCGGCCGGGATGCCGTCGCCGAGGTCGGCGACGACGACCTCGACGCCGGTCGGCTCGGCCCTGGTCCGGATCACGGCGATGGTCTGCGGCAGGGCGTCCGCGTCGACCAGGAACAGGCCCTTCTTGTTCTTGCCCAGCCGCCGTGACAGCGCCATGGCCTCGGCGGCCGCGGTGCCCTCGTCCAGCAGGGAGGCACCGGAGGTCGGCAGTCCGGTGAGGTCGGCGACCATGGTCTGGAAGTTGAGCAGCGCCTCCAGCCGCCCCTGCGAGATCTCCGGCTGGTACGGCGTGTAGGCCGTGTACCAGGCCGGGTTCTCCATGACGTTGCGCATGATGACCGGCGGCGTGAAGGTGCCGTAGTAGCCGAGTCCGATCATGGAGCCGAGGACCTGGTTGCGGTCGGCGAGGGAGCGCAGCTCGGCGATCACCTCGGCCTCGCTGCGGGCGCCCGGCAGGTCGAGCGCCTCAGCGCTCTTGATCACGGCCGGGACCGCCGCGGCCGTGAGCTCGTCCAGCGAGCCGTAGCCGACCTGGGCGAGCATCTTGGCGCGGGCCTCGTGGTCCGGGCCGATGTGGCGCTGCTCGAAGGGGACTGCCTCTTCGAGCTCGGAGAGCGGAATGCGGTGGGCGGTCATTTGCGGAGGCCTCCTGGTCGACACGACCTTCGAGGGGCACCACGGCGCGGGTACCCGAACGGCCTCCCCCTCTGTCATCTCAACCTGAGAGCTTCACCGGATCACCCGAAGGTCTCCGGCTTTCACCGTCGGTGAGAGCGGAAGCCGTCGACACCCGCCCTGCTTTCCAGAGTGACCTCGTCCGTGCGGTACGTGAGCCTGAGAGATTCCGGGGAGGATTTGCTCCTTCGGCGCCTCCGATGGTGTCCGGAGGACTCTCCCGCACGGGGTCAGCAGCCGCTGCCAGCGTACCAGCGGGGGCCACGCACGAACCTTCGAGTGGCCGCAGTCGTCATTGTGCCGTTTTGTAGTGTCTACGAATGACTTGCGACCACGTGGAGGGCCCGTGCGAACCGATATCGATCCGCGCAACCTGATCGGCCGCAAGGCGTTCGACCGCACCGGAACCAGGATCGGCACCATCGACGAGGTCTACCTCGACGACGCCACCGGCGAGCCGGAGTGGGCGGCGATACGGACCGGCCTGTTCAGCAGGGACGCCTTTGTCCCCCTCGAGCCCAGCGAGCTCGTCGACGGCGCTCTCCACGTCCCCTTCGACCGCTCCCTGATCAAGGACGCCCCCGACTTCGGCGTGGGCCGCCACCTCTCCCCTGAGCAGGAACTCCAGCTCTACCATCACTACGGCCTCGACGTCGCCGCCCCTCCTCCGCTCACGGATCACGACTTCGGCAAGCTGGCGGGCACGGACGAGACGGCCTGACGCCCCGGTGATCCGTTCACGGGGCGGCGGACCGCAGTCCCACCGCCCCGGCCTCGCCGTCCGGCCCACAGCTCTCGTCCGGTCTCATTGACACCAACGGCAACGGGTCCGCCGGCTCCAGTTCCGGATCGTCGGTCCGGAACGTCCGCACACGGCCCGGCTGGGAGCCGGGCGTCTCGAACCGTACGGTGACCCGCCCCAGGCCGCTGCCCTGCACCCACCCGTGCCCGAACTCGGCATGCCGCACGTCGTGCCCGGCGGGCCAGCGCCGCTCGGCGAGCGCCGGCTGCTCCTCGGCAGCTGCCACGGCGTGCTCCTCGGCGGGCCGCTGCTCGGGGTTCGTCCGCTCTCCCGCCGCCTGCGCGAAGAGGTCCTCCTGCGTGTAGTCGGCGAGGCCGCTGACCCCCACCCCGAGCAGCCGCACACCGCCCGTCGTGTCGACCGAATCCAGCAGTCTGGCCGCGGCCTCCCGGATCACCCCGGGGTCGTCCGTCGGCCCGCGCAGCGTCTCGGACCGGGTGAGCGTCGAGAAGTCGAACCGCCGCACCTTCAGCACGATGGTCCGCCCCGACAGCCCCGCCCCGCGCAGCCGCCGCACACACCGGTCAGCGAGCCGCTGCACCTCGAGCCCCACGCGCAGCCGGTCGTGGATGTCCACGTCATACGTGTCCTCGACCGACACCGACTTCGCCTCCCGCTCCGCCACCACGGGCCGGTCGTCCCGCGCCAGCGCCATCGCGTAGAGCCCGTGACCGTGCGCTCTGCCCAGGAGGCGCACCAGCTCGTCCTCGCCCGCCTCGACGATCTCCTCGACCGTCGTGATCCCGGCACGTCGCAGATGGTCACCCGTCGCCGGACCGACCCCCGGCAGGGTCCGCACCGACATCGGGCCGAGCATCGACCTCTCGGTCCCCGGCTCGATCACCACCAGCCCGTCGGGCTTGGCCTGCTCCGACGCGATCTTCGCGAGCATCTTGGACGCGGCGAGCCCCACCGACCCCGTGAGCCCGGTGAGGGCCCGTATGTCCGCGCGCAGCTGCGTCCCGACCAGGCGCGCCGATGCCTCGTCCCAGGCCGCTCCCCCGGCCTCCAGGTCCACGAACGCCTCATCCAGGCTCAGCGGCTCCACGAGCGGCGACAGCGCCCGCAGCAGCTCCATCACCCGCTCGCTGATCGCCTTGTAGAGCCCGAAGCGCGGCACGAGGTACGCGGCGTTGGGCGCGAGCCGCCGGGCCTGCCCCATGGGCATCGCCGAATGCACGCCGAAGACCCGAGCCTCGTACGACGCCGTGGCCACCACACCCCGCGGCCCGAGCCCGCCCACGACCACGGCCTTCCCCCGCAGACTCGGCTTGGACGCCTGCTCCACCGAGGCGAAGAAGGCATCCATGTCGAGATGCAGGATCGTGGGCGCGGTTCTCACATCTCCGATGCTGCCCTACGCCACTGACAATGCCCCGGGGAACTGCCCGGACCGCCAGGGGGAAACCGCTTGCCGTCCGGTGCGGAAACGTCCCGCCTACGCATGCGGCACCGCGGGAACGCCTCAGACGGCCCGGTTCCGACGTCGCGCCAGTTCGTCCGCCGGGTTGGGCCCGACCAGGGTCTCGCCGGTGTCGATCCGCTCCCCGTGCAGCTGGGACAGCGCGCTGTCGACGTCCCGCCACACCACACCCACGGCGATCCCGAAGACCCCCTGCCCCCCTTGGAGCAGGGCGTGTACCTCGTCAGGCGAGGTGCACTCGTAGACCGTCGCGCCGTCGCTCATCAGCGTCATCCGCTCCAGGTCGCTGAAACCGCGTTCCCTGAGGTGCTGGACGGCCGTGCGAATGTTCTGCAGCGACACCCCGGTGTCGAGGAACCGCTTGACGATCTTCAGGACGACGACGTCCCGGAAGCTGTACAGCCGCTGCGTTCCGGACCCGTAGGCAGGGCGCACGCTCGGCTCGACCAGGCCGGTGCGGGCCCAGTAGTCCAACTGCCGGTAGGTGATACCGGCGGCCGCGCAGGCCGTGGGGCCGCGATAACCGATCTGCTCGGACACCATGGACGTCGCCCCTCCGCTGCTCGGCACGGCCGTGGGTCGCTGCGGAGCGTGATCGGTCACACCCTCGGGCTGGGGACATCCCTCGCTCGGGCGGAGCCGAGAGCCGGGGGGAGCGTACGGACCGCTCACCCTGAGACTGCGCTCGGGGCCGCCCCCAGCCGTACCGTCGCCGCTGCTTCTCACGCCGACCTCCGTCCTTGACCTGCCTTCTCGACGGTAGGCAGTCACCGGGGGTGCGTCAACGATCGCCACACACGCCACGCCGAGTGATAATCACCCTAAGAGTGGTTTCCCGTGCCCCGCCGCGGGGAAAGGCTAGCCGAATGCCTTCGGGACGGCCCGTGTGACGCTCTCCCGCGCCCTCGGCACATCCGGGACCCGTCACACATGCGGCGGGCGACCCTGCCGCGGACCTCGTCGTCCGCCGGGTCGCCCACACGTACCCCCGACTGCTGCCCTTCCCTCTGCCGTCCGGCTCGCACCGGCCGGCTGGAACTCACTGGCTGCTGCTGCCGAAGTCCTCCGGGGAGATCTGGTCGAGGAACTCGCGGAACTTCTCCACCTCGTCCTCCTGCTCGTCCGGGATCGCGATACCCGCGTCGTCCAGCACCGTGTCGCTGCCGTAGATCGGCGTCCCGGTGCGCAGGGCGAGCGCTATGGCGTCGGACGGACGGGCGCTCACCTCGACGCCGCTGGCGAAAACCAGCTCCGCGTAGAAGACGCCCTCACGCAGGTCCGTGATGCGCACTTCCGTGAGCTCCTGGCCGACGGCCTCCAGCACGTCCTTGAAAAGGTCGTGAGTCAGCGGCCGCGCGGGAGCCATGCCCTGCTGGGCGAAGGCGATCGCCGTCGCCTCCCCCGGTCCGATCCAGATGGGGAGGTAGCGGTCTCCTCCCACTTCACGCAGCAGCACGATCGGTTGGTTGGAGGGCATTTCGACCCGGACACCTACGACATCGAGCTCGTTCACACAGCAACCCTAGGCCGTGCTCGGGATGTTTGGGTAGTCGGGCCGGGATCGGGCCCGTGATCCGGCCGAACGCGACCGGCCGCTTCAGGGCAGCCGCACCCCGAGCGCCGTCTGCACGAGCGCGGCATGCAGCTTCACCGTGAGGCCGGCCAGCTCTCTGGTGCGAGCCTCGGCAACAGCCCTGGTCTGCGGGTTCCGGTGCCGCTTCAGGGGGGCCACCACCTGGTCCACGAGCCCGGCCTCGCGGTCGGCCGCGGCCTTCATCACCCGCAGATGCCGAGGCTCGATCCCGAAGCGCCCCAGCTCGGCGACGAGGGCGGCCACCGTGAGCGCCTCCGCGTCGTACGCACCGTCCTCCAGTGGAGTGACGAGGCCGTACGACTCCCACTCCTTGAGCTCCTGCTCCCCGACACCTGCGGCAGCGAGCAGCTCCTGGCGCCCGATCCTGGCGGCCCTGGGCGCCTCGGAGGGCTCGGGTACGGAGCCGCCGTCTTGCTGACGGCCCAGCACCGGCAGCTGGACCGCCTCACCACGCTCCATGGCCTCCAGGTGCTCGCGGATCACCTTCAGGGGCAGATAGTGGTCCCGCTGCATCCTCAGGACGTGACCGAGACGCTCGACGTCATGGGGGCTGAACTTGCGATACCCCGAAGGAGTCCGCTGCGGCTCGATGAGCCCCTCCGACTCCAGGAAACGGATCTTGGAGATGGTGACTTCGGGAAACTCGTCGCGCAGCACGTTCAGCACCGTGCCGATGCTCATCAGCCCACTGTCCGTGGCGGCGGTGCCGTGCCCGGCACCGCCGCTCGGTGTTTGCGGCATGGACCTTCCCTGGCGGATGGGCCTTCGCGGGGTACCCGGACGACGTCCGGATCAGTAGCCCCGCTGGCTGGCGTAGAAGACCAGCCGGTACTTGCCGATCTGCACCTCGTCGCCGTTGTTCAGGGCGACCTGGTCGATCCGCTCACGATTCACGTACGTGCCGTTCAGACTGCCCACGTCGGCCACCGTGAACGAGCCGTCCTGACCGCGGCGGAACTCCACGTGACGCCGGGAGACCGTCACGTCGTCCAGGAAGATGTCGCTCTGCGGGTGACGCCCGGCCGTGGTCAGATCGCCGTCCAGCAGGAAGCGGCTGCCCGAGTTCGGCCCGCGGCGCACGACCAGAAGCGCGGAACCCAGCGGCAGCGCGTCGACGGCCGCCTGCGCCTCGGGAGAGAGCGTCGGCATCGGCGTCTGGCCCGTGGCCTCGCTGTCGTAGGCCTCGAGACCGGAGATCGAGATCGTGGAGGTCGTCTCGGAGGGACGCTCCGGCGTGGCCCCGGCCCGCAGCGGCGCACCGCAGTTCGAGCAGAAGCGGCTGTTCTCAGCGTTGCGGTTACCGCACCTCGTACACACCAGGGCCGACATCGGATCCTCCTGCCGCGGCTGCCCACCGGGGGCATTGGACGCATACGGGTCGGAAAACCCTCCACCCGCACTTGAGGGTTGTCCGAAACCTATGCCGCCGGGCTGCGCAGGGTCAACCGAGGGCGCGCCCTGACCTCCGGAGATGTCGCCGCCGGGACCACCGACCTGGTCACGGAACAGCGGCCGCTGACCTTCCTCGTCAGGCTGTGCGCGATGACGAGCGGTCGCATTGTCGCTGCCCTCTCGCGCGCTCTTCCCGAACAACTTCGCAAACAACTTCACGGGCGATTCCCCTTGACCGAAACAGACCCGCCCGTGGGGCAGGACGAACCCTGACTGAACACTCTGGCCGACCCGGACATCCTGACAACGTCCGTCTGCACCAGACAGTTTCCACCACGCACCACCCATTCGGTGCGCCGACCCCCCGCAACCTCATGCCCTCGCCGGACGCCGCCCATGCACTGCCGGTTCACCGGGAGGACGACCGAGCGTAGTCAGGCCGCTTCGCTGCTCGCAAGGCGTCCACGACGATCTTGGTCGACCGCTCGATGGTGACCGTGGCCTGTTCCTTCTCGAGAGTCTGCACCACGCCTCCGGGGATGTTGAGCGCCGGCTCGAGGTCCTGCGGCTTGCCGATGACCTTGAAACGAAAAGGAGCGTTGATCTTGTTCCCGTCCACTGCCACACCCTTGCCGGAGTCCGTCAGATAGGTACCCGCGACGACGCGTACATCGTTGACCTGAATCGCCTCGGCACCCGCCGCGCGCAGCTCCTGGATCGCGTCGAGCAGCATGTTCGCCTCGACCGTCCCCCTCGTGTCCTCGATGGTCACCGTGATGCCGGGCCCTTCCGCGGCCACCGTGCCCGCCAGGATGCCGAGTTGCCTCTCCTTCTCGATCGTCTGCTTCCGGGCCTCCTCGGCCTGGTCCGAGCTGTTCTCCAGCTCGTCGCGCTGCTTCTCGAGCCCCTGCTTCTCGTCCTCAAGACGCTGTGAGCGGTCGTCCAGTTCATCGAGGATGCGGACGAGATCCTCCTGACGCGCTCCGCGCAAGGCGCTGTCACTGTCGCTGTTCGAGGCCACCTGCACGGCCAGCCCGAATCCCAGGCCGAACAGCAGCACCGCGACGATGAGTTGGGCCCGGCTGACCCGCGGCGGCCACAGTCCCTCCACCAAGCGCTGGCGACCGGTCATCTGCGGCTCGGGGGCCACCGTCTCCGGTTCCGGCTCCCGCACCGGCTCGGGTTCCTGCTCCTGCTCCTGCGCCTGCGCCTGCTCCTGCTCCTGCTCCTGCTCCGGGGTGGCCCTGGCGGCAGGCACCACCGAGGTCACTTCCTCCGGCAGTTCCTTGCGCAGCCGGTTCCCGGACTCGTTGCTGTCGTCGCGCCGGTCCGCGCGTGTGTCGCCGAGTTCCTCGGCCCGCTTCTCGTCGTGGTCGCTCATCGGCCTCACGCCCGGAAGACGTGCCGGCGGATCGCGGCGGCGTTGGAGAAGATCCGGATCCCCAGGACGACCACCACACCGGTGGACAGCTGAGCACCCACGCCCAACTTGTCGCCCAGGAACACGATCAGCGCGGCCACGACCACGTTCGACAGGAACGACACCACGAAGACCTTGTCGTCGAAGATGCCGTCGAGCATGGCCCGCAGCCCCCCGAAGACAGCGTCCAGAGCCGCCACGACGGCGATCGGCAGATAAGGCTCGACCACCGCCGGAACCTCAGGCCGGACCAACAGGCCGGCCACGACTCCCACGACGAGGCCCAGTACGGCGATCACGATGTGCCCTTCTCGCTCTTCTCAGTGCTCGGCTGTGCTGTACGTACGATCACACTCGGCGCGGCGGGCAGACGGAGGTCGTCCTCCACCGAAAGGGCGGTTCGGACGCCGTAGCCCTCCTGGAGCGCGTTCAGGTACAACCCGTCCGCACTGTCCTGGAACCGCGTGCTCAGCCGCTGCCCGTCCCCCACCGCGAGCACCGTGTACGGCGGCACCAGCGGTTTGTTGTCGACCAGTATCGCGTCACCCGCGGCCCTGATCGCGGACAGCGCCGTCAGCCGCTGCCCGTTGATGGAGACGGCCTCGGCTCCGGACTCCCACAGCCCGTTGACCACGCGCTGCATGTCCCGGTCGCGTACCCGGCCGGTGTCGGCGAACCCCGAGGTCTCACGCGGGTCGCTCTCCCCGTCTCCGCCGGCCTCCTTGGCATCGTTCACCACGAGCTTCACGCCGGGGCCGTGCACGGCGGAGGCGCCCGACAAAACGCCCACCAGGTCGGACTCGGCGTTTCCACCGCTGTGCTTCAGTGCCTCACGCTGCCGCGCGCTCACGTCCTCGCGCAGCCGGTCCACGGAGTCCTCGAGCCTGTCCGCCGCCTCGGTTTCCCGGTCGATGCGGTCGACCAGTTCTTCCCGCTCCTTGGCGACGACCGGAGCGGCGACCCGCGCCTGTGCCGCTCCCACGGTCACGATGAGGGCCGCGAGCACCAGCCCGGCGGCAAGCCCCAGCTTCGCCCTCAGCGTCTTCGGCATGCCACCGTCGCCCGCGGCCTTCTTGCGCGCGGCGGCCTCGGCGTATCCGTCGTCGAGGCTGTGGTCCATGACGTTGGTGATCAACGACATGGACGCGTCCGGGCGCCGGGGCCGCGTCGGTGTGCTCCGAATGGGGGGTTGCTGCGGCATGGGGCACATCGTCGCACGTCGGGGCCGCTACCTCCGAACGGCCCCACCGGCGTGCCGGACAGGCCCCGTTGGGGAGGCTTGTCCGGCACACACGCGTGCGGCTGGTTCTACCGGCCGGCGCTGTCCACGACCGCCGACCACTCGTCGAGCAGGGCCTGCGCGGAGGCGTCGTCCGGCCCCTCGGCCCACAGGTGGGTGACGGCCTCGGCCGGGTCGGGCAGCACCATCACCCAGCGGCCGTCGGTCTCCACCACACGCACACCGTCCGTGGTGTCCACGAACCGGTCTCCGGCCGCCTCGACGACCCGGCGCATCACGAGACCCTTGACGGCCCAGGGAGTCGCCAGATCCCGCTTCAGGACGTGCGCCCGCGGGATCCGCGCGTCAATCTGGCTAAGGGTGAGCTGCGTCCGCGCCACGAGCCCGATGAGCCGTACGAAGGCCGCGGTGGCGTCGTACACGCTGCTGAACTCGGGGACGATGAACCCGCCCTTTCCGTCGCCACCGAAGATCGTCCCTTCCTCACCGCCCACGCGCGTGAGGTCGTCCGGGGAGGTGGTCGTCCACTCGACCTGCGTCCCGTGGTACGCCGCCACCTGCTCGGCGATCCGGGTCGTGGTCACCGGCAGGGCCACCCTGCCACTGCGCCGCTCGGCGGCGACCAGATCCAGCATCACGAGCAGCGCCCGGTCGTCCTCGATGATGCGCCCCTTCTCGTCGACCAGGGACAGCCGCTCACCGACAGGGTCGAACCGCACACCGAACGCCGCACCCGAGGAGGCGACGATCTCCCCGAGACGCACCAGGCCCGACCGCCGCATGTCGGCCGTCTCCGTCGGCCTGGACTCGTCGAGACCGGGGTTGATCGTCAGCGAGTCGACACCGAGCTTGCCGAGGAGGCTCGGCAGTACGAGCCCCGCGCTGCCGTTGGACGCGTCGACGACGACCTTCAGCCCGGAGTCCGCGATCCCGGCGGTGTCGACGTTCCGCAGCAGCGACCCGGTGTACGAGTCGAAGACACTGGCCGGGAAGTGCAGGTCGCCGATCTCCCCGGGGAATGCACGGCGGTACTCCTGCCGCGCGAACACGCGGTCCAGCTTCCGCTGACTGCCCTGCGACAGGTCTGCGCCGTTGCCGTCGAAGAACATGATGTCCACGGAGTCCGTCACTCCGGGCGTGGTCCGGATCATGATTCCGCCGGCGCTGCCCCGCGCGGTCTGCTGCCTTGCCACGGGCAGCGGAACGTTCTCCAGGTCCCGCACGTCGATGGCGCTGGCCTGCAGGGCGGAG
This sequence comes from Streptomyces sp. NRRL S-455, assembly GCF_000717875.1. GTDB lineage: Bacteria > Actinomycetota > Actinomycetes > Streptomycetales > Streptomycetaceae > Streptomyces. The sequence continues at coordinate 563,670 of NZ_JOCT01000001.1, forward strand.
ATCACCGCCCGCTTCAGCGCACGGGCACCACGCGAGTGGTCACGGGCCGTGGTGACGGTCGAGCCCTTCTTCAGGGTCGTCGCATACGCACCGGCGAGCCGGACGGCCAGCTCGGGTGTGATCTCGACGTTCAGGATCCCCGACACCCCACGGGCGCCGAAGAGGTGCGCCTGTCCCCTTGATTCCCAGATCACCGAGGTGTTGACGAAGGCACCGGCCTCGATGGTCTTGAACGGATAAACCCGCACATTGCCCTGAACGATCGATTCCTCGCCGATCAGGCATTCGTCACCGATGACCGCCCCGTCCTCGATCCGCGCCGCACGCATGATGTCGGTGTTCTTTCCGACGACGCAGCCGCGCAGATTGCTGTGCGGCCCCACGTAGACGTTGTCGTGCACGACGGCCTTGTGCAGAAAGGCGCCGCTCTTGACGACCACGTTGGAGCCCACGACGGTGTGCTCACGGATTTCGGCCCCGGCCTCGACCTTGGCATAGTCACCGATGTAAACCGGCCCTCGGAGCACGGCGTCGGGATGAACCTCGGCCCCCTCGGCCACCCACACGCCCGGCGAGATCTCGAATCCGTCGATGTCGACGTCGACCTTGCCCTCCAGGACGTCGGCCTGCGCCTTGACATAGCTCTCGTGAGTGCCGACGTCCTCCCAGTACCCCTCGGCCACGTAGCCGTAGACGGGCTTGCCTTCCTTCATCAACTGCGGGAAGACGTCACCGGACCAGTCGACGGGCACATCGGGATCGACGTAGTCGAAGACCTCGGGCTCCATCACGTAAATACCGGTGTTCACGGTGTCGGAGAAGACCTGGCCCCAGGTGGGCTTCTCGAGGAAGCGTTCCACCTTGCCTTCCTCGTCGACGATGGTGATGCCGAATTCCAGCGGATTGGGCACACGCGTCAGACAGACGGTGACCAGAGCGCCCTTTTCCTTGTGGAAATTGATCAGCTCGGTGAGGTCGAAATCCGTGAGAGCGTCACCGGAGATGACGAGGAAGGCATCGTCCTTCAGCGCCTCCTCAGCGTTCTTGACGCTTCCGGCAGTACCGAGTGGCTTCTCCTCATTGGCATAGGTGAGCTCCATACCGAGCTCTTCGCCGTCACCGAAGTAGTTCTTGACGAGCGAGGCCAGGAACTGGACAGTTACGACTGTTTCATTGAGCCCATGCCTTTTGAGCAGCCGCAGAACGTGCTCCATGATCGGGCGGTTGGCCACGGGCAGGAGCGGCTTGGGCATGCTTGAGGTCATGGGACGAAGGCGCGTGCCTTCGCCTCCGGCCATCACGACGGCCTTCATGTCGGAAGCGTCCTCCTCTTAAAGACGACGGTCTAGCCGACTTCACCCGCGAGAATTGTCCCGCACTTTCCGACCCCCGGCCATCGGTGCCGACACGGCCGGACCAATCCGCGAGCTCAATCGGCCATGGCGTCCGCACGGACAAGACGGCGGACTTGTACCACATAGAGGACTCCTGCCCACCAGTACAGCGTTGTACCCCATCCGGCGAACGCCCATCCGAAAATGGCGGCCAGTGACGAGATCCAACCGCTTCCGTCGCTGAGCAGGAGCAACGGGAAGGCATACATCAGGTTGAAGGTGGCAGCCTTGCCCAGGAAGTTCACCTGGGGCGGCGGATAGCCGTGGCGGCGGAGGATGCCCACCATCACCAGCAGCACCAGCTCTCGCGCGAGAAGTGCAGCAGTCAACCAGAGAGGCAGAATCTCGCGCCAGGTGAGGCCGATCAAAGTCGAAAGAATGTAGAGCCGGTCGGCTGCGGGGTCGAGGAGCCGGCCGAGGCTGCTGATCTGGTTCCACCGCCGCGCCAGCTTGCCGTCGAGGTAGTCACTGACGCCGCTGAGGGCCAGTACCAGGAGGGCCCACCCGTCACTCTTGGGTCCACCGAACTCAGGGCGCAGAATCAGCCACAGAAAGAGGGGCACGCCAAGGAGCCGCGCCATGCTGAGGATGTTCGGGATGGTGAGCACACGGTCCGTCTGGACGCGAGTCTCCTGAACCTCCACCCGGGGGCCTCCTGTGGGAAACGTACCAACGCTGCCCCCTGACCTTACCTCAACGCAAAAAAGCTCTGGCTCTCGGGTGGAGTGCCCAAGAGCCAGAGCTTTAAAAGGAGTTCGGCGGCGTCCTACTCTCCCACAGGGTCCCCCCTGCAGTACCATCGGCGCTGTAAGGCTTAGCTTCCGGGTTCGGAATGTAACCGGGCGTTTCCCC
>NZ_JOCT01000002.1 GCF_000717875.1 Streptomyces sp. NRRL S-455
TCCGGCTGCCCGGCCCGAGGGTAGAGCTGGGTGACCTCGCGCGCCATACCGATCAGGCCCCGGAAAGACTGCCTCGACATCGACGGGAAGGGGAGCCAGCGGCCGGGGCGGCTGGTGGCCTGAGCGGTGTCCTGCTGCGTGCGCCTGACAGCATGGCGTCTCCTGCTGCCGGTGGTCGTAGCGCCGCCGACCCCAGCCCCCGCCCCGACTCCCGTTGCACCCCGTTCAGCCCGTCGGCGATGGCCCGCCACATGCCGACGCTATCCGGGAGTTCGTATGCCCAGAGCCCGTCCTATGACGGCACTCCGAACATGACGAACACGTACGGCACGTGGACTACCAGATCGGCAACATGTCATACACGACGGCATTCGGTAAAACGGACGAGGCACACGGCACCGCCGGTGATCTTGGTCGACCGTGGGCGGCGATCCACGACAACGCCCGCATCCCTGCCGACTTCCGGCTGTACCTCACCGCGACCCCGCGCATCCTCGCCTCGCCCCGGCCTCAGAAGGGCGCTGACGGCCAGGAGCTGGTGCTCGCGTCGATGGGCCAGGGCTCCGCCACCTACGGCCCCTGGCTGGCCGAGCTCGGGCTGAGCGAGGCGATCGAGCGGGGCATCCTCGCCGGTTTCGAGATCGACGTGGTAGAGATCCGCGACCCCTCACCCGTCCTCGGGGAATCGGAAGAGGCGCAGCGGGGCCGGCGCCTGGCCCTGCTGCAGACCGCACTTTTGGAGCACGCGGCGGCGTACAACTTGCGTACGGTCATGACCTTCCACCAGAAGGTGGACGAAGCGATGGCGTTCGCGGAGAAGATCCCGGAGACAGCCGCGCACCTGTACGTCAACGACGCCTCCGACGAGGACCTGGCGGCTGCGGACAAGCTGCCGAAGTCCTCCATCGACGCGGAGTTCTACGGGCTGGAGGCCGGCCGCCACGTACCCCCGGACCGCGTCTGGTCAGCGTGGCTGTGCGGCGACCACCTCGTCTCCGAGCGACGCGAAGTACTGCGCCAGTTCGCCAACGGCATCGACGCCTCGGGCCGGCGGGTGAACCGGGCGTTCCTTGCGAGCTGTCGCGTGCTCGGGGAAGGCGTGGACATCACCGGCGAGCGGGGGGTGGAGGCCGTCTGCTTCGCCGACACCCGCGGCTCTCAGGTAGAGATCGTCCAGAACATCGGCCGGGCGCTCCGTCTCAACCGCGACGGCTCCACCAAGGTTGCCCGCATCATCGTGCCCGTCTTCCTCCAACCCGGCGAGAACCCGACCGACATGGTCGCCAGCGCCTCGTACCGCCCCCTCGTAGCCGTTTTGCAGGGCCTGCGCTCGCATGATGAACGACTCGTTGAACAGCTCGCCTCACGCGCCCTCACCCACGGGAAGCGCAAGGTACACATCCGGCGCGACGAGGAAGGCCGGATCGTCGGGGCCAGCGGCGAGGAAGGCGAGGACCAGGAGCACGACGACGGCGCCGATGCCGCTGCCGAGTCGGCCCTGCTCCACTTCTCCAGCCCGCGCGACGCCACCACGATCGCCGCGTTCCTGCGCACCCGGGTCTACCGGCCAGAGTCCCTGGTGTGGCTGGAGGGCTACCAGGCCCTGCTGCGGTGGCGGAAGGACAACGAGATCACCGGCCTCTACGCCGTTCCCTACGACACCGAGGTCGAAGTCGGCGTCACGAAGTCGTTTCCCCTTGGGAGGTGGGTGCACCAGCAGCGGAAGGCGCTGCGGGCGGGTGAGCTGGAGCCGCGCCGCAAGGAGCTGCTGGACGCCCCGGAGGCCGGGATGGTCTGGGAGCCCGGTGAGGAGGCGTGGGAGTCCAAGCTCGCCGCGCTCCGGTCCTACCGGCGGGCCACGGGGCACCTCGCGCCGCGTCAGGACGCGGTGTGGGACGACCCGGCCGGCGGCGGCCCCGTGCCCGTCGGGCAGCACATGGCCAACCTCCGCCGCAAAGGCGCGAAGAACGGCCTGGGCAAAGACCCGAAGCGCGCCAAGCAGCGTGCGGCGCAGCTCACCGCGATCGACCCCGACTGGAACTGCCCCTGGCCACTGGACTGGCAACGCCACTACCGCATCCTCGCCGACCTCGTCGACGCCGACGGCCACCTACCCGACATCGCACCCGGCGTGCTCAAGGACGGCGACGACATCGGACGCTGGCTCCAACAGCAGCGCAAGCCGGTCACCTGGACGCAACTGTCCACCGACCAGCAGGAACGGCTGTCCACGCTGGGCATCAAGCCGCTTGAGGCGCCGTCTCCCGCCCCGGCCGCCAAGGGTGCGACAAAGGGCCCCAGCAAGGCACAGCAGGCCTTCCAGCGCGGCCTGGCGGCCCTCACACAGTGGGTGGAACGGGAAGGCTCCCACCGGCCTGTACCGCGCGGCCACGCCGAGGAGATCACGGTCGACGGCGAGACAGAGCCGGTCGTCGTGAAGCTGGGTGTATGGGTCTCGAACACCAAGAGCCGCCGCGACAAGCTCACCCAGGACCAGCTCGACGCGCTGCGAGAACTCGGCATCGACTGGGCATGACACGCCATCTGGCCAGTCGTTGGGCTGCAAGGTCAGCGGAGGGTGAGGCCCCGGGACGTGGTGTCCTGGGGCCTCCTGCCGTCGATCGGGGAAGGTAGCGAACTTGCTGTTCAGATCTGTCCATTCGGGCCATACGCGTTGGGAGGGTCTCCCCATGAACATCGTTGAGAACGTCGCGTCCGGCCTTGTCGTCGCACTGGCTGCCTGGGGCGCCCGGTGGGCCCGGCTCGAATGGCGCCGACGTCGAATCGCCCGCGCTGGACGACGTAACCCCGCTGCCCGCTGATAGGACGAGTCCACACGAGAGAAGAGCAAGAGCCGCATGGGAGTAATCGAACGGCCGGACCTGCCACCCGGTGCTCGCCGAGACCTCAACCAGGAGCTGCACACCCTGCATCGCCGGGCCGGCCTGCCCAGTGTCCGGGAACTGGCCAAGGCGGTCGCCATGAGCCCCACTGGCGTCCACAACGCGTTCCGCCTGGCCAAGGTGCCCGAACAGCGTCTGACGATGGCCATCGTCGACCGTCTGACGGTATGGGTCCGCGACTGGGGCGTGGGCATCAGCCAAGAGACCGGCATCGAGAAGACCCTCCGTCGGTTCGAACGGCTATGGCACCAGGCCAAGTACGAAGAGGAAGCACTCGTCGACCAGGGTGAGCCACCTTGCATGTCCGACACCACCCGAAGGCTCCTGTTCGCGCTCAGCCCGGAGTGCTCGATGTCCCACCCAACACGGCAGCTCCCACAGCTCCACGACATCGTCGCCCTGGAAGACCCCGCCGTGACGAAGACCCCGGCGTTCCTCCGTAAGACCGGCTTGCAGCCGGACTTCCCCAACCCTTGGCATCTGATCCATCTGTGCCGCGGCTGCCAGCGCCGCCGCGAAGCCGGTGAGCTCACCGAACCCGAACTGCGTGCGGCCCGCTTCGCTCTGGACCGGCGCCCAGGCGCTGCCCGGCACTACGCCGCGTACCTGGACCAGATGCTTCTGGGCGCCGAGGGCGTCGTCGACATGAACGTCGCCGGGCGGGCCCTCGCAATCATCAAGGCCGATCCGGAGATGGCAGCCAACCCGTACGCCCTCAACCACGGGGAAATTGTGGTCGACCGCACCTACGGTTCCCTGCAGTGGGGACACCACCCGTGCGAAGACGATCACTAGCACAGGCACCCTTCCGGGAGGCTCGTCCCGGAAGGCCGCTGCTCTGCGCCGGCACCGCACTGGTGCTCAGGAGGATGCGCTGATCATCCTATAGAGAGTCTCGAACCGGTCCGACGTCTCATCGTCGACCTGCCCGACTAGCACTATTAGAGGCGTGCCAGGACTCGCTGCAAATCGTCTCGGTCGAATGCGTGGCCGGAGGCGACCAGAGTTCGGGTGTAGGAGTCCAGAGCAGAGATGAGATCTTCCGAGAATCCCGCTACTGCGGGTAGATCCCAGGCACCGGTGAGCAGGTCATCGAGGCGGCTAGGGTCAGCCGGCAGGTGGATGTAGATTTCCCACGGCGGGACGCCTTTAAGTCTGGCCCGCTCGGAGCGTGGGAACATCCGGTTTCCCGCTCGCTCCAAGGCCCGCAGCACTGCCAGTTCCGGTGCCGCCATCATGTCCAGTGATGTCGCCATCGCAGTCGGGTCCATTCGTTCGAGTAATACCTGAGCAGTGCTCACCTCAGAGCACTGCCGACCTGCTTGATCCCGAGTTGACGCTAGGCATTGAGCCGGGGCGGACGAGCGAGTTGTGCCGGATTTTGACTCGATTGAGTCCAGACAAGTTGGACAACCGCCCTGCGACTGAGGTCGGACTGCGGGAGCTGGAGGCAGGAACCACATCTCCAGCCCTCAGCGGCGCGCGGCCGCCGGACGGATATGGCCGGAGGAGGACAGAAACGCTTCGTACAGCATGACGGTTTCCAGCGCCTTCGCAGGCGAGGGGGCGGACGCGGCCAGCATGCCCCAGCGACCGGGCACGGCGCTGATGACCTCGCTATAGCACCCCGGTGCCAGGGGAGGTTTCGGCAGGGTGCGCAGCAGTGCCAGGTCGCTGGAGGGTTCGGGGCGTACCACCTTGGTCGCTGCGTGCTGGCCATGTCCTTGTGCGTGGGCGGTGTCGAGAAAGAGTCGCAGGTATTCGGCGCCGTGGGAGGAGAGGTTCGGATCCTGCAGCGCGATGATCTCGCGGTCACCGAAAGCGCCGCCCAGGCGGCCGATGGCGAAGTCGATCCCGGCCGTCACCATTTTCAGTCCTTGCTGAGAGAAGGCGGCCCGCAGTTCCTCCACCATGGTGAGCATGGCGGGGTACGCGCGAACCGACAGTCCCGCCTCGGCCCAGCTATCCGCGCTCATGAGCAAGTTGCCCTGCCAGGATGTGCCGCCGGTCAGCTGGAGGGTCACGCCCGGAGCGACGTGTCCGTTGCGTACGTGTGCGGATGGGGCCAGGGGGAGCGTCCAGCGCCCGATGGGGGCCTGGTCGTAGTGCATGAACGCTTCGAGTACCCAGGGTTCTTGCGTGTGCCGCAACTGCTCGGCGATGCGGGCTACCTCTTCGGGGCGGCCGATGTTGATGGCCGGGGAGATCCTGGCCCCCGCGCCGCCTTCGGACGGCTTCAGGCAGCCCTGGGCGAAGCCGTAGCGTGTGTTCAGCAGCCGTGCCGCTTCAATGAACCGCTGGATCACTACCGTCTCGTCCGCTGTGTCGGGATACACGGAGTAGCCCGGCACCACGGGGAACTGGACTCCCAGACGTGCGGCCATCGGGGACAGCGCTGTTTCTTCGGCGAGAAGATCAGCCGGGTCCTGGAAGGTGGCGGACACCGTCAACGCGTCGTTGACCGAGGGGTGCAGGGGGGCCTTGGTGTTCCAGAAGTCGGCCACCTCGGGGCTGTTGGCGTCGACGAGCAGTCTCTCGACACCCGCCTGCCGCTTGAGGTAGAGCAGGAGTGTCTGCACGTCGCGGTCGAGCGCGTAGAGCCGGATGAGAACATCAGGGTTGCGCCGCACGACGTCGGTCAGCTGCTGCCAGGCGGGAGCCCGGCCACCAGTCTGGTGGGCCAGGACCAGGAGCGCCTGCGAGAGGTAGTAGTACTCGATGCCGGGGACTGTGATGGTCTCGGCCCCCGCCAGCGTCGCCGCTACCTGCCAGGGGCGGGAACGGCCGACCACCACGTCTGCGGGCGAGGCAAGGCTGACCGACCGGGTCTCCACATACGTCGTCACGTCGTCTGCCGGCTGCCCCGACCGCGCGTCGGCGAGGTCGGCCTGAAGGCTGCGCAGGACCGGGGTGGCGGAGTGCAGAATCAGCGCCCGCACGGCCGTCCCGTCGCCGACATACGGCTCCAGCTCCCTGGCGGCGGCCGCTGCGATGTCATCCGGCTCCAGCCCGAGCAGGTCCCGCGCGATAGCGGCAGACTGCTGGTGCGTCAGTTCGAGCGGTCCGGTGTAAAAGCCCTGCCACCGAAACCCGGCCTCGTCCGGCGTTTTGACCACCCATTCCCCCAGAGCGCCGCTGGAACTTCTGTCAGCCGGGGGCACGTGTTCATACGTCAGTTGCTGCATGTCGGTCACTCGATTCACCTTAAGTGCGGGTCGTTGCAATGACGCCAAAAGCGCGACCGCGTACACCAAATGAGTAACTGCGCTGCCGGAGGCATTTCTTGCGGCCGGGCGTGGGCTGGTTCTGCGGGGCAGGACGCGGTGCGGGCAACGCGGACAGACCCGGCCGCGGGTAGCGCGATCACACCCGCAGTACGGTCCGCAGCAGCACTTCCGCACCGGCGACAAGGTCCTCGGGAGCGGTTCGCTCCGAGGGGACATGGCTGACACCGTCGATGCTCGGTACGAAGATCATGCCTACAGGCGTGATCGCCGCCATGATCTGCGCGTCATGTCCCGCTCCGCTCGCCAGCGTCTCGTGGGCGAGCCCGAGCTCGGCCGCGGATGCCTCGATGGCGTGGCGCAGCCTCGGGTCCGTCGGCACAGGATCAGTGCGCACGGCCGCCTCGACCGAGATCTGGACGTCCCCCCGACGTGCCAGAAGAGCCAGCTTTCTTCGCAGAGCTTCCTCGGCTTCGGCGAGCCGGCCGTAGTCGCTGTCCCGCAGATCGACGTCGAGGCGCACCACATCCGGCACGGTATTGGGCGAGTTCGGCCGGACGTCCATCCACCCCACCGTGGCCACGCGGCATAACTGCTCCGCCCCGGCCAGGGCCTTAACGGCAAGAACCGCCTGAGCCGCGACAACGAGCGGGTCTTGTCGTCCCCCCATGGGGGTGGTGCCGGCGTGTCCGGCTCTGCCCTGCATCTGCACGCGCAGCAGGGTCCGTCCCGTGATCGAGTCGACGACGCCGATGCGCCTGCCCCGCCGCTCCAATACCGGCCCCTGTTCCACATGCAGTTCCAGATAAGCGGTGCAAGAGCCGGGGGGCCACACCGCCGTAGCAAGCCGCGCCATGTCTCCGCCCGCCAGTTCCAAGGCTTGCCGCAGCGGCTTTCCGCTGCTGTCCTGCGGCTCACTCGGCAGAGCGTCCAGTTGTCCGGTGAGCACCATCGATCCCCAGAAAGGCTGAGGGAAGAGGGCGCCTTCCTCGTTGGCGAAAGCGATGGCGATGATCTCGCAGCCGGTTGCGACTCCTCCTTCGTGCAGGGTCTGCAGCACCTCTAACGCGGCGATCACGCCGTACGCGCCGTCCAGCCGGCCGCCCTGGGCAACGGTGTCGAGATGCGATCCGACAAGGACCGCAGGACGCTCGACACCGCGGTGGCCGCTCGGGCGCCGGATCAGCAGGTTGCCGCCCGCGTCGATGCGCGTCCTCAGCCCGGCGGCCGTGGCTTCCTGAACCACATAGGCCCTCGCCTGCCGATCCTCCGGGCTGAAGCCCATACGCGTCACGCCACCATCCCGGCTGCCGCCGATCGCGGCCAGGTCGTCGAGTCGGCCGAGCAGACGAGAGCCGTTGACCCGAAGATCACCAGCAGCGCCCGGGGCGAGGGCCAGACCGGGATGGTCACTCATCTCACACCTCCAGTAACTGCGGGCGACGCTTCGCAGCGTACCCACCCCTGCCTGCCGGTCAACGCCATTGCGCCACCAAGCGCAGAGCCTGCCAAGCCGGGGCGAAGACCTCATGTGACCTGCGGCTTCACCCTGTGTACTTCTCCTTTCGTCCCCTGGTGGCGAACGGCATCTGGCGCCTGATCGCCCGGCCAGACAGCACCCACAGCGCAGCCTGGACATGTCAAGGCTCCGACGCCGCCACGAGGTGTGGTGGACCACGTGAGCTGGATCCTGGAAGCCAAGCGCTCGCTCGACCAGGTACTCATCCTGCGCGGCTGGACCGCCGAGTACTGCCTGCGGCGCGTCGCCGACCGGCACAAGGCCCTCGGCTACGGCTCCCTGGGCGCCCGCAAGGACAAGGTCAGCCGCTGGACCAGCCCCGCAACCCACAGACTCCGATCGTCCGCCAGATTGGCTTGGACGTTGTTCAGCGGTCCCACCGAGACGTTCTCGACTGACCCCGCGAGACGGCACTGTCAACTTTGACGCGGCGTCAGATGACCACAAAGGCGATTTGCAATCTTCACCTCTGATTCCGCGAATGAAGCGCCGGATCGGCCTGCCGGAGGCAGGATCTGGATGGGGCTTCCCTTCTTGATCATCTGACGTTCAGTCAAAGTTGACAGTGCCCGTGCAGAACATCGGTCGCGCGCTGAGGCTCAACAAGGACGGCTCCACCAAGGTGGCCAGGATCATCGTGCCGGTGTTCCTCGAGCCCGGCGAGGACCCGCAGGACATGGTCGCCTCCGCCTCGTTCCGCCCCCTTGTAGCGGTCCTCCAAGGACTCCGCAGTCATGATGAACGACTCGTCGAGCAGCTCGCCTCCCGTGCTCTCTCCAGCGGGAAGCGCAAGGTCCACGTCCGGCGTGACGAGGACGGGCGGATCGTCGGGGTTGGCGGCGAGGGTGACGGCGAGGACCAGGAGGACGACACGCAGGCCGCTGCCGAGGCGGCGCTACTGCACTTCTCCAGCCCGCGCGACGCCGCGACCATCGCGGCGTTCCTGCGTACCCGGGTCTACCGGCCGGAGTCGCTGGTGTGGCTGGAGGGCTATCAAGCCCTGCTGCGCTGGCGGAAGGAGAACGAGATCACCGGCCTCTACGCCGTGCCCTACGACGTCGAGGTGGAAGTGGGGGTCACGAAGGATTTTCCGCTTGGGCGCTGGGTCCACCAGCAGCGGAAGGCGCTGCGGGCAGGTGAACTGGAGGAGCGGCGCAAGACCCTGTTGGACGCGCCGGAGGCCGGGATGGTGTGGGAGCCGGGCGAGGAGGCGTGGGAGAACAAGCTCGCCGCGCTCCGGTCCTACCGGCGGGCCATGGGGCACCTCGCTCCGCGTCAGGACGCGGTGTGGGGCGAGGGCGAGGCGATGGTGCCGGTCGGGCAGCATCTCGCGAATCTGCGCCGGAAGGGCGGCCTGGGCAAGGACCCGGAGCGGGCGGCGGAGCGCGCGAAGCAGCTGGCCGCGATCGACCCGGACTGGGACTGCCCGTGGCCGCTGGACTGGCAACGCCACTACCGCGTCCTCGCGGACCTGGTCGACGCCGACGGCAGCCTGCCCGACATCGCACCCGGCGTGCTGATGGACGGCGACGACATCGGCAAGTGGCTCCAGCGGCACAAGAATCCGGGCACCTGGGCGCAGCTGTCGAGCGAGCAGCAGGAGCGGCTGTCCACGCTGGGCGTCAAGCCGCTTGAGGCGCCGTCTCCCGCCCCGGCCGCCAAGGGTGCGACGAAGGGCCCGAGCAAGGCGCAGCAGGCCTTCCAGCGGGGCCTGGCGGCCCTCACGCAGTGGGTGGAGCGGGAGGGCCAGCGGCCGGTGCCGAGGGGTCACAGCGAAGAGATCGCGGTCGACGGCGAGGCGGAGCCGGTGGCTGTGAAACTGGGTGTGTGGGTCTCGAACACCAAATCGAGGCGCGACAAGCTCGCCCAGGACCAGCTGGCCGCGCTGCGGGAACTGGGCGTGGAGTGGGCGTGACGCTCCCGTCGGCGGGTCGTTGAACCGCTCGGACATCCCAGAGCACAGAGAGACCCCGGGCCGCAGATGCCCGGGGTCTCGTACTGTCCCGCCGCAAAGGCGAGGGCCGCTCTCGCGGCACGGGTCAGCGCCGTTCGACGGGCTGTCCCGGGGTGGCCGCCCTGTTGCGTGCGGGCTTGCCTTCGTTCCTCTTCTCCGTGCCCACAAGAGCCGGGTTGGCGAGGGAGTCAGTGAGGCTGGGCGGAGGCGGGGGCGGAGGAGGAGGTGGGGGTGGGTTCCCCTGGTTCTGTGTGTCTGTCATGGCCGCCAGTGTGCAGCACGAGACTGACAGTGGAGAGGACGATCCCGGCGGCGACAGCGGCCAGGGCGACCGTCCATCGCTTCGTCTTCCGCTGATGCAGGCGGGCGTTCTTCTCGAACATCCCCACCCGAGTTCCGGCCAGAGCCCCCAGCGTCGCGCCCTTCTCTGAGCGTGCGTAGGTGTCCAGGACTTCCCGCGGCTTGATGTCCTCGTACTCGGCGAGGTTGAAGACCGAGATGCCGAAGCCGACGGCCACCGCGTACGCCGCGAACACCGCAGTGCCGGTGAATGGTTCGAAGCTCCGGGAGGCCAGGAACTGGGCGGCTGTGGCCGCGAAGCCCACCAGGAAGATAGCCTTCGTGTCCACCTTCGCGCCCGACTCCGCCTGCCGCGCCAGACGCGCCGCCAGTTCGCTGTTGATCAGCTCCAGGGTCTCTTTCTGGTCCTCGACCTCCTGCGGCGTCATCGTCATGTCCTGAGCGTATGAAACGCCGAGCGTCCTCTTCGGCTACAGCCCGAACTGGCTCATCAGGTCCGTACACAGTTCGTCAGCGCTGCTGCGTCCTTCGTCATCCGCCGCCGCAGGGGAAAGCACGGTGTGCGCGGGTTGGGGATGGTAAGGCCTGCGGGCGTACGGCGGCTCCGTCTCCGCCCCGTCTCCCCAGGTCGAGGTGAGCGGCATCATGGCCCTGGGTTTGTCCGGGGAGATGATCAGCGCAGTCAGTTGCAGGGTGCTGTCCAGGCGCAACTTTCGCTGGTGCTCCTGCGCGGTGGCGATGAAGTCGTAGCAGCATGCCGTCACCAAGCGCTCGGATACCCGGAGGACGTCGTCTTGTCCTGGGAGCTCCGCCCCCGCATCACGGATGAAGGACAGGTTGGCGGCCATCACCACGGTGCCGTCGTAGTGCAGCTCGGTGATGATCTCCCGGTTCATGGGTGACTGGAGGTTGTTGCACACCCAGCGGCGCAGACCGGGGCGCGGGTTGAGCCGGATGTCCGGCCCCATCCCGACCAGGGGGCCTGGCACCAGCTCTCTCGCGTGCAGAACGCGGGCTCGCGTCTTGGCGGCCTCCAGGACCTCCCGTGCGTCATCCCGGCTCATCGTGTAAGCACCGCGAGGCAGGGGCCGCTGGGGCCGGGAGACCGCGATGAACCATGCCGAGGGCGTGTAGGCGTGCGCGGTGATGGTCTGGGTCGTGAGGTCGATGTGGCGTTGGATTTCTTCCTCTGCCCGGCCGACGCGGGCGAAGCGGTCGCGGTAGGCGCGCTCGATCTGGTGCTCTGCCATCCAGGCGGTGTGGTCGTTGTCCCGGTAGGGGACGACGGCCGCCTGCTGTTCCTTGTCGCGTGCTGCGCCGCCGTAGACGAAGTGGGGTGCCATCTCGCTGGCCGGCACATCGACGACCAGGACGGTCTTCGTCCCGTCGGTCAGCTCGAATATGTCCAGGTCCGGCAGGTAGGGCTGGACGTGGTTTCGGATCCACTGGGCGTACTGCTGTCGGTTGACCTGCTCGGGGTCGATGCCCGTCAGGGCGGTCGTCTTGTCCTGGACGCCGAAGATGATCAGCCCGCCACGGGTGTTGGCCATGGCGGCGACGTCCTTGGCGAACTCGTTCCACCGGCCGTCCCGGGGCGGCTGGGGAAGCATCTCCTTCCAGTCCAGGTCGTCGGACTCCTCCAGGTTGTCCGCCGCGGCCTGGCGGACCATGTCGAAGGTGAGAGGTCCGGGCGGGCATCCGAGGTGTTCGTGGAGTCTTGTCCATGTGCGTGCCATGCGCGGCAGCGTAGAGGGCGTATCGAGCCCTGTCAGAGACGCTTCCCTCTTGCGATGGCGGGCGGTGATTAACACTCCAGGAAACCGATGGCTCACCGTGAACAGGAGAGCCCCCGTACTCACTCGGAACATCGGGCGTCGCTGCTGTCTGGCGGCCTCCCGGACTCGGTAAGGGGCGAGAACCGTTTCCGCCGACGTCGGAGGGCGTTGTGGCTTTGTTCACGAGAACGAGCAGCAGATGTTCACTACTTCGGGAGGCAGGAAGGCTGGTGACTGTTCGAATCCTCCTGCTGGTGCGAGAGCGTCGAGGTGAGTTCGCTGACTACGGCCTCGGGGAACATCGGTCCAGCGGCGGTTATCAATGAGAACGATCATGCGGAACCTCGCCGGGCCGACGTCCCGCTGGGGTTCGGTGCCGTTGCGTGGCGGGAGCTCTCGGGTCAGCCAGCCGGGTTGTGTGTCTCTTCGGGAGCCTGCGGCCGGGAGGCGGAGGTGCCGGTCCAGCTGGCGAGGAGGGCCAGGGCTTCGGCGGAGGGGGAGGCGGGTTCGGGGGTGTAGATGGTGAGGGTCTGTTCGGGGTCGCCTTCGACGGCCAGGACCAGGTAGTCGAGGGTGAGGTCGCCGACGAGCGGGTGGTGGAGGCGTTTGGTGCCGGTGGTGTGGGCTTGGACGTCGTGGTCGGCCCACATGCGGCGGAAGGTGTCGCTGTGGAGGGACAGTTCCCCGATCAGCTCGGTGAGCTGCGGGTCGTCGGGGTGGCGTCCGGCGTACAGGCGCAGCATGGCCAGGCAGTCGCCGGCGACCCGCTCCCAGTCTGCGTACAGCGCGCGGGCGGCCTCGTCGAGGAAGACGTAGCGGGCGAAGTTGCGTTCGCGGCGGGGTCGGGCTTCGAAGTCGGTGTAGAGGGCGTGGGCGGGCCGGTTGGCGGCCAGGACGTCCGTGCGCCGCCCTTGGACCACCGCGGGGACGCTGAGGGAGTCCAGGGTGCGGTAGAGGACCGGGTGGACCCGTTGGGGGGCGAGGGGGCGCTTGCGGCGGGCCCGGGTGGCGGCGGTGGGCTGGGCGAGGTCGAAGAGATGGGCGCGTTCGGCCTCGTCCAGGTGCAGGGCGCGGGCGACGGCCTCCAGGACGGTTTCGGAGACGCCCTGGGTGCGGCCCCGTTCCAGGCGGACGTAGTAGTCGACGCTGACTCCGGCGAGCTGGGCGACTTCCTCGCGGCGCAGCCCCGGCACGCGGCGGGGGCCGCCGTGCGGGGCGAGGCCGGCCTGTTCGGGGGTGATCCGGGCCCGGCGGGTGCGCAGGAACTCGCGGATCTCGCTGCTGCGGTCCATGGGTCCACGGTACGGCGGTACCTGGCAGGTCAGCGTGCTGAAGGGGGTACTGGCAGACCCCTGGAAGAGCGGTGCCCTTTACGGCGGCCCACGGAGCGTTCGTGGGTGGTTGCCTGGATAGCGGGCCCGGTGCACGGCACTGATCATTCGAGAAGTACGCGCCGTGACGGCTGTCGGAGATCGTCGCTGCCGCTGCCCGCCGTGTGCCCTTACGCCGTACGTCTGGAGAAGAGGACACCCCCCATGGGTTCGAAACTGACCGGCACCGTCGCTCTCGTCACCGGCGCGAGCAGCGGTATCGGTGCTGCCACCGCCCGTCGGCTCGCCGAGCACGGGGCCTCGGTGGCGCTTGTGGCCCGCCGCAAGGACCGCCTGGGAGTTCTTGCCGCTGAGATCGAGCTGGCCGGTGGCACCGCTGCGGTGGTGGCGGCGGACATCACCGACCGCCTCCAGGCCGAGGACGCCGTACAGCAGGTCGTCGACCGGTTCGGACGGCTGGACACCCTGGTCAACAATGCCGGCCTGATGCTTCTGGGGCCCGTCGTCGACGCGGATGCCGAGGAGTGGGACCGCATGATCGCCGTCAACGTCCAGGGTCTGCTCTACACCACCCGCGCCGCCCTGCCGCACCTGCTGAAGGCCGCCGAACAGGACCCGCGCCAGGTCGCCGACATCGTCAACATCGGCTCGTACGCGGGCCGGGTGGCGAGCCGGGGCTTCGGTGTCTACAACGTCACCAAGTTCGGGGTGCACGCCTTCACCGAGTCCCTGCGCCAGGAAGTCACCGAGCGCCACGTGCGCGTCGGTGTTCTGGAGCCGGGCGCCGTGGAGAGCGAACTGGGCACGCACAACAAGCCCAAAGTCCGCGGTGAACTGATCGACCCCTACTTCGAGGGGACCGAGGTCCTGGCCGCCGAGGACATCGCCGACGGCGTCGCCTACATGGTCACCCGTCCCCGCCACGCCGCCGTCGGCGAGCTGTGGATCATGCCCACCGAACAGGCGTGAGCACCTCCACCACCGACCCGCCACAGCCTGGCCAACGCAACCCGCCAACTTCCCCAACCCGCCGGGTGCCGCACGGGGCACCTGAGAAGGATCCCTCATGAGCAAGGTCATTTTCGTCACCGGTGCCGGACGCGGTCTCGGCACGGACATCGTCCGCCAGGCCCTCGCGGCCGGCCACCAGGTCGTCGCCACCGGCCGTCGCCCCGAGGAGGTAGAGAAGACCCTGGGCGGCCCGCGGGACAACCTGCTGGTCACCAAGCTGGACGTCACCAGCCTGGACGACGCGCACGCGGCCGCTCAGGCTGCGGTTGACCGCTTCGGCCGCATCGACGTCCTGATCAACAACGCCGGGAACTTCTTCGCCGGCTACTTCGAAGAGGTCTCCCCGGAGCACATGCGGCAGCAGATCGAGACCAACCTCTTCGGCCCGATGAACGTTACCCGCGCCGTCCTGCCCGTCATGCGCAGCCAGCGCGACGGCCACGTCATCACGATCTCCTCGCTCGCCGGTCAGGTCGGCACGGAGTTCACCTCCGCCTACGCCGCGTCCAAGTTCGCCGTCGAAGGCTGGATGGAAGCCCTGCACCACGACATCGCCCCGTACAACATCCGCACCACCATCGTCGAGCCCGGCTACTTCCGCACCGAGCTGCTCGTGGACGCCTCCACCACCTGGCCCGAGCCGACCATCGACGACTACGCCGAGCGCACCACCGCCACGGTCGCAGCCTGGAAGAGCATCAACGGCCAGCAGCCCGGCGACCCCGCCAAGCTCGCCCACGCCCTGCTGACCCTTGCCGGCCAGGACCAGCCGCCGCTGCGCTTCGTCGCCGGCGCCGACGCCATCGAGGGCGTCACCGCCAAGGCCCAGGAACTCCTCGCCCAGGCCGAAGCCTCCCGCGAACTGGGCGGCAACCTCGCACACGACGACACCAACGCCTGACACCACCCCACGCACCGGGCAGGACAACCAACCCGCCCGGTGCGCGAAGAAGACGCGGTCACAGTCAGCTGACCCGTCCCCGGGCGCGGTCGCCAGTGGTCCCCGGCGCGCTGGTACGGGTCGCCTCTCCCTGGGTGGCGGCCCGTACTGCTGCGCTCGTGTTCCGCGGGTCCAGAGGGTCGGCCCTCCGCTGCGCCATTCGTTCAGTAGGCCCTCGCCCAGATCGATGTCATCGGGGTTCAGGCTGGCCCTGTGCAGATACACCAGGTGATCACCGGAGCCGAAGGCACGGCCGAGAATCGCGCCGTCGACATGGACCCGGCGTCCGCCCTCGGCTCGGGTGGCTGGGCTCGTTCGAATCTCGACGGCCTCCAGGTGCCTCCCAATCTCGTGAACAATCGCTGCTCAACGTCGTGAACAAAGCCACTGCAGTAAGGGCTGAGCGCCGCCCGGCGCTGAACGGCACGTCAGCATCTGCCAGGTGTCCCCTGTGGCGTGCAATGTCTGTGCGGTCATCACAGGCACCTCCTTGGGCCGGGCCCGGGCGTATGCCTGGGTTCGGGCCCTCTCTCGACCGCTTCCAGAGCAGCTTGCAGCGAGATCACGAATCCGGTGCCGGGGATGTAAGCCTGCGGTCCCTTGTCGGCCGAGGCTGCCTCGGTCAGGAGGCGCCTCGCGAGTGCCGGCGACCGCAGTAGCTGCAGGATGCCTCTTCCCTCCGAGTCTCCGAGGGAAGCATAGTCGACAAATGTGGAACACGTAGGACAGGCGGGAACGTGCCCTTCGATCCGACGCCATGTTTCCCAACGCGTGTCGTCCTCCTCCAGCCTGCGCGCCCCACCTCCCCGCCGACGCGGGGGTGTTCCGTAGCCCGCGCCGTGGCCAGTACGCGGTCCTCCCCGCCGACGCGGGGGTGTTCCGATCAGCTGTGTGGGGCGGATCGTCGGCTGGTCGCCCTCCTTGCGGTCGCGGGGGTGTTCCGCCACAGTCGTACGGGCAGCCGCGGCTGCCGACGTCCCCCTCGCCTACGCGGGGGTGATCCGTCCCGGCAGGTGCGCTGCAGGGTCGCGCCGTCGTCCTCCCGCCGACACTGGGGTGTGCCGCCCTTCAACGGCGGCACGATTCTGGACGACGTGTCCTCCCAGCGTCGCGGGGGTGCTCCGATGATCACCATTGACAGTATCCGGGTGCGCGCGTCCTCCCCGCCGTCGCGGTGGGGGGTTCGGTGAGGTCGGGGGCGCCCAGAACAGGGAGGGCGGTCCTCCCCGCCGTCTCGGGGTGTTCCGCACGAGGAGATTCGCGCGATGCTCGGTGCCCGGGTCCTCCCCGCCGTCGCGGGGGTGTTCCGGAATTCAGCATCCGGGCCGTGGACGGCTCCGAGTCCTCCCCGCCGTCGCGGGGGTGTTCCGTCGTGTTCATCGTCGGTCCGCTCCTCGTCCTGGGCCTCCCTGCCGACGCGGGGGTGTTCCGCAGCCCCCACAGGCCGAGCACAACCTCAGGCAGTCCTCCCCGTCGACGCGAGGGTGTTCCGTCTCCGTCGAGGGTCCTCGAAAGCCTGGGCCAGTCCTCCCTGCCGACGCGGGGGTGTTCCGAGGTCGAGGACGGCGGGCCATGCCCACGCTCGGTCCTCCCCGCCGACGCGGGGGTGTTCCGAAAGGGCCTCCTCCCGCCCGAAGGCGAGAGGAGTCCTCCCCGCCGAGGCGGGGGTGTTCCGGTTTCGAGCTCGCGCTCGAGCCACGCGGCTCGGTCATCCCTGCCGACGTGGGGGTGTTCCGCCGATGAGGACGCCGAAGTGGTCGAGGACTCCGTCCTCCCCGCCCAAGGGGATGTTCCGAGCGGTGAGCCCGGCACCGGACGCAAGATCCGGACCTTGCCAGCCGACGCGGGGGACGGGCGGTCGCGAGTTCAGCGGGCAGGCCTGCGGAGCCTGTGGCCCGATATGCTGGAGGCGGAGTTCCTCTTCGTGAGGGTCTTTGGTTGGCCGGTGCCCTTGCCACCCGCTCTGCGGATTGGGCACCGGTCCGCTCCCATTTGAGGCCTCGCCCTCGCCGAGCGCCCGCAGCCAGCGTCTGTCAGCACGGCTCGGCCAGCACCAGGTGCGCGCAACCGGCAAACCATGCTAAGCCTCGTCCGCGCGGTGGGAAGCCAGACCGAGTAGTCGGGCAGATGGGGATGAGGGGCCGGCCCTGTTGGGGGTCGGCCCTCCTGCTGGCCGTCAACTCCCATGGGATCTTGTGCCGACGTGTTCAGCGTTTCGCGGTGTCCAGCTGCTCGGGGATGGTCTGCCTGTGCTCACGGTCGGCTCCTCTGGTGTCCGGGGAGGTGTACGGGCCGGGCGTGGAGCGGCTGGGGCGGCTGTCCCAGATGGAGGGGCGGTCTTCCGCGGCAAGGAGGTAGTTGATGTGGCGGGCGAACTCGTGTCCGGGTAGGGGGAGCTCGTCCGGCGGGGTGTCGGCATGTGGCCGGTTCAGCCACGGAGTCACCTCAGGCCATGGCCACGACGGCCGAGACCAAAGCCTGTAGGCAGACCCTTTCGGCCTCCTCGTCCGGCAGCGAGAGGTGCTGCATCGTCAGTCCGTCGAAGCCCGCGAGGAAGAACCTCGCGATCGTCTCGGCGGGCTGGGCCAGTTGGTGGCCGGTGCGTTCGGCGGCGTCGCTGATCAGTTTTGCCGTCACTGCCGAGATCCCGCTGTAGTGGCTGTGCAGTGCCTCCCTCAGACGAGGCGTGCGCAAGGCGAACATGGTCAGCTCGGTGAGGAGCTGATGTGACGCGGGCTGCTGCAGCACGGTGTCCCAAAGGGCCTCGGCGAGCGTGACGATGGTCTCCTCGAAGCTCGCGTCCGTGGGTGCGGTCTGCTCCACCTGGGCGACCAGGTCCTCGGTGAGCTGCTCCATGACGGCACGGTAGAGGTCTTCCTTCGTGCCGAACGTGTAGTGCACGGTCGCCTGTGCCACACCCAGCTCCGCGGCGATGGCGCGGGTGCTGCCGGCGGCGACACCTTCCCTGGTCATCAGGTCGATGGCCGCCTTGATCAGTTGTGGGCGGCGCTCCGCCGCGGAAACGTGAGCCATTCCTGCATCCTATGCGACTCAGTCTAGTGAACAGGTCACTCGACAATATCGCTGCTGCGGCAGGGGTGTCTTGGGTGCGAGGTGCAGAGGCGTTTGCCCGACTCTTGTCCCCGCCGGACGTCTTCAGGCCTCCGATCGTTCCGTCAATCGACTATGTCGACCAACACAATCGAGCGACCTTGTCGGATGACAAGGTCGCTCGTATGGTTCTGGCCAGCGACAGCCTGCGCCGAACGAAAGGCAAGCCCGTGACCCACGAGACCCCGCGCGGAACCGAGCCGATCCCCCAGCGTCCCGCCCTGCCTTTGGTCGGCCACGCCTTTGACATCCCCGGTGGCGCCGACGGCCTGCTCCACGTGATGAAGGAGGCCAAGGAGCTGGGGCCGCTGTTCAAGCTCCGCATCTTCGGCACCGAGATCAACTTCGCCTCCGGCCTCGACCTCGTCACCGAGCTGGCGGACGAGAGCCGGTTCCGCAAGAACGTGCACCCCGACCTCGTCATCCTCCGGGAGATCGGCGGCGACGGACTCTTCACCGCGTTCAACGACGAGCCCAACTGGCGCAAGGCGCACGACGTCCTGATGCCCGCGTTCTCCCTCGGCGCCATGCGCGGCTACCACTCGACGATGCTCAAGGTCGCCCGTGAACTGATCGGCAAGTGGGACCGGTCCGCCGGCACGGAGACCGTGGACGTCGCCGACGACATGACACGGCTGACCTTCGACACGATCGGTCTGTGCGGCTTCGGCTACGACTTCGAGTCCTTCAGCCGCGAGGAGCCCCACCCCTTCGTCACCGCCCTGTCCAGGGCGCTCGGCTTCGCCCAGGCCAAGGGGGCGTCCATCCCCGGCACCGAGCTGTTCAAGTGGAGGCAGGCCGAGCAGTTCCGCGCCGACGTGACCCTGATGAAGGACCTGGTCGACGACGTGATCCGAGAGCGCCGGGCCTCCGGTGACCAGAGCACCGACGACCTGCTCGGGCGGATGCTGCACACCCAAGACGCCGTCACGGGCGAGCGCCTGGACGACGTCAACATCCGCTACCAGGCGATCACGTTCCTCATCGCCGGCCACGAGACCACCAGCGGTGCCCTGTCCTTCGCCCTGTACTACCTGACCAAGCACCCTGAGGTGCTCGCACGCGCTCAGGCCGAGGTCGACGCGCTGTGGGGCGACTCGGACGCGCCCGAGCCGGCATACGGGGACATCGGCAAGCTGACGTACATCCGCCAGGTGCTCAACGAAGGCCTGCGCCTGTGGCCGACGGCCCCCGCGTACGCCGTGGAGCCGCTTGAGGACACCGTCATCGGCGGGAAGTACGCCGTGCGCAAGGGCGAGTCGATCCAGGTGCTCATCCCGCAGCTGCACCGGGACCCCGCCTGGGGCGAGAACGTCGAGCTGTTCGACCCCGACCGGTTCCTGCCCGAGCGGGAGGAGGAGCGGCCGGTTCACCTGTTCAAGCCGTTCGGCAGCGGCGAACGCGCCTGCATCGGCCGCCAGTTCGCGCTGCACGAGGCGACTTTGGTCCTCGCGCTGGTGATCCACCGCTACCGCCTGATCGACCACACCAACTACCAGCTGAAGATCAAGCAGTCGCTCACTCTCAAGCCCGACGAGTTCACCTTGAACCTGGCCCGGCGCACCAGCGGGGAGCGACGCCTGCCCACTTCCGCGGCCGTCGCCGCGAGCAGCGCTCCCGCCGACCGGGACCGGCCCGCCGTCCGGCGTGCCACCGGAACCGCGCTGACCCTCCTGCACGGCTCCAACCTGGGCACCTGCGCGGGCATCGCGCACGACTTGGCGGCGGAGGGCGACGAGCGCGGCTTCGCCCCGTCCGTCGCCTCCCTCAACGACGCCGTGGACAAACTCACCACCGATGCCGGCCCGGTGGTGATCGTGGCCGCTTCCTACAACGGCAGGCCCACCGACGACGCCACGGATTTCGTCGCATGGCTGGAGGGTCTGGAGCCCGGCGCCCTCGACGGCCTCCAGTACGCCGTACTCGGCGTCGGCGACCGCAACTGGGCCGCCACCTACCAGCGCGTCCCCACTCTCATCGACGAGCGGCTCACCGCCGCGGGCGCCACCTCACTCCTTGAGCGCGGCGCCGCGGACGCCGCCGGCGACTTCGCCAGCACCGTGGACCGCTGGACCGGCGACCTGTGGACCACCCTGCTGGAGCGGTACGGAGCCGTCGGAGAAGCACAGGAGGCCGAGCCGGCCGCCGACCAGGAGAGCGGACTGTACGAGCTGGAGGACGCGACCGACTCGGTCATCGGCGGGCTCGCGGCACGGCACGGCGTGCAGCCGATGGAGGTGCTCGACGCGTACGAACTCGTCGACGTGAACCACGAGTTGGGCCGCTCCAAGCGATTTCTGAGGCTGCGGCTGCCAGACGGCGTCACCTACCGCACCGGCGACCACCTGGCCGTCCTCCCCAGCAACCCGGACACCCTCGTCCAGCGGGTGGCCGACCGCTTCGGCCTCGACCTGGACCGTACGGTCCGGCTGCGCGCCCGTCGCCGTAGCCGCAACGCCCTGCCCGTCGACCGGCCGCTGACCGTGCGCCGCCTGCTGACCGACTTCGTGGAACTGCAGGATGCCGCCACCCAGGAACAGGTCGCCGTGCTCGCCGAGCACACCGCCTGCCCGCCCGAGAAGCGGCCCTTGGCCGAACTCGCGGCGGCGGATGTGGAGACCTTCGGGGAGCAGGTGACCGCCGCCGGACGCAGCGTCCTGGACCTGCTGGAGCGCTACCGCGCCTGCGAACTGCCCTTCGAACGCTTCCTGGAGCTGCTGCCCGTCCTGCGCCCGCGCCACTACTCCATC
The DNA here is from genome assembly GCF_000717875.1 of Streptomyces sp. NRRL S-455. GTDB lineage: Bacteria > Actinomycetota > Actinomycetes > Streptomycetales > Streptomycetaceae > Streptomyces. Next base: position 20,819 of record NZ_JOCT01000002.1, read on the forward strand.
TCCTCGTCCACCGAAGCGGCACCCGGCGAGGTGGACCTGATGGTGTCGCTGCTCGCGGCGCCCCACCGTGGCGGCGAGGGCACGTTCCACGGCATCGCCTCACACTATCTCCAGACCGTGAAGGCGGGCGACAGCGTGCAGGCCAGGGTGCTGCCCTGCAGTGAGGCCTTCCGCCTGCCGCAGGACGAGTCGGTGCCGGTGATCCTGGTCAGCGCGGGCACCGGTCTGGCGCCCTTCCGCGGCGCGGTCCTCGACCGTCACCACACCCGGTCGACCGGAACGCTGCTGTGCTACTTCGGCTGCGACCACCCCGACGTCGACTACCTCCACCGTACGGAGTTCGAGGCGGCCGAGGCAGCCGGTGCTGTCAGCATGCGGCCCACCTTCTCCTGCGCTCCTGAGGACGGGGCGCGCTTCGTCCAGGACCGCATCGCGAAGGAGAGTGACGAGGTCTGGGCGGTACTGGAGGCCGGCGGACGCGTCTACATCTGCGGAGACGGCCGTCGCATGGCGCCGGCGGTGCGGGAGGCGTTCATGGCGATCTACCGCAAGTTCACGGGCGCGGGCGACGACGAGGCCACCGCCTGGCTTGCCGCCCTGATCGAGTCGGGCCACTACGTGGAAGACGTCTGGGCCGGCTGACTGCCCGCATCGCGGTGGCCGACACCCACCGCACCGAACCCCCGATCGACGGGCACCACCGACGTCCGACACGTCCGTGGCCCGTGCCCCCGAAACGCGGCTCCTGCCCCCTGACTCGTGAGGCTCTCATGCTTGTTGCACACTCGGCGCACCGCCGAGGAACGCCGGTAGGCCCCAACTTCGCCCTGAGGAGCGGCCGGTGAGCGCGCGAAGCGGCTCCGCTCTGACCTTCGGCGTGGCGGTGGCGCTCATCGCCGGAATCACCCTAGGCAACGGCGGGGCGAACGTGATGCCCGTGTTCGTCGACGACTTCGCGTCACGCTTCGGGTTGTCGGACTCCGGCGCCGGGCTCGTGGCCGCGACCCAGCTGATGGCAACGGCGGTGGTGACGCTGCTGTTGGCCAAGCGGGCAGCGCGGCCGGGGCGGGTGCTGATGACCCGTTTCGGGCTGGCGCTCGCGGGAGCCGGCTTCCTGGGAGCGACAGCGGCCACCGGCCCGGTGACTCTGATCCTGGCCAACCTGGTCTTTGGCGCGGGGCTCGGCGCGATCTACGCGGCAGCCACCGCGGCGCTCGCCGCCACCGACGACGCCGACAGGGCGTCCGCCGTCACCATCTCCGGCACGGTCGGGGTGACAGCACTGCTGATCATGGGCGTCCCCGCGGCCAACCACGACCTCGGCGAGGGCACCGGCTTCCTGCTCATGGCGTTGTGCTGCCTCCTGGCGTGGCCACTGATACGCCGGCTTCCGGACCTTCCCTCGACTCCGGACGCCGGGTCCGCCGGTTCGGGAGAGGCGACATCGGCCAGGCCGTCGGTGGTTCTGCTCCTGGGGACCGCGCTGCTGTGGGCCGTCACTCAGGGCGCGTGGTCGTACGCCTCGGTCCTGGGACGCCAGCACACCGGGATGTCCCACTCAGCCGTGTCGGCCGTCCTCGCGATCTCCAGCGTCGTGGCGCTCGTCGGCGCGGCGGTGGGCCCCGTTGCGGCACGGCGCTTCGGGCGCATGCGGTCCATGGCCGTCTTCGTCACGGCGCAGGCCCTCGCGATGGCGGGCCTGGTCCTCACCCACAACCCCGCGCTTTTCACGGTCGCGGCGGTCCTCTGGCAGACCTGCCAACTGGCCGTCCTGGTGCAGATGCTGGCCGCCGCGGCGCTCATCGACCCAACCGGACGCCTGGTCGCCTCCCTCAGCGGCGCGGGCGCCCTGGGCACCGGCATCGGACCGCTGGCCGTCGGGGCCGTCCTGGACGCCGCCGGGGCGGACGTCCTCGGCCTCGTCCTGGCGCTGGGAACCTTCGTCGCCTCGCTGCCCCTGCTCAGGATGACGGTGGCCGGCACGGAAGCCTCGGCGGAGCGCGGGCTCGCGCCCTCTTCCGCCGCCGAGGCCGGGTGAGCACTCCAGTCGGGCTGCACGGCGTCGAGCGTTTGTCAGGTGACATCGCCGAGGCGTGGCTGAAGCCGAGACAGAGACGCCGTAGTACTGGCCGCAGACCCTCTGATACGGCACATCGCCGACGTACGTCCGCCACTGTGCGCGCGTCAAGCCGGCGCCTTCCGCGCGGGAGCAGACGTCGTCGACCGCACGCCCCGGCTCGCTGATGTAGCGCTGCAGCGGGACATGTGCGCCGGCCGCGTACACGGTGGTGCCGTCCGGGCTGAAGGACAGGGATTCGATCGCGTCGCCGGCCGTGGTGAGCGGGGTTCCCAGGGGCTGCCGGCTCTCCGTGTCCCACAGCTGAAGCGTGCCCGCGTCGCCGCCGACGGCCAGAGTGCGGCCGTCGGGGCTGTGCGCGATTTGTTCCGGGTTCTCGCCTGGGTGGGCCGGGAAGACGTTGCGCAGGATGCCGGCGCGCTGTCGCACCCGTCCGTCCCACAGGGCGACCCTGCCCTTGGCGTCGCCCGCGGCCAGCCGCGAGCCGTCGGCGCTGAAGGAGAGGGCGCCGACCTCGTCGCCGAGGACGAGGTTTCGGTCGTTCACTGGGCCCGAGGGCAGGGCAGCCCAGCGGCTGTCCCCGACCAGCAGGCGTCCGTCGGGGCGGACGGCCAGCGCCAGGCCGGACAGTTCGTTGAGCACTCGGGTGCGGCGGGCGCGTGCGGTGTCCCAGGCCTCGGTGTCGGTGTTCAGGTCGCCGGAGGACGAGACCCGGCCGGTGTAAACGGTACGGCCGGACGGGCCGACGGCCATGGCCACCACGGGGCCCGTCGCGGCGGTCGCCAGGTTCGGCTCGGCTCGGGCGCGCTCGTGCCGTACGTCCCAGACCGTCAGCCGTTGGGGCGACGCTTCCCCACCTGGTGCCAAGACCCCGTAGGCGAACGTCGTGCCGTGGGCGTCGAGCGCCATCAACGGCACGGTCTCCTGCGGGGCGACAGGCACACGGGGGTCGCGGGATACCGGTTGGGCCGGCGTCGGCAGGGTGCGAAGGACGCGGCCGTCGCGGGTGGAGCGGAGCTGAACGATGTAACGGGTACCGGAGACCTGGGCGGTGGCGAGAGTGTGACCGTCGGGACTCAGCAGGACCTTGTCGAACGGACGCTCCTGCCAGGCGGAGGTGACGGCCGCGCCCAGGTCGAGGGAGTGGACCGTGCCGCCTTCCAGGTAGCGCAGGATCGGTCGCGAGGGGTCCCACTCCAGGCCGTACGGCTGCTGGTTGTTCAATTCGTGCCGGAACACCGGGGCGTCGGGGGCCGACAGCCGCCAGACCCGCGCCAACGGCACACCCCCGGCCGGCACACCAGCAACCGATCCCGCCTCGGCCCCACCCGCCGAAACCCCCGAAGCCGTCATGGGCCTCAGCCCACCCGACCCCGCCAGCCCCTCACACAGGAACAGCGAGAGCTATGACAGCCAGCAACCAACCTGCTAGCCACACCACAACATCCGCTTGGTCACCCCATGACAGCGACCACAGCCCCGTCCTGCACCCGCTAACAGGACATCCACTCGCGATTACGCTGACACCCACCCGCTGCCACCCCACCGCCCACTCACAGCTTCCTTGACCATGTGGTGGAAGACGAGCGTGCGCCGGAAGCTCTCCTCGGCCGATGCCTTCACCAGGGCGGTCTGCAGGCGGCGAACAGGGCCGATCCTCCTGCCGTATGCCGACGCTGGCCCCGACACCGGGCCGCGCTCGCAGCTACGGGATTTCTGAGTGCGTTGTGACGACGCTACTGCACGATCAACACCGGACACGGTGGCAACGGGCGACAACCCCAAGCCGGCGAACTTTGCTTCGGCCTGGACATCAAGCTGGACCCGGAGACCATCGACGACTGAGTACCACCCGGTGGGCCCGCCTCGCGTGAGGTGGGCCCACCACCGATGGGAGAATGAACATATGGTCACCGCCACGGTATTCACGCCCCTGTTTATGGTGGCGCTGCTGGTGTTAGCGCTGATCGTGGGCGGGTTCATGCGCTCGCTGAAGGGCGGATTCCTGATCGCCGCCCTTCTCGGGATCCCGCTGCTGATCAACCACCTCACCTTCAGCTGGCTGCTGGCCGGACAGGTGGTGCTCATGTTCGCTGTGCCGCTGTTTCTCGGAGAGCGCAACCAGAACAAGCGGCCCTGAGAAATGATCTTCATAGCGATCTGGCTCGTGATGCGGTCCTCGAGCCGGTGGAGGTCCTGCGGTCCGGTGCGCCACCAGGGTTCAGCCATGGTTCGCCTCGGTGGTGTGGAGCGGGGCGAGGGTGAGCAGGCCCTGTCCGTAGCCCTTGGCGGGGCCGATGCCGCCGAGGAGGGAGGCGCGCAGTGTGTCGGGGTCGGTGACGCGGAGGCGTCCTTCGAAGGTCGCTGTGGAAAGGATGACGCGGGGGCCGTCGGGTCGTTTGCGGAAGCGGAGGATGTCGTGGCTGACGATGGTCACCACGGGCCCGGCGGACAGGTCGTCGCCCTCGGTCTGCAGGCCGGGGACGAGGGGCGTGGCGGTGGCGTCGGGGATGCTGAAGCCGTGACGTTCGCACCGCTGGCCGATGTTCCTGCCCCCGGATGGGGGCAGGAACATCGGCATCACGAGAGCGAGGACCTTAAACAACCGCAGGATCTGCTCGTTCCAACAGGTGGGGCGGTCGATCATCACCCCGGGGGCATGTCTCCACCCGCGTTGCGCATCATGCGTTGCAGTACCTTCAGGGTGATCAGGTATTCCTCGTCCGGGATACCCGTGTGCACCTGTGTCCGGCTGGCGCGCTGAGTCTCGGCGGCGCGCTGGTGCAGCGCCCTGCCTTCGTCGGTGATCTGGAGTCGGCCGGTCCTATCCAGCACGAGCAGCTTCCGCTCCACCAGAAGGTCGATGTCGGGAGCAAGGCCGGCGCCAACGTCCAGGTTGGCCTGCTGGGCACTGATCACCTCGTCCCGCGTGGCCCCGGTTTCGCTGTGCAGCACCTGGTGCAGCACCCACCACTGAGGCTGTGTGATTCCGATGGCCGCGAGCCGCCCCCTGACGTACGCCGTAAGCGTCTTGTTCGCGGCCCACGTCCAGTACCCGATCGGCTGGTTCACCAGCTCTTCGTCGTCGTGCGAGTACTTCATCACGCCACCTTCTCTCTGCAGGTTCGCCCACCGCGCCGTCCGGGCGGCCACGCCACGTGGACAGCCACTGGGGCTCACCTTGGGCATCAGCAACTGTCGAATCTCGACTGCGGTTCAGCTCGTGGGACCGCGTCGGCATCGGTCGTCTGCGCGCACCGCTGGGAGCCTGCGCCCGTAGGCAAGCAGCAGGAGCTCCGGACAGCGGCGTCGCGGCGCGCGACGCGGTCGGTCATCCGGTGCAGGTTGCCTCCCGACCGAGCCAGCTCCAGCGCCGTCCTGCCGAACGAGTACCTGAATCCCATGCTCATGTGTGCGGCGACCTCTCGCACCCGCCACCCGCTGCACAAGGTCGGCGCATCCCACTGGTGATCGGTCAGTCCGTCCAGCACGTCCGCCAGTTCGCGCCTCTCGGCCGCGATCTCGGCACGAACGTCCACCGCTGCGCTCTTCATGATCACCAGCATCTCGGACGCTGGGCCAGCAGTCCAAGAGACAGTAATGCTCGCAACTAGCATCTCCGCTTATGGAGCTCCGCCAGCTGCAGTACTTCCTCACCGTCGTCGAAGAAGCCAACTTCACCCGCGCCGCGGCCCGCCTGCATGTTGCGCAACCGGGGGTGAGTGCCCAGATCCGGCAGATGGAGAGGGAACTTGGGCAACCCCTGCTGGACCGGTCCGGTCGAAGGGTGACCACCACCGAAGCGGGCGAGGCTGTCCTTCCCTATGCGCGGGCAGCACTTGCGGCCATCGAGGGGATGCGGCAGACGGTGGACGAGTTCACCGGTCTGGTACGAGGACATGTCACCATCGGCGTCGTCTCAGGGGCCGCCACCGACGAGTACGACCTGGCCGCCTTGCTCGCCGACTTCCACGACGAGCACCCGCAGGTGGAGATTTCCCTCACCGAGGACACTTCAGCACGCATGCTCACCGCCCTGCGTCGCGGTGAACTCGACCTCGCCATCGTCGGCGTCACCGACGACGATCCCCTGCCGGGCACCAGCCTCCAAATCGTGATCGACACTCCACTGGTCGCCGCCATGACCCCGCAGGATCCACTGCTCCTCCCCGTCGGCCGCACAGCACTCCCACTGGCCGCGCTCGCCGACCGCCCACTCATCAGCCTTCCACGCGGCACCGGCATACGAGGCGCACTCGAACGCGCCTGCCGACAGGCCGGTTTCCAGCCACGCATCGCCTTCGAGGCCGCCGCGCCGAGCCTGCTGACACGCTTCGCCGCCCGCGGCCTCGGAGTTGCCATCCTCCCGGAGATCCCGTCCGAAGCCGCAGCCGCTCTCGGCCTCCGCACTCTCCCCCTGACCTCCCCCCGCCTCCGCGGCCGGATTGCTCTCGCATGGCCGACGGACGGTCCCACCACTCCGGCAGCCAAGGCCCTCCTCATCCGCATGCAAAAGGCCCTCCCACCGGCCAAACCCTCACAGCACTAACTGGCAGTTCGCTATCCGGTCGTGCGCTCGGTCTGGTTCGAACGGGTCCTGGATCGGGTGACATGTTGGGTGGTGGGGCATAGAGGAAGGGCCTCTTGGTAGCTCGCGGTTGTCGAGTCCAGCGAGAAACAAGAGGCCCTGTTGTCGAAGTGTCGCGTGGTCGTGGTTGCCGGGTCCAGTCCGTCCACTCCTGGGTGTGACTGTCTCGCCCATCGGTTCGGGAACGCGGCCGACCGGCCGGAGCGCCGACCCCGGTACGGCTCGGACATGAGCGATGCGGAGTGGGCACTGGTGCGGGATCTGCTGCCGGTGCCGGGATGGCTGGCGGGCCGGGGTGGCCGTCCGGAGGGCTACTGCCACCGGCAGATGATCGACGCGGTGCGCTACCTCGTCGACAACGGCATCAAGTGGCGGGCGATGCCGTCCGACTTCCCGCCCTGGCCGCGGGTGTATTCCTTCTTCGCCCGCTGGCGGGAGGCGGGGCTGGTGGCCGAGCTGCACGACCGGCTGCGCGAGGCCGTCCGCCAGGCTGAGGGCCGCCGCCCGGAGCCGAGCGCGGCGGTCGTGGACTCGCAGTCGGTGAAGGCGGACACCACCGTCACCCTCGCTTCACAGGGATACGACGCCGGGAAGAAGATCAACGGGCGCAAACGACATCTGCTCACCGACACCCTCGGACTGCTTCTGGCCGTGCTGGTCACACCGGCATCCGCGACCGACCGGGACGCTGCCCGCATCCTGCTGCCCGCAGCAAAGAAGCACCTCCGGCGGCTGACGCGGGTCTGGGCCGACGGCGGTTACACCGGTCACCTCACCGACTGACCACCCAGCACCTCGGACACGTCCTCGACATCGTCCGCCGCAACGTGGCGTGCTAGCCCTCGGGCCGTCCACCCCGCCCCTGGAACCAGGCCGGCACCGGCAACAACGGCCGGACGGCCGCCCACTCCGTGTCCGTCATGTCCGACGAATACCAGCGCACCCGGTCCGGATGGTCGGCCGCGTTGCCGTACACATGCGCGAGGCAATCGCACGGCACGGCGGGCGAGTGGAAGTCAACGTGCTCGGGCACGTACAACAAAGACAACAGGGCCTCCGGGAACCACTCGGAATGGGATCACACCCCCGAGCTACCAGGAGGCCCTGCTTTCACGCGCGGAAACCGCCGCAGTCACCCGATCGAGACCCCCGTTCGATCGATAGCCTTCAAGATCGGTACGGGCAACAACCACTTACGTGTCGGGATGCTCCGGCAGGGCGAGCCAGTCCGACCAGGAGATCTCGCGGCCGAGGAAGCGCGGCTGCTCGAACGGCCAGTCGGCGGCGATCCACTGCGGCACCAGCGCGTCGAGGGCCTGCTCGACCTTGCTGCCCACCAGCTCGTCCACCACCCACCAGGAGATCTCGCCGTCCGCGCCGACCCTCTCCGGTGGGTCGATGTAGACACAGCCGAGCAGAGCTGTCTCCGCCGCGTCGAACAGCGCGTAGTTGAAGGACTGGTGCGCGGCGATCTCCTTCTCGTGCCGCAACAGGTCGGCCTGGTCGGCCTCGAAGGTCATGGTGGCTGCGGGCCAGCCCCAGGCCGGGCCGAAGATGGTCCACAGCCGCTCGCGCGAACCCATCACAGCCGGATAGTCGAGCAGGGTGTCACCCTCCCGGATCGGCCGCAGGTGATGACCACCGCCCGGCAGCGGTACCCGGACGGGGTGGACGAAGTCATCGGGAAGCCAGCTCATGGCGCCCGACCGTAGCAGCGCGCGACCGTCCGCTCCCCTGGATACTCCCCGTACATCGTCAGGCCCTGCTCTCATGCCGGGCAGGGCCCGCGATCACCCGATCGAGACTCCCGTTCGATCGACAGACTCCATGATCGGTATGGCAACGGCTTCTCACACCAGTCCTACTCCCGGTGAGCGGCTGATCGATCACTTGGCCCGACCTCGAAAGAGAGATCATCATGTGGGGATGTCTGACAACCAATCCTCTGTAGCACCGGCTGTAGTGCGGCTTCCTCAGTACACGAAGACGGACCAGCACGAGATCCTCGGTGACGGCGATGATCCCTTCGGTGTTGCCGCGGCCGGTTTGACCTGGCTGCCCAAAAAAGAGCACTTCGGTATCAGACACGGCGACCGGCTTGTGGCACACGCCGGCCTCCTCCGGCTGCCAGTTGCGATCGGTGATGTCGAGACAGAGGTGGTAGGCGTCGGTGGAGTGGCCGTCGCACCCGACATGCAGGGCCAGGGGTTGGCCCGGCGCGTGGTCACAGCGGCACTTGACCACGCTCGCACGATGGGGCCTCAGCACGCGCTCCTGTTCTGCCGACCTCCCCTCGTGCCGCTGTACCAGCGCCTCGGATGGCACGCCCTCGACAAGGAGGTGCTTGTCGAACAACCCGAAAACCGCCTGGTGACCATGCCACTGCGGACCATGGTGACACCCCTGCGCGACAACGCATGCTGGCCTTCAAAGCCAGTGCGTCTGTTCTCCCTCCCGATGTGACGGGCCCCTTCCGCGAGGGCCGTCCAGCGGGGCAACAAAAGCCCCATCCCGGTGACAGCGGTGTCAGTTCTCGCTGACATTTTCCGGCTCTGTGATCAACAAGTGGTGCTCGAACTCGACGACAAACGGTGTCAGCTCTCGGTCACGAAGCCAGACGGTCTTCTCGGAAGATCGAGGTGTCGTAGGAATTTGATCAGGCGGGCTTGGCCCCCTAGCTGTCTGCCTCACGGCGCATCAGGTCCGGGCGGCAGTCAGCGACACCAAAGGCCCGTTGGAGCCCTTCCGCCAGGGCACGGTCGATGCGGTAGAGCCGCGCCTGTTCGTCCCGCTGAAGCAGTTGACCCGCGCCAGCCGGGCCGACGCGGCGTTGCACCGCCTTGACGCTCGTCAGAGATCCGCCGATCTTCGTCCGCGGTATCGGGGCTGTCGGGTGCTCGGCGAAATGCTGCTGGATGTCCTCGTACGACGCAGTGCCGCCCATCTCCACGATGCGACGCAGAACCGCCCGCGCCCCGGGCATCAGGGACCCGATCATCTGAAACAGCAGTCGGTCCGTCCAGCCTTCCCCGAGGTCGTCATCCCCCAGGTCTTCCAGGCCGGGGCGGGGCTCGGCCGCCGGTGCGTCGCGCCAGCCGGCCGGAACACTGGGACGCAGTCCGTAGGCTGCCTGCACAGCGGCGATCGCCTGCTCGTAGCTGTCGGTCTCAGTGTCGATGATCAGCCGCACGCCCCGCCCCTTCGTGGATGCCATGGCCATCCTGCCCCACCAGCCCGGCCTCCCCGCTCCGGCCCTCGCCGCACTCACTGCCGCCCGGACTGACGCCGACCAACCCCACTCCCCCGACACGCCCCAGGACCCAGCCGACTTGAAGGCCACTGCCGAGAGCTACCTGTACGAAGGTCCTCGCCGACTCGGCCACCGGCTTCTCGCCCCAGCACCCGTTGCACCCTCCCGCAGCCCTGCGGGTCCGGGCGCGGTTCTGCCGGACGGCTGGGCACCGCACTCAAGCCCCGCATCCTCGAGTGACCACCGGTGATCGCTACCGGACGTATCGGTGGGCATGGGGCACGCACTTCTAGCTACTGCTGGCAGTCCGGGCGGCCGCGACGATCTGACTTACCGCTCGTCAGGGTGATGATGCTCCCGGTTCCCGGGCGCGCCGCCACGAGGGATCGCTACGAAGAGGCACCACCTGTTCGTGCTCTTCGTCAAGGAGCCGCCGTGCGCCCTGCCCTCACCGTCCTGGCCGCCGTCCTTCTCGCCTTACTGCCCACCGCGATCGCTCCTACCGCGCAGGCCGCGCCAGCTGCCGAAACCCTGCCGCTGGCCGAAGCGGTGCGGTGGCCCGGCTGCCCGTCGCTGCTGAGGACCGCACCGGTTATGGCCGCGAGCAGTCCTTCGGCGGCCCCGCCAGTCCTTCGAACGTGAGGGGCACCTGCGCGTACCCCGGAAGCACGTCGAACGGATCGTCGTCGGCGGCGACGGGAGGGGCGGCAGCGGCAAGGACCAGGAGGAGCGAGAGCTCCGGCTCGGTGCATGGATCGGCAACCAGCGCAGCCGGGCCGCGACGCTGTCGGAGGACCGGCGCGAGCAGCTCTCCCGCATCGGCATGCGCTGGGCATAACCCGATCACGCCATAAGAACCGACGTCTAAGGCAGGATAGGGGCCATGGATCTACCGTCCGACGTGCCGCGCATGCGTGCGGGTGACGCGCTGATATTGCGGCCCTGGCGGCTCGACGACCTCCATCTGGTGCGGGAGGCTGCGGATGACACATACATTCCGTTGATCACCACCGTCCCCGCCCTGTACTCACACGACGAGGGAGTGGCGTTCGTCGAGCGGCAGTGGGAACGGACACGCGAGCGGAAGCGGGTATCCGTTCGTGATAGCCCGGGCCGAGGACGATCGGCCGCTGGGCACGGTCGGGCTGTGGGTGAGCGAGGCCCCGCAGGGGCGGGCCACCTTGGGCTATTGGGTGGTGAAGTCCGCGCGGGGTCTGGGGGCGGCCTCGGCGGCCCTGCAAGCGGTCAGGACAGCACAGCTAGGGCCGAGGCGTTGGCGCCTGCTTCCTCCACCGCGGTGGGCGCGCCGGACGCGGCGCCGCGTCCGGCGCGTGCCGCCCGGGCGCCGCAGACCTCGCGCCGCCCGGGCTTGTAGAAAGCCGCCCCCGCCGGCACTCCGGTATCCGGGGCTGCGTTGCCCCTCGCCCTCCACCTCTCCGGCGACTCCCGCCACGGCCCCCTGCCCGCACCGACGGCGGCGGACGGCGCGGACCTCGACCTCAACGCCGCCTTCAACACCAGCCGGGTATGCCACGGCTTCGGAGACACCGGGTAGCGGTACGACGGCACCGGCCGCGACGGCCACATGTGGTCCGGGCAGCAGTGCTGCTGCCAGCACGAGCACTGCGGGTGCGGTGCCTGCGGCGGATTTCCCTTGCGACGAGGTCGCCTATGTCGTTTACGCCACCGTCCTGCTGCGCCAGGGGTCCGCGCACCCAGTGTTCTTGACACCAGAGTTGACGGCTACTTTATGTACGCAAGCCGAGAGGGTGCGGCCGCACCGCCAGAATGAGGCCCCCCACCCTGGGAAGAGGGAAGTAAGCCGATGTCCTATCCGCCGGCTCCGAACGGCGCGAATCCGTACAACCAGCAGCCGATGCCCGCAGCACCCTCACAGGCACCGGGCTATCCGTCGTCCGGCCCGGCCCCGTGGATCCCGCCGCAGGGCGGTACGCCGTCCAGCGGCCGAGGCCGCAAGGTCTTCGGCGTGCTGATGGGCGCCTTCGGTGCGCTGCTCCTCCTTGGCGGCGGCATGTTCACGGTGCACACGTACGGCAAGACTTCGCAGAAGCTGCCCAACGACGCCTACGGCCTCACTATGTGGAGGGACGAGCCGGTCGACAAGTTCTTCCCCGATTTCTTGGGAGGCCGCGGCGGCGACTTCGGCGACCCATACGACCCCGCCGAGGCGCTGTGGTTCCGGCAAGGGATCTCTCAGGACACCGACTGCGACAAGGGGCTGGACGGCAAGACCCTTGCGGCGGCGAAGGAGCAGGGCTGCAAGGCCGTGCTGCGAGCGACATACATCGACGCCACGGCGAACATGGTCGCGACCGTCGCCGTTGTGGTGTTGCCCGACGGCCCGGCGGACAACGGGCCCAAGGACAAGGTCGGCGAGGTGTACAGCGACTACCGCCTCCTGGAGCCCGCAGTCGTCCAGTACCCGGTGCCCGGCACCCTGGCGAGCAAGCCCTGGAAGCGCAGCGGCGCCTACTTGTGGGCCGTCCACGGAAAGCAGATTCCGTACGCGGTCGGGGCCGCGATCGGCTCGGTGGACGGCCACCACGCGGGCGAACTGCCAGGCGAATTCGGCCAGATCAGCGGCAACGAAACCGACCGCGAGGCCTGGCACGCCAACGCCCAGGACCTCGTGGAGCTCTACACCGCCCACCTGGCCCACCTGCAGATGGGAGGCCTGCGATGACGTGCCGGCCCCTGCACACCGCCGCGATCACCGCTGTGGCGCTCAGCGCGCTCCTCGGCGCCACCGTCTCGTCGGCGGGAAGCGCCACCGCAGCCGAATCCACTCCCAGGAGTTGGGAGTCCGCTGCCTTGGACCTGCCCGCGGCACACAAGATCACCCGGGGAAAGGGGGTGACCGTCGCGGTGCTGGACAGCGGCATCGAGCAGAACCACCCAGCACTTCGGGGCAAAGTCGACAAGATAGGCCCCGATTTCTATGACCAGGACGGCCTCAAGCCCGGCGATAAGGGCTACGGCTCCCACGGCACGGCCATGGTCTCGGATGTCCTCAAGGTGGCGCCCGAGGCACGGATCATTACGGCCCGGGTCCTCGACGACAGGGAACATGATGAAAAGCCGGAACAGCAGGAAGACGTCAGAAGTCCGCTGTCGCAGGGCGTGGACTGGGCGGTGAAGAACGGTGCCGACGTGATCTCCATGTCGCTGAGCGGCGGCCGGTTCAACGAATTCGACGAGTTCGATGTCGCGGCGATGGCTCGCGCAACCCAGAAGGGCGTGGTCCTCCTGGCCGGCTCGGGCAACAGTGCGAAAGAATTCAACGACGGCAACTTCCCGGCAGGCTACGCCAATGTGATCTCAGTGGCGGCGACCGACCAGAACGGCGAGAGGGCCGAGTTTTCAACGGTCCGGACGCACAACACCATCGCGGCCCCCGGGGTCGCCATCATCAGCGCGGACAAGAACACCAACGGCTTCCGACCGATCCAGGGAACCTCCCCAGCCACCGCCCTCGCCTCCGGCGTCGCCGCACTCGTCATGGCCAAGAACCCCGACCTGACTCCGGCCCAACTCCGCGAGATCCTGATCCGCACCGCGGATCACCCCAAGGGCGGCCACAATCCACTCGTTGGCGCCGGCCAGATCAACGCCGCCGCCGCGGTCCGCGCGGCATCCAGCCCCAAGAACATCGACACGTCCGCGCAGGCCTACAAGGGCAAACTCACCACGTTCGGGAAGCCGAGCGGCACCTCCAAGTTCAGCCACCCGCCCATCAACCAGGGCTACTTGACCATCGGCTTGGGAACAGCGGGCGCCGGGGTGCTCCTGATCGCCGGTGGCGTACTGCTGGCACTTCGCAAGCGGCGACAGCCGGGCTTCTGATTCGCCTGGCGACACTTCTGCCGTGAGGGCCGGTCCGGGCTTCTCCGGACCGGCCCATGGCGTGCGCCTGGCGGGTCCCGCACATACAGGTGAGACTCACAGGGGCCACCGTCGCCGCAGGTACCTTCTTCGCTGGGTGGGACCTACTCGGCGTCCGGGAACTCAAGCCTGAGCGTCGGATCGACTCCAAGGCGCTCTTCGGCCTGGTGAAACCCTCCTTCGGTGTGGTGGTCGGGGCCGGCGCTCTGCGGTACGCCTCGGGGGGCGAACAGCCGACGCCAGGACGGCCCCGCGCCGGAACCCGGCCCTCCGTGCAGGTGGGTACGCGGTGCCGATGCTGCGGGTCAGCCCGGCGTCCCGCAACCAATTCGGGGCCGGCCCGGCGGCTCACGGGGGCAGACAGGTGCGGGCCGGTGCAACGGTTTTCGGGGTGGTTGCTCATGAGGGCTCCGGTGCGGCCGGAGGCCGGGCGCGGCGGCTGTCGGGCGCGCGGCCGATGCTACGGGCGACGACGTCGATCTCACGACCGGTGTAGGCGGTGCGTACGCCAGAGATCGACATGCCACTGGCCTCGGCGAGGGCATCGAGTCCGTACGGGCGGCGGCCATGGAACTCCCGGCCGTAGGCGAGGAGATGGCGGATCTCGCGGTCGGCGGCCTCGCGGGCGGCGCGAGCGTTGCCGAGAGCGATCAGCAGGGGGTCTTCCTGCAGGTCGTCGCGCTGGGCCTCGAGGGCGAACGCGTAGTCCTCGCGGGCCTGTTCGGCCTGGTCGAGGGCATCGGGGTAAAGGTCCTCCGGTGTGACGTCACCGGGGTGCGGCAGGGGGACACGGATGGCTGCGAGGTCCCCGATCAAATCCATGATTACGACAATCGCAAAAAATTGCTGCGAGCGCAATGCAGCTCTTCCGGACCGGCGCTCTCGCGTACGGCCTGGCATATGCCCGGATCAGCGGTGCGGTCGTCGGCCACACTGCTGAAGTGCTGAGCGGATTCCGCATGGTCGCGCAGGACTGAGACCATGACGGCTATGGCGTCCCCCCTTCAAGGGCAGCAGCCAGGGCCTGATCGGCGAAGCCCTGGGTGCCGATATAGAGGCCGGTTCGGCCGACCTTGGTGGTCTGGCCCCGCGGTCGGCGCACGATGCCCCAGTCGGCCAGGGCCCAGCAGGCCGACTGGCTCAGCGGCGAGCAAGCTACCCCCGCGGTCGCGGGGGTGGTCCGGTCAACGCCTTGGGCAGAGCGAGTATGGAGTCCTTGCCGCCGTGCAGCAGAGGCAGCCGCCGCCGTAGTTCGTGCTCTACGAAGCACACCGGGGGCGGTCGCCGGGCAGCGGACGGCCGCCACGAGACGGGGCACGGCGTGCACCGGGACCCGAGCGGTCGACTTCAGGGCCGGCTCGTTGCGTCGGCGGTACGAGAGTCACGGCCGGAGCCGGGCTGGCCGTACGGCGAAGGGCGTTGGCGGGTTCAGCGGGTGGCGAGCAGGTCCCTCATGGCGGTCGCCTGAGGAAGTACACCGATCGCCGATGCCTCCGCGCCGTAGGCCGACAACAGCCTGTCGACCGCGGCGGCGGCCTCATCGAGTTCTCGTCCGGACAGCAAGCGGGCCTGGGCGAAGTGCAGCAGCGCCATGGCGACGTCGGGTCGTGCACCCACGTCGTCGGCGGCGAGGCGCTCAGCCGTCGTCCGCGCCTGAGCGGTGGCGTCGAGCAGCTCGCTCTGCCGTGTCGGTCCTTCGTCGAACAGCACGAACACCAGGTTGTTGAGCGACCGCAGCAGCGTCGTACCGTGGTCGTGGAAGGCCTCCGCCGCCAGGCCCCGACGAATGGAGACCGCCTCGGCCAGGCTCGTTCGGGCCGTGGCGAGGTCGCGCTGCCGCAGGCTGAGGAACCCGAGGTTGTTCAGCGCCGCCGCCAGCCCGGGCAGCTGCGTCCCCGGGTCGGCCTTCACGAGCTCCCGGCGGATCGCGACGGCCTCCACCACGGCGGCCCGTCCGGCTGCCTGGTCGTCCTCGAAGCGCAGACCGCCGAGACTGTTCAACGCCCGTGCCAATGCAGGCAGTTCAGTGGAGTCCTGCTCGGACAGACCGCGCAGCACCTCGGTGTACTCCGTGAGCAGCGACATCGCCTCGGTCCGCTTCCCCTCGTGCACGGCAAGAGCGATGTACGGATCCAGGATCGTCGACCGCATCCGTGCACAGGCGGTCACCACCTCGAGGTCGGGGGCCGGGAGGGTGGCCGCTTCCCTAAGACCCCGCAGGGCCTCGTCGAAGCCATGGAGCCCCAGCGCCATTCGGCTGCGTTCGTACAGGCACCGCGCGACTGTGGTGTCCCCGTCCGGTCCGGTGAGCTGACGAGCCTGCTCAAGCGCTTCGTCGAGTTGGGCCACCGCCGCCTGAGCGTCACCTTCCTCCTCCAGCCGGAACGCCAGGTCCACGAGCGATCGGACGAGTGCCGGGCGGTACTGCTGCGGATGCACGGACGCCAGCATCCGGTACAGATCGGTTCGCTGGTGCGGATCCTCCGCCAACTTCCAGACCAGCGAGGCACCTGGCCGTAGCTCGAACTCGAAGGCGAACAAAGGCCCTGTGTCGGTCTCGTCGGGCGGTGGGGCCGGCGCTTGCCGCACGGCCGTCACGGCGGCGGCCGCTCGGGCCCGGAACCGCTCGCGCTCGTATCCGGCCAGATAGGCCCGGGCCTCCGGGTTGTCGGCGGCGGCGGTCCGCCACATCTCGTGGAGACTCATTCGTCCTCGAAGGTGATGCCCGGCGTCCGTTGCCGGACAACCGGGGTCATCCTGCTCAGTGCGGTGTGGCGCAGCACGGCGACGCTGTCGCCGAGGCTGGCGACGAGGGCGTCCCGTGTGTTCGAGGGAGTGTCGAGAAGACCGAGCAGCAGCAGCGGGCCGCTGACCGTGGCGGCGCCGTGCGCCCAGGCGTACGTCTGTGCCTGCCGCATCTCGGCCCGCTCGACCCATTCGAAGGGGCGGAACGGCTCGACGGGAGTGTCCTGGAAGCGCCGCAACGACCTGGTCAGTCTGGGCGTGACGCCCGGTCTGGCCGCCTCGAAGCAGCTGGTCACCGAGTGGTCGGGCAGGTGAAGCAGGGCAAGGAGCACATCGGGGGTGAGCAGCATGCGATCGCGTTCTCGGCATGCCTCGTACGCAGCCCGCAGGGCCTCACGCAGCTGGCCGTCCGGCCCGATGGTGCGCGCCAGCATGCGCATGCTGCGGCGTAGGTCGACGAGGTGCGCGGCGGCGACTGCGGGGAACAGAGGGTTGCCGTTGCCGTCCACGGCCGTGTCCAGCGCTTCCTCGGCGACGACGTGCAGCAGCCGGTCGACGAGCTTGTCGAACGGAAGCGGGAAGGTGTCCGAGTCCAGGCCCTGGTGCGTGGCGATCTCCCGCCATCGGTGGGCACGCGCGCCGTGGTCAACCTCCTCGGGTGCCAGCAGCGGCAGGTCCCCGTCGGCGGCGGCGCTCACCATCTGTTCCAGCAGGCTCACCGCGTGCACCAGATCGAAGTCCGTGATCCCCTCGTCCGCCGAGACCTCCTCGACCGCACGCTCGATGGCGCGCCGGTAGACGCCGTCGAGCGCACGTCGCCGGTCGGAGCCCAGGGTGGCTCGGACGGCGAACCTCGACAGGGCGGAGCCCGCGGTGACGACGGTGCGCACCATCATCGGATCCATCGATCAGATACCTCCTCCGAGCCCGAGTCCTTGCAGGAGCGCCGCGCGGGCCGCCTCCGACTCACCGAGGTCGGCATGGCACTGGGCGAGCAAGCCGAAAGCGCGCGGCTGTACGGGGTCCAGGGCCAAGGACCGCCGGACCGCCTCGATCGCGCCGGCGGGATCACCAGCCTCTCGTTGCGCCCCGGCCCACGCCAGCCACGACGCGGCGTCCTCGGGCCACCGTTCCACGCACAAACGAGCCGCCTCGGCCGCCTCGTCCAGCCGTCCCATGGCGATGCACTGCCAGGCGAGCGACCACCTCAGGACCCGATCGTGCGGGTCGGCCGCCGCCTTGGCCCGCAGGTCGGCAAGAAGATCCTCATGACGGCCGGTGAACGTCATGTCCATGAGACTCCCGCCGCGAGGGTCGTAGTGAGCCGAGGCGGAGGCCGTCAGTCCGGTGGTGGCGCGCAGCGTGAACTCCAGTTCCTCGAGGTCCGGGGTGCCCCCGCCGACGTAGGTCAGGACGCCCGCGTCAGCGGTCTTGCCGAAAGCCAGGATCCGTCGGTTCCCGAACGTGGGGAACCGCGTCGAGCGGACTTCGGCCAGCAGCGACTGCGGAGCCGGGGTATCCATGTCGACCGGCTCGAACCCGAGGCGCGCGGCCAGGACCGTCATCGGCTCGGCGAGCCGGTCGTCGGGCACCTCAGCCAGGAACAGCTGGGCCACCCCGGACACCTCGACGACGGTACGGCCGAGCCGCTCGGCGGCGGTGCGGACGAACCCGTCGAACTCCGGCGTGTGTAATGGCCGTGTCGGCGCGCTCACGGCACAGCTACGGCAGCGCAGCGCCACGCCGGGGCTGCGGTCGGTCAGCACGAGTACGCCGCAGGCGGGGCAGCGGTGGTAGAACGGCGGGGTCTCCCGACGCCGGCAGGACGGCCCCACCGTCCCCATGACGGCGCTGAGCCGAGTCAGTGAGTGGGCCAGGCGGTCGAGGTAGTCGGGATGCTCCGGCGGCCCGAAGAAGTCGAAGGAGTAGAAGCCGCGGTCCACATGGACACGTACGCCGAGAAACAGCCGACCGTCGCGGGCAGCCGCGTAGCCCTCGGCGATGCCGGGATCACTGAGGGGATCGGGCTCGCCCGGTCTCCCCTCGGTCACCTCGAAGCCGGGCGGAAGGACGTCGCGCAGGGGGCGGTAGCTGTCGCTCAGTTCGGCGGCCAGGGCCGGGGGATGCCCCGTGGGCGGACTGCCGCCCCGCGGAGGCCCTGCCGTTGCCGCGAGGACTGCGGCGAGCCGGTGCGCTTCCGCTGTGATGGCCTCGGCGGCCTCCGGCCAGGCCTCGCGCACCCGAGTCGCGAAGGCAGCAGCGTCCTCGGCATTGTCGCCGTCGGCCAGCAGACAGGCCCAGAGGCGAGCCGCCCACTCCGGACTGGTTTGCCCCTGTCGGCCCAGTTGCTCCAGCACGGCCCAGGCGACGGCGGTCGAGCCCAGATGGTCCATGCAGACCGCCGCCAGTCGCATGGCGGGGACCATCTCGTGCGGCGCCAGCTGAACGGCGTGCCGGTAGACGGTCTCCGCCGTAGCGTAGTCGCCGGTTCCCTCGTAGGCCTGACCGAGGTTGGCCCAGATCTCATAACTGCGCGGCATCAACTGGGAGGCCTGAAGGAGCAACGGGAGCGCGTCGTCGTGGTCTCCGCGCTCCATGTACACCGTGGCGAGGTTCATCAGTACGGCCGCTCGCCCGGCCTCCTCGTTCTGCTCGGCCACCGTGCGGCGCAGCAGGTCGATCGCCTCGTCGTAACGGCCGAGACGTTTGAGCGACAGCCCCTTGCCGTTCTGGCACGAGAGCCGGACGGCGGGGCGGGCTGCCCCTTGAAGGGCGCGGTCGAAGTCGGCGATGGCCTCGTCGTCCCGCCCTGTCAGGGACAACGCGTGTCCCCGGCACGCGAGGACGGCCGGTGTCACCAGATGCGTCGGTAGCGCGTCGGCCTCCTCGATCGTCAGGGCGTACTCCTGGAGCCCGAACAGGCTCTGCAGACGGGACTCGCTCAGACTCGGTGCTGCAGCGTCGAGTTGGAGCTGGACGCATGCGGTGACGTCCATGATCCGTGTGGTGAGACCGGGGGCGTGGCGCCCGGCCGTCCTGAGGATGTCGAGATAGATCTGCGCGAACGAGGCCGGGCGCCCGGCGGGTTCGTCCGCGAGGCAGGTTCGGGCGAGAGAGGCGAGAGCGGCGGGGCCGGGACCGGGACCGGGCTCCGCCGTGGGACCTCCCTCCTGCCAGAGCCGGCCGGTGAGCAACTCCCAGAACAGAACGCCGAACGCGTAGATATCCGACGCCACCCCGGCTGCGGCCGGGTCGGCCCGCAACTCCGGCGAGCGATAGGCGGGGGTGCCGGCCATGACGTGGGCCTCGTCGGCCGCGCGGGCCAGCCCGAAGTCGGAGATGAAGACGACATCACCGGCGAGCAGCACGTTCTCCGGCTTGAGATCGCCGTGGACGAGCCCGGCGACCCGCTCTCCGGCCAACTGCATGCCGAGCGCGACCTGTGCCGCCAGGAACGCTGCCTGCCAAGGGTCCCGGCACCGCTGGGCGATGACGTCGCGCAGGGAGCTCACACCGCCCAGCACGGCCGGCATCAGCACGAAGGGGCGGTCCTCGACCTGCTGGAACCCCAGCACGGGCATGATGTGCGCGACCCCGGCAAGCCGGGACCACAGGCGCACCTCGCGCAGGTAGGCGACGCGCACCTCCGGCGAGAAGAAGAAGCGGCGCTGGAACGTCTTGCACGCGATGGCTGCGCCGTCCGCCTCGCCCGCCTCCCGGCTACGGCATATCAGCACCTCGCCCATTCCGCCGCGGCGGACCTCCAGAATGTCGAGGTCTCCCAGCCGCCCTGACGGGCCTTCGAAGCTGGACACTGCATCAGCGCTGGCGAAGAGGCCCCCCAGCAAATCGGCCGGCGTCTGCATACGTCCAGCCTACTGGTGAGACCGTGACCGTGTTCCCTGTTCCCGCCACCCGGCTTCCAGCCGAGCGCAGCCGCGCTCCGACCCGGCCGGGACGCAGGAAGAGGCGTGCCGGGCAAGCAGGTGGCGCGTGGCGTGTGAGGCAGCGGCGATTACAGGCAGGAGGTCGCTGGGACGCCGCCGCCTGACTCGCTGTACGTACTCGTGATCCGTGACCAGCCGGTCGTAGAGAAATGCCGCCATGAATCAAGCGTGGCTGACCGGGTGGAGCGCTGTTCCCGGAATTTTGCTCCCCCTTGCGGCTTGTCGAGGAAGGGCAATCACGTACTCACCTCGGTGATGGCGTCCGCGATCAGGACGGGCGGGTCCGCAGCAGCTGTGCCGCCTGGGCCGCCTGCTGGCAGTGCGGGAGTACGCCAGCAGGCGGCCGGTGCCCCGAAGGCGCAGGCTGAAGCGGTGGAGTGGCCCGTGGACGTCGCCCTCGCGCGGCCTGTGACGCAGCTGCCGACAGGCCGGTCGTGGGCTTACGAGATCAAGTTATGGACAGGGCTTGAATCTGTCCGTTGTCCACCGGCGCAGCGAGCACACGATGGGGCAACGATCCGCCAATCTGGCGTTGTTGAGGCGAGATGGAGACAGCAGCGGCACTGGCATCAGTGGTGTGTGCTGAGGATCTGCGGGTGGTGCGGGGTGGGTGGGGGGTTCTGGAGTGCTGCGAGGTGCCTACGGGATCGGTGACTGGGGTGCTGAGGCCGAGTGATTGTGGGAAGACCACGCTCCTGCGTGCTGTGGCAGGTGTTCAGTGCTGGCGTCGCCGCCTGCCGCGCGAGCGTCTGAGCTTATTGCGCAGGCCCGCTCCCCGAGGGTCCTCGAGTTGTACGAGCAGATCGACCGCCTTGACACGGGAGTCCCTGTGCACGGCCGGGGAGGCCGCGATGGCCGCGAGCATGTCGGCACCGCGTGCGTCGCCGTGCCGCGCGAGCAACCCCGCCGCTTCGACCCGTGCAAAGTCGGGCACCAGCGCATCCTCGCCCGCCAGAGCGTCCCCGTCCGCGAGGAGACGGGCCAGGATGTCCGGGCCGCGCGGGTCGCCCAGCTGGGTGAGTTCCATGGCAGCGTGCAGGCGCGACAGGAAGGTGAAAGGGTTCTCGCCACCTGCACGGGTCTGCTGGTGGATGGCTTCAAAGCCTCGTGGATCTCCTAGTCGGACCAGCCTTTGCCCGCTTCGAGAACCTCGTAGAAGTCCTCACTGGTGACCATGTCCGCCAGTGTGAAGGATCTGGGCCACAGGCAGCATGTGGGCGCTGCCTTCGTGGTTCGAGGTCGTAAGCGTCCCGATGACCGCGCCGGTCTTCAGATTGATCACCGCGCTTCCGCTGAAGCCGCCGACCACCTTGGTGCCCACTTCGTGCTCACTGGCGCTTCGCGGGCCAGGCTGGGAGACCGGATTAGCGATCTGCAGGCGATGGTCGCTCATCACCCGCTCGTTGCAGCCCTCTCCCGCGAGGTTCAGCTGGGAGCGGCCGTCCTGGAGGACATCGAGGAGCAGGGTCCGTCCGGGTCGGTGTGGGTGCCGTTGACTGGGGGCGAGCCTCGCCCGTGGACCGACTTGTGATGAGGTTCCCGCTCCGGCTGGGTGATCGCCCACCGGCTGGCCCGCTGCTCACCCCGCGGTCATGGCTGGGGGAGATCTTCGACAGCTTCACCCTGCCTGGCGGTGCCGGCGTGCACTTCCGGCAACCGCCGACACCTCCCAGATAGCCGGTCTGGGAGCGCGCGGCCTGGACGGTTGACGGGTACGGCGAGCCGGGCTCGCGCCGACGGGCGAGGAAGGGCCGGTGACAGGGCTCAGCCGGAGGTGCCGGGCGAGGACTTCGCGCGGCCGGCCCCGAGGCTGCGCCGGATACGAGTGCTCGGCAAGCCTCAGGGACTCGGCGCGGTCAGGTACCGCTGGATCGTCGGTGCCAGCCATACCACGATCTCCGCCCGCGCCAGCCCCACCGCCGGCGGCATCCGCAGCACGTACCGCGTGAGCGCCAGCCCCAGCAGCTGCGACGCCATGAGTGCCGCCCGTGCCGGGACCTGATCGGGGTCGGGGCACACCTGCCGGGCGACCGGCAGCAGCTGGTCCCGCAGGATGCCCTGCATGCGCTCCGCCCCGGCCTGGTTGGTCGCGCCGACCCGCAGCAGAGCGGTGAGGACCTCGTTGTTCTCCCACATGTCGAGGAAGTGCTCGACGAGGATCCGCCCCGCGTCCTGCTGGCGGTCCGCCCCGCTCACGTCGGGCAGCCGCAGGTCGATGGCGACGGCCGCCGCGAAGAGGCCCTCCTTGTTGCGGTAGTACCTCATCACCATCGACGGATCGATGTTCGCGTCCTTGGCGATGGCGCGGATGGTGGCTCGCTCGTAGCCGTCGGTCGCGAAGCGCTCGCGGGCCGCCGCGAGGATCGCGCCGCGAGTGGCGTCGGAGCGGCGGGGGGCACCGGAGCCGGGAACCGTGGAGGTGCTGTCGCTGCCGTTCATGCCAACAAGCGTAGGCCAACAAACGTAGGTCAACAAGTGTTCGCCAACGGTTGTTTGCCAACGATTGTTGACATACTCCTTAGCGCCTCGCTATCTTCGTCAACGAGTGTTGGCCAACATTTGTTGGCAATAGGTGATGGCAAGCAAGCGTTGGCAACAGGAGGCCACCATGAACGGCACCGCCCCCCATCGCACCGTGATCGTCGTCGGCTCCGGCCCCACCGGCCTCCTCCTCGCCGGTGACCTCGCCACAGCCGGCGTCACCGTGACCCTCGTCGAGAAGCGGCCGCGCAAGATCAGCAACCTCTCCCGCGCCTTCGGGGTGCACGCCCGCACCCTGGAGCAGCTCGACGCCCGCGGCCTCGCCGACGAACTCCTCACCACCGGGGACACCATCACCGGCCTGCGGCTCTTCCGCCGCCTCTCCCTCGATCTGAGCACGCTGCCCTCGCGTTTCCCGTTCCTGCTCATCACCCCGCAGTACGAGGTCGAGCGGCTCCTGGAGCGGCGGGCCCGGGAGGCTGGGGTCGAGTTCGCGTACGAGAGCGAGGTCGTGGGGCTGCGGCAGGACGACGAGGGGGTCGACATCGACGTGCGCGGCGCGGACGGAGCGGTCGTCACCCGCCGGGCGGCCTATGTCGTCGGCGCCGACGGTCACCGGAGTGCCGTGCGGCAGGCGATCGGCCTGGACTTCCCCGGTGTCTCCGTCATCAAGTCGCTGATTCTGGCCGATGTCCGGCTGGCCGAGAAGCCCGAGGGCGTCCTCACCGTCAACGGCCGCGGCGACGCTTTCGCGATGATCGCCTCCTTCGGCGACGGCTGGTACCGGGTCATGGGCTGGAACCGCCGCAACGAGGTCTCCGACGACGCCCCGCTCGACCTCGACGAGGTCAAGGAGATCACCCGCCGTGCCCTGGGCGCCGACTACGGCATGCACGACGCCCGCTGGCTCTCCCGTTTCCACAGTGACGAGCGCCAGGCACCGCACTACCGGGTCGGGCGGGTCTTCCTCGCCGGGGACGCCGCGCACATCCACTCCCCGGCCGGCGGGCAGGGCATGAACACCGGCCTCCAGGACGCCGCCAACCTGAGCTGGAAGCTCGCGGCGGCCGTCCAGGGCCGGGCGCCCGAAGGGCTCCTCGACAGCTACGAGGCCGAGCGCCACCCGGTCGGCAGGGCGGTGCTGCGCAGCAGTGGCGGACTGGTCCGGCTGGCCCGCGCGCGGAATCCGCTGCTGCGTGCCGCCCGCGCCCTTGTCTCCGCGTTCGTCGACATGGCCCCGCCCGTCCAGCGCAAGGCCCTGGGCCAGATCACCGGGATCGGCTACGCCTACCCCGCCCCCCGCGGCGCCCACCGCCTCACCGGCACCCGCGTCCCCGACGTCGCCCTGAAGGACGGCCGGCTCTACGAGGCGCTGCGCGGCGGCCGGTTCGTCGTGATCACGCCCGGGACGTACGAAGGCCCCGGTGTCCGTGAGGGGTGGCTGACCGTGGAGCGCTGGGCGGGCGACTGCCGGACGACCGTCCTGGTACGGCCCGACGGATACGTGGCCTGGGCGGCGGAGGGTGCGGACGCGGCGGGGATCGAGGAGGCGGTGGCCCGGTATCTGGGCTAGGCCCTCTCGGCTGGATCATCCCGGCGTCGCGGGGTCAAGACGGTCGAGAGGCGCCGCACCTCACGGCCGGGCGAGGCCCTGGACGACCTCGGCCGCTCCGCCGAGGTCGACGCCCGCCTCGCCGTCCGTGGCCGGGTTCGCCGGGCGACTGTGCAGGAGAGGGGAGTCGTGAGCCAGCCCTGGCCGCCACGTGGAGCCACGAACCGCTGCCAAAGCCAGGCCGTACTCGGTCGGGTGACGACGCCGAATCGGTGGAACGCGGCCTCCTGGGTTCAAAGTGCGGGATTTGGCGTTCTGTCGGTCCTGTCGTCGCTCGATGGTGTGACGTTGGGGCATCTCTGCTGGTCAAGGGTTCGGGGTTCGCTTGGGTTGTAGCATGAGCATGCTCAAGCCGTACCCGAGTGATCTCACCGATGAGCAGTGGGACCTCGTCGAACCCGTGATCACGGCATGGAAGGCCCGGTATCCGTCGGTCAGCGGGCATCAGGGGAAGTACGCGATGCGGGAGATCGTGAACGCGATCTCTACCAGAACCGCACGGGTTGTCAGTGGGAGTTCCTGCCCCATGACATGCCCCCGCCCGGAGCGCGCCCCCCGTATCCGATAAGCATCTGGACTCCCCTTTCCTGTTCCTGTCATCACCCGGGGCAGTTGTTCGGATGGGTTCCTGACCGGCCCATTCAGGCAGGTCGGGCGAGCGGGGCGAGCAGGCCGTCGCCGGGCCAAAGATCCTGTTCGGTCACGAGTCTGGCGAGGAACGCGTCGACCTCGGCCAGCACGGCGGCGCGCTCAGGGGGCCCGTAATCGATGAAGCCATCGGCTGTGGCGTCGTAGAGGCGCACGTGGCTGTGCGGACCGGTGCAGACGAGGGCGCGCGCGATCTCGGACAGGCCGAGGCTGAGGGCATCGCAGTCTCCGGAGCGGACGAGCTGCAGCAGGTCGGTGGTGACACGTTCCCAGTCGCCGACCGTCGGCCAGTCGTCACCTCCGCCCAGTTCGTGGGTGAGCGTGGCCAGCGGGATGATCTCGCTCGGCTGCCGTCCTTGGGTGAGGAGGTCGTGGATGCGGGTGCCGTCGGGCTGGCGCACCTGCGGGTGGAGCAGGGAGTCGGCGGCGACGACGGTGGTGTTGATCTCCTGGGTGCCGGGGCCGGGGTAGTACGGCTCGTGAGCGAAGAGAAGGTAGACGCCCGGGGTGCGAACGGCCGGGCTGGGCTGGGGCTGAGGCATGAGGACTGTTCCCTTCAGCGGTGGCGCGCTTGGCATGGAATGAGGTGTCGTCCGGCGGAAGACCGGCGGGTACGAGCCCAGTGGCCGCCCGGGCTCGCGGGGCTGATCTGCATCGACAGCGTCCTCGCGTGCGGTGCGCTCGATGATCTGCGTGACCTGGTCGACGAGTTGGAGCATCAGCCGTTCACGGGTGATGAGGTTCTCGGAGGCCGAGCGGGTGTCGTGGGTCCGGAGCGGGCCAGCGGCGTCCCACAGCAGGTTGTGGCCGACCTCGGCGAAGCGACGCAGTTCGTAGCGGTCGCTGCCCGCGGCGGCCTGGACGAGCGAGGTGTGCAGGGTGGCAAGGCGCTGCAGGTAGCGGCAGGCGTTGACACCTTCGACCTTGCGAACGTGCTCGTCGGCCCGGGCGTCCATCCGGCCGGGTAGGTGCTCGGCGAGGAGTGGAGCGAGCAGCATCGTCGGCAGGGCGACGTCGATGGGGACGCCGTGGCGTGTGGCGAGCAGCCCGGCGGTCACGGTGATGAGCGCGACGGCAGCAGCGGAGAAGCGAAGGGAGCCGGGAACGGTGTAGAGAGCGATGCGCTGGGCGGGTCGCCTGGTCAGCCATCGCAGCGCCAGGAGCTGGGTGCGGGTCGCGGATGGGGTGAGCACCCCGATCTGATGGGGGACCTCGGGCAGCGTGCCGTCTGCGAGGACGGTCCAGGCGAGCCAGCCCCACGAGGTGCGTTCGTGTACGAGCACGGGCTGGCATGCGGCCGAGCACGTGCTGTCGCGGACGTGGCCGGTGCGCAGGGCGCGGCTGCTTTCCTTTTCCCACCGGCCCGGGTCGCGGATGAAGGGGCGTTGGTGGTGCGCGGCCGCGGTCTGCGGCGGTGTGTGGAGCGTCTGTGTCACGGGCGGCTTCCTTCCAGGTGGTCGATGAACGTGGAGGCGCACGTGGTGCAGCGGCCGTCGCCGTCGGGGTGGGCGCGGCGGGGGTCGGCCCCGGGCAGGTGCGGCATGGCGGCCAGCCGAGGCAGGCCGGGCACAGGTCCTCGCCGGGGGCGGTTCCGGGCACGCCGCAGCCGGCGCATTCGACGAGGGCCCCGTAGGTCAGGGCCTCGCTCACCGTGCGCGCGGCAGAGGAGGTGGTTGAGCGTGGGAGCGGGTCCTCCCACGCAGGCGTGTCGTGGTGGCTGGCCACGGTGGCGGGGGGTGGGTAGGCCTGGGCGGCGCGGAGCCGGGCGGCGATGATCGCGCCGACGGTGGTGCGGACCGGGCTTGGCAGAGGGCGGTCGCTGATGACGTGCTGAAGCTGCTCGCGCGTCCAGCCGGCGTCCAGCATCGCGGTGACGGTGCGCCCCTGCTCGGCGAGGACCTGGTCAGTCAGCAGCAGCTCGGGGTGCTGTGCACCGATCGCCAGCAGCAGGCGGACGCCTGGTTCGAGGTCCGCGGGAGCCGGTGCCGTCCGATGTGCTGGCGGCGCTTCGCCGCGCGGTCGCGCTGCGCGGGCGCGGGGAGGGAGGGGTCTGGTGTTCTGCTGAGTGGTCTTCTTTCTGTTGGTGTTCTTAGTGGGCCGATCAGCCAACGTAGGGTCATCCACTGGCGGAAGACCCGATTCTGGTTGCGACCTGCTGTTTTGCAGGGCGGGCAGGTCGGTGATGAAGTACGCAGCTGCGCCGAGGGTTCCGTCCTCGCCACGCTCGCGTTCCCGGACGAGAAGCCGTGCTTCTCCAGCTCCTTCAGCCCGCTCTTGACGGCTGACTCACCGTCGCGGCCCCGGCGGGCGATGTCGGTAACGGTCATCCGCCAGCCCTCCCGATGCGTGGAGAGCAGTCCGAACAGTCCCTTGGCCTTGTATGACAACTCGGTGGTATGGAACAGGACGTTGGCGATCTGGGTGAACTGATCGGCGGCCATCACACCCTGACGGATCCCCGCCCCGAACCCGTCGGCGTGCCCGGCATCCGGGGCCGCGATCACCGGGTCGGCTTCGATCAGCGCGATGTCCAGGGTGGCCGGGCGGCCGGTGATGCAGTAAAAGATCTCGCCCAGGGTGGGGTCCGGGCGGCGTAGGCGCTCACGGATCAGGTAACCGTGCGCCTCCAGCTCCTTCAGCCCGGTACGTACCGCTTCCCGTCCGTCCGGACCTAGGCGGACGAGGTCGGCGATCGCCACCTGCCAGCCGTTGGCGTGCGTACTGATGTACCCGAAGATCCCCTTGGCTTTGAACGACAACTGGGAATCACGGAACAGCACGTTGGCAACCTGGGTGAACTGATCGGCCGCCATCACGCCCCGACGGATCCCCGCCCCGAAGCGGCTCACCGCGGTGCCCCGGCGCCGGCCGCGCACGGTGGCCACGACGGCGCACCCGGCTCGCCGAGGTGTGGCGGCCGGTGGTCCCGGGCGTGGAAGCGTGCATGTGTTCCATGCCGTCAGCTCACTCGCCGACCCCGACCAGACTGACGGCCACCAGCCCCGACCATCGGTCACGATCCGGCAACGCAGCCGTCTAGCTGCCGTGGTCGGGCTCATGGTCGGGGCGACCACGTGCCTTCAGCTGGGGCCTGTGCGGGGGTGCGCCGCCTGATTACGCATCGCCGGTCGGGCGGTTGCGCAACGGGGCTGCACAACCGGTCGAGGGTCGTGCGCAGTCGGGTGGTGCTGAGCGGTTGCGCAGTCCGCCCGAGGCTTCCTGATCTTTTCGTGCGCAGGTTCGGGTGCCGCACTGCGCAGGCTTTGCCGCGGCCCTGGGCGGCGACTGTCTGCGCGCTGGTGCGGGGGTCCGGTGGCCGTGCGGCAGGAAGGCGTCACTGCAGCCATCGGCGCCGCGGGCTTGTGGCGGCCAGGACGCGCCGGTTCCCCTCGCGGCTGACCCATGGTCGGGCCTGTGGTCGGGCCGACCATGACCCGCCCATGGACTTCGTGTCCCCATCGTGACCGTGGTCGGGGGCTCGTGGTCGGTGGTCGGGTCGGGGCCCGCGGGTTTTCTCAGGGGCAGAAGCATTCGTTCTGACCTGGGAGTTTGACCATGTCTCCTGGCAAGCAAGGCCTTGGAACGCGAGGCTGCTGCTCCGATGGCGGCGGGCGCCCGGCTGGAGGCGATGCGGCGCCGAGTGCGTCTGTCGCGCCTGGCGGTCTGGACCCTCATTGCGGCCGGCCCGATCGCTCGACGTCCTCAGGACCGGCCCATCGCTGGCCGGGGCGACCGTCGTGGACTTCGCGCGGGGCAAGCGCTACTACGTGCTGCGCGACACGGACGGCCGCCCGCTCACCACCACCGGCCTCTCCACGCTCAGGGCCGGGGAGAGCGTGCACGTCTTCATGCAGTTCCCGGCTCCTCCGGCGAGCACGACCACGGTCGGCTTCCAGCTGCCACTGTTCGACACCGCAAACATCAAGGTCTCCGGGTGAGGTGCGCGACCATGCGCCGAATCCGATCCTGGTTCACTGTCTCGTTCCTCGCCCTCACCACCGTGGCGGCTGCCCCGTCCGGCGCCGGCGACGTGCAGCAGGCGTCCGCCAGTGCCCACGGGAGCGGCTCTGGCCTCGCCCTGCGTAGCGGCGCAACCCTCGCACCTCCGAAGATTCTCGATTTCGGCTCGGATCCTGTCGGCATCACACGGATGGTCGGGGACCAAGACGGCGCCGAGCGCCGCACGGACACGAACGCCGACGTAACGTACGAACTCCAGGCCGAGGTGCTGTTCGCCAAGGACAGTGCGCGGCTGAGTGATTCGGCGAGGTCCCGCATCGCCGTGATCGCCTCGGAGATTGAGCAGCGCTCGGCGACGCGAGTTCGTGTCTCAGGCTTCACCGACGACCTGGGATCTTCCGCTCACGGCGACGTCCTCTCCAAGCAGCGCGCCGCCGCCGTGCGGACCGTCCTGGCAGACGAACTTCACTCGGAAACGGTCACCTTCGAGACACGCGGGTTCGGGGAGCGGCACCCGGTCGCCTCCAACGCCACGGAGGACGGCCGCAAGAAGAACCGGCGGGTGGAGATCTCGTTCGCGCAAACAGGTGGCTGACACCGACCGTGCGAAGCCGCCCCGTTCCTGGGTGGTCGAAAGAGCAAGTACACACAGCACAAGTCGACATTGGTGCGGAATGGGGGACAAGCCGAGCGCGGACGAGGTGGCCATGCTCGACCGGTTCGAGCACTACATTTCGCTCACCATCGACGGCCGCCGTGTCGGCCCCACCCGGGTCGGGGGCCCGCACCTGGACCAGGTGTTCGCCGAGTACACCCGCCCCGGCAAGGTCGCCGCCCTGGAGCGCGCCGCCCGCATCACCGCTGGGGCGGTGCCGCGCGCCGAACTCATCGCCACCGCTGCCGCTCCGCAGGACCGTGTCGGCCGCTTCCTCGCCCAGCGCGCTCCTGCCGCCGCCGCTAGCGAGCCCACGCCGTTTGCTGCCAAGGCAACAGCACTACATGCATTTCGTTCACAATCGTTGACACTTTGACAGTTGTTGCAGCAGGATCGGCTGGGATGATCGCGCATACGGTGCTCCGCCGCGCGCGAGAACGCACGCTCGCTGACAAGTTTGATTCGCACACGGCCGCTGCAGGCCGCGCTGCCCGTTTGCTTCCCACTCGAACAGGAAACGGTGCGATGGCCTACGCCCACTCCGGGGACCCGTCCAGGGGCCCGCTCTTACAGCAACAGCGGACCTGCCCCATCCGCCTTGACCGGCTGGCACTCTCCAACGAGCTCATGCGCATCGGCCCGGAGAGTCTCTCCCCCAGGCTGCGGGAGCAGTACGGCGCGGTCGTCCCCATCAAACTCGATCCAGAAGGCACCGGAACCGGCACGCCGGCCTGGCTGGTCATCGGATACGAGCAGGTGCTGCAGGTCTGCAACGACCACCAGTTCTTCAGCCGAGACTCCCGGTTCTGGCGGGAGTCTCGCGAGGAGCGCGTGCCGGCGAGCTGGTGGCTGTGGCCGCAGATCAAGCACCGGGACATCACCCGGTTCGCGGACCCGCCCTATCACCAGCCTCGGCGGGACGCTCTGATTCGGGCACTCAGGCACGTCGATCAAGTCCAGACGCGGCTCACGGCCACAGCGTACGCTGATCAACTCATCGACCGCTTCTGCCAGTTGGGAAAGGTCGAGATGATTGAGGAGTATGCTCGGCCGCTTCCTTTGCTGGTGCTGGCCAGGCTGTTCGGCCTGCGCGGGCCCGACAAGCAGGCTCGCCTGCTGGACGCGATCCACCGGATGCTGGCAGGCGGGAAGCAGGCGCAACGCGCCGACGAGGAGGTCTCCACCATCCTGCAGGACCTGGTGGAAGACCGCCGCCTGACCCCGCAGGACGACCTGACGTCCTGGCTTATCTCGGCCGCTCCAGGACTGGACGACGAGACGGTGCGCTCGGAGCTGTGGATGATGCTCAGCGCCGGCGCCGGCGGCACGACCAACTGGATCGCGAACGTCCTGCACCAGCTGGCCACGGACGGCCGGCTGCGCCGCGGCCTGGCTGCAGGAAGCATCACTCAGGATGCCGTACTGCGCCAGACCTCGTGGAACGCTCCGCCCGCGGAGAACGTGATGGGGGCCTTTCCCCTGCAGGACACCGTGCTGGACGGCCGACGCATCAAGGCCGGGGACATGCTCGTGCTCGGTCTGGGCGGCGCCAACCATGACCCCGCCCTAGGTCGGGCCCGTAGTAGCTACATGCTCCGTAACGACGCCCACGCTGCCCTCAGTGCCGGGGCGCACCGCTGCCCCGGCACCGAACCAGCTCCTGGACGAACTCATCACCTCGGTCGCCATCGAACGGTTGTGGGTCCGATGCCCGCGCATGGCGCTGGACACGAGCCAGGACCTGTCCTGGGGGCCCTCATTCGTCGTTCGGGCTCTGACCCGCGCCCTGTACGTCACCTTCACCGCATCCGAGCCCGTACACCGGGCTCATGTCCCACCTGCCTTCGGAGGCCCTGCATGGCAGTCACTCAATCCCAGTTCGCCAACGGCATCCCCGCCCCGCATGAGCTGCAACTCGACACACCGCTCTACCGGCTCGACCCCCTGGGAAGGGACTTCCCCGGAGAGGGCGCAGCCCTCCACCGGCTCGGACGGCCGATCGTCCCGGTGGCGCTCCCTGATCCGGTGGTGGCTTGGGCAGTAACCCGGCGAGACGTCGCCGACCAGTTGCTCACCCATCCGGACATGCGCAAGAACCCCCAGTACTGGAAGGCCTACCGCGACGGCCTCATACCGGATACCTGGCCGCTTCTGCAGATCCTCACGGCGCCGACGATGCTCGTCGTGGACGACGTCGACCACACCCGGCTGCGCCAACCGATCCAGCGGGCCTTTACCCCACGGCGTGTGGAGGCCCTACGCCCGCGGATTGAGGAGATCGCCGACGAACTGCTCGACGGGATCGCCAGCACCGATTCAGGCACGGTGGTGGACCTTCGCGAGACGTACGCATTCCAGCTGCCGGTGACAGTGATCTGCGAGTTGTACGGCGTCGACGACGAGGCCATGCGCCGCCAGCTTGCCGTGGACACCCGCCTGCTGCTGAACAGCACGACACCGTCCGAGGAACGCCTCGGTGCGCAGGCGTCCATCTTCGGCACCATGGCGCAGTTGATCGACCTCAAGCGGGCACAGCCCGGTGACGATCTGACCACGGCACTGATCGCCGAGTTCGACCGCGGCGGGATGACCGGGGACGAGCTGGCCGGGACGTTGTTTCTGATGTTGATCGCGGGCCATGAAACCACTCAGAATCTCTTGTCCAACGCCGGTCAGCGCCTGCTTCAGCACCCCGAGCAACTGGCCCGGGTGCTGAACACGGGGCCCGGTCATGATCCCTGGCCGGGGGTGGTCGAGGAGGCTCTGCGTCTCGATGCGCCAGCCGCGACCACCATGTTCCTCTATGCGGCCGTTGACGTGACGATCGAGGGCGTGACCATCCGCGAAGGCCAGCCAGTCATGATCTACACCGCCGCCATCGGCCGCGATGACCATGTCTTTCCCCACCCTCACGTCTTCATCGCGGACCGCGCCAACGCCCACCAGCACCGGGCTTTTGGTCACGGCGTCCACCACTGTCTGGGCGCGCCGCTGGCCCGCCTCGAGGCCCGGCTCGCTCTGAAGGCGCTCTTTGAACGCTTCACCGTTACTGCGGCCGAGCCGCTGGATGCGGTGGAACGGGTGCCGTCCTTGTCGAGCAACGCTCCCGCACGCCTGCCTGTCTACGTCACCGCGCGCGAGCAGCGCCCAGCGTAGAAGCTGTCGGTCTGGGCCCGGCACACCGCGTGGGGGATGTTGGGCCCAGCCGTGTCCGGCCATTTCGGCTGCATTGCGGCCCGACCGCCGATGACGCCTCGATCTGCTCCCTGGCCCCTCGCGAGTCGATCGGTCACCATAGCGACCGCACCCTCCACAGCCGACCTCGCCCACGCATCGCGCATGCGCGCCACCCCAACCCAGGACTAATCAGGCACTCAGCGGGTGGCGTGCGACGTCAACTGGGTGAGCATCCGGGGTGGGAACAAGTAGTGCGCGCTGCGTGAGGTGTCCCCCAGGGCCGTGTCGGACGCTGCTGGGTGCGCGGGCGCCAGGGTGCTGGCGGTGAAGGTGACGCGCAGGCTGGTCAGTTGCCTCACGATGATGGATCCGCCGTGCTGCACGGACGCGTCGTCCTGGAGGCGGAGACTGCGGCAGCGGGCCAACAGGCGCTCAACTGCTGTTTGCCCGACCACACGGGCGAGTCGCTGGGCAGCCATGGGGCACTCGTGCGGACCCGCGCCAAACGCGAAGTGTGCCTCGTTGGTGAGGGTGTGCTTGATGTCGTCGGTGTGGACGAGTGGGTCGGCGTTGGCGCCGGCCAGGCCCAGGATCAGCAGCGCGCCACGCGGAATGCCGCATTTGCCCAGCCGTACGTCCTCCAAAGGGAAGCGGCCCAGCACGTTGTGGACCGCGGGATTGCTCCAGTGGGTGTCGTTCATGATCTCGGAGACAGTGGTTCTGCCCGCGAGGTACAGCGAGTGGAGCGTCTCGTCGGAGACGAGGCGTTCCACGGAGTTGGCGATCCAGCCGGTGGTTCCCCCGGCCCCGGCCATCACCGTCAGCCAGGCCAGGGCGCGCGCCTCGGCGTCGGTCAGTGGCGGTCGCGGCTCGACTGGACCGTGGATCAGCCAGGAGACAAGGTCCCGTTCCGGTCTGGCGCGTCGTTGAGTCACGAGACGGCCAAGGATGTCCATGATCTCGTCGTTGGCGTGATGGGCGTCTTGCCCGCCTTCCAGGAGACGGAAGATTGCGGGCAGAAGCTGTTCTCCCGTCTCATGCGGGAGCCCCAGCAGGCGGAGCATGACCAGTAGTGGAAGGGGTGCGGCGTAGTCGGCGATGACGTCGGCACGCCCGCTCGGGGCGAATCGGTCAATCAGCCGGCCGGCCACCCACTCGGTGTAGCGGCGGGCCGCAGAGGCCTCGAACTGGCTGAGCCCGGAGGTCAGGATGCCCCGCAGCCGCCGGTGCTCGGCCCCTGTCAGGAACCGAGTAGAGCCCTGCTGATAGATGACCTGCGGCAGCAGCGGCCAGTCCGCCGCCACCCTGCCTTCCCTGAGGTCGGTCCACTCACGGGAGTCGGGAGTGAAGAGCCTCTCGTCGGCGCAGACCTCCTGGAGTGTGCGGTGTCCGATCACGAGGTAGGCCGGAACGCCACCGTCCAACTCGACGGGTACTACTGGCCCGTGCTCCTTGCGCCACTGCTCGTACAGGCTGGCCGGCGTGCCGTCCATGGCCTCGCTGGTCAGCCGTACGCGGTCGGGGTGGGCCGGGCAGCCGGGCGTTGGGGGTACCGCGCCGTGGTCGGGATGGGTCATCGCACCGTTTCCTGGTCAGAGGCACCACGGCGGCGGCCGGATGTGCCTGGAAAGGTCAGGACAGGCTTTGTGCCTGGCCTGAGTAGAGATCCTGGTGCACCACAGCAGAGCCGGTCAACGAGCGCGAAGTACGGTCAGCCGTTGGGGAGTTGGCGGCGCCCCGCCCAGTTCCTAGTGCGGGACACTGGTCGTCGCTGCGTGGCGTTACGCGTTGGGGAAGGTCCAGACGTAGGGATCGCCGTCATCCTCGGACCAGTGGACCTCTACGTTCTTCGCGGTCGCTGAGATGACGTACGTCTCGCAGAAAACGTGGCTCTCGCCCGGCTTCCAACTCTCCACGTCGTGCGGGTCCTCACAACCCTGCTCGTCCTCGGTGGCGCCGATCAGGACGGAGCCGTGCTGTCCATCGGCGAAGATCGTGGTGCCGTCGCCCACGTCGGAGCCGTCGGTGAGGGCCGGCCCGCTCTTGTGTGTGTACTTCACGTGCGCGACGGCCAGGATCTTGCCCTTGGCGTCCTCGGCATTGGCCACGGCCTTCTGCGCCTCCGCCTCGGTGCTGATGTCGACCTTTTGCGCCACGATCTCGTAGGTGACCTCGCCCGGGTCCTCCTCGACCTTTCCTGTGGCGCTCTCGCCCGTCTTCATTCCGCCCCCGGAGGCGGCCTGGCTCGGCGACGGAGGTCTCCGCTCCGCCGCCGCATGCGGTGAGTGCCAGGGCGAGGGCAGCGACAGGCGCGGCAAGGCGCAGTGCGGTGACGTGGTGGGGCACGACAGGCTCCTGCTCGTATGGGTGGAATGCTGCCCTGGCCTGACTGGGCAAGGGTGTCGGTGGTGTCCGGCGGCGGCCGGTTGGAGCGACCGACAAGCGGTCGCCAGGCGGGTGGCGTGTGCGCGTTGCCCAAGGGGCTGGGTCGGCGCGCGTGATCACCGCCTTGCCAGATCTTGACCCAGCAAAAGCCAAAGTGTCAACGATCGTGAACGTATCGACATAGGGTTCCTGGTGATGGAGTTCCCAGTGCGACGTGGGTGGCACACCGCGCTCGCTGAGCCGGGCGAAAGGTACAGGCCACCTTTGAGAGCACTCCCTCTCATGGGAAACGGGCGCTGCTAATCTCCGCCCGTAGACCATTCATGCACGGCCAGCTACGAGGGGATCAAGGAGCGTGGACCGGCTGACAAGGAGCAGCGCGGCTCCGGCAGCGGACCGCCGGGAGAATCACTGCAGTCGCGTCGTTGGCGCATCCGTGCCTTCCGTCGCCCAGCCCGCGGCCTGCTGATCTGCCATGGACGTGCCCTTCGCGGTCCCTGCCGGGACGGCCGCGGCTGCCCAGCCTCCGCTCAGCGGGCACAGTGTCGCGTATGCAACGCGGCTGTGGTGGGCCCGCCGGCGTGCGGTCCGCATCGCCAAGAGGCTCGGCCTGCGCCCCGACGAGGGTCTGCAGGCGATGGTCGACCGGATTGAGGCTCTGCGGGGGGAGACCGTCAAGGTCACCGTCGTACCGCTGCCGCGGGCGACGACGGGATTGTGCTGCTTCGCAGACGAGGCCGCCATCATCGTCGTCAACGAGGCTGCCGATCCCCTGCACCGAGTTTTGATCATTCTGCACGAGCTGTGGCACCTGATCGAGGACTTGCCAGATCGGGGGCTGTGGACCCGCCTGTGGCTCCGCTGCATAGCCGGGCCGCTGGAACGGTGCGGGATGCGCCAGTCGACGGGGGCGCCGTCGGCCTTCGGTGACCACTCGGTGTTCGACCTGGACAACCTCACGGACGTGCTGGACGCGCTGCCGCCGGAGTTGGTTCAGGCCGTTCTCACCGAGCGGCGGCAGGTGAGAATGCGCGGCGAGTGCAATCACCGCCTAGATCCGGCCGAAGTGTTCGCCCGGCAGATGCTGCAGATGCTGGCCCTCGGAGAAGATGCCGACGGCACCGGATCCATCACTTCCTCGCTCGACCACCGCCGTATCGGCATCTGAACGCTGATGCTGGAACCCGCCCTCACCGCAGCGAACTTGCTGATCTTCGCAGTGTGCTTCGCTGTCGGTACGGCCAAGGCAGCCGCCGCGCGAGCTGACCGCGACGCGACGCTGCGTATCACCGCTTCGGTACTGCTGTGCGCGTCCATGGTGTATCTGCTGTCTGCCCCGGCCGTCTACCGAGCGGTCGGCACCGCGGTCGGCTCCCCCAGCCTGCCCTCGCTAGTCGTGAACATCGCGATCCTGGTCTGTGTCGGCCATGCCCACGCCCTGACCTTGCTGTGGCATCCCCGACGCCGTACCCCGGAGGCTCTGCGGCGTGCGGTCGTGCTGTGGCTGCCGGTGTACGGTCTGGCGATCGCGGCGATGAGCGTGCTGTTCTGGCTGGCTGACCTGCCCGGTCCCGCCTTCCCACTGTCGTTCGCCACTTCCTACGCACACGTGCCCGCCGCCTGCGCCATGGAAATGGTGTATCTCGCCGCGCTGGTCACCGGTGTCGTCGCTACCGTGCGCCAGTGCCGCGGCCCCGACGGCGTCATTGCGCTGCCTGGACGCCCCGACCTCCAGGACAGCCTGCGCCTGTTCCAGCTCGCCGTCGGTCTGGATCTGGCCTACGTCGGGTGCACCGCCACAGCTGTCCTCGCTGCCTCTCAGGGGTACCACACCCTCGACTTTCTGACCGCGGCCGGCTCCACGGCCAGCAGCAGCAGCGCCTTGGTCGCCAGCTACGGCCTGGCCAAGCCCGCGCTCGCTGCCCGAGCAGTCGAACGCGCCGACCACGACAACCTGATTCCTTTGTGGCAGACCGTCACCGGCAGCACCGAGTGGCCACGGCTGACCTGGTGGAACCGATACGCCCTAGTGGACATCCTCGCCGAGATCCTCGACGGCACCTACCGGCTGACCCCCTGGATGAGCCCGGCTGTCGCCCAGGCCGTCGACGCACTCGTCGAGCCTCGCTCCGACAAGGGCGACATCGACGTGGCCTCGCTGAAGGCCGCCGCCCAGATCCGGTACGCGAGGCAACGCCGCGACGCGGCAGTCCAGTTGAGACTGCCCACCCCGGACGCCTCCGCCGGCACCCCTCGAAGCACCACGGCGCCAACGCATGAGCGCGCCCGCCAGGTCGCCATCGCCCGGCACTTGGACGACCCTCTGGTGAAGGAGGCTCTGGCCACCCTCGATCGCGTGGCCTGAACCAACCAACCCCATCTCGCGATGCTCAATAGATGCACGTGGCACACGCCACGCGGCGGTCCGGATTGCGCACGGGATGGAAAAGGGAAGCCATATGGGCGCATGTGATTGGCTCGAAGGGAGCCCCCGTGACGCACGTAGCGCCTCCCCCCATCCCCAGGGCGGCAGGATCGATGCCGTTCCTGGGTCACGCGATACCGCTCATGCGTGACAACCTCGGATTCATCGCCTCACTCCGCCGCAGCTACGGCGAACTCGTAGAAATAACGCTGCAACCCGGCACCCGCACCATCATCGTTCAGGACCCCGAACTCATCCGGGCCATGCTCGTCGACCTCGGCCCGAGCCTCGACAAGGGCCGCTTCTTCGAGAAGATGAGCCAACTGCTCGGTGACTCTGTAGTCACCGCCGCTGGCAAAAACCACGTCCGCAAACGCCGCCAGCTCCAGCCCGCCTTCGCTCGCGGAGAGATCGCCCGATACGTCGACATCATGCGCGACGAAGTCACTGCCACCGTGGACAGTTGGAAGCCCGGCCAGGTCATTGACGTCCGGGAAGCGATGGTCGGGCTCAGCCTGGACATGCTCGCCAGAACCGTGTTCAGCGGGAGCCTCGACGACACCACCTTCCGCCGGCTGCGGGAGGACCTGTCGGTAGTGATGAACGGCGTCGGTGCCCGCATCATGCTGCCTGACTGGACCGAGAAACTGCCGCTGCCGTTCAACCGCCGCTTCGACCAGGCCCGGAGCGCCGTACGCGCCACCATCGAGCGGGCCGTCGATGACCTGAAGGCCTCCGGACACGACACCGGCGACATGCTCTCCCTGCTGCTGCGCGCCCGGGACGAAGAGACCGGGCAGCCGCTGACCGGTCACCAGATCTGCTCCGAGATCCTCACCCTCGCCGTCGCCGGCACCGAGACCACCGCCTCAGTGCTGTCGTGGCTGCTGTACGAACTCGCCCGCCACTCCGACGTCGAGGCCCGTGTCCTGGCGGAACTTGACGAGGTTCTCGGCGAGCGGCCGGTGACCTTCGAGGACGTTGGCCATCTCCCGTACCTGCGGCGCGTGATCGACGAGGTGCTACGGCTGCACCACACCGGATGGCTCGTCACCCGCCGCACCATCACCGAGACACAGCTGGGGAAGTGGACCCTGCCCGCAGGCACCGAACTGGCGTACTGCCAGCACGCTCTCCACCGCGACCCCCGCCTCTTCCTCAACCCCCTCGCCTTCGACCCCGACCGGTGGGTGGAAAGCGAACAGCCGGCTCCCTCCAACGCGTTCCTCCCGTTCGGCGCGGGCAAGCACCAGTGCATCGGGGACCGGTTCGCACTCACAGAGTTGATCACGGCGATCGCGACGATCGTGCGC
The DNA here is from genome assembly GCF_000717875.1 of Streptomyces sp. NRRL S-455. GTDB lineage: Bacteria > Actinomycetota > Actinomycetes > Streptomycetales > Streptomycetaceae > Streptomyces. The sequence continues at coordinate 59,985 of NZ_JOCT01000002.1, forward strand.
ACAGTGCGGCTCGTCCCCGCCGACAAGAAGCCGGTTCGACCTGTTGCGCGGGCCACCGTGCGCCCCCGCACGCTGCGGATGGCGGTACGACCACGAGAGGAGGCAATTCGACCGTAGCGCAACACGGGCCGCGAACTGATGCCCGCGACTAACTGTTCCAGTCGGCATCCGGTGACCCGGTATGGGCCCGGCCCGGATGGAGCGTTGTCTCCCCTGATCAGAAAGGACGTGATGTTTCCTCTCGGAGTGCCCCCTTGGGTGGCCCGGTTCACCGCGCTCGGCAGGGCCTATGAGCGCTTCAAGATCCGGCTGGGACTGCGCAGCAAGTCCCGATAGCTGACCGCCGCTTCGGGCCGGATCCCGATCACAGACCGGGATCCGGCAAGACAGCCGTGGCACCCTCTGCATTGGCACTCAGATACGCAAGTTGCCACCAAGATCCTTCGCGTCCGCCCTCCGGTGCAGGTGCGGCATCCGACCAGCCACCGACGCGTTCGTTCACAATCATTGACACTTTGGCGGGAGATCCAGCAGGATCGGAGCCGTCCGATGATCGCACCTGTGCGTGCGGGCTCGCCTACTGGGCTGCGCAGAAGCCCAGGCCATGGCCCTTCGCGGCAAGTCGCCGCCCACAGCGTCTTGGCCATCCCTCGGGCGCGGCACCGCGGCATTGGAGGAGCAGATGCCAGTACAAGCCAGACGGGTCGGCACCCGGCGGATCGCGACCCGCTGCGGTCCCCGTTTTCGGGCCGCAGAACCGGATCGACAGAGCAGAGTCGCCGCACGTGATCTGGGCTGGGGTCCACGGACTGGCATCGGCCCCCAGTACCGCGTCGTCGACACCACGGTGCAGGCGACGGCAGCAGGCAGCCTGGCTGACCTCACTACGCGTGGCAGACGTGGCACCCGTGGCTGAGCAGACTGACGGGCGCCTCTCAGAGGAAGAGCTCGCCGACCTTCGCCGCCTGATGACCGACCTGTTGGCCACATGCACCGAAATCCGCGAGCGGTACACGACTGAGGGCTCATGGCTCCCGTCCGCCGATGGCGTGATCGCCGAGCGCGACGAGGCGCGAAAGGTGATAGCTGACATTGCACGCGCTCTGTCGCAAACGCGCCGTGGCCTGCGCCGTGTCGAGGGGCGGGCACGGCAGCGCCGGCTCGATCAGGGAGTCGTCGTCCTGCCACGCCCCTGACAGCCAGGCACAGACGCTCACCGCGGCTTGCGTCTCATCCCCTCGGGAGACGAAGCCGCCGTGAGCATGGCGGAGGCCGGCCATCCAGGGGGCGGCCTCCGCCACTCAGGCGCCCGCCGCCTGCCCTCTCGCAGCACGCGTGTAAACGCGGCCGACAGCACACCCCACCGACGCCGCACGGTGCTCCGCTCCGCCTTCGAGCACGCGGCGGCACCACTGCCATGGGACACGTTCGCGGGGCCGATGGAGTGCCTGCACCAGGCGGCCTGCCCGCCCCCACGCACCCGAGCCCTCTGTTCCACGAGGAGGAACACCACTCCATGTCCCGACCCCCGACTCGGGCACCGCGCCTGCGCCACCTGACCGTGCTCGCCGCCGGTATCACCATGGCGATCAGCTGCGCAGGGCAAGCCGCAGGTGATCGCCCAGGAGTACACGATGGTCGATTCACGGTAGGCACATGACGGGGTCAGGTGCTCGGCGGCATCAGTCGCCGGTACGGCGGCGACCATCCGGATCTGTGTTCAGCACACCGGCGTCCAGGAGAGCGGTCAGGATGTCGGTCATCGCGTCCGGGTTGCGGCTGAGGTCCTCGGTGGTGCGTGCCGCGACTTTGGTGACACCGTGTGCCGCCGCGTCAGCCACCTTGGTGAGGATGCGCAGCTGCTGCACGATGGGGCGCAGGCGTGCGACCAGGGCCTCGCTCTCGGTGTAGGAGCAGAAGCCCGGTAGGACGCCGAAGAAGCGTTCTATGTAGGCGAGGTTCTCCGGTGTCGGCCGACGGCCTTCGTTGAAGATGTAGCTGAGGGTCGCCTTGCTGATCGTGCCGCCCTGTTTCTCAACGCCGCGAGCGATCTCGGAGAGGAAGTAAGGCCTCGGTCCGCGGCTGCGCCGCATTCTCGTCTTCGTTCGTGTGTTGCGCAGGAAGACGAGGCGCTTGAGCCAGCGATCGCTGTCCTGGTCGTCGGCGGGCCTGGCTCCATTGAGAAGTGCAGTGACCCGCTCGGCGGGCTCGATGCCGGTGTCGTAGCTGAGCCTGTGCGGGTCGAGGAGGTCTGCGAACTTGTCGCGGACTGCGGGCGGCATGCCCTGTTGGAGGGCGTGGAGTTCCCGGAGCAGTGCCGCGAGCTCCTCGGCTGAGGCCGCGGAATCTGCGGGGCGAGACGTGTCTCCCTCGGCCGTCTCGTCGGCGGGTTCATTCACCTGTGCTCTCCGTGGCTGGGCCGGCGGGACTGGACGGGCTTGCTGAGGCTACCTCGGAGGAGGCCTCTGGCCATGGGGGCTTCCGTGATCGTAAGGGCACGGGGTCACTGGCGCCACGATCGTTCACAATCATTGACACTCTGGCTCAAGGTGCATCAGGATCGGAGACTGTCGAAGATCGCGCCCTCACGGCACGGCTGCCTGCGTGCGGTGTCCTGCCGCGCGCCCAGATCCCGGCCCCGTCCGGCCGTGCCCACAGCGCGCACCAACGTCAATCGGCGGGCAGGCCTGGACGGTCAGAGGGAGGGACTTGTCAGTGACAGCACCACGGCTTGCGGTGTGCACCTGGTGGGCCAGCGCGGATGTCGGCCGCTGGCCATGGCACGAGCCCGGCTTTTCTACTGAGGCCTCCCGCAGCGGCTCCCGGCCGCGCGGCCCTCGCTCGCGCGGCCAAGGGCCAGGCCGCGACCTGGGTAAAGGCGTCCGGAGCACGCCCAGGCGCCCCTGCGCGCCTGCCCACCACGCCGGTTCGCACCATGGCCACTGACGTGAGCGTCGGCATTCCCAGCGCCGACGGAACGTGCATCGCCGCAGCGGGCGAGCACTGGGACGCGGTCAAACTGCCGCGTGCGCTCGGCGCGGCCGCGCTGAGTTCGGTGGCCGGAGAACCAGGTGCCGTCGTTGTCTCCGCCGGGAATCGCAGCCTCTACTTCCTGATCCCGCCTGGCTCAGCCACCGCCTGGAACCTGCCACCGGCAGTGGTGCTCGGCGCCACCAGCCACATCGCGCTACCCCCGCCGCACCGGCAGCAGCCACCCGGTCCTTACTGGCTGATCTCCCCTCGCGCAGGGCGGCTCCACACGCACTCGGGTGAGCTGCTCTGTGCCGTGGAGATCGCTCTGGGGATCCGTCCGGGCCGGGCCGCCGCAGAGCAGCCGGACCTCGCACACCTCACTGATACCCAGATCAGGGGAGTCCACTGCGCGATATGCCACGCTCCCCTTGGCCAGGCGCGGAGGCTGGGCACGTTCTGGACCGGTGAAGGAGTACTGGCAGAGCCGACCGACCTGTGGGCATGCGATCCGTCCTGCAGTCCCCCGTCCTCCGCAGCGGCTCGCTCACAGCAGACGACTACCTCGGCATACACGAATGCAATGAGCCGAGAATCCGCTACCAGCCCGACAAGTGACCTGATACCTGTCGAGCAGTACGAGTGAACTCGGTCATTGCCGCCAGCGAGTTGACCGGCAGGCAGATGTTCTCTCGCTCACGCAAACGGCATTGCCGCAAATGCACCAGGCCACGGTTCTGGGCCGCCGGATGTCGGAAGGCTCGGGCAGCAGCTGCACCGCCGTACGGAGAGGCAACATGAGAGCAAAACAACGACGCTCGTCCGGACTCAGCACCGCCGCTGGCCCCCTTCGAAGTCTGGCTGCCGCATCTCTCACGCTATGTGCCGACCTCGCCCTGTCCGCGTGCAGTACCTCCGACGGCAACGGAGAGGCATCCGACACGTCGCCGTCCGTCGCGCAGTCCTCGACGAGTCCTGCCACGCGGGATCCGGAGCATGCAGTGAGGAAAGCCGCGATAGCAGCGTACGCGGCCTACTGGCAGGAGATGGAGAAGCTCTACGCCGACCGCACCGGAAAGAGCGCGCATCTTGATCGGTACGCCGCATCCGCCGCCTTGAAGAACGCCGAGGCAGACGCCAAGCGCGCCCATGACCGCGGCCGCATCTACACCGGCAGTGTCGCCCTCACCGACCAGACGGTCACCAAGGTCGACGCAGCAGGCAAGATCCCGAACGCCACCGTCTCCAGTTGCCTGGATATCTCCAACTGGCAGACCGTCGATGCCGAAACCAAGAAGCCTGTGCCCCTCCCGGAAAACCGGCTGACGAGATTCTTGATCGTCAGCACCATCGAGAAGTACCCGAAGGGGTGGCGCGTCATTAGCGACGAGCCCCAGGGGAAGTCATGCTGACGCGACGCATTGCCGTCACCGCAGCAACCGTCCTGACCACGCTCTCCATCCCTGCCACCAGCCACGCGGAAGATGACCGGGGCAGCGGCGGTATCGAGTGCGGCCTGTACACCTGCCAGGTCGCGGTAGACGTCCCCGGGCAGGGCGGCGGCCAAGCCGGCGGCACGGGCGGTGGCGGACCGTCAGGCGGGAGCGATGACGGCTCCTACGTGAATCCTGACGGCACCTTGGACACGGTCTGCAAATACAAGCTCGCAGACCCGCAACCGCCTGCTGGCAGCTTGGAATGGGATGGCCATAAGCCCGGTGACGGCGCCGTATACGAGCAATCGTGCTCGATGGCCCCAGACGGTACAGAGGATCTCTGGGTGATTCGGATGGTGTGGCTGGCTGAACCGCCCGAGCAAGAAGCGGTGGCCCCGACTGTCTTGGCGCAGCGGGCAGTCGACTCGATGACGCTGCTCGGCCCGGACATCGCTAGTCCGCGTGCGGCCTGGAAGTACACCGTCGGTGTCCCGATGTGGATGTGGGTCAACCAGAGCGCCACGACTTACGGGCCCAACACCGCTTCGGCGTCGGCGGGCGGGATCACCGTGACCGCGACCGCGAAAGTGTCGAAGATCGTGTGGCAGATGGGTGACGGCGCCAGTGTGACGTGCAAGGCCCCGGCACGCGCTACCAGGCATCCGAGGGCATGGCCCAGTCGCCGACGTGCGGTCACGTGTATTCCAAGACCTCAGCTGGTGCCAGGAACGGCAAGTTCCCCGTCATCGCGACGTCGACCTGGACGATCGACTGGCAGGGCGGCGGAGAGGCCGGCCAGCTCACCGAGATCCGGCAGTCCAACGTGCAGGTAGCGATCGGTGAACTGCAGGTCGTCAGGTAACGCCGCCGGAGGGACAGGACGTTGAGCAAGGCGCAAGAACGTGTAGGCACAGTCAGTTCGAACGGCGTCCCCCCGCAGGGGCAGGTGGCCGGGCCCGTCGCTCCCCCGCGGGTGTCGGCCCGTCGTCGCCGACCAGGTGTCATCGCCCTGTCGCTGGCGCTGATCGCCGCCGGTGGGGCCGGCGTTGCCGTCCTGCTGCTCCAGGTCGGCAACCGCACCGAGGTCGTGACCGTCGTCCGCGATGTGCAGGTCGGCCAGGTCGTGACGGAGGGCGACTTGGGCAAGGCCTCCATCGCCCTGGACCCGTCCGTCAAGGCGGTGCGCGGCAGTGACCTGGACTCGGTGGTGGGCAAGCGGGCCGCTGCCGAGCTCAAGCCGGGGTCCCTGCTCGCCCCGTCTCAGGTGACCAAGGACTCGCTGGTGAAGGCTGGCGAGCAGCTGGTCCCGATCGGGCTCAAGCCGGAGCAGGTGCCCGCCACGGCGCTGGTGCCAGGCCAGAAGGTACAGCTGGTGCACGTCCCCGCCCAGGGGGAGGCGGAGACCGACAAGACGTCCGCCGCTGCGCCGGAGATCATCGACGGGCGGTCGTGAAGGCCTCCAGTGCTGCTCCCGGCACCGGGATCGTGGTCGTCGACGTCTCCACCGCTGCGGAGGACGGCCCGACCGCCGCCGCATGGGTTTCGGCCGGCACCCTGCGCCTGGTCCTCGCCGCTCCGGACGGTAGCTGATGGCTGTGATCGCGCTCGCAGGGTGCAGTGGCGCGCCCCGGCGTGACCACGAGCGCTCTCGCCCTGCTGCTGTCGTGGCCGCTGGAGGCTGGCCGGCGGATGATCCTTGCCGAATGCGACCCGGACGGCGGAGCCGTGCTGCACGGTCTCCTGCAGGGTTCGCTTGGCGACCGGTACGGGCTGCGCAACCTCTCGGTCGCCGCCCGCAAGGGAGAGTTCAGCGACGCATTCTGGCGTCAGCTGATCGACTTGAGCAGCGACGATGGCAAGAAGGAGTCTCCGCGAGACCGGCTGCTGCTGCCCGGCATCACCGACCCCGCGCAGGCGGCGAGCCTTTGCTCGGTGTGGAAGGTCCTGGCACAGATGTTCCGCGGCATCGAGGCCGAGAGCGCTCACGACGTCCTGATCGACCTCGGCCGACGCGGGGCGTACGGGCCATCCGGCGTCCTGGCGGAGCAGACTGACGCCGTGTTCGTCGTGGTCCGCTGCACGCTGCGCTGTCTGCAAGCTGCCGAGGGCCGAGTGCGCACACTCGAAGAGCGGGTCGGCGACATCAGCGTCCTGATGATTGACGATGGGCCGTATCCCGCGGGCGAGGTGCAGCGCGTCCTTCAGGTACCGGTGGTGGCCACGCTGCCGTACGCGCCGAAGGAGGCCCGCGTACTGTCCGACGGCGCCGAGCAGCCGCGCCACTTCACTAAGACGTGGTCTCATTTGGTGAGTCTGCGGTAGCAGATGAGGCTGCAGGCGATGGCAGTGAAGGCCAGGAAGTGCTCGGCCTTTCGTTCGTAGCGGCGGTGCAGGCGGCGGCACCCACCCAGCCAGGACATCGTGCGCTCGACGGTCCAACGGTGCCGGCCCAGCCGGGTGGAGGACTCGATGCCCTTGCGGGCGATGCGGGGCGGATGCCGCAGTCGCGCAGGATCTTCCACGTCTCCATCCGCGTGAAGACGTGCTCGACCCGGGCTTGGACACACTTATGGGAGCGGTTGTGCTCCTTCTTCCAGTCGTTCTAAAGAGCGCTTTCGGCCACCGTGCGCCAGACCTCGGCCGCGAGGTCGGGCATGTTGGCCATCTCCACCTGGGCGACGAGTTCCCTGAGCCGGCCGCTCGCCTCCGGGTCGCCGGCCTTCAGGTCGAGCACTCCGCGCAGGACCTCCAGCCGCATCTGGTCACGGTAGGTGAACGACTGGGCGCCCTCCCCGACCTGGGCCACGAGTTCTGTGGCGCGGTCTGCGTCGCCCTGGTGGTAGGCGAGCTTGGCCTTGAGGAAGAGCAGTTCGTGCCAGTGCCGCAGCGGACCGGCGACCTTCAGCAGCGGTTCCACGCTGTCGAGGAAGGACTCCGCTTCGGCGAGCCGGGGCGGCATGGACTGCATGGTCAGGGATGCTGCGGCCAGCCGCAGCCTGATCCAGAGCACGAGGTTGTCGCGACTGTCGAGGGCACCCAGCGCCTCGAGCAGGAAGGCGAAGGCCCGGGTGTGATTGCCCTGCCGGGTGCTGACGGTGGCCGCGGTCCAGAGCACCTCGGCGGCCAGTACGCCGTCAGTGTGCTCCAGCGACTTGCGGACCTCGTCGACGAGCCTGGCGGCCTCCGCGAGGTCGCCCAGCTCCGCCTCCGCCGACACCAGGACGAGCTTGCTGCGGACCAGGTCGGAGGTGGAGATCCGGACGCCGTGCTCCTGGCTGAGGGCCAGCACCTGCCGCACGGCCGCGCGGGCCGCCTCTGCGTCGCCGAGATTGCGGGCACAACGCGCCAACCTCAGCTGGGCCCGCACCTGGAGGACAGGCCGCCCCATGTCGTTGCTCAGTTCGCTCAGGCGCATCAGGGCGCCTCGCTGACCGGGAAAGTCACCGAGGGCCTCGTAGCATCTGGCGAGCTGGGCGAGCGCATGCCAGCGCATGACGGGGTCGGCGTCGTCGGCGGCGTCCAGGGCCTCGACGAGGATGCCCGCCGCCTCCTCATCGATCTCCCGCTCCGAGAGCGCGGCGACGGAGGCGACCGCGTCGGTCAGGCTGTCCTCAGGCTGCTTCTCGAAGCTCTCGACCGGAATGCCGAGGCGTTCGGCCAGGTAGGCGACCGAACGCTCAGTCGGCCGGCGGCTGCCGGACTCCAGGCGTGACAGATATGTGGCAGACATTCCAGGCCCTGTCAACTCGACCTGGGACTTGCCACGCTGCTGCCTCAGCTGGCGCAGACGCCGACCGAATGCTGGCTGCTCAAGCAACTTCCACCTCTGCGTGGAACATGTGGTGCGTTGTCCCCCGACGGACAATTTCAAGCACACCAAGGGCGGGCTTGGATACTCGCGTCCGATGGTTTCATTCCATGGACCGCTTGGCAAAGTTTGACTCAATACGGGCAATCGGCTCGGCGGCCGGTCGGGCGACCGATGGAATCCGGCGGCCCCTACGGCCAGTCGATAGCGCCGCCCGCATGCCCACCGGACTGAACGCTTACGCTCGAATCGAGGGAACGTTCGGACGCGGCCCCGGCTCCGAGCGCAAAGCTGACGGACAGGGCGAGGACGGCCAGCCCCCCGGCGGCGATCTTGACAAGCTTGGTGATCTTCACGATCTGGCTCCTTGACATCCACTATTCCGCCCCGCGCCATCGGTTTCGGCCGTCCGACCTGTAGGCACGGCGGGCCCCCCGGTTGCGCGGGTCGGCTCGAACACTAGATGGCGAGTGGAGAGCTTGGCAAGTGATTGACAAGAGTAGGCAATCTGTCGCGCCGCCAGGCGGGATTCTGCGGCTGCGGACAGAGGCGCTGCTCGCTCTGCCCGCGCCGACACGGCGTCCGGTGCCCAGGTCGAGGGGTCCCGGAGCCGGGCGCAGGAAGCACTTGCCGCGGTGGAGCAGGCCTCCTCCACCTCCACGAGCACGGCGGGCTGGGACCTGTTGCCCCGGACCGCCATTCGGTCGAAGAACGGCGCGCCCCGCAGCAGCTTCGTGCGGCCGTTGATCCGGAGCGTGTCGGGGCCGACCGGGCAGGACAGAGGCAAGGCTTACCTTTGGGTTGTCAAGTACATTGGGCCCACTGTCAACCGGCGATTGCCCGGGCCGTCCGGGATCGCCAATTGGTCGAGTCGTCCATGGCATGGGCGAAGCCCGGATTCCCCGTCGGGGAGACGTCGCACGTGCCGTCCGCCGCCGCGACCAGCAGAACGGCGGTTGCCTCAATCGCTGACGGTCCACGTCCCGGAGCGTCGCCGAGGCCTTGTCGAACACCTCGCACGAGGCCGACACGACGACCTCGTGCAGCTCCTCCAGGGACCGACCTCGGAGTAGCTCACCGGCCCGTCCCGGGCTCGGCGTCCGCCCGGCCGTCCCCGGTGACGACGACCGTCCTGGCGCACGCCTCCTCACAGGTCGCCAAAGCCGCGTCGGGGTCAGCACCGACCGCGATCACCTGACCGATCCGGTCCCAGCTGGACCTGAGCGCCGCCACCTCGTCACCGGTGGAGACCGAGAGATCCAGTTCCACGACCCCCTCCAGGGCGCGGACCTCCTCGGCGCCCTCGATCCGTGACACCACCCCGGGCTCGGCGGTCAGGAAGCGGGTCGCGGCGGCCTGCCTCAACGGGGGCCGCTCGGTCGGGGCCGGCAGTCCGGGGCACGGCCAGGCGACCGTGTAGGCCTCCATGTCGAAGCCGTACGCCGCTTCCACGAGATCCCTGATCCGGTCGCCGCCCGGCCGGTTGTGGGACTCGATCACCTGTGGTCCGTCCGGGGAGAGCCGCAGCTCGGTGTGGGTGGGACCGTGGACCACGCCCATGGCGTCCAGGAACTCCACGACGGCTGCCTCGACGGCGCGTTCGGCATCCATGTCGATCCGGGCCGGGATCACATGCCCCGCCTCCACGAAGTTGCCGTCGGTCAGCTTCTCCGTGACGGCGACGATCACATGACGGCCTTCGAAGGTGAAGGCCTCGACGCTGAACTCGGGCCCCTCGATATAGCCCTCGGCGACGAAGCGGTCCAGCGGGAAGTACTGGGCGAACTGGTGGTCGGAGGCGCGCAGTTCGACGATGCGGTCCCAGGCCGCGCCGACCTCCTGCGGCCCCCGCACCAGCTGGATGCCCAGGCTCGCGATGCCGTCGACCGGCTTCACGATGAACGGGTAGCCGTGCGCGGCGCCGAATTCCTCCAGCGCCGCCCGGTCGATGACCTCGACCGCCGGAACTGTGCTGGCCCCGACCCGGGAGAGATGCTCGCGCATGCTCAGCTTGTCCCGGAGCAGCCGGGCGACCTCGTGGGAGACGCCGCCGAGGCCCAGCAGGTCGTTGATCCGCCCGGCGATCTCCACGCCCGCCTCGCCGGTGGTGGCCACGCGCGTGAAGCCGTAGACCTTGTGGGCGGCCGTGACGATGGGCTCGACCACGGACCAGTCCGCGAAGTCGACGAGGAAGGCCGCGTCGACCAGCTTCGCATGCTCGGGGGTGAACTGCCCTGGCTGCTGGAGGTACACCACCCCGAGCCCCTGCTCCACGGCCTTGCGCACATTCTCGATCCGGCCGCCGATGATCAAGACTCGCTCTGCTGACATACGTCTTCCTTGTCCTGTGCGTGCTGGGGTTCCGTCGGACGGCTGAGCGCGGGCGCGGCTCAGGCGAGGGCGTCGTCGCTGATCTCCACGCGTGCGATCGCCCGCAACCGCTCGGCCAGAGCGGCGAGTTCTGTCGGACCCGGGCAGTCGAGCACGGCGTACGCCAGTCGGTCCCCGGAGTTCTCGGCGGGACGTACGGTCGCGCCGGGAGCCAGCCGGGCGGCATGGCGGACCACACCCTCCTGGGCCGCCCAGTCCGTCAGGTCGAGTGCCGCGAGGACCCCGGCCCGGCCGGCGCCGAGGAACAGGCTGCCCGCGGAGCGTATGGGTTCCCGGTCCGCAGGAGGCAGTTGCGGCTGCTCACCCAGGGTCAGCCGCAGGCAGGCCTCGTACACGTCGAAGTCGTGCGCCAGGGAGATGATCTCCAGGATGTGGTCGCCCGGGGTGCGCACCGCGACCTCCATGATCACGAGGTCGTCGTCGGCGCGGGCCCTGAACTCCAGGTGCGCGATCCCGGTGTTGAGGCCCAGGGCGGCCACCACACCGCGGCACAGCTCGTCGGCCGTTTTGCGCAGCACCGGACGCTGGGCTCCGTGGCCGGCCTCATGGAACAGCTCGACGAAGAACGGGGCGTCCGTGGTCTCCTTGCGGGTGAGGTTGGTGAACAGCACCTGCCCGTCCCGGACCAGCGCCTCGACGCTGTACTCCGCTCCCTCGACATAGCACTCGACCAGCAGGGGGCCCTCGTCGTCGCGGCGGCGCACGGCGTCCTGCCACTGCTCGGGGGTGTCGATCCGCTCGACGCCCATGCTGCCCTGCAGGGCCACGGGTTTGACGACCACGGGCAGCCGGTCCAGGGCCCATTCGGAGGCGTCGGACAGCCGTACCGTGTGCCGGTGGCCAGGCTGCGGCAGGCCCGCGCGGTGGAACTCACCGCGCTGTAGTGCCTTGTTGCGGGAGACCATAGCGGCGTCGAGGCCCGGGCCGGGCACGCCGAGCCGGTGTTGCAGGATCGCCGTAGCGAGCACCTGTGGCTCGGCGAATCCCAGCACCGCGTCCGGGGCCAGCCGGCCGGCCAGTGCCATCGCCGGGGGCAGCCACGCCTCGTCCCGGGCCGGGACGCCCTCGACCGGCTCGAAGTCGACGACGCATGGGAACCGGGGGGCCAGTTCGGCGTGCCGGGCGGCGGTCTCCACCAGGCCCACCCTCAGGCCCATGCGCTGTGCCGCGCGGAGATAGCCCTCCGCCATGGCGCCCGCACCGACCAGTATGACGGTCCGTTGCGTACCGCTCAGAGACATCTCGACTCCTGACTTGTCGGTTGCGACTGTTTCACCAGGTGCTGCAGTTCCTCCGCGCTCACCTCCCGGATCGCGGCCGCGCACAGCAGCCGCTCCAGCGCCGCCATCCAGTGCTCGGCCCAGCCAGGGGTGTGCACCTGGGTGTCCACCTGTAGCACCAGCCGGATACCGGACTCGCTGACGTCGGCGCTCAGATAGCGGGTGGAGCGCCACACCAGATCGCTGGGGATCCAGCGGGTGAGACCGGCCGCCGCGGACTCCTCGAGCTCCACCGCGGTCACCTCGCGGCGGGGCAGTGTGCTCGCCCGGGGCCGGTAGTTGAGCGTGGGCGTGATGTCCAGCCGGACGCCCCGCTCCCGCTCGACGGCACGGTGCAGCTCGGCCAGCCGGTCCGGCGGATACGAGCCGAAGCGCAGCGCGCCCAGGGTGGCCGAGGCGGTGACACGGACCAGTTCCGGGAAGGAGGAGCCCGCCACGGGCACGCAGAACGGCACGGGCTGCGAACAGGGCACCACGGCGTTGACGGTCTCGGGGCGCGACCGGTTGGCGGCGAGCAGTTGCAGGTACCCCGTCAGGCTGTCGGCGAGGTGGGCGTCGACCGTGACCATGGCCGCGGCGAGCACGGTGGCGACGCTCTCCCCCGTGCGCAGCGACACGGCACCGGCCGCCAGGTCCAGCGCGGGCGAGGTGCGCGACAGGAACCGGTACCGGTCGGGGGATGCGGCGCCGTCCGGGGCGGGGGGTGCCGTCGGCATGGTGCGGAAGGCCTCGGCCGCTCGGCGCAGGGCGCGCTCCGCCGTGCGGCGGGCCGGCTCGGTCGCCTCGGCGGCCGCCTGTTCGTGAGGGCTGCGGCCCGCATCCCGGCTCCGGGCGGGGGGCCACTCGGGATGGCGTACGGCGACGGTGGAGACGAGGTGTTCGGTGACCGGCAGCAGGGCGAACGCGTCCACGGCGACATGGCTGAACACCAGCGCCAGGAAGCGGGGCCGGCCCGCGCGGCCTATCAGCGCGGCGCGTACCGGCCACTCCTCGGCGACGTCGAACGGTGTCGCGGCCAGTTCGTCCAGTACGGCGGTCGCGGCCTCCGCCACCCCCCGGGCACCGTCGTCCGCGTCATGGACGGCGAGGCGCAAGGTGCCCTCCGCGTGGACGTGTTGCCCGGCTCCGGCGTCGGCGCCTGCGCCGGCGGTCGCACCGGCCGTGTCACGGACGACCGTGCTGCGCAGGCCCTCGAAGCGGTGCAACAGGTCCCGCAGGGCCGTCACGACATCCTGCTCGCGCACATCAGCCCGCAGTTCGTACAGCCTGCTGATGGCGAGCCCACGCCCCAGCGGCCGGGCGGCGTCCGTCTCGGCCAGGTAGTACTGCTGGCTCCAGGTCAGTGGCGCCCGGCGTGCCTCGCCCGCCGCGAAGCGCACCGCGCGGTGCTCTGGGGTGGTCGGCATGACGGCTAGCCCTTGACCTCGGACTCGTCGACGGGCGACCACGTGAAGGTCAGCTTCTCGCCCGCCGCAACGGCACGGCCGAGCGCCTCGTCCCGGTCGGCGCCCTCGGCGATGATCCAGGCGGCGCGGTCCCGGTTCGACCCGTTGGCCTTGTAGACCATGCCCGGCTGCACACCGGGGCGCATGTGCACCTCGTGCACCCCCTCCAGGGCCTGTGCCTCGGCGACGCCGTCGATGGCGTCGAGGCGGCCGAGCGGCGCCGACATCAGGAAGTGGACGACCGCGGTGCGGTCGCAGACGACGTTCAGGTCGGGGGTGGCCCCCAGCAGCGCGGTCATGTGGAGGCGGCACATGTCGACGCCGCTCGCGATCCGCACCGCTTCGGGGATCCGGTCGCCGGCGATCCGCCCGTTGACCTCGATGACCCGGGCGTCCTTGTCGTCGGCGGTCAGCTTGAGTTCGACATGGGCGGGGCCCCAGGTCAGCCCGATCGCCTTGACGGCCTGCTCGGCCTTCTCGACGAGCAGGCGCTCCCGCTCGCCGGTGACCGCCGCCGGGAAGATGTGGCCCATTTCCAGGAACAGCGGGGGCGCGCTGCAGATCTTCTCGGTGAGGCCGAGCACCTTGCCGTGCATGACCTCCGCGGAGTACTCGGCCCCGGGGACGCACTCCTCGACGACCACGCGGGGGGTCACCTCCTGGCCGAGGTACTCGCCGATCCCCAGGATCTCCCGGGTGATCGCGTCGACTTCCCCGGCCGTCTCGCACCGGCGCACCCACAGGCTGCCGGTGAGGTCCAGCGGCTTGACCACGACCGGGAACCCGATCGAGGTCGCGGCGGCCGCGGCCTCGTCCGCCGAGGAGCACACCTGGAAGCGCGGGTTGAGGCCGGGCGTCGCGGCCATCGCGGCACGCATGGACGCCTTGGAACGGCAGGCGGCCACGGCCGCCGGGTCCGGGCCGGGCAGACCCAGCCGGGCGGCCACCTGGGCGCCCATGTCGCAGTAGTACTCGTACACCGAGGCGACTCCGACGAGTTCGCCGTCCGCGGCGATCTCCCGGCAGGCCGCGACGACGGCGTCGGCGTCATGGGTGTCACAGGTGCGGATCTCCACGCCCAGCTCGGCGTAGTCGCGGATCAGCGAGGGCGCCATGGCCGCGGGCTGGGCCGCCACCACGACGGGGGTCACGCCCTGCTCCAGCAGGAACCGGGCACAGTCCTGGCCCGCGCCGGTCAGGGGGGACTCGACGAAGACCACGTAACGGGGAGTCTTCCGGTCGGACATGGGGGTGCTCCTTGATCAGGCTTTTCGGGGGCCGGTCGGTTTCGAGGTCGCGTCAGGGGGAGGGGGCCGCGTCCGGTACCGCCCGCGGCTCCTCGGCGGGCAGGTGGCGCATCCGGACCAGCCGGGACAGGAGCAGCCACAGGACTCCGGCGGTCATCCCGGCGCCCGCGACGAACAGGCCGCCGCGCACGCCGATCCATTCGCCGAGGGCACCGCCGATGAGCGAGCCGAGCGGGAGGATGCCCCAGACGATGAACCGCACACTGGCGTTCATCCGCCCCAGCATCTCCGGCGGGCACAGGGCCTGCCGGATGCTGACCTGGCCGACGTTGTAGACCACGATGCCGAAGCTGACGGTGAACCAGGGCACGGCGAACAGCGCGATCCCCCAGCCGCCGTGCGACAGCGGGATCAGCAAGGTGGTCGGCACGGTCAGCAGGTACGCCAGCCACATGGCGCGCACCTGCCCGATCCGCTCGGCGAGCCGGCCGGCCGCCGCCGCACCGAGGATGCCGCCGAGTCCGCTGACCGCCATCAGCACACCGACGGTGGTCCCGGACAGCCCCAGCTCCTCGACCAGCAGCAGCATCACCAGCGGCAACATGACCGCGTAGAAGAAGTTGTACGTCGCGGCGGAGCCGGTGATGGCCCGGAACACCGGCTGCCGCAGCACGAACCGCAGGCCACTGCTGATCTCGGCCGTCATCCGACGCCGGTCCCCACGGGCCGGTGTCTCCTCGACGGTGCGCATCCGGGACACCAGCAGCGCCGACACCAGATGGCTCACGGCCTGGGAGGCGACGGTGACGGTGGCCCCCAGCAGCTGCACGAGCGAGCCGCCGAGCGTGGGCCCGGCGAGCCGGGCGACGGCGTTGGTGCTCTCCAGCCTGGCGTTGCCCTCGACGAGGTGGGCCCGGCCCACCACGGCCGGGATGTACGACTGGTAGGCGATTTCGTAGAAGGCGGTGGCGAAGCCGATCGCCAGGGTCGCCGCCATCAGCCCGGTGAAGTCGATCCAGTCCAGGGCGAACCCGACGACGAGGCACGCCAGGAAGAGCGCGCGCAGCAGGTCGCAGGCGATGAGGATCGGCCGGCGGCGCATCCGGTCGACCAGCGTGCCCGCCGGCAGACCGATGAGCAGGAAGGCGATGGTCTGCGCCGCCTGGAGCAGCCCCATCTGGAAGGGGGTGGCGGCCAGCGTCGTCGCGGCCAGGAGCGGCAGCGCCACCCGGCTCATGTTGGCGCCGACGGTGCTGGCCGTCTGGGCGGCCCAGAAGAAGCGGAAGTCCCGGTGCTTGAGCAGTGACATGGCGCGGCTACCTCCCGATCGTGAGCCCAGACGTCCAGACGCCGGGGCTCGCGACGAAGGAGGTGTGACTGCGGTTGAGCCGCATCCGCCCGTCATGGCCGTCGATCCGGGCGAGCAACTCGAACACGTTGCCGGCGAGGGTGATGTTGCCGGCGTTGTGCTGGGCGCCGTCGGGGGTGATGAGGACCGCGTTGGCGCCGATGGAGAAGTCGCCGGTGATGGCGTTCGACGTGTGGGCGCCGTTGGCCTGCACCACCTTCAGCAGGGTTCGGCCGTCGAGCGGGGCGTCCCCCAGCGAGGTGGCGGGGCGCAGCGCCAGGAAGCCCGGCTGTACGGTGGGCATTTCGCCGGAGGGCCCGCGGCGGCCCGAGCCAGTGCTCACCGTGCCCGCCTCGGCGGCGGTGCGGCGCGAGCTGAGGAAGCCGCGCAGCACGCCGTCCTCCAGCAGCGTAGTGGGGTGGCACGCGGTGCCCTCGTCGTCCCAGGGCGTGGGCAGGGGGCTGTCCGCCGCCATGGGGTCGTCCACCAGGGACAGGCCCGCGCTGCCGATCCGCTCGCCGGTGCGGCCGGCCAGCGGCGAGCGGCCCTCCAGGACGGAGTCCAGCTGGAAGGCGGGCACGGCGAGCATGAACAGCTTCGCCATCACGCGCCCGTCCACGAGGACGTCGTCGTGGGAGAGTCGCGGCACGGGTTCGCGGGCCAGCACGCGGGCGAGGGCCGTCAGCTCGTCCAACTCCGCGCGTTCGGCGTCCTCGAGGACGGCGTCCACCGACCGCCCGAACATCTGGTGCGCGATGAACCCGACGCGCCGGTCCTTGGCGGTGATCCGGGCCTGCAACTGGAAGGTACCCGTCGTGTGCTGCAAGGGCTCGCAGCCGGCGCGGTGCAGCAGGACCCGGGACCGGTCGGCCCTGGCGCGCAACTCGACGTCCACATCGGCGGGGCCCGCGGTGAGCTTGGCGAGGCGCCGGGTCACGGTCTCGACGAGCCGTGGGTCCGCGAGCAGCCGCGGCCCCGTGGCCGGCACGGTGCGGCGGGCGGGCGCGGGCGCCGCGAAGCCCAGGGACCGGCCGACCGCGAGGGCGGTGTCGACGAGCGAGGCGTCGGCTCCGCCGGGGATGTGCACGGCGTATCCCTCGCCGCCGTCCTTCCAGACGGTGAGGGCGGTGGCCGTCGTGGCGGTGGCGACGCGGCGTTCCACCGCGCCCTCCCGGCAGACCAGTTCGTCGGTCTCGTGGGCGTTCTCCCACACCTCCGAGTCAGCGCCCCGGTCTGCGGCGGTCGCGTTCAGGAAGTCGGATGCCTCGCTCATCGCCCGGTACCGCCGACCAGGAGCGACCGCACGCGCAGGGTCGGGCCGACCACGCCGACCGGCACCCACTGGCCGAACTTGCCGCACTTGGCGGCCCCGACGACGGGGTCGTCGGCTATCGCGTCGATGTCCCTGAGCACCTGGGTTCCCGTTCCTGTGATGGTGGTTTCCTCGATGGGGTCGGTGATCCTGCCGTTCTCGATCAGGAAGCCGTTGGTCACACGGAAGGTGAACTCGCCTGTGGACTCGATGACTTCACCGCCGCCGACGTGCTGGGCGAAGATCCCGAACTCGGTGCCGGAGACGATGTCCTCGACACCGGACGTGCCGGCCGCGAGGCAGGTGTTCGTCATCCGGGGCTGCGGTGGGTGCAGCACGGTGGTGCACCGGCCGTTGCCGCTGGGCGTGAGGCCGAGCCGCGCCGCCGACTCCTGGTCGGTCAGATAGCCCTTGAGGACGCCGTTCTCGATGAGGGTCGTCGGTGTTCCGGGCGTGCCCTCGTCGTCGTGGCCGAAGGAACCGACCGCCCCGGGGACGGTGGGGTCGTCCGTGATGGTGACCAGCGGGGAGGCGATGGTCTCGCCGAGCCGTCCGGCGTAGACGGAGCCGCGCAGCACCTCGTCGCCCTCCAGCGGGTGGCAGCAGGCCTCGTGGAGCAGGACCATGCCGCGCCCTCCGGCCACCACGACCGGGAGGTGGCCCACCGGGGCGGGCCGGGCGTCGAGGCCGGTCACCGCGCGCCGGGCGACCTCGGCGCCGGCAGCCGCGGCGTCGATGCCATCCAGGGTGCCGCTGGTGCCTGGGGTGTAGAAGCCGGTGGACATCCGGCCGCCTCTGCGGGCGATGACCCGGACGGTGAGATAGCTGAGCAGCCGGTGTTCCTCGCGGATCCGATCGTCCTGGGCGAGGACCATGTCCTGTTCGCTCAGCTCGAAGTCGATGACGACCTGGGCCACAGCCGGGTCGAAGTCCCGGGCCGACTTCTCCAGTGCGCCGAGCACGGACAGGACGGAGGAGATGTTCATCCACTCCGGCCCGGGACGGCCCCCGGGGGGCCGTCCCGGGCCCGCGCCCGCCGGGGCACGTCCGCCGTCCCCGTCAAGGACGGCGGTGGACGGATCGAGGCCCGACATCGACCGGTGCCGGAAGCCGTCGCGCAGCACGTACCTGGCGGACGTGCCCTCGCCCCGCTGGACGCTGATGTCGCTGACCCGGCCCTCCGCGAAGCGTCCGCTGGTGCGGTACCAGGCCTGGACGGCGCCCGAGGTGCCCGCGCAGTCCGGCGGGCGGTGCCTGCGCATCTCGGTGACCAGGTCGTCGGCCACCGCCCGGAGTTGCTCGGTAGCGTGCATGGGGGCTCTCCAAGGTCGTTGCTGGTCGGATGAGGATCGAGCGCCTCACGGTTGGAGCCGCTGGTGCGACCAGTCGGCGGTGTCGGCGCCGCGGTCGTAGCGCAGCCGCCGGTGCAGCCGGTCGGGGCTGCCGTACCAGAACTCGATGGCGTGCGGCACGAGCCGGTAGCCGGTCCATTCGTCAGGGCGGGCGACCGGGCCGCCCGCGGCGGTCAGGGCCTTCGCGCCGGCCTTGAGCTCGGCCTCGTCGGCGAGGGGGCGGCTCTGCCGGGAGACCGCCGTGGTGGCCTGCGCGGCGAGCGGCCGCCGGGCGAACAGCTCGTCGGACTCCGCGCCGGTGAGGACCTCCACCGGGCCCTGCACGGTGAGCTGCTGGAGCGTCTCCCGCCAGTAGAAGGTGAGCGACCCCCAGGGCGTCACGGCCAGGTCCTGTCCCTTGCGGCTGCCCCGGAAGCTGGTGAACAGCAGCCCCCGGTCGTCGATCTCCTTGACCAGCAGCACCCGGCTCGACGCCCGGCCCGACCGGTCGGCGGTGGCCAGGACCGCCGCGTACGGCTCACGGACCTCGCGGGCCACCGCGGAGTCCAGCCAGGCGCGCATCAACGGGTAGGGGTCCTGCGGAGGGGTGTCGAACTCGGGCAGCACCAGACTGGTGTCACCGCTGAGAGTCTGTGTCTGTGCCGCCATGCCTGTCGTCTCCTTCGATCGTGCGTGGTGTACCGGCCCGCGGGATGCGGTGGCCGGGGGCGCCGGTCAGGGCCAGGAGCCCAGCTCCGGCAGTGAATCGGTGGACCCGTAGGCCTTGGGCAGCTGGGCGGCGGACCGCCCGGCGAGCCAGGCCGCCAGGGTGTTCTGGGTGCCGTGGACCGTGGTCGGGGCGCCCGCGCCGTACTCCCAGCGTCGCGCCGTGTCGGCGGACAGCAGCACCGTCGTACGGGCCGCCGGCAGCCGGGGCAGCAGATATCCGACGAGGTGCGCGCCGAGGGCGTCGCCCCACTCCTCGGGCCGGTAGCCGGTGCCCAGGTCGGCGTAGTGGATGTGCGCCTCGCGCCACCAGCACAGCTGGGTGGCCAGCAGATCCGCGTCACGGTAGGCGCAGGGCAGGCTCCAGTCGTCGGGGCCCAGCCTGGCCCACGCCTTCTCCAACTGCGTGAGTCCGTCCTCCAGCGCGTCCCGCAGCTCCGCCGCGGGGCGGCCCGCGCCCCGCTCGATGGACGCGTCACGACCCGGGCGGCCGCCGTCGTACACCTCTACGGTGCGGCCTTCGAGTGCGTAGCGCGCCTGCCGGGCGAAGGCACGGGCCAGGTCGCCGAGGTGGGTGAGGACATGTCCCCTGCTCCAGCCGGGCAGTTCGGTCGCCTCACGGGCCGCCGCGTCGTCCAGCGCGGCCGCGTCCGCCCGCAGCCGGGCGTGGATCGCCGCGATCTCGTCGAGCCGTTCGGCGCCTTCGCCGTCTACGGTCGTCATCCTTCACACTCCCGTGGTGATGCGCGCGCCAACCGTGTCGGCGGCGGTGTCGTCCTGGCCCCAGAACTCCCGGATCCAGCGCAGGATGTCCTGCATGACGTGGTGGTTCTGGTTCGGCCGCAGGGCGCCCAGCTGGAAGAACATCACGCCCTCGCTGGGCGGGCCGAGCAGGGTGAGTCGCCGGTCCACCTCGCCGTCGGCACGCACCGGATGGAAGTCCTCCGTGAGGTCCAGGCCGCCGGGCGCGAAGTCCGGCTCGTCGATGCCCGGGTTGCGCCATTTGCGGACGAGCCCGTGCCGCAGCAGGTTCGGGTAGAGCGGCAGGACGTCGTTCTCGGCGTCGAAGGGGTGGACGCGTGAGTCGACGAGGATGTCGACCGGAATTTCGGCACCGGTGACACCGCCGCGCACCACGAAGCGTCCACTGCTCTCGTCCAGCGCCACCTCGGCGTCGGGGCCGGCCGAGACATCGACCAGGCCGTGCTGGATCAGGGCGCGGATCTTCTCCATGACCTCCAGCGCGGCGCCGTTGCAGAGCCGGTTGTGGTGGCGCATGAAGACGTCCAGGAAGTCGCGGTGCGACGCGGCGTGCAGCCCGCCGAAGTCGACCGCCGCCGCCAGCACGTCACGCAGGTCGCGCCAGACGCCGTCGGCCGCCGCCTTGGCCGGGTTGGACAGGTTGTCCTGGGCGGCCCAGCGGTGGTCGAGGTCGAGGAAGTCGAGCATCGCCGCGCGGTACTCGCCGGGCGTGGCGAACGAGCCGCGGTCGATCGGCCGGATCGAGCGCTCCCAGGAGAACCGCTGGGCACCGACGCTCTTCGGGTGCCGCCAGGGGGACTCGGCGGCCGCGACGGCGGCGGCGAACTGGGCGGGGTTGTCGATCCGCGCGGCGAGGTCGGCCGCCTGCTCGGGCCCGAAGACCACGTCCAGGAGCCGGCGCAGTGCCGCTTCGGCGTCCCACTCGTGTTCCTTGGCCGCGGCCAGGCCCAGCGTGCCCGCCAGGACTGCGTCGAGCGTCTCCGCCGCCTCGTCGACCAGGGCCTCCAGCGGGGCCAGGAGCCGGCGTACGGAGTCGTCGGACGGTGCGCCGCGGCCGCCGTCGGCGAGGAACGCCTCGTACTCGGGCTGGGCGGCCGCCTTCAGGCGACGGCCGAAGTCGGCGCCGAGCAGGGTGGTGTAGTACAGGTGGGCCATCTCCAGGACGATCACGGGGAAGACGTGGTCGCGGAAGTCGAGCTGGCGCTGTTCGACACCGCCGATGGTGACGGGCCGGCCCGCGGACCGGCGCAGCCGGTGCACCGCGTCCTCGACCAGGAAGACGCCCCGGTGCTCCAG
Organism: Streptomyces sp. NRRL S-455; assembly: GCF_000717875.1. GTDB lineage: Bacteria > Actinomycetota > Actinomycetes > Streptomycetales > Streptomycetaceae > Streptomyces. The sequence goes on from NZ_JOCT01000002.1 coordinate 81,337, forward strand.
TTCCTCGGGATTGCGTTCCTTGGCGTTGTAGGGGCGGGCGAAGGTGAACAGCCCGGCGCGGCTGAACAGGACGATGGAGTCGGGCTCCTGACCGGAGGCCCGGTAGGTCAGGGTGCCGTCGGGCTGCTCCTCGAAGACACCGCCCCGGCCCTCGGTCAGGTGCAGGATGACGTCGATGCCGGTGAGGCCCATGCCAACACAGCCGACGGTGCTTCCGGGACCGGCCTGGCCGGGCTCGAAGGCCTCCTCCAGCGGGTAGGCGGAGGGGACGAAGGCCGCCTGGTGCCGCTCCGCGAACAGGGCCCACGCGGCCTGACGCGGATAGCGGGCCGGGTCGTTGGAGGAGTGCCCGGTCAGCATCAGGACGTGGTCGGCGTCGAGGACATGCTCGCCGTCACCGCCGATGACGGCCAGTCGGCCGTCCGGCAGCTCCTGAAGGTCGGTCACCTCTCCGACATGCAAATGGACCTCCACGCCCGGTACTTGCCGCAGCATCCTGACATACCGTCGGAACTGGTCGGCGAGCGCCAGGCCGTGGACGTAACGCTTCGGCCAGTCCTCGGCGGCCAGGTCGAAGACGGGGTCCTTGGTCTCCTCGTACTTGGCGCGGCACCAGTCGAGCAGGGTGGGCCGGTCTTCCTTCGGCAGCAGCGGTCCCGCGCCGACGACGCTCTCGTCCGCCGCGAACGCCACTTGGCCGACGATGCGGTTGAGGAAGCTGGTGACCGGCTGCTCGGAACTGTGCACCTGCCCGGCGCCGAACTGCCCCGTGCGGTCGAAGATGTGGATGTCGAGCGACAGGGCCGTCGTAGCCGCCTGCGCCGTCGCGGCGAGCCGGTCCAGCACGTAGGTGCAGCTGGGGCCCGCGCCGACGATGGCGAGTCGGTTGGAACGCATACGGTGGGTCTCCTTGATCAGAGTGGTGGGAGCATGCCGCTGCGGCCCGGTCACGCGTCCCGGTCGGCGTACTTGGCGACCACGCGGTCGAACGCGGCGAGGAAGCCCGCGATGTCGTCGCCGTCCAGCTGGCCCATGTTGGCCACGCGGAAGACGCCCTCCAGCTGTTCCTGTGTGGAGTAGACGACGTATCCCTCGGCCTTGAGGCCGTCGTGCAGCTCGTCGTACGTCATGCCCTCGGGCACGTACACGTTCGTCACGGAGTTGGCTCGCTGCTCGGCCGGCAGCAGGAAGCGGATGCCGCGCTCGGCGAGGCCCGCCCGGATCTGCTCGGCGAGTGCGGTGTAGCGGGCGCCGCGGCCCTCGACACCTTCCGCGAGGGACCGGTCCAGGGCCTCCTCCAACGCGGTCATGACCTGCAGGGCCGGGGTGAACAGCGGCGCGTTCTTGCGGTCCTGGGAGATGAAGTGGCCGTACAGGTCCAGGTAGAAGGTGCGGGCCGGTACGCCCTGCAGCTCCTCGAGGCGGTGGCGCGGGGCGGTGACGAAGCTGACGCCGGGCAGCCCCTCGAGGCACTTGTTGGCGGTGCCCACGCACCAGTCGATGTGGTCGGCCCGCAGGTCGAGCTGCTCGGAGCCGAGGCTGCTGATGGCGTCCACGGCGAACTGCCGGCCGTGCTTGGCGACGACGGCACCGATCTCCCGGAGCGGGTTGAGCATGCCGGTGCTGGTCTCGTGGTGGACGAGGCCGACGTGCGTGATGCCCGGATCCTCGGCGAGGGCGCGGTCGACGGCGTCCACGTCGATCGGGTTGCACCAGCCGAACTCCATGCGGCGGTGCGGGATGCCGTGCACGTCGACGATGCGCCAGAGCCGCTCGCCGTAGTTGCCGTTGTCGAGGATCAGGATGCGGCCGTCCGCGGGGACGATGGAGGAGAACGCCGCCTCCAGCGCGGCGGTGCCCGAGCCGGCCAGCAGCACGGACGTGCAGGTGTCGTCGCCGCCGCTGACGCGGGTGGCCTTCTCACGAACCCGGGTCATCAGCGCGGCGGCCTCCGGCTCGCGGTGGCACTGGTCGGGCGAGGTCATGGCGGCGCGCACGTCCTCGTGGACGTTGACCGGGCCGGGGTTGAGCAGTACCAGGCGGCCGACGGTGGGCGTGGCGGTGGTGGCGGACATGCCGGAATCTCCTCAGGGGCGGGCTGACGTGAAGCTGGGGTCGGACACGGACGGTGCGTGGCCGTCGGTGCCGGTCGGACCTGCGTCCCCGGTGGGGTGCGGGACGGAGGGCGTTCGAGAGATCGGGGTGGGGCGTGTGCGCGAGATCAGGGTGTGCGGTACGTCCTCCGGCCATCGGCTCATCGGCGCGAGCAGGTGGTGCAGCGAGGCCGCGGTGCGGTCGCCGCGGGTGATCACGCACTCGGCTCCGAGGCGGGCGTGCGCCACCATGGCGTCGACCTTGCCGCGCATCGCGTCGCTGGTGTCCCAGGAGGCGGTCTCCCACACCAGGGCGTGCGCCGGTGACGGGTCGTCGGGGCTGACCCAGGACAGGACGGGCCCGTCCGGCTCGGTCCCGGTCAGGATGCCCGGGACATCGGTGAGCGTGACGATCCGTACGGGCGCGAGCGACCCGTCGACGAGCATGCCGGGGACGTGGTCGCTGCCGTAGATCCGCAGGCCGCCGTCGGCGGTCAGGACGCAGTCGCCGGAGAGCACCGGCAGCACGCCTTCGGCCAGCAGCCTGCGCACGACCGTGAGGTCGGCGACGGCCCCGGACGGCTGGTCCGCGTACATGGCCGCCACCTGGAGCGGCATGGCACGGATGCCCGCCTCCCGGAAGGCCGCGGTCCAGGCCCACTTGACGGCGAACGTGGCCCGGGTCAGGGCGAGGGCGGCGAAGTCGTCCGCGGCGTCGAGGTCGCGGACCGCCCCGTGCCCCAGGGCGCCGCCACCGGCCACGAACACCGTGCGGCCCGGGAAGGTCCGTACGAGGTCGGCGACGAGCGCCGCGTAGTCTCGCACCGCCGCGGCGTCCAGGTGGTCGTCGGTGCGCTTGTCGGAGACGAGGCTGCCGCCGACCTTGACGACGAGGGTGCGTGGCTCCCCGGTCCGCACGGGCGACGGGACCGCAGCGGGCGCGCTCACCGCTCCTCCGTGAGCGCCCCGGACACGGTGGTGACGACCCGGTCGACGACGTCGTCGAGCGGTTCCTCGGCGTCGAGGGTGAGCCATCCGAACCGTGCGGCCCAGTCGTCGAGCACGGCCAGGATGCGGTTCTGGTGCGTCAGGAAGTTCTCCTGCGCGCACTCGGGGTCCATCCCGCACTCGTAGGGCACGACGTCCCGTCCGGCCTTGCGCTCCCAGGCCCGCTTCGGGTCGAGCCGCAGATACAGGACCTGCCCGGAGACGGGGAGTGCGGAGACGACGCCCTCCGCCCAGGTGCGGTCCAGGCCGTAGACGATCTCGGCGGCGGCGTGCTTCATCCAGTAGCCGTCGAGCAGGGTGACCGTGCCGGGCCGGACCGCCTCGGGGGTGCGGGCCAGCAGGGCGTGGGAGATGGACCACATCAGGAACAGGAACCGGGTCGGGTTCGGCATCTCCGCGACACAGAGCCGGGTGTCGGGCACATCGGGCTTCATGAAGCGGGTCGCCGGGTATGCCGGGTTGTCGACGATGTCCCAGCGGTCCACCCGCTCGATCGTCGTTCCGGCCGCGGCCAGCCGCTCGGTGGCGAGCCGCGAGACGGTCGACTTGCCGGCCCCGTCCGAGCCCACGAGGGAGACGATCACGCGGCGCCCTCCCGGCTCGGCTCCCGCTCCGCCAGGCCGGAGACGACCGACCACAGGGTGCCCGGGGTCGTGAACGACTGCTGGGTGAGCCGCTCGTCGGGGATCTCGATGTCGTAGGTCTCCTCCAGGGAGACGACGAGTTCGACGATGGCGATGGAGTCGAGTCCATGGCCCAGCAGATCGTCGTCCGGCCGCAGTCCTCCGTCGCGGCCGAGGTCGACATGTCGCGTCACCAGCGCCTCGAAACGGCTGTCCCAGGGTGTGTTCATGGATGTTCCCGATGTCGGTGAGAGGGCAGGGTGTTCGGTGGGAGCGGTGGTGCCGGCCGGCGGGCCGTCCGGGTCAGTCATGGGGGACGTTGGAGCGTTCGCTGCCGTCCCCGCGGCCGGTGTCGAAGAGGCGCTCCAGGAAGGGCAGCGCCCAGCGGGCGGTCTGGCCGTCGAGGGTTCCGTACTGGTCCAGGTACGCGGTGTCCTCGGGCCGCAGGGCGGCGAGCACCTCCGGCGGCACCACGTCCGGGTACAGCTCGGCCGTGAAGTGCAGGGCGTAGTACGCGAGGGGGCCGGCCTCGTACTCCTCGACCCGGGCCAGGAACGCGCGCCACACGGTCTCGTCGTAGCTCGCGGCGACGAGTGCCACGTCGAGGAACTTGCTGATCTGCAGATCGACGCTGTCCTCGATGAACTGGAGGCTGGTCGCTTCCTTGTGCAGATGGGAGCAGAGGTCCAGCAGGCGGTCGGCGGGGTCGGGGATCCAGGTCGGGGCGCCGCACAGGACCGTGGGCACGGAGCGGTCGAGCAGCTCGCCGGCGGGTGCGCTGACGCCCGACTTCTTCTGGAAGATGTCGTGGCACAGGTCCACGTTGAACTCGGGGACGTCCGGGCGGTGTCCGGCCTTGCGGTACGGCAGCTGGTTGCTGAGGTTGACGCGCCAGAAGATCTGGGTCTTGCGGCTGAACGGAACGATCTGCTCGCCGTCGTCGGCGAGCTTGCCCTGCACATAGCCGAGCCGCTCCAGGACTTCGTGGGCCCGGGGCACGTCGTCCCGGTCGACCAGCAGGTCCACGTCGTTGATCCGGCGCAGTCCGGGGTCGCCGTACTCGCCCTCGGCGAGCGAGAAGCCCTTGCGCACGGCGTGCCTGACACCTGCTTCGCCGAGCTCCCGGAACACCCGGCCGAAGTCGTCGGACAGCGCCTGGTTGCGTGCGCGGTTGCCGAGGTAGGAGGTGGTGAACACCCAGCTGTACGGGAAGCCCTTGACCCCGTCGCGTTCGCGGTCGAGGCGGTGGGTGAAGACATGGCGGCCGACCAGCGGGAGCAGCTTGTGGCGGGCCGCGGCGTCCAGGAACGAGCCCCAGTCGAGGTCGTCCTGGCCGGCGAGCGAGCGGGCCAGGCGCTCGTGGTCCGCCTCCAACCGAGGCCGGGCCAGGGCGAGCAGCAGCCGGGCGTGGGCGGGCAGGGCGGAGAAGTGGGGGCCGTCGGGTGTCGGTGCGTCCGCTCGTGCGGTCTTCTCGGGTGCGGTGGTCATCGCGTCTCCTCCTCGCTGACGGCCGCCCGCAGGGACCGGTGGTCGACCTTTCCGTTGGCGGTGAGGGGCAGCGCCTCCCACTCCCGCCAGCGCCGGGGCACCATGGCCGGCGGGACGGCGGCGCGTACGGCATGCTGTAGTTCTTCTGGGGTCACGGGCGCTCGCAGGTTGTAGTGCGCGACCAGCTGGCTGCGTTCGCCGTCGCCGCTGACCGTGACGGCGCATCGCGTGACGGCCGGGTGGCGGCTGAGCACCGCCTCGATCTCGTCGAGTTCCATCCGTACGCCCGCCACCTTGACCTGACGGTCGCCGCGGCCGAGGTAGTGGACGACGCCCTCGTCGAACCGCGCCAGGTCGCCGGTGCGGTACAGCCGTCCGGTGGCCGAGGCGGGGTCGAACGGGTCGCGGAAGAAGGCACGTGCGGTGGTCTCGGGATCGTTGAGGTAGCCCAGGCCCACGCCCGTGCCGCCGACGAACAGTTCGCCGGACTCGCCCGGGTCCGCGGCCCGCCAGCCCTCCTCGTCCTCGACCAGCAGGTACAGCGCCGTGTTGATGACGGGCGAGCCCACGGGGAGCCGGGTGCGCTCCAGGTCCGAGCGGGTCACCACGTGGTGGGTGACGTCGTCGGAGCACTCGGTGGGCCCGTAGGCGTTGACCAGGGTGACCTGGGGCAGGGCCGTCACCGCGCGCTCGGCCACCGGCGGGTGCAGTTCCTCGCCGGTGGACAGCAGCCACCGCAGGTCCCGCAGGGGTGCCGGGTCGCGTCGGCGGGTCTCGTCGACCAGCCAGCCCACGGCCGTGGGGACCAGCTCGACGACCGTGACGCGGTGGGCGTCGAGGGCCTTGACGAGCCGTCGGGGGAAGCGGATGACGGTGTCGTCCACGACCACGACGTGTCCGCCGACGAGCAGCGGGCAGAGCATCTGCCAGATGGAGATGTCGAAGACGAGCGGTGCGGTGAAGGCCACCACGTCGTCGGCGCCCAGGGACAGGTCCACGACCTTCGCCCACAGGTGGTTGAGCATGCCCTGGTGCTCGACTGTGGCGCCCTTCGGCCGCCCGGTGGTGCCCGAGGTGAAGATCGTGTAACGCGTCTCGTGCGAGCGGTCCGAGGTGTTCTGGGGTGGCGGTGCGTCCGCCGCCGTGCCGGCCGGCAGCGGCACGGCCTTCACCCGGGCCGCTTCGGCCGCGGCGTGGGCGGCGCCGGCCGGCATGCCGGTGAGGGAGGCGTAGTCGAGGAGGAGTGCGGCACGGCTGCGCTCCAGCACGTCGCGGACCCGCTCCTGCGGCCAGTCCAGGTCGATCGGCAGGTAGGAGGCCCCGACGCTCTCCAGGGCCAGGAACACGGCCGGTGTCTCGGCGCTGCGCGGGCCGACACAGGCGACGACGTCCCCGGCGGCCACGCCCTCGGCGAGCAGGTCGGCACGGATGGCGGCGACCCGGAGCAGCAGGGCACGGTAGCCGAGGGTTCGTCCGCCTTCGGTCAGCGCCGGGCGGTTCGGGTCGCTCTCGGCGTGCCGGGCGACGTACTCCAGGACGCCGGTGGCGGTGTCCACCTCCTTGGCGCCGGTCAGGGCCAGGGCTGTGGCACGCCCCACCGTGCCGGGGACGAGGGGGAGCTCGGCCCAGTCGTAGTGGGCGGTCATCGCGCACCACCCTGGCCGGCCGGGCTGCGGTGGCGTTCGAGGTCGTGGAAGAAGCCGTCGATCACGGAGAGGGCGCCCGTCTCCCGGGCCCGGCCGTGCACGAAGTGGCCGACGGCCAGGTCCAGTACGCCGAGTCCGAACGGGGAGAAGACGACGGTGCGGTCGGTCGGCGCATCGGTCTTGCCGGTGAGCACGTCGTACAGCGTGCCGTCGATGAAGTCCCGTCCCCCGGTACGTTGTTCGGCGAGGTGGACGGAGGTGTCGGCCTTGAGGACGTGCTCGACGTCGTCGACCACGTTGACGCTGTCGAGGATGACGTCGGTGCTCAGGTCGCGCAGCGACACGTGCAGCACGAGAGGGTGGTGGCCGAACCAGGACGGGTCCTCGACGTGGGGCGTGGCGGCCGTGGTGGCGAAGACCACGACGTCGGACGAGCGGATCAGGCCTTCCGCGCTGTCGTGGACGCGGACGTCAGCGCCGCCCGTGGTCTCGCGCAGATGCCCGGCGAAGCTCTCGGCGTATTCCTCTGACAGGTCGTACACCCCGAACTCCTGCGGCTCCCAGCCCAGCACGGACAGGTAGTTGTGCAGGTAGCGGGCGATCAGGCCGGTTCCGACGAATCCGACGCGGCGCGGTGCGGGCCGGTTCCGGGTGAGCGCACGGGCCGCGACGGCGGCCGACGCGGCAGTGCGTACGGCGCTGATGATGGAGCTCTCCAGGCACGCGTACGGGTAGCCGGTCACCGGGTCGTTGAGGATCAGCACGGCCGACGCGCGCGGGATACCGCGGTCCAGGTTGGTGGGGAAGCTGGAGATCCACTTGAGGCCGTCGACCGGGAGCTCGCCGCGCACGGAGGCGGGCAGGGCGATGATGCGGGCGGTGGGCCGGTCGGGGAATCGCAGGAAGTAGGAGGGCGGATTCACGGTGCCCGCCTCGCCGTGCAGGAGATAGGTCTGCTCGACGAGTTCGCAGACCTCCTGCTGCCGGCCGTCCAGCACTTGGTGCACGGTGGCGCCCGTGACCACAGAGAAGTCCGGTGTCTCAGACGAATTGTTCACTGGTTCTCCAAGAGGTCCTGCGCGCCCCGGGGGTAGTGGCGCGCCACCCAGGCGTCGTTGTAGATCGTGTCGATGTACCGCTCGCCCAGGTCGGGGGCGATGGCCACCGCGGTGTGCTCCGCGGAGCCGTGCCGCGCCAGCCACTCGGCGGCCGCGCTGATCACGGTCCCGGAGGAGCCGCCGAGGAGGACGCCGCGGGCGGCGAGGCGCCGGCACATGCGGATGGCGTCCCGCTCGTCGACCCGGATGACCTCGTCCACGACGGACGGGTCGATCAGCGGCATGGGCGTGCTCGCGCCCAGTCCCGGGATGTGCCGGGGCCCGGGGGCGCCCGAGAAGTTCACCGAGCCGACGCTGTCGACGGCCACGATGCGCACGCCCGGGCGGTGCTCGCGGAAGTAGCGGGCACAGCCCATGAGGGTTCCGCCGGTGCCCGTGCCCATGAACAGTGTGTCCAGGCCCGGGAACTGCTTGGCGATCAGAGCGGCCGTGTTCTCGTAGTGCGCCACCCAGTTCGCCGGGTTCTCGTACTGATTGAGCCAGACGTACCGCGCGTCCTGGGCGCAGCGCTCGCGCACATGTGCCTTGCGCGCGGCGAGATAGCTGCCGCTGGCGTCCGGTTCGTCGACCACGACGACCTCGGCACCGAGGGCCTTCATCAGGTCGGTCGCGGACGGGTTGCACTTGGGGTCGGTGACGCAGACGAACCTGAGGCCCTTCGCCGCCGCGATGACGGCGAGCGCGACCCCGAGGTTGCCGGAGGAGGACTCGATCAGGATGGAGTCGGGACCGATGATCCCCTCGCGCTGTGCGGTGTCCACCATCCAGGCCGCGGGCCGGGCCTTCACCGAACCCGCGAAGTTGAAGCCCTCACACTTCAGGTACAGGCGGCAGTCCAGGAGCCGCCGCAGATCGAGGTAGACCTCGGTGTCGAGGAGCTCGTCGGCCCCCGTGATGACTGTCATGCCTCCCGCTCGCCTTCGCCCGTCCGCCGTATGCCGTCCAAACGAGCCGTGCTCACGCGTCGAGCTTTTGCCAGTCGGCCATCCGCTGCAGGTCGAAGATGTCCCGCACCGAGGCGATCTCCGACTCCAGCAGGGTGGTGTGGCCCGCCTCGTAGATGGCGCGGTAGGTGTTGCGCATGGCGGACAGTGCGGCGCGCATGCCCTGGTTGGCGTAGATGACGACGGACACGCCGGCCGCACGTACCTCGTCGATGTGCCAGTCCGGGTAGGTGGTGGGGACGATGACCACCGGTACGCGGTTGTCCCACCGGTCCAGGAAGGCGAGCACCTCTTCATTGGTGCGCGCTTTGGAGTGGATGAGTACGGCGTCGGCGCCGGCGTCGGCGTAGGCGTTGCAGCGGCTCACCGCCTCGTCGACGCCCGCGCCGGAGATCAGGGCCTCGGTGCGGGCGATGAGGAAGAAGTCTTCGGTGGACTGCACGGCCTTGGCGGTCTGTATCTTGCCGGTGAAGGCCGCGGTGTCGAGCAGCGTCTGGTCACCGTTCGCGAAGCTGTTCATCTTTGGGAACAGCTTGTCCTCCATGCACACGGCGGTGATGCCGGCGCCCTCGAACTCGTGGACCATGTGGGCCACGTTGTAGTTGCCGCCGTATCCGGTGTCGACGTCGGCGACGACGGGGATGTCGAGGGCCTTCTGGATGTTGGCGGCGGCCTCCAGATACTCGGTCATGCTCAGGATGCTGGCGTCGGGCAGGCATCGGGAGGCCGACACCTCCAGGCTCGACGACCACACGGCCTGGAATCCGGCCTGCTGGGCCAGGACACCGCTGAGCGCGTGGTGGGCGCCCGCGAGGCGGACCACGTCGTGCGCGTCGAGTACGGAGCGGAACGAGGGATAGCTGCGCTTGAGCATCTAAGGCCTTCCTAGGGTGGCGTTCCCGGGCGTTTTGGCTCAGCCGAAGCGGGGTGGCTCCGCGACCGGACAATCATTGTCAGCACATTGACCAGCCGTTTTTGCTGTAATCCGGCGGCTAGGATGGCGAAGCTAGCACGGCCAGGGCGATGACGGTCAACAGTTTTGGCAATTTCTTGCCAAGAAGCGTCACGGCAATGCAGGATCGTTGACATGACCTATCGAGCGCGCGTCGTCGTACTGGATCCCGTTTCCCCGGGCGCCCTTGCGGACCTGGAACAGGACCACGAGGTCGTGGTCCGGCTGGGCCCCGGCCATGACGAACTCCTCGAGCTGGCCGCCGATGCCGACGCCCTCGTCGTGCGCAGCGGAGTGACCATCACCGGCGACGTCATCCGTTCCGGAAGCCGTCTGAAAGCGGTGGCGAGGGCCGGCTCGGGGACCGACAACATCGACCTGGACGCCTGCCGCGCGGCGGGAGTGCAGGTGTTCAACTTCCCCGGCGTCTCCGCACCCGCCGTCGCCGATCTGGCCATCGGCCTCATGCTCGCCGTGACCCGCAAGATCGCCCTCGCCGACCGGCAGGTCCGCAGCGGGCAGTGGAACAAGCCCCGGCTCGCCGGGCCGGGTCTCACGGACCGGGTCCTCGGCGTGGTGGGCCTGGGCCCGATCGGCTCCCGGATCGCTCGGCTCGGCTCGGCGTTCGACATGCGCGTGCTCGCCGCCGTGGACCGCGCCACGCCGGCCCGTGACGAGGAGCTGCGCGGCCGCGGGATCGAGCGGGTCGCCCTGCCCGACCTCCTCCGCGCGGCGGACATGGTGTGCCTCGCGGTGCCGCTCACTGACCGGACGAGGAACCTCATCGGCGCCGAGGAACTGGCCCGAATGCACACCGGCGCCTACCTCATCAACGTCTCCCGCGGCGGTGTCGTCGACGAGGACGCCCTGCTGCGGGCGCTGAAGGACGGCGTGATCGCCGGCGCCGCCCTCGACGTGCACGGGCAGGAGTCCGGCACCCCGGCGCTGGCCGCCCTGGACAACGTGGTGCTCACTCCGCACATAGGCGCCACCACCACCGACGCCCAGGACCGGGTCGGCCGTCTGCTCGCCGCGGACCTGCGCGCCGTCCTGGTCGGCGGCCGGGCGACGAACAGGGTGTGCTGAGCATGAAGTCGAACACCCTCACGCCCGGGACCACTGAGCCGAAGACCATGAAGGCGGCCGTCCTCACCGGACGTCGAACCATCACCTACCAGGACACCGCCGCCCGCGAGCCCGGACCCGGCGAGCTGCTCGTCCGGGTCGACGCCACCGGCATCTGCGGCTCCGACCTCGCTGCCTACCGCGGCACCCACCCCTACAAGACGGCACCCGCCGTCCTCGGTCACGAGTTCTCCGGGACCGTGGTGGCCGTCGGCGCCGAGGTGACCGGCTTCGCCGTGGGGGACCGGGCGTGCTCGGCGGCCTTCTCGCACTGCGACGCCTGCGCCGAGTGCCTGCGCGGCGCACCCCACCTGTGTGCCCGGAAGCTGAACCTCAGCCACCTCGACTGGACCGGCTCGTTCGCCGAACTGGTCGTCCTGCGGCCCAACATGGCCCATCGGCTGCCCCCCGACCTGCATCCCGTGGCCGGTGCGCTCGTCGAGCCGCTCTCCATCGGCCTGCACGCGGTACGGCTCGTCGGCGAGGGCGCGGGCCGCAGCGTCCTTGTCCTCGGCTCCGGCACGATCGGCCTCAGCTGCCTGGTCGCCGCCCGGCAGCTCGGCCACGGCGTGGTGGCCTGCGTGGACGTCGGCCCCGAGAAGGGCGAACTCGCCCGCGGGCTCGGCGCCGACGCCTACGCCGACGCCCGCGAGAGCGACCCGGTGCCCGAGGCACTGGCGGCCCTGGGCGGTCCGGCGGACGTGGTGGTGATCGCCGCCGGATACCCCGGTGTCACCGACCAGGCGCTGCGCGCAGTACGGCCTGGCGGTGACATCGTGATCGTCAGCTACTTCGAGGACCGGCATCCGGTCGACCTCAACGCCCTCGTCGGACGCGAGGTGACCGTGCACGGATCGGCGCTGTCCACGCCCCGGGACTTCACCGAGGTGATCGACCAGCTCGCGGCCGGGACTCTCGACGTGCGGCCCATGGTCACCCACCACTTCCCGCTCGCCGACACCGAGTCGGCGCTGCGTCTGATGGACCGGGCCGATGTCCCCACCGGCAAGATCATGCTGCATGTGACCACCGACCCGAACGAGTTCACGAACGGATGGAGCCAATGAGCAACGGCATACGGGCAGCGGTCATCGGAGGAACCGGCTACACGGGCGGCGAGATGTGCCGCCTGCTGCTGGGCCATCCGGCGGTCACCGAGATCCTGCCGACGTCCCGCGGCGAGGAGTCCTTCGAGCGGGTGCACCCGAACCTGCTCGGCTCCGGGCTGCGGTTCCACGACGCGGACGAGGTCACCGCGGCCGCCGGCGACCTGGACGTCGTCTTCCTGTGCACGCCGTCCGGCGAGGCCATGCGCCGGACACCCGAACTGCTCAAGGCCGGGGCCCGCGTGATCGATCTCAGCGCCGACTTCCGGTTCGCCGACCCGCAGGCCTACCGGGCGGCCTACGGCGCCGAGCACACCGCCCCCGAGCTGCTGCCCGAAGCGGTGTACGGCGTCACAGAGTTGCACCGGGACCTGCTGCCCGAGGCCCGTCTGGTGGCCAACCCGGGCTGTTACGTCATCACGGCGCTGCTCGGCCTCGAACCGCTGCTGTCCGCCGGTTTCGCCGAGCCCGGCGCGCCGCTGCACATCGCGGCGGTCAACGGGACCACGGGCGCCGGCATCAAGCCGCGCACCGAGATCCTGCACGCCGAGGTCTTCGGGTCGATGCTGCCGTACAGCCTCCAGGGCCACCGGCACGCGCCCGAGCTGGAGGACCGGCTCTCCGGCCCGGCCGGCGGACCGGTCACCGTCGACCTCAGCACCGCGCACGGCCCCTTCGCCCGCGGCATCCACATCCAGGCGAGCGTCCGCGTCCGGGAGGAGCTGCGCGAGGAGTTCTCGCGCGAACTGCTCCTCACCCGCTACACCGAGCGCTACGGCACCGGCGCCGACGGCGAGTTCTTCGTCCGGGTCAACGCCGAACCCCAGCTCGGGGGCCTCACCGACAAGGACTACCGCAGGTACCCGGGCGTCGCCGCGGTGGTCGGCTCCAACTTCTGCCACATCGGAGTGGACTATGACGCACGGCGCGGTATCGCCAAGGTCGTCTCCGTCAGCGACAACCTGGTCAAGGGCGCGGCGGGTTCGGCCCTGCAGAACATGAACGTGATGCTCGGTCACGACGAGACGACCGGGCTGCGCACCTATGGCCTCTGACGCCGGGTGGGTCGACCCGCTCGGCGGCGTGCCGCTGCTGAGCGCACAGCGCATCACCGCGGGCGAACGCTGGATCTTCTCGGCCGGGTTCAACGTGGACGCGGCCCTGACCAGCACCGGGCGGATCGACAGCGAGCTGGACGACCTGCGGCGGCTCGCCGGGGCGGGCGCGCGGGTGGCCGTGCTGTCCCACCAGGGCAGCCACCACAACGACACCGCGACCGCGCTGGACCACGTCGCCGGCCATCTCTCGCGGCGCTTGGGCCGACAGGTGCGCTACGTCCCCGAGAACGCCTCGGACGCGGCGGTGCGGGCAGCCGAGGCGCTGGCGCCCGGTGAGATCGCCGTTTTCGGCAACACCCGTCACCACGCCGGGGAGGAACGGGGCGATCCCGAACTGGCCCGAAGATTCGCGCTGCTGGGCGACATGGTCGCCGTGGGCGGCTTCTCCAAGGCGCACCGCGCTCATGCCTCCAACACCGGTGTGCTGCGTCTGCTGCCGGGCCATGCCGCACGGAGCCTGGTGACGGAGGTCCGGCTCCTCGCGCCCTGGGCGAGACCGGAGGAGGGGGTGTTCCGCGCGGCCGTGCTCGGCGGGCGCAAACCCGAGAAGACCCTGGTCGGCCTGGTCCACGCGATGCGCACCTTCGACCTGGTGGTGCCGGGCGGCATGGTGCTCAACACAGTGCTGCGCGCTCTGGGCCACGACCTCGGCTCCTCCGAACTGGGCAGCAAGCCCGACGTCTGCCTGGAGGCCGTACGCGGTGTGCTGGACGCACCGGCGAAGGCGCGGCTGCACGTGCCCCGGACGGTGTGGGTGGCGCCGGTGGACGGACGGCGGCTCGTGGGCGAGGCCCGGCCCGTCGCCGTCGCCGACGGAGTGCCGACGGGGCACGCCGTCGTGGACTTCGAACTGGAGCCGTGGGCAGTCGAGTTGCTGGCCGGCGCCGGCTCCGCCGTGCTGGCCGGGACACCGTCCCGGTACCTCGACGGACAGGTCAGGTCCGCGAACGCCGTCCTGTCCGCGCTGTCGCGCACGCCCGGGCCGGCGCTGCTGCTCGGCGGCGACACGGTGGCCGAACTCCCCTGGCGGGGCGCGGTGTCGACGGGCGGCGGGTCGGCGCTGCAACTGCTCGCTACCGGTACCTGCGCGGTGCTGGACGCGCTGCGCGACAACGCCCGCCGCGCGAGGGGCGAGGGCCGCGACCCCGCCGACGACAACGTCATGGATGGAGTGAGCACATGAAGGTGGACCTCGATGTCCCCACCCACGTGGAGTTCGGCCGCGGTGAGCTGGACCGGGCCGGGAGGCATGCTACGGCGCTCGGCACGCACGCGCTCGTGGTCACCGGGCGGAGCGCGGCACGGTCCCACGGCTATCTGGACCGGGTCGTGACGTCCCTGGAGTCCGCGGGGGTGCGCGCCACGGTCTTCGACCGGGTGTCGGCCAACCCGAGGTCCGACGAGGTGGACGAGGCGACCGCGCAAGCCCGCGCGCAGGGCTGCGACCTCGTCGTCGGCCTCGGTGGCGGCAGTGCCCTGGACGCGGCCAAGGGGGTGAGCGTCACCGCGCCCACCGGCGGCAGCGTGCGGGACCTCATCGGTGTGACTCTGGGCCCGCAGGCGCCCAGGCTGCCGCTGCTGGCCGTTCCGACGACGGCGGGCAGCGGCTCGGAGGTCACCAAGGGGGCGATCATCACGGACACGGTGCGCAACTTCCGCTCCGGCATCCGCGGTGACGCCGTCTTCCCGCGCACGGCCATCGTCGACCCCGACCTGATCGCGTCGGTGCCGCGCGCGATCATGGCGGAGACCGTCTTCGACTCGTTCGCCCATGCCGTCGAGGGCTGCGTCGCGGCCCGCGCGGACGAGGCGAGCCGGTCCCGGGCGCACCAGGCCATCGAGCTGATCGCCGCGCATCTGCCGGCCGTGCTGAAGGGCGAGGACTCTCCCGAGTCCCGCGAGGCGCTGTGCCGGGCGTCCCTGCTGGGAGGCGTGAACGTCGCCAACGTCAGCACCTGCCTTCCGCACCGGCTGCAGCAGGCCATGGGCTCCCTGCCAGGGGTGGACCTCTCGCACGGCCGGGGCCTGGCGGTGCTGTACCCCAGCTGGCTGCGGCACACCGCGCCCCTGGTGCCGGACGAGTTCGCCGCGGTCGCCGAGCTGCTGGGCGGCGACACTGTCCACGACGCGGTGGGCGGGCTCTTGGCCTCGGCGGGCCTAGCGGCCCGGCTGCGGGACTGCGGGGTGGCCAAAGACGACCTGGACCGGCTGGTCGAGGGCGTGACGGGCAATCTCGACAACGACCCGGCGGGCCAGGTGAACCGCGAGTATCTGTTCACCCTGTACGCCGAGTCGTTCTGACGGACACGCCGGACGTCGCTGCGGGCGCCCTCAGCGGGCGCCCACCGAGGTGCCGTCCTGGAGGGCCACGGCGGCGGGAGGACCCCAGTCGGCCGGTGCCCGCCAATCACGCCACTGCTCCCACCAGCACGCGCCACGCTCGACGAGGTCCACGACCGAGGCGGCCGCCGCACGCACGGCGGCTGCCTCTTCGGCGGCGAAGCCGCCCGCACGCACCCGCTCCTCGAAGTGCTCGACGTCCTTCCACCGGTACGGCGAGCCGTCGCCGGGGATGATCAGATCCAACTCGTGGTCCAGCGTGTCGAATCCGCGCTCCGTACGGACCAGGGGCGCCTGGAAGTTGACGTACCACTCCGACAGGACCCCATCCGCCCAACGGCCCCACACGGAGTAGCCGTCCCCCGGGCGCTGCAGTTGCAGGACGCCACTGGACTGCCACACGTGCTCGAACTCGGTCCAGGGGTGCAGCCCCCATCGGAAGTCGCCGCCCCCGAAGGTGAGCGGCGTGCCCTGGGCCAGGTACACGGCGAGCGCCCGTTCGTCGTCACTCGCGACCCGCACCGGGTACACCAGCCATTCGCGGCCGTCCAGGATCTCGCGCCGGACGATGACCTCACCCCTACGGAACCGTGACCTCATGACGGCCAACCCTAGTAGGGCTCCGTCAGGTCTGTCTCGCGGTCCTGTTCGGGGGCATGTTGGAGGTGTCCACGCGCATGACGTGAACCGTGCTCAGGCGAAGGGTGACTGCTGTCTGCGGGGGCTGATGCTGGACGGGCGCCGTAAGTCAGCAGGCCCTGGGCGAGCGGGCCGGCTGCCAGGTCGCGGTGAGCGTGCACGCGGTCTGCGGTGGCGGTTGTTCGTGCCCGAGGAGTGGGCGCACGATGTGCCACGACGGCAGGAGACCGGGACAGCGCCAGAGGTCGGGCACCGGGAGAGGCGAGGCGTCGAACCTCACGGTGGCACCAGGCACGTCGGCCGGACCTCCGGATACAGGGAGGGAATCCCCCACTCGGGACGATCTTGGTGATATACGCTGCGCCTGACTTGTTCGAACAGTTCGTCGAATCCGTGTCAACCGATTCGTCCTGCCCGGGGGGGGCAATCCCATGACTTCGCAGTCCCGCGCGGTGCTCGGCATCGCGCTCGTTCCCGTCTTCGCTCTGGCGGCCGCCGACCCGGCCGCCGCCCACAGCACCGCCACAGCCACTGGCACCGCCACCACTGCCGACACCGCTGTGTCCGCCGCCGAAACGCGTGCCCCGGGCCCGTGGGGCACCCGCGCCCTCCACGCCGCGGCCCCCGACCCCGCTTCCGCCTCGGGCGGGCTGAACGCCCTGGTGTCGGCCGGCGACGGCGCCCTCGTCTCCCTTACCGGCGACGGGCGTTCCACCCGGATCCGGCCCGCCGGCAGCACCCGCTGGCTCGCCCCGCAGACCTGGCCGGACGCCGGCGGATACAGCACCGAGTTGGTCTCGCTCGGCGACGGCTCGGTGCGCCTGGCCTGGCGGGCCGAACGCGCCGACGACCACGGCAACCACTGGCTGAAGGTCGCCACCCTCACGCCCGGCGCGCTCGCCTTCTCCGAGCCCGAATACGTCGCCCCGGTCCCCGAGAAGGGCTACCACCACCTGGCGGCCTCCCCCGACGGCCGGTTGGTCGCCGTGTGGTCGGCCTCCGGTGTCGTGAGGGCCACCGAGAAGACCGGTCCGCAGGCCGCGTGGACCGCTCCGGCCGACCTCAACGAGCAGCCGCCGTCCGGCAGCCGCGACATCGCCGATATGGACCTCGCCGTCGCCAAGGACGGCACCGCCCTGCTGGTGTGGCAGTGGCAGGCGAGCAACGCCGTCGTCGCCCTGGAGAAGACCCCCGGCGCATCCGCCTGGAGAGCCGTCCAGGGCCTTCCGGTCCCGCACAAGGATCTCGCACGTCCAAGGGTGTTCGCCGATCCGCAGGGCGGTTTCGACGTCTTCTACGACGACCTCGCGCACCTCATGCACTCCCGCCGAACCGCCGGCGCGACGCAGTGGAGCACCCCGCGGTCCGCCGACAGCCATGGCAGCACGTACGGGATGACAGCGCCCGTCTACCTGCCCAACGGCGACCTCTTCGTGGCCGGCGGGCCCACCGCCCCCTGGTACGCGGTGCGTTCGGCGGCCACCGGTCTCTGGCTGCCGTACTCCCAGCGCTTCTCCACCCATCAGAAGGTGCGTCATGTAGCCGCGGCCGCCACCTCGGGCGGCACCGTCACGGTGACGTGGCGGGAGGGCTACTCGTACGAGGAGTACACGATGGCCGCCGTCTTCAAGGGCGGCACCTGGTCCACCCCGCGCCGGCTGAGCGAGAAGAGTGCCCAGTTCACCGGGGCGCCGCAGGTGGCCGCCGACGCGCTCGGCCGGCCCGTCGTGCTGTGGGAGGAGTACCTGCGGAGCGAGACGAACAGCACCGTCCTGGACGGCGTGTACCACTCCACCACCACCGGCCGCGCGCTGCCCAAGTGGCGTGACTACACGGACGACGGCAAGGCCGACCTGTTCGGCCGGGGCAGCGCCGGGCTCAAGGTGTACGCGGGTGACGCGACGAAGCTGACCGCGGGGCAGCGCGCGAGCGGCTGGCCGACGGGCACCCTCGTACTGCCCTTCGGCGACCTCGACGGCGACCGCTGCAACGACGTGTTCGTCCGCTCCCCGAAGGGCGAGGCCCGCATCCACCCGACGATCTGCGGCGGCGGGCTGCCCGACCAGCAGTCGTTCTCCACGAAGGTCTCCACGGACTGGAGCGCGTACAACGCGATCCTCTCCCCCGGCGACGTGACGGGCGACGGCAGGGCCGACCTGCTGACCCGGTCCGCCTCGACCGGGAAGCTGTACGTGTACGCGAACAACGGCGCGGGCGGCTTCAAGGCCCGAGCGCTCGCCGGGCCCGGCTTCGGCGGCTACAAGAGGCTGATCGCCGCCGGTGACCTCAACGGCGACGGCACCAACGACCTGCTGGCCATCGACGCATCGAACGAGCTGTGGCGGTACAACGGAACCGGCACCGGCACCTTCACACCGCGGTCACTGGTCTTCAAAGACTGGGGCACCTCCTACAAGGACATCGTCGCAGGACTCGACCTGACCGGCGACGGCCGCGTCGACCTGTTCTCACTCGACAACAACGGCCGAGCCTGGCTGAACAAGGGCAACGGCAACGGAGGCTTCGACAACCGATCCCAAACCGGCAAAGCCACCGACTGGTCAGACATCCGCATCTCCTGACCACACACCTAGCCAGCCCGGAAAGCAGAGAACCCGGAAAACAGGCCCGTCTCCACATTCCCGCCCCCGCCACACGGTAACCGGACCGCCCACCCGCCCCGCCGCCCTCGCCAAGAGCTGGGGTACCCGGCTAACGAGCGGTCGGGGCGCCGGCACGTGGCGGGGGCATCGGGCAGCAGCGCCCAGGCGTGTGTGCCGTGCTGCGTGCGGTGCACTCCGGACCGCTGGGACAGTGCGTCGACCAGCCGGATGCCCCGGCCGCCCTCAGCCAGACCGTTCTCCTCGGAACCCGTGGGGCTCCGCCACACTCCGGTGTCGACGACCTCGATCCACAGGTGTGACATGCAGCGGGCGAGTCGCAGGGTGACGTCCTGAGCCCCGCTGTGGCGGACGCTGTTGGTGACGAACTCCGACACGACGACGCCCGCCGCCTCGGCCGTTTCCTCCCCGAGGTGCCATGCCGCCAGTCGGTCCCGGGCGAACGCCCTGGCTCTGGCAACCGCACATGTCTCGGCGGGCAGCGTGCAGCTCGCCGACGCCGTGGGGTTCTTGGGCACCGGCATCGAGTGAAACGCCGTCGGTTCTCCGTACCGGCGCGGTACAGGGTGAGGAACGGACATCACTGCTCAGCTCTTTTCGTGGAGGAAATCGATGACTTCGGGACTCTCTCAGCCGACGACGACGGCTTCGAGCCTGCGCGGGCCGTGCACGCCTTCCACCCGGTCGAGTTCGATGTCACTGGTGGCCGACGGCCCCGAGATGAAGGTCAGAGGACAGGTCGGACGCAGCGCGGCCAGCGCCTCCGGCACGGACGCCACGACCTGTCGGGCCCGTACGACACACACATGGACATCGGGCACCAGCGTCAGGGCACGCCGGCCCTGACCGGGGCCGCCGTCCAGGACGAGGGTTCCGGTCGTGGCGATGGCGGCGGCCGCGGTCGTCACCACCGCCGCGGCCCGGTCCAGTTCGGCGACCGGGAGCCGGGGCACGTCGGTCAGTACCCGGTCGGGGTCCAGCGCGGAGCGCCACGCGGGCGGGAAGCCACGGGGTACCACGACGGAACCGGCGCCGAGGCCGGCCACCAACCGCGCTACGCAAGAGGCGACCTCCTGCGTGGATACCAGGTGCACCGACGCCCCGTACTCGGCCAGTCGTCCGGCGAGCAGTTCCACGGCCGCCGCCGACCCGGTCGGTGGTGCGCCGCCTCGGGAGTACTGGCGGGGGACGGGGACATCCTGCGGGTGCTCGCTCGCCGGCACGTCGGCCAGGGCACGCCGGATCCGGCCCAGTACCTCGGTTCGCGCGTTCATCTCCGCCTCCTTCCGGCGTGTCATCGGTGCGTCCGCTTCCACCAGGCGCTGAAGGTCTCCGCGGGAGGTACGGGGGCGTCGCGGGTGTCGGTCCACCGGGACAGCGGGCCGGGCAGCCGGCCCAGTCGGCCGTGCCGGGCCACCAGCCGTGCGGCCACGGCTCCTGCACGCTGCGCGGCCGTCAGCCGGGCCGTCCGGGAGAGCACCCAGCGTGCGGCCGCCATCGTCAGGCGCTCCGGCTTCGGCAGGAGCCGCCCGCGCCCGTCCTCGACGATCCGGGCCCGAAGGTGCACCAGTACCTCCGGGATGTTGATCTTGACAGGGCAGACCTCGTAGCACGCCCCGCACAGCGACGACGCGTACGGCAGGGCACGGTCCACCTCCGAGTCCGTTCCCCGCAGTTGGGGGCTGAGGACGGCGCCGATCGGGCCGGGGTAGACCGATCCGTAGGCGTGTCCGCCCACCCGCTCGTACACAGGGCACACGTTCAGGCAGGCGGAGCAGCGGATGCAGTTGAGTACCTGCCTGCCGACCGGGTCGGAGAGCGCGTCGCTGCGGCCTCCGTCGACGAGCACCAAGTGGAAGGCGCCGGGCCCGTCGTCGGCCGTCGTGCCGGTCCAGGTGGAGGTGTAGGGGTTCATCCGCTCCCCGGTGGAGGAGCGGGGCAACAGCTGCAGGAAGACCTCGAGGTCCTGCCAGGTGGGTACGACCTTCTCGATCCCGGCCACCGAGATGAGCGTCTCGGGAAGCGTCAGGCACATCCGCCCGTTCCCCTCGGACTCCACCACGACCGCCGTCCCGGTCTCGGCGACCAGGAAGTTGACACCCGAGACGGCGACCTTGGCCCGCAGGAACTTCTCCCGCAGATGACGTCTCGCGGCCTCGGCCAGACGCCGCGGATCGTCATCCAGGTCGGCCGGTGCCGCAGTGCCGTACGCGCCCATCGAGCGCAGAAAGATCTCTCGGATCTCCGCCCGGTTGCGGTGGATGGCGGGGACCAGGATGTGCGAGGGGTGGTCCTGGCCGAGTTGCACGATCAACTCGGCGAGATCGGTCTCGTACGCGTCGATGCCGGCGTCCGCCAGTGCCTCGTTGAGCCCGATCTCCTGGGTGACCATGGACTTGACTTTGACGACCTCGCGTTCGCCGGTGTCCTGCACCAGGCCGACGACGATGCGGCGTGCCTCCTCGGCGTCGCGCGCCCAGTGCACCTTGCCGCCCGCCTCGGTCACCTTCTCCTCCAACTGCAGCAGGTACCGGTCCAGATGGCGCAGGGTGCGTTCCTTGACCGCGCGGCCTGCCTCCCGCAAGTGCTCCCAGTCGTTCTGCTCGCCGACGGCTGCCGCGCGCCGGTTGCGGATGGTGCCGGTGGCCCGGGCCAGATTGCCGCGCAGCTGGGAGTCGCGCAGGGCGCTCGCCGCCGCCGCGGGGAACGCCGGCATCCCCAGGAACGTCGCGTCGTTCACGAGGTCTTCGTCCTTTCGGTGCCGCGCCAGGGGGCGGGTGAGGGTTCCTCCGCGCCGTGAACGGGTCTCTTCTCCGTGGACGCGAGGATCTCTGCGAGGTGCATGACGCGCACTCCGGTGCGCAGTCGGGACAGGGCGCCGCCGATGTGCATGAGGCAGGAGTTGTCGCCGGCGCACAGCACTTCGGCTCCGCTGTCCAGGACGTGCCGGACTTTGTCCGTGCACATGGCCACCGATGTGTCGGCGTTCTTCAGGGCGAAGGTGCCGCCGAAGCCGCAGCACTGGTCGGCCGCGCCGAGTTCCACCAGGTCGATGCCGCGGACGGCCCGCAGCAGGGAGAGGGGACGGTCGCCGACGCCGAGCATGCGCAGGGAGTGGCACGTGGGGTGGTAGGTGACCCGGTGGGGGAAGTACGCCCCGACATCGGTGACACCGAGCACGTCGACGAGGAACTCGGAGAGTTCGTACACGCGTGGTGTGTCACGGACCGCGGCGGACAGGCGGTCGTCGCCGGACACTTCGGCGACCCGCCCGTGGTACTCGCGCACCATGGCGGCGCACGAGCCGGACGGCGTGATGAGGGCGTCGTACCCGGCGAAGGCCTCGGCGAAGCGCCGGACGAGCGGCACACAGTCGCGCTGGTAACCGGTGTTGAAGTGCATCTGGCCACAGCAGGTCTGTTCCGGTGGGAAGTCCACGCGGCAGCCCAGCCGCTCCAGCAGCGTCACCACCGCCCGGCCGGTGGCCGGGAAGAGCGTGTCGTTGAGGCAGGTGATGAACAGTGCGATCCGCATGGTTCCGTAAGGGGAGGGCAAGGCGGGCGACGGCTTCGGCGCGGGTGCGGGGCTCATGGGAGCATCCAGGCCAGGACGTTGGACTGGAGGTACACCAGCAGGCACAGGGCGAGCAGGAGCATCAGGCTCCACTTGATCGCCGCCCGGAAGAGCTGGGACTCGCGGCCGATGAGGCCCACCGCGGTGGCGGCGATGGTCAGGTTCTGCGGGCTGATCATCTTGCCGACGACACCGCCGGAGGTGTTGGCCGCCACCAGCAGCGTCGGATCGAGTCCTGCCTTGTTCGCGGCGGTCTGCTGGAGCGTGGCGAACAGGGCGTTGGCGGAGGTGTCCGATCCGGTGACCGCGGTGCCCAGCCAGCCGAGGACGGGTGAGAGGAACGCGAACGCCGTACCGGCTCCGGCGATCCAGGTGCCGATGGTGATGGTCTGTCCGGACAGGTTCATCACATAGGCGAGTGCGAGGACAGTGGCGACGGTCAGCAGCGCCCAGCGCAGCTTGTGCAGCGTGGCGGTGAATTCCCGGGCGGCGGCTGCCGGGGTCACCCGGTAGACGGCGGCGATCACGACGCCCGACAGCAACAGCAGGGTGCCGGGCGAGGACAGCCAGGGGAAGGTGTAGACCGTGGTGGCCGACGCCTGGCCGGCGGCGGTGAGGACCTCGCCGTCCAGTCCGGGCCAGCCGAACTTCACGTCGGAGGCGGCCAGGAGCTCCTTGAGGGGGGTCACCAGCTTGGCGAGCGAGAAGACCCCGATGATGATCAGGTAGGGCAGGAAGGCCATCAGGATCCTGGGGCCCTCGATCCGCTGGGCGGCGCCCGCCATCGGGAGCGTTCCGGTCGCGGCACCGCGGTCCTGCCCACCTGGCGTTCCGGACGGCGCCGCGGGCCGGTCGCCGTGCCCGGGCTGCGACGGCTGCCCTGCCGAACCATCCGCCTGCTCCTTCTCCGCCGCCTTGTGGAGATCGGCCCTGGCCTCCTCACCGCCCTGCGGCCGCCAGACGCGGAGGAAGAGGACGACAGCGGCCAGGGCGGCCAGCGAGGCGATGATGTCGGTCAGTTCCACCGAGAGGTAGGTGGCGCTGACGAACTGGGCCACTCCGAACACCGCACCGCACACCAGCGCGACCGGCCAGGTCTGGCGCACTCCGCGGCGGCCGTCGACCAGGGCGACAAGAAGAAGCGGCACGAAGAAGGCGACCAGCGGTGTCTGGTGGCCGACGTACGCGCCGATCTCCGTGTACGGGATCTTCGTCAGGTTGCCGGCCGTGATGATGGGCGTGGCGATGGCACCGAACGCGACGGGAGCGGTGTTGGCGACGAGCACGGTGACGGCGGCTCTGACGGGGGCGAAGCCGAGTCCCATCAGCATCACGCCGGTGATGGCCACCGGCGCGCCGAACCCGGCCAGCGCCTCGAGCAGTCCGCCGAAGCAGAAGGCGATGATGACGGCCTGCACGCGAGGGTCGGTGCTGATCAGGCCGAAGGCCCGGCGCAGGTCCTCGAAGCGGCCGCTGACGACGGTGAGCTGGTAGACCCAGATGGCAGTGATGACGATCCACATGATCGGGAACAGCCCGAAGGCCGCTCCTTCACTCGCCGACAGCAGGGCGAGGTCGGCAGGCATGCCGTAAGCGGTCACGGCCACCGCCACCGCGACGGCCAGGGAGGCGAGTCCGGCCCAGTGAGCCTTCATCCGCAGACCGCCGAGCAGGACGAAGAGCGTGAGCAGCGGCAGGACGGCGACGAGTGACGAGAGCGCGAGGCTGTCCGCGACGGGAGAGAGATCTGGCTGGTACATGAACCCTCACATTGGGGGCTTGGTCAGACCATTACTTGGTTTCTCACGCTAGGCAGCGGACACCCGCTTGTCCAGAGTTTCGAACGGCCGATTTGAGGCTTGGTTGGACCAAAGCGCGGGCGACTCAAGCTATGATCAACACGTAGGGACCTACGAGCGCGGAGAAAGGGCTTTCCATGGCTGACATGACCGCGGCCTGGGAGCCAGTGCCCCGCTCACGCACCTTCGAACTCGTACTGGCCCGGATCGAAGAGCAGATCGTCGCAGGCAGACTGCGGGTCGGTGACCGGTTGCCGCCCGAGCGGGAGCTCGTCGACATGCTCGGGGCCAGCAGGGCCGCGGTGCGGGAGGCGCTGCGCGTACTGGAGGCCCAGGGGGTGCTGCGCTCACGCGTGGGGACCGGACCCTCCTCCGGCACCGTGATCGCGGCCATGCCGGACGCCGCTCTCACCCAGTTGCTGCGGCTCCATATCGCGCTGGCGAACTTTCCGATGGGTGACGTCGTCGAGGCCCGCGCCACGCTGGAGCGGGCCAGTGCTCGCCTGGCGGCGGAACTCGTCACCGAGGACGGTCTCGAGCGCATGCGCGATCCCCTGCTCCGGATGGACGACGCAAGCCTGCCCCGAGAGCAGTTCAACGACTGCGACACCGACTTCCACGTCGCCATCGCCGAGGCCGGAGGCAACCGGCTGATGGCTGACATGACCATCGCGGTCCGCAATGCGGTGCGGCACACCCTGCTCACTGTGTTCAACAAGATCGACGACTGGGAAGAGGTCGCTTCCCGGTTGCGGGCGGAGCACCACGCGATCTACGAAGCCATCGCGGCCGGAGACACGGAGGCGGCCGGCGATCTCGTGGAGGCACATGTGCGCGGCTTCCATCGGGACATCGTGAAGAAGATCATCGACGGCTCGAGTCCCGCAGCACCCTGAGACCGCGTCCTGCATGGTGGGGCGGGCCAGGCGCTCGCGGCGGCAGATGACCGGGGCGACTTGAGAGACGGGCACCGCGGGACTGTTGCGCCACCGATGCGTGGGGCGGCCGCGTTCGCCACAGCATCGGCGAAGAGGTCCTCTACATGGGGTTGCGTCCGGCGATGTCACCGCCGGGGTCGTCCAGCAAGGCGATGCGGGCCGTGATGCGTTTGCCGACCGGCTCCCGCTGGACCTCGAAGCCCTGCGATACGGCCATGACGATCTCCAGACCGTGCTGCCCGACTCTGCCCGCGTCGGCGGCCCGGGCCACCGGAAGGACCGGGTCGCTGTCCCACACGACCACTTCCACCCTGTCGCCGGAAACGCGCAGTTCCATCAGCACGGGCCCGGGAGCGTACTTGCGGGCGTTGGTGACCAGCTCGCTGACCACCAGCTGGGTCAGGTCCATGGCGCGTGCTGAAACCGGGATGCCGCGCTCAGCCTGGACGCGTGCGAGGAAGTCGGCCGCCCGGTGGCGTGCCTCGGCGATGACGTGCCCGTCACCGTCCAGGGCGACGGCGTCCTGCATCGGATGGGCGCCCGGCATCACACCGCCCTCGCCCGCGGGAACTGATTCGGCCGGGTCCACCCCTGTCCCTCCGTTCACACGCTTGCGCGCACCCCGCACTTTGCCTCAATGTACCGTGAGGTCTGCACAAGGTGGCGAACAGGTGTTCGTCGTAGCATCGGGGCAGGCCGGCGACGCGTATCGTGTCGGGGCCCGAGTCCCCATCAGTGAGCGCAGACGAGGAAACGGTGACAGACACCCACGGACCAGCCCGTCCCTGCCGCCTGTCGGTCGGCCACACCGCCGTCGACGGCATCCGGCTGGTCACCCTGCGCGGTGAGATCGACCACGAAACCAAGGACGTGCTCACCGAGGTTCTGCTGTCCTGCGACGGGGCGACGCCGCCGCGCACCGTGGTGGACCTCAGCGGCGTCACCTTCATGGACTCCAGCGGCATCAACGTCTTCATCGCCGCCCACCAGCAGGTGAGCGACGCAGGCGGTTGGGTGCGCATCGCCGGGGCTCAGCAATCCGTGCTGCGCGTCCTGCAGCTGGTCGGCGTCGACACGCTCATCTCCTGCCACGCCACCACCGAGCAGGCCCTAACTGCCTGACCAGCCGGCGCCGGCTTCACACCCGTGCGCCACGGTCTCTCCGATGACCTCGGCGTCCATGCCTGTGCCCTTTCGGTACCTCGTCCGCTGTCGCGCTCTCGCGCGTGACTGTTCGCCATCCGGAGGGCCCCAGGAAGGCCACGGCATCGGCCACCTCCTCGGGGGCCGCCGTGCGTCCCAGCGGGATCTGCCGCATGAGCTCGGCGCGGCGGGCGTCGGTGAGCCGTTCGGTCACGTCGGAGCGGATGCAGTCCGGCGTCACGACGTTGCAGGTCATACCACCGAAAGTGCCACCGGTTGACCGTGCCGAAGTGGTGGGTTTTCATGAGGTTCATGTCTGGTGGATCACAGAAGGCGACGGCTCCGGTGCTCGCCTTCCCCACGCAGGAGGCGTGGGAGAAGTGGCTGGAGGACAACCACGCGGACGCCCCGGGAGTCTGGCTGAAGATCCCGAAGAAGGACTCCGGACTGGACGGCGTCGACTACGCCGGGGCGCTGGAGTCGGCCCTGTGCTATGGCTGGATCGACGGGCAGAAGAAGAAGCTGGACGAGGAGCACTGGCTGCAGCGGTTCACGCCACGGCGGCCCGGCAGCAGATGGTCGAGAGTGAACCGGCAGAAGGCCACCGAACTCATCGAGCGGGGCCGGATGCGGGCGGCGGGGCTGCGCGAGGTGGACAAGGCCAAGGCGGACGGCCGCTGGGAGGCGGCGTACGCCAGTCAGAGCAAGGCGACGGTACCCGACGACCTCCAAGCGGCTCTGGACGCCTCCCCCAAGGCGCAGGACTTCTTCTCCACGCTCGACAGCCGCAACCGGTACGCGATCCTCTACCGGATCCAGGACGCGAAGAAGCCCGAGACGCGGGCAGCCCGCATCGACAAGTACGTCGCCATGCTCGCCGAGAACAAGAAGATCTATCCCTGACTCTCCGGCACCGGCAACGACGCACCTCCGGTCCGCACACCGCGCAGGGGCCGATCCTGTTCGTCGGACAGCCGACGGTGCTTCAGACAGCGGAATGATCTCGCGGAGCGCATGGCACAGTTCGGGCCAGTGATCGCGCGCTCTTCAAGTACCAGCCGCCATACACCGGTGGGCCGCGCGTACGGACCGGTGATCTCGCCGCCTGGTTGTACAGCATTCATCGGATTGCCCCTGCACGGCAGTTCGAGTTCTATCGAGGGGTCGCCGCCTGGCGGGGGGCATGCCGAGCCGGGGCGGCGTCCGCGTTCGCACGAGCCAGGGGGGAACACTTCCATGCGAAGCAGATCAGGAGCCGCAGCCGTGGCCGTCGCCGCCTGCGTGTGCGCGGTGGCGCTGCCGGCGCCCACGGCACAGGCGGCACCGCACGACCCGCACCGTGAGCACCACGGGAAGAAGCCGGACGTCCGGCACACCGTCCGCCTCAGCCAAGGCGCCGACGGCGCGTCGGACGCCCCGTCGCTGAGCGCCGAGGGCCGCTACGCGGTATTCACGTCGTCGGCCTCCAACCTGGTCCCCGGCGACACGAACGGCGCCCCGGACGTCTTCCTGCGGGACCTGAGGACCGGCCGCACCCAGCGTGTCAGCACCGACGCCGCCGGAGGCCAGTCCGCGCTCGGCGGCAGCGAGGGAGCCATCAGCGCGAACGGGCGGTACGTGGTCTTCGTGTCGGCATCGACCGACCTGATTCCGGGCGAAGTCCACGACAAGCAGTCGGTCTACCGGCGCGACCTGCGAACCGGGGAAGTGAGGTACGTCGGCAACGACCTCGGCTATTACCTGACGTGGGCACTGCACGCGTCCGTCAGCGCCGACGGCCGGTATGTCGCGTTCGCCGTGAGCGAGACGGTCCCCCGGCCGGGCGCGACGGTCGCCGTACGCGACATGCGCACCGGGGAGCTGACGAAGTTCCCGAGCACCCTGCACCGGGCGACCAGGCCGCTGCTCAGCGACGACGGCAGCGTCATGGTGTACACGGACAGCAGCTACTGGCCGTACGACAATCCGGCCTCCGACGTCAAGGTGGCGGACCCGCAAGCCGGGGACCGCCGATCGCTGCACACCACGCCCGACGGCGCCCGGGGCAACGGCAGGGTGTCGCAGGCCGGCATCAGCGGCAACGGCCGCTACGCCTCCTTCACCTCGACGTCCACCGACCTCGGCCCCGAGGACGCCAACGGAGTGGGTTCCAATGTCTTCGTCCGCGACCTGCGCACCGATGCCCTGCGCATCGTCGAGGCGCCCGACCCCACCCTGTGGACCGCGGACGGGGCCCTGAGCCGCGACGGCCGGTACCTGCTCTTCCGGGCTTTCGCCGGCCCGTCGGATCCGGGCACCTGGTACCTGCGCGACCTGCGCAACGGCCGCACCAGGGTGGCGATCAGCGACGCCGCGGGCACGCCGGTCCAGGCCGACACCGGGGACCGGCCGCTCGACGCCCGGGCCCGGAGGGTCGCCTTCTCCTCCACGGCCGACAACCTCGCCCCGGGCCCGCGCAGCCCGAAAGCGGACGCCTACGTGCGACGGCTGCACTGACCGGCACCCCACCCCGGATGGACAGCAGCCGGCCGCCCGCGCCCGCGCGCGGTTCCTGACCCAGGTACTGCGCCGGTGCCCCTCCTCCCTCCGTACCTGCATGGAACGCGCGACGGCGGGGCAAGCGGACTCTCTGAAATGGGGAGGATGCCATGACCATGACGCAGCAGCCCGCCGAGCCGGGAGGCAAGAGCACCGCTTGCTGTGCGCGGCAGCACAGCACGAGCACGAGGCCCGGTGCGGAAGCGCCCGAAACAGCGAGTGAACGGGTCAACCGCCGCTGGAACGAGATACTGCAGGAGACCCGGGTCACCCAGACGGGTGTGCAGATCCTCTTCGGTTTTCTGCTCAGCGTGGCCTTCACCCCTCTGTTCAGGGAATTGGAGACGCTGGACCGCGCCATTTACGTCACCACCGTGGTGCTCGGCGCAGCGGCTACCGGATCGCTCATCGCGCCCGTCTCCATCCACCGCCTTCTGTCCGGTCAGCGCATGAAGGATGAGGTGGTGGAGGCCGCCGGCCGTTTGATGATGTGCGGCATGGTCCTGCTCGCCCTGACCATCGGCTGCACGCTGCTGCTGATCCTCCGTTTCGTTGTTCCCGGAGTTCTCGCCGAAGTGCTCGTCGGCGGGGTCATGCTGTGGTTCGGCCTCTGCTGGTACGCGCTGCCGCTACACCTGCGACGCCGCGCCGATCAGCGCTCCCGCACCCACGACGCGTAGCTGTTCCGGGCCGGAAGAGGCCGCTCTCCAGCCAGATGCGGCACGAAGCTGTTCAGGCCTCTACAAATCGAACTCCACGTGTTCGATGTCCGTGAAGCGAACCTCCTCCAGTGAGCCGGCGCGGCGGCCGCTGTCCTGGAAGTACACCTCCTTGAGCGCTTCGGCCGTGATGTCCTGCAGTTGCTGGTCACCGGCGCCGGCCTGCTGGGCGTCGAAGAGGCGGGCTGCGTACTGCGGTGGCAGGGCCACGGTCAGGTGCCGCAGCCGGGCGTCGTCGGTCGTGCCCACCGGCGCGGTGTAGCCGATCCGGGCGCGGGTGTCGATGATGATGCCGTCGGTCGTCGCCGCCCGCTGCCGCGCCTGGGCGCGGATCTGCGGCTGCCACCGCTTCTTCACCTCGCGCTCCAGGCGCGCGGCGAGGTCCGGGCGCGGCTTTTTGATCTGGCCCTTCACGTACCGCTCGACGGTGCGCTGGGAGATCCGCAGCATCTGGGCGACCGGCTTGGTGCCCTTGAGCTGCTTGACGAGGTACCGCATCTGTGCGGGCGCGCTTTTGGGCGCCGGGCGGGTGAAGGACTTCTGCACCGCGGCGTCCAGGCCGTCCCCGAACAGGCTCATCGCCTTCTCCTACTCGCCGTTGTCGATGTCGGTGACGATGCCGTCCTTGATGTAGCGGGCGAGGTTGAGCTCCGGGGCGTTGAACCGCTCGCGGACCTCTTCGCCCCACAGGACGCTCTGGGTGCCCTCGTGCTTGACCAGGCCTGGGTTGACGCCGAGCTTGAAGCCGCCGGGCAGCGGCTTTCCGTCCCGGTAGGGCAGGAAGTCCAACGGTGAGGTGCCGTCGGCGGCGTACACGACGCAGTCGGAGAGGATCGCCACCGGGTACTGCCCGGTGAACGCCGCGTGCTTGACGATCTTGCGGTGGAGGTTGACGCGGGTGCGGGAGATGACTGCCGCGCGGATGTCCGGGCGCCAGGTCGGGCGGGACAGCGCCCGCCACGGCCGGCCCGGCCGCCAGCCCTCGCCACGCGGGCGCTCGCGCAGCTTGCCCAGGCCTCCCTTGACCGTGGCTTTGATCGCCGAGACGACGATCGCCAGCTGCGGGTCGCGCTCCTGGTAGCCGTCCATGGCGGCCAGGAAGTCGGCCGGCGCCATGTCCGCGTGCACGCCGAGGTCGGCCATCGTGGCGAGGTAGGCGTCGCGCAGCCGGTTGTACCAGCCGTCCAGGTAGCGGCCGTTGTCGTGGCGCACGTATGCCTCGATCGGGCGCACCTCGTAGCCCATCTCGACCGCGTACGCGACAGTGGGCGTGGCGTACCAGGCCGGTCCCTGGGGCCGCTCGCCCTTCGGCGTGAAGGGGCTGGGCAGCAGACTCGCGTCCAGGTGCGCCCAACCGTCCTTGCCGACCTTCACCCGGGACAGGTCGACGTGGGACAGGTCCACCAGCCACGAGCCGGGCAGCTTCGGGTCGAACACCGGCGCCTTGACGTGCGTCGGCTCGCCGAGGCCCACGACCAGGCCGTTGGCTCCGGCGGCGAAAGCCATGTTCACGTCGATGCCGACCAGGTTGCGGCACATGCATTCGGCGTCGGTGAGCGGTCGCGCCCAGTCGTACGCCTCCTCGAACAGCTTCTCGCCGGGGCCACGGACATGGAAGCGCGGCAGATCCGCCAGGAGCGGGTGCCCGTCGGGGGCCTCGCACGGAGCGCAGTCCACCGGGTCCTTGCCCAGCGAGCCGGGATTGTGCTCGGAGTGCCGCTTCCCCGCCCGGTCGGGTTCGGAGGCGCGGGTCGGTGGGTGCAGCGCGGTCATCAGCTCCAGGCCCGTGACGGCGGTGGATCCGCGCGGCGTCATCACCCGTGACGCGTAGACGCCGAGGATCCTGGCGAGTTCCGCGGGCGGCAGCTCGGCCGCCTGGCGCCAGTGGCGGGAGTCGAGGGCGTGCCAGGACGGGATGCACAACTGCACGCAGTTGCGGTCGGAGCCCTGCGCTGGGCGGTAGATCCGTGCCCACGGACCGAATCCCCGTTTCGTCAGCTTCCAGTCGGCGCGGGCGAGTTGTCTGATGACCTTGTGGTCCTCCGGGATCCGCCCGGCGAGCCGCTCCTCATCGGTGAGGGCGGCCGGCAGGCCGTAGCGCTCGAGTGCGGCCGAGGTGAGTACGAGCAGCGGGTCGGCGTCCTTGCCCGGGCCGGACAGCCTGGGCTGGCCTAGCTTCGCCTCCGTCAGTGTCCAGTCGACGAGGGCGGGGATGCTCTTGGCGGGCACGTCCAGGACCAGGCCGCCGGTGCAGTGGGCGAGGACCTGGCCGTCCGCGTCGACGTCGACGACCGCGAGCGGGCCGTTCTCGAAACGCGGGTCGGTGTCGCCCGCCGGGGTGCCGGCCGGAGCCGCCTTCCGCGTGCCCGGGCGGTGCGACGTCGCCGAGCTCTTGACGGTTCGTGCCGGGCGCGGCGCGGTCTGTTCGACAGGGGTGGCGGGGGCAGGAGCGGGGGCGGTCTGAGTCTTCTCGGGTGCGGTCATGGCCGCGGCGTCCGGGGCCGGGCCTGCGGACAGAGCCTGCTCCGCCGGGCCGGGGCGGCTGGTGTGCGTCGCCGGCGCCGCGGCCGGGGTGGCGGCGGGCACGGGGTAGAGCTCCGCGAGTTTGTTCAGCAGCCGCGCGTACGCCTCCCGCTCCGGTCCGCGCGGCTCGACCGGCTTCTTGACCGACTCCCAGCCGGACACCGTCGCCCGACGCACCTTCAGCGCGGCGGCCACTTCGTCGAGTGTCAGCCCGTGGGCCTGGCGCAGCCGCTTGCGCTCCTCCGCCGACGGCAGCGGGGCGCGGGACGCAACGAGTGCGTCGACCGCGTCGAACAACTCGGACATGGGACACCTCCTGACCGCACCCTAACCCCGAGAACCGTACGCGTTACGCGTCTTTTGCGTACGAAGGGCGTACGAAGCGTGTGCGACCGTAAGCTCGGTGGTCCTGGCCAAAGACGCCGTCACCCCGAATGCGGGTTCCGCCCGTGCCGGGCGTTGATCAGGCGGTGGTGTCAGGAGAGGGCGGCGTCGTCGACCGTGGCCCGCATCTCCAGCAGGCCGTCGACACCGGTGATCTCACAGAGCCGCTGAACCTGTGGCGAGGGCGCCACCACGCGCAGGCTTCCCGCTTGGTGGGTGAGGATCAGCAGATTCAGGAACGTCGAGTCCGCGAAGGTCACACCAGAGGCGTCCAGGACCACCTTCGGGTGCTTGCTGACCGCGGTCTCCAGAGCGTTGGCCAGCGGTGTGATGGAGTCGATGTCGTAGGAGCCGTGGGCGGCGATGACGCACGCCCCGCGCCACTCGTACTGAAGCACCGCAGGCCCCTTCGAGGCATGCCCGGCCCCTTGTTCCGGCGTTGCCGTTCCGCCGGCGTTGCTCATGAGGGTCGGTGTGACGGCCTCGTCCCAGGGCACCTTCGGGCTCCTTCTGCGGCTCTCCCCTGCGGGAGCACGTCATCTGTTACCTGAAAAGTATGTCATGTAACTGGGTTCCGGCAACGACTGTCCCCTAAAATGCTGTGCATGGTCGGAGTGCCCGTATCCCACACCGGATGGACGTTCATCACCAGCCACGCGCGCGTCCTGGCAGCCATCGCCGACAACCCGAATGTCCGCATCCGTGACATCGCCGTCCGTTGCCGGCTCACCGAGCGCGCCGTCGCGCGGATCATCTCCGACCTCGAGCAGGACGGCTATCTCTCCCACACTCGGGAGGGGCGCACGAACACCTACCGCATCGAACCGGACAAGGTTCTGCGCCACCCGGCCGAAGCCGGACTCCCCGTGGCCTCTCTGCTCTCCCTACTCGTACAGGACGAAAGCGAACGCGTCAGCAAGCCGGTCGCGCAGTAGCGGAACCCGGCAACATCCAGTCAGAACGTGAGAAGTGCGTGGGGTTGCTCGTGACGGGTCCGGCCCGGGCTACCCCGCGATCGGGGACTCCGCGGTGCAGCCGCCGGTGGTCACCAGGCCCTTGGCGCTCTGTTCCTCGAGGACCTTGCCCTTGTAGGTGATCTTGCAGGCGACCTGGGCTCCTTCGGGGTCCACAGCAACCGGCATGACCGCCGCAGGCATGATGCCGCGCAGCGTGACCGTCTTCGTCCAGGGCAGCTTGGGCTTCGACACCGACTCGATCTTCGGCTCCGTAGCCTTGCCACCGCCGCCGTGGTACTCGATCGAGTCGACGTTCTTCCCCGTGACCTCGTAAGTGACCTCATACGTCTCGTTCACTGCCTTGTCGACCTGGTCGACCGCCTCGGAACAGGAACCGAGGCCGAGCGCGAGGCCGACGGCAGCGACGGAATGGACGATGGCACGGGTGGTGCGGCTCAACGGGATCCCCCCCAGATCATGATGGTCGGATCCGCAGCCAACAGAAAAGAGAAAGCAAAGTCAATTGGTTAAGAGATCGATGAGGTTACAGGTCACGGGAACCCCGGTCCGAGCGCAGCGGGCCGCCGGTCGGCGGGACCGCCGGCCGAACCGGCCAGGACGCCACCTCGGGGGGTGTCCAGGTCGGTGTGCAGCGAGTGGTGGTCCGAGTAAGGGGTCGGACGCACACGGTGCCCGAGCGGGACGACGCCCCGCAGGAAAACGTAGTCGAACTTGCTCTGCCAGTCGGTGGTCGCTTCGCAGGTGCCGGCGGACGTGCTACGACACCCGGGGTCCGCATCTGCCGCCAGTGCCCATATCGGCGCGAGTTCGGGGGCGTTGGGCACGGCGTTGAAATCGCCGAGGACGATCACGCGGTCGTACCGTGCGACCTCCGCGGCCAGTGCGCCGGCCTGTTCCGCCCGGACCGCCTCTTGACGTCGTTGGGCGAGATGTGTGTTGAAGACCCGGACGGACTGGCCGCCCACGGTGGTGGTGACTGCCATGTACCCACGGTCTTCGGACCCTCCGTCCGGATATTCCGCGTTGACGTGGCCGGTCATCGGTGCCGCAGAGAGGATCGCCTGGCCGTATCCCCCCGGGTTCCACGGTGCTCCCCCGCAGCGACCCCAACTGTGCAGTACCGACCCGTACTCGACGTGGTAAACCAACCCGTGGAGTCTCTTCAGATACGTGCGGATCCTCTCGACGTCACTTACGCACGCTTCTTGGAGGCCGATGACCTGAGGAGCATACGTGGCGATCTCCGCTGCCCTGTGAACGTTGCTTCCCTCGCAGGGATTGCAGATGTTCCACGTCATGACCCGGTTCGGTGCGACGTCCCTGGCGGCTTCGACGGGGAGGGACCCGGCGAAGAGGGCACCGCTGGGTGCGCTGGGGCCGACGAGCGCCATACAGATGAACGTCATGGCGACCGCGAGCAACCGGGTGTCCCTACCGAGCACCGTCGCCTCCTCACTGTGGATCACATGGCGTCGGACGTCTTCATGCACGAGATTATGGGACGGGCGGTCAGCAGGACGCGCACCGAAGAGCGCAGGTACCGGTCCAACACCGCCCCGCGAGATCAGCACTGGGGCCTCTGCTCTACCCTCATCTGCACGGCCCGTGGCATTGTTTTCGGCCACGTGACCGAATCAGTCACGGCAGGCCGCGTCAACACCCGGCGCACGGCAGGACGGCGCCCGCGTCCCCCACAGGCGCAGTTCCCCTTCCCGGGCCCGAGTAGCCGCAGCCCCGCCGACATGCCCGTCAGGAGGACCGTTGCACCCCCATCAGCGTGCAGAACGCCCCGGAAGCCATGGAGAACACCAGATCCAGCACGAGTTGGGCACCACCGACCGCGCCGACCGCTTCTACCGTGAACAGGTACTCGACCGGCTCAACACGCGGATGCGGCAGTTCGTGGCCCGCCAGGACATGTTCTTCCTCGCCACAGCCGACGGCCACGGAAACTGCGACAGCACCTTCCGCGCCGGCCCGCCCGGCTTCCTTCGGGTCCTGGACGAGACGACCCTGGCCTATCCGGAATACCGCGGCAACGGCGTCATGGCCTCATTGGGCAATATTCGCGAAAACCCCCATGTCGGTCTCCTCTTGATCGACTTCACGGAGGACCGGATCGGCCTGCACATCAACGGCCGAGCGCAACTCGTCGCCGACGAAACCATGCACCAGAAGCACCTCGGCCTCCCCGTCGACCCGGCACCCGGCCGACGCCCTCAGGCCTGGGTCGAGATCGAAGTCGAGGAGGCGTACATCCACTGCTCCAAGCACATACCCAGACTCGTCAAGACGCCTCCGCACTCCCACACCCACCAGCAGAACGGGACAGACCCCGACAACGAGCAGGCCTGGGACAGCAGGCCCAAGAGCGGCGATTACTTCAACGCGGCAGCAACCTCCCAGCACAGGCACACCTCACACTGACCCTTCCGAGTGCCGGAGAGCACGACCTGGCGGGCGTCCGTTCACCAGGCGCGGCACGGTGGCTGCACGCGGCGGGCGAGCCTGCCGCCCCAGGTCTGGCTCGGCTCTTCGATGCAGCGGTAGGTCACCAGGGACAGGGGCAGCAGCACGGTGCAGAACGCCAAGAGGAGCACGAGGTCGTCCTGCCTGTCAGGGCCGTCGATCGAGGAGTGGTCGAGGTCCGGGACGTCGTCACGGGCCGCCTGCTCAGAAGCGTGGCCCTCCACAACATCGACACGGCGGTCTTCAGCCCCGACGGGACGCGGCTCGCCCTGGTCGGCCAGGAGGGGACGGTGTGGATATGGCACCTGGCGACAGGCGCACTCCACACGGTCCGCACCGGCCGCGACCACCCCGTCAGGGCGGTGGCGTTCGCCCCGGACGGCCGCACACTTGCCGTCGCGTCGATCGGAGCCGACGACGAACCGGTAACGCTGTTCGACGTCCCGACCGGCCGCGCACGACGCACCATCAAGCCGGGCGCCCATGGCCCGCTGTCCCTCGTCTTCAGCCCGGACGGACACACTCTGGCCATCAGTACGGGCGGCTTCGTCGGGCTGTGGAACGTGGACCTACACGACCCGGCCCACGCGATCCGCACCCTCTGCGAGGCCGTCGGCACCACTTTCACTCCTCGGGAAATGTCCCGCTACCTACCCGACGAGTCAGCCGAAACGGGCTGCTTCAGGCGGTAGACCGGCGGGCGTACACCTCGATCTCGATCTTCATGCGGGGGTCGGCGAGACCGCACACGAGCATCGTGGCCGCCGGCCGGACCTCGCCGAAGGCCCGGCGCAGCACCGGCCAGCAGGGCTCGAAATCGGCCCGGTCGGGCAGGAGATAGCGCACTCGCACGACATCACCGAAGGTGCACTCCGCCTCGGTCAGCGCGGCCTCGATGTTGCGCAGGCACTGCGCGGCCTGCTCCACCACGTCCTCGGAAATCGTCATGGTGGCGTAGTCGAACCCGGTTGTTCCCGACACGTGCACCCAGTCGCCGTCGACCACGGCACGGGCGTAGCCGATCTGTTCTTCGAACGTGGAGCCGCTGAGGATGGAACGTCGCTCTGCCATGCCGGAACGCTAAGCCAGCCGACTGGTTCCGGGGGACCGAAATGGCTGACGCACCGGCGGCCCGAGGGTATGGCCTTCGACGGGCGTCCCGCCGACACTGAGGAAGGCACGCGAATCGGGGGGGACGCGGCATGGTGACGCGTGGGGAATCGCAGCAGGCGGCGTCGCGGGAGCGGCGGCCGGAGCTGGACGCGATGCGGATGCTGGTGGTCGTCGGGCTGGTCTTCTTCCACTCGGCACTGGTGTTCGCGACCGAGGGCGACTTCTACGTCACGAACGCCGAGACCACCGAAGTCATCACGGTCATCGCCGGGTTCGGGGTCGTCTGGGCGATGCCGCTGCTGTTCCTGATCTCGGGGCTGGGTGCCTGGCACTCGCTCCAGCGCCGCGGTGCGGGCACCTTCGCCAAAGAGCGGTTGCTGCGTCTGGGGGTCCCCCTGCTCGTCGCGACTGTCGTCCTGAACCCGCTTCCGCAGTGGCTGCGGCAACGCTCGTCCGGCCGCGGCCACGACCAGTCGTACCTCGACTTCCTGCCCCGCTTCTTCGATGTCCACGTGGAGTGGGACGAGTTCCCCTTCCTCGTCCAGGGTGATCACTTCGAGACCGGCCACCTCTGGTTCGTCGTGCTCCTCCTGACGTTCTCCCTCATGCTGGCCTCCCTGCACCGCTGGCTGCCCCACCGGCCCTTCCGCCGTCTCGCCGACCGCGTGGCGGCCGTGGTCCTGCGTCGGCGAGGTGCCGTACTGTTTCCGGCTCCCGTCTTCGCCGCGATCTGCGCCTTCGCCGGCATGGAGGAGGACTACGCGGGCTGGCACCGCTGGTCGTACCTCCTTTTCTTCGTCGCCGGCTTCGCCCTCGCCACCGACATCCGCTTCCGCACCGCCATGCGTCGCGACGCACGCTTCGCGTCCTGCGCCGGCGCCTTCCTGTTCATGGCGAGCGCTCCCGGCTTCATCACGGCCGACGACCCCTTCATGGGGTCGACCCCCCTGGCCATGGTCTCCCGGGCCCTGTTCGGAGCGGCCGGCTGGTGCCTGGTCGTGGGCATCCCCGGCCTCCTCGACCGCCCCCATCGGCAGCAGCCACTACGAGGGGCCTTTCCCCCGGCCTTTCCCCCGGCCTCTCCCCCGACGCCGACGACGCGTCAACGTGTCCGCCGCTACCTCGCCGCCGCCGTTCTTCCGCTGTACGTCCTCCACCAGCCGATCGTCGTCGCCGTCGCGTACTTGGTGGTGGGCTGGTCGGCGCCGATCCCGGTCGAGTACGTGGTGCTCGTGACGGTCTCACTCGCCCTGACGCTGACCGCATACGAGCTGTTGGTGCGTCGGACCCGTGTGGCACGTTTCCTGTTCGGGATGCGAATCCGGTCCTGACGGCTGCCTCACTCGGTGCCGGTTCCGTCCGGAAGGAGCGCTCCTACGGCGCGCTCCACCTCCGCGATGCGGTCGACCAGCTCTCCCCTGTCTACTTCCGGTCTGTCGCGCAGCAGCAGCACGATCTCGGCGAGCCGCTCGGTGATCTCCGTGAGCCGGTCCGCGTCCTCCCTCGCCGCCCGCATCGCCAACTGTCGGTTCTTGCGGTGCAGTTCGAGAAAGACGTTGACCTTGGTGCGCAGCACCCACGGGTCGACGGGCTTGGCCAGGAAGTCGGCGGCGCCGATGGCGTATCCCCTGTAGGCGTAGTCCGCACCGCCTTCGGTCCCGGTCACCAGAATGATGGGCACGTCCTTGGTCTGGTCGAGCCGCTTGATGTTGGCGGCGGTCTCCAAGCCGTCCATGCCGGGCATCCGGACATCCAGGAGGACCACCGCGAACTCCTGGCGCAGCATCGCCTTCAGCGCCTGCTCCCCCGAGCGCGCGCGGACCAGGTGCTGGTGCAGCGGGCCGAGTACGGCCTCGAACGCGATGAGGTTCTCCTCCATGTCATCGACGATGAGGATGCTGGAGGGGGCGGCCGGGCTGGTGCTCATCATGCGTCTCCAGTGCGGTCGTCGGCTCTGTCGTCCACGGCGGGCGGTTCATCGGTGATGTCGGCGTTCTGTGCCGGTTCCGGGGAGTCGCACTCCGGGTCGAGCAGGACGCAGATGACCGACAGGAGGCGGTCGATGTTCACCGGCTTGGGCACGTAGTCGTTGGCGCCGCTGTCGATCGCCTTGTCGCGGTCTCCGGGCATCGCTTTGGCGGTGAGCGCGATGATCGGCAGATGGGCCAGACGCGGGGTGCTTCGGATGGCACGGATGGTCTCGTATCCATCCATTTCGGGCATCATGATGTCCATCAGGACCACGGACACGTCAGGGGAGCGCTCCAGGACTTCGAGACCCTCCCGCCCGTTCTCCGCGTACCTCACGGTGATGCCGACACGGCCCAGCG
Source organism: Streptomyces sp. NRRL S-455 (assembly GCF_000717875.1). Taxonomy (GTDB): domain Bacteria; phylum Actinomycetota; class Actinomycetes; order Streptomycetales; family Streptomycetaceae; genus Streptomyces. Next base: position 120,664 of record NZ_JOCT01000002.1, read on the forward strand.
CATGGGTGAGGGCGAAGACGTTGCGGATGTCGTCGTCGACGATGAGGATGCGACGACCGGCCAGGACGCGTCCCGCGCGTCCGCTGAGCCATTGCTTGAGCCGCGTCGTCTCCGGCCAGGTGTCCTCGCGGTTGTCGGCGGTCTCCGCGGCCTGCCTGCCTTCCACGCCGTCCGCGAGCCGCTCCGGGGTGAGGACGGCGGCGCTGGAGTTCTCCGCACGGTCGAGCGCCTGATCGGCTGACGAGTCCGCGACGGCCGCCGCCCGGGGCTCCGCGGGAAGTGCGGGAGCGGCGCCGGCGGCGGTCGCCGAGCCCTGCACCGCGGTGACGCCGGGGTGGTACGAGGGGATGTAGAGGGTGAAGCGGGAGCCCACACCCGGCTCACTCTCGGCGACGATCTTGCCGCCGAGCATCCCGGCGATCTCCCGGCTGATGGACAGGCCGAGGCCGGTGCCGCCGTACTTGCGGTTGGTGGTGCCCTCGGACTGCCGGAACGCTTCGAAGATCATCGGAAGCTTCTCGGGGGCGATACCGATCCCGGTGTCCTTCACGGAGAACGCGAGGACGACTTCCGCGTTCTTGAGCGTCTCCTCCGAGAACTGCGTTCCCGCCACCCGGTTGACCCGCAGCTCCACACTGCCGTCGTGAGTGAACTTCACCGCGTTGGACAGCAGATTGCGCAACACCTGCTGCAGGCGCTGCTCGTCGGAGTACAGCTCGGCCGGCACGTCTTTGTCGACGGCGATCTCGAAACCCAGACCGCGGTCGATGGTGAGCGGCCGGAAGGTCGCGTGGACGTAGTCGAGCAGCTTGATCAGCGGGAGGGTCTTCGGACGCACGTCCATCCGCCCGGCCTCGATCTTCGACAGGTCGAGGATGTCGTTGATCAGCTGGAGCAGGTCCGAGCCCGATCGGTGGATGGTGGTGGCGAACTGCACCTCCTGCTCGGCCAGGTGTCCGTCCGGGTTGTCGGCCAGCAGCCGGGCCAGGATCAGCAGGGAGTTGAGCGGCGTGCGCAGCTCGTGCGACATGTTCGCGAGGAACTCCGACTTGTACTGCGAGGCGGTGGCGAGCAGGGCTGCCTTCTCCTCCAGTTCCGCGTTGGAGCGCTGGAGTTCGTCCGACCGCTCACGCAGCTCCGAGGTGAGCCGCTGGGACTCCGACAGCAGCGACTCCGTACGCGAGTTGGCGATGATCGTGTTGATCGAGACGCCGATCGTGTTGACGAACTGGTCGATGAACGCCAGGTGCACATCGCTGAACTTGCTGAGCGAGGCCAGCTCGATCACTCCGAGCACCTGGTCCTCGAAGAGGATGGGCAGGATGACGATGCTGGCCGGGCGGGCCGTGCCGAGACCGGAGTTGATGGTGATGTAGTCGGGCGGTGCGTCCATGATGAGGATGCGCTTCTTCTCCTGCGCGGCCTGTGCTATCAGGCCACGGCCCGGGGTGCCGGTGCCGGGAAGCGGGCTGCTTCCGCCCGCCTGGTCGGTGCCGTACCCGGCGATGAACTCGAGCCCCTCACCGGCCGGCGCCCCCGCCTCGGCCAGGAAGAACGCGCCGAACTGTGCGTTCACCAGCGGTGTCAGCTCGCGCAGGATCAGGTCGGCGACCTCCACCAGATCGCGGTGGCCCTGCATGAGCCCGGCCATGCGGGTGAGGTTCGACTCCAGCCAGTCCTTGGCCCGGGTGGTCTCCCGGAGGTTGGAGACCATGAGGTTGATGTTGTTCTTCAGTTCGGCGACCTCTCCCTGTGCCTCCACCGTGATGGCCCGGGACATGTCGCCCTGGGTGACCGCGCTGGCCACCTCAGCGATCGCCCGGACCTGGGTCGTGAGGTTCAGGGCCAGCTCGTTGACGTTGGTGGTCAGCCGCTTCCACGTGCCGTAGACGCCTTCGACCCGGGCCTGACCGCCCAGCCGCCCCTCACTGCCGACCTCCCGGGCGACGCGGGTGACCTCGGACGAGAACGAGGAGAGCGTGTCGACCATCGTGTTGATGGTGGTCTTCAGCTCCAGGATCTCGCCGCGCGCGTCCACGTCGATCTTCTTCGACAGATCGCCCTGGGCGACGGCCGTGGCGACCTGGGCGATGTTGCGGACCTGCGAGGTCAGGTTGTAGGCCATGAAGTTGACGTTGTCCGTGAGGTCCTTCCACACTCCGGACGCCCCGTCGACCTGGGCCCGGCCTCCCAGCCGCCCTTCGGTGCCGACCTCGCGGGCCACCCGCGTGACCTCGTCGGCGAAGGCGCGCAGCTGTTCGACCATCGTGTTGACGGTCTCCTTGAGCTGGAGGATCTCGCCGCGGGCGTCGACCGTTATCTTCTTCGACAGGTCGCCGTTGGCCACCGACGTGGTCACCTGGGCGATGTTGCGGACCTGCGAGGTCAGGTTCGACGCCATGAAGTTGACGTTGTCCGTCAGCTCCTTCCACACCCCGGACACCCCGCGGACCTGCGCCTGTCCGCCCAGGTTGCCCTCGGTGCCGACCTCGCGGGCCACTCGCGTGACCTCGTCGGCGAAGGCCGAGAGCTGGTCGACCATCGTGTTGATGGTGGACTTCAGCTCCAGGATCTCGCCCTTCGCCTCCACCGTGATCGTCTTGCCGAGGTCGCCCTGGGCGACCGCCGTGGCGACCTGGGCGATGTTGCGGACCTGCGAGGTCAGGTTGTCCGCCATGAAGTTGACGTTCTCCGTGAGGTCCTTCCACACGCCCGAGATGCCGCGGACCTGGGCCCGGCCACCGAGCCGCCCCTCGGTACCGACTTCGCGGGCGACGCGGGTGACCTCGCCCGCGAACGCCGACAGCTGGTCGACCATCGTGTTCACGGTGCTCTTGAGCTGCAGGATCTCGCCCCGGGCGTCCACCGTGATCTTCTGGCCCAGGTCGCCGGTGGCGACCGCCGTGGTCACCTGGGCGATGTTACGCACCTGGGCGGTCAGGTTCGACGCCATGAAGTTGACGTTGTCGGTGAGGTCCTTCCACACCCCCGAGACCCCTGGTACCTGCGCCCGGCCGCCCAGTTGCCCTTCGGTGCCGACCTCGCGGGACACTCGCGTGACTTCGTCGGCGAACGCGCGCAGCTGGTCCACCATCGTGTTCACGGTCAGCTTCAGTTCCAGCAGCTCGCCGGTCGCCTCGACCGTGACCTGCTGGGTCAGGTCGCCGCGTGCGACCGCTGTGGTGACCACCGCGATGTCACGCACCTGCGCGGTCAGCCGGGAGGCCATCGTGTTGACCGCCTCGGTCACGTAGCGCCAGTCGCCGGACAGCCCCTGCACCGTGGCACGCCCGCCGAGGCGGCCTTCGGTACCGACCTCCCGGGCGACGCGGGTCAGCTCGCCGGTGAACAGCGACAGCTGCTCCACCATGCGGTTGACCCCGCAGCCCAGGCGTCGCAGATCGCCGCGGAGCTGCCGCCTGCCGTCGTGCAACTCGGCGCGCTGCGTCAGATCACCGTCAGCGACCGCGTCCAGTACGCGCGTCGCGTGCACGATCGGAACGGCCAGCGCTTCCAGCAGTGTGTTGGCCGCGTCGACGCTGGTCGTCCACGCGCCTTGGCCGGGACTCGCCGCGAGGCGTTCGTCCAGCCGTCCCTGCCGCACCACTTCCCGTCGGACCCGGTCGAGCTCCGAAGCCAGGTGCGCGTTGCGCGTGACGATCTGGTTGAACACCCCCGCCATCTCGGCGAGGAGCCCCTCGGGCAACTCTCCTGTGCGTACGGTGAAGTCCCCGTCACAGAGGGACGTCATGGCGGCGAGCAGCGGACGCAGTTCGGCCACGCGCACCCACTCACCCGCCGGCGCGGGGACTGCCCCCTCTGCGGCCTCGGGCCTCGTTTCGTCAGCCTCCCGCTCCTCGGATCCCGGCTCCGCGGCGGCGAGTTCAGTGTGGGCGACAGCATCCATGACAGCTCACTTCGTGGGACAAACACACCGGCATTTCCCATTTAGGCTACATTCGTCCTGTATTTGTACGCAGTGAACTCGGCAAGGGGTTGCCGGTGGGACCACAGGTGAGGTCGTCCTCGGGTCCGCGCGCGGCAGCACGACTACGTGTACCGACCACCGAGCTCGCGGCTTCAGCGGCGCGCAAGTTCGTGCGTGCCGTGCTCGTCGAGCGGGCCCCACCGCACTCCCCCGGAGCGCCGACGATCAGTGAACGGTCCGTCGACGACGCGGTGCTCCTCGTCAGCGAACTGGTCACCAGCGCTGTCGCGCACAGCGGGTTCGAGATCGAGGTGTCCTGCCACCTCGAGGCCGGCCCCGACCCTCCGGCCGACGGCGCGCGGGCGGACGCAGGCTGGGTGGATCTCGTGGTCGAGGTGCTGGAGCACGGCAGCTCCGACGGCCTCGTCGACGGAAAGGACGTACGGAGCCACGGGCGCGGCTACAGCCGGCAGCTGACGCGCGCGCTGGCCGAGTCCTGGGGCGTGACCTACCGGCGGACCGAGAAGGCCACCTGGTTCCGCCTGGAGTGCGCGGTCGTGACCCCGCTCGCCGCCACGAAGCAGAGCGTCGGCGGCCCCCGCACCGAAGCCGTCCGCCGCGGGCAGCCCCTCCCCGAACCCCTCGTGCCGGGCGAGCGCCCGGGTCACCGTGCCGAGTGGGCCGAGCGCGAAGGACAGTGGTTCCTCGCGGAGGCCGGAGAGCTACTCGCCGGCCAACTGGACGAGGACATGGTCGCCGCGCTGGCCGGGCAGCTGCTGGTCCCCAGGCTCGCCGACTGGTGCGGCGTATGGCTGACCTCGGACCATGGCCAGATGCGGCTCTCCCGTGTCTGGCACATGGACGAACGGCGTATCCGCAGGCTCCGCCTGGCCCTGGAGAAGGACCGTCCGTCCGCCGGTCTGAGCACGACCGGCGTCCCATGGCCCTGGCCCGACTTCGGAGACGACGAGAACACCGGCGGATCGGCGCTGGCCTTCCCGCTGGTCGCGGGCGGCAGGTACCACGGCACGCTGCTGATCGGCCAGGCGGGAACGCCCGACCAGACCGGCACCGTCGTGCGCCTCGTCGAGGACGTGGCCCGGCGCATGGCCCAGGCCGTGGTCACCGCCCGCCACTACACACGCCAGGCGAGCATCAGCCGGACACTTCAGCGCAGGCAGCTCCCCACGTCCCTCGCCGCCATTCCGGGCGTCGACACGGCGATCGTCTACGAGCCCTGGGGGGAGGGCCAGACCGTCGGCGGGGACTTCTACGACCTGTTCCCGATGGGTGACCGGCGGTGGTGCTTCCTGCTCGGCGACGTGTCCGGCCACGACGTCGAGGCGATGTCCGTCACCGGGCTGGCCCGGCACCTCGTACGACTGCTGGCACGTGAGGGCCACGGCGTCGAGACCCTGCTCAAGCGGCTGAACCTGGCCATGGCGGAGGAGGCCGCCGAGGCCATGAAATTCCGCGGCGAACAGGAGGGGTCCAGCTTCCTCAGCCTGCTGTACGGGGAGCTGGAGCCCGACCCGGTCGACGGCGGCATCCGGTGCACGATCGCCAGCGCCGGGCATCCGCCGCCGCTGCGGCTGGCGACGGACGGCACCGTGACGCCGGCCGCGAGCCCGCAGATCCTGCTCGGCGTCGAGAAACACGCGGAGTTCCACGCCGACTCCTTCACCCTGACCCCGGGCGAGACACTGCTGTGTGTGACCGACGGTGTGACCGAACGCCGCAGAGGCACCCGGCAGTTGGACGACGACGACGGCCTGGCCGAGGTGCTGCGACGATGCAAGGGACTCGGCGCGAAGGCTGTGGCGGAACGGGTCCGGCGAGCCGCCCACGACTTCAGCACCGAGCCGCTCGACGACGACCTCGCCATCCTGGTTCTGGAGGCCGTACCGGTACTCAGGAGCGCCGCAACCGTGGCGACGGCCTCTACCTCTACGGGGCGTCCGGACCGATTGACACGGCCCTGAGCTCCGTTGCCGTGTGCCGCGAGAGGCCGGCGCTGCCCCACGCTCCGGACGCCGGAGCGGTGCGGCCGTGGAACAGTGGTGGAGAGCGAACAGCGGCCTGAGGGGCTCGCGACCCGCGGGCCCGGGCGGAGGAGGCCAGGATGCGTCAGCCTGTGCTCGCGGGAGTCGACGGGTCCGAGAGCAGTGCGGCGGCGGCTCACTGGGCCGCGCGGGAGGCCGCGCTGCGGGGCGTTCCGCTGCGGCTGTTCCACGCCTCTCCGCCGCTTCCCGGGGCCGCCGTGCCGACCGCCGCCCTGGACCGGTTGCACCAGATGGGTGACTGGTTGCTGGAACGGCTGGTCACCGGCCTCGGCGACCGCTACCCGGATCTCGAGGTGCAGGTCGGGCAGGCGGACGACGCCCCGGCCGCGGCGCTCCTCGCCGCGGCCCGCGAGGCCGGGCTCCTCGTCCTCGGCACCCGCGGGACGGGCGGCTTCGAAGGGCTGGCGGTCGGCTCGGTGGCCCTGCGCACGGCGGCGGTCGCCCCATGCCCCGTCGTGCTCGTCCCCCACCGGCCCGGCGGTCACCCCGGTGGGCTGTCCTCGGCGGGCGGCACGGCCCAGGTCGTGCTGGGGTTCGACGGGCACCGGCCGGTCGGTGAGGTGGCCGACTTCGCCTTCTCGTCCGCCGAGGCACGCGGGGCGCGTCTTCGCGTGGTGCAGGCATGGGCGTTTCCCGCCGAGTCCGTCTCCTCCCGGACCCTGGTGGTGACGGAGGAGGACCGCGCCATGTGGGAGGACCAGGAGGTTCTGCTGCTCTCGGACGCGCTGCGGGCCTGGCATGAGAAGTACCCCCGCGTGGCGGTCGGCGTCGATGTCATGCTGCTCCACCCGGCGGAAGCGCTCCTCAACGCCGCCCGGAGTGCGGACCTGCTCGTCGTGGGACGCCGGACCGAGCCCCGGGCCGCCGAAGGCCGGCTGGGTCCGGTGACACACGCGGTACTGCACCACGCCCGCTGCCCGGTGGCGGTCGTACCGCACGGCGGGTGAGAGCAGGTCATCCGTAGAACGCGGCGAACTCGTCGTACAGCGAGGGATCGACCACCTTGTTCGCCGCTGTGGCATCGGCGAGGGGGAGGCGGACGATGCGCGTGCCCCGCAGGGCGACCATGACGCCGAAGTCACCGTCCTTCACGGCCTCGATGGCGTGCAGCCCGAAGCGGGTGGCCAGCCACCGGTCGAAGGCGCTCGGGGTGCCGCCGCGCTGGATGTGTCCCAGGACCGTGGTACGGGCGTCCTTCTCGGTGCGGGCCGAGATCTCCTGGGCCAGCCATTCACCGATGCCGGACAGCCGCACATGGCCGAACTCGTCGAGCGACTGGTCCTTGAGAATCATCTGTCCCTCCTTGGGCACGGCCCCTTCGGCGACGACGACGATCGGCGCGTAGTTGATCTCGAATCGGCGCTTCACCTGCTCACAGACCTGATCCATGTCGAACGGCCGCTCCGGGATGAGGATCACGTTGGCGCCGCCCGCGATTCCGGCGTGCAGGGCGATCCATCCGGAATGCCGCCCCATGACCTCCACCACGAGGGCGCGCATGTGTGACTCGGCGGTGGTGTGGAGGCGGTCGATCGCCTCCGTCGCGATGCCGACGGCGGTGTCGAAGCCGAAGGTGTAGTCGGTGCCCGAGACGTCGTTGTCGATGGTCTTCGGCACACCGACCAGGTTGATCCCCTGCCGGTTCAGCTCGGCGGCCGCCCCCAGCGTGTCCTCGCCGCCGATCACGACGAGCGCGTCCACATCGTGCGAGGCGAGGGTCTCCTGTACCCGCCGCAGCCCGTCCTCGTGCCGGAACGGGTTGGTGCGGGAGCTCCCGAGGATGGTCCCGCCGCGGGGGAGAATGCCCCGCACGCTGGAGATGTCCAGGGGAACGACGTCGTTCTTCAGAAGACCGAGCCAGCCGTCCCGCACACCGACGAAGTCGAAGGCGTACTCCTGGACACCTTTGCGGACGACGCTGCGGATCACGGCGTTGAGGCCGGGACAGTCACCGCCGCCGGTCAGAACTCCGACCTTCATGGGCCTTCTCCCATCCGCTGGACACCGCCTCCCTCCAGCCTCCCCCCGTTGCATCCGCGGTGGCCACTCGTCGGCTCCCTCTCAGTCGACGTACCGGCACGCCGGGCCCTCCTGTCAGGCCGGGAACCCTTCGCGGCCCGACCCGTGCAGGCAGGAGAGAACCACGACGAGGGGCCAGAGGGACTGCAGGGTCGTCACCGCGCGTTCGGCCACGCCCGCGACACCTTGCAGATGGAGCTCCACCAGGAACCAGGCCATACCCACCGCCATCGCGGCGGTGGCCCCGAGGGACGGCAGGGGGCGCAGCGCCCACGGCACGGCGCCACCCGTACGGGCGGCCAGGACCGGCCAGGCGGCCAGGAAGGAGAAGCCGACGGCGGCGATCGAACCGTGACTCAGAGAGCCGCCGCTGCTCGGCGCCGGGCTCAGCGCCACCGCCAGGGCCGCGACGCCGCCCGCCGCCAGCGCCACACGGCCGGGGACCGCCGCGGCGCGGAGCCCCCAGGCGGTGAGGAGGTGGCAGGCGCCCACGGCGATGAACGCTCCCGTCATCACCCAGGACCCTGCGGTTCCGGGGGCCGCCAGGACACTGATCGTCTGAGCGGCAGGGTCGTAGGCGGGACCTTGCAGTGATGCGGCCACCATCCAGCCGAGGATCAGGACGGTAGGCGCGCAGCCCGACGGCAGCAGGACCCATTTCGGAACAGAGCGCATCGGGACACCGTAAAACGGGCGACGGTTCTTCAAGTGCCACCGCTGCGACTCCTGGCGGGTCTGCCGGAGCGTTTCGCGGCACGATGGGTCCGGGCGGCTGCGGAAAGGTGATCGGGCATGGAGCTCACTCTGGTGGTGCTGATCATCATCGTGGGACTGACGTTCGACTTCACCAACGGTTTCCACGACGCGGCGAACGCCATCGCCACCTCGATCTCCACCAGGGCTCTGACGCCGCGTGCGGCACTGGCCATGGCGGCGGTGATGAACTTCTTCGGCGCCTTCCTGGGGACCGGGGTCGCCGAGACCGTCGGCAGTGGCATCATCGGCGCACCCCAGGACACCTCGGGCCTGCTGCTGGTCCTGTGCGCGCTCGTCGGAGCCATCGGATGGAACGTCTTCACCTGGTGGCGGGGGCTGCCCACCTCGTCCTCGCACGCGCTGATCGGAGGGCTGGTCGGTGCCGCGCTGGCCGCCTCCGCCACGGTGCACTGGTCCGGCATCGTGGACAAGGTCGTCCTGCCGATGCTGCTGTCCCCACTGGTCGGTGTGCTTCTGGGGTACACGCTGCACACGGCCATCCTGTGGATCTTCCGCCGTTCGGCCCCGCGGCGCACCACGCGCCGCTTCCGTATGGCGCAGACCGTGTCCGCCGCGGCCATGGGGCTGGGGCACGGGCTTCAGGACGCGCAGAAGACCATGGGGGTCATCGTGCTCGCCCTGGTCACGGCGGGGTGGCAGGAGGACTTCTCCGTCCCCGTGTGGGTGATCGCAGCCGTGGCGGCCGCCATGGCGGCGGGGACCTACAGCGGCGGGCGTCGCATCATCACCACCCTCGGCCGGCGCATCGTCCATCTCGATCCGCCACGCGGTTTCGCCGCCGAGACCGCTGCCGCGACCGTTCTCTACACCACCGCGTTCCTGGTGAAGGCGCCGATCTCCACCACTCAGACGATCACCGCGGCGATTCTGGGGGCCGGCGCCACCCGGCGCGCCTCGGCGGTGCGCTGGCAGGTGGCGCGCTCGATCGTCACCGCCTGGGTCCTGACGTTCTTCGGCGCCGGGGTCCCCGCCGCCGTGCTCTACCTGGCTCTGCATCACCTCACGGGGGTGTGACGGTGGCCGCGGCGTGCGGTGCACGTGTGTCGGTATCATCCTATTGACGTACATCAGGCGATTCGCCTTCGAGGGCCGTCGCCGACGGTGGCCATCCTCGCCGGAGTGATCAATGTCCCGCACCGGCACGCCGGACGACGGCGACGAGCTGCTGACCAGGCTCGGGGCCCTGACGGCCCAGGCACGTGCGCAGGCCCAGATGCAGCGGTCGCGGGTCGAGCTGGCCATCGCGCTGCAGCGCGGCATGCTGCCGCGGGACCTGCCCGTCGCCCACCGACTGCATCTCGCCGTCCGGTACACGCCCGCCTGTCAGGGGCTCAACGTGGGCGGCGACTGGTACGACGCCTTCATGCTGGGCGACGGACGTATCGGCCTGTCCATCGGTGACGTCCAGGGACACAACATCGAGGCGGCGGCCTTCATGGGGCAGGTGCGGGCCGGGCTGAGGGCCCTGGCCTCCGTCACCGGTGAGCCGGGTGAGGTCCTCGCCCGGACCAACGAGCTGTTGGTGTCCCTGCGCTCCGATCTGTTCGCCACCTGTACGTTCATGCGGCTCGACCCGTGTGCCGGCGTGCTGGAGAGTGCGCGAGCGGGGCATCTGCCGTGCGTATGGGCGACGGCGGACGGGAAGTCCGGCCTCACGGAGGACGAGGGCGGGCCGCCCCTCGGCATCCAGGCGGGGTGGACGTATCCGGTGACGCGGCACGAGCTGACCACGGGTGGTGTGTTCGTGCTGCTCACGGACGGTGTCGTGGAGGGGCCGTCGATGCGGCTCGAGGAGGGTCTGGACCAGGTGGTCCGGCTCGCCGGCATCGCGGCCGTGGCGGCCATGGACGTGGACGCGCTCGCGGCTGCCCTGATCAAGGGCGCCGAGCGCGTGGGGCATGACGACGACGCCGCCGTACTGGTGGTCGGGCTCGACGGGCCGGACGCTCAGCCGTAGGCCGACCGCAGGATCTTCGGCCATCGGGCCGCGGCGCCCTCAGCCATTGGGCCGCAGGGCTGCGCGCTCACCTCGCCGACGCGGCGGCCTCGGTATCTGATGGCTGCTGTGGTAGGTAGCCAGGATCTGCGTGCGCCGGTCGTCGTCGCCCTGCAAGTGCTGGCCGTCGCCGCCTGCTACTACGTCTCGGGGCGGCTGGGCCTCCTGCGGGAACTGGTCGTCGAGGGCTCGGTCGTCACGCCCATCTGGCCCCCCACCGGAGTATCGGTCGCCTTCCTGCTGCTCTTCGGCCTGCGCTGCTGGCCCGGGATCGCCTTGGGGGCCTTCTTCGTCGTTCTGTCACTCACCTCCCCCAGCCCTTCGGTGCTGGGCGTGATGGCGGGAAACACGGCCGCGCCGGTCGTGGGGTACCTGCTGCTGCGCCGGGCCGGTTTCCGTACCGACCTCGCGAGACTGCGGGACGGTCTCGCCCTGGTGTTCCTGGGCGCCTTCACCGCCATGCTGATCAGCTCGACCGTGGGCGTCGGCATGCTGCTCGTCACGGACGAGCTCGAGTGGTCGAGCTTCTGGGCCGTGTGGCTGGCCTGGTGGGTGGGTGACGCGATGGGCGTGCTGATCGTGACCCCGGTGCTGCTCCTGCTGTTCCGCGTCCGCCGGCCCCTGCGGCCGGCGCGCTGGAAGGAGGCCCTGGGCCTGACGCTGATCGTCTGCTGCGTCGTTCCGCTGGCCGCGTACAGCTCGGTCAGCGTGATGTTTCTCGTGTACCCCCTGCTGATCTGGGCGGCTCTGCGCTTCCAGTTGGTGGGAAGCATGCTGTGCGCGCTCGTCGCCTCCGTCCTGGCGACGGTGGCGGCGACCGACCGGGCCGGGCCGTTCGAGCGGCTGAGTCAGGTGGAGGTGATGATCAAGCTGCAGGCCTTCAACGGGGCGATGGCCCTGACGGCCCTGATCCTCTCGGCGGTGATCACCGAGCAGATCAACACGCGGCGTTCGGTGGAGCACGCGTGTCAGGAACTGGTCGAGGTCCTGGAGCATCTCACTGCGGGCGAGCCTGCGGACGGCCGGGCCCCTGCGGAGGAGGGCGGATCCGAACGGAGGCAGGAAGAGTGACGGGCCGCTGCCCTGCCCGCGCCGTCGGCCGTCTGCCGGCATGACATGCGGCGGTTACCCGGGCGTAGGGTTGCCGCCATGACCGAGGTGGAGGTGCTGCAGCTGCTGGTGTCGTCCGCGCACCGTCTGGCCGGGCGGCCGTCGGACGGGCCTGCCGACGGCCCGTCGGACGAGCGGGTCACGCGGGTGGAGGTACGCCGTGGTCTGGGGCTGGTCGGCGACCGCTACTTCGCCAGGCCCGCGCACCGGAACGCGGCGGTGACGATCATGGCCGTGGAGAAGCTGCCCGTGGAGATCGCTCCGCTGGCCGATCTTCGGCACACCCGCCGGAACGTTCTGCTCCGGGGCGTCGACATCGACGCGTACGTCGGCGCGGTGATCGCGCTCGACTGCGGCACGGGGCCGGTGGTGTTCGCCGTGAACCGTCCGGCCCGGCCCTGTGCCTGGATGGACGTGACGCTCGGCCCCGGCGCACAGCGCGCCCTGCGTGGCGGGGGCGGGGTGCGGTGCACACCGCTGAGCGACGGGGTGATCACGCTCGGCCCGGCGACGTTCCGTGTCGTGGCCGGGCCCGACGACGCGGCATGAGCCGTACCGGCCCGCCGAGGCCGTCAGCCTCCCGACGGGGCCAGACGGATGGCGGCGATGTCCAGTTGCAGCCGCACCTTCTCGCTCACCATGGCACCGCCCTCGGCCAGTCTGCTGTTGTACGTCAGACCCCAGTCGGAACGGTTGATCGTGGTGGTGCCGTCGAAACCGACCCTTTCGTATCCGAAGGGGTCGGTGACGTGACCGATGTAGGTCATGTCGAGTACGACGGGACGGGATATGCCTTTGATGGTGAGGTCGCCCGACATGCGGTAGAGGTCGGCACCCGTGTGTTCCACCGCGCTGCTGGTGAAGTGCATACGGGGATAAGTCGCGGCATCGAGGAAGTCACGGCCGACCAAGTGGGCGTCGCGTTGTTCCACCCCGGTGTCGACACTGGAGGTGAACAGCGTGATGTCGGCCCGCGAGCGGGCGGGGTCGTGGGCGTCGAAGAAGAGCCTGCTTTCGTACTCCAGGAAACAACCGCGCACGGTGGTCACCATGGCGTGCCGGACGGAGAAGCCGATCCTGCTGTGGGCGGGGTCGACGACCCACTCACCGGTGAGATTCGCCAGGCCGGGGTCGGACAGGGCGGGGGAAGCCGACGCGCCGGCGGGACGCTGTGGGGGGACGGGCGGCGCCTGCCGGCGGGACGGCACGACGCGGTTGAACAGGTTCATGATTCACCTGGGTACTTGAGTTTCGTTATTGCCGCAAGTCCCCTTGGCCTTCACGGCTGTTGAAGATGACCACCTGCCCTCTTTTGCCGCCCCTTTACACAGAATCCACACACGCCTGTCGCGACGCATTGCCGAAACAACCATCCGAAACGCCATGGTTTTTCATTTCGGGCATATCGGCTATTCGGTCGGCGTCGCCTCGATCGCGAGGTCATTGTCGACCGTGTAGTAAGGGCGCACGGCCGTTCCGTCCGCCGTCATTGCCGGGTAGACGAACACGTGCTTGCGGTCGGCGAGGTCGTCGAGCAACCGGGCGATCCTGATCGGCGGCTCGTCGGCGGCGGGCCGCACGAAGGCGTCCCAGATCCGGCCGGCCTCCTCCCCCGCGACCGTCAGGTCCTCGCGGCCCGCGGTGAAGGCGAAACCCCTGCCGTCGTCGTCGATCCGCGGACGGAGGTCCCGCACGATGTCGCTGCCGCGCAGGCGCAGCCGTACGGTGGCGTCCTCGTCGAGGCCGGCACCGTGCAGGCGCGCCGTGACCGTGATGGCCCGGTCCGTGACGTCGATGGTGCCGGCCTCCGCGTGGGCGGCGCGCCGCCATGCCCTGAGCGCGAGGAAGCCGTCCTTCGTGACGTACGGGATGGTGGCGGTGACCGGGGAGGGCCGGTCGCGAAGGTGACCACCGACCAGGGCGCGCAGATCTCTCAGACCGGGGCGCAGCCGCTGTCGTTCGGCCTCGGGTTCCGCCAGCAGGTACAGGTCCCAGCGGCCTTCGTCGAGGGCCAGGTCTGGCTCCAGTGCCGCGTGCAGGTGGCCGTCGGTGTCGCCGGGTTCCAGTTCGAGCAGGCGGCGGGTCGTCTCGGGCTGCCCCTTCCTGGGACGCAGCCGCAGCAGCAGCTGGGGGCGGGCGCCGGAGCCCGGCGGGAGGCGGAAGACGATGCGGCCGTCCGTGGCGGCCGTGCAGTCGGTGCGCAGGCGGGGGTCGTGGTTCGCGGTCATCGTCGTCCCTTCCGTATCGCGCGCAGGGCGCCGGAGGCCGCTGCGTGGGCTGCGTCGCGGGCGGCGTGGCCCCGTCCGGCCAGCGCGCCGGGTGTGCGGTGGTTCCGGTCAGCGGTGGTGCGCCGGCCGGTGGTTCTGGCTGTGACGGCCTGCTGCAGGAGGCGTTCGGCCTGTGCGACGACGGGGCCGGGGGCGAACCGGCGCGCGTTCTCCAGGGCGGCGCGGCCCATGCGACGGCGGCGTTCGTCGTCGCCGACGAGTTCCAGCAGGGCCGCGGCGAAGGCGTCACGGTCTCCGACCGGTACCAGCCGGCCGTCGGCTCCGTCCTCGATGATCTCGCCGGGGCCGTAGGGGCAGTCCGTGCTGACGACAGGCAGTCCGCAGCGCATCGCCTCGACGATGGTCATGCCGAACGGCTCGAAGTTCGAAGCGGCCGCGCCGATGGACGCCTTGACCCATTCGGCCTCCATGGGGGTGGCGGCCCCCATCAGGAACACGTTGTTCCACAGGCCGAGCTGTTCGATGAGCTGCCTCAGCCTGGGCTGCTCCTCGCCCTTGCCGTAGATGCGCAGCTGCCAGTCCGGGTACGCGGCGGCGACCCGGGCGAACGCCTCGATGAGCAGGTCGTAGCGCTTCACGGGGACCAGCCGGCCGGCGGCGATCACAACCTTGGCGGTTCCGTCCGCCGGGGGCAGCACGGGATCGGGGACGCTGTTCGGGAGGGCCTCCACGTGGACGCCGGGCAGCCACATCTTGCGCCGGTAGACGGCGGCGTCCGCTTCCGTGACCGTGGTGATCACGTCGAGACGGCGGTAGGCGCGACGCAGCGCCGTGCGCAGCCCGGGCGAGTGGTTGTCGAGGGTGAGGTGCTCCTGGCCGACGCGTATGACCCGCTGCGGGGCCTGGCGCGCGATGTGTACGTTGAGGCCCGGGCGGGTGCCGATGACGACGTCGGCGTCGAGCCCCTCGAGGTGCTCGCCGATGCGCTGGTCGGTCAGTTCGCTGTACTGGCGGTGGCGGTACTCGGCGGGCGGGAACACCTTCGCCGGTCTCTGGTGCAGCGGGTGGTCCGCTTCCTTGCGCAGGTCCACCAGCGCCCGCAGCCGCACTCCGGGGTGCAGGGCGAGGTTGGGGTGCTCCCGGTGACGTAACGCCGAGACGATCTCCACGTCGTGCCGCTCGGCGAGCGCCCCGGCCAGGTTGAACGTGGTGGTGATCGTGCCTCCGATTCCGTAGGCGTTGTGGATGAGGAAAGAGATCTTCATGATGGCCTAGACCGTGCGAACGATCAGACAGTTGTTCGTCGTTACCACTCTGTGGCCGCGGTCGGCCGGGCCGGTGCGCGGGCCGTCCGGCCGCCTTCGGCGTGATCTCGGACAAAAGTGGTTCAGGCCATACCGGTTTGCCGCCTTGGTGTGGATAGCTTGGTGCGCCTGTCCGCAGCAGCGTCGCGTCCTCGGTGCACCGCCTGTCCCGATCTCCAGGAGACCCATGCGTCCCCGAATAGCCTCCGTCCCGCGCATCACGTCCCTGCCACCCCTCGCCCTGGCCGGCGGCGCACTGGCCGTGGGTGTCGGTGGTCTCTATCTCGCCGGGCTGGTGCTCGCGGGCGGGGAGATCGACTCCGGTACCTCGGTGCGCGGGGTGGAGATCGGGGGCCTGACCCGTGCGGAGGCGGTGCGGAAGCTGGAGCGTGACCTGGGTGCGGCCGGACCGCGGGAACTGCGGGTGAAGGTCGGCGACCGCACGGGCACGGTCGATCCGCGGCGCGCGGGACTCTCCTTCGACGTCCGGGAAGCCGTCGACCGGGCGGCGCGCACCGACGCGGATCCGTTCAGTGTCTTCGGCGGGTTCTTCCGCTCGGGCGGCGAGATCGAACCCGTGGTGCGCGTCGACGAGAGCAAGGCCCGGGCGGCCCTCGGTGGGCTGGCGAAGAAGCTCGACCAGAAGGTCCGTGACGGTGCCGTCGCCTTCGAGGACGGGCGGGTCGCGGAGGTCGCGCCGCGCACGGGGTACGCGCTGGACGTGGACGCCGCGGTCGGCCCGCTGCGCGCCTCGTTCCTGCGGGGCGACAGCGGCTCGGTCACGTCCCTGCCCGCCCGTGAGACCCGGCCGAAGGTCACGCCCGAGGAGGTACGGCGGGCGGTGCGCACGTTCGCGGAGCCGGCCATGTCGGCACCCGTCACCCTCACCGCGGGCGGCAAGCGGTTCACGATCGGCCCGGAGGTGCTGGGCGAGCACCTGGCGATGCGGCCGGACGGCAGCGGCCGCTTGAGACCGGAGCTCGACGCGAAGGGACTGCGCGATGATCCGGCCGTGGCCGCGTCGCTGAACGACGTCACCACGACCGCCCGGAACGCCCGGCTGCGAGCGGACGGCGAGGCGGTCGTCGTCGCTGAGGACGCCAGGACCGGCCAGGAGGTCACCGACAGAGCGCTGGGCAAGGCGGTGCTGCCCCTGCTCACCCGGGCGGGCTCGGCCCGCGGCGGCGAGGTGGCCGTGCACAGGGTCCAGCCCGAGGTGACCCGCGACAACGCCGCGGACCTGGGGCTGACGGAGACGATGTCCTCCTTCACCGTCCACTTCGAGCCGGCCGAGTACCGCACCAGGAACGTCGGACGGGCGGTGGAACTCATCAACGGCTCCGTCGTCCACCCGGACGAGACCTGGAGCTTCAACCGCACCGTCGGTGAGCGCACCGAGGCCAACGGCTTCGTCGAGGGCATCATCATCCTCGACGACCAGTTCACCAAGGCGTCCGGTGGCGGGGTCTCGGCCGTGGCGACGACCGTGTACAACGCCATGTTCTTCGCGGGGGTCAAGCCCGTGGAGCACGGCGCCCACTCCTTCTACATCGAGCGCTACCCGGAGGGCCGCGAGGCGACGGTCGCCTGGGGCAGCCTGGACCTGAGGTTCACCAACGACTCCGGCAAGGCGATCTACATCCAGGCCGAGTCCACGGACACGTCCGTGACCGTGTCCTTCCTCGGCACCAGGAAGTACGACGAGATCACGTCGGTCAAGGGTCCGCGCACGAAGGTGAAGCAGCCCGAGAAGAAGGTGAGCCACGCCAAGGAGTGCGTGCCGCAGACGCCGCTCGAAGGGTTCGACGTCACCGTGGAGCGGGTCTTCTACGACGACGGCAGGGAAGTGGGGCGGGAGCCGTACCGTACGCACTACACGCCGCGTGACGAGATCGTGTGCGAGTGAGCCACGCGACGCCGTTCGCCTTCTGCTGGAACTCTCCCCCGTCCGTTCCGCTGCGGGCCTGAGGGGGTGTGCCCGGTCCGCTGTCTGCGCAGTGGACCGGGCCGGTCCTCAACTGATGCGGTGGACCGCCTGGTTGGTCAGTTCGTAGCGGGCGCCGACGACGGCCAGTGCACCGGTGCTGATCCTGGCGGCGAGGTCGGGCTCGGCCTGAAGCTCGGAGCGTACGAGCCGGACGTTGGCGTCCACGGTGGCGTCGATCCGGGCGTCCCCTTCCTTGCTGTGGTCGATGGCGGGGCTGATCCGGTCGGCGAGGTACTGGATGTGGGCGGGCAGCGGTTCGCCGGACTGCTCCGCCTCGACGGCGGCACGCACCGCGCCGCACGACTGGTGCCCGAGCACCACGACCAGCGGTATGCCCAGTTCCAGGACGCCGTAGGCGACGCTGCCGAGCACGGCTTCGTCCAGGACCTCGCCGGCGGTGCGCACGGTCATCAGGTCGCCCAGCCCCTGGTCGAAGACCAGCTCCGGAGGCACGCGTGAGTCGATGCAGCCGAGCACGACCGCGAAGGGATGCTGGGCTGTGGTCAACGTCCTCCGTATGGCGGGGGTTTCGTGCGGGTGGCGTTCACGGCAGGCGCGCCAGCGGCGGTTGCCCGCGGCCAGTTCCTGGAGGGCCTCCTGCGGGGTGCTGGGCCGTGGGCGGGTGCGGGGAGCGCCTGTGGTGGCGGTGGCCGGCGGGGTGGCGGCCAGGCCCGCGCCGAGGGCCGCGGCCCCGGTCAGCGCGGTGCGCAGGAGGGTGCGGCGGACGGTGCCGCCGGTGGTCGGCCGTGGACCGGCGAGGGGGTGCGGTTCAGGGCCGGCGCCTCTGTGGGCGGTGGCAGGTGAGTTCACGGCCAGAACGTACGCCCGGTTTGCGGGCACGGCCGGGATTCTTGCCGTTTCATGGTGGGAGTTGGGTAAGTGATGTTCTTGCCTTGAACGGTCTTTGACGGAGTCTCAGGAAAAACGCCGGGACGCCCCGGGCACCGGCCCGGGGCGTCCTGTCAGGCGGGGATGATCAGACCAGATCGAACCGGTCCAGGTTCATGACCTTCACCCACGCCGCGACGAAGTCGTTGACGAACTTCTCCTTCGCGTCGTCGCTCGCGTAGACCTCGGCGAGGGCCCGCAGCTCGGAGTTCGAGCCGAAGACCAGGTCGGCGCGGGAGCCGGCCCACTTGACCTCGCCGGTGGCGGCGTCGCGGCCCTCGAAGGTGGTCTGGTCCTCGGTCGTCGCCTTCCACGTGATGCCCAGGTCGAGCAGGTTGACGAAGAAGTCGTTGGTCAGCGAGCCAGGCGTCTTGGTGAAGGCGCCGAGCTGGGACTGCTGGTAGTTGGCGCCCAGGACGCGCAGACCACCGACCAGCACGGTCATCTCCGGGGCGCTCAGGGTGAGCAGGTTCGCCCGGTCGAGCAGCAGGTACTCGGCCGGCAGGCGGTTGCCCTTGCCGAGGTAGTTGCGGAAGCCGTCGGCGGTCGGCTCGAGCGCCTCGAAGGACTCGGCGTCGGTGTGCTCCTCCGTCGCGTCCACACGGCCCGCGGTGAAGGGGACCTCCACCTGGAAGCCGGCTTCCTTGGCGGCCTTCTCGACGGCGGCGGTGCCGCCGAGGACGATCAGGTCGGCCAGGGACACCTTCTTGGCGCCGGCGCCGGAGTTGAACTCCTGCTGGATGCCCTCCAGGACGCGCAGGACCTGCGCCAGCTCGTCGGGCTCGTTGACCTCCCAGCCGCGCTGCGGCTCCAGGCGGATGCGGGCGCCGTTGGCACCGCCGCGCTTGTCGCTGCCGCGGAAGGTGGACGCCGAGGCCCAGGCCGTGGACACCAGCTGCGAGACGGACAGACCCGACTCGAGGAGCTTAGTCTTGAGGGTCGCGATGTCCGCGGCGTCGATGGGCTCGCCCTCGGCCTCGGGCAGCGGGTCCTGCCAGATGAGGGTCTCCTCCGGGACCTCCGGGCCGAGGTACAGGGACTTCGGGCCCATGTCACGGTGGGTCAGCTTGAACCAGGCGCGGGCGAAGGCGTCCGCGAACTCCTCCGGGTTCTCGTAGAACCGGCGGGAGATGGGCTCGTAGATCGGGTCGAAGCGCAGCGACAGGTCGGTGGTGAGCATCTTCGGGCGGTGCTTCTTCGACGGGTCGTGCGCGTCCGGCACGATCTCCGGGGCGTCCTTCGCCACCCACTGGTGGGCGCCGGCCGGGCTCTGCTCGAGCTCGTACTCGTACTCGAAGAGGTTCTTGAAGAAGCCGTTGCTCCACTGGGTCGGCGTGGTGGTCCAGGTGACCTCCAGGCCGGAGGTGATGGCGTCGCCGCCCTTGCCGGTGCCGTAGGTGCTCTTCCAGCCCAGGCCCTGCTCCTCCATGGAGGCGGCCTCGGGGTCGGCGCCGACGTGGTCGGCCGGGCCGGCGCCGTGGGTCTTGCCGAAGGTGTGGCCGCCGGCGATCAGGGCAACGGTCTCCTCGTCGTTCATCGCCATGCGGCGGAACGTCTCACGGATGTCGCGGGCCGCGGCGAGCGGGTCCGGGTTGCCGTTGGGGCCCTCGGGGTTGACGTAGATAAGGCCCATCTGGACGGCGCCGAGCGGGTTCTCCAGCTCACGGTCGCCGGAGTAGCGCTTGTCGTCGAGCCAGGTGGTCTCGGGACCCCAGTAGACGTCCTCCTCGGCCTCCCAGACGTCCGCGCGGCCGCCGGCGAAGCCGAAGGTCTCGAAGCCCATCTGTTCCAGGGCGACGTTGCCGGTGAGGATCAGCAGGTCGGCCCAGGAGATGCTCTGGCCGTACTTCTTCTTGACCGGCCACAGCAGGCGGCGGGCCTTGTCGAGGTTGCCGTTGTCCGGCCAGCTGTTGAGCGGGGCGAAGCGCTGCTGGCCGGCGCCGGCGCCGCCGCGGCCGTCGCTGATGCGGTAGGTGCCCGCGCTGTGCCAGGCCATACGGACCATCAGGGGGCCGTAGTGGCCGAAGTCGGCGGGCCACCAGTCCTGCGAGGTGGTCAGAACCTCGGCGATGTCACGTTTCACGGCGGCGAGGTCGAGGTTCTTGAACGCCTCGGCGTAGTCGAACTCCCCGCCGAGCGGGTTGGCGACCTCGGGGTTCTTGGCGAGGATCTTCAGGTTGAGCCGCTCGGGCCACCACTGGCGGTTGCCGCCGCCCTGGGTGGGATGCAGAGCGCGGCCGTGCGCCACCGGGCAGCCGCCCGTCTCCTCCTGCTTCGAGTCAGTGACGATCGCGTCGTGGTTCTCGGTCATGGGAATCCTTCCGGACGGGGTGGATCACGGTGCTCGGGTGGATCACATCGCTCAGGTACTGCGGGCGGTGGAACAGGCGGGGCACAGGCCCCAGTAGATGACCTCGGCCTCGTCGACGGCGAAGCCCCGGTCGTCGGACGCGGTCAGGCACGGGGCGTGGCCGACCGCGCAGTCCACGTCGGCGACGGTCCCGCACGACCGGCACACGAGGTGGTGGTGGTTGTCGCCGACCCGTCCCTCGTACAGGGCCGGGCTGCCCGGCGGGTCGAGGCGGCGTATGAGTCCCGCCGCGGTGAGTGCGTGGAGCCCCTCGTAGACGGCCTGGACGGAGATGTGGCCGACGCGGCCGCGCACCTCGGAGGCGATGGCCTCGGCGCCGAGGTGGTCACCGTCCCGCACGGTCTCGAGCAGCGCGACGCGGGCGGCCGTCACCCGCAGGCCGGCACCGCGCAGCTCCTCGGCGGTGGTCGGGTTCCGGGATGCGGTCATGGCGGACAACCTATCCACACAAACACGATCGGTTCAAGAAAACGAACGGTTCAATTTTGATGTCGCGTTCGTGACCCTTGACGCGCCTGGCCCGTGAACTGGTGTGAGCTGCACCACAGTCAACAGGATCGGTCCTCCGGTGTGGTGCCGGGATGGTGTCAGCCGCGTCCGTGTCGCGCCAGCACCGCACGTGCTGTTTCGGCCATGGCTTCGTCGACCATCCGTCCTTCGAAGGTGAGGGCGCCGACGCCGTCGCGCTGGGCCGACTCCACGGCGGCGACGAGGCGGGCACAGCGGTCGAGCTCTTCGGTGCCGGGGGCGAAGACCTCGTTGATCACGGGGACGTGGGCCGGATGGATGGCCATCATGCCGTCGTAGCCGAGGGAGCGGTTCTGCTCGGCGAAGGCGCGCAGCCCCGTCAGGTCGGCTATGTCCGTCCACAGTCCGGTTACCGGGTAAGGCGCTCCGGCGGCACGGACGTCGAGCAGGACACGGGAACGCAGGGCCAAGGTCTCGGCGCCCTGGGGGCTCCAGCGGTAGCCGACCGCGCGTTCGACGTCGCCGCCGGGGGCGGTCAGCGCGCCGGCGTAGGCGACCCGGGGGGCTGTCGCGGCGATGTCGTAGGCGTCGCGCAGGGCTCGGGCCGACTCGAGCAGGGGGACGAGGGCCGTCGTGCCGGGGGGCATGCCGTGGTCCCGTTCGCACCAGTCGATCAGACGGTCCGCGAGCCGGATGTCGGCGGCGGTGTGCACCTTGGGCAGGACGATCCCGGCCAGGCCGGGGCGTACGACGGTGCGCAGTTCGTCGGCGGCGGCCCAGTCGTCGAGCGGGTTGACACGGACGAAGAGAGGCATCGCGGCGCGCTGTTCGGCGGATTCCGCGAGGGCCTCGGCGACCCGGGCACGGGCGAGCGGTTTGTCGGGGGCCGGTACCGCGTCCTCCAGGTCGAGGATGGCGGCGTCGGCACCGGCGGCACGGGCCTTGGGGAGCCAGTCCGTGCGGTGGCCGGGGACGAAGAGCAGGGAGCGGAGCGGGGGGCGGGGCAGGGCGGCCGGGCGGGGTTCAGACGACATCGTTCTTCTCCAGGTCGGCCAGTTCCCGGTCGCTCAGTCCCAGCCAGTCCCGGTACACGAGTTCGTTGTCCTGGCCGAGTGCGGGCCCGGTGCGCCAGACCTGCCCGGGGCGTTGACGGAAGTGCGGGATGACGGCCTGCATGCGGACTTCGCCCAGGTCGGGGTCGGGGACGGTGACGATGTCGCCGCGTTCGGCGTAGACCGGGTCGGCCGCGATGTCGGCCGCGTCGAACACCCGGGAGGCCACGACTTCGGCGCGGGCGAACGCCTCCAGACACTCGGCGGCGGAACGGCCGGCGACCCAGGCCCGCAGGCCCTCATCCAGCTCCCCGCGTCGCGCGTGCTGCTGTTCCGACGTGGCGAACTCCTCCTCCGGCAGGCCGAGCAGCCGTGCCACGTTGCGCACGGAGCGCAGGGTCGCTGAGGTCACCGTGATCCACTGCTCGTCGCGGGAGCGGTAGGTGTTGATGACGGCGGCGGGCGCGACCGCGAGCTGGTTGCCGGAGCGCTGCGGTACGGTGCCCAGCTGGTCGTGGACGATGACCTGCCACTCGACGAGCCGGAAGAGGGGTTCGAACAGGGCGAGGTCGATCCACTCGCCGTCGAAGCCGGGGTCGTGGTCGCGCCGGTGAAGGGCGGCGAGGACGGCGTAGGCGCCCATCAGACCGGTCACGGCGTCGCCGTGCGAGAAGCCGGTGTGGACGGGCGGCCCGTCCGGATGGCCGGTCAGATGGACGACTCCGCTGCGGGCTTCGCCCATCTTGCCGAAGCCGGGGGCGTCCGCCTGGCTCGAGGTGGCGCCGAAGCCGGAGATCTGCAGCAGGACCGCCTTCGGGTTGATCCGGTGCACGGACTCCCAGTCGAGGCCCCAGCTGCGCAGGCGCCCGGCGCGCAGGGTGACGATGACGACGTCCGCCCAGGCGACGAGACGGTGGGCGACCGCACGACCCTCGGCGTGGTGCAGGTCGAGGGTGACGGAGCGCTTGTTGCGGGCGGCGACCTTGAACCACAGGGGCACGCCGTCGCGCCTGGGTCCCATCGCGCGGGCGGCGTCGCCGGTGCCCGGGGGTTCGACGTGGACCACGTCCGCGCCCTGGTCGGCGAGCATCGAACCGGCGAGCGGGCCGGCCACCACATGGGCGAACTCGACGACCTTCAGTCCTCGCAACTGCCCGTGCCCCGTGGTGTTCCGCTGGTCGTCCGGCACCGATGCGTCCCCTTGCCTCAGCTGGTCAGGTCGCCTTCAGACTGCCGAGGCGGAGAAATGCCTGTCCAGCAAAAGAACGCCATCAATCAATGCGAAGAGCGCATCAATCGGATCAGGCCCAGGACACTCCCGGAGGGAGTTCCCTTCCCTCGGCACGGAACTTCTCCAGCGTTTCCAGGAAGTGCTCGGTGACGCTCGGGAGCGTACGCCGGGCGCGCAGGGCGATGTCCAGGCGCCGGTCGACGACGGGGCCGACGAGCGGCCGGAAGACGAAGGGCCCGGTGCCCAGCAGGGGCAGGACGAGGGCGGGCAGCGCGGTCACGCCGAGGCCGGCCGCGACCAGTCCGCCCACGGTGGCGACGCTGCCGGCTTCCGCAGCGGGGGCTGCGTGCGCGTCGACCTGGCCGAACGCGGCGTCGGTGAGACGCCGCACGCTGGAGTCGCGGCCGACGGCGAGGAACGGCTCGCGCGCCAGGTCCGCCCAGCCCACTTCGTCGCGGTCGGCGAGCGGATGGTCGTCGCGCAGGACCGCGACGAAACGGTCCCGGGCCAGGGGACGGTGCTCCAGCCGCTCCGGCGGCACGCCGACCGTGGTGATCGCGAAGTCCGCGTCACCGGACAGGACCCGGTTCAGCACCGCCCGTTCCAGGCCGTCCAGCAGACGCACGGCCACCCGGGGCCGGTCCGTGCGGAACCCGGAGATGACCTGCGGAAGCAGCACCGCGGCGACCGAGGGCAGAGTGGCGACGGCGACCGTGCCCGACTCGCCGAGCAGGAAGCGGTCCAGTTCCCTCATCCCGGCCCGGTGGGCGCTGAGGATCTGCTCGGCGATCCGCAGCGCCTCGGCGCCGGCGGCGGTCAACTGCACGTTGCGGGTGTCGCGTTCGAGGAGCTGGGCGCCGACCTGCCGTTCCAGGTCGGCGACCGCGCGGCTGAGGGACGACTGCGAGACGCCCAACTGGGCGGCTGCCGCGGTGAAACTCGTCGCCCGGGCGACGGCCGCGTAGGCCGAGAGCTGACGCAGGGAGGCCTCCATGGCTGGGAAGCGTACGCCGGTCCGGGCCGATTGATGCGCTGATCGCATGGACAGATCCCGGTTTGATGCTGGACAGGGATCGCCCGGCGCTTCGACACTCTCGGCTATCCCCGTACGCCCACGCTGCGCGCCGCCGGGGACCGCCCCCGAGAAAGCGAGCGTCACCATGCAGGCAGCCCTGGGCTTCGCCACGATCGCCCTGTTCCTGGTACTCACCATGACCAGACGCGTCTCGGTGCTGGTCGCTCTGGTGGTGCTTCCGGTGCTGGCGGCGCTGGTGGGCGGGTTCGCGGGAGAGCTGGGCGGGATGGTGCTCGACGGGCTGTCGAAGGTGGCGCCCACCGGCATCATGATCGCTTTCGCTGTTCTGTACTTCAGCCTCATGGTCGACGCCGGCCTGTTCGACCCGCTGATCCGCAGTCTGTTGCGGCTGGCCAAGGGGGATCCGCTGCGCATCACGGTCGCCACGGCCGTCCTGACGCTGTGTGTGGCCCTGGACGGGGACGGGGCGTCCACGTTCCTGATCACCGTGTCCGCGCTGCTGCCCGTCTACCGGAAGCTCGGCATGAGTCCGCTGGTGCTGTCCGGGGTCGTCTGCCTGGGGGCGGGCGTGATGAACATGGTGCCCTGGGGCGGGCCCACGGTGCGTGCCATGGCGGCGCTGAAGCTGGAGAGCTCGGACGTCTTCACCCCGGTGCTGCCCGCGATGGGGCTCGGCATCGCCTGGGTCCTGGTGGCGGCCTGGCTGATCGGCCGCCGGGAGCGGCGGCGGCTCGGCACGATCAACGTGCCCGGCCCGGAGGCCGTCGCCGTCGAGCCCGCTCGTACGGCCGCCGGCGCGCCCGGCGACGGGCCCGGTGCCGTCCGGGTGGCGGACCCGCCGCGGCTCTGGCCGACGGTGTTCAACCTGGTGCTGACCGTCGTGCTCCTCGTCGCCCTGATCCTGGAGGTGATGCCGCTGCCGGTGCTGTTCGTCCTCGGGTTCACGGTGGCGCTCCTGGTCAATCACCCCACGTGGGAACAGCAGCAGGCGCTGCTCGACAAGCATGCGAAGAACGTGGTCCTCGTGACCACCATGATCTTCGCCGCCGGTGTGTTCACCGGAGTTCTCACCGGGACCGCCATGATCGACGAGATGGCCGAGGCGCTCGTGTCCGTGATACCGGATTCCCTCGGCGGGCATCTGCCGGTGCTGGTGGCTGTCACCGGCATGCCGCTGAGTCTGGTCTTCACCCCGGACGCCTACTACTTCGGTGTCCTGCCCGTGCTCGCCGAGACCGCGCACGGCTTCGGCACCGATCCGGCCGAAGTCGCGCGGGCGGCCATCCTCGGCCAGATGACCACGGGCTTCCCGCTCAGCCCGCTCACCGCCTCCACCTTCATCCTGGTCGGCATGAGCGGCGTCCAGCTCGGCGAGCACCAGCGGTTCATCTTCCGCTGGGCCTTCGCCACCACGCTCGTGATGACCGCCGGCGCCCTCCTCACCGGCGCCCTCTCCCCCTGACGGAGGCTCTCAGCGGCCGGGGCGTACGGCCGCCCCGCGCGGTGGGCGGTCCCGCGAGGCACCCCGCGCACGGTCCAGGCGCCCGACTCGGCAACACCGGTTCGTCACGTCTCCGATGAGGTCAGGCGTCCGAGCTGGGCCGCGGCCGCCGCGGCCCGGCGGTCGGCTTCGCGGACACGGCGGTCGGCCGTGCGCGCCTCTTCCCGGGCCGTGCGTTCGGCGAAACGGGCCTGCTGGTGTTCCCCCCGGGTGCGTTCGAGTTCCTCGGTGAGCTCGCCGACCTGCCTCTGGAGGCGCTCCACATGCTGTTTCGCCGCTTCCACCGCCCGGCCGGCGGCCGCCGCCTCGTCCTGCCGCGTGCGCAGGTCCCGCTCGGCGGCCTCGGCCTCCTGACGGGCCTTGGCCAGTCGTCGCCGGTGTTCCGCGTCGGCCTTCTTGTCCGGGCGGGAGGGTGCGGCTTTCGCGGGTACCGTGTCGCGCCGCGGCGTGGCGCCCCCGGCGGCGGCCGGGAATCCGACGGTCGCGCTGAGCGGCTTGGCGAGCCGGCCGCTCGCCCACGCCTCGGCCGCTTCGGGGTCGGCGAGGACGGCGTGCAGGGTGTTCTCGACCTCGCGCTGCACGCTCTCGCTGATCCGGTGACCGGCCTCCGCGGCGAGCTGCCGGGCCTGCAGGGACAGGGCGCGGATGAGCGCGTGCTGCCGGCGGCTCAACTCGCGCAGCTGGGTGCCGTCCAGGTCCTGGTGGGCCCGCCGCAGGCCCTCACCGAGCCGGAGCAGGGGTTCGACCTCGCCGGGCCGGCTGCGGACCAGCAGGTTGCTGACCCACGCGGCGAGGCTGGGTTTGCGCAGGGTGCCGATCCGGTCGGCGAGTTCGCGGTCTCCGGCGGTGCGGGCGGCGGCCACGGCCTGGGCGCGGGCGGCGGTGAAGTCCTCCGGCCGCGCGGCGTACAGCTCGTCGGCCACGGCGTCGTAGTCCATGAGCGTCCCTTTCGCGTGGCACCTCCGCTCCGATCGTCTCAGGCCAGGCGGCGGGGGGCTCGCGGAGGCGGACCGGGCCCCGCTGTGGGACCCCGTTCATGATCCGGAAATCGACGGTTTAACATATGAGCGCCGCCTAGCTCGAAAGATGGATTCGTGACTCTCAACGACGACTCGTTCACCAACTGGAAGAACCGCGAGGAGATCGCGGAGTCGATGATCCCGATCATCGGGAAGCTGCACCGGGAGCGGGACGTGACCGTCCTGCTGCACAGCCGCTCCCTGGTGAACAAGTCGGTGGTCAGCATCCTCAAGACCCACCGGTTCGCCCGGCAGATCGCCGGCGCGGAGCTCTCGGTCACCGACACGCTGCCGTTCCTCAGGACGCTTGCCGAGCTCGACCTCGGGCCGTCCCAGATCGACATCGGCATGCTCGCCGCGACGTACCGCGAGGACGACCGCGGTCTGTCGGTCGCGGAGTTCACCGCCGAGGCCGTCGCCGGGGCCACCGGAGCCAACAAGATCGAGCGCCGCGAGGGACGCGACGTCGTCCTGTACGGGTTCGGCCGCATCGGCCGGCTCGTGGCCCGCCTGCTCATCGAGAAGGCCGGTTCGGGCAACGGTCTGCGGCTGCGGGCCATCGTGGTCCGCGGCGGAGGCGAGCAGGACATCATCAAGCGCGCCTCGCTGCTGCGCCGCGACTCGATCCACGGCCAGTTCCAGGGCACGATCACCGTCGACGAGGCGACCAGCACGATCGTGGCCAACGGCAACGCGATCAAGGTCATCTACGCGAACGACCCGTCCGAGATCGACTACACGGCGTACGGCGTCAAGGACGCCATCCTCATCGACAACACCGGCAAGTGGCGTGACCGCGAGGGCCTGTCGCAGCACCTGCGCCCGGGCATCGACAAGGTCGTGCTGACCGCGCCCGGCAAGGGCGACGTCCCGAACATCGTGCACGGCGTCAACCACGACACCATCAAGCCGGACGAGCAGATCCTGTCCTGCGCGTCCTGCACCACGAACGCCATCGTGCCGCCGCTGAAGGCGATGGACGACGAGTTCGGAGTCCGGCGCGGTCACGTGGAGACCGTCCACTCGTTCACCAACGACCAGAACCTGCTGGACAACTACCACAAGTCCGAGCGCCGGGGCCGGTCGGCGCCGCTCAACATGGTCATCACGGAGACGGGCGCCGCCTCCGCCGTCGCCAAGGCACTGCCCGACCTCAAGGCGAAGATCACCGGCAGCTCCATCCGGGTCCCGGTGCCGGACGTGTCCATCGCGATCCTCAACCTGCAGCTCGCCCGTGAGACCGACCGCCAGGAGGTCCTGGACTACCTCCGCGAGGTGTCCCTGACCTCGCCGCTGAAGCGCCAGATCGACTTCATCAGCGCGCCGGACGCCGTCTCCAGCGACTTCATCGGCTCGCGCCACGCCTCGATCGTCGACGCCGGCGCCACCAAGGTCGAGGGTGACAACGCGATCCTGTACCTCTGGTACGACAACGAGTTCGGCTACTCCTGCCAGGTCATCCGGGTCGTGCAGCACGTGTCCGGGGTGGAGTACCCGACGTACCCGGCCCCGGCGGTCTGATCCCCGAGGACGACGCGGGGCGTGTCCGGCCGGCACGCCCCGCGTTCTCATGTGTCAGGAGCGGGTGAGCTCGATCCTGTACTGCCGGGTCCGCGCACCGTCCTCGCTGCGCACGGTGACGACCTGGGCCCGTTGTGCGGTGTCCTCACGGACCGTCACGGTCGCGTACGGGTCGCGGGGTGTGGCGGTGATCCTCGCCCGGTCCGGCCGGTCGGTGGTCACGCGGTAGCTCGTCCGGTCCGGGTCGAAGCCGTCGATCGGCACGCCGTCGACCTCGATCGCCGCCGCCGCGGCGTCCGCGGACGCGCCGGGTGCCTTGGCGTGCACCTCGATCTCTCCGAGGGTGATGTAGCCGCCCGGACGGGCCGTCATGACCACGCGCACCCCGGTCACCGGGCCGGAGGTGCGCACCGGAACGTCGGCGACGGGTGTGCCCTCGGTGCCGACGGGGACGGAGTCGCTCGCGTCGGTCCAGTCGCCTCCGGTTCCGCGCACCTGCACCTTCAGGGACTCGGCGAAGCTGACGTTGGTGCCGTCCCGGTGGAAGTGGGTCACGACGCGGGTCAGGTCGCGGGGCCCCGGCAGGGTGAAGGTGATGGTGTCGGACGGGTTCTTCGTGCCCGACTTCCAGTTCGACCAGGCCTTCTCGGAGGTGTTCCCGTTGCGCAGGCCCTCGGCGGAGTAGCCGCTCTCGGTGGAGGTGGCGCCGACGGTCACGCCGTCGTCGAGGGCGGCGTTCGCCTCCTTGGGTGCGGTGACCTGGACGCGTACGGTCGCCGCCGCGGTGGTGCCGCCGGGGACTCGGGCGGTGCCGCGCAGGGTCACGACCCCGGCGTCGTCGTACGCGCCGTCGGGTGCGGGGTCCCAGGTGACCGGGAGGTCGGCGGTTCCGCCGTGCCGGCCGACGCCGGTGACGGTGGCGGGCAGCTCGGGCCGTCCGCCGGTGTAGGTCTTGGCCCGGGCCGGAAGCGTCGAGGCGATGGTGTCCACGGTGACGACCGCCTCGGCGGGGACGGTCCGGCCGAGCGCGTCGGTCGCCCGGCCCTTCACCCGTACCGTTCCGGGCTTGTTCCAGCGGGCGTCGGAGGGCGAATTCCACTGCACGGGGAGCGCGCCGCGGGCGCCGTCGCGGAAGACGGGCGTCACGGTTGCGGGCAGTTCGGGCGCGCGGCCGGGCACGGTGAACGCCCTGGCCGGCTCGGTACGCAGCACCGTCTCGTCGGTCACGCCCCATCGCTGGTTCGCGTTCGAGGTCGGCAGGTGGGCCGACACACGGGCGCCGTCCGCCGTCGACTGACCGACGACGTCGAGCAGCCGTCCCGTGGCGGCGTTGACGAAGGTCCAGGTGCCGTCCCCGGTGGTCGACATGATCCACTGCGCGCCCGGTGTGTCGGTCTCTTCCAGCACGGCCTCGTTGTCGCGTACGGCTAGACGGCCGCCCGTCTCCGCGTTGACGAGGGCGTAGCGCTCGCGGTTGCCGTCCCCGCGGGTCAGCCGCCGCACGGACCACAGCTGGGACTTGGCGGCCGGGTCGGCCGTCCGTACGACGACACCGTCGCCGTCGGCTGCCGGGGCCAGGGACTTTCCGCTCTGGGCCCCCTGGAGGCGGTAGACATGACCGGGCTGGACGAGCGCGGCGTCCTTGTCGGTACCCGAGACGCCGTCGACGAGGAGGGTGGTGACGGACTTCGCCGGGACGGTCACGGTGGCCGACTCGTTCTTCACCCGCACGGGAGTGCCGCGGACAAGGGCGCCGTCGGCGCTGGTCACCACGGGTGTCACGGTGGCGCCGTGGGGGACGCGCCGGAACCGCGACAGGTCCAGGGTCACGGCGCGCGGGGTCGTGCCGTTGTTGACGTGCACGACGGTCGCTCCGCGACCGGACCCGCGGACGGCGGCGACGCTGGAGGGGTCGTCGGCCTTCACGAAGTGGTCGCCGGGGCGGATGTGGTGGGTGAAGTTGCGCAGCGTGTGGAACTTGGTGTTGGCCTTGACCGGGCAGGTCTCCAGGGTGTCCTTCGCCGTGCAGTTGAAGGGGATGTGGATGCTGCCCCAGTTCTTGCCCGCCTGCGCCTGCGGGATGGCGTCCTCGACCGGCTGCCACAACACCCAGGCGGAGGGCTCGAGTTCACGTATGTCGTCGACGATCCGGGTGGCGATGCCGAGCCCGGGTTCCATGCCGGTGAAGTCGGTGCCGGTGCCCCAGGTGCCCTCGACCTCGCTCATCCAGAAGGGACGGTCGGCGGCCTTGGCGCTGTCCCGGGCACTGGTGCGCATGCCGGTGCCGTAGGTGTGCACGTTGAGCTGGTCGACGGCGGCGCGGGCGGAGTCGTCGTAGGCGTTCCAGTTGCGGACGAAGGTGCTGGGGTTGGTCTCGTCCATCGCGGAGACGGTGGCGCGGGTCTTCGCCGTGTCGAGGGCGCGGCGCAGGGCCAGGACGACCTTCTGCTGGAGTTCCGGTCCGGCGTGCGCGCCTTCCTGGCGGCCGCCCCTGGGCTGTCCGTCGGGGCCGAGCTGGGTGCCCCAGTAGTTGGTGTTGGGCTCGTTGAGCGGGGCGATGGTGTCGAACCTGATGCGGTGCTTCTTCTCCAGCTGCTCGGTCACCTTGACCAGGTAGGTGGCGAAGTCGTCGACGCGGTCCGCCCGGATCTGGTCGGTGTTCGCGTCGAAGCCGCCCGAGACGTAGCCGCTGACGGTCTGGAACCAGGGCGGTGAGTTGCTGAACGCCTCCCAGCGGGTCACCTTCTTCTTCACCCGGTCCACCCACCAGCGCTGGCCCGGGTCGGCGGACCAGTCCCAGTGCTCGGGGTCGTCCGGGTTCCACCAGTCGGTGTCCTCCCGGGTGGTGCCCTCGGGGGCCTTCCAGAAGCCGTCCATCGTCGCGCCGGTCTTCATGTAGTCCTTGCGGACGTCCGGGGCGTTGCCGCCGCCGATGTTGTAGCGCGCGATGTTGAGGCGGAGGCCGTCGTCGCCGAACAGCATGTCGGCGAGCTTCTGCCGGATGGGTTCCGGGTAGCGGCCGGTGATGTTGGCGAACCAGACGAGGCTCGTGCCCCACCCTTCGAACTCCTGCTGCCGGTAGGACGGGTCGATCCGTACCGTGACCGCGCTGCCGGACGGTTCGGCGGCGGGAGCGGCAGCCGCGCGAGGCACGGTGACGAGTCCCGCGCCGAGGGCCAGAGGGACGGTGACCGCCAAAGCCCGGGCGAGGCGATGTCTGCTGGACATGGATTCCCTTCAGGAGCGAACAGAACCGCGCAGAACCAATCGAGTTTCCCGAATGTTTTAGGACGGCAATCAACACGTCAAGAGGCGGGACGAGTTGAGACCCGGTGCACGCGGCTGGAGCGGCCCGACGCCGGCACGGTGCGGTACGAGGGAGTGGACCCGTTCGCGTTGTCGGGTGGGGAGCTGCTCGCCTGGCGCCGGAAGGTGCAGATGGTGTTCCAGGACCCGTTCGGTTCACTCGACCCGCGCCTGAGCGCGGCGGACCTCATCGGCGAACCCTGGCTGACCCACCGCGACCTGGTACCGGCCGCGCGGCGGGCGGCACGCGTGGCCGAACTGCTGGAGATGGTCGGCCTGCGCGCCTCGGACGCGGGCCGTCACCCGCACGAGTTCTCCGGAGGGCAGCGGCAGCGGATCGGGATCGCCCGTGCCCTGGCGCTGGAGCCGGAGGTGATCGTCTGCGACGAACCCGTCTCCGCGCTGGACCTGTCGGTGCAGGCACAGGTCCTCAACCTCCTGTGCGACCTGCGGGACGGGCTGTCGTACGTGTTCATCTCGCACGACCTGTCCGTGGTGCGGCACCTCGCCGACCGGGTCGCCGTGATGTACCTCGGCCGGATCGTGGAGACGGGGCCGACGGAAGAGGTCTATGAGCAGCCGCGCCACCCGTACACCGAGGCGCTCCTGTCGGCGGTGCCCTCCCCCGTGACCGGCGGCGGACGCAGGCGGCAGCGGGTCGTGCTCACCGGTGAGATCCCCTCACCGACCGACCCGCCCTCCGGATGCCGCTTCCGGACCCGGTGCCGGCGGGCCCAGGACCTGTGCGCCGAGGTCGTCCCCGCCCCGCCGCCCGGTGGGCCCGGCCACGGCGCGGCATGCCACTTCCCTCCGGAGGCGTCACCTGCCGTCGGCGTGTGACGGACGCGCCGGTCGACGGCGTGTCAGCCCGCGGCATCCACCAGGAACTCCTGGTCCCGCTCAGTTCAGGAGTTCACGCACCAGCGCCCGGCACCACCACTGCTCCACCCGGTCGGGCGACCACCCGCGCTCACCGGTCAGCACGGTGTAGACGTCGATGTTGCAAAGCGCCGCGTAGACGTCGACCGCGGACGGCACGTCGAGGTCGGAGCGCAGGACGCCGGTCGGCCAGGAGGAGAAGACCTGCACCCGCGTCCGGTCACCGCGGACCCGGCTGTCGTGGTAGAGCGTGGCCAACTCCGCTTCGGAGCGGCCCGCTTCCCGTACGAGGGTGATGACGCCGCCGGCGCGCTCGTACAGGCGCCGGTCGTAACCGGCCATCGCGGCGAGTTGCCGGGCGGGGTCCGTGGTGGGCGACTCCAGCTCGGCGATCAACCGCGGGACGTCGGCCGAGAGGTCGGCCGCGTCGGCGAGGGCCCGGGTCAGCCCTGCCTTGTTCCCGTAGGCCGCGTAGACGGTCGGTACGGAGACCCCCGCCTCGCGAGCCACGTCCCGCACCGTCGTCGCCGCCCAGCCCCGGGAGACGAAGAGTTCCAGCGCGGCTCGGGCGATGTCGGCGCGGGTCTGCTGAGCCTGCGCCGTGCGGCGCAGGGAGTCGTACCGCCGTCGCCCCGGCTCCTCGCTCATGCCCTTCCCCTCAGTCACTTTACGCTGCTTATAATCAATATATGTTACGCGAACTTTCGGAGAGCACCCCTTCCACCATGAGTTTCGCCCGGGTCAGTGGCCTGGCCGCCGTCGGTTTCGCCCTTCTCGTCGTCGCCGGGAACGTGGTGCTGGTCCCGGCCGGCCTGCCGCGCACCGGTGCCGGTATCGGGGAGGTGGACGAGTTCTTCCGGGCGCACGGGGGCCTCGTCGGCATCGGCTCCGCGGTCACGCCCGCGGCCTGGGTACTGGCCACGTTGTTCGGGGCGGGCGCGGTGCGTGCGCTGTGGCGGTCCGAGGGGGACCGGGGTGAGGCGTGGGCCCTTGTCGGGTTCGCCGGACTCGTCCTGCAGAACGCCGTCTTCGCCGGGGTCATCGCGATCCGGCTGGCACTCGCGTCGACAGCCGCTGACGGCGTCCGCGCGGACACGAGCCTGTGGGCGCTGCACGACGCCCTGTTCACCCTCAACGGCACCTTCCTGGCGCTCGCCCTGGTCGGCCTGTCCGTCGGAGGCCTGCGCGCCGGGCTGCTCCGGCCGTGGCACGGCAGATGGGGGCTGGTGTCGGCGACGCTGCTGTTCGCCTCGGCCGTGCTCACCCCCCTGGTCATGGACCACGTCGGCCCGCTCGGGCTCCTGGGTCTCGTCGGCTGGCTGATGTGGGTGGTGTGGCTCGTCGTGTACGGCGTCGTCCTGATGCGGAGGCCGGAGAACAGGACATGAGCAGGGCGGGGCCCGCGTCGGCCGTCGGCAGGCGGGTGCCGGGGTCAGTGGCAGCCCCCCTCCGCCGCCTCAGCACCGGGCGCGGTGTCCAGGCGGCAGAAGCAGGACGCCTCGATCGGTACGTCGGCGAGGGCGGTCGCCAGTTTGAGCTGGTGTGCCACGAGGGCCGCCTCTGCGGTTCTGCCCGTCCGGATCAGGCATTCGTGGAAGCCGTGCAGGGACCAGACGTTGCCGGGGTGCTGGAGGGGGCGGGGCAGGGTGTCGTCGAAGCCGAGGTCCGCGCGGTAGACCGCCTCTGCCTCGTCCACCCGGCCCTGTTCCAGCAGCAGTGCGCCGTAGGCGTGGCGGGTCGGCTGCATCCAGCCCCAGGGCTCGTCGTAGGGCAGGCCGTCGTCCAGTGCGATGGACCGTTCGAGGGCGGCGAAGGCCAGGTCGTGGTTGCCCTTGCGGTATTCGAGCTCGCCGTCCAGCATGGCCGCCGCGACGGCGAGGATGTCGTGGCAGGTGTTGTTGAAGAGCATCCGGGTCTCGGGCACCCGGCGCACCGCTTCCCGGAACAGCTCACGTTCGGTCTCCGCACGATCGATCTCGCCGGTGGCCGAGCGGGCGACGCCGCGGGCGTAGTGCCGCATGGCGGTGCTCACGGCGTACAGCTCGGGGTCGGCCGGGGCCGGCAGGGCCAGGATGTCGGTCCAGCGGCCGAAGCGGATCAGGACGTGGACCCGCATGGCGAGGAAGCCTTCGAGCCAGTCGGCCATCGGAGGGCTCGGCACCCGGAGCAGGTCCTCGGGGATGGCGGCCTCCAGCTGGGCGGCGGTGTCGAGGGCGGTCTGCGACTGGCCGAGGAACATCGCCCCGTAGATCTTGAAGTGGAGGTTGTGCGCCCGGTAGAGGGTGTAGAAGTTCATCGCGCCGGCCCGCTGGTGATACTTCTCGTCGGCGGCGATCGCGTCGCTGTTGGCCGAGACGACCCGGCGGTAGTCGCCGCACAGCACGTCGAGGTGCGAGGGCATGTGCTGCAGGTGTCCCGCGTCGGGCACCATCCCGCGCAGCCGGTCGGCGACGGTGAGTGCCCGCTCCGGTGCCGGGGACATCTCCATCAGGTGGATGTACATGTGCAGGATCCCCGGGTGACGGGCACCCGCGTCGGTTCCGAGGGCACTGTCCAGGACCGCCTTGGCCTCCACGGTCCGTGCGCCTTCGGCCGGCTGCCCGGTGGCCAGGTCCCACAGCTGCCACGGGGTGAGGTTCATCAGTGCGTCGGCGTAGAGGGTGGCGACGTCCGGGTCGTCCGGCGCGAGTTCGTACACCGCGCGCATCGCGTCCGCGTAGGGCTCGTTCCACACGGAGCAGTCGTCGACGGCCTCCGCCTGCGGGTAGCGGGCCCGCAGCGCTCCGATCAGGGCCTGTTCGACGGGGGTGGCCCGACCGGCTCGGTCATGGGCCTGTTCGACGGCGCTGTGCGTGCGTTCTACCGTCCGCACCAATTCGTCGCCGTCGAAGAATTCCCAGGGCTTGTTGTAGTTCGGACCCAGTGCGTAGGCGATCCCCCAATACGCCATCGCGCACTCCGGATCGGCCTCGGCGGCCTTCTCGAAGCAGGCGACGGCTTCCTCATGATGGAAGCCGTACGTCCACGCGAGGCCACGGTCGAACCAGAGTTGGGACTCGGTGGAGGAGGTGGTGACGGGACGGCTGTGCGTGCCGAGGTCGTAGTCGTAACGGTCACCCATGAGTCTCTCCCGCCGATCAATCCCCCGCATATCCAGACTAACGAGACTCTTCGCGTCCACGGACGGTCGAATGGGCATCGTGGAGGGCATGACTGACTTCCCGAGCTTTCCACCCGGCTTCGTGTTCGGGGCCGCGACCGCCTCGTACCAGGTCGAGGGCGCGGTGCACGAGGACGGCCGTGGTCCGTCGATCTGGGACACCTACAGCCACACCCCCGGCCTGGTGGCGAACGGGGACACCGGTGATGTGGCCTGCGATCACTACCACCGGTATCCGCAGGACGTGGCGCTCCTGCGAGCGCTGGGCGTGGGTTCCTACCGCTTCTCGATCGCCTGGCCGCGTATCGTCCCGGACGGGTCCGGACCCGTGAACCCCAAGGGGCTGGACTTCTACTCGCGGCTGGTCGACGCCCTGCTGGCGGCCGGCATCGAACCCGCCGTCACGCTCTACCACTGGGATCTGCCGCAGGCTCTGGAGGACCGCGGCGGCTGGCGGGTGCGGGAGACCGCCGAGCGGTTCGGTGAGTACGCGGCGGTCGTCGCCGGGCACCTGGGTGACCGGGTGCCACGCTGGATCACCCTCAACGAGCCGTGGTGCAGCGCCTTCCTCGGCTACTCGGTCGGCCGACACGCGCCCGGCGCCCGAGAGGGCCGGGGAGCGCTGGCCGCCGCCCATCATCTGCTCGTCGGGCATGGCCTGGCCGTGCGGGCGTTGCGGGCGGCCGGGGTGCGCGAGGTGGGCATCACCCTCAATCTCGACCACAATCTGCCCGCCACCGGCTCTGCCGCCGACCGGGCGGCCGTCGCCCGCGCCGACACCCAGCACAACCTCGTGTGGACCGAGCCGATCCTGGCCGGCCACTACCCGGCCGGCGAGGAGGACACCTGGGGCGAACTGATCACCGGCCAGGACTTCCGTCGGGACGGCGACCTGGAACTGATCAGCCGGCCGCTGGACTTCCTGGGCGTCAACTACTACCGGCCGATCGTGGTGGCCGACGCGCCGTACCGCGAGAGCGACCCGGAGCGGCGCGTCGCGACCGACAACCGGTACGCGGAGGTGCCCCTGCCCGGCGTCCGGTACAACGCCATGGGCTGGCCCGTCGCGCCCCGCACCTTCACCGATCTGCTCGTGCGGCTCAAGGAGCGGTACGGCGACGCCCTGCCGCCGCTCCACATCACCGAGAACGGATCGGCGGAGGCGGACGAGGTGAGTCCCGACGGGGCCGTCCATGACAGCGACCGGGTCGCCTATCTGCGCGACCATCTCACCGCACTGCGGGCAGCGATGGACGCCGGCGTGGACGTCCGCGGCTATTACGTGTGGTCCCTCCTGGACAACTTCGAGTGGGCTTTCGGCTACGGCAAGCGCTTCGGGATCGTCCGCGTCGACTACGACAGCCTCGAGCGGACGCCGAAGGACAGTTACCACTGGTACCGGACCATGATCGCCGCCCAGCCACGGTGACGGGCCGGGGCCTCAGACGCTGGTCAGGAGTTGCGGAGCCAGGTTCTTGATCATGGTGTTGGTCCAGCGGAGCTGCCGGAGCGTCTGCGGGTGGCAGTCGCTGACCAGCGCCAGAAGCGGCTCGTCCCGGGTGGCCTGCGCCGCCTGGGCGAGCATCTCCCAGTGGAGCGAGTTCCGCGCGGCCGCCAGGTGGAGGTCGCGCAGGTCGTACAGGAGGAGCAGACCGGTCTCGGGGCGTCGGCCGAGGACCTGGGACACCTTCTCCCGGAGGGCGGCCGGCGCGCCGGACGGCGGGGTGTCACGAGGGCCGGACAGGTCGAGGCGGTGGTCGCGGCCCGCGTCCGCGAGGCGGGCCGCGTGCTCGTGGGACCAGCGGGCGACATCGAGGGCGACATGGTGGAACTCGTGGTCGGTGCGGTGCCGTGCTGCGGCGGCCAGCAGCTCCTGCTCCAGGTCGCGCTCACCGTCGTGGAGAAGGCGGAGGGTGGTACTGATGCCGGTCACGCGCTGCTCCCCGCCTCGTCGGTCTCCGTGCCGGTGTCACTCGTGCGGCGGGCGACGAGGGTGACGCGCGCCGCGCCGGTCTTGAACAGCGGCTGTTTGGAGACCGGGTCCCAGTCGGTGACGGTGGTCTCGTTGGCGGCGCGGCCCGGGCCGTCGTCGGGCGGACGGTGGCCGGCCGGGGTGTCCCAGTAGCCGTAGTGGAAGGGCAGGAACACCATGCCGTCGCGGATGGCGGTGGTGCGCAGCTTGGCCCGCACCGCTCCGCGTGGGGTCGTGACCTGCACCAGGTCGCCGTCGGTGAGCCCCTGGGCCGAGGCCTCCGCGGGCGACATCTCCGCCCAGACGTCCGGCGCGGCGGCGTTCAGTTCGGGCGCGCGAGCGGTCTTCGTCCGGGTGTGGAAGTGGTACACCGTACGGCCGGTGATCAGCTGGAGCGGACAGTCGTCGGAGGCGTCCTCGTGCGGCGGCAGGTACTCCGCCGCCTTGAGGACCGCCTTGCCGTCCGGGTTGAGCGACCGGTACTCGACGGGCTCCACGCTCGCCCCGGTGACCAGGTCCCTGCCGTAGCTCTCGCAGACATCGGGGTGGGCGAAGGTGATGCCGTCGGTGTAGAGGCGCGCGGTGCCGTCGGGCGCCTGTCCGGTGCAGGGCCACTGGATGCCGCTGCCGCCGCGCAGCCGGTCGTAGCCGAGGCCCGTGTAGTCGCAGGGGCGGCCGGCGCTGCACCGCTGCCACGCCGCGAACGCCGACTCCGGGTCGTGCCAGGTGATCAGCGGCCCGCCGTCCTTGTCGCGGAAGTCCATACGGGCCGCGAAGTCGAGGAAGATGTCGAGATCGGGGCGGGCCTCGCCGGGCGGTTCGACCGCCTTCTCGGACAGGTGCACGGTGCGGTCGGCGTTGGTGAGGGTGCCGGTCTTCTCGCCCCAGGTGGCCGCGGGCAGCACCACGTCGGCGAGCTGCGCGGTCTCGGTGAGGAACAGGTCCTGCGCGACCACGAACAGCCGTTCCTGCGCCAGGATCGACCGGATGCGGGACAGCTCGGGCAGGGACACGGCCGGGTTGGTGCCGGTGATCCACAGCATGCCGATCGAGCCCTGCTCGGCGTACCGGAAGATCTGCATGGCGTGCGTGGGAGGCGCGTAGTGCGGGATCTTCTCCGGGCGTACGTTCCACACGGCGGCCAAGTCGGCCACGTGCTGGTCGTTCTGCCAGTTGCGGAACCCCGGAAGGTCGCCGTCGGCGCCGCACTCGCGGGTGTTCTGGGCGCTGGGCTGCCCGTTCATCTGCAGCAGTCCGCAGCCGGGGCGGCCCAGCATGCCACGGAGCAGGTGCAGGTTGTTGACCTGCACGGCGGCCGCTGTGGCCTGGTGGGACTGGTAGACGCCCTGCAGGACCGTGGACAGCAGCCGCTCCCCCGTGCCGAGGATCTCCGCGGCCCGCTCGATCTGCGCCTGCGGCACGTCGCAGATCCCGGCCGCCCACTTGGGCGTGCACCCCTCGACCAGGGCCGCGAGTTCCTCGAAGCCGGTGGTGTGCGCGTCGATGTAGGCCCGGTCGACGCGGCCGGTGCGGATGATCTCGTGCAGCAGTGCGTTGAGCAGCGCGACGTTGGTCCCGGCACGGGGAGCCAGATGGACGTCGGCCCGCCGGGCGACCTGGGTGAACCGGGGGTCCACGCAGACCAGCCGGGGCCGGTCGCCGCCCTCCAGACGGTCCAGGAGCCGCATCCACAGCACGGTCTGCGTCTCCGCCATGTTGTGCCCGAACAGGGCGACGGTGTCGGCGTGGTCGATGTCCTCGTAGCTGCCGGGCTGCCCGTCGCAGCCGAAGGTCTGCTTCAGTGCCTCGGCGGCCGTCGCCGTGCACAGGCGGGTGTTGCCGTCCAGGTGGTTGGTGCCGATGCCTGCGCGGGCGAGGACGGCCAGGGTGTAGTACTCCTCGAGAAACAGCTGCCCGGTGGTGTAGAAGCCGATCGAGCCCGGGCCCTTGTCGTCCAGCAGTTCCCTGGTCCGGGCCGTGATCCGGTCCATGGCGGTGTCCCAGTCGCACTCCACCAGCCTGCCGTTCTGGCGGACCAGAGGCCTCGTGAGCCGGTCCGCGGCGGCGTTCGCCTGCCAGCCGTAGAGGTCCTTGGGGCCGAGACGGCCGCGGTTGACCCGGTCGACGGCCCGGCCGCGCACTCCTACGATGCGGCCCTCGCGCACGGCGATGTCCATGGCGTCGCCGTTGGAGTGCAGCAGCGAGGCGGACTGCACCCACCGCTCCACGTCACGTTCGGCGATCCCGGCCCGCAGGTGGGTGTCCGTCCGGACCGGCCAGGGCGTGCCGGGGTCGTACGGGGTGCGCGCGCCCCAGGGATCCGCGATGCGGTCGGCCGAGGTGCCCACGATCCCACCTCCCACAAGAGAACGTCCCCTCGCGAGTACCCCACCCTGACCATCGGACTCCGGTTACACAGAGTGCACGGGTGTGCTGTCAGGAATACGCGGCGTCGCGGCAGACCATCATCCTGTCGTTTCGATCGTGGGCACTTTCGCAGTGGGCTGGCAGCGGCCAACTCCCGCTCCCTAGGATGTACTTCCCGTCCGGCCAGTCCTTTGGCGCGGCGCCACGCAGGGGGAGCGATGCATTCCGAGAAGCGGCTGTCCACCGAGATCGACGCGAACGTGCCGACGGCAGCGCGCATGTACGACCACTACCTGGGCGGCAAGGACAACTACGCGGCGGACCGTGCCGCGTGCGCGGAACTCGACAAGGTCGTGCCCAGCACGCGCCGCCTGGCCCTCAACAACCGGCGCTTCCTGCAGCGGGTCGTGCGGACCCTGTCCGAGGAGTACGGCATCCGGCAGTACCTCGACCACGGATCCGGTCTGCCCACGCAGGACAACGTGCACCAGGTCGCCCAGCGCATCGATCCCAAGACCCATGTGGTGTACGTCGACAACGACCCGATGGTGCTGGTCCACGGCCGGGCACTGCTGGAGCAGGACGAGCGCACGGCCGTCATCCACGCGGACATGCGCGAGACGGACCTGATCTTCGACCACCCCGACACCAAGCGGCTGATCGACTTCTCCCAGCCGGTGTGCGTGCTGTTCAACTCGGTGTTCCACTGCATCCCCGACAGCGACACGGACGGGCCCCTCGCGGTGGCCCGGCGCGTACGGGAACGGCTCGCGCCCGGCAGTTTCATGGTGATGTGCCAGCTGGTCAGCGAGGACGCCGAGGTCCGGGAATTCGTCACGAACTTCATGGACCAGGCGACGCAGGGTCACTGGGGCCGGGTGCGGGAGCCGAAGGACGTCGCCGCGTACTTCGAGGACCTGGAGATTCTCGAGCCGGGCTTGGTGGAGGTGTCGACCTGGCGCCCCGACACAGAGGTGGCGCCCCGTCAGCTCACCCACGAGTGGATCGAGTTCGGCGGCGTGGGGCGGCTCCCCCTGGAGAAGTGACCGAGGTGCCTCTCGCGGGACGCCGGACGTCCCCCGAGAGGCACTCGCCCGTCACGGGTAGCGCTGCTCCATCGTCGTCCTCAGCAGCTCCATCGAGTCACGCGGCTTGAGCGCCTCGTCGGCGAGCCGGTCCAGCGCGATCCGGTACTCCTCCGTCTCGTCGCGGTCCTCCAGGAAGTTCGCGCTCCTGATGTGCTCCAGGTAGACCACGTCGGGAAGGTCGAGGCCGCCGAAGCGCAGATACGTGACCGGAATGGCCGGCGCGGAGGCGTTCGTGACGCTCAACGGCACGATCTGCAGGGTCACGTTGGGGCGCTCGGCCATCTCGACGAGGTGCGCGAGCTGTTCCCGCATCACCTCGGGGCTGCCCAGGACGCGCAGCAGCACGGACTCGTCGATGATCGCCCACAGCTGCGGCGCCTCCGGTCGCGACAGCAACCGCGCCCGCTGTCTGCGGAGTTCGACACGCCGCTCCACCTCACCGGCCGGTGCGTTGGGCAGGCCGCGCTCCACCACCGCCCTGGTGTAGGCGGGTGTCTGCAACAGGCCGGGCACATACTGGATTTCGAAGGTTCGGATGGTGGCGGCGGCCTCCTGCAGTCCGACCAGCCGGTCGAACCACTCGGGCATCAGCCGCTTGTCGTAGCGCTGCCACCAGCCCGGCTCGCCGGCACGCTGCAGCAGCTTGAGCAGCACGGAGGCTTCGTAGTCGTCGGTGCGGTACAGCCGCAGCAACGCCCGGACGTCGTTCTCCGTCGGTGGGCGGCGGCCCTTGCCCGCCTCGATGCGGGACAGTTTCGCGGCGCTGAATCCGACAGCGCGCGCCGCCTGGTCCTGGGCGAGACCGGCGTCCTCACGGAAGCCTGCGAGCTGCACACCGACCAGCATCTTCAGCAGAGTCGGCGCCGGCTCGGGTCTGTCCAGATAGGGTTCCAGACGGGAGATACGATGCGACGCGGCGGACATCCTGACTCCCAGCAGACCGACACAAGGGCGACTTACACTATCCCACTCTGCCTGACTTCCCCGCATCCGCCGCGCAACAGCCGTGCGAAAATGGTTAGTTGGGCTCCACTTCTCCGCCGGAGCCTCACCACGGGGGCCGCGCCGCGCACCTCCCGTCACACCAGGTGGTCGAACTCGCCGTCCTTCGCCCCGGCCAGGAACGCCGCCACCTCCGCCGCCGTGTAGACGAGCGCGGGCCCGTCGGGGTCGCGGGAGTTGCGCATCGCGATCCCCCCGTCGACGAGAGTGGCGACTTCGACGCAGTTGCCTTCGGCGTTGCTGTGCCGGCTCTTGATCCAGCTGGCGTCCAACGAGCTTGCCCGCACTCCGTTCCGCACTGGTGGCACCGCAGTCTCCTTAGCTGTTCGCTTTCCCCGGCTCGGGTACCCGCAACGGCTTGATTTTCACGCAATTTCTCGTGCAATTGCACGCGATGGCTGTCAGCGTGGATAATAGCTGCGGCGTCAACCCCCGGTTCGGCGCTGGTTCCTGACGTCGCATCGGGGAGATGCCGTGACATCAGCCGCGCAGCACGTGCTCCGGCCGCCGAGTGAGGTCGCAGCGCACGCGGTCGCCCCCGGCTCGAGCAGGGAACGCGCCTCCGGGCCGCCCGTCCTGCCACCGTACGGGCCCCCGCCTTCGACACCGGAGACGCTGCCGCAGTTCTCGGGTGCCCTGTCCGCATCGGCCGTCCTGCGTGTCGAATGCAGCCGGGAGGGCTTCACGCGAGTCCGGTCCTTCACCCGCGACACGCTGCACGACTGGTCACTCGACCACCGCTGCGACGACACCACCCTCGTCGTCACCGAGCTCACCGCCAACGCCGCGACGCACGCGGCGCCGGGGTCGGCAGATGCGCCGGGTGCGCCGGAGATCCGGCTGGGATTCCTCCTGGACCCCACCCATGTACTGGTCACCGTCTCCGACCCCGACGACCACCCGCCCGTGTACGCACCCGCGGGCTCCGGCCTGCAGGAGCACGGCCGGGGCCTGTGCATCGTCGACGCGCTCTCCGATGAGTGGGGCTGGGTCCCCCTCTCCCCGGTGGGCAAGACGGTCTGGGCCAGGTTGTCGACCTGTCCACCCATCTGACACGACTGTCGCGGAAAGGCCCCTCGCCATGCGCAGCGCTTCGACGGAAAATCCGGGCAGCGAGCGCCCACAGCGCCCCGACGCCCCGACCGGGGTGGCAGGGAACACGCCGCTCACAGCCCTGGACCGGGTGCCCTGGGGTGACATCCAGGACTCCACCGGTTCGGCGGCGGCCATCCCCCTGCTGCTCAACGGCATCGCCTGGGGTGACGCCGAAACCGCCCGGTCCGCCCTCGACGACTTGCGGAAGCGGATCTGCCAGTTCGGTTTCG
This sequence comes from Streptomyces sp. NRRL S-455, assembly GCF_000717875.1. Taxonomy (GTDB): domain Bacteria; phylum Actinomycetota; class Actinomycetes; order Streptomycetales; family Streptomycetaceae; genus Streptomyces. The sequence goes on from NZ_JOCT01000002.1 coordinate 164,262, forward strand.
TCGTGGAACAGGCGACGGCCGCCACGGTCCCCTTCCTCTGGGAGCTGGCGAAGCTGCCGCAGGTGACCTGCCGGGCCCAGATCATCCAGCTGCTCAAGTGCATCGCCGACGCCCGGCAGTGGGAGAGCACGGCCGCCGCCTATCCGAAGCTGCTCAACCACCGGGAGAACCCGGTGGTGTGGGAGCGTGCGGCTCGCCAGGCGGTGCGGGCGCGGCGCGGCGAACTCGGGAGACTGATGTCGGACGAGGACACGGAGATCGCCCGGGCCACGACCGAGCTCGCCCGCTCCCTGGGTGCCTGACGTGATGAAACGGTGAGAACCCCCTGCCACCACGGGTGACGCCCCTCGCCTCCCGGGGCCGAGCAGTGTAGACATGGCACATGGTCCGACTCTTGGGTCGATCCGGGACTCGATCGCCCCTGCGGCCCGGCGCTTCGCCGTCCGCACGGCGGCAACAGGAGGCGGGCTCGTCGCGGTGGCATCCGGTGACGGGGCTGCGTTCGGTGCTGGGCGGTCGCAGTGTCGCCGGACAGGTGTTCCTGCTCGTCGTCGTGATCGTGCTGCTGCTGGTGGTGGCGGCCGTGGTGGCACTGGTACTCCAGGTACGGCACGACACCACCCAAGAGGCCCGCAACCGCTCGCTCGCCGTGGCGGAGACCTTCGCCAACGCACCGGGCACGATCGAGGCGCTGGAGAGCCCCGACCCCACCGCGGTCCTCCAGCCCCGTGCCGAGGCCGCCCGTGAGCAGTCGAAGGTCGACTTCATCGTCGTCATGAACACCGACGGGATCCGCTACACCCACCCCAAACCGGACCGCATCGGAAAGAAGTTCGTCGGGACGCTCGCGCCGGCGCTGGCCGGGAGGACGGTGACCGAGGAGATCGAAGGCACCATCGGCCGCCTCGTACAGGCCGTGGTGCCGGTGAAGGCGCCGGACGGTCAGGTCGTCGGCCTGGTGTCGGCGGGGATCACGACGAAGAGCGTCGGCGGCACCGCCGACCGTCAACTGCCGCTCGTGCTGTCCGCCGCCGCGGTGGCACTCGCCCTGGCGACGGCGGGCGCCGCGCTGGTGAGCAGACGGCTGCTGCGCCAGACCCACGGGCTCGGGCCGCACGAGATGACCCGGATGTACGAACATCACGACGCGGTGCTGCACGCCGTACGCGAGGGTGTGCTCATCGTCGACGACGGGGGCACCCTGGTGCTCGCCAACGACGAGGCGCACCGCCTGCTCGGGCTGCCGGCCGACGCCGAGGGCCGGCACGTTCTCAGCCTGGGCCTGGACCCGGGCACCGCCGACCTGCTGGCCTCCGGGCGCGTCGCGACGGACGAGGTGCATCTCGTGGGGGACCGGCTGCTGGCCGTCAACCAGCGCACCACGGACCGCGCCGGGGTACCACCCGGCAGTGTCGCCACCCTGCGCGACTCCACGGAGCTGCGCGCGTTGTCCGGCCGGGCCGAGACCGCGCGGGAACGGCTCAACATGCTGTACGACGCCGGTGTGGGCATCGGGACGAGCCTGGACGTGACCCGTACGGCCGAGGAGCTGACCGAGCTGGCCGTGCCCCGGTTCGCCGACTACGCCACCGTGGACCTGTTCGACGCGGTGCTGGGCGGAGGGCAGCCGGACGCCGCGGCGGCGCTGAGCCGCACGGCGCTGAGCGGTATCCGCAAGGACGCCCCGCTCTACCCCGTCGGCGAGCGCATCCGGTTCGTCGCGTCATCGCCGCAGGGCCGAAGCCTCGACACCGGCCGGCCCCTGCTGGAACCCCGGCTCGACGAGGCCGCCGGCTGGCAGGCACAGGACCTCGAGCGCTCCGCGCAGATCGTGCAGTACGGCATCCACTCCCTGATCACGGTGCCGCTGCGGGCCGGCGCCCTGGTGCTGGGGGTGGTCAGCTTCTGGCGCTCTGAGAAGCCGGAGCCCTTCGACAGGGACGAGCTGGCCCTGGCTGAGGAGCTGGTCGCGCGGGCCGCCGTCTCCATCGACAACGCGCGCCGCTACACCCGCGAGCACAGCATGGCGGTGACGCTCCAGCGCAGTCTGCTTCCCCGCAACCTGCCCGAGCAGGGGGCGCTGGAGATCGCCTACCGCTATCTGCCCGCGCAGGCCGGGGTGGGCGGCGACTGGTTCGACGTGCTCCCGCTGTCGGGGGCGCGGGTCGCGCTCGTGGTCGGGGACGTCGTCGGCCACGGTCTGCACGCCGCGGCGACCATGGGGCGGCTGCGCACCGCCGTGCACAACTTCTCCTCGCTGGACCTCCCGCCCGACGAGCTGGTCAGTCTGCTCGACGAGCTGGTCGGACGCATCGACCAGGACGAGACGGAGGTGGAGGGCAGCGCCCCGGTCACCGGGGCGACCTGCCTGTACGCCGTCTACGACCCGGTCTCCCGGCGCTGCACCGTCGCACGGGCCGGGCATCCCCCACCCGCCCTGATCCATCCGGACGGCAGCGTCGAGTTCCCGGACGTGCCCGCCGGTCCGCCGCTCGGGCTCGGCGGCCTGCCGTTCGAGACGGCCGAGCTGGAACTGCCGGAGGGCAGCCGGCTCGTCCTCTACACCGACGGGCTGGTCGAGGACCGTGAGCGGGACATCGACGTCGGGCTGGAGATGTTGCGGGAAGCCCTCGGTCAGGCGGGCGAGTCTCCCGAGGACACCTGCCGGGTCGTGCTCGACTCCCGGCTCACGGCCCGCTCCAGCGACGACATCGCCCTGATCGTCGCGCGTACCCGGGCGCTCGCCGTCGATCAGGTCGCCGAGTGGCCGGTACCGGCCGACCCGGCGGCCGTGGGCGAGGTGCGGGCGGCGGTCACCCGGCAGCTGGCCGAGTGGGGACTGGACGAGCTGACGTTCACCACCGAGCTCATTCTGAGCGAGCTGGTCACGAACGCGCTCCGGTACGGCGGCGGTCCCATCCATGTGCGGGTGCTGCGCGACCGCAACCTGATCTGCGAGGTGTTCGACAGCAGCAGCACCTCACCGCACCTGCGGTACGCGACGATGACGGACGAGGGCGGCCGTGGGCTGTTCCTCGTCGCACAGCTCGCCGAGCGGTGGGGGACGCGCTACCTGCCGGCGGGGAAGGTCATCTGGGCGGAGCAGCCGCTCCCGTCCCACCGCTCATAAAGTCGCCTTATGAGCTCATAGACCGGACCCGCATACCGACTTAGGCATGCCTTAGTTTAGGCTTCACGGCGAGATCGCTTGTCGCCGTTCGAAGGGAACCTGACCATGCCCCGCCCCCTGCGGGTAGCCATCGTCGGATCCGGCCCCGCCGGGATCTACGCCGCCGACGCCCTGCTCAAGTCCGAGGTGGCCACCGAACCCGGCGTGTCCATCGACATCTTCGAGCGCATGCCGGCGCCGTTCGGCCTGATCCGTTACGGCGTCGCACCCGACCACCCGCGGATCAAGGGCATCATCACGGCCCTGCACCAGGTCCTCGACAAGCCGCAGATCCGGCTCTTCGGCAACGTGGACTACGGCACCGACATCGGCCTGGACGACCTGCGCGCGTTCTACGACGGCGTGATCTTCGCCACCGGCGCGATGGCCGACCGGACGCTGTCCCTCCCGGGCATCGACCTCGACGGCTCGTACGGCGCGGCGGACTTCGTGTCCTGGTACGACGGCCACCCGGACGTGCCGCGCACCTGGCCGCTGGAGGCGGAGAAGGTCGCCGTGCTCGGTGTCGGCAACGTCGCGCTCGACATCGCGCGCGTGCTGGCCAAGACGGCGGACGAGCTGCTGCCGACGGAGATCCCCCCGAACGTGTACGAGGGTCTGAAGGCCAACCGGGCCAAGGAGATCCACGTCTTCGGCCGCCGGGGCCCCGCGCAGGCGAAGTTCAGCCCGATGGAGCTGCGGGAGCTGGACCACTCCCCCAACATCGAGGTCATCGTCGACCCCGAGGACATCGACTACGACGAGGGCTCGATCGCGACCCGGCGCGGCAACAAGCAGGCCGACATGGTCGCCAAGACCCTGGAGAACTGGGCGATCCGCGACGCCGGCGACCGGCCCCACAAGCTCTTCCTGCACTTCTTCGAGTCCCCGGTCGAGATCCTCGGCGAGAACGGCAAGGTCGTCGGGCTGCGCACCGAGCGCACGGAACTCGACGGCACGGGCAACGTCAAGGGCACCAGCACGTTCAAGACCTGGGACGTCACCGCGGTCTACCGCGCGGTGGGCTACCTGTCCGACAAACTCCCCAAGCTGCCCTGGGACCTCGACTCGGGAACGGTCCCGGACGAAGGCGGACGGGTCATGCAGGAGTCCGGCGAGCACCTGCAGTCCACGTACGTCACCGGCTGGATCCGGCGCGGGCCCGTGGGCCTCATCGGGCACACCAAGGGCGACGCGAACGAGACGGTCGCGAATCTGCTGGAGGACTACGCGGGCGGCCGGCTGCACACGCCCGCCTCCCCCGCTCCCGAGGCCGTGGACGCGTTCCTCGCCGAGCGCGACGTCCGCTTCACCACCTGGGACGGCTGGTACCGGCTCGACGCCGCCGAGAAGGCGCTGGGCGAGCCCGAGGGCCGCGAGCGCGTGAAGATCGTCGAGCGTGAGGACATGCTGCGGGCGAGCGGCGCCTGACACTCACACACCCCCGGGGCGGGTTCGGTGGCGATGCCACCGAACCCGCCCTTGTGCGTGCTTTCCTTCTCTCGTCGGACTGGGACCACACACCGGGCGGAGCGATCATGCGGGCAGGCGCACACCAAGTCGCGGACGGTACCTACCTGGTGCACGGCTCCCACACGAACTGGGTGATCCTCACGGAGGGGGACGCCGTCACCCTGATCGACACCGGCTACCCCGGCGACCGGGAGCAGGTCCTCGCGTCGCTCGCGGAGGTGGGCAGCGCCCCGGAGGCCGTCGCCGCCGTGCTGATCACACACGCGCACAACGACCACCTGGGTTCCGCCGAGTACCTGCGCGCCACGTACGGCACCCCCGTGTACCTCCACGAGGCCGAAGTGCCGCACGCGCGGCGGGAGTTCCTGCACCAGGTCTCCGTCGGGACGGTACTGAGGAACGGCTGGCGGCCGGGGGTGCTGCCGTGGGCCGTGCACGCGATCCGGTCGGGCGGCACGGCCCACAACCCGGTCACCGCTCCGGAGCCGTTCCCCGACGCCGGCGCCCTGGACCTGCCAGGGCGACCCGTGCCGGTGCACACGCCGGGCCACACCGGCGGGCACTGTGCCTACCACGTGCCGGGCACCGGTGTCCTGATCTCCGGTGACGCCCTGGTCAGCGGCCACCCCACCGCGCGGTTCGGGGGGCCACAGCTGCTGCCGGACATGTTCCACCACGAGCGCCCGCGGGCGGTGGCCTCCCTGGACGTCCTGGCGGGGCTGGAGGGCGAGCTGCTGCTGCCCGGGCACGGGCCGGTCCACCGAGGTCCGGTGGGGGACGCCGCGCAGCGGGCCCGGGAACGCGCCCTCTAATCTGGGTGTGACGATCAGCGGCGAGACAAGGACACCCGCCCATGGCACTGCAGATCAGCGCGACCAACCCCGAACATCCCGCGCTTTTGCTGGAGCTTCCGTGGGACGTTCCCCTGGAGGAGTGGCCGGAGGAGTACCTCGTGCCGCTGCCGCGCGGCATCTCCCGGCACGTGGTGCGGTACTCCCGCGCCGGGGACGAGGTGATCGCCGTCAAGGAGCTGGCCGAGCGGCCCGCGCTGCGCGAGTACGACATGCTGCGCGACCTGGACCGGATCGGCATCCCCGCGGTGGACCCGCTGGCGGTGGTCACCGGCCGCGTCGGCAAGGACGGCGCCCCGCTGGAGAGCGTCCTGATCACCCGGCACCTGGGCGGCTCGATGCCGTACCGCTCGATGTTCGAGACGACGATGCGTCCGGCCACCATGCACCGGCTGATGGACGCGCTCGCCGTACTCCTGGTGCGGCTGCACCTGGCCGGGTTCGCGTGGGGTGACTGCTCGCTGTCCAACACCCTCTTCCGGCGCGACGCGGGCGCCTACGCGGCGTACCTGGTGGACGCCGAGACCGGTGACCTGCATCCGCAGCTCAGCCTCGGGCAGCGCGAGTACGACCTGGATCTCGCCCGGGTGAACATCAGCGGCGAGCTGCTGGACCTGGAGGCGTCCGGGGCGCTGCACCCGTCGGTGGACCCGATCGAGTTCGGTATGGAGATCTGCGCGCGCTACCGCAGCCTGTGGGACGAGCTGACCCGGACCTCGGTGTACCCGGCCGGCAAGTACCACTACATAGAACGCCGCATCCGCCGTCTGAACGACCTCGGCTTCGACGTCGCCGAGATGCAGATCGAGCACGCCTCGAACGGTGACACGGTCAGCTTCGTGCCCAAGGTCGTCGACGCGGGCCACCACCAGCGGCAGCTGCTGCGCCTGACCGGCCTCGACACCGAGGAGAACCAGGCCCGGAGGCTGCTGAACGACCTGGAGAGCTGGATGGCCACCCAGGAGGACTACGCCCCCGGCGATCCTCCCCCAAGTTCTCGGCTTCGCTCGAACAGGGGGGACCCCCAGGGTGCCCGCCCCGAGGTCCTGGCCCACCGCTGGGTGCGGGAGGTGTTCCGGCCGACCGTGCGGGCCGTGCCGCCGGAGCTGCGCGGTTCCATGGACCCGGCCGAGATCTACCACCAGCTCCTCGAACACCGCTGGTACCTGTCCGAGCGGGCCCAGCAGGACATCGGCATCGAGGCGGTGGTCGAGGACTACATCACGAACATCCTCCCCAAGGCCCGCAAGACGCTGCAGCCGACGGCGGAGTGAGGCACCCGGGCCGTCACGCCTGCGGCACCACGGCCACCGGGCAGTCCGCGTGGTGCAGCACGCCGTGTGCCACCGAGCCGATCCGGGCGCCGACGGCAGTGCGGTGGGCCCGGCGGCCGACGACCATCAACTGGGCCGTGCCGGCCACCGAGAGCAACACCTGGGCGGCGCCGCCCATCTCCACGTGCTCCTCCACCGGTACGTCGGGGAAGCGTTCCCGCCACGGCCGGACCGCGGCGGCCAGTGCCTTCTTCTCGTACGGCTCCGGTCCCCCGGCCTCGTCGAGAAGCTTGAGCGAACCGGGGCTGTAGGCGAAGACCGGCGGCAGCGTCCAGGCCCGTACGACCCGCACGGTCGCCCCGCGCGCGGCGGCCGTCTCGAAGGCGAAGCGCAGGGCGCCGGCGCTGTCCTCCGGGTCGCCCTGCTGGCCCACGACGACCTCACGTCCGGCGGCCTCGCCCGAGGGCTGGTCGCCGGCCCGGACGAGCACCACGGGCCGGGCGGCCTCGGCGATGATCTGCTGGCCGACCGAGCCGAGCAGGAAGCCGACGATCCGCCCGTGGCCGCGCGAGCCCAGCACCAGCAGTTCGGCGTCGGCAGCGGCGGCGAGCAGGGTGCCGACGGCCTCGCCCTCCACGACGTCGGTGGTGACCTCGAGGTCCGGGTGCCGTTCGGTGACGGTCCGGACGGCCTCGGTCACCGCGCTGTGCAGCCACTCGGCCTGGCTGTCCGCGTCCCCTTCGATCCCCGCTTCGAGGGCCTCCTGCGGCTGGAACCGCCAGGCGTGCACCACGCGCAGCGGCCGGTCGCGCCGCACCGCCTCGCGGGCCGCCCAGGCGAGGGCGGCGTGGCTCTCCTGCGATCCGTCGACCCCTGCCGTGATCGGGCGTGTCATCCGGCTGCCTCCGTGTGCAAAAGTCCGTGTGAATGTTGATCAGTCTCCTCTCACCTTCCCGCATGACCTTGGTGTGGGAGCAGGTAATGGTGGATTCGGCCGATCCCGAAACCCTGGGCCGCTGGTGGGCCGAGGCGCTGGGCTGGGTGGTGGTGAACGACGCCCCCGACGAGTTCGAGATCCGGCCCGCCCCGGACCGGCTGCCCGGCTTGCTCTTCACGACGGTGCCGGAGAGCAAGACGGTCAAGAACCGTCTCCACCTCGATTTCCGGCCCGATGACCAGAAGGCCGAGGTGGCGCGGCTCCTGGCGCTCGGCGCCCGGCACGCCGACGTGGGGCAGGGCGAGCAGCCCTGGGTGACGCTGGCCGACCCGGAGGGCAACGAGTTCTGCGTGCTGGGGGCTTCCCAGAGCTGATCTCCGTATCGGAGCGCGGCGCGGCGATCGAACATACGATGGGCTGAGGCCGGCGCGGTGCCCCGGGACGCCGTGCCGTGAGTCGACCGCCCGGTGTGGGGGACGTATGGCACAGGCCGCCGATACGGCGCGGACCGTCATCATGACCGTGGACGACGACCCGGGTGTCTCCCGAGCGGTGGCCAGGGACCTGAGGCGGCGCTACGGCGCGTCGTACCGGATCGTGCGCGCGGAGTCCGGTGCGTCGGCGCTCGAGGCGCTGCGGGAACTGAAGCTCCGCGGCGATCTCGTGGCGGTGATCCTGGCCGACTACCGGATGCCGCAGATGAACGGCATCGAGTTCCTCGAACAGGCCCTGGACGTCTACCCGGGCGCGCGGCGGGTGCTGCTGACCGCGTACGCGGACACGAACGCGGCGATCGACGCGATCAACGTCGTCGACCTCGACCACTACCTCCTCAAGCCGTGGGACCCGCCCGAGGAGAAGCTGTACCCGGTCCTCGACGACCTGCTCCAGGCCTGGCGGAGCAGCGACTTCCGGCCCGTGCCGGCCACGAAGGTGGTGGGGCACCGCTGGTCGTCGCGGTCCTCGGACGTACGGGAGTTCCTGGCCCGGAACCAGGTGCCGTACCGCTGGTACTCCTCGGACGAACCGGAGGGGCGGCGGCTGCTGGCCGCGGCCGGCGAGGACGGGCTGCGACTGCCGGTGGTGATCACGCCGGACGGGACACCGCTGGTCGAGCCGGAGGCCGTCGACCTCGCCGCCCGGGTCGGTCTGGCGACGACCCCGACGGCCGACTTCTACGACCTGGTCGTGATCGGCGGCGGTCCGGCCGGCCTCGGCGCGGCGGTCTACGGTGCCTCCGAGGGGCTGCGGACGGTGCTGGTGGAGCGGTCGGCCACCGGCGGGCAGGCCGGGCAGAGCTCGCGCATCGAGAACTACCTGGGTTTCCCCGACGGCGTGTCAGGGTCGCAGCTCACCGAGCGCGCCCGCCGGCAGGCGGCGAAGTTCGGCGCGGAGATCCTGACCGCGCGCGAGGTGACGGCCCTGGAGGTCAACGGCGCCGCCCGGATCGTACGGTTCGACGACGGCACGGCGGTCGCCGCGCACAGCGTGATCCTCGCGACCGGTGTCTCCTACCGGCAGCTTGCGGCGCCCGGCTGCGAGGACCTGACCGGATGCGGGGTGTACTACGGGTCCGCCCTGACGGAGGCGCCCTCCTGCCAGGGGCAGGACGTGTACATCGTCGGCGGTGCCAACTCCGCCGGGCAGGCGGCGATGTACCTGTCCCGGGGCGCGAAGTCGGTGACCCTGCTGGTGCGGGGTGAGTCGCTGTCGGCGTCGATGTCGCACTACCTGATCCAGCAGATCGAGGAGTCCCCCAACATCCGGGTGCGCTGCCGCACCGTGGTGGAGGAGGCGCACGGCGACGGTCACCTGGAGCGGCTCACCCTGCGGGACGTGGACAGCGGTGAGTCCGAACAGGTCGACGCGCAGTGGGTGTTCGTGTTCATCGGCGCGGCCCCGCTGACCGGCTGGCTGGACGGCACGGTGCTGCGCGACGAGCGCGGGTTCATCCTCGCCGGGCCCGACCTGACCGCCGACGGCCGGCCGCCCGAGGGCTGGGAGCTGGACCGGCCGCCGTACCACCTGGAGACCAATGTGCCCGGCGTGTTCGTGGCGGGTGACGCCCGCTCCGAGTCCGCCAAGCGGGTCGCGTCCGCCGTCGGAGAGGGAGCCATGGCCGTGATGCTCGTCCACCGGTATCTGGAGCAGTCGTGAGCGGGCAGCCGATGCCGTGCGACCCTCAGGAGATCGGGGCGCTGTTCCTGTTCGAGAAGCTCACGCCCGAGCAGCTCGGACGGCTGTGCGGCGCGGGGCGCGTGGAGCGGTTCGAGCCAGGTCCTGTGTACGCCGAAGGGGACCCGGCCACCTGCTTCTACGTGATGATCGAGGGCACGGTCGTGCTGTACCGCCGGGTCGGCGGGGACGACGTGGAGGTGACCCGCACCTCCCAGCGCGGCGTGTACGCGGGGGCCATGCAGGCGTACCTGGGCGACCGGGTGCGGCAGGTCTACAACAACTCCATGCGCGTCACCGAGCCGACGCGGTTCTTCGTGGTTCCCGCCGACACGTTCGCGGAGATCATGCAGGAGTGGTTCCCGATGGCGGTGCACCTGCTGGAGGGGCTCTTCTTCGGTTCGAAGAACACCCAGCGGATGATCGGGCAGCGCGAGCGGCTGCTGGCGCTCGGCTCGCTGTCCGCCGGTCTCACGCACGAGCTCAACAACCCGGCAGCGGCGGCCGTGCGGGCGACCGCGACGCTGCGCGAGCGGGTCGGCAAGATGCGCCACAAGCTGGCGATCATCGCGCAGGGCTCGTACTCCCCCGAGGTCATGGCCCGTCTCATCGACCTCCAGGAGCGCACCGCCGAGCGCGTCGCCAAGGCGCCCGTGCTGAGTCCGCTGGAGGCCTCCGACCAGGAGGACACGGTCACCGACTGGCTCGACGACCACGGCATCGCCGAAGGCTGGCGGATCGCGCCCACGTTCGTCCAGGCCGGTCTGGACGTGGACTGGCTGGACCAGGTCGCGGCGGCCGTGGACGAGGAGATCCTGCCGAGCGCGATCGGGTGGCTCAACTACACCGTCGAGACCGAGCTGCTGATGGACGAGATCAGCGACTCGACCACCCGCATATCGCACCTCGTGGACGCGGCCAAGCAGTACTCGCAGCTCGACCGGGCGCCCTTCCGACACGTCGACGTGCACGAACTCCTCGACAGCACCCTGCTGATGCTGTCGGGCAAGATCGGCCAGGAGATCAAGGTCGTCAAGGACTACGACCGTACGCTGCCGAGGATCCCGGCGTACCCGGCGGAGCTCAACCAGGTGTGGACGAACCTCATCGACAACGCGGTCGCGGCGATGAACAGCGCCGACGGACAGGGGACGTTGACCGTGCGGACGGCGCGGGACCACGACCGGCTGCTGGTGGAGTTCCGGGACACCGGCGTCGGTATCCCGGCCGATGACCGCGGCAGGATCTTCGATCCCTTCTTCACGACCAAACCGGTGGGTGAGGGGACGGGGCTGGGGCTCGACATCTCCTGGCGGATCGTCGTCAACAAGCACCACGGGAGCATTCAGGTGGAGTCGGAGCCGGGTGACACGCGTTTCCAGGTGCTCCTTCCGCTGACAGATGCCGAGGAGGAATCCGGATGAGTGAGCGGAACGGGATCGATCCGAGTGTGCCGCCGAGCGGCAGCGGGTGCGCGGAGTGTGACGCGGACGGCGGGTGGTGGTTCCATCTGCGGCGGTGTGCGCAGTGCGGGCACGTGGGGTGCTGTGACAGTTCGCCGGCGAAGCACGCGACGGCTCATTTCCGGGAGACCGGGCATCCCCTGGTGCAGAGCTTCGAGCCGGGTGAGGGCTGGTACTGGGACTACTCGACGAACGAGTTGTACCAGTCGGGGCCGGAGCTGGCTCCGCCGGCGAGTCATCCCGCGGATCAGCCGACGCCGGGGCCCGCTGGGCGGGTTCCGGTGGACTGGGCCAAGGTGTTGCGGGCCTGACCTGCTCGAAGGGTCGGCGAACATGACGCATCCGTTCGCGTGTCCCTGACCGGGCTACCCGCCTTCGCAGTCGAGGCTCTCCAGATCGACGGCGTCGGCCATCGCCTGCATGCCCTTGTCGTTGGGGTGCAGATGGTCGCCGCCGTCGAAGGCGGGGAGGATCCGCTCAGGGTCGTGGGGGCTGCGCAGGACTCGGTCGAAGTCGGTGACCGCGTCGAACTGGCCACTGCTGCGGATGAATTCGTTGACCTGCCGGCGTACGGCTTCCCCCTCCGAGTCCCATTCCCGCCAGCCCTTGAACGGGGCGATCGTGGCGGCGACGACACACTTCCCGGCGGCGTGCGCCCGGTCGGTGAGGGCGCGGTATCCGGCAATCAGCTCGCCGGCTGTGGCCCCGGGCTCGGCCTTGATGTCGTTGACGCCCTGGAAGAGGAACACCGTGCGCACGCCCGGCAGGGAGAGCACGTCCCGCGACAGACGGTTCAGGGCGCTCTGCCCCGGGCCGTCGGTCAGGACCCTGTTACCGGCGAGCCCTTCATTGGCCACCCCCTTGACGTCCGTCGTGGGTGAGGCGCGCAGCCGGCGGGCGAGCCGGTCGGGCCAGCGGCGGTTGAGGTCGGTCGTGGAGTGCCAGCCGTCGGTGATGGAGTCGCCGAGGGCGACGACGGCGCCCGCCGCCGGCCGGGGCCGCACGGTGACGGCGTCGAGGTAGAACCAGGAGCCGATCCGCTGTGTCCAGTTGGCCGCGCTCTCCTCCGCGGTGTGGTCGCCGTCGGTGGTGTACGACGTCTGCATGGCCATCCAGTGCCCGGTGAGCGCTCCCTGCGCCCGCGGCACGTAGAGGCTGACGACGAGCGCGCTCGCGGCGGGGACGCGCACGGGCAGTGGGTCGCTGTAGACGATGCCGCCGACGGGGACGGTGACGGAGCGCGCGCCGCCGAAGGTCAGCCGCCGGTTGCTGCCCGGGACGAGGGCGGCTCCGTCACGTTGGAGACCCGCGTGGACGTTTCCGAACGTCACCGGCCGGTCTCCGAAGGCGTTGGACAGCCGCACCCTGAGGCCGGTGCCACCGACGCTGGTGCGGACGACCAGCCGGTAGCCGCGGCCGTCGACCGCCACGCCGACGCGGTCGGCGGTGGAGGCCCAGGTGACCACGCCGTCCCCGGCCGGCGCGGTGGCACCGGGACTCCTGGGCGGCGCCTCCCGCTCGGGCAGATCGCCGGACGCGCAGCCCATCGCGAGACACGAGGCGAGTGCGACCAGGGCGGTGCCGCTGCGGGGGCGTGCGGTGCGTGGCAATGTGTGCGCTCCTCGGGCGGTGCACGGCGGGCGATGTCACGGGGGAATCCGCATGTCGCGGAGGTGCCGCAAGCGAACCGGCTCCGTGTCCGCCCGGCGTACGACACGGTAGCCGGTGTGCCGGCCACGCTGTGCGGAACGGCCCCGGTGGGCCGGCCGCGCACCGGGCCGGCGCTCTCCCGCCGAGGCCTCGTCGAAGGCCGGCTGAGCGGCCCCGGCCGCCGGGCCGGCATGCTCGAGCCGGGTTCCACCCGCACCGGGATCGGCTTCGCCGGCTGTGACGTTCGGACGCATACGGGACGCGGCGCTTCGGCTGCGGACACGGGGTGTGGCGTGCCGCACCCCGCTCGATCTGCCGCGATCTTGGCGGAGGGTGTCGCTCCGGGCGAGGATGCCCGCATGAAGGGTGACCTCTTTTCCAGCGGGCACATGGTGCAGCCGGCCGTCGCACCGGGCATGACGGTCGAGAACGCCAAGTGCGTCCGGTACACGGTGAACGGCGAGATGCTGGCCCGGCAGGGCGCGATGATCGCCTACCGCGGCAACCTCCAGTTCGAGCGCAAGGGCCAGGGCGTGGGCGGCATGCTCAAGCGCGCGGTCACGGGGGAGGGACTGCCGCTGATGGCGGTGCGCGGGCAGGGTGAGGCCTGGTTCGCCCACGAAGCCCAGAACTGCTTCGTCGTGGACGTCGAACCCGGCGACGAGTTCACGGTCAACGGCCGCAACGTCCTGTGCTTCGACGCCACGTTGTCGTACCGCATCGCCACCGTGAAGGGCGCCGGCATCACCGGCGGCGGCCTGTTCAACAGCGTCTTCACGGGGCACGGCAAGCTGGGCCTGGTCTGCGAGGGCAATCCCCTCGTCATCCCGGTCTCCTCGCAGTACCCGGTGTACGTCGACACCGACGCCGTCGTCGGCTGGACCGCGCATCTGCAGACTTCCCTGCACCGCTCCCAGTCCATCGGTTCGATGCTGCGCGGCGGCTCCGGCGAGGCCGTGCAACTGCTGCTCCAGGGCGAGGGATACGTCGTCGTGCGCCCGAGCGAGGCGACACCGCAGAAGGCCGGTCAGCACTGAGACCCCCTCTGGTGATCTGCGCCTCACAGGCAACCCCGCCCGTCGCGTCCACGTCTTGATCGGCAACAGGTGATGCCCTGGCCCTGGCGGCCGGGGCAGGATCCCACGCTGCTATACACGCCATGTATACGCACTGCGTATACATGGCGTGTATAGAGACATGACCACACGGCGGAAAGGCATCGATGTACGGCAAGGCATTCGCCCCCGAGTACCAGGGAGCGCTCACCTCCCTGTCCGTCAACTCCTCACTGACCGATGTACTGGCAGCCGGTACGGAGCAGTTGAGGGCGGCCGAGCGCGCCGGAAAGCCCGGTGAGGTGGCCCGTTCCGGACTCGCGGTGGCCGAGGCCCACCGCCGGCTGGGCCGGGTCGAGGACGCGGACCGCGCCTGGAAGGCGAGTTACCGGGCCGCCCGCCAGGCCGAGGACGGCGCGGCGATGGCCTGGGCACTGTGGAGCGGCGGCACCCTCGCCCGACAACGCGGCGCCTTCCCGCTGGCCCGCAGGCTCCTCCAGCTCGCGGCCGACCTGGGCGAACGCGGCGGGGACATCGTCGTACGCGGCTACTCACTGGCGGGCTTGGCCGAGACGGGCCGCATCCAGGGGGACTACGAAGCCGTCGGCCGGCTGCACGAGCAGCTGCTCGCCGAGGCCCGGCGGCGCGGGGAGGCACGCCACACGGTGTGGGCGCTGGAGGGCATCGCGCAGATGCGTCGCAACACCGGGCAGTACGACAGCGCGTACGCGCTGTTCGAGGAGGCGGCCGAGATCGCCGCGCGGGCCGACGACCGACGGGGACACGCCTGGGCGTTGCGGGGTCTGGCCGATGTCGTGTCGGTGCGGGACGGGGACACCGAGCGAGCGCTGGAGCTGCTGGGCGAGGCGGAGGTGACGTGCCGTGCGATGCGGCTGTCCAGCGCGCTGGCCTACAACCACAAGATGCGAGGCAACGTCCTGTACCGGGCGGGGCGTTACGCCGAGGCGCGCTCCCTGTACGAGCAGGCGCTCGCCGAGTTCCGCACCATGAGCGAGCCGCGCGGCGAGGCGCTGTCGCGGCTGGGCCTCGTCAAGTCCCTGGCCCGGCTGGGACGTGAGCGCGCCGAGACGGCGGCGGAACTGTCCGACCTCGCCGTCACGCTGGAGCGGATCGGCCTCCAGCACGCCCGCCGGATGGTGGCCCGCGCCTACGACGAACTCGGCATACCGGATGCCCGGTTCATTGAGGCGAAGGTGACGGAGGTGGCACGGTGAGGGCGTTCTCCATCGCGACGGAGGGCGCGCGGCCGGGCACGGCATCGCCCGGTGAGCGGCAGAGGCACACGCGCGGCCCCGACCGGCTCGCCGGCCCCGGCCAACCGGACGACCCCCACCAGATCCTCGACCGCTGCCGCGCACTCGTTCGCCCCGCTCTCACCGAAGCCGTCGGCCGGCTGCACCCGTGGGTCGGCGAGATGGCCGCCTACTCCTTCGGCTGGTGCGAGGTGGGCGGCGTGCCGGCCGTCGCCCCGGGTGGCAAGGGAGTGCGGCAGGCGCTCGCGGTGCTCGGCGCCGAGGCGGCCGGTGCGCCGGGACGAGCGGGCGTGGCCGCGGCCGTCGCGGTGGAGCTGGTGCACGCCTTCTCGCTGCTGCACGACGACATCATGGACGGCGACGCGGACCGGCGAAGCCGCCCGGCCGTGTGGAAGGCCTACGGCACGGGCCCGGCGGTCCTCGCCGGTGACGCTCTGTTCGCGCTGGCCGTCGAGACGCTCGCCGAGCAGCCGGGGGGCGCCGCGGGCGTGCGGACGCTGTCCGCGGCACTGGGCGACCTGGTGCGCGGGCAGGCGGACGACCTGTTGTTCACCGCCCGCCCCTGGACGGGACCGGAGCGGGTCCTGCCCGACGAGTACCGGGTGATGGCCGAACACAAGACCGGCGCGCTGCTGGGCTGCGCGGCGGCGCTGGGCGCCGCACTCGGCGGTGCCGAGCCCGAGGTGATCACCGCACTCGACCGGATGGGCCGGCACCTCGGGATCGCCTTCCAGATCGTCGACGACGTGCTGGGCATCTGGGGCGACCCCCGGGTCACCGGTAAGCCGGTCCACGGCGACCTGCGGGAGCGGAAGAAGACCTTTCCGGTCCTGGTCGCGCTGGGCTCCCCCGTGGGCGACCGGCTCGCCGCGCTGCTGGAAGCCGGCGACACGCCCGAGGCGGCGGCGGAGCTGATCGAGCGGGCGGGCGGCCGCTCGACGGCCATGGCGGAGGCCCGGCGTCATCTCTCCGCCGTCGAGACGGTGCTCGCCGGCGTGCCGTGGGAGACGAGGGCCGCCGCTGAACTGCGCTCACTGCTCGGCTTCCTGGTACGGCGCGACGTCTGAGCCGGCCGCCCCGCGGAATCCGCGACCGAATTCGTCGGAGGGGCTGGAGTTCATCCGTCGAACACCTTGATATTTACCGTCGGTTACCACCAGGTCGGCCCCTGATTTGCGAATCCGCGGGCTTCGGCGGGGTGAATTGACCCCGTCCCGGCCGACCCCGGGCGATCGAGGTGAGCCGCTCACGAGCCCTGCGAAGACCGTTTTCTCTCGCACACTCGCTCCCCTGTCTTGAATAAAAGACAAGAATGAACACGGAGTTGCGATCCTGTTGAACGCAGCACGCCTCACGCCCCGTACTTCTGGAAAAGGTGAGAGCCACTTTCCAGCGAGGGATGGCCATGGGCAGGGCGCACGTCTCCACACACCAGTTGGTCGCCGGCCGGTACCGGCTGCTCGAGATCATCCAGCGCGAGACCAACCGCATCTGCTGGTACGCCGAGGACATCGGCACCGGCGAGGTGTCCCGGCCGTGTCTCGTCACCCAGGTCGGGCTCCCGGACAACGCGTACGAGACCGTGGGGCGGGCCGCCGCGCGTCTGGTGCGCACGTCCGAGAACATGGCGCTGCTGTGCCCCGGCCGGGTCGCCGGGGTCGTGGACGCCGTCGAGGAGGCCGGCACCCTGTGGATCGTCAACGAGTGGATCGACGGCACCCCGCTCTGCGAACTCCTCTCGGAGCAGGGCACCTTCAACTACGTGCGGGCCGCCCGCGTCGGCCTGGAACTGCTCGACGTGCTGGACGCCGCGCACGCCGAGGGCATTCCGCACGGTGAGCTCAGCCCCGGCCAGGTGTTCGTACGCGAGGACCATTCGATCGTCGTCACCGGATACGGCCTGGCCGGTGCGACCCTGGCGCCCCGCCTCACGGCGCCCGCGTACGCCTCTCCGGAGCAGGCCCGCGACGAGCGCATCGGGCCCGCGGCCGATCTGTGGGCGCTCGGCGCGATCCTCTACACGATGGTCGAGGGGCGCCCGCCCTTCCGGGATCGGGGGCGTCCGGAAAACACCCTGAAGGGCGTGGACCGCCTGCCGCTGCGCACACCGGTGCGCGCCGGGCCGCTGACACAGGTCGTGCAGGGGCTGCTCCGCAAGGACTCGCGGGAGCGGCTTACCCGCCCGGTGGTCCGTGAGGCGCTGACCCGCGCGCTCAGCGAGGATCCCGACGCGGGTCTGGCGTCGGTTCCGGCTCCGCGGCTGCGCGGCGCGTACACCGCCGTCCGCCCGGGAAGCCCGGCGTGGAGCAGACGGACCATGGTGGCCGGGACCGCCCTGGCCGTCGTCACGGTCGCGGTCGCCGTGCTCGCCGCGACGCAGGGGCTGCCCGGCGGCGAGTCGGGCGATGACGCGGCCGATTCACCGGCCCGGCCGCCGGCCTCCGCAACCTCGCCGGGCGAAGGCAGCGGCTCGGCCGGGCCCGGCCCGTCCGTCGCCCCCAGCCCGACCAAGTCGCCCTCACCCGAGCCCAGCCCGCCGTCCCCGAAGCCCACCCCCACGCCCACACGGTCCGCCCCGGCCACGGCCCTGCCGCCCGGGTTTGATCGCTACCAGGCGCCGGAGGGCTTCTCCGTCGCGCTGCCCGAGGGCTGGAAGCGGCTGGACACCGACCGTCAGGGCGATCTGCGGTACCGCGTCGTCTTCGGTGCCGACGGCGACCACCGCACGCTGGCCGTCACCTACAGCGAAGGCGTGGGCCCGGACCCCGTGGCCGTATGGCGGGACGAAGTCGAACCCAACCTGAAGCAGTCCGGAGACTACGAGCGGATCGGCGAGATCCGCGCGACGACGTACCAGGGACGCGAGGCCGCTGACATGGAGTGGACGGCGGATGTCGGCGGCGCCCGGGTGCACACCTTCGGCAGGGGCTTCCTTCTGGGCGAGGGCCGGAGCTTCTCGCTGCGCTGGTCGACCCCCGATGCCGACTGGGAGGACGGCGCGAACCAGGAGGCATTGCGCACCGTCCTCAAGACGTTCCGGCCGGGTTCAGACTGAGCCGCGCGGGGCGCGCTGGGAGGTGAGCCGGCCGCCGTGCAGCGGCTGGGTGCGCCAGTGCGCGGTGACGGTCCGGTCCGCGAGGGAACAGGTCAGCGCGAGACGGTGCGGGGTCTCCAGGAACATCACGTCCAGATCCAGTGTGCCGGCGTCGGTCCAGCCGCCGCTGACCGCCGTGGGGAGGGGGTCCTCCGCCACCGTCCAGCCCTCCGCTCCGATCCGCAGGCCGAGCCGGTCCCCGTCCCCGTCGCCGGTGAGCGTCAGCATCCAGCCGTCCGCCTCCCGGGCGAGACCAGCCATCCGCACCGGGCCGTCGCCGGCGGCCGTGAACTTCGCGGCGGCCCAATCCTCACCGCGTTCCGGGGGCGCGGGACTGCCCACGGCAGGTCGCAGCGCGAGCCCGGCGAGCCGCTCCCGCAGGCTCGCGTCCTCGGCCTCACGGCCGGGCAGTGGCTCAGGGCCGAAGGCGGGCAGCAGATGCTTCCACACGAGATTCAGGAAGTCCTGCATCCGTTCGGTCGCCGCGGTGGTGGCGATCACCACGTCGTGCTCGGGCAGGACCAGGCAGAACTGGCCGTAGGCGCCGTCGCCCCGGTAGCCGTGCCGGGACACCCAGAACTGGTAGCCGTAGCCCTGGTCCCAGTCCTGCCGGTCCATGTCGCCCATGGCTCCGGCGGTCGCCGTGTGCGGGCGCGAGGCGCGGGCCGCCCACCCTTCCGGCAGCAGCCGCCGGCCCTCCCACACGCCGTCGTTCAGATACAGCCGGCCGAGCCGCGCGACGGCGTCGGTGGTGGCGTGCAGGCCGCTGAAGCCGATCTCCCGCCCGGTGCGGTCCCGCAGCCAGAACACCTCACCGATGCCCAGCGGGTCCAGCAACCGGGGCCGCAGGTACGCGCTGAGCGGCTGCCCCGTCACCCGCTGCACGATCGCGCCCAGGGTGTACGTGGTGGGCTGGTTGTAGGCGAAGACCGTGCCCGGGTCACGGTCGGGCGGAGTCAGCAGGAAACCGCGGACGGGCTCGGCCGGGTCCGTCCCGTAGGCGTCGTCGACGGTCTCCCGCTCGTGGCCGCTCGACATCGACGCCACATGCCGTACGAGCATGGCCCGGCTGCGCGGGTCGGTGATGTCGGCCTCGAACTCGGGGAAGTACGAGATCACCGGCGCGTCGAAGTCGAGCAGCCCCTCGGCCTCGGCCAGGGCGGCGGCGGTGCCGGTGAAGCTCTTGCTGAGCGAGTACAGCAGGTGAGGGCGGTCGGGCGCGTACGGCGCCCACCAGCCGGAGGCGACCAGATGTCCGTGCCGCAGGATCATGACGCTGTGCGGCTCGATCTCCGGGGCGGCTTCGAGGGCGTCGAGGAAGGCGTGGACACCGGAGGCGTCGACACCCTGGGCGGCGGGGCCGGAGGACGGCAGGGCGAAGGCACTCATGTATGCATCCTGCACTCGTCGGTGGACCTTGATCGAGCCGTTTTCGCGCCCTCTGCCAGGGGACCCGGCGACTATGGTGCAAATCGGATACACGATGATGACCGAACAGGCCGGCCCCCGTGACCTCGTCGACCATGTGGTGCGGGCCGAGGAGGCGGGCTTCGACTTCTCGGTGACCTCCGACCACTACTTCCCGTGGCTGCGCTCGCAGGGTCACTCGCCCTACGCGTGGGCCGTGCTCGGTGCGGCCGCCCAGGCCACGTCACGTATCCCGCTGATGACGTACGTGACGTGCCCCACGTTCCGCTACCACCCGGCGGTGGTGGCGCAGAAGGCGGCGACGCTGCAGCTGCTGTCGGAGGGCCGGTTCCGGCTGGGACTCGGCTCCGGCGAGAACCTCAACGAGCACGTGGTGGGCGGCGGCTGGCCCTCCGTCGACGTACGGCACGAGATGTTCGAGGAGGCCGTGGAGATCATCCGTGCCCTCTTCAAGGGCGGACACGTCAATCACCGCGGCACCCACTTCGACGTGGAGTCGGCCCGGTTGTGGGACCTGCCGGACGAGGCGCCGCCCATCGGTGTCGCCGTCTCCGGGGAGCGGTCGTGCGAACTCGCGGGCCGGCTCGGAGACCTGGTGATCGCCACGGAGCCCAAGGCGGGCCTGCTGGAGGCGTTCGACCGGCACGGCGGCGAGGGCAAGCCCCGGGTGGGCCAGCTGCCCGTGTGCTACGACCCGGACCGGGACGCGGCCGTCAAGCGCGCGCACTCCCAGTTCCGCTGGTTCGGCAGCGGCTGGAAGGTGAACTCGGAGCTGCCGCACCCGGATTCCTTCGAGGCTGCGACGCAGTTCGTCACTCCCGACGACGTGGCCGACGCCATCCCGTGCGGTGACGACCCGGAGGCGTTCGTCGAGGCGGTCCGCCCGTACGCCGAGGCCGGTTTCACCGAGGTCGCCCTGGTCCAGATCGGCGGCGAGTCCCAGCCGGCGTATCTGGACTGGTCGGAGAAGACCCTGCTGCCGGCTCTGCGGGACGCGTTCGGCTGAGGTCCTCCGCCAACGTCTCCATGGCCTGTTCCACCAGTTGAGCCCTCCGCTCCGGGGGGCTCTTCTTCACGAGCGCGCTGATCCGCTGCGCCTCCTCGGTGGTGGGCTGGAGCCCGGTCAGCAGCACGGGCAGCACCAGGCGCCGCACGAGCACTTCGCTCTCGGAGGTGACCTGGGGTCTGCGTACCACCGAGACGCTGACCCGGATCGCGTGTTCGTTGCCCGGCGGGGCGCCCGGCCGGTCCGTCTCGATGGCTGCGTAGCGGAATCCGTGCGCCAGGTCGCAGGCCGGGCAGCCGATGGGGCCACGCGCGAGCCGGTCACCGCAGTCGGGGCACACGAGTCGGTCGAGGGCGGCGTCCACCACCCGCCAGTCGTGCCGCTCGGGTTCGGCCGCGACCATTTCGGCCAAGATCCTCTCCTCGCCGCCGGTGGCGTCCCAGTGCCGCAGGAAGGCCGCCCACTCCCCCTCGACGATGGCGTCCACCAGCTCACGGCATGCGGTGCACGCGGGGGCGCCGCCGTACTCGTATCCGCCGCACCGTGTGCAGCGGCGCAGCGGCGTACCGACCTCGGGTCGCACCATGTCGCGCATCCTCGCGCATCCGTCACCGGTGGGGAAACGATTTACGGTCAGGGGCGGCGCGGGCGGTGAACGGCGAGGTCAGCGGGTGCCGATAGGCTTCCGACCGCACTTCGTGACGTCGTGCAGCCCGATCCGCACCCTCCCGGGAGAGTCGTCCGTGACCGTTGCCCTCACTCCGCCCGAGACGTCCCCCGCGCCCGACGCGCCCGTCTCCGACCTGATCGCGCGGGACGCGCGGGAGTTCGGGGTGTACGCCCGGACCGGGGGGTGGGCCTTCGGGCTGAAGGTGGCGCGCAGTGTCCGGCCCGGCGGGCAGAGCGCTGACGAGACACCGAAGGTTTCCGCGAAGTATTTCGCGGAGCTCGCCGGGTGCTCCCCGGAGCGTGTCATGCGCTACTACAAGGCGTGGGACCGGGCGGCCGACGACGGTCTGGTCCCGCAGTTCGAGGCCCTGACGCCGGGTCAGGACGTGGAGCTGCCGGACGCCGACGTGTGGCTCAGCTACTACGTCTCACGCGACAGCGCCACGTCGGAGCGCGGCACCGCCATCTCCGAGGCCGCCGCGGCGGAGGGAATCCGGCCCACGAAGGCGCTGGAGGTCGCGGAGAACCCCACCGCCCTGCGTGCCGCGATCCTCGCCGACCCCTCCACCGCCCGTGCCGCCCGCCAGGCCCTGCTGGACCGGGTCCGCCAGGACCCGGATCTCCAGGCCGAGCTGGCCCGTGACGTCGTGCGCACCGACGAGCTGAAGAAGGCCGTCGCCGGCGAGAGCAGGGTGGCCGACCGCATCGGGTACGTGCGCCAGATCGCCGAGTCGGGGCAGATCAAGACGCCCGCCGGGCAGACGGTCGATGCGCCGGCCGACCTCCGTCAGGAGGCCGAGCGCCACCTGTCGCTCATCGACGAGCTGGACGACGGCGAGGACTCCGGTGAGTGGGCCGCCGAGGCGTACGACACCATGAAGTCCCTCGTGGTCGAGGCTGTGGAGACCGACCCCGGACTGCGGGTGCGGGAGCGGCGCACCAAGTTCTACAACAGCCTCCAGAAGGCGACGAAGGTGTTCGAGGAGCTGACCTTCGACGACGCCGGGGAGTTCTACGAGGACGACATGGTCGAGCGTCTGGAGGAGCTCCAGCGGGCCGTGGCCGTCTGCATCGAGTCCCTGCGCGGGGTCCGCGGGAATCACCCGGAGGGCTGAGCATTTCGCGAGAATCGGGGGTACTAGAGGGCTCTACGTCGGTTCTTCCCGGAGGCCCTCTCGTGAACTCGTTCGTCCACAAGACCCTGGTGGTGCAGCTGCAGTCGGGTGGCACGGACCGTTTCTCCGTGCTCGCCCACCTGAGCTACGACACGACGGACCCGTTCGCCGTCACGGTCGTCTTCAGCCACGACGGCCGCGTACTCGCCCGGTGGCAGCTGGACCGGGAGATGCTCGGTGACGCGCTGCGGCGTCCCGTCGGGGTGGGGGACGTGCGGATGCGTCCCGAGTCGCGGGGCGTGTGGCGGGAGCTGCGCATGGAGTTCCTCGGTGACGCCCGGCCCGACGGCGGCCGTCACCACGCGGTGGTGTTCGCGTGGGCCCCGGCGTTCGCGGCGTTCCTCCGGGAGACCCACGAGCTGGTCCCGCCGGGCCGCGAGGAGGTCCACGTGGACGACTTCCTCGCGGATGTCATCGCGGGGGGCTGACGCGCCGGCGGGCCGGGGAGCCGCACTCGCGCGGAGGGCTCGCCCCGGCCGTGCCGGTGCGGGCTGCCCGTCACTCCGACGTGTGGCGGTACCGGGCCCACAGCGGCAGGACGAACCAGCACAGCAGATACCAGCAGACCACGCCGGCGACCAGGTAGGGCACGAAGCCGTCGCGCGTCGCCACCCGCAGGATCAGCAGCAGTGAGGCGGTCGTCGTGGCGAGCAGCAGCACGAGGCCGAGCAGGGTCAGCCGGGAGGCGAGCCGTACCGCCTGGGGTTTGATGCGCCGCCCGGAGACGAGGCGGTGCAGGGACACCGGTCCGATGAGGGCCCCGGTCGCGCACGCGCCGAGGACGACCGTGACCATGTAGATCGTCTGGTCCGTGCCGGTCAGGTCGTCGTACTTCTCGGTGAACACCACGGTGAGCAGGAAACCGAACAGGATCTGCACGCCCATCTGGGCGACACGGACCTCCTGGATGAGCTCCTGCCACATCCGGTCCGCTCTCTCGTCCTCGGTCTCGTCGCGCCCCCGGCGCCTGATCCCGCCCTCTGCCGCGTTCGCCACTGTTCCTCCCCGGTGTGAGCCGAAGTGCTTCCCTCACGCGTATTCCCCGAAAGCCGCTGTCGTCCCGGCCACGCGGCGGTTTGAGCGATCAGCGGACGGTTACACGGACGGCGACCTGACGCACAGCTCAAGGAGGTCGTGGACGCATGTCCGGTACGCAGCTCACCGTGACGCTCAGCGGCGGGGGCGCCGATGACGCCCGCGCGGTCGTGCGGGCCCTGGAAGGCACGTTCGGTGCGCCGGACGAGCTTCCCGCCGACGAGAACGCGACGGTGCACATGGCGACCTTCGACGGCGACACGGACGCCGGGAGCGCCCGGGAGGGCGCCGAGCGCCTGTCGGCGCCGGTCACCGTCACCGTGCAGGGCTCCCCGGAGGCCGTGCGGCGGGCGAGCGACACGCTCACCCGGGCCTTCACCGCCCGCGACGACGGTGTCGCGTCCGGCGACCAGGAGCAGGAGAGGCAGCTGCTCCTGGTGCCGTGAGCGGAGCCAGGGGCTCTACCAGCGGGATTCCACCTGATCCTTGATTCGCCGGTCGTAAAGGTCGCGGATCGCCGTCATCGTCTCGCCGGGCAGCTCCGGCAGGCGGGCGGCGGCCGCGTTGGCGCGGGCCTGCTCGGGTGAGCGGGCACCGGGGATCACGGTGGTCACACCGGACTGCTCGATGATCCAGCGCAGCGCGAGCTGGGCGGGGGTGTATCCCTCGGGGGCGAGCGCGGCGAACTCGGCGGCGGCCTCGACGCCGGTGACGTAGTCGACGCCCGAGAAGGTCTCGCCCACGTCGAAGGACTCGCCGTGCCGGTTGTAGGTGCGGTGGTCGTTGGCGGGAAAGACCGTCTCCCGGGTGTACTTGCCCGACAGCAGACCGGAGGCCAGCGGGACGCGGGCGATGATGCCGACGCCCGCCTCGCGGGCGGCCGGGAGCACCTCGCGCAGGGGCTTCATGCGGAACGGGTTGAGGATGATCTGCACGCTCGCCACGCCCGGCCGGGCGATCGCGGTCAGTGCCTCCGCGCAGGTCTCGACGCTGACGCCGTAGGCGGCGATGCGCTCCTCCTCGACCAGGGTGTCGAGGGCGTCGAACACCTCGTCGGTGGAGTAGACGGGCGTCGGCGGGCAGTGCAGCTGCACCAGGTCGACACGGTCGACGCCGAGGTTGCGCCGGGAACGGTCGTTCCACGCGCGGAAGTTGTCGAGCACGTAGTTCTCGGGGATCTGGTCGACCCGGCGGCCCATCTTGGTGGCGACCAGGACGTGCAGGTCCGGCCTGCCGCTGAGGAACGCGGCGATGGTCTGCTCGCTGCGGCCGTCGCCGTACACGTCGGCGGTGTCGAAGAAGGTCACCCCGGACTCGGCCGCCGTCTCCAGCACCGTGAGGGCGTCCTTGTCGTCGACGTCGCCCCAGTCGGCACCCAGCTGCCACGTACCGAGACCGACGACGGAAGCGTGCTGACCCGACCTGTCGAATGTGCGCTCGTCCATGAGGCCCAGTCTGTCATCCGTGGTGCCGGGGGTGTGGTGTGCCCGCACCGCGAAAGATCGCGCCAGTTTCGTGGCGTGACGCGCACCACGAGCAGCGGAGCGCGCGGGGAGAAACGACCGCGACATCACCCTCCCCCGGCGGAATTTCCCCTTCCGCGTCCACGCGCGCACCCCGGACGGCAAGATCATCTTGGTTCAACCTTGCACGACATAAGGGGAATTGCCCGGATCACAGCCAACCGGCTCGCGGGGATTTCTCCCGGTACCGGAGGCGGCGGTAGGCATGCGGGGCCATCAGCCGAACGAACCCCGGGAGATCCGTATGCCGGAACTCAGCCGTCGCCGTGCGCTCACCGCCGCGGCCGTCCTCGCCACGTCCGCGGGAACGCTGCCGGGGATCACCCCGGCCGCAGCAGCCGGGCACCACGACTCCCCCGGAGCCTTCGACGAGGTCTACAGGGGCCGCCGGATACAGGGCCGGCCGGCCACCGGAGCCGGTCACCAGCACCACGGTGCCGGATACACGGTCCTCGTCGACGGCGTGGAGCTGCATGTGATGCGCAACGCCGACGGCACCTGGATCAGCGTCGTCAGCCACTACGACCCGGTGGCCACCCCGCGCGCCGCCGCCCGCGCCGCCGTCGACGAACTGCAGGGCGCGCCCCTGCTCCCCTTCCCCGCCGTCAACTGACCTGCCCCAAAGGCACCTGGAGCGCCCGCACATGACCGTCCGCAAGAACCAGTCCGCCCTGACCGCCGACGAGAAGCGGCGTTTCGTCGCCGCCCTCGTGGAGCTGAAGCGCAGCGGCCGTTACGACGAGTTCGTCACGACGCACAACGCGTTCATCGTCTCCGACACCGACGACGGCGAGCGGACGGGGCACCGCTCGCCGTCCTTCCTGCCCTGGCACCGGAGATTCCTCCTGGAGTTCGAGCGGGCGCTGCAGGCGGTGGACGCGTCGGTGGCCCTGCCGTACTGGGACTGGACCGTCGACCGTTCGCCGCGCGCCTCGCTGTGGGCGCCCGACTTCCTCGGCGGGACCGGACGCGAGCGCGACGGCCGCGTGCCGGACGGGCCGTTCGCCGCCGCCGGCGGCAACTGGCCGATCAACGTACGGGTCGACGGCCGTACGTTCCTGCGGCGCACCCTCGGTTCCGGGGGACGCACGCTGCCGACGGCGGCCGAGGTCGAGTCGGTGCTGTCGATGCCGACGTACGACATGGCGCCCTGGAACAGCGCCTCGGACGGTTTCCGCAACCACCTCGAAGGGTGGCGGGGTGTCAATCTGCACAACCGGGTGCACGTCTGGGTCGGCGGGCACATGGCCACCGGGGCCTCCCCCAACGACCCGGTGTTCTGGCTGCACCACGCGTACGTCGACAAGCTGTGGGCCGAGTGGCAGCGCCGGCACCCGGGCTCCGGCTATCTGCCGGTCGCTGGCACGCCGAACGTGATCGACCTGAACGAGACGATGCGGCCGTGGCACGACACGAGTCCGGCTGATCTGCTGGACCACACGCCGCACTACACGTTCGACGTCTGACCGGAACCGAACCGGCCGGTCAGACGGTCGCCGCCGTCCGGCACTCCGGGTGGCCCCAGCCGACGTCATTCTTGGCGATGGGCTCGCCCGCGGCGTAGGAGCGGCCGCAACTGCAGCGGCCGGGGAACTTCGCCTTGATGGTGCGCGACGAGGTCTTCTTCGTGGTGCGCGCCGTCCCGCCGCGCGACCGGGAGCGCGGGGCCTTGACCGGGGTGTCCGGGGCGGGCGGCGGCTCGGGCGAACCGAGCTCGCTGCCCGCGGGCTCCTGGACGGTGGCGGCCTGGCTGGCGGCGCGGTCGGCGAAGTCGTTGAGCCGGTCACCGTCGACCTGGTGGGCGGGCACGTAGCGGAACTCGACCGAGCGGCCGTCCAGCAGCTCGTCGATGCGCACGACGAGGTCCTGGTTGGCGACCGGCTTGCCGGCGGACGTCTTCCAGCCGTTGCGCTTCCAGCCGGGCAGCCAGGTCGTCACGGCCTTCATCGCGTACTGCGAGTCCATCCGGACCTCGAGCGGCACGCCGGGGTCGGTCGCGGTCAGCAGACGCTCCAGCGCGGTGAGTTCCGCGACGTTGTTGGTGGCCTTGCCGAGCGGCCCGGCCTCCCAGCGCACCGGGCTCTCGGATGCGTCGGCGACGACCCAGGCCCAGCCCGCGGGCCCGGGGTTTCCCTTCGAAGCCCCGTCACACGCGGCCACAACACGTTCAGACATGAGGCCGATCATGCCATGGCCGCACGGGCGGCCCGGCCGGGAGGGCCGGAGACCCCCTGGCTAGGACACGTCGGTCAGCTTCGGCATGTCGCCCTCGGTCGTCGTGGTGTCGATCACCGAGAAGTTCGCGCCCTGCGGATCGCTCAGGGACGCGAACCGTCCGAAGGGGGTGGTCATCGGGCCGAACCGCAGCACACCGCCCAGCTTGGCGGCCTTCGCCACGGCCTCGTCGCAGTCGTCGACGGCGAAGTACACGTTGATGTACGGCGGCATCTCGGGCGGGAACTCCCCGGTCATCTTCATCCGGCCCAGCACGCTGCGTTCACCCAGGTCGTAGACCCGGAAGTCCATCTCATCGTGCTCCATGTCCCGCTGCCGGTAGGAGAAGACGGCAGGGAAGAACGCGTCGGACTTCTCGGGCTCGCGGGTGAAGACCTCGGCCCAGGTGTAGGCGCCCGGCTCGGCCATCACCTCGAAGCCCTCGTGGGTGCCCGCCTGCCAGACGCCGAAGACCACGCCGCCGGGGTCGCGGGCCAGGCACATGCTGCCGAAGTCGGCGACCTGCATCGGCTCCATCAGCACCTCGCCGCCGTTGTCGCGGATCCGGGCGGCGGTGGCGGCGGCGTCCTCGGCGGCGATGTACAGGCACCACTGCGACTGGCCCTCCTGCCCGGGCATGGGCGGGACGACCGCGGCGGCCGCCTTGCCGTTCGCGTACGCCTGGGTGTAGTTGCCGTACTCCGCCGACGCCTCGGCGAAGGTCCAGCCGAGGACGTCTCCGTAGAAGCTCTTGGCGCCTTCGAGGTCGCTGAACATCGCGTCGGCCCAGCACGGGGTTCCTTCGGGTTGCACGGCCATGACTACGACCCTCTCGAGATGAGCGAATAGTCCGTTTCCTCACGCTAGTCACCCGCGGGCCTGCCCGCGCGCCGAGCGGATGGTTCCGTCGCAGACTGGGCGGGGAGGGCACCTCGGTGGGACGAGGAGCGACGGCATGGCGGACGGGACGATGCGCGCGTGGTCGGTGGTACGGCCGGGTCCGGTCGAGGAGGGATCCCTGCGGCCGGTCGGGAAACCGGTGCCCGTGCCCGAGGACGACGAGCTGCTGGTGCGGGTGCGCGTCTGTGGTGTCTGCCGCACCGACCTGCATGTCACCGAGGGCGACCTGCCCGTGCACCGGCTGGGCGTCACGCCCGGTCACGAGGTGGTGGGCGAGCTGGTGGGGGCGGGTGCGGCGGTGCGCGGCTTCGAGGCGGGCTGCCGGGTCGGCGTGGCCTGGCTGCGCCGCACGGACGGCGGCTGCGCGTACTGCGCGCGCGGCGCGGAGAACCTCTGTCCCCGCTCCGAGTACACGGGCTGGTACGCCGACGGCGGTTACGCGGAGTACACCACCGTGCCGGCCGCCTTCGCGTACCGGCTGCCGGAGGACGTCCCGGACGTGGCGCTGGCACCCCTGCTGTGCGCGGGCATCATCGGCCACCGCGCTCTGCGACGGGCCGCGCTGCCACCCGGCGGGCGGCTCGGGCTGTACGGCTTCGGGGGCAGCGCCCATCTCTGCGCGCAGGTGGCGGTCGCCGAGGGAGCCACCGTGCACGTCATGACGCGCGGTGCGGACGCCCGGCGGCTGGCGCTGGAGCTGGGCGCCGCCTCCGCGCAGGACGCGTACGCGGAGCCGCCCGAGCCGCTGGACAGCGCGATCCTGTTCGCGCCGGTGGGCGAGCTGGTGCCGATCGCACTGCGTGCCCTCGACCGGGGCGGTGTCCTGGCGATCGCGGGCATCCACCTCACGGACACACCGCCGCTGCACTACGAGACCGAGCTGTTCCACGAGAAGCAGCTGCGCAGCGTCACCGCCAACACGCGCGCGGACGGCCGCGAGTTCCTGTCCCTGGCGGCGAGGTACGGAGTACGCGCGACGACGCACCGGTATCCCCTGTCGCGGGCCGCGGAGGCACTCGGTGATCTCAAGGCGGGGCGGTTCGACGGGGCGGCGGTGCTGGAGAACGACTGGACGTGAGGAGGCTCGCGTCAGGACGTGGCGCAGGCCCCGGAAGGCCGGGCCGGCCGCTCGCGGCCGACCGGGCCTGACCGGTCGTCAAGTCGTCGGTCACGGCTGCATGTCATCGGCCACGGTCGCATGTCAATGGCCGACCCGCGTCTTCCGCTCCGGCCGGTGCCGTGCTTGCCTGGGGAGCCGTTTCGCCGACCGGGGCGGGAGTTGCGTATGCGCGGACCGTGGATCGTGGGAATGCTGGTGGCGGGGCTGCTGCTCGGTGCGTGCGGCGATCCGTCCTCCGGCCCGCAGGCGCCTCCGCCGTCCTCCCCGGCCGTGTCCGCCACGACCCACCAGCGGGCTCCCGCCTCACCCAGTGCCCGCACGCCCGTGAAGGCGCCCAGGGTGCTGTACCTCGGCGACTCGCTCGCCATGGAGAACCAGAAGGTCCTGGGCCGGGAACTGCGCCGCGAGCTGCGGGCCGGGTACACGAGCGCCCCCTACTCGGGCACCACCTTGTGCGACTACCTGGAGGGCACCGCGGAGCGATCGCTCGTACCGGCACGGGACAAGGCGGCCGCCCTGGTGCGATCACTGCGGCCGGACTTCGTGGTGCTGCAGTTCTGGGGCAACGCCTGGGACTTCACCTGGTGCATGGACGGCATCACGTACGACGCGTCCCGGGAGAAGTACTTCGAGCGGTACGAGGCCGACGCGCACCGGCTCGTCGAGCAGATCACCGCGGCCGGCGGATCCCGCCGGCCGCGGATCGTGTGGGTGCTGCAGGGGCCGGACCCGATCACGCCCGACCGGGTGCGGCGGGTGAACGGGCTGTACGAGCGGCTGGCCGCCGCCTCGGACGACATCGTCGCCGATGCCGGGAAGACGGTGAGCCCGGCCCC
This sequence comes from Streptomyces sp. NRRL S-455, assembly GCF_000717875.1. Taxonomy (GTDB): domain Bacteria; phylum Actinomycetota; class Actinomycetes; order Streptomycetales; family Streptomycetaceae; genus Streptomyces. The sequence goes on from NZ_JOCT01000002.1 coordinate 194,583, forward strand.
GGACCGCTACGCCTGGACGCAGTACCTGCCCTGCACCGCCCACGAGCGCGCCCACCCCGACTACTGCACCCAGCCGGGCCGCGGACGGACGGCCCTGCACCGCGACGACGACTACCTGCACTTCTGCCTGGCGCCCACCACGTCCACGCCGAAGCCCTGCCCGGTCCGCTCCCCCGGCATCCTGCGCATCGCCCGGGAGATCACCAAAACCATTCGACAGTCGGCGCCCTGACCGCTCGAATGGGCGCCATGTGCGCGGTGCGAATGCATGAGGACGAGGTGGACATCGACGTCTCGCTCGTCGGCCGGCTGATCGCGTGGCGGTTCCCGCAGTGGGCGGGGCTCCCCCTGCGGCGCCTCGCGTCCTCCGGAACCGAGAACGCCATGTTCCGCCTCGGTGCGGACAAGGTCGTGCGACTCCCCCGGCATCCCCGGGCCGTCGAGGCGATCGACCACGAACTGCGCTGGCTGCCGCGGCTGGGACCGGGCCTGCCCGCCGCCGCGCCGGAGCCTCTGGGGCGGGGCGAGCCCGGCGCGGACTTCCCGTGGCCTTGGGCGGTGTACCGCTGGCTGGACGGCCGCAACCCGGTCCCGGGTGAGCTCGGGGAACCCGAGCTGCTCGCCGGGGACCTGGCGGCCTACGTCACGGCCCTGCGCCGGATCGACCCGGCGGGAGGCCCGACCGGCTACCGGGGCGTGCCTCTGGTGGCCCGGGACCCGTTCCTGCGGGACGCGCTCGCGCAACTGGCGGGGCGGGTCGACACCGAGGCGGTGACGGCGGTGTGGGAGGAGGCCCTGCGCGCCCCGGAGTACGCCGGTCCGCCGCTCTGGGCGCACGGCGACCTGATGGCCGGGAACTTGCTGGTCGCGGGTGGACGGCTGACCGGCGTGATCGACTACGGCACGGTGGGGGTGGGCGATCCCGCGGTCGACCTCATCGCCGCCTGGTGTCTGCTGCCCGTTGAGGCCCGTGGTGTCTTCCGCGAGGCCATCGGCGTGGACGAGGCCGAGTGGGCCCGGGGACGGGGCTGGGCCCTGTCGATCGCGGTCATCGCGCTGCCGTACTACTGGGAGACGAACCCGCCGGTCGCGGCGAACTCCCGGCATGTCATCAGGGAGATCCTGGCCGAGGCGGCGTAGGGGGCCGTCCGTCCTCGCGGGCGAGGACGGACGGCCCCTCGTCTTCGGGGGTACGTCACTCGCCCGCGTACGCCTTCTCCAGGGCGGCGATGTCGAACTTGCCCATCGCCATGAACGCCTGGGTCACGCGGGCCGCCCTCGCCGGGTCCGGGTCGGAGACCATCTCGTCGAGCCGGTCCGGGACGACCTGCCAGGACAGGCCGTACCTGTCCTTGAGCCAGCCGCAGGGTCCGGGCTCGCCGCCGTTCTCGGTGAGCTTGGCCCAGTAGTAGTCGATCTCCTCCTGGTTCTCGCAGTAGATCATGAAGGAGGTCGCCTCGGTGAAGGTGAACTGGGGTCCGCCGTTCAGCCCGAGGAACTTGTGGCCGTTGGCCGTGAACTCGACGGTCATCACGCTGCCGGCGGGCTGGAGTGCTCCCTCGGGGTAGCGGGCGACCTTGCCGACGCTGGAGTTCTTGAAGATCGAGACGTAGAAGTGGGCGGCCTCCTCGGCCTGGCCGTCGAACCAGAGACATGTGGTGAAGCCGTCGGATGCCATGAGTACCTCCCGGAGCGTGAATCGCTGTCATCCATGTCGACCGGCCCACGCCGCGAAACTCATCGGTCGGGCGGGACACACTTCGCGGCGACGGAGGGGCCCGGCCTGCCGGCGGGTGATGTGCGGGCGTTCTTCGGCCAGTTGCGCGAAAGGCCTGAGCCCGCGCGCTCCGCCGGTAGCGGATCTGCCCAGGGCAGAGAAACCGCCTGCGGGCGTCGTCCGCGGCCAAGAGTGGAGTCGACGGCACGTCCGCGGTCTGTCCGCGGCACTTGCGCCACGACGAGGAGAACCGATGACCGCACTCACGACACTCGCCCCGCGGGCGGAGGAGGGCGACACCCCTCCGACCCGCTTCGACGACCATCTCGCCGCCCAGCTGCTCGCCCAGCGCATCGTGCTGCTGGGCACCCAGGTCGACGAGGTCTCCGCGAACCGGGTCTGCGCCCAGCTGCTGATCCTATCCGCCGAGGACCCGCGCACCGACATCAGCCTGTACATCAACAGCCCGGGCGGCGCGGTGCACGCGGGCCTCGCCATCTACGACACGATGCGGCTCATCCCCAACGACGTCTCCACTCTGGCCATGGGCTTCGCGGCCAGCATGGGCCAGTTCCTGCTCAGTGTCGGCGCGCCGGGCAAGCGCTACGCCCTGCCGAACGCGCGCATCATGATGCACCAGCCGTCGGCCGGCATCGGCGGCACCACCGCCGACATCGAGATCCAGGCGGAGAACCTGGAGCACACCAAGCGGACCATCGAGCGGATCACCGCCGAGCACACGGGCCAGAGCCCGGAGACCATCTCCAGGGACGGGGACCGCGACCGCTGGTTCACGGCCGAGGAGGCCAGGGAGTACGGCATGGTGGACCAGGTCGTGGAGTCCCTCACGGACGTCCGCCCGGCGGCCGCCCGGCGCAGGATGGGGCTTCAGTGATGGGGACTTACACGATTCCGAACGTCGTGGAGCGGACCCCGCAGGGCGAGCGGTCGTACGACGTGTTCAGCCGGCTGCTGTCGGAACGGATCATCTTCCTGGGCACCGAGATCGACGACGGTGTCGCCAACGTCGTCATCGCGCAGCTCCTCCATCTGGAGTCGGCGTCACCGGAGAGCGAGATCGCGATCTACATCAACTCCCCCGGCGGCTCGTTCACTTCGCTGATGGCCATCTACGACACCATGACGTTCGTGCAGGCCCCGGTCTCCACGCTCTGTGTCGGGCAGGCGGCCTCCACGGCGGCGGTGCTGCTGGCCGGCGGGGATCCCGGACGGCGGTACGTCCTGGAGCACGCGCGGGTGCTGCTCGGGCAGCCGGCCACCGGGGGGCAGCGCGGCATGGTCTCCGATCTGGCGCTCCAGGCCAAGGAGATGGTGCGGATCCGCTCCCAGGTCGAGGAGGTCCTGGCCCGGCACACCCACCACGACGTGGCGACCCTGCGGGCCGACATGGACCGCGACAAGGTGTTCACCGCACAGGAGGCGGTGGGCTACGGGCTGGCCGACGAGGTGCTCAGCCGGCGTCTCGTGAAGGTCTGAGGCACCGGCCGGCCCACTCGGTTCAGGCAGCCAGGCACAGTCCGTCGTGCGACGACGGGGACGCCCCGCGACGGCTGCCGCCCGCGTACCACGAGGTGACGCGGGTCAGTTCGCCCTGCGCCCTCGCCAGCAGGTCGCCGAGGCCCAGGCCCAGGGCGCGGGCGGCGGCCGCGAGGACCTCCGAAGAGGCTTCCTTGCGGCCTCGCTCCACCTCCGAGAGGTACGGCACGGAGATCCGTGCCACGTCGGCGACGTCCTTCAAGGTGCGCTCCTGCGCCAGACGTTCGCGGCGCAGGACGTCACCGACCAGGTCGCGCCACAGGGGCTCCTTCGCGGCGGGAGCCGGGGAGGGCCGGCGCGGCGGGGCGCCGGCAGGCCGCGCGCCGTGCGGGCGCAGAGGAATGACTCGGGCTTCGTTCGGCACGTGGTAGCTCACCGCTCCAGCCTAGGAACCCCGTTCGCCAGGGGAAGGGCCCGGCGTTCCGCCCTGGGTGGAATCATCGGAACCACAGACTTCGGAACGGCTGGTTCCGCTCCCTTTCCGCCCCGCGTAAAGTCAGGGGGCATGGTGCGCGACCACCCGGGTACCCGCAACTCGGAAGGACCTAGGCAGATGTCCGCCGTGACTTTCGTGGGAGAGGTAATGGAGACCGCCGTGATCCGGTCGAAGGCACAGGCCGCCGAGCAGAACGCCGAGGCCGGCGCGGGTGACGCAGCACTGCCCGGAGTCGTGGACCCCCGGTCCGTGGCTCCGCGGGACGCCAGGGAGCTGTCCCGCCAGTTCTTCCAGCGCCTGACGGAACTCGAAGAGGGCACGCACGAGTACCAGTACGCGCGCAACACCCTGATTGAGATGAACATGTCGCTCGTACGGTTCGCGGCAGGCCGGTTCCGGGGCCGCGGTGACGACATGGAGGACATCGTCCAGACCGGCATGATCGGCCTGATCAAGGCCATCGACCGGTTCGAGCTGTCGCGCGAGGTCGAGTTCACCTCCTTCGCGCTGCCGTACATCGTCGGCGAGATCAAGCGGTTCTTCCGGGACACGACGTGGGCGGTGCACGTGCCGCGGCGGCTCCAGGAGCTGCGGGTGGAGCTGGCCAAGGCCCGTGAGGAGCTCGCCAGCCGGCTGGACCGCGAGCCGACGGTCGCCGAACTGGCCACGCTGATGAACATCTCCGAGAAGGAGGTCGTCGAGGGGCAGATCGCCTCCAACGGCTACAACTCGTCCTCGCTGGACGCCGCGCTCACCGGCGACGGCCCGGAGGGCGGCGAAGCGGTCCTGGCCGACTTCATCGGCGTGGAGGAGGACGGTCTGCGGCTCGTCGAGGACTTCCACTCACTCGCCCCGCTGATGGCCGAGCTCAGCGAGCGCGACCGGCAGATCATCCACATGCGGTTCGTGGAGGAGGCCACCCAGGCGGAGATCGGTGAGCGGCTCGGCTGCTCCCAGATGCATGTCTCCCGGCTGATCAAGCGGATCATCACACGGCTGCGCGAAGGCATGCTGGGCGAGCTGGGCTGCGCCTGACACGGCCGGCGAGGACGGAACCAGCGGGTGCCGTCCCCTCTTCGGGGGCGGCACCCGCGCGTGTGTCCCGAGTGTGTCCGGGCGCAGTTGTCGCCGCGAACGACTGACCAGCGGACGGCACAAAGGCGGCCCGCCTGACATCACTCCCTGACGGCCCCGGACAGCCTATCCGCTGGTTGCGCTGGTTGCGCTGGTTCCGCTCTCGAGCGGCAGCACGGCGCGCACCCGCTTGCCCACCGGCACCCGTTCCACGTCGACCTCCTCCGCGAGCGCGTGGACGATCTCCAGACCGTGCCGCCCGATGCGCTCGGGATTGCGGGGAAAGATGCGAGGCAGTGAGGAGCTGCTGTCGTAGACCGACACGGTCACCGAGGTATCCGTCCCGACGAGCTCAAGGATGTACGGCCCGTTGCTGTGCCGGTCCGCGTTGGTGACCAGTTCGCTCACCACGAGCTGCACTGCGCCGTCGGCCCGGTCGTCGATGCGGGCACACCACTCGGTCCTGAGCTGGTCGAGAAAGAGCGCGGCGAAGGACCGCGCCTCGGCGATGCATCCCTGCTCGCCGGTGTAGTGTGCCGCCCGCCGAAGCGGTTCCACGGGCACGTCGAAACCAGTCGGTATCACTGCCCCGTCCAGGTGGTCGATCATGCGTTTCTCTCTGGGAAGCCGGACTGGCCGGACGCTCTGCACCAGTGCTCGTACCCCGAGCCGGGCTTCGCAGTCCTGACAGGTCCTCGGCCCGTCCCGCAGGGCATTGTCCCCCGTGCGCGGGGCACCCGGAAGTCAGGGGCCGGTCGAGGGCGACCGGCGCGGATCGCCGGAGGTGCGCGGTGGTCTGGTGGATGTGGCTGGTCATGGTGGTCGCGGCGCTCGCCGCCGTCACGGCGGTGACGCTCGCCGTGCAGGCCGGCCGGCGGTCGGGCACGGTCATCGCGGTCCGGCGCCGGCGCGGCGGGAAGGGCCTGCCATGAACGAACTGATGGCGGCGCGGAGCCTGACGACCCTGCCGGTGGTCACCCTGGGCGGCGAGGCGGTCGCGCAGATCAAGGACACCGTCTTCGATGCCGGGGCCGGGCGTATCACCGGCTTCACGCTCAGTGGCCGGGGCCTGCTGTCGGGCCCCCTGAAGCAGAGCCTGCCCTGGGCCGGGGTGCACGCGCTGGGCCATGACGCGGTCATGATCGCCGATGCCGGGGTCCTGGCGGAGACACCCGTCGTGGTGGCCCGCCGGGAGGCCCATCAGGGCCGGGTCCTGCACGCGCGGGTGCTGACCGACGAGGGCACAGCGGTCGGCACGGTCCTCGACGTGGTCGTCGAGGGCGGCACCAGCGGCCGGGTCGTGGGTTTCCGGATCGCCGCGGACAAGGCGCTGGTGCAGGGTTCGAGGCGCCGTCGGCACCGGGTCTACGTTCCGCGTGGCGAGACGCTCGCCGTCTCGGGCCGGGCGCTGGTCATCCCCGCGGACGCCACCCGCTACATCGCCGGCGACCTGCCGTCCTTCGCGGCCCGGGCCGGCGCCTTCCACGCGGGCCGGAAGGGGGCGCCGTCATGATGCTGTTCTCACAGGCCCGGGGTCTGCCGGTGCTGACGCTGGCCGAAGCGGAGGAGATCGGCGTCCTGAGGTCGCTGACGGTCGACGCCCCGTCGGGTGTGGTCACCCATGTCCGCGTGCGCGGCAGGCACCCCCGCAGGGAGACGGTGCTGGCCTGGGGCGCCCTGCACGCCGTGGGTCCGGACGCCGTGCTCGTCCGCTCGCCCACGGCCCCGGCCGAGGTACCGCCGCATCACGAACTGCCGGGTCTGAGGATCCTCTCCGAGACGGGCGACCAGCTCGGCACGGTCCAGGACGTCGTGTTCGAGCCGGAGACCGGCCGCATCGAGGCGGTCCGTACCGTCCACGGCGATCTTCCGGCCGACCGTCTGCTCGGGCTCGGCGAGTACGCCCTGGTGGTGCGCGCCGGCTGAGTCAGGATGCCGGGGCCTGCTCCGACGTTTCACCTCCGGGGCTGGTCCCCGTGTCGGTCCCGGTTTCACCCCCGGTGTCGTTCCCGGTCGGGGGCGGCGACTCGTCCGTCGGCGGCTCCGACGACGTCTCCGTGTCCGAGGTCGGCGGTTCGCTCGTGGGCGGCTGCGACGAGGTCGAGTCCGTCGGCGACGTCGGCGTGGGCACGGTCGCCGACGGGGACGCCCCGTCCGGCGGTTCGGTCTTGCGGTCCTTCTTGCCCGTGTCGCCCTTGTGACGCTCGAACCACTCGCCGTCGGGCTCGCACACGACGAAGACCTCGACGGGCTCCGGCGCGGGTGTGACCCTGACGATGCCCGACGACCTGTACCCCGGCCACTTGTCTCCGGTCGTCTTCGACGGGGTCCGCTGGGGGACCGGCGGGCTCAGCGGGTTGCCGCACGCGCAGCGCGCCCGGGGCACACCGCGGTCGTCGACGAGTACGGCCGTGCCGGCCTGGAGGACGGCCTGGTAGCTGGTGGCCCGGCCGTCCTTGTAGCCGTGGTTGGTGACCCAGGTGTCCATACGCAGCTGCACAGGGGTGAGCGAGCGCAGGTAGGCGGGAACGTCGGGCGGGTCGATGCGCTGGACCGAGGCGAACGCGCGCTGCTTGTCCGGGGTCTCCCTGAGGTACGTGATCTGCTTCTCCACGTCGCAGCTGGAGACGTTGCGGGTGCCGCCGTACAGGCCGGGCGTTCCGCCCCGCACGCCCCGGACGGTGTTCTGCGGCGCCGTTCCGGCGGGCGTGGGAGTGACCGGCGGGGCGGAGCTCTGCTCGGCCGTCGAGTCGGTGAACGGGTCCGGCCCGGTGTCCGCCGCCGGCTGAAGGAAGACCTCGCCGTCGGACGTGCTGGTGGCGCCGTCGGAGGCGCCGGTGCCGCCGTCGGACCGGGTGAACACCACGGCCAGGATCACGGCCACCACGACGGCGCCGGCGATCAGCGCGACACGGGGCGCGGAACCCCACCACGGGCGACGGGGCTCCGGCGACGTACCGCCGCCGCTGGGCGGCTCGGAGGGCGGCCCGCCGCCCCCCGACGGCGGCTGGGAGGGGCCGGACAGCGGGCCCGAGGGCGGCCCTGTGGGGCGGCCGGAGGACGGCGGTTCGACGCTCACGAGCTCTCTTCCCACGTGGTTCTCTGCGGCCTTCACACTCTTGGTGCGTTATGCACCGATGTACGCCGCTTGTTCCACTACGAGTTCATTGTGTGCCCCAGTCCCGTCTGCCCCGCAAGCCGACGCGGACGGACCTCCCGACGGGCGCCCGGCACCGGTGCTGCTTAGCGTGGCAGCGTGAGTTCGCGCACCCCCTTCGGCCAGGCTCGTACCTCCGGCGAGCGGGCGGTCGCCCGCCACGGCTGGGTGCACGCCCTCGTCACGGTGGTCGGCGGACTGCTCGCCATGGCGGTAGTGGCTTCGCTCGGACTGTGGGCGGCCGGGGCCGCGGATCTCCCGGACGGCGCGTTCGGACCCGTCGTCGCGGCCACGATGGTCACGGCCGTCGGGGGCACCGTGCGGCTCTCCGGGAGCGCCGGCGACCTCGCCGACACGCAGGCGGGCCTGACGGTGATCCCGTTGTCCGTCACGCTCACCGGGGCACTGGTGATCGCCTGGGGGTTCCTCCGGCCGTTGCGGCACCGCGCGGTCGCCGGTACCGCGGAGCTGGCCGGCTGGGCCGGCAGGATCGCTTCCCTGTGGCTTCTCGCGCTGATCGCATTGACGCTCGCCGCCCGCCACACCTTCGACATCTCGCTCGGTGACGACACGCTGGGTGAACTGGGGGACATCTTCGGCGCCTCGCCGAAGATCGGCTTCACCACCGACGTTCCGCTGTCCGTGTTCGTCGGCGTGGTGTGGCTGGCCGGTGTGCTGGTGCTGGCCCTGCTGGTGTCGCGCGGGGCGCCGCTGCCGGCCGGGCTGCTGCGCTTCCAGACGTCGGTGCGGCCGGCCGCTTACGCGATGGTCGCGCTGCTGCTGGCCTGCGTCGCCATCGGCGTGGTCATCGCCCTGGTCGTGGCGGCCACCAAGGGGCACGCCAGGGAGACGTTCGCGGTGATCCTGCTCGGCATGCCCAACCTGGTCTGGCTCGCGTTCACGATCGGCCTGGGAGCCACCTGGAACGGCCGGGTGGAGGGGCCGTTCGGACTGCCGATGCCGCATGTGCTCGACGAGGTGCTGCGCACCCCGGACATCTCCGAGCTCAACCTGCGGACGCTCTCCGAGTACGACGGCAGGGTGTGGTGGCTGCTGGTCGTGGACGTGGTGCTGCTGGTCGCCGCCGCGTTCGTGATGGCGGCCCGGTCACCGGCCCGGATCCGGACCTGGCAGCACGCCGTGCACATGGCGGTCGCCCTCATGCTGACCGTGTTCATGATCTGTCTGGTCGGGCGCATCTCCGCGCACTACGGCCTGTCCGTGCTCGGCCTCGGCGACCTGGGCGGTGGCCTGACGGGCGAGCTGTTCCTCAGGCCCAGGCTGTGGGGTGCGGTCGGTCTGGCGGTCCCGTGGGGGCTGGTCACCGGGTTCGCCGGGGCGCTCCTGGCACGGCAGGTACGGCGGCGGGGCGAGGTGCGCGCCGGGCAGGAGGGCTGACGCCGGGCACACGACTGTCCGGTGGCCGTGTCTACATCCGCTCCAGGAAGACCGGTTCGGCCCAGCGCGGGGGCGGCTTCGGCCGCTCGTTCTCCGACTGCCGGGGCACCGGGGTGGGGCCGCGCCCGGCATCGGGCACGCCGCCGGTCGTCGCGGCCCGCAGGGCGGCGACGAAGTCCAGGCAGGACGGGTACCGGTCGTCGGGGCTCTTGGCGAGGGCCCTGGCGAAGACCGGATCGGTCTGCGGGGCGAGATCGGACCGGGTGTCGGTCAGCGGCGGCGGGGCGTCGTACTGGTGGGCCCACAGCAGGGCCATGTCGTCGTCCCGGCGGAAGGGCGGATGGCCGGCGAGGATCTCGTAGACGACGCAGGCGAAGCCGTAGACGTCGCAGCGGGCGTCGACCGGCTTGCCGGAGATCTGCTCGGGGGCGACGTAGTCGAGCGTGCCGACGAACTGGCCGACCGTGGTGAAGCCGGTCAGCGACAGCGACTTCTTCGTCAGGCCGAAGTCGGTGAGGTAGACGTGCTCGGGGTGGTCGCTGTCGGTGCCGCGGGACACCAGGATGTTGCCGGGCTTGACGTCCCGGTGCACCAGACCGTGCTCATGGGCCGCGTCGAGCGCGGAGGCGACCTGCGCGGCGACGCGCAGGGCTGTCGCGGGAGGCAACGGGCCTTCCCGGTCCAGGAGATGGCGAAGGTCGCTGCCGGCGACGAAGCGCATGGCGATGTACAGCACGCCGTCGGTCTCGCCGGCCTCGAACACCGGCACGATGTGCGGGTGGTCGATCGCGGCGGCGGCCCTGGACTCGTGGGTGAACCGGCGCCTGAAGGTGTCGTTGCGGGCGAGCTCGGGGGCGAGCAGCTTGAGCGCGACGGTGCGTTCCAGACGCAGGTCGCGGGCGCGGTAGACGACAGCCATGCCGCCGCGCCCGATCTCCTGCTCGATGCGGTACCCGGCGATCTGCTGGCCGATCAGCTCGGACGGCCGCCCCGAGAACAGACTCGTCTCGCGATTCACCGGGCATCACCCTCGGGCGACACGACCCTGGTCGGCTCTGACCCCACATCCCGAGTGGGCGGCGCCTCCGGGGGCTGTTCCTCTTCCTCGGTCTCCCCGGGCGACACGACACGCGTGGGCGGCGCCTCCGCGGGCCTGCTCACTTCCTCGGCCTCTTCGGGAGAGACGAGGCGCGTGGGCTCGGGAGCGTCGGAGGACACCACACGCGTCGGTTCGGGAGCGGCAGGCGGCGCGTCTCGTGGCGGCTCAGGCGCCTCGGGCGACACCACCCGCGTGGGCTCGGGCGGCGTGGCGGGCGCCCCGGCGGGACGAGCCGTCTCCTCAGCCCGGAGCCCCTCCTCGGCCCCGGGCGTCTCCCCCGCGGCTTCCGGCGGCACGACCCGCGTCGGGGCACGCGCCGGGGCCCGGGCCGGGCGCGACGCCGGGTCGGCCCGGGGTGTCTCGTCCGTCGCGTAAGTGGTCGTCCCGGCGCCCTCGGAATACACCCAGTGCCCGTGCGCCGCGTCGTAGAGCCACACCGACTCGCCGTCGACCACGACACCGACCCGCAGCCCGTGCGTGCGGGTGTGGAAGGACTCCCCGTCCATGCCGTTCGCGAGGTCCTCCACCGCGGACCGGTAACGCGCCAGGGCCTCCTGCGCGCGCCCCAGCAGCGGACGCGGATCGGCACTGCGCGTGAGCGGACCGTCCGCCGAGGGCGGGTCCTGGGGTATCGCGACCAGGCGGCGGCCGTCGACCCAGGCCGCCCAGCCGTTGAAGCACAGCACATGCCCCCAGTCGCCCTGCCGTTCGAGGAGCTGCACCGGCAGCAGGGCGTCGAGGTCCACGGTGGGCCGGGCCGGGTCGGGGGCCTCCCAGGCCGGCATCCCGTGCTGCGGGACGATGTGGGTGGGCCGGAAACCGGGAGTCGTCACAGGCGCCCCCTACTTCCGCATCACGGCCGGTTCGTGCCGGCGCAGCAGCCGGGACACGAGGAAGCCGAAGAGCAGCGACAACACGACCAGCATCCCGACGTCGAGCAGCCAGGTACCCGCCGAGTGCTCGAAGAGCGGGTCCTCGGTCAGGTCGTCGGGCACGATCCGAGCCAGCTCGACGGTGCCGGCCATCGCGGCCAGTGCCCAGCGCGCCGGCACCAGCCAGCCGAGTTGCTCGAGCCCGGGCACGCCGTCCAGTTTCAGCAGGGCGCCGCAGAAGACGACCTGGACGATGGCGACGAGCACGAGCAGGGGCATCGTCACCTCTTCCTTGCGCACCAGCGCCGAGATGAGCAGCCCGAGCATCATCGCAGTGAACGCCAGCAGGGCGACGGCGACCGCGATCTCCACCAGGGGCGGCATCAGCACGCCTTCACCGCCGGGCGCGCCGAGGTCCACGCCGAGCAGGGCGACCAGGGTCAGTACCACCGCCTGCAGCACGGTGATGACGCCCAGCACGACGACCTTCGACATGAGGTACGCGGATCTGGACAGGCCCACCGTCCGCTCCCGCTGGTAGATCACGCGTTCCTTGACGAGCTCGCGCACCGCGTTGGCGGCACCGGTGAGTACCGCGCCGACGCAGAGGATGAGCAGCGTGTTCATTGCCGTGTCGGCGGTCAGTTCGCCGCCCGACAGGGCCCGCGCCATCACGCCCATCACGAACGGCAGGGCGATCATGATGATCAGGAACGTGCGGTCGGAGCTGAGCGCGGAGGCGTACCGGCGCATCAGGGTGTTCAGCTGGGCGGACCGGCTGCGCGGCCGGGGCGGCGCGGTGATGACGACAGGCTCGGACCGGGGCTGCCGGGGCTGTGCGGTGGCGTCGGCGACGTACCGGGTGTGGAAGGGCGACTCGAGGTACTCCTCGGCCCAGCCGCGGTGCGTGTCCCGGTCGAAGGCCTCGAAGGCCTCCGGCCACTGCTCGAAGCCGAAGTACGGCAGGGCGTCCTCGGGCGGCCCGTAGTAGGCGATCCTGCCGCCGGGCGCGAGCACCAGGAGCCGGTCGCAGACGTCCAGGCTGAGCACGCTGTGGGTGACGACGATGACGGTCCGGCCGTCGTCGGCCAGGCCGCGCAGCATGTGCATCACCGAGCGGTCCATGCCGGGGTCCAGCCCCGAGGTCGGCTCGTCGAGGAACAGCAGCGACGGTTTCGTCAGCAGCTCCAGGGCCACGCTGACGCGTTTGCGCTGGCCGCCGGAGAGGCTGTGCACGGGCTGGTCGGCGCGCTGCTCCAGGCCCAGTTCGCGGATCACCTCGTCGACCCGGGCGCGCCGCTCGGCCTTGGCCGTGTCCTGCGGGAAGCGCAGTTCGGCGGCGTAGGAGAGTGCTTTGCGGACGGTCAGCTGGGCGTGCAGGATGTCGTCCTGCGGGACCAGGCCGATGCGCTGGCGCAGCTCCGCGTAGTCGTGGTACAGGTCGCGGCCGTCGTAGAGGACGGTGCCGTGGCCGGCGGGCCGCTGGCCGGTGAGGGCGTTGAGGAGCGTGGACTTGCCGGCGCCGCTCGGTCCGACCACGGCGAGCAGGCACTTCTCCTCCACCGGGAAGGACACGTGGTCGAGGAGCGTCTTGCGGCCTCGGTCGACGGTGACCGTGAGGTCCTGCACGTCGAGGGAGACCTCGCCGGTGTCGACGTACTCCTGGAGTTCGTCGCCGACCAGGCAGAACGCCGAGTGGCCGATGCCGACGATGTCGCCCTGGCCGACCGGGGCGCTGGTGACGGGGCTGCCGTTGAGGTACGTGCCGTTGTGGCTGCCCAGGTCGGTGATCTCGTACGTGCCGTCGGGCAGGGCGCGCAGTTCGGCGTGCCGCCGGGAGACCACCAGGTCGTCGATGACCAGATCGTTGTCCGTCGCGCGGCCGATGCGGACCGTGCGGGTGGGCAGCGGGCGTACGGTCGTCGGCTGCCGGTAGGTTCCGGTCGAGGCCGGCATGGAGACTGCGGAGGGGCGCTCCGGGGTCGGCGCGGGACGGCCCAGCAGGGTGACGCGCGGCCCGTCCGCCGGGCTGCCGAAGCGGATGACGCTGCCGGGTCCGACGTCCCACTCGCGGACGCGCCGGCCATCGGTGTAGGTGCCGTTGGTGCTGTTCGCGTCCTGGATGGTCCAGTGCCCGTCGTTCGGTCGCAGCACGGCGTGGTGCCATGAGACCCGGTCGTCGTCGAGGACGATGTCGCTCAACGGGTCGCGTCCTACGTGGTAGTCGTGGCCCGGCGTCATCACCGTGGAGCCCGTCTCGGTCTCCAGGACGAGTTCTGGTGCTACCGACGGCTGCGCCATGACCAAGATTCTACCGATCTGCCCGGTATGTGACTCGGTGAGCGGGTCAGGCCACGGGCACGCCCAGCGTGGAAGCCGTCCGCTGCATTCGCAGGGCGTCCACGGACTCGGCGAGCAGTTCGTACTCGGTGGTGTCGTCGCTGGTGGCGATCCGCACCAGCCGTCCGGCCGCCAACTCCTCGGCGACCCGCTCCTGCTGCGCGGGATCGGCGCACCAGGCGCGCAGCAGCGCGGGCACGTCGGGCACGGTGTCGGGGACCGGCACGAGCGCGCCCGGCGGTAAGTGCTCGGCGTCGGGCCGGGGGTCGAGGCGCTGGGCGATCCAGGAGGCGCGGTCGCGCAGCCACCACAGGGCGAGGGCGAGAGTGGGTGCCCGGTAGGTGCCGAGGGGCACTCCGATGCGGCGGCCGTCGCAGACTCCGTACGCCGTGACGTGGCACAGAAACTCGTCGTGCACGTGACCCTCCCCCGTTGCCCGCCCGCCTGCCGGCCCGGCGGTGTCCCACCGCGGCTCGCGTGCTGCGCGTAAGGGCGCCGTCGCTCGAGGTGAAGCGCTCTCGCAGGTCAGTATGTTCACTGCTGAACCACTGTAACCACGACTTTCCGGCCACTCTCCTGGCATATTCACACCCGGAGTTGGCCGAAACCCGGCGAGCGGCCTCCGGGGGCATGACTGGCGGCACGGTGACCGTCCGCCTGGAGGAGCGGATCAGTTCCTAGCCGGCCTGCCCGTGGGCCCCCGGGCAGGCCGCCGGGTCACGGCTTGACGATCGCGTCGATCCTGGCCAGCTCGTCCGCGTCGAAGTCCAGGTTGCCGATCGCGCCGACGCTGTCCTCCAGCTGCCGCGCACTGCTCGCGCCGACCAGCGCGGACGTCACCCGGCCGCCGCGCAGCACCCAGGCCAGCGCCAGCTGGGCGAGCGTCTGGCCGCGGGACTTGGCGACGTCGTTCAGGTCGCGCAGCCGGTCCACGAGCTCCTCCGTGACGGCGTCGGAGTTCAGGAACGGGCTGTCGCTCGCGGCCCGGGAGCCCTCGGGGATGCCATCGAGGTAGCGCGCGGAGAGCAGTCCCTGCTCCAGCGGGGAGAAGACGATGGAGCCGACCTGGAGCTCGTCGAGGGCGTCCAGCAGGCCCTCGTCCTCCGGGCGGCGGTCCAGCATCGAGTAGCGCGGCTGGTGGATGAGAAGCGGGGTGCCCAGCTCGCTCAGGATGCGGGCGGCCTCGCGGGTCTGCTCGGCGGAGTAGTTGGAGACACCGACGTAGAGCGCCTTGCCCTGCTGCACCGCCGAGTGCAGGGCACCCATGGTCTCCTCCAGCGGGGTGTCCGGGTCGGGGCGGTGCGAGTAGAAGATGTCGACGTAGTCCAGGCCCATCCGCTTCAGGCTCTGGTCCAGCGAGGACAGCACGTACTTGCGCGAGCCCCACTCGCCGTACGGCCCGGGCCACATCAGGTAGCCGGCCTTGGTGGAGATGATCAGCTCGTCGCGGTAGGCCGCGAAGTCCGACTTCAGGAACCCGCCCAGCGCGGTCTCGGCGGCGCCGGGCGGCGGGCCGTAGTTGTTGGCGAGGTCGAAGTGGGTGACGCCGAGGTCGAAGGCGCGGCGCAGGATGGCGCGCTGGGTCTCGACGGGCCGGTCCGGGCCGAAGTTGTGCCACAGGCCGAGCGAGAGCGCGGGGAGCTTCAGACCGCTGCGTCCGGTGCGCCGGTAGGGCATGTCCGCGTAGCGGTCGGGGTGTGCGGTGTACAACGCGACTCCAGAGGGGTTGACACGGTCGGGAAACAACCGGTGCCCACTCTGGCGTGACCTGCTCCCATGCGTCCAACAGAAGAATCCGATGGAATTCAGCGACTACGCTTCTCAGTCATGGAACTGCGTCATCTGCAGCACTTCGTCGCGGTCGCCGAGGACCAGCACTTCACCCGGGCGGCGGAACGCCTCCTGGTGTCCCAGTCGGGCCTGTCGGCCTCGATCCGGGCGCTGGAGCGGGAGCTGCAGACACCGCTGTTCGTGCGCACGACCCGGCGGGTGACACTCACCCCGGCCGGGCGGGCGCTGCTCGTCGAGGCGGAGCGCATCCTCGCGCAGGTGCGGACGGCGCACGAGGCGGTGGCGGCGGTGCAGGGCGTACTGCGCGGCATGCTCGCACTGGGCAGCGAGCAGTGCATCGCCGGGGTGCATGTGGCGGGGCTGCTGGCCGCGTTCCGGCACCGTCATCCGGACGTGGAGATCTGTCTGCGGCAGGCGGGGTCGGGGGCGCTCGCGGACGACGTCGCGGCCGGGCGGCTCGACCTGGCCTTCGCCGTGCGGACCCAGGCCGACAGCGACCAGTTGCGGTCGGTGCCGCTGACCAGCGAGCCGATGACGCTGCTCTGCCACTCCAGCCACCGGCTCGCCGCGGTGGGGGCGGCCGTCACGCCGGAGGAACTGGGCGGGGAGGTGTTCGTCGACTTCCAGCCCGACTGGGGGCCGCGGCGCACCACCGACGCCGTGTTCGCCGCGGCGGGCGTGCGGCGGACCGTGGCCCTGGAGGTGAACGACGTGCACACGCTGCTCGATCTGGTCGACGAGAACCTGGGGGTCGCCGTCGTGCCGCGGCACTTCGCGCACAAGCGTGCCTCCCTGACCGCACTGCCCGTGAAGGGGACCGGCGAGGCCGTCTACGAGACGGTGGCGCTGCTGCCGCCCAGCCAGGCCACCAGCCCGGCGGCCCGGGCACTGATGGCACTGCTGGAGACCGCTGGCGGATAAGGGGTCCTTCCACTGTGCCCGCCCGGGCAGGATCAGTGCGATCAAACGGCTCCGACCGAGCCACCTCGCACCCTCGGATCAGCGACCCTGGATCCAGCCACCTCGAAGATCATTCCGTCGGGAGTTCCAGGCCGGGACGCACGGGACGCGGCGATGCGCGATGGTGGAGCCATGCATGCGAAGGACATCCTCATCGACGGCTACAACCGCATCCGCGAAGAAGTCCACGCCACCGTCGAGGGGCTCGGGCCCGACGCCCTGAGCGCCCGTCCCTCCCCCGGCACCAACTCCATCGCCTGGCTGGTCTGGCACCTCACCCGCGTCCAGGACGACCACGTCGCCGACGCCTTCGACCTCGACCAGGTCTGGCTGTCCCAGGACTGGGAGAAGCGTTTCGGGCTGGGTCTGCCGCGGCACGACACGGGCTACGGGCACAGCCCGGCCAAGGTCGCCAAGGTCCGTGTCGATTCGGGTGATCTGCTGACCGGCTACTACGACGCGGTGCACACGCAGACCCTCGACGCGCTGCACGGCCTGGCCGCCAAGGACCTGGAGCGCATCGTCGACGAACGCTGGGACCCGCCGGTCAGTCTGGGCGTCCGGCTGGTCAGCGTCCTGTCCGACGATCTCCAGCACATCGGACAGGCCGCCTACCTCAGGGGACTGCTTCAGAGCGCGGCCTCGTAGCCGGGCAGCACCACGTCCCGAATGAGCGCGTTCCGCTCGTCGAACGGGAGGAACGCGCTCTTCAGGGCGTTCACCGTCACCGTGCGCAGATCCTCGACGCTCCAGCCCGCCTGCTCGACCAGCAGCGACATCTCGCGGGTCATCGTGGTGCCCGACACCAGCCGGTTGTCGGTGTTGAGGGTGACACGGAAACCGAGGTCCTTCAGCGCGGTGATCGGGTGTTCGGCGATGGAGGCCGCGGCACCGGTCTGGAGGTTGGAGGTCGGGCACATCTCCAGCGCGATGCGCCGGTCGCGCACCCAGCCGGCGAGCCTGCCGAGCTTCCCGGCCGCGAGGTCGGGGATGTCGTCGGTGATGCGCACGCCGTGGCCGATGCGCTGGGCGCCGCAGATCTGCAGAGCCTGGTGGATGCTGGACAGGCCGTCGGCCTCGCCGGCGTGGATGGTGAACGGCACGCTCTCGCGACGCAGGTACTCGAAGGCCTCGAGGTGGTCCGCGGCGGGGAAGCCGGCCTCGGCTCCCGCGATGTCGAAGCCGACGACACCGGCGTCCCGGAAGGCGACGGCCAGGTCAGCGGCCTCGCGCACCCGGTCGAACATCCGCATGCCGCACAGCAGGGTCCCGACGCGCACCGGAGTGCCGGCGGCCGCGGCCTTCGCCATACCGGCGGCGAGGCCTTCCTGCACGGTCTCGACGACCTCGGCGAGGGTCAGCCCGCCGTTGGTGTTCAGCTCGGGGGCGTACCGCACCTCGCCATAGACGACCCCGTCGGCCGCGAGGTCGAGGACGTACTCCTCGGCGGTGCGCAGCAGGCCCTCGCGGGTCTGCATGACGGCGAGAGTGTGCTCGAAGGTCGCTATGTAACGCACCAGGTCGCCGGAGTTGGCGGCCTCGTAGTACCAGGCGGCGAGCTCTCCGGGGTCGGTGGTGGGCAGGGTGTGTCCGATCGCGTCGGCGAGTTCCACCACGGTGGCGGGGCGCAGGCCGCCGTCGAGGTGGTCGTGCAACACGGCCTTGGGGAGGCGGCGGATCACTTCGGAATCTACACGCGTAGTAGTCATGGTGGTGTTTCCTCGAGCAGGTGGTTCGAAACGGACGGGCGGGGGTCAGCCGGCGGGCTGGAGCAGATCCCAGCGATTGCCGTACAGGTCCTGGAAGACGGCGACGGTCCCGTACGGCTCGTGGCGGGGCTCCTCCAGGAACGTCACGCCCGCCGCGGCCATACGAGCGTGATCGCGGGCGAAGTCGTCGGTATGCAGGAAGAACCCGACGCGCCCGCCGGCCTGGTCCCCGACCCGGGCGGCCTGCGCCTCCCCCTTGGCGCGGGCGAGCAGCAGTCCGGTGCCCGCTCCCGGAGGCCCGGGGTCGACGACGACCCAGCGGGACCCGTCGGGCCTCGGCGCGTCCTCGACGAGCCGGAACCCCAGGGCTTCGGTGTAGAAGCGGATCGCCTCGTCGTAGTCGTCGACGACGAGGGTGACCAGGGCGACGCGTCTCATCGGGACCTCTCGGAGCGGGTGGTTGACCGGAGAGGTTATACGTAAAACTCCCTGCACGCCAACCAGGCCCGACGATTCTGTAACTACTAGTATGTACACTCATGATCGTCGACCCTGAGGAGGACCCTCATGCCGTTCGTCCGCATAGACACGCTCCGCGCCGGTCCCGAGCGCCTCGCCGCACTCGGCCGTGCCGTCCAGGACGCCCTGGTCGAGACGATCGGCATCCCGCCGGACGACCGGTTCCAGGTCCTGGTGGATCACGACGGCACCAACAGCACCCTGCGCTGCGACGACTACCTCGGCATCCGCCGCGACGACGGCATCGCCTATATCACGATCACGCTGCGCAGCGGTCGCCGGCCCGCGCAGAAGCAGGCGCTGTACCGGAGGATCGCCGAACTCGCGCACGCGTACGCGGGCACCGAGCCGCGGAACGTTTTCGTCGTGCTGACGGAGAACGAGCCGGCCGACTGGTCCCTCGGAGAGGGGACGGCGCAGTACCTCGAAGATCCGAGGACCTAGGACTCGGGCCTACGCCCCCCGCCCGAGGTGTGACGCTCGCGCACCCCGCTAGCGTGCCGCTCATGAAGATCACCGAACCGCCTCGGACTCCCGAGCGGCGCAAGGCGGACCTGCTGGACCGCCTGGAGCGCGAGACCGACATCTGGGCCGCCACCGCTGACGCCGAAGGGGTGCCCTGTCTGGTACCGCTGTGGTTCGTATGGCACGACGAGGCCGTGTGGCTGTGCACCCGGCCGGCCAATCCGACGGGCCGCAATCTGCGGGAGGGCCGGCGGACCCGGCTGGCCTTCGGCGACACGCGTGACGTCGTGCTCCTCGACGGTGACGTGGAGACGTTCACGGCTGCCGAGGTGCCACGGGCCGCGGCCGAGGCGTTCCGTGCGAAGACCGGCTGGGATCCGCGCGAGAAGAACGCCTCGTACGCGTTCTTCCGGGTGCGCCCGCACGCGGTGCAGGCGTGGTGCGAGGAGCACGAACTGCCCCGGCGGCACCTCATGCGGGACGGGACCTGGGTGGTCTGAGCGCCCGGCGGGCGTGACCGGTGAGGCGGCGGACGACGACGGCGGGCCGTGCGCCCACCTCGGTCGCTCTCCGAACCCCGGCGGCGTCGGGGGCGCCTTCACCTTTCAGCGCTGCTCCGCGACGCGCTCAACCGGTCCAGTTCCTGGTCGGTGAGGCGGATGGCACCGGCCGCCACGTTCTGTGCCAGGTGCTCGGGGTTGCCGGTGCCGGGGATGACGAGGACGTGCGAGCCCTGGTGCAGGGTCCAGGCGATGCGGATCTGCGCGGGGCTCGCACCGTGGGCGCGGGCCACGGCTCGGACGTCCTCGTCGTGGGCCGTGGTGGCGCCGCGCTCCCCGCTCTCGCCGGCGACGGCGTAGAACGGGACGAAGGCGACACCCTGTTCGCCGCAGATCCGCAGCAGTTCGTCGGCGGTGGGGTCGGGGCGGTCGATGGCGTATCGATTCTGCACACATACCACCGGCGCGATGGCCTGCGCCTCGGCGAGATGCCGGGCCTCGACGTTGGAGAGGCCGAGGTGCCGGATCAGACCAGCCTCACGCAGTTCCGCGAGGGCGCCGAAGTGCTCGGCGATCGAGTCGTAGTTCGGCATCCGGCGCAGGTTGACCACGTCGAGGTGGTCGCGGCCGAGCTGACGCAGGTTCTCCTCGACGTGCCCGCGCAGCTCTTCGGGACGGGCCGAGGTGCCCCACTCCCCGTCGTAGGTCCGGTGGGGGCCCACCTTGGTGACGATGACGAGGTCATCGGGGTACGGCGCCAGCGCGCTGTTGATGAGTTCGTTGGCGGAGCGCAGTGACGAGAAGTAGAAGGCGGCCGTGTCGATGTGGTTCACACCGAGATCGACCGCCTTGCGCAGGACGGCGATCGGCGTGTCCCGGTCGCTCGGTGTGCCGTGGTGGAAGGCGGCGCTGCCCGTCAGCCGCATCGCGCCGAAGCCGAGGCGGTGGACGGGCAGGTCGCCGAGTTTCCAGGTGCCGGCGGCGTCCGCGGTGATCATCGGTGAGCTCATCGGCGGAGTCTCACACAGATGGCGGACCGGTGCGGCCGGTTCACGGATATGTGTACGAGTTGAGGGCGGCGACGGCGGAGCCCGGGTCACCGCGGTCGTAGTGGTCGACGGCGAGGAAGGTGGGCTTCTTGCGGGCGGCGGGCTGGCAGAACCGCCGGGCCCGGTCGGCGAGTTTGGTGTTGTCCGTGCCGGCGGTGCCGGTGATCGGGACGTCTCGGAAGTGGTTCATGACGAACAGGGGACGGAAGCCGGGTTCGGTACGGGTCAGCGGAATGTTGGTGTTCGCGTCGTACCACCGGCTGTAGCAGGACCAGTCGGACGAACCGACACCCGAGCCCATGGACCAGTGGTTCTCGACGGTCCACTCTCTCTGGTACATGACGCCGAAGCTGTCCCGGGTCAGGCCCGCGGCCTGGTCGGCGGAGCGGCTGCGGTCGGTGAAGATCAGCAGCCGGTCGTTGCCGGCGATCAGGCCGGCCATGGTCGGCCAGCCGTTCTGCCGGACGCCCGTGAGGTCCGGCCGGTACAGCACGTCCGACAGTCCGTTGACGCGGGCGAGTTCGTCGCGCAGGACATCCGGCTCGACATAGTCCTCCAGGAAGACGGTGACGACCTGGTCGGGGTGGGCCTTCAGGAAGTCGACCATGCGCTGGAGGTCGACCCAGAGGGCGACCGGCCTGCTGACGAGGGTGCAGCTGTTGTGGCAGAGGATCGCGCCGTCCGGGGTCTGGTGGATGTCCAGCATGAACCCACGTACTCCATCCGCGAGTTGGCGTTCGATCCCGCGGGTCTGGTTGGGGACGAGATTGACGAAGGGCGGGGCGAAGCCGCCGTCGACGCCGTTGGCGTACGCGTTGTGCGTGGTGAGGAAGGTGACCTGGTCCAGGGTGCGGCGATCCTGCGGCGGCATGGGGGCGGTGGCCGGGTCGACCGGCGTGAGGTACCAGGTGGCGAGGTCACCCGGGCCGCTCAGGGTCAGGCGCGCCGGGTAGTTGGTTCCGGTCGTCCTGGGGGCCACCGCGAGGTGACGTGCGGTCCCCGGAACCGTGAGGCGGTAGCGGTCGGCGCCGGTCGCCGAGATCTCCCACGCGGCGTCACCGCTCGTGCAGGCGACGGTGGCGGCCAGGTCGCCGCTGCGGCCGAGGCAGGTGCCGGGCGCGTCGGTGTTCTCCAGCAGGTACGAGGATCCGCCGGACGTCAACCGCCACTGCTGACGATCCTCGTTGCCGCGGGGTCTGTGCTGCTCGACCGCGCCGCCGGTGTCGGCAGCGTTGAGTCCGGTCGTCGCGCTCTGGACGTAGTAGGTGCCCGGTACCGGAACAGCGGCGGCGACGGCGGCGGTCGGGGGCGCCACGACCGCTGCGGCCAGCGCGGCGGTCGTGGCGAGCAGGGCCTGGGGGGTGCGCATGGGAGGTGCCCTTTCGACATTCGGTCAGGTGCATGACACCTCGCATGACACCACGCGCCCGGCGTCAGCAGTAGAGGTTGCCGCCGGGCGTCGTCCCGAGGATCTGCGTGAACCGCTGGTAGTTGTTCACGCGGCTCTGCACCTGCGCCGGGTTCTTGCCGTCGCACTCCAGCGAGCCGTTGATGCTGCGGATGGTCTGGCCGAAACCGGCGCCGTTGACCATGGCGTTGTGCGGGGTCATGGTGCCGGGGCCGGTCTGGGTGTTCCAGTACCACAGGGCCGTCTTCCAGGCCACGGCCGCGTCGTTCTGCACCAGCCAGGGGTTGTTCAGCAGGTCGATGCCGAGTGCGTCGCCCGCGGCCTTGTAGTTGAAGTTCCAGCTCAGCTGGATCGGGCCGCGCCCGTAGTAGGCCGCCTGACCGGCCGGACAACCGTAGGGGCGGCTCCAGTCGCAGTAGTGCGGGTAGTTGGCGGTGTTCTGCTCCACCACATGGACCAGCCCGCCGGTCTCGTGGCTGACGTTGGCCAGGAAGGCGGCGGCCTCCTGCTTCCTCACCGTGTCGCTGCCGGTGTTGGCGAAGCCGGGGTAGGCGCTCAGGGCCGCGGTGAGGCCGCTGTAGGTGTAGAAGGGATTCCGGTTCGGGAACATCTGGTTGAACTGCGCCTCGGTCACGACGAAGCGGGCGTCGGGCGTGCCCGGGCCGCTGTCGCAGGCGTACGGCTCCCAGTACCAGGTACTGATGGTCGGGTCATAGCCCGGGTTGGCGTGTTCGGCGATGTAGGCCTTGCCGTCGGTGTAGCGGACGATGTCGCCGGCGGCGTACGACTTTCCCGCCACCCAGCTCGGATAGCTGGAGCAGGCGGCGGCGGAGGCGCTGGAGGCGGGCAGCAGCACCGGCGCGGCGCCCGCGAGGACGAGAGTGGCAAGGACTGCGGAGACACGGCGTCTCGACACGGGATCAACTCCTTCGCGGAGCACGGCCGCAGCCTGAAAAGGGCAGGGCGGAGCAGGCCCTTGACCGCACGCACCGGTGGACCGGTCACGGCGTGGGGGCGGCCGTGGTGGGGGTGTGGAGGCACACTCAACCGCTTTGGTCTGTACCAGTCAAGGGTGTAGACCAGTCATCATGCGACGGGCGCCTCAGAAGCCTGATCCGTCCCCTTGTACGGTGCGGATGCCGTGCCGGTGTCGGCCGGCACGGCTCCAACGACACACCCCCCGGACCGCCGCCCCGCGCAGACCGGCCGCCAGAATTCCTCCCATGACCTCCCTGCCGCCCGTGCCGTCCAGCCCGCATCCTCTCGTCACCCGAGCACAGCGGCTGGCGTGTGACCTCCTCGTTCCGAACGCCGAGCGTGTCGACCAGGGGGAGGTACCGGCGAGCCACATCGCCGCGGTGAAGCGGTCAGGACTGCTCGGCGTGAGCGCGCCGAAGCGGTACGGCGGGGCGGAGGCGCCCGTCGCCGTGGCGCGGGAGACCGCGGAGATCCTGGCGGGGGCGTGCTGTTCCACATGGTTCGTGCAGACACAGCACCAGACACCGGTGAAGATGCTCGCCACATACGACTCGCCGGCCCGGGCGAAGCTGCTGCGTCCGTTGGCGACCGGCGGGTTGCTGGCGGGCATCGCCTACGCCCACGTCCGTGCCTTCCCCCGCGTCCCCGTGCGGGCCGCCGCGGACCGGGGCGGCTGGCGCTTCGAGGGCAGGGTCCCGTGGTACACGGGCTGGGGTCTGAACGACGTGATGCTGCTGGCGGGTGTGACGGACACGGCCGAGGTGGTGTTCGTCGTCGTCGAGGCCCGCGAACAGCCGGGGATGCGCCCGTCGGCGCCGATGCGGCTCGCGGCTCTCAGCGCCGCGCGTACGGTCTCCCTGGAACTGGACGGCCTGTGGGTGTCACAGGAGTCGGTCGTGCTGCGCACCTCGCAGGAGGAGTTCGCCCTGGTTGACCTGCCCAGGGCCGCCAACGCCAGTCCGGCCGTGTTCGGGGTGGCGGCCGCGGCGCTGGACCTGGTGGCGCACACCCAGGACGGCGAGGAGCCGGCCCGGTCGCTGCGGGCCCGGCTCGACCAGGTCCGGCGGGAGGCCTATGCCCTGGCCGACCACCCCGTCCCGCACGAGTCCGTCACGGAACGTCTCGGGGTGAAGACCCGGGCGTACGACGTGATGCGCGCGGCCACGACCGCGGCGATCGTGGCCGGGGGAGGCCGGTCCATGGCCCTGGACAGCCGGGCCCAGCGGCTGGCTCGCGAGGGGATGTTCCTGCTGGTGCAGGGGCAGACGGCCGAGGCACGACGGACGCACCTCGGCGCGCTGGCGTCCGGTTGATTCAGTCGTCGCCCGACGGAACCACCACCAGGAAGGCATCCGACTCCAGGTCCATCACGACGGTGGCGGGCTCACCCTCCGCTCGGCGGCGTGCCGCGTACTCCTCCGCCGGCCACGATCCGCGCGGGGCTCCCGCCGGGAACCGCTCCAACACCTTCGCGCTCACGGCCGCTGACACTCCGCTGCCCTCCCTGTCCCGCGCCGCCTGCCGAGGCGGCGTCGCTCGGTCGTTGTCGTACCCATCCGGTTGCCCCCGATCCGCCCGGACATGTACCGCCGGGTGAAGACTCCACCCCTCACCGACCTCTACACATAAAGGAAAAATAAGAGCAGAATGGCTTTACCCGGCGCTTACCGCATACCCCACCAGACGCGGTCGCCCTGCAAGACGAAGGAGACGACTCATGGCCAACGTCTCGCCCAGCAGAGGGGACATAACCAGCCACCCTGATGCCTCTGAAATGCGCGCTCGGTACGACCGCATGCTCGGTGGTCGCGAAGTGGCGCTCGTGGACGGACCGGTGTTCCTGCTCGGTCTGTACTGTGCCGCCTCCCCGTGGATAGTCCACTACACGACCAGCCAGCCGTCACTCGCCACCCACAACCTGATCATGGGGATCGCGATCGGTCTGCTGGCTCTCGGGTTCACGCGTGCTCCCGAGCGCATGTACGGCCTGAGCTGGGCCATGTGCGCCCTCGGCGTGTGGTTGATCATCGCGCCGTGGATCGTCGGCGACAGCCCGGACGCCGGTGTCGTGTGGAACAACGTCATCATCGGTGCACTGGCCGTGATTCTGGGGCTGGTGTGCGCCGGCACGGCGGCGAAGGCCACTCCCAGGCCGTAGACCCTGCTGAAAGGGATGTTGCCGAAAGGGAGCCGAAGGCCGGTCCGCACCCTGGACCGGCCTTTTCGTGTGCGTACCGGGCGTGGAGGGGACGACGAGGCCCCGGGCCGGAGTGTCCCGGCCGCAGCAGGGCATCCGCATCACAGCGGGGGTCCTGAGGAGAAGGGACGGAGATGGAGATCGACGGCATTATCAGTGCCATCGTGATCGGCGTCGTCATCGGCGTCCTGGGCCGGCTTGTGGTCCCGGGCCGTCAGCGGATCGGCATCCTGTGGACGATCCTCGTCGGCATCATTGCCGCGCTGATCGGCTCCGCGCTCGCCGCCGCGTTCGGCGTGGCCGATACCGAGGGCGTCGACTGGGTCGAGTGGCTCATCCAGATCGGTCTCGCCGCACTCGGCGTCGCCGCGCTGGACCGTGCGAGGGCCCGTCGCTGAGGGTCCGGCGTCAAGCGGCCGCCGGTCGCGGTGCGGCGAGTCCCGCACGTGTGACGTCCGGGCAGCCGCACCTCGGAGAGCCGGCTACGGCGTGTACACGTACGGTGTCGTCGTCGTGAGCGGCGCGAAGCCCAGGCGCTCCAGGATCGGGCGGCTCTGGCTGGAGGCGTCGACCTGGAGGCAGCGGTATCCGCGTGCCGCGGCGGCGCGGGCCCGGTGGGCGACCAGGGCACGGTAGATGCCGCGACCGCGCCAGCCCTCCACGGTGCCGCCGCCCCACAGGCCGGCGAACCGGGTACCGGGCACGAGTTCCATACGGGCCGCGCTCACCGGTTCGTCGCCGGCCATCGCCACGACGGCGACGACGGTGTCCGGGTCGGCCGAGAGCCGGGCGAGGAGGTGGTCGCGCAGCCAGGAGCTGTCCGCTCCGAACGCCTTCTCGTGGACGTCTGCCACGAGATCGACCCCGGTGGAGTCGGTGACCGGCTCGACCCGGACGCCGTGCGGCAGATCGACGTCGAGGTCCAGGTCCGCGATCTCACCGATCATCAGCGTCTCCTCGGGGCCGGGCGTGAATCCGGCGGCGTGCAAGCGCTGTCCGAGGTCGGCAGGCCGGTCGTGTCCGTACAGCTTCCACTCGAAGTCCAGGCCGAGCGCGGTGTAGTGGCGGATCTGCTCCGCGATCGCCACGTCGGCCGTGGCCTGGTCGAGGGCGGACCACACGACGCCGTTCCAGCGGCCCCGCGCGGTGGCGACCTGGCGCACGATGCCGCCGGTCCGCTCGATACGGGCGCCGGGACCGTCCGGCCGCGCTCCCTCGCGCAGCTCACGGTCCAGCAGGGCGAGGAGCGCGGGGTGATCCGTATGAGACATGGGCACACCTCAGCACCCCGCCGGGCGGCCGGGCAACGCGTTTTCCGCTTCGGCCGCCGTACGGTTCTGTTGATCACGTCGCCTCGCGGAAGAGCCCGGCATCATGGTCGTCAAGGACCCAGACCTGCTCGGCGAGTTGGGAGTCCCGGAGCCGCTGGTGCGGGCGCTCCCTGTCCGCGGGGTCGCACCCGGTGTGACCGAGGACGGGCCGGTGCCCGAACTACCGGAAGCGGTTCGGGAGTTGCACGTGCGGTTCCATCACGGGCGCGGCTGAAACGGGGGGCGGGGCCAGGGGTGTCATTAGGCGACCGGAGCCGGGGGGCGGCGCCGGGTCTGCTTCCCGCTGCGGCGGGGCCCCGAGCGGCCGGCCCCGCCGTCGAGGACGGACCCTCAGTGAGCGGCTGCGTCCTGCCGTCAGGAGCGGGGCCCGGCGGCGGCCGGACCCCGCTCGGAACCATCGGGGGTCGGACCCGCCCCAGCCGTGCGTTCAGCCCTCCGCCCCGGGGCGGAAGCGCCTTCGGAGGACCACTCCGCCGAGCACGAGCGCCGCACTCGCCGCAACGACCGGGAGGGTGTGGTCCGTACCCGTGTGGGCCAGGGCCCCGGTCGCCTGCGGGGTCTGCGGGGCCGGGTCCGGAGCAGGGTGGGCGCGAGGCGGGGTGGATGGCTTCGGAGCAGGCTTCGGGGCGTGGGGGCGGTCCGGGCGGACGGGACGGTCGCCCGGGGTGTTCGAGGACTCGTTGCCGACCGACGCGTTACCGACGCCGACCACGTTCACCGTGTTACCGGTGACGTTGACCGGCAGGTCGACGGGCAGCTGCACGTCGTTGCCGGAGGCCACGCCCGGGGAATCCTTTCCGTCGCCGTCCGCCACCGCTCCGCCGGACCTGCCCCGCCGGTCGGACCGCTCGCCGTCCTTGTTCGCGCAGCTGTTGCCCGCGGCCGGATTGAGCAGCCCCACCACGTTCACGGTGTTCCCGCACACGTTCACCGGTACGTGCACCGGCACCTGCACAGTGTTGCCGGAGACCACCCCGGGCGAACCGGCCGCCGAGCCGTCCGCCCCGGAATGGGCGTACGCCGGGACGGTCACGGCCATCGCGCCCGAGGCGGCGACGACGGCGATCACACCGTTTCGGGTAACCCGTTTCATAGCTGCCCTGCCTTCCAGACATCGTCGCGGGCACTCGCCCGCACGAGATAGAACGCGGGCGTCCGATCCTGGTTAGTGGCTAATCGGCCTTTCACTCCATCGAGCGGCCCGGTTGTCGAACTAGCGGTAAAGCCCTTCGTATGCGCCAGGCCGCCGAGCGGGGCAGGGCACGGCGCCCGGCCCCGCTCGCCCGGAGGCGGGGCTTCCGATGCCCACGTATGGTGAGCGAGGGCGCCGGTAGCCGGTCCGCTGTGGTGCGCCCCAGGAGGCATCGATGCTGGTCAAGCTGCCCACGCGCCCCCCGCTCCGGCGCTGCGCGGTCGCCGGAGCGGCCGGGCTGGCCCTGCTGGGTGCGGGGCTGCCGACCGCGGACGCCCCCGGTCCCGGCCTGGCCCGCTTCTACGACCAGAAGGTCACCTGGTCGGCCTGCAAGGGCCAGGACATGCCGAAGGACCTCCAGTGCGGGAAGGTCACCGTCCCGCTCGACTACGGCAAGCCCGGGAGGGGGACTCTCGATCTGGCCGTGGCCCGGTACCGGGCCACCGGTGAGTCCCGGGGCTCGGTTCTGCTGAACTTCGGCGGCCCGGGCGGCCAGGGCGTGGGCCAACTCGCCATGGCGGGCCAGGACTTCATGGGCCTGACGAACGGCTACGACGTCGTCGGCTTCGATCCCCGTGGCGTCGGCCGTTCCTCGCCGGTCAGCTGCGGGAACGCCGCCGGCGGGGCACTGGACGCGACGGACTCGAGCACCGACGTCGCCGATCCGCAGGCCGTGCTGGACAGGCTGCGCGAGGCCGCGGCGGAGTGCACCGAGCACTCGGGTCCCGTGCTGCCCCACATCGGCACAGTGAACGCCGCCCGCGACCTGGACGTCATCCGTGCCGCGCTCGGCGACGACAAGCTCAACTACCTGGGCTTCTCCTACGGAAGCCGGCTCGGCGCGGTGTACGCCGCCCAGTTCCCCGGCAAGGTCGGCAGGATGGTGCTGGACGGCGTCGACACCCTGACCGAGCCGCTGTCCGAGCAGGGCGTGGTGCGCGCGCAGGGACAGCAGACGGCGCTGGAGAACTTCCTCACCTGGTGCACGCAGGACATCGCCTGTCCGTTCGGGCAGAACCCGCGGGAGGCCAGGGAGGACGTCGTCCGGGTGGTCGAGTCACTCGACGAGGACCCGGTGCCCACCGACTTCGGCGAGGCGTTCTCGGGCCAGGACTTCGCAGGCGCCCTCGCGCAGGGGCTCTACAGCAGGGAGCTGTGGCCCTCACTCCAGCGGGCCATCGCCCAGCTCCTGGAGGACGGTGACACGCGCGGCCTGGAGGCCTTCGCGTCCGGGGGTGTCGTCCTGCCGCCGCTGCGGGCTCCGCACCGCGGGCTCGTCGACCCGGAGGACGTGCCCCTGGACAACCTCCCGGCGGCGCTGATGGCGATCAACTGCGCGGACGACCCCGACCGCCCCGGCGCCGCGCAGGTCACCAGGGATCTCGGTCGGCTGCGCGCCCGGTACGAGCAGGCGTCGCCGGTCTTCGGCCGGTACCGGCTCACCCAGGTGCTGATGTGCTATGGCCGCCCCAAGGGCACCGACTTCATCCGGGAGGATGTCAAGGACCTCGACACCCCGAGGATGCTGCTCGTCGGGACGCGGGGTGACCCCGCCACTCCGTACCGCTGGACGGTGGAGACGGCCGAGCGCCTCGGGTCGTCGGCCGTGGTGCTCGACAACCGGGCCGAGGGCCACACCGGCTACGGCTCCTCCAAGTGCGTGCACCGCAAGGTCGACGCGTTCCTGCTGTACGGCACGCTCCCGCCGGACGGCAGTTCCTGCGGCTCCGACCACGGCCTCAAGTAGGACGCCCTCCCCCAGCCGTACGTGGAGTGACCCTCTGTTCCCCTCGTTCACCTCCACGGCATCGAGCCGGGATGTTGACATTTGCCCCGAATGCCCTCTAGGTGAATCGGTTCTATCGTGCTGTGCATGGAGCACGTTCTGAGTCCCGCGACCCTCGCCGAGCTGCGGCGCCCGCGCCCCTACCCCGCCGTCTCCGTACTGACGCCGACACACCGGCGCGAGCCCTACAACGCCCAGGATCAGGTCCGGCTGCGCAACATGGTGGCCGAGGCCAAGCGGCAACTGGAGGCCGATCCTGCGGTCAGCCGGGAGCGACGGGCCGACGTCGCCCGGCACCTCGACCAAGCACTGTCCGAGGTCGACCTGGCCCACGCCGAGGACGGCCTGGTGATCTTCGCCGCCACGGGCGAGCACCAGGTGTGGTCGCTCGCCCGGACCGTGCCCGAACGCGTGGTGCTCTCGGACACGTTCCTCACCCGCAACCTCGTCTCGGCCCAGACGGCCGGGCGGCCGTTCTGGGTGCTGTCGCTCGCAGCCGACCGCGTCACGCTGTGGGACGGCGGCGTGGACCGCGTCACCGAGGCTCGCGTCGGCGGCTTCCCGCTGACCCGGCGCGTGGAGAACTTCGACCCGGAGCGGCAGCAGCGGATCGGTGACCTGCCGAGCGCCTTCCGGGAGGAGCGCACCCGCCAGTTCCTGCGCGAGACCGACATCGCACTGAGCGCGGTCCTCCGCGACCGTCCGCGACGGCTGTACGTCACCGGCGAGCCGGCCGCGCTCTCGCTGCTGGACGAGGTCGGCAACGCCGTGAAGGGTGCGGTGCACGTCCCGCACGGCGGACTCGCGCACGGAACACCCGAATCGGTGTGGCAGGCCATGCGGCCGGTGATCGAGGCGGAGGCACGCAAGAGCACCGCCGCCGTGACCCGGAGCCTCGAAACCGCCCGGGGGCGGCGGGAATTCGCCGCCGGTGTCGACGAACTGTGGCAGACCGCACGGGACGGCCGCGTCCGACTGCTGGCCGTCGAGGAGAACTACCGCGTGACGGCCCAGGAGGCCGGGGACCACCTGATCATCGCCGGGAGCGGAGATGCCGGCTCCCGCGAGGACATCGTCGACGAGATCGTCGAGCAGTGCCTGGAGACGGGGGCCGACGTTCGTTTCGTCCCGGACGGCACCCTCAGAGAGGCGGACGGCATCGCCGGCGTCCTGCGGTACTGAATGCTTCGAACACAGGGCCGTCGAACAGTCACAGCAACCCGTCCCGCACCACCGGAGGGTCATCAACTGCCCTGTGTAGTCTACGACTTGGGTTTCCGCGTGAGGTGCTCCGCACCTACCTCGGAGTAACTCCTTGAGACTGTGGCATATGCCAGAAGCACCACCATATCGTGTGTTGCCAAATCCCTTACGGGCTGTCGCGGGCTGTGCAACAGTCGTAGCGGTCCCTCCGTCCGCCCTGGTCGTACCGTCCCCGCATCGGAGTGCGTCATGCCGCCCCATCTCTCAGCGGACCGCCCAGCCGCCCAGCCGCCCGGACGCGGCTCGGTCGAGGCGCTCATATCGCAGACCCGGCGGCTCAAGGGCGAGGTGGACGCGGTCCGCCGCGACACGGAAGGGGACGGAGCGGACCACCCGCGGGGACGCTGGCAGCGCGCTCTGTACGACCTGGCCCTGCACCAGCTCAACGACCTGGACGAGCACCTGGCCCAGCTACGGGACGGCCCCCTGCCCACGGCGGCCACCCCGGAAGCCACCGCACCCCCGCGGGGCTCGTTGCTCAGCCGTGTCGGCAGCGCCGAGTGGAACCTGCTCACGGACGAGGCGAGTTGGTCCGGGGAGCTCTACGGGATCCTGGGCCGCGACCCCGCCGCTCCGCCGCTCACCCTCGACGAGCTGCCATCGATCGTGCTCGACGAGGACCGGCCGAGACTGACGACGATGGTCACGAACTGCCTCGTCGACGCCAGGCCCATCGACGGCGAGTTCCGCATCGCGCGCCGGGACGGGGCCGTCCGGACCGTGCACATGATGGGCGAACCGGTGCTCGACACTGACGGCAGCACCGCCTCGATGTGGGCCGTGCTGCGCGATGTCAGCGAACTGCGCCGCAGCCAGCGGGTGGTGAGCGAGACCCGTGACTCGCTCGACGACCAGCGGCAGGCCGCGCGGACCGAACACCGGCTCGCGGTCGAGCTGCAGGAGGCCGTGCCGCCGCAGTGGCGCGGCTCCCTGCGGCTCCCGCACCGGGGCCCGAAAGACCTGGACATCGCGGCCCTCCACCTGCCGGCGTCCGCGAACACACTGGTCGGCGGCGACTGGCACGACGCGCTCGGACTGACCGACGGTGAGACCCTCCTCAGCGTCGGCGACCTCACCGGGCACGGCGTCGGCGTCACCTCGAACATGGCCATGCTGCTCGGTGCCGTACGCGGCATGGCGATGGCCGGTGCACGGCCAGGACAGCTGATGGCCCTGCTCAACCAGTTACTCGACGCCACCGGGCAACCCGCCCTCGGCAGTGCCGTCTGCTGCCGCTACCGGCCCGCGACACGCACGCTGCTGTGGGCGCAGGCCGGACACCCCGCCCCGCTGCTGTTCCGCGACGGGACAGGGCGCGTGCTGAAGGCGCCGGGCGGCGTCCCCCTCGGCGCCACCGCGGGTGCCGCCTACGGGCAGGCCGAGGAGATCCTCGAGGTGGGCGACCTGCTACTCCTGCACACCGACGGGCTGGTACCCGGGCGCACGGGCACGGCAGCGGCGAAGCCGCTGCTCGGCCTGGCACCGCGCCTGACCGGGACCGCCGGCGCCCAGGACTGTCTGCGGACGGTGGTCCAGGAATTCGGCGAGGATGAGCGCGAGGACACCGCCTGTGTGCTCGTCGCCAAGGTCACGCCATAGGAAGCTCAGGCGTGTACGTTGCTGCCACCCCTGCCCTTCGTCTTCGGCAGAGCGAGCTTGATCTCCTCCCGCAGCTCCTGGATCCTCGGGTAACCGGAGTACTCGGCCGTGAGCCGGTACATCTGGCGCAGCCGGTCCCAGGTGCGGTGGGATGAGTTGGATCCCATCGACACCAGGGCCAACCGCGCGTACCTGTCCGCCTGTTCGGGGTCGTCGGCGATGAAGCACGCCGAGGCCATCGACAGGTAGTCGAAGATCTTCGACCGCTGCCGGCCGTCGACTCTGAGGGCCAGCGCCTTCTCCGCGTAGTGCTGGGCATGCGTGGCCGCGCCCGGCTCGAACTCGGCGAGCGTGCGGTAGGCGAGGGCCTGCATGCCGTAGAGGTCCTCTTCCTTGAAGGTCTGCATCCAGTCCGGCGACGGCACGTCGGCCTTGTCGGAGACGAACAGGTCCTCGGCCTGCCCGAGCGTGCGGCGCATGGCCTGACCCTTGCCCATGGACGCCTGGGCCCAGGCCTCGATGGTGCAGAGCATCGCGCGGGTGCGGGGCAGCACCTCGTCGCCCGAACCGGACGTGGCGAGCTTCATCAGGTCCAGGGCGTCGTCGGGCCTGCCCAGGTGCACCATCTGGCGGGCCGCGCGGGAGAGCGCCTCGCCCGCGCGGGGCCGGTCCCCGCCCTCTCTGGCCGCGTGCGCGGCGATGAGGAAGTACTTCTGGGCCGTGGGTTCCAGGCCGACGTCGTGCGACATCCAGCCCGCGAGGACGGCCAGGTTGGCGGCGACGCCCCACAGGCGCCGCTGGAGGTGGGGGGGGTGACGGTAGGCGAGCATGCCGCCCACCTCGTTGAGCTGGCCCACCACGGCCTTGCGCTGGAGCCCGCCACCGCGGGCCGCGTCCCAGGCGCGGAACACTTCGACCGAGCGCTCCAGTTCCTCGATCTCCTGCGACCCGATGGGGGCGGCCTCGTAGCGGTCGAACCCGGCGGGGTCGGCATGCAGGGGACGGTTGAGGTCGGGGGCGTCGGCCGCCAGGGCAGGGTCGGTGTGCAGCCAGTCGTACATGGCGCTGCTGAGTGCGGATCCCGCGGCGAGCGCGGCGCCCGCGCCCACCAAGCCGCGTCGGTTGAGCATGAGGTCCATTCCCGTGAATTCGGTGAGGACCGCGGCGGTCCGCTCGGGCGCCCACGGCACTCCGTCGGGAGCATCGACGCTCCCGCCGCCCTGCCGTTTCCCCG
The DNA here is from genome assembly GCF_000717875.1 of Streptomyces sp. NRRL S-455. Taxonomy (GTDB): domain Bacteria; phylum Actinomycetota; class Actinomycetes; order Streptomycetales; family Streptomycetaceae; genus Streptomyces. Next base: position 228,214 of record NZ_JOCT01000002.1, read on the forward strand.
CACGCCCGTGCCGGACCAGACCGAGGTCCTCGATGGTCACGACACGGCCGAGACGCTCGGTGAACAGGGCCGCCAGCACCCGCGGCACCGGATCGCGCGGGATCTCTCCCATGTCGATCCACCGCCGCACCCTGGAGGTGTCGGTCGACAGCTGGGGATGGCCCATGGCCGCCGCCTGCCGGTTGACCAGCCTCGCGAGTTCGCCCTTGGACCAGCCGGCCAGGCCGAACAGGTCTGCGAGCCGGGTGTTGGGTTGTCCGCTCACGTCAAGCCCCCAGGTTCTCGGCTGAGTTGACAGTAGCCCGGCCAGACTTGCCGGGCGACTATTCGCCAGGGTTCGCCAGGGTGCGCCAGATGGTGTGCCACTGGTCATCGGGTGTCAGGTAGGAACGCGCCACCCCGACCCGGTCGCCGCCGGGACATTCCCCAGGGTGTTCCCGGGCGTCCGGGCCGGGTGGTGCGCTGTCGTCGCAGGCACACGAAGGGATCTGTCTCGCCCATGTACGCAGCATCGTCCTCCGTGTCCGCACCGCCCCGGTCGCTGCACCCGCGCCCCACGGACAGCGGCCCCTACCTCGCCCCCGCGCGGCCGGCGGCCCCTGTGCTCGGTGCGGGCAGGGCACGGCGCGGCGCGGTCCTCGGCACCCAACCGCTCAGCGGGAGACTCGACTTGTCCGGCCCCCAGGGCGCGCAGCTGCGCACGGCGGTCGCGGCGGTGCACCGCATCTGCCCGGAGTTCGCCCCGGTGCAGGTCCTGCGCCGCAGCGGACGGGCCGTGCTCCTGGTCGGTACGACCGGTCGCAGCTCGGCCGTCGCCAAGTGTTTACTGGACCACTCCCCCGCCTGGTCCGAGCGGATCCGCCACGAGATAGCGGCGTACCGCTCGTTCGTCCGGCACCGCCCTCCGGTACGCGTGCCGAGACTGATCGCGGCGGACCCGGACAACTGCACCCTGGTGATCGAGCGGATGCCCGGGCGGGTGGCGGCGCTCCAGCGGCACCCGGCCGAGGCGCCGCCGCGGGCGGACATCAGGGCGGCGCTCGGCGCGATCTGCCGGCTGAACGCCTGGCGGCCGCCGGCGGGCACGTTCGACGCCCCGCTCGACTACGCGGCCCGGATCTCGCGCTACCACGAGCTGGGCCTGCTGACCGACCGGGACCTGGGCGATCTGCAGAAGCTGCTGCACGGCATCGCGCAGGCGGCCGGTCGGCAGGGTATGGGTCAGTTCTGCCACGGCGACGCGCTGCTGTCGAACATCCTCTTGTCCCCGGCCGGTCCAGTGCTGGTGGACTGGGAGCACGCGGGCTGGTACTTGCCGGGTTACGACCTGGCGACGCTGTGGTCGGTGCTCGGGGACGCACCGGTGGCTCGTCGCCAGATCAGCCAGATCGCCCAGGCGGCGGGCCCGGCGTCCAGGGACGCCTTCCTGGTGAACCTGATGCTGGTGCTGACCCGTGAGATCCGTACCTACGAGACGGCCGTGCAGCGTTCCCTGCACGACGCGACCCCGGCGGCACCGGGCACGGCCCAGTCCGGTGCTGCGCCGTCCGGCGAGGAGCAGCGGCTGCTGCTGCGGCGGCTGCACGACGACTGTCAGCTGGCCCGGCGGGCCGTGCGCGCGGCGGTCGGGACTCGCTGACGGGGACGAAGAGGCCGCTGTGTGCCTGGTCAGGCGCACAGCGGCCCTTTCGTGCGTCCGGGCGGTGGCCGCCGGATCAGCCCTGCTGGAAGAGTTCCGCCGGGAGCGGCTTGAGAAGGGCGTACAGGTCGTCCGTGATGGGGCGGTCCCAGGAGGCGATGGTCACCAGGACGTTGTCACTGCGGTCGAACTGGACGCAGGAGATCCGTCCCTCGGAGAGCTTGACGCGGCGCACGATCAGAAGGTTGTCGCCCTGCATCACCGGCACGTCCTCGGTGCCGACGACGGTGACCTCCTCGTCGTTCTCCAGCGCCAGCAGCAGCTGGGCCACCTCGAAGGGGACCTGCCCCTCCGGGACCTCGCGCGCCGGGGAGCCCTCCGGCAGGTTGCCGATGATCATGGCGGGGCCGCGGCCGCCGAAGAGGTCGTAGCGCAGGAAGACGCCCTGGCAGGTGCCGTCGGGCGCGGGCAGCAGTCCCGCACCGAGGTTGCCGGGCCAGTCGCCCGGGTCCATGGCCAGTACGTCGAAGTCGGGCCCGGCGGGTGTGGCGCTGCGGCGGCGGAGGAACGACATGCCGCCATGGTACGTGCCCCGGCCCGGGACGTGCCGGTCGGGCGGTGGACCGGTCGGGCCAGGCCGGGCCCTGGTTCCGACGGTGGTGGCGGGGGACTACGACGGCAGGGGCCGGCCTGGGCCGTCGCCCCGTGCCGATGGTGGTGGCGGGCCGCCCCGGCCCGGTTGCCGCAGGGACGGTCCTGCCGGCATCCGGGCCCGCCAGGTCAGTCGTCCGGGGGCGACGGCGGGACCACCGCGACGGGCGCGGCGGCGTGCAGCAGGACGGCGTGGGTGACCGAGCCCATCATGCGGGCGGGTGCCAGCAGGTGCCGCCGGTGCCGGCCCACGACGACGAGGCCCGCGTCCCGGGAGGCCGCCACCAGGTGCCCGGCGGCGTCGCCCGGCGCCGCGACCGTCTCGGTCGGTACATCGGGGTGCCGTTCGCGGTACGGAGCGAGGAAGCCCTCGGCGAGCACCCGGGCCTCGTCCTCGATGACGTCCTGGTCGACGGTCGGCGGCGGCATCTCGCCGGGCATCATCCAGGGCTGAGCCGGCCACGGGTAGGCGGCGACCGCCCGGAGCCGGGCGCCGCGCCGGGAGGCCTCGGTGAAGGCGAACTCGAGTGTGGCCTCGTCGGGGCCTTCCACCTTCAGGCCGACGACCACGTGCGAGCCGGGTCCGGCCGGTGCCTCGTCGTGCACCTCACGACCGGCTCGGGGTACGACGACGACGGGGCACTCCGCGTCACGGGCGGCGGCCATGCTGTTCGAGCCGAGCAGCAGGCCGGCGAAGCCACCGCGGCCCCGGGAGCCCAGCACCAGCAGCTGCGCGGAAGCACTCATTTCGGGCAGGACCGCGCTGGGCGCGCCCTCCAGGCCGAGGTACTCCGTGTCCGGCAGGCCGTCCCGGCCGTCCAGATAACCGCGGACCCGCTCGAGGACCGGGTCGTCCTCGGGGTCGGGCGGCCCGGCGGTGAGCACCTCTGGCTGTGCCCAGTGGGCGTACTGCCGTACGTGCACCACGCGCAGGGGCGCCGAGCGCCTGCGTGCGGCGTCGAGGGCCCACTCCAGGGCGCGCAGGCTGCCGTCCGAACCGTCGACCGCAGCGATGACCGGCTGGGTGCTCAAGTGTTCCTCACCTCCGGGACACGGGACCGTCTCTCCGGGGCCAGCCTGACTCAGGGACCGGCCACGGGAGGATGTCTCGGGTCGCGTGTCCGCACATGCGGGCGGAACACCCCCGGATCGGCCGCGGATCATGACTGTCCCGGCCGGCTCGCCTGTGCCTCTGCCAGGGCCTGTGGCGAAAGTGGCCTCGTCGCCCGGAGGGCGGCCGCGCGGCGCGTGCCGGGCGTCGCGCGGCAGAGGGCAATTGCCCAACAGGCCCTAGGTGAGGTCGAATTCCCCTTCCCGCGCCCCCGACACGAAAGCGCCCCACTCGGCGGGCGTGAAGATCAGGGAAGGGCTCTCGGGGCGGGCACTGTTCCGCATGGCGATGAAGCCCTCGACGAAGGCGATCTGGACATCCCCCCGCCCCCGGCTGCTGGACTGCCACTGTGCGTTGGTGAGGTCCAGCTCCGGCTTGTCCCAGCCCGTGAGCGGGCGCTGCTGGGTGGTGGTCTCGGCCACGTCCGTGCTCCTCCCGATTCGTCGTCCGCGGCCAGCCTAGCGATCGTGTCCCACGGCCAACAGGGCACGTGAGGGGGACCTTTCAGGCATCGGGGGGCTGTGCTGCCACGAGCCACATGGAGAAGAACTGCGATCCGCCGCCGTAGGCGTGGCCGAGGACCCGGCGGGCACCGTCCACCTGGTGTTCTCCGGCCTGCCCGCGCACCTGCAGGGCGGCTTCCGCGAAACGGATCATGCCGGAGGCGCCGATGGGGTTGGTGGACAGCACCCCGCCCGACATGTTGACGGGCAGGTCCCCGTCGAGTTCGGTCACCCCGGACTCGGTGAGCTTCCACCCCTCGCCCTCGTCGGCGAAGCCCAGGTTCTCCAGCCACATCGGCTCGTACCAGGAGAACGGCACGTAGATCTCGGCGCCGTCGATCTCGCGGCGCGGGTCGGTGATCCCGGCCTGCCGGTAGACGTCGGCCGCGCAGTCCCGTCCGGCCTGCGGGGAGACGAAGTCCTTGCCGGCGAAGAGGGTCGGTTCGCTGCGCATCGCGCCGCCGAGCATCCAGGCGGGCGGCCGCGGCGCCCGGGCGGCTCCGGCGCGGTCGGTGAGGATCATGGCGCAGGCGCCGTCGGAGGAGGGGCAGGTCTCCGAGTAGCGGATCGGGTCCCACAGCATCGGCGAGGCCATCACCTTCTCCAGGGTGATGTCGTGCTCGTGCAGGTGGGCGTAGGGGTTCTTCAGCGCGTTGCGCCGGTCCTTGTAGGCGACCAGGGCGCCGATCGTCTCGGGCGCCCCGCTGCGTCGCATGTACGCGCGCACGTGCGGGGCGAAGAATCCGCCGGCCCCGGCCAGCAGGGGCTGCTGGAAGGGGATGGGCAGGGACAGGCCCCACATGGCGTTGGACTCGGACTGTTTTTCGAAGGCGAGGGTCAGGACCGTGCCGTGGACGCGGGCCGCGACGAGGTTCGCGGCGACGAGGGCGGTGGATCCGCCGACCGAGCCCGCGGTGTGCACGCGGAGCATGGGTTTGCCGACGGCTCCCAGCGCGTCGGCGAGGTAGAGCTCCGGCATCATGACGCCCTCGAAGAAGTCGGGCGCCTTGCCGATCACGACGGCGTCGATGTCGGCCCAGGTCAGTTCTGCGTCGTCCAGGGCGCGGCGAGCCGCTTCCCGGACCAGTCCGGCGATGGACAGGTTCCGGCGTGCCGCGACGTGTTGAGTCTGGCCGATGCCGACGACGGCCACGGGCTCCTTGCTCATCGGGGCTCCCCTTCGAGTACGGCGACCAGGTTCTGCTGGAGGCAGGGGCCGGACGTGGCGTGGGCGAGGGCGCGGTCGGACTCGCCGCGGTGGACGCGGGCGGCGGCCTCGCCGATGCGGATGAGGCCGGCGGCCATGATCGGGTTGGCTGCGAGGGCTCCGCCGGAGGGGTTGACGCGTACGTCGTCGCCGAGGCGGAGGGCCTTGCGCAGGACGATCTCCTGAGCGGTGAACGGCGCGTGCAACTCGGCGGTGTCGACGGGCCGTTCGAAGGCGCCGGCGCGTTCTGCGGCGAGGCGGGCGGAGGGCGACGCGGTCAGGTCGCGCACGCCGAGGCCGTGGGCCTCGATGCGGTGGTCGATGCCGCGGATCCAGGCGGGGCGTGAGCACAGTTCACGGGCCCGGTCCCCCGCCGCGAGGATCACGGCGGCGGCGCCGTCGCCGATCGGCGGGCAGTCGCCGGTGCGCAGCGGCCGTACGAGGTAGCCGCCCTGCGGGACGGATCCTTTGAGCTGCGCGTACGGGTTGTCGTTCGCGGCCTCGCGGTTGCGGGCGGCGATGGTCGCGAGGGCGGGCTCGTCGGTGTCGCCGGCGTCGATCAGGGCCTGCGCCTGGAGGGCGGCGAGCGCGACCGAGTCGGGCCACAGGGGTGCCACGTAGTAGGGGTCGAGCTGGCGGGTCAGGACGTCCCGGGCCGAGCCCGGTGAGGACTTGCCGTAGGAGTAGACGAGGGCGGTGTCGGCGTCGCCGGTGAGGAGTTTGGTCCAGGCCTCGTAGAGGGCCCAGGCGCCGTCCATCTCGACGTGCGACTCGGAGATCGGCGGCCAGGCTCCCACGCCGTCGAGGGCGAGGGTGAAGGAGAAGGCGCGGCCGGCGAGGTAGTCGCTGGAGCCGGAGCAGGTGAAGTCGATGTCGGCGGTCTTCAGGCCGGTCCGGTCGAGGACCTCGTGCAGCACCGGCATGAGCATCTCCACCTCGGAGAGCTCCTCGCTGGTGCGCCGGTGGGCGGTCTGGGCGAAGGCGACGACGGCGATCTCGCAGTCCCGCGGTGCGCCCGTCACAGCAGCTCCTTGTAGGTGTCGTAGTCCGCGTCGGGCTCGCCCGTGGGCCGGTAGTGATCGGGGTAGCGGGCGCCCTCCGTCCACACGGGTTCGACGCGCAGGCCCATGCGGACCTCGTCGTAGGGGATGCCTCCGATGCGGCCGTGCAGGGCGAGGCCCGCGCCGTCGAGGGCGATGTGGGCGTAGACGTAGGGCACCTCGATGTCGAGGTTCCTCGCCTTGATGTTGACGATGCAGAACGTGGTGACCGTGCCGCGCGGCCCCACCTCGACCTGTTCGGTCGTGGCCACGCCACATGTGGGGCACGCCCCCCTCGGGGGGACGTACACCTTGCGGCAGGACGGGCAGCGTTCGCCGACGGTCCGCCGGCCGGCGAGGGCGTTGATGTAGGCGGTCTGGGCGCGGCCGGGTGAATAGGTGTAGTCGAGGCGGGCCGCGGCGACGATGCCGGTGACGGGTTCCTCGAACTCGCCTGTGCTGCCCGTGGGCCGCTGGGGGCCATCGGCGCAGGGCTCGAAGCAGGCGATGTCCGTGATGGCGCCCGTGCGTTCCTCCGCCCAGCGGACGCGGACGCGCATGCCGGTGCGCACGGTGTCGGGGCCCGGGGCGTCCAGGGCGTGCAGGAGGGCGGTGTCGGCGCCGTCGAGGCGGACCAGGGCCCAGGCGAAGGGGGTGGTGAGGGGCTGGCCCCGGCGGGGGGCGTGGTTCCAGGCCCAGGTGGTGACCGTGCCGGTGGGGGCGACCTCGACGAGGTCGCCGAGCTCCTCCGCGGTGACGGGGTCGTACTCGACGGGCGGGACCAGGACGCGGCCGTCGCCGGTGCGGACGCCGAGGACGACGCGTTCGCGCAGGCCGGTCAGGAAGGCGCTCTGGACGGGGCCGAGGGAGCGGGTGAAGGGGAACTCGACGACGAGGGGGGCCTTGAGGACTTCGGGCATGCCGGAGGGCTCCTTCGGTGGGGCGCGGCCGGTCAGGCGCGCTTGTAGACGGGCGGTCGTTTCTCCGCGAAGGCGCGGGCGCCCTCCTTGGCGTCGGCGGTGTCGAAGATGGGCCAGCCGCGGGTGAGCTCGGCCGCGAGGCCGTCGGACTCGGTCATCTCGGCGGTCTCGTAGACCGAGGCCTTCACGGCCTCGACGGCCAGCGGGCCGCAGGAGTTGATCCGCTCGGCGATCTCCAGTGCCTTCTCGAGTGCGGTGCCGTCGGGGACGACGTGGCCGACCAGACCGATGGCGGCGGCTTCCCGGGCGGTGTAGGGGCGGCCGGTGAGGAGCATCTCCAGGGCGTGGGTGCGCGGGATCTGGCGCTGCAGCCGGACCGTGGAGCCGCCGATGGGGAACAGGCCGCGCCTCACCTCGAAGAGGCCGAAGGTCGCCGACTCGCCCGCGACGCGGATGTCGGTGCCCTGGAGCATTTCGGTGCCGCCCGCGACGCAGTACCCCTCGACGGCGGCGATCACCGGCTTGCGCGGGCGATGGTGGCGCAGCATCGCCTTCCAGTGCAGGTCGGGGTCGGCCTTGAGCCGGTCGCGGTACCCCTCCCCCGCCATGCCGTTCCCGGCGAGCGCCTTGAGGTCCATGCCCGAGCAGAACGAGCCCCCGGCACCGGTGAACACGATCGAGCGGACCGCGTCGTCCGCGTCGGCCTCGAGCCAGCCGTCGTGGAGGCCGACGAGCATCGGCAGCGAGAGCGCGTTCCTGGCCTCCGGCCGGTTGAGCGTGAGCACCAGTGTGGCGCCTTCGCGCCGCACGGTGAGGTGTTCCGTCCCACCCATGGCCAACTCCCCTCTCCTGGAACGAGAACAGGTTGCAGTAGGGCGGGAGGCACTTCAAGGGTTTTCTGACAGACAGTCAGATTTCTTGGCGCGGGGCCTTCACAGTTGGACCGCGCTTTGCTCTGATGACCGGCGAACCGTCCGATGCCAGGCACGTCCCGGGTCAGGAGGAGCGGTGGAGTACAACCTTGCCGACCTGTTCGAGTCGGTCGTCGACGTCGTACCGGACCGTGAGGCACTCGTCCACGTCGACCATCCCGGAACGGGCGCGGAGCGCCGCCTGACGTACGCGGAGCTGGACGCGGCGGCCAACCGCGTCGGCCACCATCTGCTCGACAGCGGGATACGGCCGGGCGAGCACCTCGGGCTCCACCTCTACAACGGCGTGGAGTACCTGCAGACGGTGCTGGGCTGTCTGAAGGCGCGGATCGTCCCGGTCAACGTCAACTACCGCTACGTCGCGGAGGAGTTGGTGTACCTCTACCGGGACGCGGACCTGGTGGCGCTCGTCTTCGACGCGGAGTTCACCGAGCGGGTGGCCGCGGCGCGTCCGCGGGCGGAGAGGCTGCGCCATCTGATCCGGGTGGGTGCTCCGGCTCCGGGAGCCGCCGGGGTGCCGTGTACGGAGTTCGCGGATGCCGAGGCCGCGGGCTCGCCGGCGCGTGCCTTCCCGGCCCGCTCGGCCGATGACCGGTTCGTCATCTACACCGGCGGTACGACGGGCATGCCGAAGGGCGTCATGTGGCGGCAGGAGGATCTGTTCTTCGCGGGTCTCGGCGGGGGCGCTCCGACCGGTGAGCCGGTGAAGAAGCCGGAGGAACTCGCCGAGCGGGTCGCCGCCGGCGGTGCGGGGATCACCTTCTTCCCGACGGCGCCGCTGATGCACGGGACCTCCACGCTCACCGCTTTCATCGGTTTCAACTTCGGGCAGCGGGTCGTGATCCACCGCAAGTTCGTGCCCGAGGAGGTACTGCGGACCGTGGAGAAGGAGCGGGTCAGCAGCATCTCGCTGGTGGGCGACGCGATGCTGCGGCCGCTGATCGACGCGTTGAGCGGTCCGCTGCGGCACATCGACCGCTCGTCGCTGTTCAGCGTGTCGTCGTCCGGCGCGATCATGTCGGACACGGTGCGCCGGCAGTTCCAGGAGCTGGTGCCGAACGCCGTGCTGCTCAACAACTTCGGCTCGTCGGAGTCCGGTTTCAACGGGACGGCGACCGAGGACTCGGGCCCGGAGCGGGGCTTCAGGGTCCGTGTCAACGCCCGGACGCAGGTGGTCGACCCTGCCACGCACGAGCCGGTGGCGGCCGGCGAGGTGGGCCGCGTCGCCCAGTGCGGACATGTGCCGCTCGGCTACTACAACGACCCGGACAAGACCGCCGAGACGTTCTTCGAGAAGGACGGCGAGCGGTGGGTGCTGCTCGGCGACATGGCCACCGTCGACGAGGAGGGCGTCGTCACCGTCCTCGGCCGCGGCTCGCAGTGCATCAACACCGGTGGCGAGAAGGTGTATCCGGAGGAGGTCGAGCAGGCCCTCAAGTCCCACCCGGACGTCTACGACGCGCTGGTGGCAGGGGTGCCGGACCCTCAGTGGGGTCACCATGTGGCGGCCGTGGTGCAACTGCGCGAGGGCGCGGCGCGGCCGTCACTCGAAGACATCCGGACGCACTGCCGCGACCGGCTCGCCGGCTACAAGATCCCGCGCCAGCTGGTGATCACGGAGTCGGTCCAGCGGTCGCCGAGCGGCAAGGCGGACTACCGGTGGGCGCGGGACGTGGCGGTGGCGGCGGACGGTTGAATCTCCGGCCCCTCGATTGAACCTAAGGTGACGTGCGGACGTACTGGTGGTGGCAGGCCCTGTCCACCGGGCTCTGTTTGCCATGCCTAGCAAGACCGCACGGAAGGACCTCCGGGTGTCGCTCTTCACTCGCTCCCGCCAGCAGTCGGACACGACCGAGGGCGGGGCGGAACCGGACGGCGACACGCCGAAGATGGAGGAGACCGGGGAACAAGCCGAACCGGAGACACCTGAGACGGAAGCGGACACCGCCCCCGACCCGGGCTCGGACAAGACATCCGCCCCGGTCCCGGACGCGGTGAGGCCCGGCTGGTTCGGCTGGCGGCGTCGCTGGCCCCGTACGGCGCGGGGCGTCACCGTGGGGACGAGCGTCCTGGCCGGAGCGCTCGTGGTGTTCGCGCTCCTCGTACCCAACCGGACCGAGAAGATCGAGTTCGCCTCGTTCGTCCGTATCCCCGCCGAGGGTGTGCTGCTCGCGGGGCTGCTGCTGGCGCTGCCGCCGAAGCCGCGGCGGATCATGGCGGTCGTCTCGGGCCTGGTACTCGGGCTGTTCACCGTCCTGAAGTTCGTCGACATGGGCTTCTACCAGGTGCTGGCCCGGCCCTTCGATCTGGTCCTGGACTGGATTCTGATCGAGAACGCCACGGACTTCCTGCGGGAGACGTTCGGCCGTTCCGGCCAGGTGCTGGCGGTGATCGGGGTGATCGTGCTGCTCGTCGCGGTGCTGGTCCTCACGACCCTCGCCATGGTGCGGCTGACGGACCTCATGGTCCGGCACCGTCCCGTCGCCGCCCGTACGACGCTGATCCTCGGCACGGCGTGGATCACCTGCATGACGCTGGGCGTGCAGATCGGCACCATGCCGGTCGCCACCAAGGGCAACGCGGAGTTCGTCGGCAACCGGGTGAAGCAGGTACGGGCCGGTCTGAAGGACACGCGGATCTTCGCGAAGCAGGCCGCGGTGGACGCCTTCGCCAAGACGCCACCGGATCAGTTGCTCACCGGCCTGCGCGGCAAGGACGTCCTGTTCACCTTCATCGAGAGCTACGGCCGGGTCGCGATCGACGACCCGGCGATGGCGAAGCAGACCGACGCGGTGCTGAAGGAGGGCACCGCGTCGCTCAAGGCGGCCGGGTTCGCATCGCGCAGCGGCTGGTTGCAGTCGCCGGTGACGGGCGCGGGCAGCTGGCTCGCCCACTCGACGTTCCTGTCCGGTCTGTGGATCAAGAACCAGCAGCGGTACCGCAGCCTGACCACCAGCGACCGCATGACGCTGACCAAGTACTTCGGAAAGACAGGCGCCTGGCGAACCGTCGGCATCGTCCCGGGTGTGCGCCGGGCCTGGCCGGAGGGCAAGTTCTTCGGTCTGGACCACATCTACGACTCCGAACACCTCGGCTACCACGGCCCGTACTTCAGCTGGACGCCCGTGCCCGACCAGTTCAGCATGGAGGCCTTCCAGCGTCTGGAGCACGGCAAGAAGGACCGTGAGCCGATCATGGCGGAGATCATCCTCGCCTCCAGCCACAATCCCTGGTCACCCATGGCGCGGATGATCGACTGGAAGGATCTCGGGGACGGCTCGGTCTTCCACCGGATCAAGAAGGAGGGCACCGACCCCACGGAGGTCTGGAAGGACCCGGAGAAGGTACGAACCGAGTACCGGAAGGCCATCGAGTACTCCCTGCGGAGCCTGACGGAGTGGGTCGAGCGCTACGGCGACGAGGACACGGTGCTCGTCTTCCTCGGCGACCACCAGCCGGTGCCGACCGTTCTCGCCGGGGACACCGGCAAGGACGTGCCGATCAGCATCGTCGCCAAAGACCCGAAGGTCCTGGACCGGGTCGCCGACTGGGGCTGGACCGACGGTCTCAAGCCGGCCCCGGAAGCGCCCCGGTGGGGTATGGACAAGTTCCGCGACCGTTTCATGACGGCGTACGGTCCGCAGGGCTGAGGAACTCCTCCACCGCGGTGAGGAACTCCCCCGGCCGTGCCTGGTGCACGAGATGCCCGGCGTCGATGGTGACGCGCCGGGCATCGGGAAGCAGCTCGGCGAGGGCGTCGACCTGCTCCTGGGGGATCAGGCTGGTCGGCCCGCCACCGATCAGCAGCGTGGGCATGGTGATACGCCCCATGTGGTCCCACCACACAGGGTCCGGGGCATTGCGCTGTTCGTCGGTGGCGAGGATCATCGCCCAGTCGTTCGGCAGGTCCCCGCCCGGATGTTCGGCAAGCGGGCGCGGAGGGTCGAGCGGGGAGGGCGCGGGCACGTCCTCCAGGACGAGCCGCCGAACGAGCCACGGACTGTGCTGGGCGAGTAGGCAGGCGACGGTGCCGCCGAGCGAGTGGCCCACGACGTCGGCGCGGGCGATGCCGAGCGCGCCCAGGAAGGCGTGCACGTCGTCGCGCATGGCCGCGCAGGCGTATCCGCCGGGCCAGTCGCTGCGGCCGTGCCCGCGCAGGTCGGGGGCGTACACCCGGCGGGGCCCAGCGGCCAGTGCGGGTGCGATCTCCGACCAGTGGGCACCGTCGGCCCCGCGGGCGTGCAGCAGCACGAGGGGCGGTGCGTCCCGCGGCCCCCATGCGCGGTAGGCCAGAGTGATGCCGTTCGCCCGTACGGTGCGTTGCCCGGTGTCCATGCCGGGCACGGTAGCGAGACGACCTCGGCCGGCGGGCTCGCTCTGCCGGCAGCAGAAGCACGTCTCACTCCCGTCGGCCGTGCGCCGGGCATGAGCGGGGCTCGGACCGCCGTTCCGCCGCATGAGTCCTTCAGGCAGTCGGGGGCGTGGAAGGTCGGCATGCCGCTGATACGCCTGTCCTGCCCCCTCCCCCCGCACAACAGGGTTCCACGGCCCCGGTAGGACGACCCGTCAGAGCGGGTGCATGGACGGCAGGTCGGCAAGCGTGTCCGGAGCGCCGAGCCACGCTGCCAGGGCCACCGGGTCCGGCTGCGTGCCCCGCTCGGCCGTGACACGGGCGAAGGTGGCTCGGACGACCTCCGGGCGGTGCGTCAACGCCCGTGCCGCCACCGCTTCTTGGACGACCGGAGGTGAGGCCGGTGCCACCGCGCGCAGCGCGAGCCCGAGCCGGACCCAGGCCTCGGGCTGCTGCGGTCGCTCTGTCACCTGCTCGGCGGCGAGGCGGCAGGCCTCGTCCGTCTCCCCGAGCAGGCGGGCCCGGTCGGCGGCCTCCACCTCGACCTCGCCGGGGGCGGCCGCCCACCGGGACAGCAGGGCCGTGTAGTGGTTCAGGGAGGGGACGGCGGGGTCGGGCGCCAGTCGGCCGGTGACGGTCGTCCGAGGTACGTGGTCCGCGTTCAGCCGCCAAGCCTCGGCGAGTTCCGAGACAGCGCCCGGGTCGGGCCGCAGGTGGTGCAGCCGCCAGGAGGTGCGATGTGCGACGACCGCTTCCGCCGCGAGAGCGGTCACCTCCGCGGGCGTGCCCGAGCATTCCGTCCACCGCTTCGTGCGGGCCGCCATCGCGGAGAGGAACTTCCGGCCCGCCACGGTGAGGTGTGTCGTCGAGCAGAGGGAGGCGTAGGCGTGCCGTGTCTGGGTGTGCCAGTAGGCGAACTGGAACTGGGCCCGTCGCCGCAGGCGCTGGTCGTCGTCCCGCTGCGCGAGTTCCTGCCAGAAGTCGACCACCGTGAAGAAGGCGAAGACGCCGTGCAGGAAGCCGGGCAGCGGACGCGGGTCGTCACGCCAGGGGGCGTAGTAGAGCTCCGCGTCGGGTCCGTCGCTTTCGGTGTCGTAGAGGTCGAGGGAGTCCAGGAGGGTGTTGAGCTCCATGTGGCGGAACTCGTGCAGCAGGGTGGCGGCGAGTTCCACCGCGTCCGGCGGCGTGCTGAGCACCGCTCCGCCGAACGCGTCGCTCGACGAGACGGAGGTCATCAGCCCGGCGGTGGGCTCCGGCTCAGCTCGGGGTGTGAGTGCCGTGACCGCCACCGCGACGGCGTCGGCCTGCCGGGGCAGGACGTCGGCCAGCAGTTTTCCCGCGTCGCGGATCGTGCGCCGCCACTGGGTGATCTCCACCGGGTCGAGGGGGCGGGGCGGCAGGGGCCCGCCGCTCTCGCGGTAGGGATCGAGATCCTCCAGGACGAGGCGCAGGTCCCGGTCGCCGACGGGCGTCCGCACCCGGTGCACGGGGATCCAGCCCGGCGGGTTCGGATCACTCCGGCCGGGCAGCCGCACCTCCACGTCCCTGCCCCTGACGACGGCCGCGCTTCCCATGGAGACGACATGGGCGGTGACGGTCCCGGATGCGCGCAGGTCGGCGGCTCCCAGGCCGGGCAGGTGGACGTAGCCGTCGTGCACGGGAACAGGCAGGACGAACAGTTGCCGGGCCATGACGCCGGCCGCTGCCGCGACCGAGTGGAGGTGGAGGAGGTCCCCCGGCGGTGTCCCGGTCCAGGTGTGCGGTCCGCCGGGCGGTGTGCTCAGCGCCCTCAGCGCCTGGCTGAGCCAGCGCCCCACGGACGGGTGGAGCAGGACCGTCGTCACCGCTTGGGGGTCGTCCTGCTCGGCGCGCACGAGGAGGTCCCGGACGTCCCGGGCCCGGGGCGCCCCGTCGTCCTGGCCGGGGGTGAGCGCGGCGGCCAGGCCGAGGAGCTGGTTCAGCACCACGGCCCGGGCTCCGCGCTGCTGAGCGCGCAGCCGCTGGGCCAGGACGCGGTCCTCGGTGCCCGCTGCCATCGCCTCCAGGTCGGCCGGATCGGGGAAGGGCAGCCGGGACGCGGGCCGTTCCTCGGGGTCGCTGCGTGCGTCGCGGTGGACCGGGGCCGGTGTGTAGCTCGCGGGCGGTGTGTAGCTCACGGGCCGCCCGGCGGGCCGCCCGTAGCCGGCCTCCGAGTAGCCGCCGCCTCCGGGGTCGTCTCCGCCCCGGCTCACCCGGGGCCGGACGTACCGCTCGACGAGGCGTGCGGTGGCGGGGTGCGAGGGGCCTGTCAGCGCCTGTTCGAGGCACAGGGCCGTCAGGTCCGGGATGGCGGACGCCGGTGCGTCCTGGTCGTCCGGGCGGTCGTCCATCGGGAGATCTCCTCGTAGTGCCGCTTCACCGCCGTCGGCCTCGGCCGCTACGGCGGGGGCCCCGGGCTCGGCGAGGTCCGCTCGCACCCTGGCGAGATTGCGTGCGCAGCGGAGGACGTTGGGGTGCTGCTCGCCGAGTCGCCGTCTGCCGGCCTCCAGCACGGCCTCGTAGTGCTCGGCAGCCGTTCGCGGGTCGCCCAGCAGGTGCCAGGTCGTGGCGAGTTCGTGCCGGGCCGCGAGGGTGTCCGGGTGGTCGGGCCCCAGCCGGCGTGTGTCGATCCGCCAGATGTCGGCGAACTCGTCCCTCGCCCGCTGTACGCACGCCGGGTCCGACTCGTGGTCCCGGACCAGCCGGGCGCGTTCGTGGCGGGCCATGAGGACGTCGGGGTGTTCGGGCTCCAGCACCTGCCGGTATCCGCGTATGACGTTCTCGATGACCTGTGCCCCTTCCTCGGCGTGGCCCGCCTCCCGCAGCGCCCGGGTGAGGCTGACGCCGGTGGCGAGGGTGTCCAGGTCGTTCTCTCCTGCCAGCTCCTTGAACTCATCTGCGACAAGGCGTAGTTGGGCGACGGCTTCCTCGTCGCGGCCTCGTTTGTGGGCGAGTGTCGCCAGGTCGTGGCGGATGCGCAGGATTCCGCGCGGGTGGGTCCCTGCCCGTAGCCGCATGGCAAGGGCCTCGCGCAACTCCCGTTCGGCGGTCTCGTAGTCCCCCAGCTCGCGCAGGACCCGGGCCCGGCCGGTCTTGGCCGACTGGAGGTAGGCGTGGCCGTCCGGCAGGGCACGTGCGCAGGCCCGGGTCACGTCCTGGTACAGCTGGTCCGCCTCGGTGAGAGCGCCGGTGTGGCGCACCGCCCAGGCGCGGTGGAGGGCGGCGGCGATGGTCGCCGGGTGGTCGTCACCGAGCAGCCGGGCCCGTATCGAGCCGAGCGCGTCGAGCTCGGCGCTGGCTTCGCCGTACATTCCGAGGCCGCTGCGGTACTGCGCCGCCCGCACGGCGGGCTCGGTGGCCGCGACGGCCAGCTCCGGGTCCACACGGTCGTCGTCGGGCAGCAGGGTCAGGACGGCGGCGCAGTGCGGGGCGATGGCCTGCCAGCGGGGCCAGTCCTTGGGATCGAAGGTGTCGAGAGGACGTGTGTAGCTCCCCAGCAGTTCGGTGACGAGGCGCAGCAGCCGGGGCGTCTGGCTGGTGAAGTCGGCATGGGCGCGGCAGGCGGCCCGGACCATCGGGTGGATGGTGATCCAGCGCTGCGGGCGGTTCTTCGCCCCGTCAGCGGACTCGCGGCTCGTCTCGATGGTGATCAACTGGAGGCCGGCGAGGCCCTTCACCGCGTCCTTGAGCCGCT
Organism: Streptomyces sp. NRRL S-455; assembly: GCF_000717875.1. Lineage (GTDB taxonomy): Bacteria > Actinomycetota > Actinomycetes > Streptomycetales > Streptomycetaceae > Streptomyces. The sequence continues at coordinate 244,280 of NZ_JOCT01000002.1, forward strand.
CTCCCGTGGGGCTGGTGAACAGCGTGCTCTCGGCGAGCAGGTGCGGCGCGATGAGTTCCTGATACGGGACGGGCGCAGGTCCCAGTGCCGACAGCAGCCGCAGCAGCGGGCGCGCGAGGTCGGTGGCCTGGCGGTGCAGCAGGTCGAGGGAGAGCTCCCAGGTGCTGAGGATCGCGCGGCGGCTGCGCTCGTCGGGGCCCAGGTCCGTGCCGGGGTCGGAGGCCATGTCGGCGAGGCGGGCGTCGAGGCTGACGCGGTACTCCTCGAACGTCTCGGGTGTCGACGACAGCGGCCAGGGATCTTCCAGCGCCCGCGCCAGATAGGAGCCGGCGAGGTTGAGCGCGAGGGGCAGGCCCCCGAGATGCGCGGCGAGTTCCCGGGCCGCCTCGGCCGTTCCGGCAGCCGGGGCGAGGTCGTGCAGGACTTCGGCACCGTCGGTGTCCGAGAGGATGCCGACGCCTACCACATGTACCCACCCGCCCCATTTTTCCCGGCGGGACTCGCGGCTGGTGAGCAACACCGTGCCCCGGGGGTGCGCGGGCGGGCGCAGCCAGCCGACGCCCTCGGCGGTGGGGGCCTGCTCGGCCGCCAGCACCGAGGGGTCATCGACGTTGTCCAGGACGAGCAGCCAAGGCGTGGTGAGGGTGTTGAGGAACCGCCAGAGCACATCGGCGGGATGGGTCGGTCCGGCGAAGTCGGCGACCAGGGCGCCCGCGTCGAAAGCGACCGCCCGCAGCGTCAGGGAGAGCACTTCGGCGTCCGCCGCCGACACCCACCACACCCGCGTCAAGCCGGCCAGCCGGTGTGCGGCCTCCAGGGCGAGGGTCGTCTTGCCGCAGCCGCCCATGCCGGACAGCAGCCACACGCCCGGCTCCGAGGCGTCGCCCTGGGCCCGCCGGGTGATCGCGGCGGTCAGTTGGCGCACCGTCTCGTCTCGTCCGCGCAGCCGGTCCGGAGAGATCCTGCGCTGAGGAACGGCGAGCGGTACGGCGGCGGGGCCGGAGGCGGGAGGAGCGGGGATGCGGCCGAGCGGTCCGCCGATCCGGTCCGCGGGCGTCATGCCCCGGACGGTCACTTCGGTGACGTCGGGGAGCCCCTCGGGCGTCAGTCCGCGCCCCAGCACACGTTCCAGTGCGGAGAGTTCTGTCCTGGTCAGTGTCTCGGCCCAGCGGTCCACGCGGCCCGCGGCGATGCGGCCCGGCCCATCGCCGCGGTGGTGGCGGGAGACGACTCCCACGAGGTGGCCTTCGCAGAAGACGGCGGCACCGGACATGCCTTCCCAGGCGTCCTTGCCGGGGTCCGGGTCGTCCGGCGGGGGCGAGGTCACCTTCAGGTCGAGCGTGCCCTCACCGCGGTTGGACAGGGCGGCGCAGGTGGCGTCCGCGTGCTCGGCGTCCCGGAAGCGCGAACCGTCCGTGTGGGGGCGGAACGTGAAGCGCGGGAAGCCCAGCGCGGTACAGCGCAGGACGACGTCCCGCTCCCCGATCCGGCCGTATGCCGCGGCGGGCACCGCGCCGCCGGCCGTCCCGCCCGGTTGGACCGGTACCACCAGGACGGCGACGTCGATGCCGGTGTGCCGCCACTGCACGGCAGCCTCCACGGCCGGCTGGTCCGGACGGTCGGCCTGGAAGCGGATCTCGATCTTCGCCGCGTCCTCGACGACGTGGGCGGCGGTGAGCACGCGGCCCACGGAGACGAGGTAACCCGAGCCGCGGCGGCGCGGACCACCGTGCGCGGGCGTGACGACGACCTTGGCGACCCGTTGCGGCACGAGCCCGCAGTCGTAGCGCATGACCGTCGGTCAGCGCTCGTCGGGGGCCTCGTCACCCGCGATCACGGCGGGTCGTGGTGGCCCTCCGGCGGCCGGGACGGTCGTGGGAGTGAGGGTGAGTTTGACGCGCTGCGTCTGCGCGTTGGCGTAAGCGCCCTTCGTGCTCGCGTCGACCACCCAGAACCGGACCTTGGCGTTCGGGTCCGCCTCGCGGGTGACCGCGGCGGTCGCCTCGATCTCGACGGGGCCGGCCTCGAACCGGATGACCTCGCCGGCGCCGTCCGCCAGCGCGGTGGTCAGCCGGCCACGCAACTCACGGATCATGTCGGACAGTTCGATCACGATGGCCCCCTCGTGCACGCGACCGCGCTACCCGGATGCTACCGACCCGGGCCCTTCCCCGAGGTCTTTCCTGAGCTCCCGCTTGAGAATCTTCCCGCTGGCGTTGCGCGGGAGGCTCTCCACGAACAGCACCCGCTTCGGGACCTTGAAGGGGTCGAGCTTCTCGCGGACATGGCCGATCAGTTCCGTCTCCGTGACCTCGCCCCGCGGGACGACGACGGCCGTGACCGCCTCGATCCAGCGCTCGTCGGGCTGGCCCACGACAGCCGCCTCGGCCACCTGGGGATGCGTGTACAGGGCGTCCTCGACCTGGCGGGAGGCGATCAGTACGCCGCCGGAGTTGATGACGTCCTTCACCCGGTCGACGATCGTGTAGTAGCCGTGCGCGTCGCGCACCGCGAGGTCGCCGGAGCGGAACCAGCCGTCGCGGAAGGCCTCGGCGGTCTCCTCCGGCTTGTCCCAGTAGCCCTCGCAGAGTTGCGGAGAGCGGTAGACGATCTCGCCGGACGCGCCGTCGGGCACGTCCTTGCCGTCCTCGTCGACCACGCGCGCGTCGACGAACAGCACGGGACGGCCGCAGGAGTCCATGCGGCCCTTGTGTTCGTACGGGGCGAGGACCATGGCGAGGGGGCCGATCTCGCTCTGCCCGAAGCAGTTGTAGAAGGCCAGTTCCGGCAGGCGTTCCCTCAGCCGTTCCAGCACGGGGACCGGCATGATCGACGCCCCGTAGTACGCCTTGCGCAGGCCGCTCAGGTCACGGGTGGCGAAGTCGGGGCGGTTGGACAGTGCGATCCAGACGGTGGGCGGGGCGAACAGGCTGTCCACACGGCCCGCCTCGACCAGGTCGAAGAGCCGGTCACCGTCGGGGGCGTCGAGGATGATGTTCGTCGCTCCGACCGCGAGGTAGGGCAGCAGGAAGACGTGCATCTGCGCCGAGTGGTACAGGGGCAGCGAGTGCGCGGGACGGTCACCCGCACTGAGGTCGAGGGCGGTGATCGCGCTCAGGTACTCGTGCACCAGCGCCCGGTGCGTCATCATCGCGCCCTTGGGCAGGGCGGTCGTGCCCGAGGTGTACAGCAGTTGCACCAGGTCCTCGGTGCGCGGCTCGGGCCCGTCGTACGCGGCCGCCCCGGTCAGCCGTGCGAGCAGCGAGTCGTCGGCGTCGCGCAGCGGCAACGCGCGCGCCCCGTCCGGGAGTCGCCCGGCGAGGTCCGGGTCGGTGAGGACCAGGGAGCTGCCGGACTGGCCGATGATGTAGGCGAGGTCGTCACCCGTGAGGTTCTGGTTGACCGGCACGTGCACCAGCCCGGCGCGGGCGCAGGCCAGGAAGGCGATCAGGTAGGCGTCGGAGTTGTGGCCGTAGGCGCCGACCCGGTCCCCGGGGGACAGTCCCTGCCCGAGGAGGACGCTCGCCGCGCGGGAGACGGCGGTGTCCAGTTCGTCGTACGTCCAGGTCCGTTCGCCGTACTCGACCGCGACGCGCGCCGGGGTGCGCCGGGCGCTGCGCCGCAGGATGCCATCAACCGTGCTGCCGTGTCCGGGCGTCGTCATGACACATGATCCTCGGTCCCCCGCCGGGGGAGGTCAAGGACCGGCCGGCTCGACCCCGCCGCGGCCGGAGGCGTCCGGCGAAGTACGCCATCCGGGGCGGCGCCCCCGTGTCACACCGGGCGGGTCCGGCCCTCCCAGTACGGCTCGCGCAGCCGCCGCTTGTACAGCTTGCCGTTGGGATCGCGGGGCATCTCGGCGATGAAGTCGACGCTCCTGGGCCGCTTGTAGCCGGCGAGCCGGTGCGCGCAGTGGTCGAGGATGTCGGCCGCGAGGGCGGGCCCGGGCCGGTGCCCCGGGGCCGGTTCGACGACCGCCTTCACTTCCTCGCCCCAGTCCTCGTGCGGGATGCCGAAGACGGCGGCGTCCGCGACGGCGGGGTGCGCGAGCAGGGCCGACTCGATTTCGGCCGGGTAGATGTTGACGCCGCCGGAGATGATCAGGTCGATCTTGCGGTCGCGCAGGAAGAGGTAGCCGTCCTCGTCGAGATGGCCGAGGTCGCCGACGGTGAAGAAGTCGCCGATGCGGTTCTTGCGGGTCTTGGCCTCGTCCTTGTGGTAGGAGAATCCGCCGGTGTTCATCTTCATGTAGACGGTGCCGAGTTCGCCCGGGGGCAGGCGGTTGCCGTCGTCGTCGAAGATCGCGAGTTCGCTGATGGGCCAGGCCTTGCCGACGGTGCCGGGCTTCTTCAGCCAGTCCTCGGCCGTGGCGAAGGCACCGCCTCCCTCGCTGGCCGCGTAGTACTCCTCCACACAGGGGCCCCACCAGTCGAGCATGGCCCGCTTCACGTGGTCGGGGCATGGGGCCGCACCGTGGATCGCGTGCCGCATGGAGGAGACGTCGTAGCCGTCCTTCACCTCGTCCGGCAGGGCGAGGAGGCGGTGGAACTGGGTGGGGACCATATGGGTGTGGGTGCAGCGGTGGCCGTCGATGAGGCGGAGCATCTCCTCGGGTGTCCACTTGTCCATCAGGACCAGGCGGTGGCCGATGTGCAGGGACGCGCCCGCGAACTGGAGGACGGCCGTGTGGTACAGCGGTGAGCACACGAGGTGCACGTTGCCGTCGAACGGCCGGATGCCGAAGATGCCGAGGAAACCGCCGAGGTAGGCCTGCTCCGGGGGTTTGCCGGGCAGTGGGCGGCGGATGCCGCGCGGGCGGCCGGTGGTGCCCGAGGTGTAGTTCATGACCCAGCCGAGGGTGCGGTCGGAGGGCGCCGACCCGGGCTGTCCGTCGAGGAGTTCGGTGTACGGGCGGAAGCCCTCGACCGCGCCGACCGCGTACCGGTGGGTCGCCGGGAGGCCGGCTTCGTCGGCTGCGGCACGCGCGGCAGCGGCGAAGCGCTCGTGGGCGAGGAGGACCTTGGCGCCGGAGTCGGAGACGATCCACGCGATCTCCGGCCCGACCAGGTGGTGGTTGACGGGAACGAGGTAGAACCCGGCCTGGCTGGCGGCGAGATAGGCGGTGAGGAACTCGACGCCGTTGGGAAGGACCACCGCGAGGGTGTCGCCGCGGTCCAGCCCGGCCGCGCGCAGGCCGTGCACGAGGCGGTTGGCGTCGGCGTGCAGACGTCCGGCGGTCCACTCCTCGCCGTCGGGTGCGACGAGCACCTTGCGGTGGGGGTCCTGTGTGGCCTGGGCCCAGAAGCCCGCCGGGGGTGTGCTCACCGGTGTGCTCATGACTGGCCGCTCCCTCGGGCGATGCGGTTGATGCGGTCCACTGCCTGTTCGAAGCCGCGGGTGAGGTCGTCGAAGACGGCCTGGACGCTGCGTTCGCTGTTCATCCGGCCGACGATCTGCCCCACCGGGGTGCCGAGCAGGGGTTCGACCTCGTACTTCTGGATGCGCGAGACGGCCTCGGCGACGAGCAGGCCCTGCAGCGGCATGGGAAGCGTTCCGGGCCCTGCCGGGTCGTCCCAGGCGTCCGTCCACTCGGTGCGCAGCTGGCGTGCGGGCTTGCCGGTCAGCGCGCGGGAGCGGACGGTGTCGCCGGAGCCGGCCGCGAGCAGTTTGCGGGTCAGGGCCGGCGAGTGGAGATCCGCTTCTGTGGTGGTCAGCCATATGGATCCCAGCCACACCCCTTGAGCCCCGAGTGTGAGTGCGGCCGCCACCTGCTGGCCACTGCCGATGCCGCCGGCGGCCAGGACGGGCAGTGGGGCGACGGCGTCGACGACCTCGGGTGTGAGCACCATGGAGGCGATCTCGCCGGTGTGGCCGCCGGCCTCGTAGCCCTGCGCCACGACGATGTCGATCCCGGCGTCCTTGTGTTTGCGGGCGTGCCGGGCGCTGCCCGCGAGGGCCGCGACGAGGACGTCGCGGTCGTGGGCCCGGGCCACGACGTCGGCGGGCGGCGAGCCGAGGGCGTTGGCGAGGAGCCGGATCGGATAGTCGAAGGCGACGTCCAGCTGGGTGCGGGCGACCTGCTCCATCCAGCCGGTGATGCGCCAGCCGGAGGCCTCGCCCTCGGCGAGTCCGGGCACACCGTGTTCGGCGAGGGTGTCCCGGACGAACTGCCGGTGTCCCTCGGGGATCATCGCTTCGACGTCGGCCTCGGTGACGCCCTCCACCTTCTTCGCCGGCATCACCACGTCCAGTCCGTACGGGCGGCCGTCGACATGCGCCTCGACCCAGTCCAGGTCGCGTTTGAGCTCGTCGGGGTCGGTGTAGCGCACCGCGCCGAGCACTCCGAAGCCGCCGGCCCGGCTGATGGCCGCGGCGACGGCGGGGAACGGCGTGAAGCCGAAGACGGCGTGCTCGACTCCCAGTTTCTGGCTCAGCTCCGTCTGCATGGGCGCAGGATGCCGGAGTCCTCCCGAGGACGGAAGAGTTTTTCTGATGCTCCGTCAGATCGGTCGCACCGTCCGACGCGCACTCGCCCGGGTTCGCGAAGGGGTGCGGCGGACATACTTCCGGGGACGCGGGTGACGACTGAGGCGAAGGGGCGTGCGGTGACCGAGGGAGCGTCGGACAGAACGTCGAACGGTGCACTCACGCGGCGGCAACTGGGCAGGGGCACAATGGCTCTGGGCGGTGCGCTCGCCCTGGCCTCCTTACCCGCCGGCCCCGCCGAAGCCGCCCCGGCGGTGACCAGCCACCACCCCACCCTGCGGCACGGCTCGGCCGCTCGCGCCGGGCTGCTCTCGTCCCATCTGCGCCGTCTCGTCACCGACGCCGAGGCGTTCCTGGGCCCCTCCCCCGAGCACCCCTGGTACGCGGGCGCCGTCCTGCTGGCCGGGCGGGGCGGCACCGTAGCCCTGCACCGGCCCATCGGCATGGCGGTGCGCTACCGGGCCTACGACGAGAAGACCGGCACCGGCGTCGAGTTCCCGGCAGGCGAGCAGATCCCGATGGCCGAGGACACCGTCTTCGACCTGGCATCGGTGTCGAAGCTGTTCACCTCGATCCTCGCCGTGCAGCAGATCGAGCGGGGCACGCTGCGGCTGGAGGCGAAGGTCGCCTCGTACCTGCCGGGCTTCGCCCGCGCGGGCAAGCAGGACATCACGGTCCGCCAGCTCCTCACCCACACCTCGGGTTTCCGCGCCTGGATCCCGCTCTACAGCGCTCCGACGTACGAGGGGAAGCTCGAGCTCATCTGGGACGAGAAGCCGGTGAGCGCCCCGGGCACCGCGTACCTGTACTCGGACCTGAACCTCATCTCGCTCCAGCTGGTGCTGGAACGGATCACCGGCCGCACCCTGGACGCCCTGCTGCGCGACGAGATCACCGAGCCGCTCGGCCTGCGCCGCACCCGCTACAACCCGCCCGCCTCCTGGCGTCCGAAGATCGCGGCCACGGAGGACGCGCGCCCGCCCTGGTCCGGCATCGACCGGGGCCTGGTGTGGGGCGAGGTGCACGACGAGAACGCCTTCAGCCTCGGCGGGGTCGCGGGGCACGCGGGCGTGTTCTCCGACGCGTGGGATCTGGCGGTCCTCGGCCGGGCACTGCTCAACGGCGGTGTCTACGGCCGGGCCCGCATCCTCGCACCCGAGTCGGTGGAGCTGATGTTCACCGACTTCAACACCGCGTTCCCCGGCGACGAGCACGGCCTCGGCTTCGAGCTCTACCAGCACTGGTACATGGGGGCCATGGCCACGCCGCGCAGCGCCGGTCACACCGGTTTCACGGGCACCTCGCTGGTGCTCGACCCGACGACCGACTCGTTCCTCGTCGTCCTCGGCAACTCGGTTCATCCGGTGCGGAGTTGGCGTTCCGGATCAGCGCCCCGGGTTGCGGCGGCGAACAACCTGGCACGGGCCGTGCCGGTGCGGCCGGTGCGGGGACGCACCGCCTGGTTCTCCGGGACGGCCGTCTCCGCGACGGCGACGCTCGCCCTCCCCGCACTCGACACCTCGTCCGGCGGGGCGCGGCTGCGGTGTGCGCTGTGGTGGGACACCGAGCCGACCGCCGATGTCCTGGTCCTGGAGGCGACGACCGACGGTGGCACGACCTGGCGGCCGGTTCCCTTCACCACGTCCCGCCGGGGCGAGGAACCCCGGCAGCATGCGTCGGGCTCGGTCACCGGCTGGTCCGGCCGGGTCTGGCACCGGCTCACGGCCGACCTGCCCAGCGAGCGGGGGCTCGCCCTGCGCTGGCGGTACGCCACGAACCGGCTGTACGTCGGCCGCGGGTGCTACGTCGACGGGCTGCGCGTGACGACGGCCGGCGGTGTCCTGTTCGACGAGACCCGCCCGGCGGACGCGTCACGCGTCCATGCGGTGGGGTGGACACCCTCGGCCGACTGAGGAGTCACTGGAGTTCCCTCTCCAGCTCCAGGACCGCCATCGCCGCGTTGTGCCCCGGCACCCCGCTCACCCCGCCCCCGCGCACCGCACCGGCCCCGCAGAGCAGCACGTTCGCGTGCCGGGTCTCCACACCCCAGCGGCCGGTTCCGTCCTGGGCGTGGGGCCAGCTCAGCTCGCGGTGGAAGATGTTGCCGCCGGGCAGCCCGAGGTCCCGCTCCAGGTCGAGCGGCGTCTTCGCCTCGATGCAGGGCCGTCCGTCCGCGTCGGTGGCCAGGCAGCCGGCGAGGGGTTCGGCCAGGTGGGCGTCGAGCTGGGCGAGTGTCGACTTCAGGAGGTCGTCGCGTACGCCGTCGTTGTCCCGCTCGAACAGGCGGGCCGGGGTGTGCAGGCCGAAGAGCGTGAGCGTCTGGTAGCCCTGCTCGGCCAGGCCGGGGGCGAGGATGGTCGGGTCGGTGAGCGAGTGGCAGTAGATCTCGGAGGGCGGTGCCGCGGGCAGCTCACCGGCGGCGGCCTGGGCGTGGGCGGTGGCCAGTTGCCCGTAGCCCTCGGCGATGTGGAACGTGCCGGCGAACGCCTCGCGCGGGTCGACGGCGCTGTCACGGAGCCGGGGCAGTCGCTGCAGCAGCATGTTCACCTTCAGCTGGGCCCCCTCGGCGGGTTCCCCGGGCGTGTCGCCGGTCAGTTCCGCCAGGGCCTGTGGGGAGGCGTTCACCAGGACGTGCCGGGCGGCGACGGTGCCGTCGCCGTCGGCCGTGCGGTAGGTGACTTCGGCTGTCCTGCCGTCCGTGGCGACGCGCAGCGCCTCGTGACCGGTGGCGATGACGGCGCCCGCCGCGCGGGCCGCGTCGGCCAGCGCGTCGGTGAGGGCGCCCATGCCGCCGACCGGGACGTCCCAGTCGCCGGTGCCGCCGCCGATCACGTGGTAGAGGAAGCAGCGGTTCTGCTTCAGGGAGGGGTCGTGGGCGTCGGCGAAGGTGCCGATGAGCGCGTCGGTGAGGACCACGCCGCGCACCAGGTCGTCGGCGAAGTACGACTCGACGGCGACCCCGATCGGCTCCTCGAACAGCATCCGCCAGGCGTCCTCGTCGTCGAGGCGGCGACGCAGCTCCTCGCGCGTGGGCAGGGGCTCCGTGAGGGTCGGGAAGAGCCGCTGGGCTACTCGGCCGGTCATGCCGTAGAACTCCTGCCAGGCGCGGTACTCGCGGTCGGAGCCGGTGAGCCGGGCGAAGGCCTCCCTGGTACGCCGTTCGCCGCCGCCGACGAGGAGCCCGGTGGGCCGGCCGTCGCGTTCGGTCGGCGTGTAGGAGGAGACGGTACGGGTGCGGACCCGGAAGTCCAGACCGAGGTCCCGGACGATCTTCTTCGGCAGCAGGCTGACCAGGTAGGAGTAGCGGGACAGCCGGGCGTCGACCCCGGCGAAGGGCCGTGTGGACACGGCTGCGCCGCCGGTGTGGTCCAGCCGCTCCAGGACGAGGACGGAGCGGCCGGCCCGGGCCAGGTAGGCGGCGGCGACCAGGCCGTTGTGCCCGCCGCCGACGATGACGGCGTCGTACGTCCGGTGTGCGCGGGATCCCTCGGGTGCGGTCATGGTTCTTCGTAACACGGGGCGTTCCGGGTCGGCCAGACGGGCAGCCGGGCGCTCGAGCCGTCGGACATCAGCCGGCACCGGCGCCGTCCGCCGGGCGGCTCAGCCGTCCGATGCCGCGCAGTCCGCCACGGCTAGGCCCACCGGCGGGTGGTACGTCGACGGGTTCGCCGCGTCGAGCCCGCCCCAGCCCTCCATCAGCATGGTCCGTCGACGAGGCGACCAGGAGGCCGAGCCCACCCCGCCGGGCCACCCCACCGCCCGGCCTCGGCGTGGGCCGCCGGACAGCACAACCGCCGATGTCCCACGCGGCCGCCATCTGCGGCCCACCGGCGGGTGCGGTACGTCGGCAGGATCTCGCGGCCCCCTACGCGCGCAGTTGACGCAGCTCGGCCACCCTGCGGTAGAGCGCCGCCGACTCGGTGTTCCGGCCCAGTCGCTGGAGGCAGTGCGCCTCGTCGTTACGGCTGGCGAGCGTGTCGGGATGGTCCGCGCCGAGGACTGCTTCGCGAGCGGCGGCCACGTGCCGGTACTCGGTGAGCGCGTCGGCCCAGCGGCCCAGCCAGCCCAGCCCGACGGCGACCTCGCGACGGCTGACCAGGGTGTCCGGGTGGTCGGGGCCGAGGACCCGCTCGCGGATCTCGCTCACCTCGCGGGACTCGGCCAGGGCCTCCTCCCAGCGGCCCAGCCGCCCGAGGTTGACGCAGCGGCCGTGGCGGGCGCGCAGTGTCTCCGGGTGGGTGGGGCCCTGGACGCGGGTGCGGTCCTCGGCCAGGTCGCCGTACACGTCCAGGGCCTCCGCGCTGCGGCCGAGGCGGCCCAGGCTGATGCCGATCTCGTGCCGGGCGGCGAGCGTGTCGGGGTGGTCGGGGCCGAGGGCACGGGCGCGTGCCTCGGCGACCTCGCGGTAGGTCTCCAGGGCCTCGGCCCAGCGGCCCAGCTGGCCGAGCGCGTAGGCGACTTCGTAGCGGGTGACGAGAGTGTCGGGGTGGTCGGGCCCGAGCACCCGGGCGCGGGCCGCGGCCACCTCACGGGCCATGCGGTGGGAGTCCTCCAGGCGGCCGAGGCGGCTGAGGTTGAAGGCGAGGTTGTGCCGGCAGCGCAGGGTGTCGGGGTGATCGGAGCCCATGGTGCGTTCACGGGCGGTGAGCACCGACGTGTACACCCGGTGGGCGTCGAAGGGGCGGCCCAGTTGGCCGAGCACGTACGCCATCTCCTGTCGTGCGGCGAGGGTGTCGGGATGGTCGGCGCCGAGCGTGCGGATTCTTGCCTCGGTGACGAGCTTGTACTCGCGCAGGGCGTCCGCGGCGCGGCCGGTGCGGCTGAGGGTGAAGGCGACCTCGTAGCGGCTGGCGAGGGTGTCGGGGTGGTCGGGCCCGAGGAGGTGCTCGCGTTCGGCGGCGACCGCGCGGTGCACCTCCCCCGCCTCCGCCCAGCGGCCGAGCCGGCCCAGGCTCAGGCCCGCGTTGTGCCGGCCGGCCAGGGAGGTCAGGACCTCCGGGGGCGGTGCGGGCCGCTCCTCGGGGACGAGTTCCGCGACGGGGCCGGTGGCCGGCCGGGCGATCCACTCGCCGGACAGTCCGGCCGCCGGATCCGGTGGCGTCGTGCGCAGCCCCGATCCGGCCGCCTTGTGGCCGGTGGTCATGCCACGGGTCCAGGACGGCAGCCGTCCCGCGTGCGCCACGGCATCCGGAGCGTGCCGGCCGGCCAGGACGGCCGGCACGTACGCCGGCGCGGCCCGGTGCGCGCTGATCCGGCGGGCCAGCTCACGGGCGTCGCCGGGGCGTTGGCCGGGTTCCTTGGCGAGCAGGTCCAGGACGATCCGTTCGAGGTATTCGGGCAGTTCGGGCCGGTGCTCGCGCGGCGGGCGGGGCGGGGTGTCGCGGTGCCCGACGAGGACCGCCCAGGCGTCGTCGAGGTCGAACGGCGGTACACCGGTGGCGATCTCGTAGAGCACGCAGCCGAACGAGTACAGGTCGCTGCGCTGGTCGACCTCGGTACCGCTGATCTGCTCCGGGGACATGTAGTGCGGGGTGCCCATGGCGATGCCGGTGCCGGTCAGCCGGGAGGTGAAGCCGATGTCGTGGCCGAGGCGGGCGATGCCGAAGTCGCAGATCTTCACCGTGCCGTCGCCGATCCGCACGATGTTGGCGGGCTTCAGGTCGCGGTGGACGATGCCCTGTTCGTGGCAGTAGGCCAGGGCGGCGGCGACCTGCTCGGCGATCTCGACCACGTCCGCGACCGGCAGCGGGTGCTGCTTGTTGTCCTCCAGGAGCTGGCTGAGGTTGCGGCCGTCCAGCAGCTCCATGACGAGGTACAGGACACCGTCGGACTCGCCGAAGTCGTGGACGACGGTGATGCCGCGGTGCTGGAGCGCGGCGGCCACCCGGGCCTCACGGCGGAACCGCTCCCGCAGCACACGGGTGAAGGCGTGGTCGTGGTGCGGGCTCGGCGGCTTGAGGCACTTGACGGCGACGTGCCGGCCCAGGGACTCGTCCCGTGCCCGCCACACCTCGCCCATGCCGCCGCGCCCGATCAGATCGAGCAGCCGGTACCGGCCGTGGATGAGTCTGCTGTCCCCCATGTCGCGCGACGCTCCCCCCGGTAGCTGTTCGCCCGCCCCTCCCCATGGCGCATCCAGTATGGCGGCCTATCGTCCGAGTTTGTACGGTGCCGGGCGCGCGTCCGGGCCGAGCCTCGCCATCGCGCGCAGGATGTGTTTCGGCGGGAGTTGCCAGCGCAGACGTGCGGGAACGCGGCGCAACAGGAGACCGGTGTGGCGCAGTTGCCGGGTGACGGTGGCGGGTGCGGGGGCCGGTCTGCCGTACAGCTCGTGGGCGTACGGCGGCAGGGAGGCGTACGCCAGTTGGGCCACGCGCCGCCACAGCACCTCGCGCGCCGGTACGAGGAGCGGGTGCGTCGGCGGGCGTAGCAGGAAGTCGTCCACCTCGCGTGCCTCGGTACCGGCGGCCAGGTGCGGGCGCACCTTCTCGAAGTACGCGGCGAGTTCGGCCCGGTCGCCGGGTACGGCTCCGGGGTCGAGGCCCACCAGTCGTGCGCTCTCCCGGTGTTCGCCGATGTAGCGGTCGGCCGCCGCATCGGTCAGGCGGAGGCCGGACCTGCGCAGGACGTCCAGGTAGGAGTCGATCTCGGCGCAGTGCACCCACAGCAGCAGGCCGGGTTCGCCGACGCCGTAGCGTTCGCCGGTGTCCGGGTCGGTCGCCGTCAGCATGCCGTGGATCTTCCGGACGCGGGCGCCCGCCCGTTCCGCGGCCTCCGTGGTGCCGTACGTCGTCGTGCCGACGAAGTTCGCGGTGCGCATGAGGCGGCCCCAGGCGTCACGCCGGAAATCGGAGTTCTGCAGGACACCGCGTACCGCGCGTGGGTGCAGGGCCTGGAGGTAGAGCGCCCGGATGCCGGCGATCCACATCATCGGGTCGCCGTGCAGCTGCCAGGTCACCGATGTCGGACCGAACAGCCCGGGATCCGCGCCGGTCATGCGACTCACCTCCGCCCGGCGGCCACGATGACACAGTGCGGTCCCTCGGTCGACATGCGTAGACCGTCCAGTTGTTGAGATTTCACCTTGCCATTGCGAACTTTGGTAAGGCTGCCCTTATATTGTCGCGTGTCGATCAAGGCCCGCAGCGGTCTGCGACGGCATGCCCCCTAGAAACACGACAGGACCCCACGTGCGCACCACCACCCGCGGCCTCATAGCGGTACTCGCCCTCACGCCCTTGCTGTCCGGCTGCTTCGCGCAAGGCGACAGCGGCGGAGCGGGATCGGGTGGACGGCTGCGGATCGCACTGGCCGTACCCCCGGCGCAGGCCCTGTCCCCCTACAGCAACGACGCCACCGTGCTGAGCAAGCTGTCCGTCGCCGAGGGGCTCACCGCCCTCGGCAGGAACGGTACGGCCAAGCCCGCGCTGGCGAAGTCCTGGAAGCAGGACGGCGACACCACCTGGACCTTCGAGCTGCGCAAGGCCGAGTTCCAGGACGGCACCGAGCTCACCGCCCAGGCCGTCGTCAACGCGCTCGGCCACGCCGGCTCGGCCAAGCCCAAGCCCCGTGTCCTGAGCGACGTGACCCTGACCGCCAAGGCCGAGGACGCCGACACCGTCACCCTGACCACCAAGTCACCCGACCCGGTGCTGCCGCTTCGGCTGGCCAGCCCCGCGCTCGCGATCCTGTCCGCGAAGGCGTACGCGAAGGACGGCACCGTGAGCCCGGTCGGCACCGGAACCGGCCCGTTCGAGATCACCCGGCTGAACGGCAAAACCAAGGCGAGGCTCGACCGCTTCGACGGCTACTGGGGCGGCAAGGCGAAGGCACCGGGCATCGACGTGAGCTGGATCGCGGACGGCACGGCCCGCGCCAACGCGCTGCGCGGCGGCGAGGCCGACATCGCCGAGTGGATCCCCACCGCCCAGGCGAAGCTGCTGCCCGAGGGCACCCGGCGCGAAGTGCCCTCGGTGCGCACCGACAGCCTGATCCTCAACACCCGCAGCGGCCTGTTCACCGATCCCGCGCTGCGTTCCGCCGCCCGCGAGGCCGTCGACGGTGCCGCGCTGGTCGACTCCGTCTTCGGCGGATACGCCGACCCCGGGAAGGGGCTGTTCGGGCCCGCCGTCCCCTGGGCCGCGGACAAGCGGGTGGCCGTGACCGGCCGCGCCGAGGCCGCTTCCCACGCCCGGGTGAAGGCCGAGACCAAGGGCAGGACGCTGCGGCTGGCCACCTACACCAACCGGGCGGAGCTTCCCGAGGCCGCGACCGTGCTCCAGCAGCAGTTGGAGAAGGCCGGGTTCACGGTGAAGCAGGACGTGCGCGAGTACACGCAGATGGAGGCCGACCTGCTCGCCGGGAAGTACGACGCCCTCGTCTTCTCCCGGGTGACCCTCCTCGACACCGGTGACGCGGTCGACTACCTCGCCAGCGACTTCACCAGCGACGGTGTCTACAACATCGCCGGCCTCAAGGACGCCGCGGTGGACAAGGCCATCCGGGCCGCGGCCGCGGAGCGCGACACGGAGCGCCGGCAGGAGAAGATCATGCGGGCGGAGGCGGACATCCTGCGCACCGACGCCGTGGTTCCGCTGGTCCACGAGCAGGCGGTCCAGGGCATCGCGACCGACGTCGAGGGTGTGATCCTCGACCCGCGCGAGCGTTCCCTGGTCGACGTCGACACGCGTCTGAAGTAGCCGCATGAGTCTCGCGCACGCCCCCACCGCCGCCCGCCTGTCCCTCTGGCCGGCGGCGGTCGGCCGTGTGCTCGCGGGAGTGGCGCTGCTCGGTGCGGTGGCGCTGCTGCCGTGGCTGTCCGGGACGGACCCGGCGCGCACGGTGCTGCGGGCCCGCTCCGCCGACCAGAACCCGACACCGGCCGAGCTGTCGCTCGTACGGGAAGAGTTGGGGCTGGACGAGGGACCGCTCGCTCATCTCGCGCACTGGCTGGGCGGCCTGCCGCGCGGGGACGCGGGCGTCTCGTGGGTCTCGGGCGAGCCGGTGATGCCGCAGGTGGGGGCCGCGCTGTCGGTCTCGCTGACACTGATGCTGGGTGCGTTCGCGGTCACGGTCGCGGTGGCCGCGCTGGTGTGCGCCCGTACGGTCTTCCTCGGCTCCCGGCGCCGGCTTCGGCGGGACCGGTCGGGCGCCACGGCCGCCGTGCTGGCCGCGCTGCCCAAGTTCCTGCTCGCCTCGGTACTGGCCACGGTGTGCGGGGTGTGGTGGGGGTGGTTCCCGTCCAGCGGGTGGGAGGGGCCGCAGTCGATGGTGCTGCCCTCACTGGCCCTCGGCGTCCCGTCGGGCGCGGTGCTCGGCGGTCTGCTCGATCAGGCGCTGCCCGCGGCCTTCGGCGAACCGTGGGCGCGCACGGCGTACGCCGTGGGGCTCCCGCCCGGCCACATCGCCCGCGACGCGCTGCGCCGTACCCTGCCCGGCATGCTGCCCCAGCTGCTGCCGACCGTCGTCGGTCTGGTCGGCGGCGCGGTCGCCGTGGAGAAGATCTTCAATGTCCCGGGGCTCGGCCGGCTCGCCCTGGAGGCCGCCGTCGCGCAGGACCTCCCGGTGCTGCAGACCACGACGCTGGCGTTGGTCCTGCTGGGCGTGGGTGCCGGCATGCTGATCCGGGCCCTTCGCCACTCGCTCCTGGGCCGTCCGCTGCGCGAGGGCGCCCTGCCCGCCCTGCACCGCCCTCCGCTCATCCCGCCGCGCTCCCTGCGCTGGCTCACCGCCGCCTGCGCGCTCGCCCTGCTCTCCCTCGTCACGGCGGGCCTGCTGCGCGACCCGCTGCAGGTCGACACCGCGGCCCGGCTGCTGCCCCCGTCCCCCGGACACCCCCTGGGCACGGACGCGTTGGGCCGGGACCTGCTGGCCCGGCTGGGCCACGGGGCGCTGCGCACCGCGGGCGTCGCCCTCACCGTGACCGTGATCAGCGCCGTCACCGGGCTCCTGCTGGGCATGGCCCCGCGGGCGAGCGCCGGTCCCACGGAGGTGGTGTCGACGCTGCCCGCCGTCCTCACCGGGCTGCTGATCGCGGGCGTGACCGGCCCGTCGGTGTGGGGAGCGGCGTGCGCGGTCTGCGTGGTCGGCTGGAGCCCCTACGCCGCGCAGACCGCGGCGCTGCTGGAACAGGAACGCGCGAGCGGTCACATCGCCGCGTCCGTCGCACTCGGCGCGGGGCGACCGCACCTGCTGCGCCGCCACCTGCTCCCCGCGGTCGCACCGGCCCTCGTCCGCAACGCCCTGCTGCGGCTGCCCACCACCGTCCTGGTGCTGGCCTCGCTCGGCTTCCTCGGCCTGGGTGAACAGCCGCCCACACCCGAGTGGGGCCGGCTGCTGTCGGAGAATCAGCCGTACGCCGAACTGGCCCCCTGGACGGTGCTGGGCCCGGCCGCCGCGCTGGTGGTGCTGTCCGTGCTGGCGGTGACGGCCGGCGTGCTGGGACGCGAGAAGGGCGAGTAGCAGGCGGCCCGCCCCGTGGTGTCCACGAGGCGGGCCGCCTGATGCTCGCCGTTCCTCACTCGTCGAGCATGTGGCTCTCGTCGTCGCGCAGAACGTACTTCAGGTCGGCATCACGCCTGGCGGCAAGCCGGCCCAACCCCCTCCGGGGGCGGGCGGCGACGAGCGCGCCGCCTACCGGTCGGCCGCGGTGATGCGGCGTCCGGTGAGGGTGACGGGGCGGATCGACACCCACATCTCACGTTCACCGCCCGCCCATGGCGTGGTGTGCGCGCCCCGGCTGAGCGCCCGTATGGCGTCGGGGTCCGTGACGACGCTCGCCGGTCCCACGGCGAGCACGCTCCAGCCCCGGCTCAGGGCCTCGTCCACGTGGTCGACCTCGAAGGCGACGTCCGTCCCCACGGACGCCGCAGGCACCGAGTCGGGCGCGGTCCGGAAGACGATCGCCTCGTCGACGACCTCGTAGTTGACCGGGACGACCGCCGGGCGGCCGTCGGACGCCGTGATCGCGATCCGTCCCACGCCGTGCGTGGAGAGCAGGGTGCGGCATTCCGCCGGGGTGAGGTCACGCAGCCGCGGTTGCAGCAGCGCGTGCCCCTGACCGGGCGGGAGGTCGCCGCCTCCACCGCGCAGTGAGCCGACGGTGGTGCCCAGGGCGTGGGCCAGCCTGATGAGCGTCGCCACACTCGGGTCGGCGGGCCGCTCCTCCACGTACGCCAGGTACTCCGGCGACATGCGGGCGCGACGCGCCATTTCCTCCCTGCTCAGCCGCTGTCTCCGGCGTTCGGCGGCGACGCGGCGTCCGATGTCTCCGGGGCGGGGCGTTGTGGTGGGCGGGCCAGCCGGGGGCGAGGCCTGCGCCGGGGCCGTCTGCGGCTGGGAGGTACCGTCCGTGGTGCCGGGCTCGTGCTCGAGGTGACGGATGTGGGCGTCGGGCCCGGGGAAGACGAGCGTCACCTCGTCCGTGTCCGACCAGCGCACGTCGTAGGGAGGCGTCCCGTCCGGGTGGTGCAGTCCGACGATCTCGCCGTCACGCCTGGCGGCACCGGTCGTCGGGCTTTCGATGACGAGCTGGTCGCCGAGATGAGCATGCATGACCACTGCTCTCTCTTTCGTGGTAGTGCTGTCGCGTCCCCCGGGGTCGCTGGGCTCCCTGTGGTCACATGAGCCACGCGGCGGCCTCGCGGCTGCGCAGCCGTGTCGCGCCCATGCCCTCGATGTCGTGCTCGGCGGCGTCCAGGAGCCGCTGGGCGAGGTCCCTCATGGCCCGGCCGGCCGCGAGTTCGTCGCCGATCTCCGGCACGTTCGTGTCCGCCGGGTGGCAGTGCGCCGTTCCGTGGCCGGTGAGCGAGGCGGTTCCGGTGTCCAGCACGGCTCGTGCCCTGGTCGTTCCCTCGTCGTCCTCCGAGAGATGGAGCCGGACGTTCCAGTCCAGGGTGTGCGGCATCGCGGCCCTCCTCATCCCGGTCCGGACGGATGTGGTCCGGACGTGCCGGGCTGCCCGCCGGTCAGTGGCGGAAGCGCTCGGACCACCGCGGTTCCAGCAGATCCCACTCGGCGTCCCACTGCGCATACCTCCTCCGGTCGAGGGCCAGGCCGACACCCGCGCGCACCGCGTAGACGCCGATGAACATGCCGATGGCCGCCATGCCGCCCAGGAAGCAGCCGTTGCTCCACGCGGTGGCCGCCGTAACCGGCCGGTCCGTGACGGTTCCGTCCCGGTCCACCCAGATCCGTACGGTGGCGCCCTGGGGCGTTCCGGGCTTGACCAGGGTGGTTCCGGTCCTGACGGTGCCGTTCTCCTCCGCCCAGCGGACCTGCGCCGGCTGCCTGGTCGCTTCGCCGTCGTCCGCGACGCTCGACGTCAGCCGGGCGGTGACCTCGTGTCGCTGCGCGTTCTGGGCGTGCACGGTACGCATCGTGGACTCGTAGGCCGTCAGCCCCGCGCCGATCGCGGCCAGCGGCAGTCCGACGACGAGGACGATCATCAGGAACCGGCGGAACCAGGATTCGAACCTGTCGGACGGGCGCCTCAACGGGTTCGACCGCGCTCCCCCGTGGTGCTTGCGGGGCGGCGGACCTGATGTGTTCGGCGAACCTGACGTGCTCATGAGCCGACCTCCGGCAGGTCGCTGATCCGTTCTCCACCACCTGGTCCCACCTTCGAACGGCAGCGCGCTCGGTCACAGGGCCGAAGGTCCCGGCATGCCCGGACTTCGGTCCCCTCGGACGGCCCCGGCTCCGGAGAGTGCCCGGGTGACCTCTGGGGCAAAGCCGACGCGTTGGATGTGGTCAGGGAAGGTCGCCCACTCGGGGTGACACGTCGCGCCGTTCACCGCCCTGCCGCTTCCTGGAGGCAGGCGAGCTTCACCGGGGTGAACCTGGAGGGTGAACCGGTGTCGGCATCTGCACGAAGGAGACATGGTGCATGGTCTCGTGATCGTGGGCGTGGACGGTTCGGCGTCGAGTCTTGCCGCGGCTGAGGTCGCCGCGCGGGAGGCGCGCTCGCGCGGGGCCGGGCTGCGGGTGGTGCACGCGATCGTCCCGCCAACGGCGCTCGTGTCGTCGGGGGCATCACACCCGGGGCCACCGGAAGGCGATCAGCGGAACAGGGCCGATGTGCTGGTGGCCGAGGCGGTCGAGCGGGCGCGGGCGGCGGCGCCGGACGTCGATGTGCGTCATGTCGTGGTCGCCGCCGAGCCGTTGACGGTTCTGGAGGCCCAGTCGCGCAACGCGGATCTGATGGTCGTCGGGTCCCGGGGCAGGGGCGGGTTCGTCGGCCTGCTGGTGGGGTCGAACGCGGTGCATCTGGCGGCGCACGGTTCATGTCCCGTCCTGGTCGTGCGCGAGCCGCCGCACAGCGACGGACCGGTGGTGCTGGGCGTCGACGGCTCGCCGGCAGGGCGGAGGGCCGTCGACTTCGCCTTCGCCGAGGCCGCGGTGCGGGACGCGCCGCTGGTGGCCCTGCACTGCTGGACCGCGTGGAGCGGCACGATGCCCGCGTCGCAGGAGGCCGCGACACCGTACGCGAATCCGTCGGAAGCCCTCGCCGAGGAGGCGGAGCGGGTGCTGTCCAAGGCCCTGGCGGGCCCTCAAGAGCGCCATCCGGGTGTGACGGTGCAGCCCAGGGTGGTGCACGGTGGGACGCGGGAGACGCTCATCGAGGCGAGCCGCTCGGCTCAGCTGGTCGTGGTCGGCACGCGGGGGCGCGGCGGATTCGCCGGGCTGCTGCTGGGGTCGGTCAGCCAGGCGGTGCTGCACCACGCGCACTGTCCCGTCGCGGTCGTACGGGGAGAGCGCCGCTGAGGGTGCGCAGTCGCCGCGAGCCGCTGCCGTGACGCCCCGTCCCGGGACCGTCGGTCCTTCCCCGTGCCCGACCGGCCCATCGGCTCGCGGCCTCGCGAGGCCGAGGCTGAAAGGGCGGCCCCGCTGACGAAAGGCATGCCATGACCGTCATCCCGGCATCCGGCGAACGGGTGCACGCCCTCCTCGCCGACGGCACGACGGTGTGCGTACGGCCCGCGCGGCCGGACGACCGGGAGGCCGTCCTCGGGTTGTACTCGGCGATGTCGGACGCGAACCTGCGGCTGCGCTTCTTCGCCGTGAGCCGGCGCTCCGCCGAGCAGGCCGCCGCGAGGGTCGCCCAGCCGGAGGGCGCCGGCTACCGGGCGCTCGTCGCGGAGCGCGGAGGCCGGATCATCGGCATAGCCGAGTACCAGACGGGCTGCGGGGAGGCGTCCGACAGCGCGGAGATCTCGCTCGCGGTCGGCGACGGACGCCACCACCGCGGAGTGGGCACGCTGCTGCTGGAGCATCTGGTCTCCGCCGCCCGCGCCCACGGCATCAGGACGTTCGCCGCGGACGCGCTCGCCGAGAACCACGAGGTGCTCAAGGTCTTCGCCGACCTGGGTCTGCGTACGGAACGCCGGTTCGAGGGGCCGGAAGTGCACTGCGTGATCCCCCTGGACGACACGGAGGAGTACCGCAGCAGCGTCGAGCGGCGCGGGCAGGCCGCGGACGTGGCCAGCCTGGTGCCGCTGCTGCGTCCCGGGAGCGTCGCGGTCGTCGGGGCGGGTCGCAGGCCCGGCTCGGTGGGCCGGGCGGTCCTGCACAACCTGTCCACCGGCCGGTTCACGGGACCCCTGTATGCGGTCGACCCGGCGGCGAGGCCGGTCCTCGGCGTCCGCGCCTACCCGGCCGTGAGCGCCCTGCCGCGCATCCCCGACCTCGCGGTGATCGCCGTGTCCGCCGAACACGTCGCACAGGTCGCCGGGGAGTGCGGGCGGTTCGGTGTCCGTGCCCTGCTGGTGGTCTCCTCCGGTCTCGACGCCCACCAGTCCGGTGCCCTGCTGACCGCTTGCCGCGAGCACGACATGCGTCTCGTCGGCCCCCACTGCCTCGGTGTGGCCAACACCGAGGAGCGGGTGCGGCTCGACGCCACCTTCGCCGCGGCCCACCCCGCACCGGGCAGCGCCGGTGTCGCCGTCCAGTCCGGCGGAGTGGGCATCGCCCTGCTCGGCGGACTGGAGCGGCTCGGCATCGGCGTCTCCAGCTTCGTCTCGTTGGGCGACAAGTACGACGTCAGCGGCAACGACCTGCTCCAGTGGTGGGAGACCGACGGGCGCACCGACCTGGCCCTGCTGCACCTGGAGTCCTTCGGCAATCCGCGCGCCTTCTCCCGCACCGCCCGTCGCGTCACCCGCCGCATGCCCATCCTGACCGTCGACGCCGGCCGTACCGAGGCGGGCCGGCGGGCCGCCGCCTCGCACACCGCGGCGGCCGCCACGACGACCATGACCCGGCGCGCCCTCTTCGCCCAGGCCGGGATCACCGCCACCCGCACCATCCCCGAACTGCTGCAGACCGCCGCCCTGTTGCACTCCCAGCCGCTGCCCGCCGCGGGCCGGGTCGTCGTGGTCACCAACGCGAGCGGCGCGGGTGTGCTGACCGCGGACGCGTGCGCGGAGGCCGGACTGAACCTGCCCCCGCTGCCGCCCGGCCTGGTCGACGACCTGCTGACCGTGCTCCCGCCCGGAGCGAGCACCACCAACCCGGTCGACGCGACGGCGGCGGTCTCCGAGGAGCAGTTGCGTGGCTGCGTGGACCGGCTCGCCGCCCGCGACGGTGTCGACGCGGTCCTCGTCGCGCTGGTGCCCACCGCCGTCGCGGCAGCCACCGGCGACGTACTGGTCAGGGCCCTCACCCGGGCTCCTGCACGCCGCTCCCGCACGATCGCCGCCGTCCTGCTGGACCAGGACGTGCCGGTGCGGCTGCTGGCTGCGGACAACGGCCAGGTGCCGGCGTACGCCGACCCGCAGGCAGCCGCCCGTGCCCTCGCCCACGCGGCCGAGCGCGCCCGCCGGCTGGCCCGACCGCCCGGCACCGTCCCGGCCCTGGACGGCGTCGACACCTCGCGCGGCCGGGCGGTCGTCGACCGATTCCTGCGGCGGCATCCCGACGGCGCCTGGCTCGACCCGCGCACCTGCGCCGAACTCCTCGACTGCTACGGCATCCCGCAGTCGCCGTGGGCCTGGGTGGAGACCGAGGACGAGGCCGTGTGGGCCGCCGACCGGCTCAAGGGGCCGGACGGTCATGTCGTCCTCAAGGCCTCCTGGCCGGGGCTCGCGCACAAGACGGCCCGCCACGCGATCCACCTGGACCTGCGCGGGGACGCCCAGGTGCGTGCCGCCTTCCGGGACTTCGACGTCCGCTTCGGCCACATCATGACCGGTGCGGTCGTGCAGCCGCTCGCTCCGCGCGGCATCGAGCTCTTCGCGGGCGTGGTGCAGGACGAGGTGTTCGGGCCGCTGGTCCTGTTCGGGCTCGGCGGCACGGCGGCGGAGGTCCTGGCCGACCACGCGGCGCGGCCGGCCCCGCTCACCGACCAGGACGTGCACGACCTGATCACCGCCCCGCGCTGCGCGCCGCTCCTCTCCGGTCGTGACGGCACCGGCCCGGTCGACCTCCACGGGCTGGAACAGTTCCTGCTGCGGCTGTCCCGGATGGCGGGCGACCTGCCGCAACTGGCCGAGGCGGACTTCGATCCGGTCCTCGCCCGGCCGGAGCACGTCACCGCCCTCGACGCGCGGATCCGGCTGCTGCCGCGCCGCGCCCACGACCCCTACTTGCGCCGGCTTCGCTGAACCCGCGGGTCCGTGCACCACTGAAGGAGGCGGAACACGATGAGGCACAACAAGGTCGGCGCGCTCATGACGGCCGACGTCGTGCGCGCCGGGTACGGCACGCCGTTCAAGGAGGTGGCCCGGCTGCTCGCCGAGCACCGGATCAGCGGCCTGCCGGTGGTGGACGACGACGAGAAGGTCCTCGGAGTGGTCTCCGAGACGGACCTGATGGCCAGGCAGGCGGAGGCCCGGGACCCGTCGGAGCCGCGACGGCTGTTCCGCCGGCCGCGCTGGACGCCGGGATCGCGCGCCCGCCAGGCCAAGGCGCAGGCCCGCACGGCCGGGCAGCTCATGTCCCGTCCGGCCATCACCGTGCACAGCGACGTGACCGTCGCCGAGGCGGCCCGCGTCATGGCACACCACGGCGTCGAACGGCTGCCGGTCGTCGACGACGAGGAGCGGCTCGTCGGTATGGTCACTCGCCGCGATCTGCTCCAGGTCTTCCTGCGTCCCGACGCGGAGATCCGGGGGGCGATCAGGAACGAGGTGCTGGAGCGGGCCCTGTGGCTGCCGCCCGACGCCGTCGACGTGGACGTCCACGAGGGCGTGGTCATCCTCGCCGGACAGCTGGAACGGCGTGTCGAGGCCACCACGGCGGTGGAGATGTGCCGCCGGACGGATGGTGTGGTCGGGGTCGTCGACCACCTCACCTACCGCTTCGACGACTCCCGGCTGTCGCCCGGAGAGCCGGCCCTGCACGGGCTCCCCTACTACTGGCAACGCAGGCCGTGAGGAGGTCTGATCATGAACGAGACAGTGCTGGTGGCCTACGGCTCCACCAATGGATCGACGGCCGAGATCGCCGAATACGTCGGTGAGATCCTGGCCAAGGAAGGGCTGGACGTGACCGTGCGGCCCGCCGCGGACGTCGCCGACGTCACGCCGTACGGTGCGGTCGTCCTCGGCGGTGGTCTCTACGGGGGCCGCTGGCAGCGTGACGCCCGCCGCTTCGCACGGCGGCACCGCCAGGCCCTGGCCGAGCGGCCGGTGTGGCTGTTCAGCAGCGGACCTCTCGACCCGTCGGCGTCCGAGCGGGACATCCCGCCGGCGCCCGGGGTGCGGCGCGTGATGTACCGCATCGACCCTCGTGGTCACGTCACCTTCGGAGGGCGCCTGGAGGGCGACGTCAAGGGGCGCATCGCCCGGATGATCGTCAAATCCGGAAAGGGCGGCGACTACCGCGACTTCGAGCGGATCGGCGCCTGGGCCGCCATGGTGGCCCGGGACCTGGAAGCGCCCGACGGCTGAAATCCGCGTAGCGGGAGGCGACATGACGGAGAAGAAGGCGGTCAGAGTGCCGCGCAAGACGTACGAGAAGGAACTACTGGGCCTGCAGACGGAGTTGGTGAAGCTCCAGGAGTGGGTGCGCGCGGAGGGCGCCCGGCTGGTCGTCGTCTTCGAGGGGCGGGACGCGGCCGGCAAGGGCGGCACCATCAAACGGGTCAGCGAACACCTCAACCCCCGGATCGCGCGCATCGCCGCACTGCCGAAGCCCACCGAGCGCGAACGCACCCAGTGGTACTTCCAGCGGTACGTCGAGCACCTGCCGGCCGCCGGGGAGATCGTGCTGTTCGACCGGTCCTGGTACAACCGGGCCGGTGTCGAGCACGTGATGGGCTTCTGCTCGCAGGAGGAGTACCAGCTCTTTCTGCGCCAGTGCCCGATCTTCGAGCGGATGCTGATCGAGGACGGCATCCGCTTGCGCAAGTACTGGTTCTCGGTGAGCGACACCGAGCAGCAGGAGCGCTTCCGAAAGCGTCTGAAGGATCCGTTGCGCCGCTGGAAGCTGTCACCGATGGACCTGGAGTCGATCACCCGCTGGGAGGCGTACTCCCAGGCCAAGGACACGATGATGGTGCACACCGACATCCCCGAGGCACCGTGGTACGTCGTCGAGAGCGACGACAAGCGCCGCGCCCGGCTGAACATGATCGCCCACCTGCTGGACTCCGTGCCGTACCGCGAGGTGCCGCCTCCGGTGCTGGACCTGCCGGACCGGCCGCCCTCGACCGGCTACCAGCGCCCACCGCGCGACCTGCAGACCTATGTCCCCGACCACGCGGCGGGGCTGTGAGCGTCCCTCCCGGAGGCACGGGGCCCGGAGGCACGGGTACGGGTCGTCACGCGTGTGCCACCACGGCGACGGGGGCGACGGCGTGGTGCAGCACGGCGTGCGCGACGGGGCCGATGTGCACGCCGAACCGGCTGCGCCGTATCCGCCGGCCCACGACGACCAGCGAGGCATAACGGGACGAGCTCACCAGCTGGTCCGCCGCGCTGCCCGCTCGGGAGGCCTCGATCACCTCGACGGCCGGGTACTTCTGCCGCCAGGGGCGCAGCGCCTCGGTGAGGTCGGCCGCCTGCTCCCGGGCGAGTTCGTCGTACAGGCTCGCGTGGTCGGACAGGCCGTAGATGGTGTAGGGCGGGGGGTTCCAGGCGTGCAGGACGCGCAGGGAGGCGTCCCGACGGGCCGCTTCCTCGAACGCGAACGCGACGACCGTGTCGTCGGGGCTGTGGGTGTCCAGGCCGAGCAGCACCGGGCGGAACCGCGTCGCCGCGGACGGGATACCGGCCGGGTCCATGGCGTGCTCGTCCGCCGCCTGCTCCCCGGACCGCACCAGCACCACCGGCGCCTCGGTGCGCGCGATGACCGCCTGGCCCACGGAACCGACCATGAACCCTCCGATCCCGCTCAGCCCACGGGAGCCCAGGACCAGCAGTTCGGCGTCCCTCGCCACGTCCACCAGGACATCGCCCGGCAGCCCGTTCAGCTGGACCACGGTCACGTCGACTCCCGGGTGACGCGACCGGACCCCGTCGGCGGCCTCGCGCGGTATCCGCTCGCTCCAGTGCTGCAGGGTCTCCGTTCCGAGGAGCGGTGCCTGTGCCATGGGTTCCGGAACAGGCGCCCAGACGTGCACCAACCGCAGGGGCAGGTCACGAAGCTTCGCCTCACGGGCCGCCCACTCCGCGGCAGCCCGGCTCTCGGACGAGCCGTCGAGGCCCACCATGATGCAGCGGAACATGCTGTCCACCTCCTGAATCGGTATCCGTCCTCAGGTTCGCGCCGAGGAGCGGTGCGGTGCAGGGGGCGCAGGTCCCGGACCGGGGCCGTTCGGCCCCATCGCCGAAGGGCCGGTCGCGCCCGGGTTCCCGCTGTCTCCGGGCGCCACCGGGGGCTCAGGGTTGCTTGACGGGCACGCACCACACCAGCGACGTGCCGCCGCCGGCCGGGGCCGTCACCTCCAGCGTTCCGTCCAGTTGCTCGGCCCGTTCGGCCATGTTGCGCAGTCCGCTGCGGCGCCCGCCGGGCGGGATGCCCACGCCGTCGTCGGTCACCGACAGCCGCACCTCGCGGCCGTCGGTCTCCAGCACCACGTCGGTTCGCCCGGCGTGGGCGTGCCGAGCGACGTTGGTCAGCGCTTCCGACAGGACGGCGATGACGTGGCTGGCGATCTCCTTCGGCACCTGGGTGTCGAGAAGCCCTTCCATCCGGAGACTGGGCGCGAAGCCCAGCAGGGGCGCCGTCTCCCCGACGGCGCGCACCACGCGGGAGCGCAGGCCGGAGCCGCCGTCGGTCTCGTGTGACCGCAGGCCGAAAATGGTCGACCTGATGATCTTGATGGTCTCGTCGAGGTCGTCCACCGCCCGCATCACCCGTTCCGACGCCTCGGGGTGCTCGATGAAGC
This sequence comes from Streptomyces sp. NRRL S-455, assembly GCF_000717875.1. Taxonomy (GTDB): domain Bacteria; phylum Actinomycetota; class Actinomycetes; order Streptomycetales; family Streptomycetaceae; genus Streptomyces. Next base: position 271,095 of record NZ_JOCT01000002.1, read on the forward strand.
GGCCGGCGCTCTGCAGGGTCATGCCGGTGGCGAACAGTCTCTGGATGGCGAGGTCGTGCAGGTCGCGGGCGATGCGGTCGCGGTCCTGGAGCATCGCGATCTGCTCGGCGTCCTGGCGGCGCTCGGCGAGTTCCATGGCGACGGCCGCCTGCCCGGCGAAGACCTGCAGCTGCTGGGTCTCCTTCTCCGTGAACACCGGCTGGCCCACCTCACGGACCAGCAGCGCGACCCCCCGGGCACCGGCGCCCTTGCCGATGGGAACGGCCACGGCCGGACCGAGGCCGCTCACCCGGGCGGGGTCGGCGGAAACCCTCTCGTCCTTCGACAGGTCGGCGCTGGTGACGGGGCTTCCGCTGGAGAAGGCCCGGCCGATCAGACTGCCCTCCACCGGCAGCACCCGTCCGGTGTGCTGGTGGGCGCCCTCCCCGATGGCGAGTTCCACGGTCAGCGCGCCGACACCCTCCACGGGAACGGCGACCACCGCGAGCGTCGCCGAGGTGATCTCCCGGGTCCGTTCGGCGATCAGCCTGAGCACCTCGCCCCGTTCGCTGCCGGACATCAGACTGTGGTTGATCTCCGCGCTGACCTGCAGCCAGCGCTCACGCAGCCGTGACTCCTCGTACAGGCGGGCGTTGTCGATCGCGACTCCGGCCGCGACGGCGAGCGTGGCGAGGACGGACTGGTCGTCCTCGTCGAACTGTGCCCCGCCGCGCTTCTCGGTCAGATACAGGTTGCCGAAGACCTGGTCGCGCACCCGGATCGGGACGCCCAGGAAGGTGTTCATGGGCGGATGGCGGGCCGGGAATCCGTACGACGCCGGGTGCTCGGAGATCTTCGCCAGCCGCAGCGGTTCGGGGTGACGGATCAGCTCGCCCAGGATGCCGAGGCCCTCCGGGTAGGGCCCGATCTCGGCGATCTGCTCGTCGGTGACACCGACGGTGAGAAAGTCCGACAGCCCCTTGCCGTCCGGCGTGATCACACCCAGGGCGGCGTACTCGGCGTCGACGAGTGTCGCCGCCGCCTGCACGATGCTCCGCAGCGCCTGCTCGAGGTCGAGCTCGCGGCCGACCGAGAGCACCGCCTCCAGCAGGCTGTGCACCCTGTCGCGGGTGCCCCGAGCCGCGTCCAGACGGGCCTGGAGTTCCTCCATGAGCTCGTCCAGTCTGAGCTGCGGCAGCCGTACCCGGGGCGTCTGCGACTCGCCGGAGCTTGCCACGGTCCTCCTCCAGGTCCACGAAGGGCGACGTCCAGGGGCGCGAGCGGTCGGTCGGCGGTAGCACCCGACCGGAGCCGGGGCTCGACCCCCTCATTGTCGTACCGGCCGTGGTCATTGACCAGCTCACGGGGCGGAGGCCCCCGTGTACTCACGCCGCCGGCACAGCCACCTCGTCGTGCCGCTGCTCGCCGAGCACGACCTTGAGCGCGCCGGTGTCGGCAGCGTGTGCGAAGACCTCGTAGGCCTCCTCCATGTGGTCCAGGGGGAAGGTGTGGGTGACCAGTGCCGCGGTGGGCACGCGGCCGGATGCCGCCATCCTCAGCAGCATGGGCGTGGAGGACGTGTCGACCAGACCGGTGGTGATGGTCACGTTCTTGATCCACAGCTCTTCCAGGTGCAGGGTCGCGGGCTTGCCGTGGACGCCGACATTGGCCACACGGCCGCCGGGCCGCACCATACGGGTGCACATCTCGAAGCTCTCCGGGACTCCCACCGCCTCGATGACCACGTCGGCGCCGATGCCGTCGGTGAGGTCGGCGACGAGTTGCTCCGGCTGGTCGCGCACGGGGACGACGGCGTCGGCACCGAGCCGCCGGGCGGCCTCGAGCCGGGAGTCGGCGAGGTCCACGGCGATGATCCGCTCCGGCGAGTACAGCCGTGCGGTGAGGATCGCGGCGAGTCCGATGGGCCCGGCTCCGACGACGGCGACCGTGTCACCGGGCCGCACGCCCCCGTTGGTCACGCCCACCTCGTAGGCGGTCGGGAAGATGTCCGCGAACAGCACCGCGTCCTCGTTCTCCAGCGCGCCCGGCAGCCGGTGCACGGACAGGTCCGCGTGGGGCACGCGGACGTACTCCGCCTGTGTGCCGTCGATCAGATGGCCGAGGATCCAGCCTCCGCCGTCCTGGCACTGGCCGTACGCGCCGTCCTTGCAGAACCGGCAGCGGCCGCAGGCGGTGATGCAGGAGACGAGGACCCGGTCGCCCGGGCGGACGGTGCGTACGTCGCTGCCGGTTTCGACGATCTCGCCGACCGCTTCGTGGCCCAGCACCGTCCCGGAGGGCACCTCCGGAACGTCTCCCTTGAGGATGTGCAGGTCGGTTCCGCAGATGGTGACGGCGTCGACGCGGACGATGACGTCCGTGGGGTCCTTGATGCCCGGGTCCGCGAGCTCCTCCCAGGCGGACTGCCCGGGGCCGTGGAAAACGAAGCCCTTCATGGCCGTTCCTCTCCGCCTCCGGCCCTTCGTTCTGGTGTCGGCACATCGCTGGGGCGGGCCGGAGCGCATAGCGGATGCCCCGTAAATCCATCTTTGACCAGAGTGGTGGCCCTCGCCTGGGCCGGGCGGCCCTGTGACAGGGCTGGGTATCCCCTGCCGTCGGCACGGTGTGCCGCGATGTGATGGTCGGGGACCGACGCAAGGGACACGGCACCGGACCGACCGAGGTACGCCATGAACAACTCCCTCTCCGCGGCCCGGCTGCGCCGCCTCGCGGGAACGAGTACGGCGACACCACGCACGCACATGCCGTGCTCGGGACGCTGGCGGCCGACGACATCGTCATGCTGACGGGCCCGTCCGGGCCTGACCGAGAGCGACGGAACGACCGCCGGGAGGTACGCGCCTCAGACGCGCTGGGGGACGACGGCCACCGGGCAGGCCGCGTGGTGGAGCAGGGTGTGGCTCACCCGGCCGAGCTGGAGGCCGAAGTGGCCGGACCGCCGCCGTGCGCCGACGACCACGAGGTCGGCGGCGGCCGAGCGGTTCACGAGCACCGTGCGGGCCGGTCCCTCGACCGTCACCCGGTTCACCCGCACACCGGGGTGGTCGGCCGTCGCCTCGCCGACCAGCGTGTCGACGAGTTCGGAGGCCTGGGCCTCGTGCTCGGCGGGCTCCGCCGCCGGAGCCTGTCGCCCGGCGTCCGTCCGCGCCGGGAAGCGCCAGGCGCGGACGACATCGAGCACGCACCCACGTACGTCGGCCTCCCGGAAGGCGAACCGGACGGCCTCACCGCTCGTGTCGGGGTCTCCGGCACCGAGCAGGATCCGCCGGTGGGTCCCGGCGAGTCCGGCCTTGTCGCCCCGCACCACGATGACGGGGCAGTACGCGCGTGCTGCCACGGCGAGACCCACCGAGCCCAGCAGCGCTCCCTGCAGCTCTCCGCGCCCGCGCGAGCCCGTCACCAGGGCGGAGGCGTTGTCACTCTCGCTCAGCAGGGCCGAGACCGCTTCCGCGGCCACCGTCTCGGCCGACACCTTGGCCTCGGGGTTGAGCCGCCGGACGCGTTCCTCGGCGGAAGCGACGATGTGCTGCGCCATCACCTGCTCCGACGGCCGCCGCCGGCTCAGTGACGGCAGCGCGCCCTCGTACCGCTCCCACAGGGAGCCGTGGACCAGGCGCAGCGGCAGACCGTGGCGTGCGGCCTCGTCAACCGCCCAGTCGACGGCGAGGATGCTGCCGTCCGACCCGTCGACGCCCACGACCAAGGGCAGTTCCATGATCCCCACCGCCAATCTCTCGGGCTGCCACGTGGTGTGGCAAAGGGGTTCAACTGTCACGGTCGCACCCCGCCCCCTCGGCCGACAGGGGCGGTTCGGCCCCCGGCAAGGACCTTCGGCCCACCTCGGACGACCGGCCGCGCCCCGCTGACCCCGGTCACCGCGCCGGTAGGGGCCGCTCGGCCCTGCCGGACCCGCCGTACGAGTCACGCCGGCCCTCAACAAGGCCGAAGGGCCCCATGAGGAGGCCCTTGCGGCCCGTGGTGTCGCATCCCCGTGCGGAACACGCTGGCAACAGGGAGCCGAATCGCGATCCGGAGGGCGGCGATGACGAGCAGCGCGGCAACCGCCGTCCGGGACAAGGACGGGCTGAGTGCCCTGGTCTGCGGACGCTGCGTCACCTGGTACCCGGTCGGCATCGACATCACCGAGGAAGCCGCGGCGCTCCACGACGAGTTCGCCGACCGCTTGCGGCGCGAGAAGCAGAAGGAGACGGAACGATGACGTCCACGACCACGCTCTCCATGGCTCTTCCGGTCGAGCACCGCGATCGTCTGATGCGCCTCGCCCGTGAGGTCTCCTTCGAAGCCGGGGAGCGCCTCTTCGAAGAGGGCCGGCGCGCGGACCGGTTCTGGATCATCCGGACCGGAACCGTCCTCCTCGACCTGCACGTGCCCGGCCGGCGGGCCGCCGTCATAGAGTCCCTGGGCCACGGCGAGCTGATCGGCTGGTCCTGGCACTACGCCCCGTACGTGTGGCAGCTGGGTGCCGAGACGCTCAGCCCTGTCCGTGCCTGGGAGTTCGACGCTGAGGCCGTGAGGGCCGCGTGCGCGCAGGATCCGGAGTTCGGCCGGTCTGTCGCGACCTGGGTCGGACGGGTCGTGGCCCACCGGCTGCAGGCCTCCCGCATCAGGCTGCTGGACCTGTACGCCCCGTACGGCAGCGGGGCCCCGGCATGAACGACGTCCCGGTGCCCTATCAGGTGACCGGTGGACGTGGTGTACGCGGTCGACGAGGCCCCGCGGATCATCGCCGCGTACGGGCCTCCGGCCCGCCCTCACGTCGACGTGCCGCCTCGTCAGGGCACCGTCACGGATGCCTGCCTCGTACCGCCCACCGCGCAGAACCAGGGCGCCATCGAGGACGACCTGGTCCGGACCGTCGAGACGGCGCTCACTTCCCCGACCTGACCATCGACCGCTCCTGACGCCCGAGGAGGGCACCATGCACACCAGTCCGCACATCGTCAGCGACGTCATGACCCACACCGTCGTGGCGGTGGGCCGTGACGCCTCGTTCAAGGACGTCGTCGAGCTCATGCAGGAGTGGAAGGTCAGCGCCCTTCCCGTGCTGGAGGGCGAGGGCCGGGTGATCGGCGTCGTGTCCGAGGCCGATCTGCTGGTGAAGGAGGAGTTCCGGGACAGCGATCCCGACCGGTTCACGCAGATGAGCCGCCTGTCCGACCTGGCCAAGGCCGGCGGCATGACCGCCGCGGATCTGATGAGCACCCCGGCCGTCACCGTCCATCCCGGAGCAACCCTCGCGCAGGCGGCCCGCGTCATGGCCCAGCGCAAGGTCAAGCGGCTGCCCGTCGTCAACGACGAGGGTCTCCTCGAAGGCGTGGTCAGCCGGGCCGACCTGCTCAAGGTCTTCCTGCGGACCGACGACGAGATCGCCGAGGAGATCCGCCGGCAGGTCCTCGCCCCGCTCTTCCCCGCCGCACCGGAGCCGGTCCGGGTGGACGTCGCCGACGGCGTCGTCACCCTCACCGGGCACATCAGGGACACGTCCTTGGTGCCCATCGCCGCCCGCATGGTGCGTTCCGTCGAAGGCGTCGTCGACGTCGACATGGCCCTGTCCGGCGGGATCAGCGTGCGGGACCCCGGATGAAGTACCTCGCCGAACACCGCGACCCGGCGCTCGCCCGGCGGCTGCTCGACGAGCTGCGCCGCACCGCGACGACGCCCTGGCGGATCATGGAGGTCTACGGCCAGACCCACACCCTGGTCCGGCAGGGCGTCGACGAGTTGCCGCCCGCCGGCCCCCGCATGATCCACGGCCCTGGCTGCCCCGTGCGGCACGGACACCGACCTGCTGTCCCTGCGGGCGCGCGGCGCGGACGTACAGGTCGTGTACACGCCCATGGACGCGGTGCGCACGGCACACGACCATCCGGACCGTCAGGTCGTCTTCCTCGCGGTCGGGTTCGAGACCCCGACTGTGAGGTGCAGGCCTTCCTCGCCACGGGTCACGTGTGCGCGGTGATGGGCTGGCGCGAGTACGAGCCGATCGCCGACCAGTACCGCGTGCCGATCGTGGTGACCGGCTGCGAACCGCTCGATCCGCTGGAGGGTGTCCTGATGGCGGTGCGTCAGCTGGCACAGGGCCGCTGCGAGGTCGAGAACCAGTATGTGCGGGCCGTGCGCCGCTCGGGCAACACCGAGGCGCAGGGCGCGGTGCGCACCGTGTTCCGGGTCACCGACCGTGCCTGGCGGGGCATCGGCGAGCTGCCCGGCAGCGGACTGGAACTGGCCGGGGAGTACCCGCGCTTCGACGCCGCCGGCCGCACGAAGGAGGTGCTTCAGCCATGGCCCTCGCCCGCCCCGTCCCCCATCACGAGGACGACGTCGTCCTGCTCGGTCACGGTGCGGGAGGCCGGCTGACCGCCGAACTCCTCGAGGCGCTGGTGCTGCCCGCCGTCGACGGACCGCACGGCCCCCTGGAGGACGCGGCCCTGCTGCCCGGGCACCCGGACCTGGTGATCAGCACCGACAGTTTCGTCGTCAGCCCGCTGTTCTTCCCCGGCGGCGACATCGGCTCCCTCGCCGTGCACGGCACGATAAACGACCTCGCCATGCGCGGAGCGCGGCCGGTCGCCCTCTCGCTGGCGCTGATCATCGAGGAAGGGCTGCCGCTCGACGAACTGCACAGGGTCGTCATGTCGTCGGGCAAGGCGGCTCGCGACGCCGGTGTGCCCGTGGTCACCGGCGACACCAAGGTGGTGGGCCGCGGCGCCGTGGACAGGATCTTCGTCAACACCACGGGGGTCGGACAGCGGCATCTGGCCCTGCGCCCGTCCGCCGCGCTCGCCCGCCCCGCGGACGCCGTGATTCTGTCCGGGCCGATCGGACTGCACGGCACCACGGTGCTGTCCACGCGCGAAGGACTCGGCTTCGAGAGCGACATCGCCTCGGACAGCCGCCCCCTGCACCACCTGGTGGACGCCCTCGCGCCTCTTGGCGAGCAGGTGCACAGTCTGCGCGACCCGACCCGGGGAGGGCTGGCGGCGGCCCTGAACGAGATCGCCCGTGACTCGCAGGTCGCGGTGGAGATCGAGGAGAGTGCCGTTCCGGTGCCTCGCCCCGTCGCCGCCGCCTGCGATCTGCTCGGCCTCGATCCCCTGGTCGTCACGAACGGGGGCTGTCTGGTGGCGTTCGCCGCTCCGGCGGCGGCCGACGAGGCGCTCGCCGTGCTGCGGTCGCTGCCCGAGGGCCGGGAAGCGGTGCGTATCGGTGAGGTGTCCTCGTCCGGCCCGGCGGGCCGGGTCGCCCTGCGCACCCTGGTCGGTGCCCGGCGCGTGGTGGAGATGCCGTTGGGCGAACAACTGCCGCGCATCTGCTGACGGTTCGCCGTAGGGGCGAGCGATGGGGCATGGACAGGCGTGTGCGCGGCCGGTGGACACCGGCCGCGCACACGGTTGTGGTGCAGACGCCCGTCCCCTCAGACGTGCTGCACCGGGATGGCCCTGGTTCCCGTCTCCGTCTCGGGGACCGGGACCGTGATGGTCAGCACACCGTCCTTGTACTCGGCGGTCGCCTCCTCGCCCTTCGCTCCGGCGGGCAGCCGGACGGCACGGGCGAAGGTGCCGTAGCGGAACTCGGTGCGGTGCTTCTCGGTGGTCTGCTCGGTGCGCTCGGCGCGCAGCGTCAGCAGCCCGGCGTCGACGGTGATCTCGACGTCCTTGCCGGGGTCGACGCCCGGAAGTTCGGCCCGTACGACGTACGTGCCGTCCCCGAGGTGTTCCTCGATGCGGATGCCGTGCAGCCCGGGGGCGACGTGCGCCCCGGGGAACCCCGTCTCGACCCAGCCGAACAGGTCGGGCCAGCCCGGCAGTCGCTCCAGCATGCTGCTCATGTCACCCTCCTTCCTGCAATTCCAGTCTCGCCCCGAGGAGTTCGCCGGACCAGGGCCGAAGACCCCGGCAGCGGGACCGACCGGCCCCGTTGCCCGGGGACGCTCACGAACGTGCCCGGGGCGCGGATCGCCGGTCGTCCTCCTCCTGTACGAGGTCCGGTTCGAGTAGCGGGCGGTGCCGGGGTCCGGTGAGCCGGCTGCGTACGTCCACCACTCCTTCGACGGACCGCACCAGGCGCACGATCAGCGGAACGACGGAGGTGTCGCGGACGCGGCCGGAGAGGGTGACGACGCCCTCGCGCACGTCGACGCGGATCGACTCGATCCCGTCCGGGAGCCGCCCGGCCAGCACCTCGTGCCGGATCTCGTCCGTGATGTCACGGTCGCGCCGGAGGAACACCCGGAGCAGATCCGCACGGCTGACGATCCCCCGCAGCACGCCGTGGTCGTCGACGACCGGCAGCCGCTTGACCTTGCGCCGGGCCATGATCCGGGCCGCCTGGGCGAGGGGGGCGTCGGCGTGGACCGTGACGGCCGGGGAGGTCATCAGGTCGGCCGCGGTGACCGCCTGCGCCTTGCGGAGGCCTTCCGGAGGCCGGGCCCGCGGCCCCCGGTCGGGGACGCTGTCACGGAACTCCTCCTTGCGCAGCAGATCGGCCTCCGAGACGACACCGACCACCCGGTTCCCGCTGTCGACGACGGGCAGGGCGCTGATCCGCCGGCCTTCCACGACCCGCACGATCTCCTTGAAGGCCGCCCCGGCGGCCAGAGCGACAACGGTGCGGGTCATCACATCGCTCACGGTGTACACAGAGCCGTGCATGGCGTCCTCCCACCTGTGTGGCAAGGTCTCGCGACACGTCCAGGTTCCCCCACCGGTCCCGCGGGGGGCATGGGCCGAACGGCCCTGCCCCCGCCCGCCCGGGCGCGCAGAGCTGGCAGCAGCCGGAAGGGCGACGCGTTGCGATGGGCCGAGCACCACGCGCGCAGGGTCGGCGGTGTGGTGGAAGCGATCTATGTCTGGGACACGCCGTCCGCGCGGGGTTACACCGGACCGGCCATCGACCCCGAGTTGGATCTGCAACAGGCGAGGGAGCGGTTCGCGGAGGAGCTGAGCGCCGCCTTCCCGGGCGAGCGTCCCGCGCGCCTGCGGGAACACCTCGTCGAGGGCGACCCGTCGGAGGCGCTGATCCAGGCCTCGGAGGGAGCCGAACTCCTCGTCGTGGGCCGCCGCGGCCGGGGCGCGTTCGCCCGGGCGATGCTCGGATCCGTCAGCCAGCGCTGCGCCCAGCACGCGGCCTGCCCCGTCGTCGTGGTCGGTCAGCAGACGGACCCCGCCCGCTGACCGTCGACGCGACGTGGCACGCCCGGTCTCAGTGGAACGCCGCGTGGATCTCCCGTTCACCGGCGTTGTGGGAGGTGACTGCTCAGCGCGGGGCGGACTTCGGTGACGGGGAGGGCCTCTCGCGCTCCGTGATCGTGCGGCCCTGCCGAGGGCGAAGCATCCTCATGGCGAGACGGCAGGCGTCGTCCGACGGGTCCTCATCCGATGTCCGCCTGCGGGTCCCCGCCCACCTCGTCTCCGGCGGCGCACTGAACCTCCAGGGCGATGTCCGGGGACTGGGCCAGCGAGTTCGCCACGGTGCAGTGCGAGACCACCGCGCGCAGCGCGGCCAGCCGCCGCGGGGCGAGGGCGGGGACGCGCACGATCAGCGAGAGGGCGGCCACGCGGGCCGGCCTCTCGTCCGCCATGCGGTAGCCGGCGCGGACGGACAGTCCCTCCCGGCTGACGCCGTGGTGGTCGAGGAAACGCCCCGCGTAGTGGGCGGCGCAGGAGGCGACCGCCGTCACGAAGAGCTCCACCGGCGTGGGCGCGGTGTCCTTTCCACCGTCGGGCAGCGGTTGGTCCACCGTCAGGACGTGCCCGCGGACCCGTATCTCGAAGGCGTCGCCCGCGATCGGCAGGACGTCGACGACGCCCGGCCCTCGGGCCGGCCGCGGATCCACCGCGGCGGCCTGGAACAGCAGCAGCCCGGCCAGGCGCCGTGCCTCCTCCGCGGTGAGCGACGCCCACAGCTCGCCCTCGTCGTGGGGTGCGAAGGAGGTGTCCAGGACGACACGTCTCATAGGGGCCGGCAGGTCCTGCGGGGCGAAACGGGTGACGTTGATCGTGCGGCCGCAACGCGTCTTCATCTTCATCTCGGCTCCCCTGTCGGCTGATTCCGCCGCTCGGGCCGGACACTTCCCAGTCCACCTCCGATCCGCCGGCGCCGCCTGGGGCCGACCAGCCTCCGCCGGGTGCCGAACGTCCTCGGGACTCCGGTGGGCTCACACGTCGTCGGCGGCGGTGATGCGTCGGCCGGTCAGGCGGTCGACGCCGATCGACACCCAGAGCGTGCGCCGGCCTCCCGGCCACGGGGCGGTGTGGGCCTGATCGTCGAGCCGGCGTACCGCGTCCGGGTCGGTGACCGCCCTGGCCCGGCCCACCGCCAGGACGCTCCAGCCCCGGCTCATCGCGTCGTCGACATGATCGACCTCGAACGCCACGTCGTTGCCCACGGCGGCGGCCGGGGCGGCGTCGGGTGCGGTGCGAAAGGCGATGGCTTCGCCGGCCACCTCGTAGTTGACGGGGAACACGGCCGGACCGTGCGGGGTGGTCAGTGAGACCCGCCCCACACCGTGGGTCGACAGCAGGGCCCGGCACTCCTGCTCCCCCAGATCCCGCAGGCGGGGGTGGTAAGGCGCCTGCCCCTGCCCCGGGGGCCGCTCCTGATCACCACCCTGGAGTTCGAGGAGCGTGGTCCCCAGCGCGTCGGCCAGACGCAGCAGAGTGCCGAGGCTCGGGTCGGAGATGTGGGTCTCGAGGTAGTCGAGATACTGCGGGGACATACGGGCGCGCGCCGGGCGGTCTCCTCCACGCCAAGGCCCCTCCGCCGCCGTGCGGCCGCCACCCGTCGGCTCACGTCACCCGGCTGAACGGCCGTGGGACCGCCGGTCCCGGCAGGGGGCCCGTCCGCGGGATCCGGCCGGTCGTGATGGATGTGGGCGTCCGGCCCCGGAAAGACCAGCGTGACATCGCCGGTGTCCGACCAGCGCACGTCGTACGGCGGTGTCCCGTCCTCGTGACGGAGGCCGACGATCTCCCCGGCGCGCCGTGCGACGCCGGTGGACGGGCTCTCGACGATCAGCCGGTCACCAAGGTGGGCGTGCATGGCCGAGCCCTCTCCGTCGATGGCTGCTTCCCACCAGCATCACGCGGGAGACCCGCCCCCGCACCAGGGCCCGAAGGTCCCGCCGACGGGGGACGTACAGCCCTGCACCTCTGCACGAAGGCCCCCAGCACACGGTCCCGTCCGGGGAGCAGGCTGAAGGGGAGCAAGGGAGGCGCGTCATGCAGCACCGCACGGTCGGAGAACTCATGACTCGTGGCGTCGTACGGGTACGACAGGAAACGCCGTTCAAGCAGGTCGCCGGAATGCTGGCCGACCACGACGTGACCGCCCTGCCCGTGGTCGACGACCTCGATCAGCCAGTAGGGGTGGTGTCGGAAGCCGACCTGCTCCGCACGGTGGCGGCGCGACCCGACCCGGGCGGCCTGCCGCTGCCGTCGGCCCGGCTGAACGCAACCCTCCCCACGGATGACGGAACCACGGCCGGAGAGCTGATGACGGCTCCCGCTGTCTGCGCCCGCCCGGAGTGGACGGTCGTCGAGGCGGCCCGCCTGATGGACGGTGCGGGGGTCAAACGGCTTCCCGTGGTCGACGAGGCGGGGACGCTGGTCGGCATCGTCAGCCGTGGCGATCTCCTGCGGGTCTTCCTGCGCCGGGACGAGGCGCTGCGCGACGAGATCACCCGTGATGTCCTGGCCCGGACTCTCGGTCTCGCGCCGGACGACGTGACGGTCGACGTGCACGAAGGCCGGGTGACGCTCAAGGGCCGTGTGGAGACCGGTCGGCTCGTCCCCGTCATCGAGCGGCTGTGCCGCGGCGTCGACGGCGTCGTGTCCGTGGAAGCGGACCTGAGCTGCCGCTTCGACGAGCCGCCGGGGCCTGGTCCCACCGGCTGAACCGCCCTGCTCTTGGTGGCCGACGCGGCGTGGCACGACCGTCGGGAGGCGCACGCTGCCCGGTCCTGGTGGTCCCGCACCCGCGGGAGCGGTAGCGGTCCGGGCGCGCTTCGAGGAGGAAGGAGTGGCACCATGGCGAAGCCGGTAGTGGTGGGCGTGGACGGTTCGCGGTCGAGTCTGGACGCGGTCGAGGTCGCGGGCCACGAGGCCGTGATCCGCGGTGCGGAACTGCGGTTGGTGCACGCCTTCGGATCACCGTCCCCTCACCTGCCGCCCGGCGGGCCGGCGTGGAACCCCGCCGGTGCGGGCGTGCGTGAATTGCTCGACGGCACACTCGCGGAGGCCGAGCGGCGGGCCCGTGACGTGGCACCGCACGTGGACATCACCCGCGACGTCACCGTGGGTGAGCCGCTGATGGTGCTGGAGATCGCCTCGCGCACGGCCTCCCTGGTGGTGGTCGGCAGCCGTGGTCTGGGCGCCTTCGGCAGCCTGCTGCTCGGATCGACGTCCGCACACCTCGCCGCGCGCGGCCACTGCCCTGTGCTGGTGGTGCGGGGACGGCCGAGCCCGAGGGGGCCCGTCGTGCTCGCGGTCGACGACGCGCCCACCTCCGATGAAGCCGTACGCTTCGCCTTCGCCGAGGCGTCTCTGCGTGGCGCGCACCTCACGGCGCTGCACGTGTGCCGGGCGGGCAGCGCGGATGCCTACGCCGGGCCGGCCGATCCTCCCTTCGTCACCTACGACGAGATCCATCTGCGCAAGCACGCGGAGCACGTTCTCGACGTGGCGCTGTCCGGCCGGCCGGAGCGGTATCCGCATGTCGAGGTGGAGCGCAGGCCGGTCGTCGGCCGGGTGCGCCACGCCCTCATCGAGGCGAGCGCGGACGCGCAGCTCCTCGTCGTCGGAGCGCGGGGGCGAGGCGACTTCACGGGCCTGCTGCTGGGCTCGGTCAGCCAGGCCGTCCTGCATCACGCGCGGTGCCCGGTCGCCGTGGTCCGCCGTGGCGCCGAGTGACGTCCGCACCGTCAGACGCGTGCCGCGCCAAGCAGGTTCGCCACCGGTTCTGCAGGCACATCACCACGGCCGCGAGCAGGACCGCCAGCACAGCAGGGCAGAGCGCCCGGGCCCACGTGGTCCGCCACGCTCCGCGGGGTCGGGGCCGCACCAGCGGCTCACTGCTCGTCATCACGGTGATGGTAAGCGGTTCCTGCGAGGGCTGGGGCGGTCAGCGTCGACCGGGCAGCAGTACGAAGTCGAGTTACTGAATGACGTCACTGGATGACGCGCTCGCCCGGCGGACCGCCAGGAGCGCTGCGCGGATGTCCGCCGCCGCTCGCGGATCGGACAGGGAACGGCCCGTCAGCTCCTCGACGCGGCGCAGCCGGTAGCGGACGGTATTGGGGTGGACGAAGAGACTCCGCGCCGCGTCGGTGGCGGAGCCGGCGGCGGCGTACCAGTGCTCCACGGTCTCCAGGAGACGAGCCCGCTCCGCGGCCGGCAGATCGAGCAGGGGCTGAAGGACCACCTCCACCAGGTGCGCCGCCTCGGCCGGGGCCGCGGCGACGACCATCGCCAGCAGGTCGTCGTCGAACCGCGCGACGCCGGGGCCTGTGCCCTGGAGGCCGGCCAGAGCAAGTCGGGCGAAGCGAAGAGCTTGGGGGGTGTCCCGCAGCGAGTGAAAGCACGGGCTGACGCCCACGCGGGCGCCCGAGCGGCGCAGGATGCGCAGACAGGTGCTCTCCGCGGTCCCCGTGGGCACGGCGGCCAGGCCGATCTGCTGATCGGGCAGCAGCCGCCAGGCGAAGTGGACCTGGGCCTGACGCAGTGCCGCTTCCGCCCCGGCCAGCGGCTCCTCGCCGGGAGCGTCGGCCGCCGCAGCGACGACGACGTAGGGGCCGCGGTCGGGCAGTCCCAGCTCACGAGCGGCCTCCCACAGCGTGCGGTCGGCGATGACTCCGGTGAACAGCGCCTCCACCAGTGCCGAGCGGCGCGCCTGGCGCCGCGAGGTCAGTTCGGCGGTCGTCTCCCGGTAGGCCGCCGCCACCGCCTCCGCGTAGCGGCCGAACAGGGCCCAGATCTCCGCGGACTGGGACACCAGCTGAGCGTCATCGACCTCGGGACGGTTGCGCGCCTCGGCGAGGATCTCCGTCCACACGAGCTCGAAGCCGATCCGGTACGCGTGCAGGGTGTCCGCCAGCGGCACGCCCTGCTCGGCGCGGACGCGGCCGGTCTCGCGGGCCGGGCTCGGGTCCTGCGCGTGCGCGCGGCCGAGCTGGTTCAGGAGCAGGTCCGCGTTGGCGGTGCACGAGCGGCGCAGGGAGTCGAAGGGGATCAGCGACTCGTTCTGGTAGGCATCGACGTCCGAGCGGATGCGCTGCGCCATCCGCTCGCCCAGTTCCGGCAGCTCCGCCTGAAGCGCCGAGACCACCCGGGAGAGGTTCATTCCCGCAGCGTAACGCCGCTGCTTTGTGCTCGAGAACAATCCGGGAAGGCAGACGCTGTCATAGCGCACATAGGCCGTCGCCATGGATATCTGCACGATGTCGTCAACGTGAACAGCGGATTTCGACGGCGACTTTCGTGGAGGCGGTCATGGCCAATCTGGCTGAGTTCCTGGTGGAGACGGCACGGCGGCAGCCGGAACGCCCCGCACTGCGACTGGGGGGCCAGGTCACCAGCTACGCGGAGCTCGACGAGCGCAGCGCCCGCGCCGCCGCACTGCTGCGGGCCGAGGGTGTGCGACCGGGAGACCGGGTCGCTCTGATGCTGCCCAATGTTCCCGAGTTCGTCGTCCTGTACTACGGCGTGCTGCGCGCCGGAGCGGTCGTCGTGCCGATGAACCCGCTGCTGAAGACCCGGGAGACCGAGTACCACCTGAACGACTCCGGCGCGGTGCTGCTCTTCGAGTGGCATCAGGCGCCTGGCGAGGGCGCATCGGGCGCGGCCGCCGCCGGAGTGCGGCACCTGGCCGTCGAGCCCGCCGCTTTCGCGGACCTGCTGGCCGGTCACGAGCCGCTGCCTGAGGTGAGCGAGCCGGACGGCGAGGACGTTGCCGTGCTGCTGTACACCTCCGGCACCACCGGCCGGCCCAAGGGCGCCACCCTCACGCACACCGGACTGCGGCACAACACCGAGGTCAACGCGGTCCATGTGCAGCAAGTGACGGCGGACGACGTGGTCGTGGGCTGTCTGCCGCTGTTCCACATCTTCGGCCAGATCTGCACGATGAGTGTGACCATCCGCGCCGGTGCCTCCCTCACCCTGATCCCCCGCTTCGACCCGCAGACCGTGCTGGACGCCATCGCCCGCGACCGGGCGACGATCTTCGAGGGCGTACCGACCATGTACGCCGCGCTACTCCAGCACCCGTCGGAAGCCGACGTGTCCACCCTGCGGATGTGCGTCTCCGGCGGGGCCTCGCTGCCGGTGGAGATCCTGCACGGCTTCGAGCGGCGCTTCGGGTGCATGGTGCTGGAGGGCTTCGGCATGTCCGAGACCAGTCCCGTCGTCACCTTCAACCACCCCGACCGGCCGCGCAAGGCAGGATCCATCGGCACCCCGATCAAGGACGTGGAGGTGCGGCTCCTGGACGACAAGGGCCAGGACGTGGCTCCCGGCGAGATCGGCGAACTGGCCGTCCGCGGGCCGAACGTGATGAAGGGCTACTGGAACCGCCCGGAGGAGACGGCGGCCACCATCCCGGACGGCTGGCTGCGCAGCGGCGACCTCGCGCGCCGGGACGAGGACGGCTACCTGTACATCGTCGACCGCAAGAAGGACATGATCATCCGCGGCGGATACAACGTCTACCCGCGCGAGATCGAGGAGGTCCTCCACGAGCACCCGGCCGTCGCGCTGGCCGCGGTGGTGGGCGTGGCCGACGCGCATCTGGGCGAGGAGATCGCAGCCGCGGTAGTGCTGCGCCCGAAGGCCCAGGCCACGCCCGCCGAGCTCCAGCAGTTCGTCAAGGAGCGCGTGGCGGCGTACAAGTACCCGCGCCAGGTGTGGCTCGTGGACACGCTGCCGACCGGCCCCAGCGGCAAGATCCTCAAGAGGGAGATCACCGCGCCCGCGCACCCGAAGGGCGCCGGCGCGTTGACCGACCGGGTGGGATGATTTTCTGGTTGATCAAGGTGGGAGGGCGGGGCAGCTCCCGGCTGCCCCTGTCCGGGCCATGCGTGTCCAGTGGAGATTTCCGCTAGCTGGTCTTCCACTTCTGGTTGTCGCCGCCCCAGCAGGACCACAGCTGGGCCTTGGAGGTGGCCAGGTCCTTGTCCAGGCACAGACCGGACTTCACTGAGCGGATTGTGCCGTCGGAGTAGAACATCCACCTCTGGTTGTTCTGACCGTTGCAGTCGTAGGTGCCGACTTCGGTGGCGTTGCTGGTGCCTTCGCGGTAGGCGTCCAGGCACTTCGTGCCGCCGTAGACGGTGAGCTGCCCGGAGGGCGTGAGGGTCCACTGCTGGTTGGCGCCGCCCGAGCACTGGTCGTGGACCTGGACCTGGACGTTGTCGTGGCTGACATAGGGGACGTCGAGGCAGCCGTCGCCGTCGGCGTTGCGCAGGATGCTCGTGTGTGAGCCGGGGTCAGCACCCCAGGCACGCTTGACGGCGTCGATACCGCTGATGTTGCGGATGCCCAGCGTCAGGTCGGCACCGCTGCCCTCGAGGTCGAAGAGCGAGTAGTAGTCGTGGTCGGGGTACTCCTGGTACTTGCCGCCGATGGCCGGCCAGTAGACCGCGCCCATGCCGAGTTCGTGGACGGTGTCGGTGTCCGCGCGCAGGTACCGCACGAAGTTGTCGGTGCTGTCGGCGTTGTTGTAGTCCTTGCCGGCGTCCGCGCCTGCGCCGCCCATCGGTGCGCCGAACTCGTCCAGGACGGTGCGCTTGGCGCAGGTGCCGACCTTGCTCTTGAAGTCGGTGACCCACTCGTCGTAGGTTCGGGCCGACTTATTGAAGGCGTAGTGGTGGAGCGAGAGGTAGGTCCCGTCGAGGCGGGAGTCGGCGCACACGCTCGTGACGTAGTCGTTGAACCCGGGTCCGCTCACGATGATCCGGTTCCTGGGGACCGACGGGTGGTCGGCGATCCACTTGGCGGCGATATCCGCCCACGCGGTGGCACTGTGTCCATGGGGCTCGTTGAACGGCTCGAAGTAGACCAGGCCGTTGGACCCGTACCTGTCCGTCACGGCCTTCCACATCGACTTGAACGCATCCGCGTCGACGACCTTGCCGTTCCAGCCCGGCCCGTCCGGTTTCCCGTCGGTGTTCCTGTCCTCGCCGTCCCCTTCCCAGTAGGAGAGGATGACCTTGAAGCCCTTGGCTGTCGCGGCATCGATGGCGCCGGCGTACCTGTCGCCCCACGGCGTGCCCGGGACGG
Organism: Streptomyces sp. NRRL S-455; assembly: GCF_000717875.1. Taxonomy (GTDB): domain Bacteria; phylum Actinomycetota; class Actinomycetes; order Streptomycetales; family Streptomycetaceae; genus Streptomyces. The sequence continues at coordinate 288,389 of NZ_JOCT01000002.1, forward strand.
AGTGGCTGTTGATCGGCAGCCGTACGGTGTTGGCGCCGAGCGTGCTCTGGAAACCGCCGAGGACGGCGTTGGCCTTGACCTTGACGGTCTCGTAGCTATCGGATTCGTTCAGCCCCTCGGGCACAACGGCGCCGTAGGTGAAGTTGTCTCCCACCCTGGCCCAGTTCACGCCTTGGAACTGGGCGGCGTCCAATGCGAGGTCTTCGGCGGTGGCCGGTGATGCGCCGGCCAGGGTACTGATCGACAGCGTGATCAGCCCGGCCAGCAGACCAGCTGCCGCGCGGCGCAGGGAGCGGGTGCCCCCGGGAGGGAGTGCGCTGGGGTGAGGACTGGGTCGGGTGCGCTGGTAGTCGAGCATGTCGTGTCCCTTCTGTGCTTGCGGCTCTGTGCCTGCGGCTCTGTGCGTACGGCTCTGCGCAGGCCGCCGATCGAGGTGGCGCGGACGGGCGCCGGGGCCGAGGGTCGACTTGAGAGGGGCACCGACGCCCAAGCACGGTTGAGCATCGCGGCCTCTTACGGACGGCTGGATCGGTGGTGGGTACCGGAGGCAGGAGCGCGCAGCGAACAACTCCTGCCTCCGGCAGACTTGTGTGTTCGGTCCCCAACGGCTCGGACCGGCATCTGACGACCGCCGAATCAGCCCTTGTCGGCGCCGAGCGTCAGGTGATCGGCATGTTCTCGCCGGTGCAAATCAGCACCAGGGCCCAGAAGAAGTCGTTGTAGATCCAGATGCACAGCAGCGTCGCCAGGGCCGCCATCGCCGGACGGCACAGCGGCAGCACGATCTGCCGGTACTGACGCCATACCGAGGCGCCGTCCACCAGCGCGGCCTCGGTCAGCTCGTGCGGCAGCGTGCACCAGACCCAGCGCGGAGTCGTACGGCCTGCCGCTCATGGTGACGCCGGGCAGGTCGACCAGCGGCAGCGCCAGGTTGAGGCGGAAGTCGGAGCGGCTGACGTAGAACGCGACCATCGACGACAGGCACAGCGTCAACAGCACCGCCGGCACGGTGATGATCACCGTGTGGACGAAGTAGTGGCCCATGCCCGACTGGCTGAACGCGTTGGTGAAGTTGCCGAAGTTCACAGTGTCCGGCCAGGACACGTAGCCCTGCTCACTCGTCTCCGCATACGGCCGCATCGCCGAGTACAGCGCCCACAGCATCGGCGCGAGCCAGGCCAGCGCCGCGCCCGCGAGGAAGAGGTGCAGCAGGATCCGGGCCGGACGGACAGGGGCGCGCTTCTTGCCGAGCGCGATGGTGCCGGTGCTCATGCGCGGCGGTCAGGGGCGGGAGAGGAGGGACCGGAGGAAGAAAGTTGCATGACGACTCCTGGGGCACAGCAGCGGACCCTTGGGCCAGGCCACGGGGCACAAGTTCAATCAGAAGCGAACGAGAACCAACAGCGCACCCATGAGATCCGTTCGGCCTGCCGAACGTCAAGAGTTGTGCGTCGACTTTTTCTGACCCTTACGAAAACCGGCGACCTGGAGAAATCGCTTTCCCCAGGGCTCGTTGTCCGGATTTCCGCAGGCCGGGACAGTCGAACGACACTCGGTATGCCATGCCGCTTCCGGAGGGTCGAGTGCGGCCGTCGCGTCCGTGGGACCCTCCCGCTCGCCGGCCCCGTTACTCCGGGCGCCGACCGGGTGGATGGACGTGACTCATACTCACAAGAAGACGCGGGCAGCGAATGGACACGCTTCCAGCGGATCCGGGCAGCATCCTCGGCCACGTTTCGGCCAAAATCCCCTCCGCCTGCAGAAATACGCAAGTCGATCCGGGCTCAATCGGCCCGGAACGCATGACGTACTCGCCTGGTCATGCGACTGAGAATGCCTGTAGAAAATCTACATAAACCCAACCTGCCGGGCTCCGAGACCGCCAGCCGCAGCCTTCGTTTCGCCACCCTCACCTCGTGAGAGAGCCCACAAGCGGGTCGCCGAGTGGCGCACGAGTGTCAAGGGAGCTATCGTCAGGCAGTAGAACGACCGGTCTTCCTACCTCCTGAGGGGCGGTCGCTCGGACTTCCCAGCCGGCCTGCCTCCAGGCGAAGACGTGCCAGGAGACCGCCGGTGCACGCCGAAGAGAGACCAAAGTTCCGTGAAACCAATCCGCGCCCCGGCCCGGCCGGGGCACAGCACACGGTCGCTGTTTGATGCCGCGTCGCCGGGGTCAGCCTCCCGACCGGATCAGCCGGACGGCGTCCAGGAGGGTCTTGTGGGCGGCCGTCGAGTCGTCCAGGTAACCGGCTGCCATCGCACCGTCGTACAGCATCAGCAGCGCACCGGCGGCCGACTCCGCATCGGCGTGGCCGAGGCGGGTGAGCAGGTCCTGGAAGAGGGCGCGGATCCAGTCCCGGTGGGACGCCACCAGTCCCCGGATCGGATGGTCGGCGTCCGGGTACTCGGCGGCGGCGTTCATGAACGGCGATCCACGAAAGCCACGCTCGCGGGCGTGCTCGGCGATCGCCTCGAAGATCAGGTCGATCGCCTCCGCGGGCGGATGCGCGGCGGCCAGCGGTTCGGCCACCCCCTTGTAGTAGGCGTCCTTGGTCAGCAGATAGGCCACGACCAGGTCGTCCTTGGAGGCGAAGTGCCGGTAGAAGGTCGCCTTCGTCACGCCGGCCTCGGCGATCAGCCGCTCCACGCCGATCGCGCGCACACCCTCGTAGTAGAACAGCCGCGACGCCGCCCGGACCAGACGTTCGCGAGGAGGCAGGTCTCCCTCGATCGTGCGCTCCCGAGGCTTGGCGTTGGTTGTCTTCTGCCCAGTAGTACTCACTTCCCCATTCTGCCCCTGGCCCGGCTGTGAGTGGGCTCCACCCCCATACGGCCGCACAGGGTTGTCACTTCCTGTCCCCCGCGGCACGCAACGGCGTGGCCGTTCATCGAAAGGTTTGAACCATGACTCGTCGTCTCGAAGGAACCGCCGCCCTGGTCACCGGAGCCTCCAGCGGCATCGGCCACGCCACCGCCCTGGAGTTCGCCCGCGAGGGCGCCTCCGTGGCCCTGGTCGGTCGGCGCGAGGACCGGCTCACCGACCTCGCCGCGCAGATCACGGGCGCCGGCGGGAAGGCCCTGGTCGTGCCCGCCGACATCACCACCGCCGAGGCCGCCGAGGAGGCCGTCGAGCGGACCGTCGACGGCTTGGGCCGCCTGGACATCCTGGTCAACAACGCCGGCCTCATGTTGCTCGGCCCCACCCCCGGCGCGGACCTGAACGACTGGCGTCGCATGATCGACATCAACCTCATGGGCCTGATGTACACCGCCCACGCGGCCATCCCCCACCTGGTCAAGGCCGCCGCCGAGGAGCCGCGCAAGGTCGCCGACATCGTCAACATCAGCTCACTCAACGGCCGTGTGGCCTACCCCATGATGGCCGTGTACGGCGCCAGCAAGTTCGGTGTGAACGCCTTCAGCGAATCGCTGCGCCAGGAGCTGGCACGCCAGCACGTCCGCGTGTCCGTCGTCGAGCCGGGCAGCGTCGACACCGAACTGCGCACCCACAACCCGGAACCGGTCCTGAAGGCACTCGCCGCCGGTCTGGGGGACATCGAGCGCCTCCAGAGCCAGGACATCGCCGACGCCGTCGGCTACATCGTGACCCGCCCCCGTCATGTGGCCGTCGGCGAACTGCTCGTACGCCCCACCGAGCAGGCCTGACCACCCATTCCGAGGCCAACTCCCCGACACCGAGGAGTCGTGATGGCGGCCAGGGGTCCTGTCGCCGGCCGACACCGTCGTCCGCGTCCGCCTGCTGCTCGCCACCGCCATCGCGCGGAGACGGCCTGCAGCTGTTGGCGCGGGGAGGCCCAGCGGACGCGGACAACGTGCACCGCTTCATGGCGGGCGTCTACATCGGCTGGGCTCCCCTGTTCTTCTGGACGGCGGCAACGATCCACCGGCAGGGAGTGCTCGTCCACTTCCTGGCAGTCCCGGTCTTCCTCGGAGGCGTGGGCGGGCTGGTGTTCTTTCGCCCAGAACGGGATCCCCAGCCCGGTGGGAGTCTTCCTCGCCTCTGCGCTCCTGGATTTCACCCTCGCGATCATCAGCGTCCGGGCGCATAGCACCGCACTCAGGTCCGGACGAGCGGCGGCGGCCGCCTGAAGAGACCGTCGTGGGCGGCCGGGCCAGCCGCCTATGGGAGAGCACGCACCCGACCGAGCTGTGGCCGGCTGAACTCGTCCATGGTGAGTCCGGCGGGCGGCGAGGTGCCGCTCGCCCCTCGAAGTCAGGGCCGGTTGTTCGCCGACCGGACGGTTCGCGGACATCTCGATGACCCGGCCTTCATGGCCACGTTGAAGTCCCCGCGCGCCGGAGTGAAGGGCAGGGTGCCGTTCCCGCTGAGGGCGAACTGCGCACAGAACGTATCGCCGACCCACCGTCGCTCGCGTGGCCGACGACACGGCCGGGCTGGATCGCGCCCGCCCTTGACCGCCTCGGTCACCGCCTCGCCGGAGGCAAGCCAGGGGCTTCGCGAGTTATAGCGCTTCCTCGAATCGGCTGGGCCACCCCGTTTACCGATGGGGTGTCGACCACGACGGAAGCAGAGGTCATGTGCGGGGTCTGCGGGCGTGGAGGACGAACGCCGGGGGTGTGTTGCGCCATATGGTGCGACTGGGGACGACTTCCTCGAAGTGCTCGGCCAGCAGCCCGCGGAACCGACGGGCGGGACTGAGGGGAACGGCGTGGAGGTAGGTGAACGCGGTGAAGGCACCCGCCGGGGCGAGCACCGCGGACGTCGCGTCCATCAGCCGATATTGGACGGCGGTGGGAAAGAGCGCCCACGGCAGGCCGCTGACCACCACGTCGGCGCTCTCGATGCCGCGCTCGTCCAGCAGGTGGCGCAGGTGTACGGCGTCGCGCTGGATCACCTCCGCCCCCGGGTGACGGTCGCGCAGGCGCTGGGCGAGGAATGGATCGATCTCAACCGCCAGGTGGCGGCCGCGCCCGCCGAGCCGACGCTGGATCTCGGCGGTGAACGGCCCGGTGCCGGCACCCAGTTCCACCACGACGGGCTCGCCGCGTTCCGGCACGGGGGCGCAGACCGCCTCGGCCAAGTGCCGCGAGCTGGGAGCGATGGCCCCCATGCGGGCAGGTGAGCGCACCCACTGGCGCAGGAAGAGGGTGTAGTCGTTCGCCTCCCGCGGAGGCCTGCAGAGACGGCAGTGCCGGGCTGTTCGTTGCGCGGTGCTGGTGGTCATGTCGAGGCCTTGTCGGGAGTGCGGTGGTCGATCGGGTCGGTGTGAACGGGCCCCGTACGGTGCACCAGGAACCCGTGGCAGCGCTCCGCCTGGAGGCGGGCTCGCCCGGATAACTCGGCCTCAGTAGAAAGACCGGTCGTTCTACCTAGACCATAGCTCCTCCGGAAGGCCCCACGCCACTCGTCAACGGGTTGAAGACCCTGCCCGCACTCACGCGAGTCGCGCGTCGCGGCCTCCTCGCATCAGAGGGCCACCCCCGTGCTCACCGCTCGATCGCCCAGCGGGCCAGCCCCCGCACAGCGCGCATCAGCGCGGGAAGACGACCGTCAGGAGGCGGAAGAGTTCAGCGCGCTCCTCGCCGGACAACTGGTCCAGGCCGGTCTGCGTCTGCTCCATCCGTCCACGGATCGTGTCGATCGCCTTCTGTCCCACCTCGGTGAGGGCGACGTTCTTCACGCGGCGGTCGGTGGGGCTGACCTCGCGGCGGACCAAGTCGCGCTTTTCGAGTCGGTCGATGATTCCGGTCATGTTCGACGCGTCGCAGGCGAGGGTGTGCGCGAGCGAGCGCATCGAGGCGGGCGCGCGACGCAGCACCGTGAGGGTCTTGGCCTGGCTGGAGGTAAGGCCCATGTCGGCGGCGGCTGTCGTGAAGTCGGCGTAGTGCGTGGTGACCGAATGGGCGAGCAGCTCCATGAGCTGCGCTTTGGACGGGATCGGGGCCATGCCTCGAGAGTACCGCGAAAAGCTTGAACCTCCCAACCTTTGACATTGACCAAGCTCTTATTGTTTGATGTCCTCAAGCATCGAGTACCTCAATGGTCTGACTCCTCGACCATCGATGCATCCCTCCTTCGTGCCATCCCTTCCACCGGAAAGAAGACCGTGAAGTCCTCTCTTGCCGCCGCGCCGAAGCGCCGCACCGGCAGCCTCAGCCTCGTCCTGGTACTGGGCCTCGCCGCCATGGTCGTGTCGATGATGCAGACCCTGGTCATCCCGATCCTCGGCATCATCCAGAACGACCTCGGCGCCACCACTGCGCAGGTCAGCTGGGTCACCACCGCCACGCTGCTGTCGGCCGCGGTCTTCACGCCGCTCCTCGGCCGCTTCGGCGACCAGCACGGCACGAAGCCGACCCTGCTCGGCGTGCTGGTGGTCATGGTCGCCGGATCCGTGCTCGCCGCGACCACGAGCTCCATGCTGTGGCTCATCGTGGCCCGTGTGCTGCAGGGCGCCGCCACCGCGATCTTCCCGCTCGCGCTGTCCGTGCTGCGGGCCGAGGTCGAGCCCTCGCGGCTGCCCGGCGCCATGGCCCTGGTCAGCGGAACGCTCGGGTTCGGCAGCGGTCTCGCCCTGGTGAGCGCCGGACTCCTCTCTCAAGGTGCCAACCCCGATTACCACCAGGTCTTCTGGCTCGCCGCCGCACTCGCCACCGCCGCGCTCATCGCGGTCGCGGTCGCGGTCCCCGCGCCGCGCACCCGGACAGGCGGGCGCACCGACTGGCTCGGCGCCGCCGGCCTCGCCCTGGTGCTCGTCCTGCTCCTGCTGCCCATCTCACAGGGCCACACCTGGGGCTGGACCTCGGCCCGCACGCTCGTCCTCTTCGCCGGCGCCGCCGTCATGACCGTCATCTGGGTCGTGATCGAACGCAGGGTCCACGACCCCCTGGTCGACATGAAGATGTTCGTCCACCGGCCGGTGCTGTTCACCAACATCGCCGGACTGCTCGTCGGGTTCGCCATGTTCGCTCAGTTCATCGGTGTCTCCTACCTCGTCCAGACGCCCTCCGAGATCGCCGGCTACGGCTTCGGCGCCTCGGTCCTGCGCGCCTCCGTCGTCTACCTGCTGCCCTCCGCCCTCGTCTCGCTCGTCGCCGCCCAGTTCGGAGGCATGCTGGTACGCCGCATCGGCGCACGCCTCACACTGGCCGTCGGCGCCGCCTTCGGCGTCATCGGTTTCGCCTGGCTGACCCTCGACCACGACACCACCGCGTCGGTGATCCTGGCCGGCATGGTCGTCGGCGTCGCCATCAGCTTCGGTTACGCCGCGATGCCCGCGCTGATCGTGGCCGGCGTCCCGCACCACCAGACCGGCATCGCCAACGGCATCAACTCCATCTCCCGCTCCGCCGGCAGTGCCATCGGCAGCGCGGTCATCACCTCGCTGCTCGCCTCCCAGACGCTCGACAACCTGCCCGCCGGAGTCCCCGCCCTGCCCGCCGAGAGCCAGTACACCCTGAGCTTCGCCCTGGCCGGTATGGCCTTCTTGCTGGTCATCGGCGTGGCCATGGTCGGCCTGGCGATCCGCCGCAGGTCCCCCTCGTCCGCCACCGATATGTCCACCCCATCGGGCGACGCCGAGACCGCGCCCGCACGCACGGCCGTCACGGTCTGACCGCGCCACACGCAACAGGTCCGCGACGTTCCCTCCTCTGGTGCCGCCCGGCTTCCCCTCCAGACCGACATGACCGAACAGGACACGACTGTGACTGACACCAAGGCAGCCTTCACCCTCGACGACACCTTCACCGCCACCGAGGCCACCGCGCTGGTGAACCGGCTGCGCGCCACCTTCCGCACCGGCCGCACCAGGCCCCTGGCCTGGCGTCGGCAGCAGCTGACCCGCCTGCGCGAACTGCTCACCGACAACCGCGCGGCGATAGCCGACGCCCTCTACGCCGACCTCCGCAAGAACCGCGCCGAAGCCGAGGCCATGGAGATCAACAGCACGATCGTCGAGATCGACGACTACCTGGAGCACCTGGAGGAGTGGACCGCCCCGCAGCCCGCCCCCGTGACGGTGCCAGCAGTCCCCGGGAGCACCGCCCGCACCGTCTTCGACCCCCTCGGCGTCGCCCTGGTCATCTCGGCGTGGAACTACCCGGTCAATCTGCTGCTGGTGCCCGTCGCGGGCGCGCTCGCCGCCGGCAACGCGGTCGTCATCAAGCCCGCCGACTACGCCGCCCACACCTCGGCACTGCTGGCCGAGCTGCTGCCCGCGTATCTCGACACCGACGCGACGGCGGTCGTCGAGGGCGGCGCGCCGGAGACCACCGTGCTCCTGGAGCAGCACTTCGACCACATCTTCTACACCGGCAACGGCACGGTCGGCCGCATCGTCATGACCGCCGCCGCGAAGCACCTCACCCCCGTGGTCCTCGAACTCGGCGGCAAGTCACCGGTGTTCGTGGACCGGAACACCGACATCGCCACGGTCGCGCAGCGCCTGGCGCAGACGAAGTTCGCCAACGCCGGACAGACCTGCGTCGCCCCCGACTACGTCCTGACCGACCCGGACACCGCAACCGAACTGCAGACCGCCCTGGTCGTCGCGCTCAAGGGGCTGTTCGGTGAGGACCCCCAGATGTCCGACGCCTACGGACGGATCATCAACGAACGGCACTTCGACCGGCTGTCCGCACTGCTGGACTCCGGCCGTACGGTCACCGGCGGGCAGACCGACCGTGCGGACACGTACATCGCCCCGACCGTGCTGGCCGATGTCCGACCCGACGAGCCCGTGATGCGGGAGGAGATCTTCGGCCCCATTCTGCCGATCCTGACCGTGGCGGACCTGGACGAGGCGATCACGTTCATCAACGAGCGCGACAAGCCGCTCGCCCTCTACGCCTTCACCGAGAACGACACCACCAAGCGCCGCCTCGCCGCCGAGACCTCCTCGGGCGGCCTCAACTTCGGCCTGCCGATGCACCACCTCGCCGTGCCGACCCTCCCCTTCGGCGGCGTCGGCGAAAGCGGCATGGGCAACTACCACGGCCGCTACTCCATCGAGACCTTCAGCCACCGCAAGGCCGTCCTCGACGTCCCGCTGAGCTGAACCATCACGGAAGAAGGCACCCTCATGCGGAACGCCGCCCACCTGACCAACGACCTTGAACACAAGAGCAAGGAGCACGAACGCGTCATGGACGACACACTGGAGCGGCTCGGCGCCGGCAAGTACATGCTCGTCACCAGCTACCGCAAGAACGGCACCCCGGTCGCCACCCCGGTGTGGGTGGTCCGCGACGGCGACACTCTGGGCGTGCGGACCCCCGCCGACTCCTGGAAGGTCAAGCGGATCCGGGCCCGCGGCGACATCCTCGTCGGCCCCTGCGACCTGAGCGGCAACCCGACCGGCGAACAGGTCCCGGCCACCGCCGAGATCACCGACGAGGCGACCGGCGCCCGCTATCGCAAACTCATCGCCCGCAAGTACGGCATCCTCGGCCGCCTCATGATCCTCCAGAGCCGGCTGCGGGGCGCGGACAGCACGCTGGGCATCCGCGTGCGACTCACCCCCGTAGCGGGATGACGCGCCTTCAGCTCCCGCATCAGGGGCGGCTTGCGGCGGCTCCCGGCACCTTCACCGCCTTCGCCCGCTTCGTACTCTTCGGCGGCGGAGTGGGGCTCGCCTCCAGCTTCGCCGTGGCGGCCCTCGCCTCGTGGATCTACTGGGGCCTGGCCAACGCTCTGATCACCGTGGTTTCCACGCTCCTCGCCACCGAGTTGCATGCCCGCTTCACCTTCGGCGCAGGCGGGCGCGCGACCCGGCGCCAGCATGCGCAGTCGGCCGGGTCCGCGGCGGCCGCGTATGCGGTGACCTCCGTGGCGATGCTTGTCCTGCACCAACTGGTGGCGGCACCCGGTGTGGCGCTCGAGCAGGTCGTCTACCTGTCCGCTTCCGCACTCGCCGGTACCGCGCGGTTCGCGGTGCTGCGCCTCGTTGTCTTCGCGCGGGGCCGCTCGCAGGTCACGGTCACCGTCCGCACCACCTCTCCCCTGCACGCGACCGCGGCCCGCGCCGCGGCATCCGCCGGGCCAGTGGTGCTGGGCCACGCCGCCTGACCGTTGCGCCGGCGGACCGCCGCGCGGGACGGGCAGCCGAGATGTGGATTGGTTCCCCGTCACGCCCCAGCGGCGGTTCACCTAGTAGTCGATGTGCGAAGTGCTGAGTATGGCTACTCACTCAACTTGTATCGAGCTGTTGACACAAGATTCCACCCCGGGGCATCTTGTACTTACCACTCGATACAAGTCGGTCTTGTGACAGGCGGCGTCCACTGCCGCCGGCGCAGGCCGCGCAGCCACCATCACTCACCGGGGCCTTCCTATGCTCGATACCCACCAGCCCGAATCCCGCCTCCGCGCCCACACCGACCGCCACGCCCGCTGGGCCGGTCTGGCTGCCGGCGTGGTCGCCGCACCGCTATGGGCCACCATGGACATCACCAATCACGGCATCAGCAGCTTCGACGCCGGCGTGCCCTTGGTGAGCTTCGTGACCGCCTTCGGCCTGTGCGCGGTGGGCGGTGTCCTGCTCGGCGACACCCTCACCCCCCGCCCTCGGGACGCGGTACGCACCGCCGGTCTCACCCCACGCCGAGTCCGGGACCACGTGCCGCCCCGTATCACTCTCCTGCTTCTCCTCCAGTCGGTATTCCTCGTCGCGCTGGCGGGTTCGGGGGATGCCTTGGGCACCCAAGACGCCATGAACCGGGCGATCGGGGCGTATGACGGCTGTGACGGAACCGAACCACCCGTCATCCTCTGGCCCGGCATGTTCCACGGCAGCCAGATCCTCGGTTCTCTCGCCATCGGCACGGTTGCCTGCGCCTGGGCCTTGCGTCGTGTCGCCCGCCGTGCGGGCGACGACCAGCAGCGCCGCGACCGCTCGTCGGCGATCATCGCAGCCTGGGGGGTGCTGATCTCGGCCCAGCTGTCGCTCGTCATTCTGATGATCCACACCTACCTGACGCACAGTAACTGCGCAGGCATGATGGGCACCATGACTTCCTTGGCGATCTACCCCCTGGGCCTCCTGTCCCTGATCACCCTGGCATGGTCCCTGTTCACCGTAGTGGCGCCCCGGACGGCCCGACGATGACCGCACTCGCCGTCCGTGTCGACACCACCAGCCCGGTACCGCCGTACGAGCAGATCCGCGCCCAGCTCGCCGCACTGATTGTCCAGGGCCGACTGGCCGAGGACGAGCGTCTGCCGACCGTACGTCAGCTCGCCGCCGACCTCGGCCTGGCACCGGGCACCGTGGCCCGCGCCTACCGTGAGCTGGAGGCCGCGCAACTCATCCGCACCCGCCGCGGGGCAGGCACCCGGGTCGCGACACCCCCGTCCGGACCGACCCGCCCCGGCCCGGACCAACTCGCCACACTGGCCCGCGACTTCACCTCAGCCGCCCGCGCGCTGGGCGCCGACACCGAAGCCATCCTGACCGCCATCCGCGAGGCCCTGGACTGACGATGGCCGGACCCGCCACCCGTGTCGACAACACCGGATGTCTGCCCTGTCTTTCTGTTCGGGTCTTCAGCCTCCGTCCCGGTGGTTCCGGTTACGTCTGTCACGTCGACTGGTCTCGTTGCCCCGCCGCCCCTTGAGGTGGCGAGGTCAAGAGAGGGTCCACTTCTGGTTGGCCTGACCCTTGCACTGCCACCGGATCAGCCGGGTGCCGTTGGCGGTTGCCGCGCCAGAGGCGTCCAGGCACTTGCCGTTGAGGTCGGTGATGGTGCCGTCCGCGTGGACGGTCCACTTCTGGTTGGTGCCGCCATGGCAGTCCCAGATGACCACCTTGTCGTCCTCGCTGTCGTCTACGGCGTCGAGGCACTTGTCGCCGTAGACGACGAGTTCGCCGCGCGAGGTCTGCTGGAAAGTCTGGTTGCGTCCGCCGGAGCAGTCCCACAACTGTGGCTCGGTGCCGTTGATGTGTGTGTTCTTGTCGATGTCCACACAGCGGTGGGAAGCGGCGCCGACGAGGACCGCGCCGTCGGTGCCGGGGATGCCCTGGACGCGGAGGGCGTCGATGTCGGGGGTGCTGCCGGAAACCGCCGCGAACCTGACCGTGTTCGCCCCCTTGGCCAGATGCGCGAGCAGGGAGACGGTCCGATAGGTGGTGGCCGATCCGGTGGGCGGGAAGGCCACGACGTACTTGTACTGGCCGTTGACCTGGATGGTGGCCTTGCGGGCGGTGCTGCCGCCGTTGGCGTAGGTGATGTCGACGAGCTTGGTGCCCGCCGTGGAAGCGGTGATGTCGCTGAAGGTGGGGGCTGTGGCGGTGGTGGTGTCCTCGTAGGTGCTGCCGGAGGCCTCGGTGCCGGAAACGGTCAGCAGTACCGCGTCGTTCGCCGGGACGGAGGTGGTGTAGCTGGTCGCGAACGATCCGGCGTCGGTGCGGGTCCAGGCGTTGCGCACGGTGGCGGAGTCCGGAGTCAGGCCGAGGTCGGCCCAGCGGACGGTGATGTCCGCGGCGGAGCCGGTGCGGTTGAACAGCATGACCGCGCGCTTGCCGGTGCCGGAGAGGACCTTCCCGTACACCTGCAGGCCCCGGGTGTCCTCGGCGACCTTGACGCCCTGCAGACCGCGCGGGTCCTGGTTGACGGCGAGAACCTCGGGGTTGGTGAGGATGTCGCGGGTCTCCGCGCTCATGGTGGCGACGTTGTTGCCGGCCAGCAGGGGGGCGCCGGCGATCGACCACAGGCTCATGTGCAGCCGGTTGCGGGCGGCGGTCATTCCGTTCAGGCCGACCATCAGCATGTCGGGGTCGTTGTAGTACCCGGTGTGCTGGGCCGCGGGCTGCAGGGCCTCGTCGAAGTTGTAGTACATCTTGGTCAGCTGCGGGGCCTCGTCCTTCTGCAGGATGTCGACGCTGGTGCGCCACAGGTCGCCGTATCCCGGCGCCCAGTTCCACGGCAGTCCGGAGCCCCACTCGCAGAACGACAGCACCAGCTTGCGACCGGTCACCGCCGAGGCGGCCTCGTTGGCGGCGGCGATCTGCTTGTAGGTGGTCTCCTGGTCCAGGCGCTCCTCTCTGCCACCGCAGAAGTCGATCTTGACGTAGTCGAAGCCCCAGCGCTGGAAGGTCTCCAGGTCCTGTTGGTAGTGGCCCTCCATACCGGTGTTGGGCGCCTTGGGCCGCGTGGTGGGGTGGTAGTAGCCACAGCCGTTCTTGCCCGCGTCGGTGTAGATGCCTGCTTTGAGGCCCTTGCTGTGGATGTAGTCGGCGATGGCCTTCATGCCGCCGGGCCAGAGGTTCTCGTCGACGACGATGTTGCCGCTCGCGTCACGCTGACCCTGCCACCAGCCGTCGTCGAGGTTGACGTACTTGTAGCCGGCGGCGGCCATGCCGGAGGAGGCCAGGGCATCGGCCTGTTGCTTGATCACGTTGCGGTCGATGCTGCTGAAGAAGCTGTTCCACGACGCCCAGCCCATCGGCGGCGGAGTGACACCCATCTGATGGGTGCTCACGGCAGCCGGTTCGGCGGACAGGGGCGCCGAAGGCTCCGGCCGGTCGAGCGTGGCCAGGCCGACGACGGCGAGTACCGCGGCGAGCACCTGGACGGTGATGTGCCTGGTCCAACTTCGTGCGGCGCTACGGGACATGCGGCTCTCCAGGGGAGGAAGGGGGAAGGGAAGCTGACTTACGGCGTGAGCTGGGCCAGGTCCACGGCGTTGGCCATCGCCTGATAGCCGGCGTCGTTGGGGTGCAGATGGTCGCCGCTGTCATAGGCGGGGTTGAGGCGGTCGGGGTTGCCGGGGTCCTGCATCACCTTGTCGAAGTCGATGAAACCGTCGAAGGCGCCACTGGTGCGGATCCACTGGTTGATGGCTTTGCGGATCTCGTTTCCGGGAGCCGACCAGTAGTCGGCCCCGTCATAGGGCAGGATCGTGCCCCCGATGATCTTCACGCCGACGGCGTGTGCTTGATTGATCACGCTCAGCATGCCGTCTCTGAGAGCCTCGAAGGTCAGGCTGGATCCGTTCGGGCCGGCGCCGCTGCCGATGTCGTTGATGCCCTCCAGCAGGATCACGCTTTTGACGTTGGGCTGGCCGAGCACGTCCCGGCCGAATCGGCTCTTGAGGCTCGGGTTGGTCCACCAGGCATCTGTCAGTATCCGGTTGGAGCCGATGCCGGCGTTCACGACGCCGAGGGCGGGGCCGCCGGAGGCGGAGTTCATGCGCCGGGCGAGGTGGTCGGGATAGCGGCGGTTGGCGCCCCCAGTGGAACCGACGCCGTCGGTGATGGAGTCCCCGACGCACACCACGGTTCCAGTGGCGGTCGAGGAGATGACGTCCAGGCCTTCGAGGAAGTACCAGGAGCCCCTGTGTGTCGGGTAGTTGCCGAGGCCGTCTTCGGTGACGTGGTTGCCGGCGGCGACCCAGGCCTGCTGCTGTGCCTCGTGGTGCCAAGTGGCGCCCGGGGACGTGCCCGACACGTGGAGGCTCACGAGCTGGTTTGTGTCCGCGGCCACGGTCATCGGGATGGGGTCGCTGGCGACGTCCTGCCCGGCGGGGATGGTGACGGAGGCGCTCTTGTCGAAGAGGACGGTGCGATGGGTGCCGGGGACGGCGGTGCCGGGGGTGCTGCCTTCCTTGGCGAGGTCGACGGCGTCGATGGTCAGCGGTCCGGTCCCGTAGCGGTTGCTCAGCCGGACGCGGAGCTTGGATCCTGCGACGGTGGTGTGTGCGACCATGCGGATGCTCTTGTCGGTGAAGGATTCTCCGTTGGACATCAGTCCGGCGGTGTAGGTGCCGACCCGGGTGAGCGGGGCGGATACCGGGGTGAGGGTCCAGCGCTGGTTGGCGCCTCCATTGGACTGCCACTGGATGATCTCGTTGCCGTCGCTGTCCAGCGACTGCTTGTTGTCGACGAGCAGGCCGTTGGCGGCGTTGACAAGGTTGTAGGCGTCGCCGTCGGGCTGAATCTTCCAGTGCTGGTTGCCGGAGCCGTCGCAGGGGTTCTGGACCAGCTGCCGAGTGGAGCTCTGCGGGGCGGGAGTGTCCAGGCACAGGCCGCTGTTCGCGCTCCTGATCGTGTAGGCGCCGGAGCTGGTCCGGCTCAGCAACCATTGCTGGTGGGCCGCGTTGTTCGACGGCCACTGGACGATGGGTGCGCCGGGGGCGGTCGAGCCGTAACGGACGTCCATCAGCTTGCCGCCAGCGGCGTTCGCCAGGGTGTAAACGGTGCCGGAGGCAGGAGCTGCCGAGGCAGCCTGGGCCGTAGCACCGGTCCCGGTCAGGGCGCAGGCCGCGAGGCCCAGGCAGACCGGGACCACGAGCCGTCTGGATATTCGCATGAGTGCCTCTTCATTGAGTCTTTGCGTGGTGAGGGGCCCGGCGCGCGGCATCCGAGGTGGGATGCTCCTTCTCGGGCAGAGGTCGCAGACTGTCCAGCGGGGCGCACAAATCGATCCGGGCGTTGAGTGCCGCGCGTGTCGGTGACGGTGGGCTTCGCGAGCAGGTGCGGGGGGCGGCCGGCGCGGGGGCCGGTCCGGCATCGGTCCGGCCCGGGCCCCGCGTCGGACGGTGGGCCGCAACCGCGTCAGTCCAGGGGGTCAGGCGGTGAGCCGCCTGAACTGCTGGTTCGTGCCGGTTCCGCATTTGTACTGGATGAGGCGGTCATCCTCGGCAGAGCCCTTCGGGACGTCCAAGCAGAGTCCGCTGTGCCGGGCTACCAGGCGGTAGTAGCCGTTGCCTTGGTCTTCGAACTTCCATTGCTGGTTCTGGCCGCTGCCGCAGTTGTACTGGTTCACGGAGGCCATTTCGGTGGAACTACCCTCGACGCCCAGGCACTTGCCGCTGTGCTGGGCGAGGATGCGGAAGTAGCCGCTGTCCACGTTCTCCAGACGCCACTGCTGGTTGAGGCCGCCGTTGCAGGCGAATTGGATGACCTGGCCGTTGTCGGCGGCGGAGTTGTCCTTGACGTCGACGCACTTGTCGCTGTGCCGGGCTACGAGGTTGTAGTAGGGGCCGCCGCCCACGCCCTTGACCGTCCCCGCCGCCACGTCGATCTCGACCTTGGGGTACCAGGGCAGGTTCATGGTGGTCCTGGTCGGGAAGGTCAACGGCAGCCAGACGTACGTGGAGTCGTTGACCGGGCCCTTCCCGTTGATATGGGCGCCGGCCCACCGGTCGCCCATGTACAGGAACGAGGTGTTGCCCGACGTGCCCTCGATGGGCAGGACGAACGTGGTCTGGGAGTTGTAGGCGATGCCGTCACCGACCTCCTTCATCTCCGTCCAGGGGCCGGCGATGCCGGGGGCGGTGGCGTACATCTGCTGGTTGGGATTCCAGCCGCTGAGGCCGGAGGTCAGCATGAAGTAGACACCGTCACGTTTGAACAGCACCGGGGCCTCCCGGTTCTGGCCCGGCCAGGGGTTGGCGACCAATGGGTTGTCGGCGTACCCGGTGAAGTCGGCGTTGAGCTTGTAGATGCGCAGGTCGGCGTTGTCCTTGGTGGCCGTTATGTGGTAGGCGGTCTCACTTCCGTCCGCGTTCTTGTCCACGTACAGCGTCATGTCCCGGGACTCAGTGGTCTGGGTGGTGTCGTTGCCACTCGGCGGCTGGAAGCTGCCCAGATAGTCATAGGGACCCTCGATCTTGTCGGAGACGGCGACGGCGGCCCTCGACTCGACGTAGTCCGTGGCGTTCTCCTTGTGCATCCACATGACGAACTTCTTGGTGGTGCTGTTGTAGATCACCTTGGGACGCTCGATCTTGGCGGACTTCAGCTCGGGATCGCTCGCCTGGTTGAGGGCATCGCCTGCCCACTCCCACTTCTTCAGGTCGGCCGACTTGTAGACGGAGACGGCCTTGAAGGTGTAGTTCGGGTGGCGATTCTCCCCGAACCAGTAGTAGTAGCCATCGGTGTGCTTGATCATCCCGCCGCCGTGTGCGTCGACGGGGTCGCCGTTGGTCGCGATGAAATCGTTGGGGTTGTCCAGGGTGACCGGAGCGGCCTGGGCGGGCGGCGCGACCACCAGTAGTGCGAGCACGTTGGCGCAGGCAACCAGCAATGGCGTGAGAACACGTCTGAGCATCATTGCTCCTTCGTGAACGGGAGGGCGGCTTCGGGAAGGAGAGTCGAACCCGCCCTCGAGCGGCTCTTGGTCCCATTCGTCGATCTGTGATCGGGAATGAGGGCTGACCCCACCCCGGTCAGCGGCTGACACGATGTGCGGGGTGGGACCCGGATCGGGGGACTGGAAGTGGGGTTCGTGGCTGCGAGAGGAGCTCAGGTGGAACGAGGGACGCAGTCCGGGCACACGGAGAGCGTCTGGTCGGGGGCGCTCGACCGCTGGATGAGGCCCACGGAAATGGGGGCCTCCGTCCAGCGGCCGCACCTGCAGCAGAGGTCGGCATTCAGCCGTCCGAAGTCTCCTGCTCCTGATCGTGAGGGGTGTGGTGAGGCGTGGGCGCTCGTGCTGGGGAGGGGCAGCTGCCGCTGCGTGCTCATGACCGGCTCCAGGATGACGGGGGCGGGAAGGGCTGAACGGGGGGGCGGCGCGGGCCGGCGATCAGCCCTTGTTGGCGCCCAGGGTGAGCCCGCTGACGAACTGACGCTGCAGCACGAAGTACACGAGCAGGACCGGGATCGCGGTGAGCAGGGCGCCGGCGGCGATCAGGTTGGGATCGGTGAAGTACTGCCCGGAGAGGTTGTTGAGGGCCGAGGTGATCGGCATGTTCTCGCCGGTGGAGATCAGGACGATGGCCCAGAAGAAGTCGTTGTAGATCCAGATGCACAGCAGCGTCGCCAGAGCCGCCATCGCCGGGCGGCACAGCGGCAGGGTGATCTGCCAGTACTGACGCCATACCGAGGCGCCGTCCACCAGCGCGGCCTCGGTCAGCTCGTGCGGCAGGGAGCGCATGTAGTTGCTGAGCACGAAGGCGCAGAAGCCCGACTGGAACGCGACGTGGATGAGCACCAGGCCGAGCGCGGAGTCGTAGAGCTTGCCGGACATGGTGATGCCGGGCAGGTCGACCAGCAGATACAGCCGGTACAGCGGGGTGATGATGACCTGCTGCGGCAGCAGGTTGCCGGCGGTGAAGACCAGCAGCAGCGCCAGGTTGAGGCGGAAGTCGAAGCGGCTGACGTAGAACGCGACCATCGAGGACAGGAACAGCGTCAACAGGACCGCCGGCACGGCGATCAGCAGCGTGGTGCCGAAGTAGTGCAGCATGTCCGACTGCTGGAAGGCGTTGGTGAAATTGTCGAGGCTCAGTTTGTCGGGCCAGGACACGTAGCCCTTGGTGCTGGTCTCTCCGTACGGACGCAGGGCCGCGAGGATGGCCCAGAGCAGCGGGGCGAGCCAGGCCAGTGCGGTGCCGGCGAGGAAGACGTGCAGGAGGATCCGGGCCGGGCGCAGGGGGGTGCGCTGCTTGCTGAGCGCGGCGGGGAAGGCGCTCACGATCGCCGCTCCTTCCGGAAGGTGGCCACCAGGTACGGGATGATCACGGCGAGCGAGATCAGCAGCAGCACGACCGCGATGGCGGAGCCGTATCCGATGCGGCTGGACTCGCCGATGATGTTGTTGGTCACGAGGATCGAGAGCAACTCAGTGCCTTCGGCGCCCTTGTTGAAGACGAAGACCAGGTCGAAGGCGCGCAGGGCCTCGATGATCGTGACGACCAGGACAATGGTGTTGGTGGGCCGCAGGGTGGGGAAGACGACGTTCTTGAACGTCTGCCATTCGTTGGCCCCGTCGAGCGCGGACGCCTCCCGCAGCGCGGGGTCGACGCCCTTCAGGCCTGCCAGGTAAAGGATCATGAGGTAGCCGGTGTGCCGCCAGGACGCGGCGACCAGCACGGCCCAGAGGTTCAGGTCGGGGTCACCGATCCAGTCGATGTAGTGACCTGGCTTGTTGGCCCCGATGAGGCTGTTGATCAGTCCGGTATCGGGGTTGTAGACGAGCTGCCAGACGAAGCCGATGACGGCGAAGGACATCACGACGGGCAGGAAGAAGGCCGTCTGGTAGACCCTGCTGAACCGGATCTTCTTGTCCAGCTGTACCGCCAGGAACATCCCCAGCGGCATGGGTATGAGGATCAGAACAGCGAGCCAGATGACGTTGTGCTGCACGGCGGGCCAGAACTGCGGGTTGCTGGTGAACAGTTCCCTGAAGTTGTCCAGCCCGACCCACTTGATCGAGTCGAAGCCGATGCCGTCCCAGGTGGTGAAGGCCAGCCCGACCGAAGCCAGCGCGGTGACCCACACCAAGGCGATGTGCAGGACGGTCGGCACGCCGGCCATGAGCCACAGGGTGAACCGGTCGCGTCGGGTCAACAGCCGCCGGTGCCCCTGTCGTACCCGCCGGCTCCTCCCCTTTGCCAACTGCGTCTCCGGGGGCCCCGGGGGCGGGGGCGGGGTTTTCGTCGCCCCCGGGGTGCTCGTGATTTCGCTCCCGGTACCGGTGTTCCGTGTGACAGTCATGAGGCGGCGAAAATCGTCTTCTTCTGGCGCTCGATCGACGAGAGCAGGCTGTCGATCCCCTTCGGATCGCGGATGAACTTCTGCAGCGCGGGCTGCATCACCGTGGAGGTGAAGTCCGGCCGGCTGTCACGGTCCATGAACTGCGTCAGATGCTTCGCGCCGGAGATCATCTCGTACGCCTTCTTCTGCAGTGGGGTGTACGAGGAGGTGTCCGCCGTCCTGGAAGCCGCGACGACACTCGGGTCTGACTTGAGGTAGAGCGCCTCGGCCTCCGGCGTGCCCAGATACTCCAGCAGCTTGACAGCACCGGCCTTGTTCTTCGGGGCCTTGGAGAGCATGAAGCCGTCGGTCGGCGCCTCGACGGTCTCCTGCCCGTGCGCCGGGTCGATCTCCGGGAAGGCGAAGAAGTCGAGGTCCTCCAGGGCGGCCTTGTCGGTGAACTGCTGGGCCACGAAGGTGCCGAGCAGATACATGCCGGCCTTCTTGGAGGCGAGCGTCTGGGCGGCGTCCTGCCAGGTGCGGCCGACGGCGCCCTCCTGGTGGAACGGGAGGATCTCGGCCCACAGGTCGAAGGTCCTGCGCACCTTGGCGTCGGTCCAGGAGGCCTTGCCGGCCATCAGCTCGACGTGGAAGTCGTAGCCGTTGGCGCGGAAGTTGATCTGGTCGAAGGTGCCCATCGCGGGCCAGGCGTCCTTGTCGCCAAAGGCGATCGGGACGAGCCCGTCCTTCTTCATCTGCTTGCACAGGGCCACCAAGTCGTCCCACTTGGTGGGGACTTCGTAGCCGTACTGCTTGAAAACGCTCTTCCGGTAGAACAGCGCCCAAGGGTACGTGTACAGCGGGACGAAGTAGTGCTTGCCGTCCTCGCCCTGACTGAGCGCCTTCATCGCGACGGGGAAGTTGCCGCCGATGGTCTTCCACACGTCGTCGATCGGCGTGGCCAGGCCCTTGGCCGCGAAGAACTGCATGCGGTATCCGGCGAACCAGTGGAACACGTCGTCCGGCGTGCCCTGCAGGTAGGAGTTGATCTGCTCCTGGAAGGTGTTGTGGTCCTTGGTGTTCACCTCGACCGTGATGCCGGACTTCTTCTTGTAGGCCGCGTAGATGTCGGCGAACGCCTTCTTCGGCACAGCGTCCGACGCGTTGGAGCCGACCGTGACGGTCTTCGGATCTGCGGCCGTGCCGCTGCCGCCGCAGGCGCTCAGCACGGGAAGGCCGGCGCCTAGCGCTACCGCCCCGCCCAACCCCCGCAGCAGCGTGCGGCGATCGAGGCCGGGAGTGGAGAGACCGGAGGAAGAGAGTTGCATGACGACTCCTGGGCAGAGCGGCGGTCATGGATACAGACCACAAGGACACACAAGGTCGATCAGAAGCAAACGAGATCAAACGCGAGGCTTTATGAGATCCGTTCGGCCTACCGAACGTCAAGAGTCGTGCGCCCCTTTTCCTGACCCCTACGAAAACCGATGACCTGGGGAAATCGCTTTCCCTTGGCCTCGTTGACGGGTACCCCCGCAGGCAGGGGGTGGTGGGTGCGCTCCCATGGCTGGACTCGGCCTGCCTCGCGTATCGAGTGAGCAACCGTCACGACATGCCGGTCTGTGAGGCGCGGCAGCCGGGCCCGGCCGGGGCACAGCACAGTGGGCCCGTGCCGCTGGGCGGCTCACCAGTCTTTCGCGGCGGCCAACAGGTGTTCGCGTACGAGTGTCACGTGCGGGTTGGTGGAGGTGCCCGGGCGTTGGACGAGGTAGGCGGTGTTGATCGGCGGGTCCTCCGGCTGGTGCAGCAGCCGGAGGGCACCGGAGGCGAGTTCGCTCCGGCACAGGTAGCCGGGCAGGACGCTCCAGCCGGCGCCTGCGGTGACGGCGGTGAGGACGCTGCGCAGGTCAGGCACGGTGATCGCGGCCTGGACGTGCAGTCTGCGGTCGAAGACATGGCGCCAATAGCGGCGGGCGATCGGCAGGTCCTCGGCGTAGGCGATCAGTGGCAGGCTCTCCAAGGTGGCGGGCAGCTCCTGCCCCTTCAGCCGTTCGGCCCATACCGGGGCGGCGACCAGGACGAATTCCTCGTCGGCAAGGGGGTCGGCGTGCAGCGTCCTGCCGCGGGGGCGTCGGGTGGCGACGACGAGGTCGTGGCGTCCGGCCCGCAGTTCTTCGAGCAGCGGCTCGGTGAGCCCGATGGCCACCCGCAGTCGGACGCCCTGGGCGACCAGCGGGGCCAGCACCTTCACGCCCGCCACGCTCATGAACTCCGCGGGTCCCGCCAGATGCACCGGTGCCACGGTGCTGCTCGGCTCCTCGCCGGTGATGGCCGCCAGGTGGTCGAGGGGTGCCGACAGCCGGGTGGCGAGTTCGTCCGCGTGAGGCAGCGGGTTGACGCCCTTCGCCCGGCGTTCGAACAACTCGCGGCCCAGGCGGTTCTCCAGCGCCCGGATCTGCGTGGTGACAGTGGACTGCGACAGGCTCAGCTGACGTGCGGCGGCGGTGAAGGAGCCCAGGCGGTGCACCGCGAGGAAGGTTCGCAGCAGGTTCAGGTCCAGCGGTCCGGACCCCTGAATGTCGTGATGACCCACAGCCTCGAGCCTACGAGGTGCGCGGAGCAGCCACCTGCCGCCGCCTCGTGAGGCGAGACATCGGGCCGTCGATACCTCGTATCGATCTCTTCATTGGCACGGATGCTTCCGCACCACTAGCTTCGAGACGGAGGGCATCGGTTCTACGGATCACCAATGTCGGTGTCCTTCTGCCACGCCCGGCCCCGAAGGTGGAACCGGCCGGCAAGGAGACGTGCGAAAAGTGAGACGGAAGAAGATTCTGACGGTTGTGACCAATCAGGCCACCTACGGAGCCGGCGAGCACCGGACCGGCCTGTGGCCGGCTGAGCTCGTCCATTTCTACGACAAGGCGGTCAAGGCCAGCCACACGGTGGATGTGGTCAGCCCGACGGGCGGCGAGGTGCCACTCGACCCCCGCAGCCTCGGCCCGTTGTTCGTCGACAAGACGGTACGCGGGTATCTCGACGACCCGGCGTTCATGGACGGCTTGAAATCCACCGCTGCCATCGCCGAGGCGGATCCGGACGACTACTGCACGATCTTCTTCACGACGCCGTCTACGCCGGCGGCGGAATCGTCTCCTCGGTCTGCCACGGCGCCTGTGCCCTCATCAACCTCCGTGACACCGCATGCCGTGCGGGACGGCCGCCTGATCACAGGCCAGAACCCGGTCTCCACCAAGGCCGTCAGCGACCTGATTCCCGCTGCCTCGGCCGAGTCCGAATAACACCAGTACGCAATCGGCGGGGCGAATCATCCGCGAGCCGCGCCCGCCCGATCAACCCAGATTTAGGAGAACCCACCATGTCGAAGATCCTCTTTGTGATGACCGGCGCCGACCACTGGACACTGGCCGACGGCACCAAGCACCCGACCGGCTTCTGGGCCGAGGAGGCCGTCACCCCGTACCAGGCGTTCACGGCCGCCGGCCACGAGGTCGTCGTCGCCACGCCCGGCGGCGTCGTGCCGCCCCTGGACCAGGGCAGCCTGGCCCCGCAGTTCAACGGCGGCGAGGAGGGCGCGAAGGAGATGGCGGACGCCCTCGCCTCGATCACCGAGTTCCAGCATCCCGTCAAGCTGGAGGAAGTCGACCTCGACGACTACGCCGCCGTCTACTACCCCGGTGGTCACGGCCCCATGGAGGACCTGGCCGTCAATGCCACCTCCGGCAGGCTCCTCATCGACGCCCTCGCCTCGGGCAGGCCGCTCGGCGTGGTCTGCCACGCCCCGGCCGCGCTGCTGGCCGCCACCCTGGCCGACGGCGACAACGCGTTCGCCGGCTACCGCCTCACCGGCTTCAGCAACGCCGAGGAGATTCAGGGAGGCCTCGCGGCGGGCGCCAAGTGGCTGCTCCAGGACCGCCTGGTCGAGATCGGCGCCGACTACCAGGAGGGCGAGCCCTGGGCCCCGAACGTGGTCGTCGACCGCAACCTGATCACCGGTCAGAACCCTGCTTCCGCTGAGCCGACCGCGGCGGAAATACTCAAGAAGCTGACCTGATGTAGCAGTCCGCAGGCAGACGGGTGAGGCCGCGTCCGCTTGCACCCGATGGCTGCGATCGGGGTTCTATGCGCGTCATCCCAATGTCGCACGCCCTACTCTGGCTACTCGGGGGGGGGCGCTGTCGGAGGTGGCAGTGGGGCGGAGATCCCCTGGAGGACAGGGGATCTCCGTCACCCTCCTAGCTGGGGAGCTTCCACTTCTGGTTGTTACCGCCGTTGCAGGTCCAGATCAGAACCCCGACTGGGCTGCTGCTGAACTCCGGGACGTCCAGGCATCGCCCGGACTGTGTGCCGCGCAGGGTGCCGTCGGCGAGCTGAGTCCACTTCTGGTTGTATCCACCGTTGCAGCTGAAGATCTGAACCTTGGAGCCGTTCGTCGTGGCCTTCCTGGGGACATCCAGGCAGTAGGTGCCGCCGATCCTGATCGTGCCGTCGGCCGGGTTGTGGGTCCAGATCTGCGCGGAACTGTTGTTGCACTGGTAGGTCTTCACCGGCGCTTCATCCTGGAGCTTGCCTTCGGGGAGGTCCAGGCACATGTTCGCGATGCCCGAAGGGACGGCGCCGACACGCTGGGCGGTCGGATCGGTCCCGGGCGCGACCAAGAAGGCGTCGAACTGCTGCGTCCTGTATCCGCTCACCGCCATCGCGTCAACGGAGTCGACCGTGCCCAGGCCGGCGCGGCCGTGGGCGTAGGTCGAGTCGGTGACGCTGCCCAGCACTGTGCCGTCGACCTTGGCGGTGACGGTCGATCCCTGCATGGTCAGGGCGACGGAGTGCCAGCGGTTGATGCCGAGGGCCGCTGTGGAGCCAAGCGGACTCCTTCGGACGGGTGCGCGGTGAGCTGTCGGTGCCGCCGGGCGCGGCCGTGTGGCCCAGGTAGCGGTGCACGAAGTGGATGCTCATCGCGCCTTCGCCGACCGCGGAGGCCACGCGTTTCACCGAGCCGCTGCGGACATCGCCGGCGGCGAAGACGCCCGGCAGGCTGGTCTCCACCGTCAGGCAGTCGCGGCCCTGGCTCTGCCAGAGTCCGGGGGCGGAGCAGGCCTGCGCCTCCGCGCCGGTGAGCACGAAGCCGCGCGCGTCGAGGGCGAGCGCGCCGGACAACCACGCGGTGTGGGGCTCGGCGCCGGTGAAGACGAACAGGGTCCGCACCGCGAGGTGCCGATGCGCGCCCGTACGGTGGTCGATCACGGTGACTGCCTCCAGCACCTTGTCGCCGAGTGCCTCGGTCATCTCGGTGTGCAGCAGCACGCGCACCCGCGGGTGGCGCTCGACCTGATCGATCAGGTAGCGGGACATGTGTGCCTCGAGGCTCGGCCCACGGACGAGCAGATACACCTGCGGTGTGTACCCGGCCAGGAAGAGCACGGCCTGGCCCGCGGAGTTGCCTCCGCCGACGACGGCCACCGGGTCGGTGCGGCACTGCTGGGCCTCGTAGACGGTCGCCGAGTAGTGGACGCTCGTTCCCTCCAGGCGTTCGATGCCGGGCACCTGGAGGCGGCGGTAGCGAGCGCCGGTGGCCAGGACGACGGTACGGGCGGTGATCTCGCTGCCGTCGGCGAACCCGACGGCGTAGTGCCCGCCCCGCGGTTCGAGCCGAGCCGCCTCCGCCGGGACGCTGATCCTGGCGCCGAACTTGTCAGCCTGGAGCACAGCGCGTTCGGTGAGTTCGGCGCCGGAGATGCCGGAGGGGAAGCCGAGCAGATTCTCGATGCGGGACGACGTGGCGGCCTGGCCACCGCTGGCCATGGCCTCGACCACGGTCGTGCCGAGGCCCTCCGAGGCGGCGTTCACCGCGGCGGCGAGACCAGCGGGGCCGGAGCCGACGATCAGGAGATCGCCGTGATGGTTTCCGGCGGGCAGCGACGGCAGGCCCATGAGCCGGGCCAGTCCCGCGTTGCTGGGGTTGCGCAACAGAGTGGTGTCCCGCCAGATGACGAGCGGTGTCTCCTCCGGGCCGACGCCGAAGCGGCGCAGCAGTTCCTCGGCCTCCTCGTCGGCCTCCAGATCGATCCAGCGGTGCGGCAGCCGGTTGCGGGCGGCGAACTCGCGCAGCCGCCGGGTGTCAGGCGAATAGCGCGAGCCGATGATGCGGAAACCGGCGCCCTGCCCGACGAGCAGAGCACGGCGGCCCAGGCAGGCGCGCAGCACCACATCGCCAAGGGCGGAGTCCCGGGTCACCAGGTCACGCAGCTGATCCATGGACAGGGCGAGGACCTCGCCGGGGACCCTGACCACGGCGGTGTAGAAGGCTACCTGCCCGTTCAGAAGGCCGAGTTCGCCGATGAAGCGGCCGGGGCCGTGCACACGCAGCAGGCGTTCGTCGGGCGTGCCGTAGCCCTCGACGATCGCGACCGAGCCACTGAGGACGACGTAGAACGTCTCGCACCGCTCCCCCTCCCGGATCAGCTGCCGCAGCTCGTGGAACTGCAGCTCCACGATTCGCTCGATCTGCCGCTCACCGAGCGGCTTGAACAGCACGATGTCGTCGACGCGGTTGAGGAACTCCGGGCGGAAGTGCCCGCGCAGCTCGCCCATCACCAGGGCGCGGGCATCCGGCTTGATCTCGCCCTCCGCGGTGGCGCCGTCGAGGAGGTGCTCGGAGCCGATGTTGGACGTCATGATGATCACGGTGTTGCGGAAGTCGACGGTACGGCCCTGGGCATCGGTGATGCGGCCGTCGTCGAGGATCTGCAGCAGGGTGTTGAAGACATCGGTGTGGGCCTTCTCGACCTCGTCGAACAGCACAACCGAGTACGGCTTGCGGCGTACGGCCTCGGTGAGCTGACCGCCCTCCTCGTAGCCGACGTACCCGGGCGGGGCCCCCATCAGCCGGCTGACGGTGTGCCGCTCCTGGTACTCGCTCATGTCGAGGCGGACCATGTTCTCCTCGGAGTCGAACAGGGCCCGGGCGAGTGTCTTGGCCAGCTCGGTCTTCCCGACGCCGGTGGGGCCGAGGAAGATGAACGAGCCGATGGGGCGGCGAGGGTCGCGGATGCCGGAGCGGGCGCGGATGATGGCGTCGGCGACGAGCTTGACGGCCTCGTCCTGGCCGATGACGCGCTCGCGCAGGATCTCGTCGAGGCGCAGCAGCTTCTCGCGTTCGCCCTCCTGGAGACGGGCGACGGGGATGCCGGTCCAGGCGGCGACGATCTCGGCGATCTCCTCCTCCGTGACGACCTCACGCAGCAGCCGGTTCTGGCCTTGTTTGGCGGCCAGTGGTTCCTCCTCTGCCACGAGCCGGCGCTCCAGGTCCTGGAGGCGGCCGTAGCGGAGTTCGGCGGCGCGGTTGAGGTCGTAGGCACGTTCGGCCTCCTCCGCCTCGTGGCGGACCTGCTCCAGTTCCTGGCGCAGTTCCTGCACGCGGCGGATCGCCTGCCGTTCGGCCTCCCACTGGGCGTGCTTGGCGTCGGCCTCGCCGCGCAGGTCGGCGAGTTCCCTGCGCAGTTCCTCCAGGCGGGCTTGGCTGGCGGGGTCGGTCTCCTTGGAGAGGGCGGCCTCCTCGATCTCCAGGCGGGTGACGCGGCGGGTGATCTCGTCGAGTTCGGCGGGCATCGAGTCGATCTCGGTACGCAGCCGGGCGCACGCCTCGTCGACGAGGTCGATGGCCTTGTCGGGCAGGAACCGATCGGTGATGTAGCGGTGGCTGAGGGTGGCCGCGGAGACCAGCGCGGTGTCCTGGATCTTCACGCCGTGGAAGATTTCCAGGCGTTCGCGCAGTCCGCGCAGGATGGAGATGGTGTCCTCCACGCTCGGCTCGTCGACCAGCACCTGCTGGAAGCGGCGTTCGAGGGCGGCGTCCTTCTCGATGTGCTCGCGGTACTCGTCGAGGGTGGTGGCGCCGATCATGTGGAGTTCGCCACGGGCGAGCATCGGCTTGAGCATGTTGCCCGCGTCCATGGCCCCTTCGGCGGCGCCCGCGCCTACGACGGTGTGGAGTTCGTCGATGAAGAGCAGGATGTGCCCCTGGGCGGCCTTCACCTCGGACAGCACGGCCTTGAGGCGTTCCTCGAACTCGCCGCGGTACTTTGCCCCGGCGACCAGGGAGCCCATGTCGAGTGCGAACACCGTCTTGTCGCGCAGGCCCTCGGGGACGTCGCCGCGGACGATGCGCTGGGCCAGGCCCTCGACGATGGCGGTCTTGCCGACGCCGGGATCGCCGATGAGGACAGGGTTGTTCTTGGTCTTGCGGCTGAGGATCTGGGTGACGCGGCGGATCTCGGCGTCCCGGCCGATGACCGGGTCGAGTTTGCCGTCCCTGGCCTCGGCGACCAGGTCGCGGCCGTACTTCTCCAGCGCCTCGTAGGCCACTTCGGGGTTTGCCGAGGTCACGCGCTGGTTGCCGCGGATCTGGGTCAGCGCGCTCAGGAACGAGTCCCGGGTGATGCCGTGCTCCTTGCGACTGCGCCGCGAACTGGTCGACGATCTCCTGGGGGGGCACGGACGAGGCGAGCGCCTACGCCCGGTCCGAGGCGTTCGGACACGACCTGCATCAAATCCAGTACGTGGTCGTCGTGCAGTGGAGGAACCGGGCCGCTGACGACGCTTTCGCGCGGACCGTGGGCCGGGCGGCTTCGGCCGTGGGCATGCCGTCGCTGGTGACTCGGCGTTCCGACCACGTGGTCCTGGTCGCCGAGGGCAGCTCCCACGTCCACGCCTTGTACGAGACGCTCGCCCGGGAGACCGGGAAACCGGACGGGACGATCGGGGTGAGCGCCCGCTGCCGCACCCCGGACGGTATCCCCGGCCGCTACCAGGAAGCACTGCGTGCCCTGGAGGTGCGCCGCCGGTCCCGAAGCCCCTACGGCACGACGTTCTTCGACGATCTGGGCCTCTACCGCATCCTGGGGCCTGGAAACGAATACCAGGAGCTGGAGGCGTTCGTTCGGGAATGGCTCGGACAACTCGTCGACTACGACGGCCGGCACCGTACGGAGCTCGTGGAGACCCTGTCCCGGTACTTCGACTGCGGCGGCAACTACGCCGAGACCGCCGAATCGCTCGCGATCCACCGCAGCACGCTGCGCTACCGACTCCAGCGCATCCGTGGGATCAGCGGCCATGACCTCACGAACGTGGAGGACCGCCTCAACCTGCAGGTCGCGACCCGGGTGTGGAAGATCATGCTGGGCGGACCCGGTTGAGGCGCCCACGTACCTCGGGGCCGTCCACTGTCCCCATCGCCGTATGAGCAGGCTTCCCCTCCGCCGAATTGGCTCGTCAGGTATCAACCAGACGGTCGGCAGCGGCTCAAGGGCGATCCTGCCGCATACACACCGCGAATGCCCTGCTCCAAGGGGTTACTCCGCGCCGTGGAACTCGAACCCTCGAGTGTGTCCTATGTGGTGAGGCAGATGAGGCGCCTGTAGCAGAACAGGGCGGCGGCGAGGCCCAGGAAGACCAGGTGGATGAGCCTCGCCTGGCAGCAGCCACCGATCACCACCGACAGCGGCATGAACCTCGGAATCCCGTACCCCCGGGACCGATCGAACGCGGCGCGAGCCACATGCATCGAGGTGATGCGCCAACACCTCTGAAAGGCTGGTGCTCCTGGTGCCGGCTAAAAATCCTCGTCACATCGGTGTGACCGAGATCGATAGTTGGCACCGGGCCACGTTCACGACCTGCACTGATGCCAAGTAGCTTCAGCAGCCGGAGCCGCAGAATCAGCGAAATAGTTGGCGCTTTGGTACAGCGCAGGTCATGAGGCGTGTGTCGCCATAGCGGGGCCAGAAATCTTCGGCGGAGACAGCCTTGCGCCGGTCAGTCCATGGCGGAAGGAACAACACCTCCCGCTCCCGCTTGGGCTACCCGCCGAGCTCCCGTGAGACGGCTGGGGACAGCCGCCCGTCGGCAGTCGCGTCATCGATGCCGGCCTGAAGCAGTACGCCTCTTAGATCGCCCGTACGAATTCAGCTGCGGTTGCCAGCCCTGCCGAGGTCTCCTGGAAGGTATGAGATGGGGCCATCTCGGTGAGGTAGGGGGATCAGTGGGCGGGCATGCGGCCCGTCAGTGGTGCGGGGTGGCGATGGCGGCGAGATGCGTGCCGGGGCGGACGGAGAGTCCGTTCATGTTGTAGATGATCTTTCCGGTGGCGATGGCGGTGATCTTGTGCTCGGTGCCGTCGATCGGGTCGATGATGCGGCCGATGGTCTGTCCCTCAGTGACCTCGTCGCCGGTGACCGCGTCCGGGTACCACAGGCCGGCGGTCGGGGACTCGACGTCGCCCGTCCAGATCCACTCGCGCGGCGGCACGGTCGGCGGCTTGACGTGCTGCGACGCCTCGATGACGCCGAGGTGGTGCAGGATCCGGTACAGGGCGTCGAGCAGCCTGCGCACGGTGGCGGGGTCGCGGTCGCCGAGTTGCCCGGTCTCGACGAGGATCGCGGGGATGCCCTGCCGGTTCGCCGCGGCGTGGCTGTTGCCGCCGTCTGCGCTGGTGCCGAAGATGACCCGTTCGTATCCGACCGCGTGGGCCATCGCCTTGTTCTTCGCGTCCAGCTCGTCGTCGCCGGTCAGGCGGTAGCCGACGAAGTCGAGCAGGTGCTGGTCGATGCCGCCGCTGTGCAGGTCCACGTAGGCGTCGGCGCCGTCGATCAGGTGCTCGAACAGCCAGGCCGCCATCCGGTCGGTGGGGCCGCCGTTCTTGTCGCCGGGGAAGACGCGGTTGATGTTGACGCCGTCCAGCGGGGAGATGTTGAGCCTGCCCCCGTAGACGGCCGGCGGATTGGCCACGGGGCAGATCACCAGCTGGCCGGCGACCTCGTCCGGTTCCAGCAGCCCGGCCAGGCGGGTGGTGGCGTCCACGCCGATGAACTCGCCGCCGTGGACACCACCGGTGATCACCACCCTGGGGCCCGGGCGGGAGCCGTTGACGAGGATCAGGGGAATGTCCACCGTCGTGGTGCCCAGGTCGGCGGGCAGGCTCCCGCGGGTCTTCTGGCCGGGCTCGGCCCTCAGCGCGCCGATGGTCAGGGTCATGTGTTTCCTCTTTCTGACTCAGGCCGCGGTGCGGCTGTTTGTGGTGATGAAGTCGATCGACTGGGAGGTGCGGCCCTCAAGGGCGAGGCCCGCGGGGCACTTCTCGCTTTCGCGGGCCACTCTCGTTCACTGCCTCAGTAGACGGTTGCCCGTCTCAGGACTGAACGGCCGAGCGCAGCTCGGGCAGGGACAGGACCTCGTCCAGCGCGTCGACGTAGAGATCCACGTGCTCGCGGCGGAAGGTCATGGGCGGTTTGATCTTCAGTACGTTGTCGTGCACGCCATTGGGGAAGACGATGACGCCTCGCTCCTTCATGAGCTCGGTGACCATGAAGGCCTGCTCAGTGGCCGGCATTTTGGTGGTGCGGTTGCGAACCAGTTCGACGCCGAGGTAGAGCCCTTCCGCCCGCACGTCACCGATGAGCGGTTGGCGCTGCTGGAGCTCGCGCAGCGACTGGGCGAAGTACCCGCCCACGCTCACGGCGTTCTCCCTCAGCCCGTCCTGCTCGACGATGTCGAGCACGGCCTCGCCGATCGCGCAGGAGACCGGGTTGCCGCCGAAGGTGTTGAAGTACTTCATGCCCGTGTCGAACGCGTCGGCGATCTCCCGAGTCGTGACCACCGCCGCGAGGGGATGCCCGTTCCCGAGCGGCTTGCCCATCGTGACGATGTCCGGGACCACCCCCTGGAGCTCGAACCCCCACCAGGGCCCGAGTCGTCCGACGCCGACCTGGACCTCGTCGGAGATGCACAGGGCGCCCGCCCGCCTGGCAGCGGTGAACACGCCGTCGAGGTAGCCGTCGGGGAACACGATGTTCCCACCCGATCCCATCAGGGACTCGGCGATGAAGGCGGCGGGGGGTCGGCCGTCGGCTGTGATCCGCTCGATGACAGCCGCGGCGTCGCGTGCGTACTTGACTCCGGCGTCCGTGTCGTCGTACCCGTAGGTGCTGCGGTAGCGGTCCGGGATGACGACCTCGTGGGTGGTCGCGGGTGCACCGGCGCCGCCGGGGCCCTTGTATCGGTTCGGGCTGATCCCGGTCACCACACCGGTGTTTCCGTGGTACGCGCCGTCGATGTTGACGATGTGCTGACGACCTGTCACCTGGCGGGCGATCCGCAGCGCCAGGTCGTTTGCCTCGCTGCCGGTGCACACGAGGAAGACGACCTCGAGCGGGTCGGGCAGCGTGGCTACCAGCTTCTGC
The DNA here is from genome assembly GCF_000717875.1 of Streptomyces sp. NRRL S-455. Taxonomy (GTDB): domain Bacteria; phylum Actinomycetota; class Actinomycetes; order Streptomycetales; family Streptomycetaceae; genus Streptomyces. Next base: position 320,055 of record NZ_JOCT01000002.1, read on the forward strand.
ACGTAACTGGCGATCTGCGGGTAGACGAAACGGCTGTTGGTGTTGAGCTTGCGCAGCTGTCGGGTGGCGGCGGCCGTCACCCGTGGCTCGGCATGGCCGACGTGGGTGACGTTGTTCAGCGAGTCCAGATAGGCCAGGCCGTCCTCGTCGTGGAACCACACGCCCCGCCCCCGCACAAGGTTCATCGGGGTGCGGTAGTAGTTGCGCTGGGAGCGAGCGATGTGGCGACGGCGCACTGAGACGACGTCGTCGATGGTGGGGGTGGCGGCGGGGGACTCGGTGAACCCGAGGAGCCGGGCGGGGTCGGGTGACAGGTGGCTCCACACCTGCCGTGCGGAGGGCGGCACGGCACGAGGCGGCGGCCACGTGGCCATCCGTGCGGTGCGGTGGACCTGCACCTGGACGCAGGACCCGAGCGGGTCCTTCTCCTCGCTCGCGCCGGCGCGTCCCAACGGTGCCCCGGCCGGGACTGTCGCCGCGACGGGCGGTGTGTCGTCGAGTCCCCACCAGCACGTCCAGAACTCCAGCCCCTCGACCGCATGTCGCAGCACCAACGGCATACCGGCGCCACCGCGGGCTTCGACGACGCCGGACAGCGGGCTGGCAACCTCCTCGGCGTCGGCCACGATCAGCGAGCCGCCGATCTGAACCGTCGCGGGCTCGTCGGCTCCTGGGCGGCGCCGGCCCCCCAGGAGCAGCGATGCGCTGAGGTGGGGCACGTAGCCCCGTCGCCGTCGTCGGTCGAGGAGGTTGTCGATGCTCGCGCGCACCGCCCTCGCGTCGTGCCAGTCGACTTCGTCGTAGAGATCACTTGCCGGTCGCAGGTCGAGCAGCTGCGGGGCCGGTGTGTGCGGGGCACCGTCTCGGGCCGCCTCTGCCAAGACCTCTTCCAGACCCCGCTGCTCCCGCGTCGGGGGGAGCCCACACGCGACCCGGAACGTCGCCTCGGCGACGTCGGGGCAGACCTCGGCCACCTGCGCGATCGCGGGCCAGGTGTGTTGCATGCGGGTCCGCCCGTACGGCGTGTCGCTCTCGGCGACCCGGCGCGTCCACGTCACGGCGTTCATGCACAGCCGGGCGGCCGCCAGGGGATAGACAGCCGCCAGTTCCTCAGCCGTGAGGGGGAGCACCGAGTGGAAGCCGGCCACGACTTCGGCCGCCGCGGCGAGCGGGTCGGCCTTGCGGACCATGGCGTAGCCCGCCGCGATCGCCACCTCTGCCGCGCGCACACTGTAGAGCGAGTCGCCCAGGTCGACGATGCCCGAGATCCGCAGCACCCCGTTCTCGTCGGCGTCGGCCAGGACGTTGGCGTCGTTGAGATCCTGGTGTACGACGCTCCGCGGCAGTCGGTCCCATGCCGGCAGGAGATCGTCGTACCAGCCCATGATCGTGCGTACCGACTCCCGCCGGTGCGCGTCCTGTACGGCGTGCAGCGACGCCTCGACGATCTCGGCGGCCCGGCGCATGTCCCAGTCGTGCGGTTCCAGGCCCACCGGTGGCTCCATGCTGGAGAGTCCGAGGCTCAGGCGCCCAGCGGCTTCTCCCAGCTGACGCAGGAGCGCCGCGGGGTGGTCGTCGAGATCCGCCAGGACCCGGCCCTCGATCCAGCTCATCACGCGGACCACGTGCGTTCGGCCCTCGTGGAGGACGGCGGCGAGGAACTTCCCCTCGCGTGTCGGGACCAGTCGTGGCACCGGAAGGTCGGGAACGGTGGAGGCCAGATGCTGGAGGAGCGAGTTCTGCCAGAGGACGTCGGCTGAGTCCGGCTCCGCCCGGGTGACCCGTACGAAGTAGCGCATGCCGTCGTCGCCGGTGATCCGGACGTTCTGGTCGATCTCCCCTCCCAGTGGGTGCTGGACATATCCCTCGAGTCCGAAGGACTGCCGCAGCACGTGATCGAGGAGCGAGCCCGGTAGTTGGCCGGTGTGACCGGGGATGGTCGTTCCGTCCTGGCCGGTGGCGGTCGCTGAGGTCATCGGTTCGTTCTCTCTCTCGTCGTCAGGTCGCTCATCACTCACCGGGAGCCTGCGTCACGACGCTCAGGTCGTGGCCAGTCCCCCGCCGCCACCCGTGTCGGACCTTTGCCCGACGCTGTCAGCCAGCTCCCGGACGGTCCGATCGATGCGGTTCCTGGGAGGAGGCGGGCAGGGCTGCCGCGGCTGTGTGTCGATCGCTTCACGGGCTGCGCAGACCTCGGCCAAGTCGACGAGCGACAGGTCCAGGGCGGACTCCCCCGTTTGCCACTTCCCCTCGATGCCCCACTCCGACGGCCGCAGGGGCCCGGGCCAGGACGCGCTTCACCACCTGGGGCTAGTCGGCGATCAGGTCCGAGGCGGGCCGTCCGTCAAGGGCGGAGCGCTCATCGAAGACCGGTCATCAGCTCACGCGGCGGCGGTCATGGCGTCCCAGGTGACGTTGGCGGCGAGCACCCCGCGCAGCGCCTCGGCGGGCTCCAGCGGTGTCCTCGTGGTCCCCTCGACCCTCGCCTTGAGCTCGGCGTAGTCTCTGGGGAAGTCCTGGGTGATCTCGATCCCGCTCTGCTGGCGAACCGGTTGGCTCGGCCGCCTTGGGCATCGCCTCCTGGTGGGCTCCGTAGCGGAAGGCCGACACTGAGCCGAGGAACGCGGCGCCCCTCAGCAGCGCCTGCTCAAGGTGACGGACTGGGAATCAGGTGCTTACGGAAGTGCCATAGCTGCTCCAAGTGCGTGGTCATGTCACGAGCTCTCTCCAGCCCGAGGTGATGCGTCAGATGAAACACCGCGGAGAATCCGGCAACAAGGGACGCGAAGCCGCGACATCGACCCCCTATTTTGTGCCTGTGCACAATTACTCCCACGGAGCCCCACCGGCATGTCAGCGGCATTACCCGGAGACGACCCCGGATCCGTCCGGTGACTGCTGTCGTCGGGAGAGGCGGTCCTCATGAGCGGCCCGGGACGCCGTCAGGGCGGGGCCCGCCACGACGCCGTGCAGGCGATCGCGCGCCGGCTCCTCGAGGAACGACTCGACGAACTGACCTCTCGTGCTCTCGAACAATTGGAAGCCGAGGAGCCTGCCTACGCGTCGGCGGACTGGGACCCGGTCCAGAAACGGGAGGGGATGCGACGAACCCTCGAACTCGCCCTGACCCGGCTGGCCGGCGGTCCCGTGCCCCGGACGGTCTCACGCGCCACCGAGGACGTGGGACGCGAGCGAGCGGAGCAGGCGTTCCCCCTGACCGCTCTGATGCACTCCTTCCAGCTGGACCTCAGGACCCTGTGGGAGGCCGTGCTCGCAGAGGGGCGAGCACGTGGCATCAGCGCCGATCCCGACTTCCTCGACGGGCTGATCCGCGTCTGGGAGGCGACGGACGCCAACAGCGTCGAGGTCGTCGACGCCTACCGCCGCACCGAGCGCGACCTGGCGAGCCGTCGTACGGAGGTGCGCAACCGCGCCTTCACCCGCCTGGTCCTGGAAGGGGAGCAGGATCCCTCCACCGTCGCCGAGGCCTCCACGTTGCTGGGCTTCTCCGAGAACGTCGCCCTGACCGTGGTCGTGGTCGAATCCGTTCCTACCGGGGACCCGGCTGTGTCCCAGGTCGACGATGCGCTGCGTCGGGGCGGCCTGGTACGTCACTTCGGATGGATGGGCGACGAGCTCCTCGGCATCATCGGTCACGGACGGCGCGATGAAGAGGCCATGCTTGCCATGCTCCGGCCGTTCGCCCCGTGGCGCTGCGGCGTCGCGGAAGTCCCCGGGCTGGCGCTGACGGCGCGGGGCATCCGGTTCGCACGTGCCGCGATCCGCAGCTCCGCGCAGCCCGGAGTGCGGCACGTGGAGGGCCACTGGATCGGGGCGATCATGTCGGCGCAGGAGGAGCTCACCGGTGCGATGGCCACCGGCGTGCTGCGCCCACTGCTCGAGCTGCGCGACAGCGACAGCATCGTCGAGACCCTGCGCTGGTACCTCGACCTGGGCTCGGTCGCTGAGGTGGCCGCACACACCTACCGTCACCGGAACACGGTGGGCAATCGCCTGCAGGCTGCGGAAGAGGCGACCGGGCTGAAGCTGTCCCGACCGAAGGACGCCGCCCGGCTGGTCCTCGCCCTGGCTTGGCTGGAGACGGACGCGGGCGCCCGCTTCCGGGCGACGATGTCCTGATCCACCGATCGCTGGACGGGTCGAGGCAACCGGCCGGGGCCGCGACCGAGAGAGCTGGAGCCAAAGCGTGGCGGCCAGAGGCCACATGCCCTTCATGAGGACGGCAGCCTTGGCGGCCGACAGCCCGGTCACGCCGCCGGGCAGCAGCGCCGAGCGGCCGCAGTTCGCGCCGGAGCCGCTCGCGGTGCCTCTCAGAGACCCATTCGGTTCGGGCAGAACTACATCGGATCCCTGACAGGAAATTGTGCACAGGCACAAAATACGCGGTCGATCTCGCGGCCTCACGTCCCTTGTTGCCGGATTCTCCGCGGTGTTTCATCTGACGCATCACCTCGAGCCGGAGAGAGGCTCATCGCATCGGAGCAGTAATGATGCTGCCGCCGACTACCTGATCAGCATTCGTCGTCCCCAGCCCTGTCCGGGGGCTCGTCCTTCAGTGGCGGCCCCTCGGGCATCCCCTCAGCCCCCATGCCCCCTAAACAGGTCGCCGCCCCCACGCCTCGGCAGCCTCCTGAACCCCCGATGCGGCCGACCTGGCCGCACTCGACGAGATCGTGACTTCCCGTCAACAGGGTGTCCCATATGCCCGGAAGAGGTTGAACGCCATGCGCCAGATCGTCACCTTCGATGCCTACGGCACCCTGGTCGACTTCCAGCTCGGCCCCACCACCCTGAAGGTCCTGGCCGACAGGCTGGACCTGGACCGTCTGAACGTCGAGGAGTTCCTCGACGACTTCCGCATCATGCGGTTCCACGCCGTCCTGGAGGCATACCGCCCCTTCCGTGAGCTGCTGCCCGCCAGCCTGGAGATAGCGATGCGTCTGCACGGCCTGGAGTACCGGCAGTCCGACGGCGAGGCCCTGGTCGCGGCCGTGCCCACCTTCGGCCCCCACCCCGAGGTCCCGGCCGCCCTGCGGGCGCTGAAGTCCCGGTACGAGATCGCCATCATCTCCAACACGGACGACGACCTCATCGCCCAGAACCTGGCCAACATGGGCGTCGAGTTCGACCATGTCATCACCGCCCAGCAGGCCAAGGCGTACAAGCCGTCCCGGCAGACCTTCGAGTACGCCTTCCAGGCCATGGACATCGACCCCGCCCAGGTCATTCACGTCGCCCAGGGCTGGGAGTACGACCTCATCCCCACCCGCGACCTCGGCCTCGCTCGCCGCGTGTGGATCAACCGCTACGGCCACAACGGCTCCATCGGCGCCCGCGGCAGCGCCGACTACCAGCCCTTCGACGAGCTGCCCGACCTGTCCGGCCTGCCGGCCCTGCTCGGCTGCTGACCCCACGGCTACACGGCGACACAGGATAGAGAACGCAAAGGACGCACGCCATGAAGCAGATCCCCTACTGGCTCGACACCGCTCCCGCCCTGCCCGACCGGTCTGGAAAGGACCTGCCGGACGAGGCCGACGTGGTGGTCATCGGCGGCGGCCTCACCGGACTGTCCACCGCTTACCACGCCGCCCGCAAGGGCGCCCGGGTCGTCCTCGTCGAGAAGGACAAGGTCGGCTCGGGAGCCTCCGGACGCAACGGCAGCCACTGCAACCCCGGCATCACCATCAGCCCGGCCGAGGCCCGCAAGCGCTACGGGATGGAGCGCGCCCGCGAGATCTACGATGCGTTCCGCGATGCGGTGGACCTCGTCGAGGAGCTCGCGGTCAGGGAGAAGATCGACTGCGACTTCCACCGTGCCGGGCGCCTCGGCGTCGCCTTCAAACCCCAGCACTTCGACGCCATGCGGGCCAAGCAGCGCGATCTGGCCGAGAACTTCGGCCACGACACGGTATTGCTGACCAAGAGTGAACTGCGCGCCGAACTCGGCTCCGACTACTACCACGGCGCGCTGCTCGACCCGCTCGGCGCAGCCCTGCATGTGGGCAAGTTCGTCCATGGCCTGGCCGAGGCCGCGGAACACGCCGGTGCGGAGATCCACGAACGGAACGCCGCCACGGGCCTGACGAGGACCCCCGGCGGCGGCTTCCTCGTCGAGACCATGCACGGCACCATCCGCGCCAAGCAGGTCATGGCGGCCACCGACGCCTACACCGACAAGGCGCTGCCCTGGTTCCGGAAGCGATTGATCAACGTCGGCAGCTTCATCATCGTTACCGAACCGCTCGGCGAGGCGCGCGCTCGCGACATCATTCCCAACGGGCGCCTGGTGGTCGACTCCAAGAACGTCGGCCACTACATCCGCCTCACCCCCGACAACCGCCTCGCCTTCGGTGGCCGGGCCCGCTTCGCGCCCTCCAACCCGGCCTCCGACGTGAAGAGCGGGGACGTCCTGAAGCGGGAGATGACGGAGATCTTCCCGCAACTGGCGGGCGTCCGGGTCGACTACGTCTGGGGCGGCATGGTCGGCTTCTCCTGGGACCGCCTCCCGCACGCGGGTGAGGCCGAGGGGGCCAAGGGCCTGTACTACTCCATGGGGTACTGCGGCCATGGAGTCCAGATGGCCACCTACATGGGCAGGGCGGTCGCCGAGATGATGGACGGCAAGCCGGAGGCCAACCCCCTGCGTGACCTTGGCTTCCCCAAGGTTCCCGTCCCCTTCTACAACGGCACCGCCTGGTTCCTGCCGTTCGGCGGCGCCTACTACAAGGCCAAGGACCGCCTGCGCTGACCTCCGCATCAGCGACGAGGCCATCGCCGCCCTGCCCATCACACGCCACCGCTTCCACGGAGACTGGAACTACACCTTCCACCCCGCAGGCCACCCACCACTCCCGGACCTTCCCCGGAACGGCGGAGGGTCGGCCTGCGGCTCTCGCCCCCTCACGCTCCACGACCTGCAGCACCCCGAACTGACCGGCATGCCCCGCAAGCAACTCAGCGACCTCACCGACACCTTGATCCTCGCGCTGGAAGAGCACCGCGAACAGGTCCGCCACGCAGCCCGCGGCGGACCACGCCGCGTTGCCCCAGGCACCGGCCGCAAACCCACACTCACCCCCGCCGACCAGATCCTGGTCACCATCCTCTACCTGCGAAAACACAGTCTTCAGGAGCGGCGACGAGTTGGTGGCAGACCGGTGGACGGGCAGACCGCCACGCGGTGCGGTCCGTGCCACCGCAGCGAGCCGGGGCCGTGGTCGCCCGTCTGGCGCTGTCCCGGAACTGCGCCACCTGCGCTTCGTCCAGCGGCCGGTGCCCGGGCCCGGACCGCCTGCGGTGATCCCTCCCACCGAACGCGCACCGGGCCGTGCGAGCGGACGCCCGCACGGCCCCGCATCGGCACCAGCGGCGGGCGTCGGCAGAGGCGACGACCGTCGTCAGGATCGTCAGACGGCGATGATCTGCCACTGCTGCCGCGTCAGTGACGGGTACGGCTGTTGCTCGATGTGGGCTCCGTCGGCGGTGCTGCCCTCCTTCGACGGCGAGGCAGAGCCCGCTGTAGCGGTTGTTGAGGAAGTAGTAGCCGTCACCCGTGGGCGTGATGCCCAGTGCTGCTGGGGGCGTTGGCGTACCCCCAGATGGCCACGTTGCCGCCGTCGGCGCGGGAGAGACCCGCGGCCTCCAGGAGCTTGCCGCTGCCCACCCTTGATCTCGTATTAGCCGTCGCCGGTCTTGGAGAAGGTCCACTTCTCGTTCGCCTTGTTGAGACAGGGCCACTGCAGGACGTCGGTGCCGTTCGCCGTGCCCCCGCGCTCCACGTCGGCGGCCTTGCCGCTGTGCCGCACGAAGCCGACGTTCCGGGCGGGCCATTCGGCCACCTTGAGGGTCTGGTTGCAGGCCCAGGTGCCGGAGGCGACCTGGGTGGGCCGTCGGTGCTGGTGGAGATGAGAAGGCATTTTGGAGGTGGCGCAGCCGCTCGGCACTGAGATCGAGGGCTCCATGTCGGTGCGGCGCTTTTCAGGGCCCGCAGCGCCGTCCTGTCGAGGGCCGACAGGGGCTGGGAGTTGGAGTCTGGGAAGGGGATGAGGAACTGCCCGGGCATCTCGGTGCCGGGGTGGAGCGAGGGGGCGTCCCACCCCGGCCGGGTCTCATCGGATGTGCTTCGCCGGCTTGGTGGCGGCGTTGAGGAGGTATTCCAGGGGGCCTCGGCGGAAGAAGCGGGACCAGACCGCGGCGAACACGGTCGCCCCGAGGACGAACATGATCAGCGGCACCCATGATTGCTGGGTGCCGGTCCCGGCGGGCACGGCCAGCGCGGACTGGGCGAGGAAGTGGCCGACGTAGGCGGTCAGGGACATGGTGCCCACGGCGATGACCGGCTTCGCCAGGCGGCGCAGTCGCGGCACGCGGTCCATCGCCACCGTCGCGCCCACGATCACGAGGATCGCGACGCCTACGCTGCCGATGATGTCGAACGTGGTGCCGCTGTGCGGCCCGGCCGTCAGGAGCGACGACGCCGGCATCTCGGGGAACGACCCCCCGTCCGGGGGCATCGAACCGCTGGCGGGGGGCATCGAACCGGAGCTACCGGACGACGACCCGTCTTCCGCCGTGCTCCTCAACGCACCCGATCCGGCGAGCAGCAGGGACATGCTGTAGGCGGCCGCGGTGAGGGAAGCGCCGAGCGCGGCGAGGCGCTTCTGAACGGTGCCGGAGGACAGGTCGAGGCGGCCCAGTGCCATGCCCGCGATCACGAACGACATCCACGTGAGCGCCGGGTAGAAGCCGGTGAGCAGCAGATCGAGCACTCCCACCTCGCTGAGGCGACGGAGCGGGTCGTAGGCGTTGATGCTCTCCTGGACCGACGGAGTCAGCAGCGAGGTCAGGACGAACGCCAGCTGCGGTGTGACGAGGGCGAACGCGGCCGCGATGATCGCGAGTGTCCTGGCGCTCAGTCGCACCAGGGGCAGGGCCAGCAGGAAGTAGACCCCGTAGAAGCCGAGGATGATCACTCCCCCGTACTCCATCGCCAGCACGGTGCCCAGCACCAGCAGGACCACGGCGCGGATCGCGATGCGGGCCTTCGCCTGCCGGCCCGCCAGGCCCGTCTTCGGCTCGCGGCGGCCGGCGATCAGCATCAGCGAGAACCCGGCGAGAGTGGCGAACAGGACCGACGAGTGACCGTCCGCTATGTAGCGGATCCAGCTCGCCACGCCGGTCGTGGCGGACAGCGGGGGGCCGATGTGCACGACGTACATGCCGAACACCGCCAGCGCGCGGGCCAGATCCACCCCGACGAGGCGTCCCATCGAGGGACCGGCCGAGGTCGGCACGGCGGACTCGGGGGAGGTTCGGGGCGGCGGAGGTGAGTTCTCCGGGGGAGCTGACGTCTCCTGCGGCGGCTGTGTCTGTGTCATACGGAAAACGTCGCGTGGACGTCAGGGGGCGGGCCATCCGGCAGTCTTCGGTAACGGCCCCGCCGGTCGGCGGGTACCGCCCTGCCGACCGGCGGAACCTCGTCCCCGGCCCGGTCCGGTGCGACCGGGCGGTGGTCTTGTCCAGCCACTCGGCGGGGGTGGACCCGACGGTTGCCGGATGGGTGCGGGGCGGCCGGGCTTCCAGGGTGGAGGCATGACACACCGTGCGCGACACAAGGAGCCCGACACCTCCCGCGCCTCACCAGCTGACCAACCGGGGCATGACGTGGTCCCTCGCAGGGGCGACTTCCTGGAGTTCCTCGGCCTGGTGCTGGCTGCGGGCGCCCTCGTCCTGGTCGTCGTACGCCCTGAGCTGCCCGAAGCGTTGGTGCGCGCCCTCTCCTCGAGCACAGCCGGACTCGTCCGCTGAGCCGGCACACCATCACGCCCGGTCCGCCCGGCACCGTCCATGCGGTGCCGGGCGGACCGCAGAAGGAAGGAATGTTGTGAACACCGCATCCGCCCCGGCGAAAGATGAGACGTCCCTGCCTGCCCGGGAGACGGTCAGGGCGCTGTACGGGTATGTCCGGCCGCACCGTTGGGCCGTTGCCCTTGGTCTGTTGTGTGCCCTGGTGGGGGCCGCCGGGGCGCTGCTGCAGCCGTTGGCCACGAAGGCGCTGGTGGACCGGATGGCCTCCGGTGGGACCATCGCCGGGATCCTGATCGGGCTCACCGTGCTGGTGGTGGTGGGCACGGCGGTCGAGGCGTTCGGCGCGTACGTGCTGGAGCGGACGGCGGAGTCGGTGGTCCTGGCCGCTCGACGCACCGTGGTGGGGCGGCTGTTGCGGCTGCGGATCGCGGAGTTCGAGCGGATCCCGCCGGGTGATCTGATGTCCCGCGTCACCTCGGACACGACGCTGCTGCGGGCGGTCAGCACGCAGGCGGTCGTCTCCGCGGCCTCGGGTGCGGTCGCGTTCGTCGCGGCGATCGTGATGATGGCTTTGCTCGATGTCGTGCTGCTGGGTGTGACGCTCGGCGTGGTCGTGCTGGTCGGCGGGGCCGTCGCGCTGGTCATGCCGAAGATCGCCCGGGCCACCGAGCGGTCGCAGGAGGCGGTCGGGGAGATCTCCGTCGCGCTGGAGCGGGCCTTCGGGGCGTTCCGTACGGTGAAGGCGTCCGGCGCCGAGGGCCGGGAGACCGCCCGGGTGGAGGCGGCGGCGCGGCGGGCCTGGCGGCACGGAGTGAAGAGCGCCAAGTGGGAGTCCGCGGCGGGCTCGGCCGACGAACTCGCCGTACAGCTGGCCTTCCTCGCGGTGCTCGCCGTCGGTGGGGCACGCGTGGCGTCCGGGGAGATCCCGGTCTCCACCCTGATCGCCTTCCTGCTGTACCTCTTCTACCTGATCGAGCCGGTGTCCAGGCTGGTCGACGCCGTGACCTCCTATCAGGAGGGTGCGGCCGCGATCTCCCGGATCGCACAGGTCGAACGCCTCTCCACAGAACCGGCCGACCGGCGGGGGGTCTCCCTGCCCAAGCAGGGGGCAGCGGTGCCGGATCCGGCATCGGTCCGCTTCGAGGACGTGTCCTTCCGCTACCGCCCGGGCCTGCCGTACGTCCATCGGCAGGTGAGTTTCGAGGTTCCGGGAACCGGTATGACGGCCTTCGTCGGTCCCTCGGGCGCGGGCAAGTCGACGGTGTTCGCGCTCATCGAGCGGTTCCACGAGGTCACCGGCGGCCGGGTCCTGGTCGACGGCAAGGACGTCCAGGACTGGTCCCTGGCCGAGCTGCGGTCCGCCATCGGGTATGTGGAACAGGACGCGCCCGTCTTGGCCGGCACCCTGCGGGAGAACCTCGTCTTCGCGGCGCCCGGCGCGACGGACGACGACATCCGCGACGTCCTGGCCAGGACGAAGCTCGACACCCTCATCGAGCGCCTGCCCCACGGCCTGGACACCCCGGTCGGACACCGCGGCTCCAAGCTGTCCGGCGGCGAGCGGCAGCGCGTCGCCATCGCCCGCGCCCTGCTGCGCAGGCCCAGGCTGCTGCTCCTGGACGAGGCGACCTCGCAGCTCGACGCCGTCAACGAGCTGGCGCTGCGGGACGTCGTCACCGAGGTGGCCCGCGAGACCACCGTGCTGGTGGTGGCCCACCGCCTGTCGACGGTGACAGGCGCCGACCGGATCGTCGTCATGGACGCCGGCCGGGTCCGCGCCGTCGGCACCCACGAGGAACTGGTGACCGAGGACCCGCTGTACGCACAACTGGCAGCCACCCAGCTCCTGACCCCCGCCCGATGACCCACCACACGCCAGGTCGTCCGGTCGGCCACTGCCCCACGCCCGGCCGGACAACCACCCACACCCACACAGACCAAGACCGCGAAAGGCCCCCCATGTACACAGAGTCCGCCATCCGTCACAGACATGCGGTGTGGAGCTGGCTGGCGCAACCGACCGCGCTGTTCGGCGGCGTGTACGGGCTGCTGGTGTCGAGTTCGGCCGTCGCCGCGCTCACCCAGTTCGGCGAGACGACTCGAGCGGCACGCATGGACGACGCCCTATGGGTCCTGTTCACCGCCCTCGCCTCGACCCTGGCCCATGGTTACGCCCACCAGATTGCCCACCGCGACGCGCAGGGCCGTCCCGGCGTACGGGGTGTGGTGCGTGCCGTGCTCGCCGAATGGCCGCTGGTGGTGGCGGCGCTGCCCACCGCACTGCTGCTGTGGGGGGCGGGCCTTGGCTGGTGGCGCTCGGCAGGCATCGAGTACGTCGCCTTCGGCATCAACACCGTGCTGCTGCTGGGCTGGGGCGTGCTGGCTTCCCGGGCCGCGGGCAGCACATGGGGACGAGCTCTCAGGATCGGCTGTGCCGACGCGATCCTGGGAGTGGCCGTCGCCTTGGTCAGCACCTTGCTGAAGTGACGCGGCGACTTGTCACGTGTAGCTCTCGTCGTCCGCCGTGGGCGAGGCGGAAACCAGAGCTGTCAGCCTGGTGCCGGGACGTTGGCTGTCCGACCGCAGCACCAGAGACGGTCAGGGCGGGGAGCGGGACAGGGGAATCTGGGAGAGGGTGGATGCGGAGGTGGGAAAGCACAAGTGCGCTGGCCGTCTGGGCGGCGGGCACCCTCGCACCCGCCCGGACCATCTCGGCGGTGACAAGGCGCATTCCTCCCACCGCAGCCGCTGCTACCTGCGCAGACGGTAGCTCAAGCGGATCATCCCCGAGCCGAAGAACCAACGGGCCAACCGCCAACGCCGCAGTCGCAAGCGCGGGCGGCCCGCCGGTTTCGACAAGACGATCTACAACCGCAGGAACGAAGTCGAGCGGCGATCAACACTTTCAGGAACTCTCGCGCCGTGGCCACGAGGTTCCTCAAGCGCGCCTACGTCTTCCAGGGCACCATGACCGTCGCAGCGATCCGCCTCTGGCTTCGGGGGTAGATCCATTGTCCCCGTGCGGGGACGTGGCTGTCACCGCTCTCCGGAATGATCTTTACACCCGATTTACGCCTTCAGGCTTGCAGGCAACGGACACAACACACTGACCTGATCTGGGAGTTGAGAGTGACGCACGACGTTGCCGCGCTGGCCGTGGAGCTAACGGACATGGCCGCGGCGGATCACCGGTCCGCCGTCCGCGCGAACAGCGACGACACCTGCCGAGCAGTTGGCCTGGCGGCGTCTTACCGCACAGCACGGTGACCGGCTCGGCGAGATCATGGACGAGTACGGCTGGCCGACGGAGGAACTGGTCGGCGGATCCCTGCCCAGGGTTCACCTGCCGTAGGCAATGATCCGCCGGACAGGCCCTGAGCAACAGCTCAGTCCGCGCTGAGCGGGATCCGCAGCCGCACCCGGTAGCCGCCTTCCGTGGTCGGGCCCGCATCCAGGGTGCCGTGCAGGATGTCGGCACGTTCCCGCAGCCCGACGAGGCCTTGCTGGGAGCCGGGGAGAGACAAGGAAGGACGCGTGGATGGGGTGTTGGTGACGGTCACTCCGATGCCCTCGCCGTCCTGCCACAATTCGACGCTGGCCGTGGCGCGAGGTGCGTGTTTGCGGACGTTGGTCAGCGCTTCCTGAACCGTACGGTAGAGGGCGCGTTGGGTGGGTGTGCTCACAGTGGGCGGCAGTTCCCCCGTCAGCTGTACGTCAGCGCCGCTCGATTCCACGAGTTTACGCAGGTCGGCAAGGGTGGGCTGAGGCGTCAGCTCGGTGGCGTCGCCGCCGGAGGCCCGCAGCAGGGTGACCATGGTGCGCAGTTCGTCGAGCGTGGTGACGCTCAGCGAACGGATCGTGCGAGCGGCCTCCTTGGCGTCCACGTCCCGGGCGGCGACCTGCAACGCCCCGGCCCGTACGGCGATCAGGCTGACCTGATGGGAGACCACGTCGTGCATCTCCCGGGCCAGCTGGGCGCGTTCGCGAGCGAGGACGGCCTGGGCGTGCAGGGTCCGCTCGTGTTCCCTTGCCTCCTCGATCTCGGCCAACCGCCGCGCCAGGTCCCGCTGTGCCTGGAGTAGCTGGCCGAAGAGGACCGGTGCCGCGGCCGTAGCCAGGCCGTACACGAAGAAGACCAATGTCATGGTCCGGTCGACCTCGGCCAGGGGCCACGGAGTGCTGCTCGCGACGGCGGCCAGGGCGACGCACACGGCGAGGAGACGGCGGTTGCGGGAGCGTTCGGCCAGGGTGAACAGCGCCGCGAGCACAGCGACGGCGACATCCTGCATCAGTGCGACGGGCAGGGTGAGCAGGAACACGACGAGCGGGAACCGGCGCCGGAAGGCCAGCGCGGTGCACCCGACAGCCACCAGCGCGAGCTCGAGGCGCGTGGGCTCCCAGTCGTTCAGCCGCACGTCCACGGCCGCCGCGGCCACCAGGGCGAGGTCGATGACCGGCGTGGGAACCCGCTGCCACAGGGCGCGCGCACGGCTCATCCGCCGACCTCCGACCGCAGGCGCTCGTCGAGGAGCCCGGCCCGCTGCGCCAGCAGCGCCGCCTGCACCCGGCTCGCCACGCGAAGCTTCGTCAGGATGGCGCTGACGTGGTCCTTCACCGTGCCCGCCCCCAGGTGGATACGCGCCCCGATGTCGGCGTTCGACAGCCCCTCCGCCACCAGGACGAGGACATCGCGCTCCCGCGCGGTGAGCAGCCGGACCCGCGCGGCCTCCTCGTCGACGGCCGTCCCGGTGCCGGAGTGGCTGTGCAGCAGCGTCCGCGACGCCTTGGGAGACAGCACCACACCGCCCGCGGCCAGGGTGCGCACCAGGGGGGCGAGCTGCTCGGGCTCGGTGTCCTTGAGGAGGAAACCGGCCGCGCCGGAGTGCAGGGCGGTGAGGATGTACTCGTCGGCGTCGAACGTGGTCAGCATCGCCACCACCGGCGGGTCCGGCATCGTGCGCAACTCCCGGAGCACGGTGAGCCCGTCGACGTCCGGCATCCGGATGTCCAGCAGCACCACGTCCGGCCGCACCCGGCGGACCGTCTCGACCGCCTCGCCGCCACTCGCGGTCGCGACGACGTCGATGTCCTCGGACGCGCCCAGAATCAGCTGGAAGCCCGAGCGGACCAGAGCCTCGTCGTCGACCACCATTACCCGGATCACGCGCTCCCCCTGCCCTTCGTTCATACCGTCCGGCCCATGCCGACTCGACCCTAAAGCCCCGATCGGTCCCGGCGGCCCGCTGAGCTGCAGCTCCAGCCACACGGCGGGGTAGCACCCACCACTCGGCAGGGCCACGGCAGCCTTCTGCCGGATGGGCCGTGATCGGCCCGGCCTCCAGTCTGAGGGCCATGACCCATCACCCGGACTCCGCGCTGCTCCCGGCCGATACCCCGTCTTCTGGAGGTGAGCGTGGTGAGCCCTCGACCGGTGCGCCCGGCGTGGGCCGGCTGATCGGGCTGGACCTGGCCCGCGGCCTGGCCGTCTTCGGCATGTACGCGGTCCATGTCGGCCCCGCCCCGGCTCAGGGCGGTGTCATCGGCTTCCTGATGGAGCTGGCGCAAGGCCGCTCCTCCGCCCTGTTCGCCGTCCTGGCCGGCTTCGCGGTCGCTCTCATCACCGGGCGCCGCACGCCGAAGACCGGCCTGGCCGGCCGTCAGGCCGTCGCCAAGGTGATCATCAGGGCCGTGATCCTGCTGGCCCTCGGCACCGCCCTGACCAAGACCGGCACCCCGGTCGTGCCGATCCTCGCCTTCTACGGACTGTTCTTCCTGCTCGTACTGCCGCTGCACCGGCTGAGCGCCAAGCCACTGGCGCTCATCGCCGCGGGATGGGCCCTGGTGGGCCCGCAACTGCTGTACGCGCTGAAGCCGGTGGTCGGCGGCCGCGTGTTCCTCTCCTACGGCCAGGCCGACGGCCCCCTCTCGTTGTTCTTCACCGGCGGCTATCCGGCCCTGACCTGGGTCCCGTTCGTGATCGCCGGTATGGCTGTCGCCCGCTGCGACCTGACTGCCACGGCCGTCCGGATACGCCTCGCCCTCACCGGCGTGGCCCTCGCCGTCACCGGCTACGGCGGCTCCTGGCTGGCGGTGCGTCTCGTACCCGGTGCCGCCGAAGCCGTCCGGAAAGCCGAAGAGGGAGCGGGTATGTCGTCCGTGTCGTCCGTATCGCCCGACAGCATCGGCATCTTCGGCGACTCCCCCGCCGGGATGCTGGCCTCAGCCCCGCACAGCGAGGCGACCCTGTCCATCATGGCCGCCACGGGTGTGGCGATCCTGGTGATCACCGTGTGCCTGGCCGTCATGGACGCCTTCCCCCGGCTGCGCAGCCTCGCCAAGCCCGTCATCGCGGTCGGCTCGATGTCACTGACCGCGTACGTCTACCACATCGTGGCCATCTGGCTCCTGGGCACCGAGGATCTAGCCGTCCCGCCGCTGTATGTCCTGCTCGGCTTCATCGCATCCATCACCCTCCTCGCCACCCTCTGGTCCCGCTTCTTCCAGCGCGGGCCACTCGAATGGCTGATGGGCAAGGCGACCGGGATCGCCCGACGCATTCGATAAAACGCAGCCGGAGAAGCGTGCCCGGAGCCCCTCCCCCGGGTGGGGCGGTCGCGCTGCGGGCCTCACGAACAGTCTGTGGTTCTTCGGCGGCCCTCAAGGCGCTTTGACGGGCGACGCTTCGGCGCCCTGTCTTCAGGGGCTTCTGTTCTCTCTGGTCCGGGTCGGCGGCAATGACCTTGGGAGTCCCTGGATGTCCCTGGAGCAGGCGGTAGGGCCGGTCAACCGGTTGGGACGTGAACCACCCCAAGCCCCGTAGCCTCAAGCGGCTTTGGCCGCCCAGGCCGTGGCTGACCCGGGGCGGCGACGCCGTCTGCTGCTTGCAGTGGCTCACGAGCGTGAGCCGGTGACCGTCGAGGTGCCCGGCACCCACCACAACGGACATCGACACCGACGGGGTGTCCTTCGGCCGGTACGGCGTGGCAGTGCTCCGGCCATGACCACGATCAACGGGCCCGACAACTGCACGCCGGAGCCATCCCGCCCGCCTGCTGGGAGGGCGGATCCCTGAGGGGCAACGGCCTCACGGCGCCCTCGTGTGCGGAGAGCTGGAAGCCGAGAGGGGCGTCGTCGCAGCCCCGCTGATTCAGCAGTCACTCGCGAAAGGGAGGAAACTCCATGAGAAAGTGTTGGGTTCTACCCTTGATCACGCTTGTCGCCGCCGCGCTCGGGGTGACAGCGGCAGGTGTGGCCCCTGTCCTCGTCGCCTCCGACACGCCTTTGCGGGTGATGCCGTTGGGCGACTCGATAACGTGGGGTGTGGGTAGCAGTACGGGCAACGGATACCGGGGGCCGTTGTGGAACAAGCTTGCGGCGGACGGCCATCCGCTGGACTTCGTGGGCTCGGTGCCGAACGGTTCGATGTCCGACCCCGGCAACGAAGGCCACTCCGGATATCGCATCGACCAGATTGCCGCACTCGCCGACGCCTCGCTGACCCGCTACCGGCCCGACGTCGTGACGCTGCACATCGGTACCAACGACCTCCGAGGGGCCTCGGAGGTCGACACCGCCATCACCCGGCTGAGGTTGCTGATCAACCAGATCACCGCCGACGTCCCCGACGCAACCGTCCTCGTCGCTTCCCTGGTCGTGTCCACCAGCAGCACGGAGGAGCAGTGGCGGGGCACGTACAACCAGGCCGTCCGCCAAATCGTCAGCGACGCCCAGGGCGCGGGCAAGCGCGTCGCATACGTTGACATGAGCGGCTTTACCACGGCCGACCTGGCCGACCCTCTGCATCCCAACGACTCGGGCTATCAGAAGATGGCGGACGCCTTCCACCGCGGCGTCCAAGCCGCGGGCAGCGCCGGTTGGCTGAAGAACCCGGCCCCCGCATCCGCACTCGTGCGGTCCGGCATCGCCGGCAAATGAATGGATCTCAACGGTGCCGGCACCGCCGCAAAAGGCACCTGATCACCGACACCCTCGGCTTGGTCCTCGCCGTCCTCGTCACGGCCGCCTCCGTGCACGACACCGCGGGCGGCAAGCTCCTGCTCGACGACCTGGCTGCGGCACATCCCAGCGTCTCCAAGGTCTGGGCCGACGGCGGCTACCAGAAAAGCATCTTCAACCACGGTGCCCGGCTGGGCATCGATGTCGAGGTGGTGCAGCGGCCACGGGCGAAGGGGTTCGAGCCGCTCCCCAAGCGGTGGGTGATCGAACGGTCCTTCGGCTGGCTGATGCAGCACCGCCGCCTGGCACGGGACTACGAAGCCCTGCCGCAGAGATCCGGGACGATGATCCACTGGGCGATGGCTAACAAAATGTCCCGCGAACTGACCGGAGAATCCGCACCAACCTGGCGAATCGAAACGGACATCCCACCCTGGAGGCCGAGATCGAAAATTGGTGGCCGGCCACCCTGACGGGGCCCTCATCCGCAGCTTGCCGGGGATGGGGGGCCGCCTCACCGCCGAGTTCATCGTGGCCGTCGGCGACATCCGCCGCTTCACCAGCGGCGACGCCGGCTGCCGCCTCCGGGCTGTCCCCGGTGCTCTCCCAGTCCAGCAAGATCCGCTACTCGCGCAGCGCGACCGGCGGCGACAAGGCCCTCAAACGGGTCTTTTACCAGGCCGCCTTCTGCTCGATCCAGCGCGATCCCACCTCGCGGACCTTCTACGACCGCAAACGATCCGAAGGCAAACGACACCATCAGGCCCTGATCGCCCTGGTCCGGCGCAAGATCAACGTTCTCTACGCCATCCTGCGCGACCGACACCCCTACGGGGCCCGGCCACCTCTGCGTCTCGCGGCCTGACAACAGCATGAGGCAGCGGTACTCCGCCCGACGGGGCGGCGATGCGCGTCGTGAGGAAGCTACGGCTTCCGGCCCGCGTGCCGGAGGTCACCTACGCTGCCGCGCGTTCCCGGAGTGCTGAAGCACTCCGGGAACGCGCACACTGAGTGAGGCGCTGGCCGTCCTCAAGGACGACAGCACACTCGCCGCCCCTCTACGGTGATCCCGGACAGCTGCCATTTCTTTGTACGGATTTCCCGGGGTGCCCGCCTGGGCTCAGCGGACGCGGTTCGCCAGTTTGGTGGCGCTATTGAGGAGGTACTCCAACGGGCCGCGGTGGAAGAAGCGGGACCAGATCCCCGCGAACAGGGTGGCCCCGACCACGAAGCAGAGCAGCAGCTCGAAGGAGGCGGACTGCGGTGGGGTGACCCCGTCGCCGGGCAGGGCGAGGATCACCAGGATGTGGCTCACGTAGAGGGTTAGGGACATGGTGCCGACGGCGATGACCGGCGCTGCCAGCCGGCGCAGCACCGGCAGCCGGTCCACGGCCACCGTCAGGCAAAGGATCACGGTGATCGCGACTCCCAGGCAGCCGACGAGGTCGAACGTGGAAGCGCTGTGCGGCTCGGCCGCCAGCAATCCCCACGCGTCGGGGCCCCACAGCCCACCACCGACCGGCAGGTCGAAGGATCCCTCTGCCATGCCGGGATCCTTCATGGCACCGCGATCCTTCAGGACGTCGAAGTCCTTCATCTCAGGCATCCCGCCCATGATCTTCTCCGCGCCACCGGTCACCCGGAGCGCCAGCCACGAGACGCCGTATCCGAACACGATCAGCGCGGGACCGACCACGGCCAGCCGCCGCTGCACCACGCCGGAGGCCAGGTCCAGCCGCCCCAGCGCCATGCCGGTGACCACGAACGTCATCCAGGTGATCGCCGGGAAGAAGCCGGTGAGCAGGAAGTCGAGCACGCCCACGCCGGAGATTCGCGCGATCGGGTCGTACGAGTCGATGGTGTTCACGATCGACTGGCTGAGCAGCGCCCGCAGGCAGTACGCCAACTGCGGCGTGACGACCGCGAGCACGACCGCGATGGTCGCGAGCGTCCTGGCTCTCAGCCGCACCAAGGGCAGGGCCAGCAGGAAGAACACCGCGTAGAAGTTGATGATGACGGCGCCGCCGAAGTCGGTCATCGCCAGCGCGCTGCCCACCACCAGCAGGATCACGGCCCGGATCACGATCCTGACCTTCGCCTGTCGGCCGGCCAGTCCGCTCTTCGGCTCCAGGCGGCCGGCGATCAGCACCAGGGAGAACCCGGCGAGGGTGGCGAACAGCGCCGAGGCCCGGCCGCTCGCCAGCCAGACGAACCAGGTGCCAACGCCGTCGCCGGACGTGGGGAAGGGGTTGAAGGGGCCGGTGTGCACGGCGAACATGCCGAACACCGCCAGTGCACGGGCGAGGTCCACTCCGACCAGCCGCGCCGTCGACGAAGGGCGTTCCGTCGCCGTGGCGGACTCGGGTGAGGGTAAGGGCTGGGCAGGCGCCTTCTTGGCGCTTTCGATGTCGGTCACCGGGACAACCTCGCCGAGGCGCGGGCGGTCGACCATCCGCCGAACTTCAGGAGGTGTCCCGCCAGTCGGCCCACCGACCCCCTCCGGTCGGCGGGGGGCGGTCTCGGCCTACATGAACGACTGTGGTCGTCGAACCAGCCACCGGGATGCCGCGGGCCAGCAGGCTCACGACCACGAGATCATGTATCGCCTGGGGTATCGAGCGCCGCCACCACCCGGTGGACCGCCGACGGCGGCGGGCGCTCGACTGCTGGATCACGGCCGGCGACACCCTGGGCAGCACAAGGAGCTCGGACTGCCGCTGTCCGGCATCATCTGCGACTTCTTCCGCTGGCCGAGCCGGGCGACTGGCGTTTCGAGGAGAGCGAGTGGCCCGACCCCGCGGCTATGGCCGAGCAGTTGGCCGACCTTGAGGTGAAGGTCGCCGTCTCGATGTGGCAGACCGTCGAACCCGGCAGCGACACCTATCACGAGCTTCGCGCGTCCGGACACCTCGTTCGGGACGCGGAGGGCGGTCTGCTCACCTTCGCGTGGCCAACCCGGGAGGCCGACGAAGCGCCAACGCTCCCGATGGCGTACTGCAACGCCCCCCAGGGGGCACGCGCCGCGCTGTGGCGGCGGCTGAACGCCAACTACGTTCGCTGAGCGTGGAGTGCTTCTGACTTGACTACCCAGTGCTGCACACCCACACGTGGCCGGCCGCTGCGCGTGGCTGGCGAGGACCGGCTACTGTCGCTGGTCCGCTCCGCGTGGGCGGGCAGCCGGAGGTACGGGGCCCTGCTACGGTCCGGTGACATCCCCACCACCTTCGGCTCCCTCACACGCCCGCGCAGTCCCCGCTGATAGGGATTCCTGTGTTCATCCGGGAAGGGGGACGACGTCGCAGCCTGGCTCAGCTGATCTCCGTCGCGTACGGGCGCTCTGCGTTTCACCGCGAGTTACGATCTGGGCGGAAATCACCAGCCTCGACACGCGTGGGCAACCGCCGCTGCTCCTTCGACCAGATGACGCGGCGAGAGGCATTTGGCCGCCAACTCCGTGGTTCACCAACCTGGGTGTATCTGTCGTGGACTCAGCCGCATCGGCGGCAGTCGCGTCTTGGCCCGCGCCCAACCCTGCCCCGGGGACCATGTCCCAGCCCCTGGCCCAGGCATGGCTGGCCACTGCCCAGGCCGCGCCGCGGACGGCAGGTCGGCGTCAGACGGAGCTGAGATCAGTCGGCCAGGTCCACTGCCGAGCAACGCCTCGGCCTTCTTCGTCGAGTCGGTACCAGGTTTCACGTCAGAAACTGAGCGCCTGACTGACCAGTGACATTGCCGTTGCTCACGGCCTGCTCAATGAGCCCGGCGCTCAGCTGGTCTGCACGAACTCGGAGGTGACCTCGGCCGTGGGCCGATTGCCTCATCCGTTCTGGAAGTGGATCAGCACCGGGTGTGCCTGAGGGCACTCCTCCGACGTGGTTGACAGCCGAGATCCGCTTGGTCGACAATCGACCAACTAAGATGGTCGACAATCGACCAAATGCATAGGCCGCTCCGCTGAAGCACTAGGAGGACCAGTGGGATTCGACGTCAAGCCCAAGTTCGTGACGTTCGACATGAACGGAACGCTGATCAAGTTCA
>NZ_JOCT01000003.1 GCF_000717875.1 Streptomyces sp. NRRL S-455
GCTTCCCTTCGGTCTTGCGTTTCCGACTCTATCAGATCTTTCCGATCCGATTTCCTCGGTGCTTTCCAGGTTCCCGCTTCCGCGTTTCCCTTTCCGGCGGTTCCGACTTTATCAGAGGATTCTGAGTCGGATTTCCCCGCCCGGCCGGGCATGGTCCCCGATGCCTGAGTTGGCCCGGGTGCCCCGTCGGGAGGAGTTGTAAACCTACTGGAGCGGGGCGCCCCGATGCAAATCGAGGCGCCCCGCTCCTAGTTGGCCCTTGCTTCGGCCCGACGGGCCGTCAGACCTCCACGACGACAGGCAGGATCATCGGGCGGCGTCGGTACGTGTCCGAGACCCACTTGCCCAGCGTGCGGCGAACGAGCTGCTGCATCTGGTGGGGTTCGACCACACCGTCCTGGGCGGAGCGCTCGAGAACCTCCGTGATCCTGGGGGTCACGTCGCCGAAGGCGGAGTCCTCGATGCCCGAGCCGCGGGCCTGGATGTGCGGGCCGCCGGTGATCTTCCCGGTGGACGAGTCGATGACGACGAAGACGGAGATGATGCCTTCGTCGCCGAGGATCTTGCGGTCCTTAAGGGCCGGCTCGCCCACGTCGCCGACCGAGAGTCCGTCGACGTAGACGTAGCCCGCCTTGACCTTGCCGGAGATCTTCGCCTTGCCCTCGACGAGGTCGACGACGACGCCGTCCTCGGCGATGACGATGCGGTCGTGCGGGACGCCGGTCAGGGCGCCCAGTTCGGCGTTGGCGCGAAGGTGGCGCCATTCGCCGTGCACCGGCATCAGGTTCTTCGGTCGGCAGATGTTGTAGAAGTACAGCAGCTCGCCCGCGGAGGCGTGGCCCGAGACGTGGACCTTGGCGTTGCCCTTGTGGACCACGTTGGCGCCCCAGCGGGTGAGGCCGTTGATCACTCGGTAGACCGCGTTCTCGTTGCCGGGGATCAGGGATGACGCCAGGATCACGGTGTCGCCCTGGACGATACGGATCTGGTGGTCCCTGTTGGCCATCCTGGAGAGCGCCGCCATGGGTTCGCCCTGGGAGCCCGTGCAGACGAGGACGACCTCACTGTCCGGGAGGTCGTCGAGCGTCTTGACGTCGACGACCAGGCCCGGGGGAACCTTCAGGTAGCCCAGGTCTCGCGCGATGCCCATGTTGCGCACCATGGAGCGGCCGACGAAGGCGACCCGGCGGCCGTACTCGTGCGCCGCGTCCAGAATCTGCTGGATGCGGTGGACGTGGCTGGCGAAGCTCGCGACGATGATGCGCTTGCGGGCGCCGGCGAAGACCTGGCGCAGGACGTTGCTGATCTCCCGCTCTGGCGGGACGAACCCCGGCACCTCGGCGTTCGTCGAGTCCGAGAGGAGGAGGTCGATGCCCTCCTCGCTCAGGCGGGCGAAGGCGTGGAGGTCCGTGAGGCGGCTGTCCAGCGGGAGCTGGTCCATCTTGAAGTCGCCGGTGTGGACCGCCATGCCCGCGGGGGTGCGGATGGCGACGGCCAGCGCGTCGGGGATGGAGTGGTTGACCGCGACGAACTCGCAGTCGAAGGGGCCGATGCGCTCGCGGTTCCCCTCCGCCACCTCGAGGGTGTACGGGCGGATGCGGTGCTCCTGGAGCTTGGCCTCGATGAGGGCGAGGGTCAGCTTGGAGCCGATCAGCGGGATGTCCGGCTTCTCGCGCAGGAGGAAGGGGACACCACCGATGTGGTCCTCGTGGCCGTGCGTGAGCACGATGCCCTCGATGTCGTCGAGACGGTCCCTGATGGACGAGAAGTCCGGCAGGATCAGATCGATTCCCGGCTGCTCCTCCTCGGGGAAAAGCACACCGCAGTCGACGATCAGCAGGCGGCCGCCGTACTCGAAGACCGTCATGTTCCGGCCGATCTCGCCGAGACCGCCGAGCGGGGTGACCCGCAGGCCGCCTTCGGGGAGCGGCGGGGGCGAGCCGAGTTCGGGATGCGGATGACTCAAAAGACTCTCCTCAACCACGCACGCCACGTACCGGTGGGGCACGTGGCGCTCGTGACGTTCGTGCAGAAGCAGTTGTCGTGTGGGGTCGGTGCGGGCACCGGTGGCCCGCTTATTCAGTTGTGAAGCACATGCGCGGGGGCCGCGCGAAGTCTGATGTCAGAGCTGTACCCCGCCGGCGGCAAGATCGATCTTGAGTTGCTCGATCTCCTCGGGCGCGCACTCGACCATGGGGGCGCGCAGGGGTCCGGCGGGCAGGCCCTTGAGGGCGAGCGCCGCCTTGGTCGTCATCACGCCCTGGGTGCGGAACATGCCCGTGTAGACCGGGAGCAGCTTCTGGTGAATCTCGGTGGCCTTCTGGACATCGCCCGAGGTGTACGCCTCGACCAGGGCGCGCAGCTCGGGGGTGACGACGTGGCCGACGACCGAGACGAAGCCGACCGCGCCCACGGAGAGCAGGGGCAGGTTCAGCATGTCGTCGCCGGAGTACCAGGCGAGGCCGGAGGTGGCGATGGCCCAGCTCGCGCGGCCGAGGTCGCCCTTGGCGTCCTTGTTGGCGACGATCCGGGGGTGCTCGGCGAGGCGGACGAGCGTCTCGGTGTTGATCGGGACGCCGCTGCGGCCGGGAATGTCGTAGAGCATGACCGGCAGCTCGGTGGCGTCGGCGATGGCAGTGAAGTGCCGGTACAGGCCCTCCTGCGGGGGCTTGTTGTAGTACGGCGTGACGACGAGCAGGCCGTGAGCGCCGGTGCGCTCCGCGGCGCGCGCGAGTTCGATGCTGTGGTGGGTGTCGTTGGTGCCGACCCCGGCCACGACGTGGGCGCGGTCGCCGACGGCCTCCAGGACCGCCCGCACGAGATCCGCTTTCTCCGCATTGCTGGTGGTCGGGGACTCGCCGGTGGTGCCGTTGATGATCAGGCCGTCGTTGCCTGCGTCCACCAGGTGGGTGGCGAGCCGCTGCGCGCCGTCGAGGTCGAGTGCGCCGTCCGCCTTGAAGGGCGTGACCATGGCGGTGAGGACCCGCCCGAAGGGGGTCTGCGGAGTCGAGGTCGGAGCCATGGGTTACACGCTACTCGTTGCTCAGGACCGGGTCTGCCCTAGGGGGAGGCGACAAGTCATGACAAAGGTGGAGCCCGGCACTGCCTGCTCGGGGGTTCAAGCAGTGCCGGACCCGTTTGATCAGGCTAGATGAACTTCTCGAAATGCCGCAATACGGACACTTCGCACGGCTGAACCGTACATCAGTACCTGATCGGGGACCGGGCCGCGCTAGGGCGCCACGCGTCCGTTGGCGTTGAAGGCGGCGTAGGTGAGCGGCATGAGCCGGGCCCACTCGGCCTCCATCTTCTCGCCGACCATCTCGATCTCGCGCTGTGGGAAGGACGGCACCTTGGCCAGCTCGTGCTGGGTGCGCAGGCCGAGGAAGTGCATCAGCGAGCGAGCGTTGCAGGTGGCGTACATCGAGGAGTACAGGCCGACGGGGAGCACGGAGCGGGCGACCTCGCGGGCGACGCCGGCGGCGAGCATCTCCTGGTAGGCCTCGTAGGCCTGGCGGTAGGAGTCCTCCATCACACGGCCGACGAGCTCCTGCTGGGCCTGGGTGCCCTCCACGAAGACGTACTTGCCGGGGCGGCCCTCCTGGACGAGCTTGCGGGACTCGTCGGGGACGTAGAAGACCGGCTGGAGCTCGCGGTAGCGGCCGCTCTCCTCGTTGTAGGACCAGCCGACGCGGTGCCGCATGAACTCGCGGAAGACGAAGATCGGGGCGCTGATGAGGAAGGTCATCGAGTTGTGCTCGAAGGGGCTGCCGTGCCGGTCCCGCATCAGGTAGTTGATCAGGCCCTTGGAGCGCTCGGGGTCCTTGTTCAGCTCGTCCAGGGACTGCTCGCCGAGGGTCGAGACGCGGGCGGCGAAGAGGACGTCCGCGTCGGACGCGGTGTGCTTGACCAGCTCGACGGTGACGTCGCTGCGGTAGCTGGGCTTGGGGTCGTCGGCGGGGGTGTCGGTCACGGTTGGCAGGGCCTTCCCATCTCGTCGTGTGGCGACGCCACTCTACGGGCCGAGGAAAACCGCGCGATCGGTGGCGTGCCGCAATGAAGTCGGTGAAACAGGGCACCTCTGAGGGAGTTCGTTCGTCTCTACGGATGACAGTGATCCGTTTCCACCCCAGAAGGAGAAGCACCCCTGATGTTCGGTCGGCGTGAACCCGTACCGTTTGCCTTCGTCGCCGAGGCCGACAGGTTCCGCAGCAATGTCACTCCCCCACCGCGTGAGCGGCTGTCCGTCGGCCAGATGGCCGGACGATGGCTGATGGGTCTGAGCATCGTGGCGGGGCTCGTGGGGTCCCTGGTGATCGGGACGCCCGCGCTGTCGACCGATCGCCAGGACTCGCAGCCGCAGCAGTCCCAGGCGTCGCAGAAGCACTGAGCCGCCGCCGGTCGGCGCTGACTCCATCCGGCCCCCCGCCAGTGGTGACCGGGGACACAGATCGGTAGCCTCACCGGGCACAGCCCACGCATGGATCGAGTGAGGACCCGCCGTGCCCCTGCCCTTCCTGACGGCCGACCGCGTATTCGAGGCGGCGGACGACGTTCCGCTGCCGTACGACGACCGTGACCGCTGGCGGCGGCCGTACCGGCCCGGGCCGTGGCGCGTCGCCGCGGCGGCGCTGGCGCTGCTGCTCGCCTCGTTCGTGCTGTTCGCGGCGGTCATCATCGCGGCGACGGCCGAACTGACCTCGGCCGGGGTCGTCTTCGGGCTCGCGTTGCTCGTCATCGCCGGGGCGCTGCGGTTGCTGCGCGTCGGCGTGTGGGTGAGTCCGCGCGGGCTGCGGCACGTGGGCTTCCTCACGACACGTACGGCGTCCTGGGACCAGGTCTCCTCCGTGCGCACGGTGCAGCAGCCGGTGCGCTGGCTGGGGCTCCCGCGGACCGTGCAGGGGCAGGCGCTGCTGCTGGTGCGGCAAGGGCAGTCGGCGGACGGTGCGCTGCCGCTGATGACCACGCACAACGCGGACTTCGTGGGCCGGGTGGAAGCCTTCGACCGGGCGGCCGACAAGGTGGAGGCGTGGGCCGAGGAGAACCGGGCGCACTGACGTCCTGATCTCATGACGGCGGGGCCGGACCGTGCGCGGTCCGGCCCCGCCGGTATGTGCGATGCGGTTCAGGCGGCTTCGGGCTGCTTGCCGTCGTGCAGGGCGATCGCGCGTTGCATGGCCTTGCGGGCGCGCGGGGTGTCACGGGCGTCGTGGTAGGCGACGGCGAGGCGGAACCAGGTGCGCCAGTCGTCGGGGGCGGCCTCCGTCTCGGCCTTGCGCCGGGCGAAGACCTCGTCGGCCGAGTCCCGGTCGATGCGCCCGCTGGGGGTGCGCTTCAACTCGTCGACGGGCAGGCCGCCCTCGGCGTCGAGTTCGGCGGCGAGGGCGTTGGCCCTGCGGACGAACTGGGTGTTCTTCCACAGGAACCACAGGCCGATGACCGGCAGGATCAGCACCGCGACACCGAAGGTGACGGTGAGGGGTGTGCCGGTCTCGATGAGCAGCACGCCACGGCTGCCGACCAGGACGAAGTAGACGACCAGGACGGCGGCCGTGAGGGCGTACGTGAGCTTCGCGCGCATGACGGTCAGCGGCTCAGTTCAGGTCCAGGAAGTGTTCCAGGCCGAAGGTCAGGCCCGGAACACTTCCCACGCGGCGGGCGCCGAGCAGGATGCCCGGCATGAAGCTGCTGTGGTGGAGCGAGTCGTGGCGGACCGTCAGGGTCTCGCCCTCGGCGCCGAGCAGGACCTCCTGATGGGCGAGCAGGCCGCGCAGCCGGACCGCGTGGACCGGGACGCCGTCGACGTCGGCGCCGCGGGCGCCGTCCAGGGCGGTCGTCGTGGCGTCGGGGGCCGGGGCGGTGCCGGCGGTGCGGCGGGCCTCGGCGATGAGCTGGGCGGTGCGCGTGGCGGTGCCGGAGGGAGCGTCCACCTTGTTCGGGTGGTGCAGCTCGACGACCTCGACCGACTCGAAGTACGGGGCGGCGATCTGCGCGAACTTCATGGTGAGGACGGCCCCGATGGAGAAGTTGGGCGCGATGAGCACGCCGGTCTCCGGGGACTTCTCCAGCCAGCCCTTCAGCTGCGCGAGGCGCTCGTCGGTCCAGCCGGTGGTGCCCACGACCGCGTGAATGCCGTGGCTCACGCAGTAGTCGAGGTTGGCCATGACCGAGTCGGGCGTGGTCAGCTCCACCGCGACCTGGGCGCCGGTCTCGGTCAGCGTCTCCAGCTTGTCGCCCCGGCCGAGGGCGGCGACCAGTTCCATGTCCTCGGCGGCCTCGACGGCCCGGACGGCTTCCGAGCCGATCCGGCCCTTGGCGCCGAGGATCGCCACGCGCAGCTTGCTCATCTCTTGTGCTTCCTTCACCAGGGGATTGTCAGGCGACGGCGTCGTGCAGGCGGGTCGCCTGTTTGTCCTTCAGCGGGCCGATGACCGACAGGGAGGGCCGACGTCCCAGGATCTCGCGGGCGACCGAGCGGATGTCGTCCGGGGTGACCGACGCTATGCGGGAGAGCATGTCGTCGACGGACATCTGCTCGCCCCAGCACAGCTCGCTCTTGCCGATCCGGTTCATCAGCGCGCCGGTGTCCTCCAGGCCGAGGACCGTGGAGCCCTGGAGCTGGCCGACGGCACGCCCTATCTCGTCGTCGGAGAGGCCGTGCTCGGCGACGTGGTCGAGCTCGTCGCGGCAGATCTTCAGCACGTCGTGCACCTGCGAGGGCCTGCATCCCGCGTACACGCCGAACAGGCCGCAGTCGGCGAAGCCGGAGGTGTACGAGTAGACGCTGTAGGCCAGGCCGCGCTTCTCCCGGACCTCCTGGAAGAGGCGGGAGGACATGCCGCCGCCGAGGGCGGTGTTCAGCACGCCGAGGGCCCAGCGGCGCTCGTCCGTGCGGGACAGGCCCGGCATGCCGAGCACGACGTGCGCCTGCTCGGTCTTGCGGTCGACCAGCTCGACGCGGCCGGCCGTGCGCAGGGCACGCTTGCCGCTGCGTGGGCCGACGGGGTCCGCGGCGAGGTCCCGGAAGGCGCCGGCCTTCTCGAAGGCGGCCCGGACCTGCCGCACGACCTTGGCGTGGTCGATGTTGCCGGCGCAGGCGACGACCAGGTGGGTCGGGTCGTAGTGCTTCTTGTAGAAGCGGCGGATGCGGTCGGCGGTGAGGGCGTTGACCGTGTCGACCGTGCCCAGCACCGGGCGGCCGAGGGGGTTGTCGCCGAACATGGTGTGCGCGAACAGGTCGTGCACGCAGTCGCCCGGGTCGTCCTCGGTCATGGCGATCTCTTCGAGGATGGCGCCGCGCTCGACGTCGACGTCCTCCTCGAGGATGAGCGAGCCGGTCAGCATGTCGCAGACGACGTCGATCGCCAGGGGCAGGTCGGTGTCGAGCACGCGTGCGTAGTAGCACGTGTACTCCTTCGCCGTGAACGCGTTCATCTCACCGCCGACCGCGTCGATGGCGGCGGAGATGTCCAGGGCTGACCTGCGGTTCGTGCCCTTGAAGAGCAGGTGCTCCAGATAGTGCGTGGCGCCGTTCAGGGCCGGGGTCTCGTCGCGGGAGCCGACGTGCGCCCAGATGCCGAACGTCGCGGAGCGGACCGAGGGCAGGGTTTCGGTGACGATACGCAGGCCGCCCGGGAGGGTGGTCTTGCGGACCGTGCCGATGCCGTTCTGGCCCTTGATCAGGGTTTGGGTACGGGCGACGGCCCGCCCCTCCGTGGAGGTGCGGGCCGTCGCCTTGAAGCTGCGCGACGTCACTTGTCGGCGTCGTCCTTCTGCGTCTCGTCAGCGTCCTCGCCCTCGATCACCGGGATGAGGGAGAGCTTACCGCGGGAGTCGATCTCGGCGATCTCGACCTGGACCTTGGCGCCCACACCGAGCACGTCCTCGACGTTCTCCACGCGCTTGCCGCCGGCCAGCTTGCGGATCTGCGAGATGTGCAGCAGACCGTCCTTGCCGGGCAGCAGGGAGACGAACGCACCGAAGGTGGTCGTCTTCACGACCGTACCGAGGTAGCGCTCGCCGACCTCGGGCATCGTCGGGTTGGCGATGCCGTTGATCGTGGTGCGGGCGGCCTCGGCGGAGGGGCCGTCGGCGGCACCGATGTAGATCGTGCCGTCGTCCTCGATGGTGATCTCGGCGCCGGTGTCCTCCTGGATCTGGTTGATCATCTTGCCCTTGGGGCCGATGACCTCGCCGATCTTGTCGACCGGGATCTTCACGGTGATGATCCGCGGCGCGTTCGGGGACATCTCGTCCGGCGTGTCGATCGCTTCCATCATCACGTCGAGGATGTGGAGGCGGGCGTCACGGGCCTGCTTGAGGGCAGCGGCCAGGACGGAGGCCGGGATGCCGTCCAGCTTGGTGTCGAGCTGGAGGGCGGTCACGAACTCCTTGGTGCCGGCGACCTTGAAGTCCATGTCGCCGAAGGCGTCCTCCGCACCGAGGATGTCGGTGAGGGTGACGTAGTGCGTCTCGCCCTCGATCTCCTGGGAGATCAGGCCCATGGCGATACCGGCGACCGGGGCCTTCAGCGGCACACCGGCGTTCAGCAGCGACATGGTGGAGGCGCAGACCGAGCCCATGGACGTCGAGCCGTTGGAGCTCAGCGCCTCGGAGACCTGGCGGATCGCGTAGGGGAACTCCTCGCGCGTCGGCAGGACCGGGATCAGGGCGCGCTCGGCGAGGGCGCCGTGGCCGATCTCGCGGCGCTTCGGGGAACCGACGCGGCCGGTCTCGCCGGTGGAGTACGGCGGGAAGTTGTAGTTGTGCATGTAGCGCTTGCGGGTCACCGGGGAGAGGGTGTCCAGCTGCTGCTCCATGCGGAGCATGTTGAGGGTGGTGACACCCAGGATCTGGGTCTCGCCACGCTCGAACACGGCGGAGCCGTGGACCCGCGGGATGGCCTCGACCTCGGCGGCGAGCGTACGGATGTCCGTGACACCGCGGCCGTCGATGCGCTTCTTCTCCTTGATCACGCGCTCGCGGACCAGGGTCTTGGTCAGCGAGCGGTAAGCGGCGGAGATCTCCTTCTCGCGGCCCTCGAACTCCGGCAGGAGCTTCTCGGCGGCGAGCTGCTTGACGCGGTCCA
This sequence comes from Streptomyces sp. NRRL S-455, assembly GCF_000717875.1. Taxonomy (GTDB): domain Bacteria; phylum Actinomycetota; class Actinomycetes; order Streptomycetales; family Streptomycetaceae; genus Streptomyces. The sequence goes on from NZ_JOCT01000003.1 coordinate 9,089, forward strand.
GCTCGGACTCGCGCTCCTGCTTGCCGGCGATGGTGAGCGCCTGGGCGAGCTCGGGCTTGACGGCGGCGGTGAGCGCCTCCAGGACGTCGTCCTGGTAGTCCAGGAAGATCGGGAACTCGCCGGTCGGCTTGGCGGCCTTGGCGGCGAGGTCCGACTGGGCCTTGCAGAGCACCTTGATGAAGGGCTTCGCGGCCTCGAGACCGGCGGCGACGACCTCCTCGGTCGGCGCCTCGGCGCCGCCCTCGACCAGCTTGATGGTCTTCTCGGTGGCCTCGGCCTCGACCATCATGATCGCGACGTCGCCGTCCTCCAGGACACGGCCCGCGACGACCATGTCGAAGACGGCGTCCTCGAGCTCGGTGTGCGTCGGGAAGGCCACCCACTGGCCGCGGATCAGCGCGACGCGGACGCCGCCGATCGGGCCGGAGAAGGGCAGGCCGGCCAGCTGCGTGGACGCGGAGGCCGCGTTGATCGCGACGACGTCGTACAGGTGGTCGGGGTTGAGAGCCATGATCGTGGCGACCACCTGGATCTCGTTGCGCAGGCCCTTCTTGAAGGACGGACGCAGCGGGCGGTCGATCAGGCGGCAGGTGAGGATGGCGTCCTCGGAGGGACGGCCCTCACGGCGGAAGAAGCTGCCGGGGATCTTGCCGGCGGCGTACATCCGCTCCTCGACGTCCACCGTGAGCGGGAAGAAGTCGAGCTGGTCCTTGGGGTTCTTGGAGGCGGTGGTGGCCGACAGCACCATGGTGTCGTCGTCCAGGTACGCCACGGCGGAACCGGCGGCCTGCTTGGCCAGGCGGCCGGTCTCGAAGCGGATGGTGCGGGTGCCGAAGGCGCCGTTGTCGATGACGGCCTCGGCGTAGTGGGTCTCGTTCTCCACTAGCGATATCTCCTCGTCTTCGTCCCGTCGCTGCCCGTGTGGCAGGGGGACGGTTGTGGAGAAGCGCTCCGGGCTGTGCGGGCCGGTCTTCGATCGAAGCACCCGGGGCTCGCATTCCCCCGGGGGCCACTACCGAGGACCGGCGGCGGCTGGGTGCGCCTCTCCTCTTCTTGTCGTGCTGTGTCGTCCGTATTGCGTTGTGCTACCCACACTACAAAGCCGTGGTGACACTCCGCACGTACAGCAAAGGGAGCGGTCCCGTTTTCCTCCGGGAACCGCTCCCCTCACGGCGTCTTACTTGGCGCCCGCCGCACCGCGGCGGATGCCGAGGCGGTCGACCAGCGCACGGAAGCGCTGGATGTCCTTCTTCGCCAGGTACTGGAGAAGGCGGCGACGCTGACCCACCAGGATCAGCAGGCCACGGCGGGAGTGGTGGTCGTGCTTGTGGGTCTTGAGGTGCTCGGTCAGGTCGGAGATCCGACGGGACAGCAGAGCGACCTGGACCTCGGGGGAGCCGGTGTCACCCTCCTTGGTACCGAACTCGGACATGATCTGCTTCTTCGTAGCGGCGTCGAGCGACACGCGTACTCCTCATTGGTCTGTGGATGCCACCGAGTGCCCCCGGTCTGCTTCTCGGGGGAGCTTCCGTGACTCGGAAGGCGGGGATCCGCTGGGCGCGGCCTCCAGGGCGCTGGGCTCCGGAGGTGCGTACACAAACGGCCGTCACTCAGGGTACCAGCCCGCACATGGCGTGATGTCCGCCCGGTACCGGCGTCCTGCGGCCGGGACGTCAGACGCCGCCGCGGACCTTCGCGTAGACGTCGAGGACGGCCAGGCAGATCGGCACGAGCGACAGCAGCACCATCGAGTCCGCGAGGTCCAGCATGCGGCCCCAGAAGGGGGAGAGCCCCTTCTGCGGCACGATCAGGGCGATCGCGATCAGCAGCAGCACACCGGCTGCGACCGAGGCGCCGAGCCACAGGGTGCGTACGTCGACCGGTCCGGAATTGCCCTGCAGCAGCTCCATGACGATGTCGGCGGGCGGCGAGATCGCGAGGCCGAGGATCAGCAGGCCCAGAGTGACGACACCGGCGACGAACAGGCACGTGACCTGGGCGGTGTAGCGGAACAGGCGGGCCCGCAGCATCGCGGCGAGGCCGGTGACCAGGGCCAGCAGCTGGGCCCAGCCGTTGTCGCTGAAACCGAGCACCGCGCCACCGGCGCCGATGATGACGACGGCGCAGCCGCCCACCAGGCCGAGCAGCAGCTCGTGGCCCCGGCTGGTCTGGGCGACGATGCGCTGGACGTCGACGGCCTCCATGTCGCCCTCGCGGCCCTCGCGGCGGGCGCGGGCCAGGTCCTCGGGGTTGCGGAAGCCGATCGGGAGCTTGGCGAAGCGGGCCGACCAGCCGGGCAGGAAGCCGACGACCGCCAGGGCGACGACCGCGGTGCCGGCCGCGATCTCGCGCGGCTCCGCCTCGGTGAGTACCCCGCAGAACACGGCGAGGGTGCCGATCGCGGCGGCCAGCGCGGCGGCCACGAAGGGGGCGTCGCCCTGCGGCAGCAGCATGATCAGGACGACGGAGAACAGCAGTACGGCGACGCAGCCGACGAGGAACTGGAGCTTCCCCGGCCCTTCACCCGCGTCCTGGGGAATGACGCCCGAGCCGGCGATGAGTGCGTGCGGCAGCGCCGAGATGCCGAGCGCTACGGCGGAGTGGCGGTCGTCGTACACCCGGGCCCGTACGCCGGAGAGTGCCGTCAGGGCGACTGCGGTCACTCCGGCGAGGATGCCCTGGAGGCCGTTCATGTCGTGCCGGACCGGATCCGCGAACCAGAAGACGAAGCCGAGCATGACCAGCAGCAGCGCACCAGCGACGAGACCGGCCACCCGCATCAGGTTGTCGTTCCAGCTGCGGATGTCCTGCTTGACCGCGGCGGCGATCGCGTCCACCACGTCGTCGTGAACGGCGGGCGGCAGGGAGTCGGCGAAGGTTCGCAGCAGCAGTACGTCGCCGTCCCTGACCCGGTGCTCGAGCAACGAACGGCTCGCGTCGAGCACTTGGCCCTCACGGCTCACGAGGTGGTAGCCGGCGGGGCTGGTGTCCGACTGGACCAGGCCCGAGAGTCTGATGATCTCAGGAAAGAGGTCCTGAATCGGCAGATCCTCCGGCAGCGCCACATCGACACGGCTGTCCGGCGCTGCGATGGTGATTCGGCAGAAACCTGTCGAAGTCCCCGTGCTCACCTGGTGTTTCCCCCTGCTAGACAAGGCTGCTTCACGCCGCTCGTACGACGCGAAGCGCCACCTTATCCGTTGCCCTGCAAGGCGCAGGGCCTGCCTCCCTCAATCCTCCCCGTACCCCCTCCGCATCTCCATCGTCCTGGCTCTCCTGGGCACTGGGCGCATCAGTAGGATCGACGCCTACGCGGACGACGCCTACGCGGACGGGAACACGTCGCGGTACACGGGGGCGTCGGTGCCAGGACGTATCAATCGCGAAGGATGAGTGCATCGGTGAGCGTCGTCATCATCAAACGGCCACCGCGGATAGTGCCCCCGGTCGTCCCGGACGGCGAGGTCAAACTCGAGACGCCGCCCGAGATCCCGCGCGAGGGCGACGAGAGCATGCTGATGAACCTGCTGCCCATGATGGGCATGCTGGGTTCCGTGGGCTTCTTCTTCATGCCCAACCTGCCCTCCTACATGAGAGTCGTCGGCGGGCTGATGCTGGCCTCGACCCTCGCCATGGCCATCGCCCAGTTCGCCAAGTCCCGGCAGGGCGGCGGGGCCGGGATGGCCCAGGACCGGCGTGACTACTTCCGCTATCTCGAGCAGGTCCGCAAGGACGTGCACAAGACTGCTGAACTGCAGCGGCAGAGCCAGCTCTTCCAGCATCCCGACCCGGAGCAGCTGTGGGCGGTGGCGGCCGACAGCAAGCGGCTGTGGGAGCGGCGCCCGACCGACGCGGACTTCGCGTCCGTACGGATCGGCCGTGGCGTCCAGCAGCTGAACACTCCGCTCGTCGCGCCGGAGACGGCTCCCAAGGACGAGCTGGAGCCGCTGACCGCGGCGGCCATGAAGGCGTTCCTCGACGCACACGGCAGCCTGTCCGACCTGCCCGTCGCCGTCTCGTTGCGCGCCTTCTACCACGTGACGGTGTGCGGAGACACCGACACGGTCTACGGCAACGCCCGTGCGTCGCTGTCCCAGCTGGCGACGCTGCACTCGCCCGAGGATCTGATGATCGCCGTGGTGGCGCACCCCTCGGCGACGGCGGACTGGGACTGGATCAAGTGGCTGCCGCACAGCCAGCACCCGAAGGCCAAGGACGGAGCGGGGTCGACCCGGCTCCTGTTCGACGACCTCGGTGAGCTGGAGGAGGCGCTGGCCGACCAGTTGGACGACAGGCCCCGCTGGAACCGCGAGGCCAACCCCGTCTACGACCAGCCGCACCTGATCGTGGTGCTCGACGGCGGCACGGTGCCGCCGGACTCCGAACTCGCCAGTTCCGAAGGGCTCCAGGGCGTCACCTTCCTCGAGATCGCCCCCGGCGAACTGGAGGAGGAGCTGCGCGCCGGCCTGACGATCTACGTGAAGCAGGACCGGATGCGGCTGTTCGTCGGCCACGAGTCCGCGTACTCCGGCAAGCCGGACGTACTGAACGTGGCACAGGCCGAGTCGCTGGCGCGGCAGCTCGCCCCCTTCCGGGTCGGCTCCGCGGAGGAGGGCGAACCCCTCCTGTCCAACCTGGACTTCACGGACCTCATGGGCATCGGCGACGCGGGGACCGTGGACGTCTCGCGCACCTGGCGGCCGCGCACGCTGCACGAGCGCCTGCGGGTGCCGATCGGTGTCGGCGAGAACGGCGAGCCGGTCATGCTGGACCTCAAGGAGGCCTCGCAGGAGGGCATGGGCCCGCACGGCCTGTGCGTCGGCGCCACCGGTTCCGGCAAGTCCGAGGTACTGCGTACGCTGGTGCTCGGCCTCGCGGTGACGCACTCCTCGGAGACGCTGAACTTCATCCTCGCGGACTTCAAGGGCGGTGCGACCTTCGCCGGCATGGCGGACATGCCGCACACCGCGGCCGTGATCACCAACCTCGCGGACGACCTCACCCTCGTCGACCGCATGCGTGACTCCATCATGGGTGAGACGCAGCGCCGTCAGGAACTGCTGCGCTCGGCCGGCAACTACGCCAACCTGCACGACTACGAGAAGGCCCGGGCGGCGGGCGCCGCGCTGGAGCCGATGGCCTCGCTGGTGATCGTGCTCGACGAGTTCTCCGAACTCCTCACCGCCAAGCCCGACTTCATCGACATGTTCATCCAGATCGGCCGCATCGGCCGTTCGCTGGGTATCCACCTGCTGCTGGCCTCGCAGCGCCTGGAGGAGGGCAAGCTGCGCGGCCTGGACACCTACCTGTCGTACCGGATCGGTCTGCGGACCTTCTCCGCGGCCGAGTCCCGTACGGCGATCGGTGTCCCGGACGCCTACCACCTGCCGTCGATCCCCGGCTCCGGCTATCTGCGGTACGACACCGACACCATGGTCCGTTTCAAGGCGGCGTACGTGTCGGGGCCGTACCACGGCGAGGGCCCGTCCCGGGTGCACCGTTCGACCCAGCTGCGGCCCGCGCTGTTCACGGCGGAGCAGGTGGCGCTGCCCCCGCAGCCGGTGGTCGAGGAGCCGGAGCCCGACAACAGGGTGGACGACGCGCTCGCCGACACCGTCCTGGACGTCCTCGTCGGCCGGATGGTCAACCAGGGCCCGCCCGCCCACCAGGTGTGGCTGCCCCCGCTCGAGGAGGCACCGTCGCTGGAGCAGCTCCTCCCGCAGCTCGCCGTCACCCAGGACCGCGGTCTCACCGCGCCCGACTACACGGCCCTCGGCCGGCTCAACGTGCCGGTCGGCCTGGTGGACAAGCCGTTCGAGCAGCGGCGTGACGTGCTGTACCGGGACTTCTCGGGCGGTGCGGGCCACGGTCTGTTCGTCGGTGGCCCGCAGTCCGGCAAGTCGACTCTGCTCCGCTCGCTCGTCTCGTCGTTCGCGCTCACCCACACGCCCAGTGAAGTGCAGTTCTACTGCCTGGACTTCGGTGGTGGCAGTCTGATCGCGATGGAGGAGCTCGCACACGTCGGCGGGGTCGCCAACCGTCTCGACGCCGAGAAGGTGCGTCGCACGGTCAGCGAGGTGGAGGGCATCCTCAACACGCGCGAGGAGTACTTCCGCGCCAACAACGTCGACTCGATCCAGACCTACCGGCAGCGCAGGGCCGCAGGGCACCTGCCCGACCAGCCCTGGGGCGACGTCTTCCTCGTCATCGACGGCTGGGCCACCTTCAAGACCGACTACGAGATGCTCGAGCCCACCGTCACCGAGATCGCGACGCGCGGCCTCGGCTTCGGTGTGCACGTGATCCTGACCGCGAGCCGCTACACCGAAGTGCGCCCCGCGCTGAAGGACATGCTGCAGAACCGCGTCGAGCTGCGGCTCGGTGACCCGACCGAGTCGGAGATCGACCGCAAGGTCGCGCAGAACGTGCCGGCCACCATGCCGGGCCGCGGTCTGACCCCGGACAAGCTCCACTTCATGGCCGCACTGCCCAGGGTCGACGGCTCCTCGGAGACGGAGGACCTGTCCGAGGCGACCTCGATCCTCATCCGCGGCATCAACGACAACTGGCAGGGCAACCACGCCCCCGCGGTGCGCCTGCTGCCCACGATGCTGCCGGTGGACCGGCTGCCCAAGGGCTTCGAGCACCCGGACCGCGGTGTCGCCTTCGGCATCGACGAGTCCTCGCTCTCGCCGGTCTTCGTCGACTTCGAGACCGACCCGCTGTTCATCGTGTTCGGTGAGAGCGAGTCCGGTAAGTCCGCGCTGCTCAGGCTGCTGGTCAAGCAGATCACCGAGCGGTACACGCCGGACCAGGCGAAGATCGTCATGGGTGACTACCGTCGCGCCCACCTTGAGGGCGTGCCCGACTCGCACCTCTCGCGGTACTGCGCGTCGGCGCCCGCTCTGACGGAGACGCTGGAGGGCCTGGCCGGTTCGATGAGCCGCCGTATGCCGGGCCCGGACGTCACGCCGGAGCAGCTGCGCAACCGCAGCTGGTACAGCAGCCCGGACGCGTTCGTCATCGTCGACGACTACGACCTGGTGGCGACGGGCGTGAACCCGCTGGCGCCGCTCCTGGAGTACCTGCCGTTCGCTCGTGACATCGGCCTGCGCATCATCATCGCGCGCGCCTCGGGCGGTGCGAGCCGGTCGCTGTACGAGCCGGTCATGCAGCGGATGCGCGAGCTCGGCGCCCAGGGTGTCGTGCTCTCCGGCGACCGTTCCGAGGGCGCGCTGCTGGGCAACATCACGGCGACGCAACTTCCGCCGGGGCGTGGGTACTTCCACACGCGTCGGCGTGGTGGGCAGCTGGTTCAGACGGGGTGGCTGCCGAGCCGGTTCTGAGGTCGGTTGGTTTGGAAGGGGCGGTACCCGGGTGGGTGCCGTCCCTTCTTGCTTGTTTTCGGAGGAGCCGGACCTCGTATGGCCGTGCGGGCTAGGTCTCGTTCGGGTGACGCCGCTAAGGTGGAGCCGCGACTGAAACGGCGAGCTACGGGGGCAGTTGTGTCGTCGGACTACATGGACTCCGATCCTCAGGTCCTCAAGACCGAGGGCTTTCACATGTTCAACGTCGGGGTGGACTTCGCCAAGGCCGTGACCGCACTGCAGACCGGACTGACTGCCCTGGAGAAGGGTGACACCCCGCCGTGGGGTGACGACGACATCGGCGAGAAGTTCGGAGTCGTCTACGAGGGCCTGCGCGACGGCATGTACGAGTCGATGGCGAGCCTGGCGGAGCGCTTGGCCGGGATGGGTGTCGCCTTCACGAAGATGGGCGTGAAGCACGAGCTGAACGAGGCCGAGCAGGAAGCCGTCTGGCAGCGGACGATGTCCGAGTACGACGGTCAGGTGCAGGTGCCGTCCCGATCCGTGCAGGCCACGCTGCGGCCCCGCCAGGACCTCTGATCCGTAACGGACGCATGGGGCCGACTGACGCAATAGGGTGAGACCCACACCACGTTCGCACGTCAGGAAGAGGCCCAGCCGCATGACCGAGGCACGCAACAGCGAGGTCGCAACTCAAGCCGAGGACATCAAGGCGCGCAAGGAGCGGGAGCGGGACGAGCTCTACGCCCTCGACATCTCGGGCGTCGAGTGGCACTGCGCGCCGGGTACCGAGGAGCACGAGGAGCGGGTCGAGATCGCGTACCTGCCCGAGGGTGCGGTGGCCATGCGGTCCTCTCTGGATCCCGACACCGTGCTGCGGTACACCGAGGCGGAGTGGCGGGCGTTCGTGCTGGGGGCGCGGGACGGGGAGTTCGATCTGGAGCCGGCTCCGGAGGGCGGGGGCGTGGCGGGCGAGTAGGTCCGCTCCTCGTCGCACTCGGGGGTTTCGGCCGCCGTCCGCCAGAAGCGGGCGGCGGTCGCTGTTCTCGTGGCGGACGGTCAGAAAAGTGCTCGGATCAACAGTCCTGCCCTGCAACGAATTTGTGACAGCAACCCTCTGAAGTTGTCTTCCGGTGAGTCCGTAAGCTGTGGGCAGGGCTGTACATCTGTGTGGTTTCCCTTGACGGGTGAGGGAGTTGTACGGCCGCAACGGGTGACGGGGGTGCCTTCCGCTGTGGCGATGATGTTGCCGGACGAGCTCGAGTGGGTTCTCGAGATGCTGGGCTACAAGTGGCCGACGGCGAACGAGGACAAGCTCAGAGACTGCGCCGTCATGTGGCGGCAGTTCGGCGAGAAGGTCACCGAGCTCCACACCAAGGCCAACAACAGCGCCCGCACGGTGACGGCACACAACGCCGGCGAATCGATCGACAAGTTCACCAAGACGTACGAGAAGTTCGACGGCGGGGGCGGCCAGGACGGATACCTCCGCAATGCCGCCGAGGCCGCCTTCCTCATCGCGAACGTCCTGGAGTCCTGCGCATACCTCGTCGAGTTCGCCAAGTGGGCGGTGATCGCCCAGCTCATCGCCCTGGCCATCCAGATCGCCGCCGCCGCTGCCGCCGCACCCGTCACCTTCGGCCTGTCCTCGGCAGCGGGCCTCGGCGCCACCCAGGTCGCCCGCATGATCGTCCGGCGCATTCTCGACGAACTCAAACAAGCCATGATCGAGGCGCTCATCGAGACGATGAAGGAGCCCGCGATCTCCGCGGTCGAGGCGATGATCAGCGACCTCGTCCGGCAGACCGTGAACGTCGGCTTCGGCGCCCAGGAGGGCTACGACGTCGGCGCCACCATGAAGGCCGGCGGCGAAGCAGGCCTCGACGCCCTCAGGCAGAGCCCGCAGACCTTCGCCGAAGGCGTCCGCGACAGCCTGGGGCACAAAGCCGGCAGCCGGACTCGGGACGCGATCGACGGCCGTGTCGACGGGTATGACGGGCCGTCGGGGTTGTCGGGGAGCGACAATGACAGCGGAGGCGGCGGTGGCAAGGACAGCGGCAGCGTCTCCGGGGCGGAGAGTTCCAGCTCCTCCTCCGACTCCTCGTCCTCCGGCCCCTCGTCCACCGACTCCTCGTCCTCCGGCTCCAGTTCTTCGGGCTCCGATTCCTCCACCTCGACACGCAATGGCAGTGGACCTGGTGCGGGCATAGGCGGCGGGATATCCGCCGACACCGGCGACAACGGCATCGGCGCCCCGGATGTGGGTGCAGGTCCCAACTCCGACTCCGACCCCGGGTCCAATTCCGGGGGCCCGTCATCCTCGGACAGTCCGTACTCGAGGCCGGTCCCCTCTGCCGGGCCGTCCCTGTCGGACTTCGACGACCCGGCGCCAGGCGGAACCTCGCCTGGTCGTGCGGACTCCGACGGCTCGTCCGGCACTCCGAGCACGCCCGGGCCCTCGCACTCCGGCGGCGGCTCCCCGGTGTCCGGCCTGTCGTCCCCGACAGCGCAGTCCGCGCCCCCGTCCGCGTCGTCCGGCGGTACGGCGTCCTCACCCGGGGGCGGCTCGATCGGCACCCAGATCGACGGGCTGGCGGCGAGTACGCCCACGCAGTCCAACGCGGCGCCGACACCGACGGCGGCCGACTCGTCGCCCGCCGGCACCGGCGGCCGTTCGGACGGCGGCTCGGCCATGCCGACGTCACCCACGGCACCTTCGACCGGGGGCGCGACTCCGGGCACGCACCACGGCCCGAGCGGCTCCGGCGGAACCTCCTCCACGACGAGCCCGACGCCCGGTTCCGGCCCGGCGAGGAACCCTTCCGCCGGCACACCCGGCACGCAGTCGGCCACCGCTGCCACGAGCCCGACCAGCCCGAACACCTCCAACGCCGGTCCGGCGAGGAATCCATCCGCCGCACCGCCGGGCACCACCGCGTCCGCCGCGGGAACGGGACCTGCCTCGACACCGAGTCCCACCACGTCTTCGGCGACGCCCCGGACAGCACCGTCGTCGACGCCTTCGCAGACGCCGGATCCCCGAATACCCGGTTCCGACGGCCGGACCCCCGGTACGGCGGGCAGTCGCGTCCCGAACCAGAACACTCCAGACACGACGCCGGGCGACCACATACCGCCTCGCAACACCCCCGGCACGGCACCGGGCGACCGGGCCCCATCCCGGGACACCCCAGGTACGACACCAGGGGATCGCACGCCCAACCGGGACAACGCCGGCACTACGCCCGGCGACCGCACCGCGCCGCGTAACAACGCGGACCCGGCCGGCGCCCGTACGCCCGGCCAGAACCCGAACCAGCCCACCGCGAACCAGAACCCGGCCCAGTCGTCGCCCTCCAGGACGCCGTCCGCGTCCACCAACACCCCGACGACCACGCCGTCGAGCTCCCCCAACAACGGCCCTGACCGAGCCTCGACGCCGAGCAACAGCACCCAGGGCCCGTCGATACAGCCCGGCCGCGCTCACACGCCCGGCACGCCGCCCACCCCCGGCACTTCGAACCAGCCGAGCCCCGGCACCGGCTCCACCCCGCCGCGACCTCACCAGCCCGCCGGCCACACGCCCAACACCCCGCCAAACCCGAACCCGACCCCGAGCCCCCACAGCCCGCAGCAGCCGGCCGCACAGCCCCACAAGCCGGAGAACACACCGCCCGACCGGGATCGGCAGCACCAGCAACAGCAAGTGACGGCCGTCCCGATCCACACGGTCGTCACGACCCCGGCTTCCTCGCAGTCCCCGTCACACGCGGACCCTGCCACGCCCCAGCAGCCGGGTTCACCCCAGGCCACCCCCAACGACTCCAACAACCAGAAACACCCGCAGCAGGACAGCCTGGACGACATCCGCGCCGACCTGGACCAAGCCCCCGGCGGCCTGTCCCAGCCCGACCCCGCCGATCAGCAAGCCCTGGTCGACACCGTCCCGCACAACGAGGACGGCACCCCGGAGCGCTTCCCCGACCCCTTCGGCCCCTGGACACAACTCCAGAACGACGGCGGCAACACGGTCCCCGGACGCAGCAACAACTGCGCCGACTGCTCCCGCTCCTTCCTGGAGACCTGGTACGGCAACCCCCAGGTCTCAGCCCCCCGAACCGTCGACCTCGACGAGAACGGCAAGCACAACCCGTTCACCCCCGAGAACAACGCGAACGACAACCAGATCCGCTGGACCGGCGCCGCCCACACCTACGCCGGCCCCGGCGGCGACCCCAGCACGGCCAACAGCATCGCCTCCACCCTCCAGCAGGCCGGCCCCGGCTCAGCGGCCATCGTCCAGGTCGACTGGCCCGGCGGAGGCGGCCACGCCTTCAACGTCGTCAACCACAACGGCAAGATCGTCTGGATCGACACCCAGAGCGGGGAGGTCAGCGACCAGCCCCTCCACATCGACAAGGCCACACACGTCTGGCACATCCCGCTGGACGCCGACCGCAACCCCATCGACACCAGCCAGTCCGACGACAAGGACTCCGAGGACTCCGACAGCAAGAGCGACGAGTCGCAGGACCAGAACGGCGTCGCGGTCCACCAGGAGGACTCCGAGAACGGGCCGGCCGACCAGGCGGATCCCTCGGGCGAGAAACGAGCACACACTCCCGACGCCGCATCGGAGTCGGCCTCCAGCCCCGCAGACGGTGACAGGGAGCACAAGAGCGGAAGCGACCGGCTCACACCATCGGGCCGAGACGACACCTCGCCCGCCGGAAACGACACTCGCACCAACGAGACTGCTGCGCCCGGTTCGGACAGCACCACCGCCGCAACGCCCGAGTCGCACGCGCCCTCGCAGAGCGACCGCTCGGACGAGCCGCGCGGGCAGGACCGGTCCAGCGCGAAACCGAGCGCGGACGAACGGACGGATGCCAAGGGCGACACCCGGGCGCGCTCCGACCGGCAAGCGGAGACGACTCGCGACAACGTGCCCCGAGGCCCCCGGAACCCCGCCGGACAAGACGCTGTCCAGCACGGCGCCCCCTCGGACCCGGCCGGCGACAAGGGCAACACCAAGGATCCCGACGACCGCCCTTACACCGATCCTCACGACCGAGGTACCAGCGACACCTCGGCCGAAAGCCGCCGTGTCACCGAAGGCGGGCCGGACAGCGATGTCTCACGCACCCATGAAACACCGGAGAGCGACAAGGCCAAGGAGTACGGCATCGAGCCCGACGAACTGCAGCAAGGGCTGCGTCGGGGGCAGAACGTCCACAGGGTCGAACTCGACCGGGTCCACACCCAGCTCGACCGCTGGGCGGAATCGGGCGCCCTCGCCGACGTCATGCGGGCGACGACCGGCAACGGTCCGCAGGCCCATCCTGACGGGTCGCGCAGCTTTACCCGGGACCAACTCATCAACAGTCTTCCCGGCTTCGGTGGCCTTTCACGTGGCGAGCAGCACGCCGTTGTGGCGTCCCTTGCCCGGCTCAGCCTTTCCTTCCACCAGGAACACGCGGTGGGCCGCAGCCCGGAACGGATCCCATATCCGTACAGGAACGACGGCGAAAGCGCCCCGGACAAGGACACTCCGGACCGGGGCGCAAAGCTGTCCAAGGAATCGCTCGGAGTGCGGCTGCATCGCATGGCGATGAACGCACTGTTCAAGAAGGCGGAATTCAAGGCACTCGAGCCTGACAAGCTCAAGGAAGTCAAACGTCACGGACCTGATTTCAGTGGAAAGAACTATGCAGTCCTCGAGGTGAAGGGCCCTCCGCCGAAGAACGACGTTCATTACATCGTGGACTCCTCTGTCCCAGCGAACAAGGAGCTGAAAGGCGTACAACCGCGTCACTCGGAAAGGCACCTGCTCGACTGGCTCAAGCGTATGGATCCGGACGGATCGACGTACACACCTCTCGGTCTGTATACCGAACGAGAACCATGTGGAGAGGGCCAGGGCCACGCGAAATGCTCCGATACCCTCCAGGATGAACGACTGAAGGGGATACCGATCCACTACAGCACCACTTATCGTGACGACCCTGTGGGCGTGGCCACACGCGGAGAAATGTCAGACGACAAGAGGGACGCGCTCAAGCAGATGAAGGGCAGGTCCGACCAGGAGTGCAGAGAGATCGCCGAAGAAATATGGCGAGAGCACTACAAGGACGACCAAGCGGGCCTCGATAAGGCATTGAAGAAGCTGGAGGACAAGAGCGGCGACGCCCTGCGTAAGGCCATACGAGGCGAGTTTGACGCTCAGCGTAAGGCGACCACGACACACAAGGAGGCGGCCATCAAGGCGGAATTTGATCGGCACATCAACGCCTTGCAAGGAACTTGGAAGAAGCTCCGTGCCGACATTCAGGGCTGATCGAGCACCTGGAGTTTCCGTTCATCGGCGCCCTCACTCACTCTCCACACACCACAACTAGGCTGTGCACCATGCCAGACAACATCGACGCTCTTGTACGTGACCTCTCCGACGATGATCGGAGCGTGTGGCAGGCCGCCGAGGACCGTCTGGTCGCCCTCGGCGCACAGGTGGTCGACCATCTGCTGCCCCATATCGCAGAGGGCGGGGGGTCACGGCTGAAACGAAGTGCCGAGGCCGTCCTGCAGAGGCTGGGCGACGAGGCACTGCCACGCCTGCGGGAGATTCGACGACAGGGCCCCGGGCGTCTGCGCAGCAATGCCCTGAAAGCCCTGGTCGACCTGGAGGGCGCCGAGAACCTGGACGAGGGTGACCGGCGTGCCTTGGAACGCCTCGTGCGGATCAAGCTCATCGACGAACGCCCGGTGAGGCTGCCGTCGGAGGCCGGCCGCTGGCTGGCCTTCCCGGCCGACCGGCTCGACGACGCCGTAACCGCTCTCGGTCTGCACGACCTTCGACCGGCCACCGCCGTCATGGGCGTGGCCGCTGCCACCAAGGCCACCGACTCCCTCGAGTTCCCGGACTCGCTGGGGAAGACTCGGACCGCCTACCGGGTGTTCATCACACCGGCGTTCGAGACCTGGCTCGAAGAATTGCCGATCCAGAACTGGCGCCTGGTGTGGGGAAATTCGTTCATCGACCAGCTCGACGGCTTCACGCTGGCCGACAAACTCAGCGAGCGATGCGGTGAGGCGCACTTCTACGTCGTCGACCCCTACAACTCCGCTGAGAACTGGTACGTCGCCCGCGAGGGCCACGGGGTGCGGAGCTTCGGCAGTTACGACCACCCGCGGTTCCAGGGAGAACCCCTGCCGTTCGAGGTGGAGTACCGAGAAGACGCCGACGAGGACGAGGAATACGCCGAGGGCGTTCCGTACGCTCGCACGGCAGCCGACCTCATCTCCGTCGAACCGGGCCGCATGCCCGCCTCCGGTACCGACGGCCATGGTTGGCTCGCCACCACCCACCCCGACATACCGAACTCCCGCTTCAAGGGCGCCCTGCCCATCTGAGGCCCACGCTCCCGCCAGCGGAGGACGGCAATCCATGACCGATTCAACCGACAGCTACGCGCCACACCCCCACATAGGCGGCCGCACCAACGCCTTGCGTGCGCTCACGGCCTGGCGCATGGCATGCCCGGGGGCGCCTCGTGTGATCGCGCTGACCGGAAACTCCGGCAGTGGGCGCTCACGGTTGCTCACCGGGTTTCTGATGCTCTGCGACGCCGAGTCCCGCAAGGAACTGGAGCTCGACCGGCTCGACCCGTCCTGCGTGCCTCCGGAGTTGCCCGCCCCCGCCGCGGCGAATGCGCGTGGACTGACAGCCCAGCAATTCCTCTGGTCCCTTGCCGATCACTACGAGCTGGCCGTGGCCCGCAGTGAGGACGTTTACACGGAGCTGGCGGCCCTCGGCGAGCCCGTGTCACTCGTAGTGCTGGATGCGGATGAGGCAGGTCCGGTCCGGCACACGGACGAGCCATCCGAACTCGTGCGTCATGTACTCAGGCCCCTCGCCGCCCTCGACTCGGTCCGCCTGGTGGCGGAACTGCCGCGGCATCTCGTCTCCGAACTGGCCGAGGGCCTTCCAGCGGGCGTGGTGCAGATCATCGATCTCGACGAGCCGCAGTGGGCCGACCCCGAAGGGCTGGTACGGCACGCCGAAGCGGCACTGAGACCTTCGTTCGCCGGAGTGAACTTGCCGTTCACCGTGGACCCGGAGATCCGGCACGCCCTCGCCGCGGCCATCGGGCGCCGTGCGGGCACCAGCCCGCTCGTCGTGCAGTTGGCCGTCCAGAGCATCCTCATCGCCCCCGAAGGTGTCGACGATCCGACAGACGATGGCCGGTTGCCGACCTCTGTCGGCGACGCACTCGATCTGCACGCCGGACGGCTCGGCGCCGACCCGCAGACGCTGCGGCTGATGCTGGCTCCGCTCGCCCTTGCCGAGGCAGACGGTATGCCCGCCCGTCTGTGGGCTCGACTGGTGAGCGCGGTCGCCGGAAAGGACATGAGCCAGGCCCTCGCGGAGGGCATGCCGCTCGTCGCCCCCTTCGTACAGCCCGTGGAGCGGAAAGCGGACGGAGGCGGAAGCGGAGCCGAGAACAGCGGACAGACCCTGCTACGCCTCCTGCATCCCGCCATTGGCGACACGATCCGGGCCGACCTGCCGAACGTCCGAGCCGCTCAGACGCAGATCGCCATGGCACTGCTGGAGGCCGTGCCGGAGCAGGACTGGAGCAAGGCCGAGCCGTACGTACGCGACCACATCGCCGGCCACACGCTGGCGGCGGGCCTGTTGCCGCAACTCCTCACGGATCCAGGGCTGTTCGTCCATGCCGATCCGGTGCCGCTGCGCGCCGCCATCGAGGCGGTACCGGTGGAAGAGCTGGGCGCTCCCGCCCGTACGTATCTGCGGACTGCCCCCTTGCTGACCCGTAACGAGGTCTCCGAGCCGTGGCGTGCCGCTCTCCTGGAGACGGCGTTCGTCGAGGACGGGCTGCCCGAGTATGCCCGCGCCCTGCACCGACTCGGCTTCGAGCTGCCCTGGCAGACCTTGTGGAGTCTGCCCGTCTCCGGCATCAGTGAGGTGACGGTCGGCAGCCTGCCCGATACCGAGAGCTCTGGGGTCCCCGTGGCGGTGCTCGTCGTACCACCGGGCACTCCCGGCGCGAGTCCCACGGAAGAAGGTGGAAAATCAGCGGTGCTCATTCACAGCCTGCTGTCATCGGATGATGTTCCGCACGCGGACCCCGGGGAGATCCTGCGCCCGTCCGAGGAGGAGCGTGGCGCCGCTCCGCTGGGGTTGAGCCGCGGCACTGATTACCTCCGCATCTGGGACCGCGCGAGCGAGGAGGTTGTGGCCGCGTTGATCTCCGACGTCCCGTTCATCTCCGCCGACCTGTCCCCCGACGGCATCCTGGTCGTCGCGACCGAACGCGGGGCGAAGGCCCTCCGCATGCGCGCAGCGGAGGCGGCGATAGCCTCGTAGGCACGCAGGGCAGGCCCGCCCCGTCACCCCTCTTCACCCCTCGACCGACCATTTCCGAAGGAGCCTCCCCGTGACCAGCCAGGAGCAGGCACTCGCCATCGCCGACCGTTGGCTCAACCCGGAAGGATCGGCGGAGCCGCGGCGCGAGGTGCGGATGCAGGAGTTCGACCTGGGCTGGGTCGTGTGGGCCGCGCCCGCGGAGCCCGAGCGTGATCCGGTGACCGGGGAGCGACGGCCGCCCGCCGAGATCGGCAACGCGTGCGGGGTCGTGGACCGCCGTACCGGCGAGCTGACGGTCTGGCCCTCGGTGTCGGTCGACGAGGCCGTCCAGATGTACCGGCAGAAGCACGGCGCCGACGCACAGGGCGCAGGCTCCGCCGGAGGAGCCCGTCCGGTCACCGGCCCCGGAAACACCGCGGTCTTCACGTACATCGACCCGGCGAACGGCGAGGAGACCACCCTCTTCCGCACCTCCGGCCCCGGCCTGCCCCCCGCCGAGTACCAGGCGTGGGCCGAGCTCCGGCGGATGAACGTACCCGCCGACAACGTCGTGGCCATCCACACCGACCTGCGTCCCAGCCTGCTCCCCGGCGGTTACACGGCCGAACTCCTCAACTCCTTTCGCAACGCCCAGCTCTCCTGCTCACAGACCTACGGAGCCCGTCCCGAGGCCCGCGCGGAGGGCGTCGCGGCGCTGGTCGAGCAGGTCGAGACAATGCACCGCATCGCGGGGCAGCAGCCGCCGCCCCGCCCGCACCGGGTCCCGGTTCCCGCCCAGGTGACGCCTGCGGAGCCGATGCGGGACGTGGCCCTCGGCCGCCATCTCGTCGAGGTCTTCGGCCAGGACGGCGTACGCCGCTACGACGCCGACGACATCGCCGACAGCTCGCTGCCGGAGGCCACCAAGGCAACGCTCACGTGGGCGGGGCTCCCCGCCGACCTCCCCCTCTTCTTCACCGCCGACCGGCCTGACGCCCCTCCGGTCGGCGGCCTGTTCACCGACGTCGCCACGAATCTGCGCGAGCGGCGCAGCCCGGCCGGCGAGGAGAAGATCGGCGCCCTGTCGTATCTGGTGCGCATCGGTTTCGACGGGGTCGCGGTCGTGGCGGTGCAGTGCCGCCCGGGTCCCGGGCAGCCGGACGGCTTGGGCGCGGTCTGGGCGGTGGATCCGGTCACTGCCGAGGCGCGCTACGTCAATGTCTCGGCCGCCGCCTTCGCCCGTTCCCTGGCCCTGATCGCGGCGGTACGGCAGCGGATGCAGGGCTTGGACCCGGTCGCCGCGGGCGGAGAAGTGGCGGCCCTGCAGGAACAGTTGGTGGCCATCGACGCGTCGGCGCTTGGCAACGCAGACACCTGGTGGTCGCTGATCGTCGAGCAGATGTGGCACGGGCTGTTCTGACCGGAGCTGGAAGACCCCGATCGAGAGATCCTCATACCCGACAACAAGGAGAGCACCTCGTGACCCCGGGCAACCCGCTCGACCGCACACCACCGACCAGTCCTGACCAGGCCCTCGCCATCGTGCGCAGCCGGTATGCGGAGCCCAAGCTGCCGGACGGCACCCCTGCCGAGCTGCGCGTCGAGGAGTTCGACATCGGCTACCTGGTCTACGCGGTCTTCCCGCCCAGCGTCGACGCATCCGGCCGACCGCAGCCCGCCCCACCCGGCGGCAGCAAGATCGTCGTCTCGAAGGAGACCGGCGAGACCGTCACCGTCCCCAACTACCCTAGTGAGACGGCCATCGCGCTGTACCGCAAGCAGCGCCAGCCGTAGACTCTACGTCGAGCGCGTGATCAGTTGTCCGTGATCAGTACAGCGAGAACCCGCCGCTGTGGCGCCCCTGGTTCTTCTTCCCGGACGGCGAGGACTCGTCCTTGGAGGTGCTGGGGCCGGACTGCCCTGAGGGGGCGTCTCCGCTCGCCGGCGCCTCTCCGTGCCTGATCTGGTCGCGCTCCTCCTCGGAAAGCGACTCCCACTGGCCGCGCAGGGAGGCAAGGCCCCCGCCCAGGGCACGGGCAACCGCGGGGTCATCCATGGCATCGCGGAGGGCGAGGCGGCCGGAGAGCATCCTCTTGGCCGCCTCCTGCAGGTCCTTGCTGACGCCGTCGGTCTCGGACAGCTTGCGCAGGGCGGAGTTCAGGGAACGTATCTGCTCCGGTTCCAGTGCCTCGTCCAGCACGCCACGCTCCGGCGAAGCGCCGTGCGGATTCGGTGAGTTCTCGGGCTGCCTGGTCATGTCTCTTCTCCTAGCCTCTCGACACCGGAGTATCTCCCGTCACCCATGGGTGTCATGCTGGGCCCCACTGGCTGAAGAGAAGAAGGACCGCATCGTCGTGGCTCGGACGCAAGGGACAGGAAGCGGCACCGGAGCCGACGGTTCTCCCGCCGGGCTCGTCGACAGCACCTTCGGGCGATTCCCCGCGGCGTACGCCCCCTCGTGCGCGCCGAATCCGCTCAGCGTGAGCCCGGGAGCAGAAAGACCAGGCCACTGAGACAATCCTGCACGAGATGGAGAAGCGCGCACTCGGGAACGAGAAGAGCGCCAAGACCTACGACGAGCTGGAAGCCGCCAGGCAGAGCGGCGACTGGCAGGCGATCTCAGAAAGGCTCTGAACGCGAACCCGTCGCACGCCAAGTACACGATCACATCGCCAGCCACGCCCGGGAAGCCGGACCGCTCCCCCGACTCCTCACCGATCCCGCCCTGTTCGTCCGCGCCGACCCGGTTCCGCTGCGCACCACCGTCGAGGCCGTACCCGCTGAGAAACTGGGCCCACCGGCCCGTACGTACTCGCGCACCCCCCTGCTGCCCCGCACCCAGGCGCCCGTCCCCCTGCGCGCGGCCCTGCTGGAGACCGCGTTCGTCGAGGACGGCCTGCCCGAGTACGCCGAGGCCATCCTTCTCGGGCAGGAGAAGAGCGGTCTCACCGACCGCAGATCAGCAACAAGGTGGAGAAGATACGCACCATGAACGAACTGCACATGCAGGCCGAATGGTGACCACCTCTCAGCCATCGGATCCGTTTGGGCGAAACCTATGCTGCGTGTCGATCCGCCTCAGTAGGGAGCCCCATGTCCGAGTCTTCCCCAGGCCCCGAACGCTTCGCTCCGGCTCAGGCAGTCGCACAGGTACGTGACTGGTGGGGCGAGGGCGTCCCCGAGAAGAAGCGCTTGGATATCGTCAGTCTCACCGGCACCACGGGGGTCCTTGAGGAGGCCCACCGGCACATCACCCAAAGTGTGCTGCTCGATGCCACGGAAGCCGATGCGGAGGACGTGTTCCGAGACGCTCTCACGCTCATCGGGGTGCCCGAGGACAAGGCCCAGCACTGGGCCTGGCGCCAGGCCGCCCGCCGGCAAGGGGATGGCAAGCTGGTCCTGATCACGCATGCAGGCCGGGCCGGGCTCACCCGCAGGTCCGCCCAGCCGGCTCTCGTTCGCGACCATGCCGCGGAGACTCTCGCCCTCGCCGGACCGAGCGTTGTACTCGACACGCCGCCAACGGTTCTTGAGGCGTCGCCGTACAGCAGGCTCTCGCTCTGGCTGGACGACACATCGTCCGACAGCCCACAGCACGCACTCGCGGCCGCTGTCGCGACTGCCTCGCAGTTCCCTCAGTTGCGTGCGCTGGCCCTGTCCGAGCCGCGACGTGTGCCCTGGGAAGCGTGGAGCGAGTTGGCCCGGGCCGCCGGAGCCGCGGATTTCGACGAGATGGCCCTGCAAGAGCTTGCCGAGCATTTCTCCGAACTTGTCACGGTGACCGAGGCGGAGGTCTCGTTCGCCGACGAGGCAGTGGCCGAGGCACTGCGTCGTGAAACTCCGGCGGAGTTGAGTGAGCAGGTCAACAGGCACATGGTGCGGTGGCTGCGAGAGCTCGCTCCCCGGCTGCGGCACCCGGACGGCTGGGCCGCCTCCGGGCCGTTGGGTCGTTACGCCGCACGGGGTATGACCATGCACGCGGTGCAAGCGGGCGAGTTCGACGAGTTGCTGCGGGACGGCGGCGTACTGGCCAACGTCCCGCAGAAGGCCCTCTTGGACGCGGCTGACTGCGCGCATGGCGGTTCGGTGCCCGGTTCGAATGCAGCTGCTGACGCGGTGTACTTGTGGATGTACGGTGTGGCGCCGAGTGATCAGGGTGAGTGGGCGGCATGGCTGCACCTGATGGCCACGGCGCGTAACGACGGCGGGCTGTGCACCGGCATGGAACGATCCGGCGTACGTCTTCCTTGGAAGGCCCGTTGGACCCACTGGCGCCCCCCGGGCGGATACGACCCGAGTTACCTCGAACCCGGTCCGGTGGACGCTCTGTTCGAGGTGCGATGGCGCGATCGCCCGGCGGTGGCCGCGAAGGCCGGTGATGGCGGGGTACGTGTGTGGGACGCCGAAACCTCTGAGCTTGTGGCGGGCCCTTGGTTCGACGAGGACTTCCCCGACGACGCCGGGGATGCGCTGACTTGGCCGCCGGAGACAGGCTGGGCCGGGCCAACCGGTCGCAGCGAACTGTTGGACCACGACGACAGCGAGGAGGGGCCCGATGACGAACTCCTGCCTGTTGCACTGCGTCTTGGCAACCTGGCGGTGTTCGCCGGCCCGGGTGGCGTGCTTGCAGTGGAAGGCGTCGATACGAAGGCGGAACGCGTCCTCAGGCCACTGCGTGGGGCGCCGCTCCTCGGCTCACTGACTGCCGCAGGACCCACGCTGCCCAAGAATGCGCCCGTGGCGACCGCAGCCGACCTGGCGAAGCTTTTCCCCAGGGCTTCCGTTCTACGCAGCCGACCGGAAGTCCTACCGGCCGGATTGGCCAATGAAACCGCCCGCCGGACACTAACAGACATCGGACTTCCCGTCATGGACGAAAAGGGAATCAGGCTGGAACCCGACTACCGAAAATTCCTGTGGGAACTTCCCTGGCCCAAGGACGTTGAGCCACCGGCGGAGAACGGCCCACCACCCTCGTCTGCTACGTGCACCGTGGTCGTCGCGAAGTGCCATCCTCGGAGGGCGCCCGGTCGTTGATGCCCCAAGTGAGTTGGACGTGGCTACCGGGGCGGTGCTCCGCTGAGATGGTGAGGTCGTAGCAGAGGGAGTGCCAGGTATGTACTCCTTCCCTGCCCCGGAAGTCTTCGGCAAGCGAGGTGAGGAAGGTGCCGAGGCCGCAACTACACGATCACCGCCCTGTACACCGAGCGCGAGCCGTGTGGCGACAAGAAGGGCGGACTCGGGAGTTCCAACTGCTCAAGCCCTCTGGAAAGCGATCGCGCCGCAGCTAACGCAGCCCTTTGATCCGTCTCTGTGGAAACACACCGAAAGTCAGCAGATTCAACGATGAGCCGTCAGACACCCCCCTTCGCCTGTTGCACCCGAGCAAGCCCTGGCCAAGCTCCTGGAGTGGTCGGACAGCGGGTCCCAGCGAGTGGCCGAGTTGACCGGACCTCCTGGGTCCGGACGGACAGAGACACTGCTGCGACTGAGTCAGGCCCGCAGCGAAGCGGTGCTCGTGGATGCCACCGGACTGACCTGTGAGGACCTCATCGATCGGGTCATGACGGCTGCTGGGCTCACCGGTCTGCCGGAGAAGCGGGCGGACTGGGGGTTCGAACTTGAAGACTCGCCGCTGGGTGGCGGGTTGGTCATCATCGTCAACGCTCACCGTGCGGGCCGCACTCGGCGCTCCACGGAACCGGAGCGCATGGTGCACCGGTTCGCCGATGAACTGGCCGTTGGCGGCGGTCTCAAAGTCGCTATCGAACGGGGCTTGCCAGATGCCCGACTCGCACACGATCACTTGGTCGTGGCACTGCAGCCGGGCAGTTCCGAAAAGGCTGTGGGGCACCACCTGCCCGAGGGCACGGATATCGAAGCGTTGCGTGCGCTCGCACTGGCCGAGGTCCGTCGTGCTCCCTTGCCTGTGTGGACCGTCCTCGCCCAGGCGCTGGGGTCCCGTGCGGGACGTTCCCCGGATGTCGTCACAGCGCTGGAGGCTTCTGGCGAGCTGCTGGAGGTGGACGGCGACGGCTGGGTCCGCTTCCGCGACGAGCGGCATGCCGAGGCGCTGCGTCGAACCACCGATGCCGAGATTGCACGAGCCGTGAATGTGGAGCTGGTCGCATGGCTGCGCGATCAGCCCGCGGCAGGGGCGACCGGCCAGTACCTGACGCACGGACTGGCGATGCATGCCGTGCAGGCCGGCGAGTTCGATTCCGTTCAGCGCTCCGGCCGGCTCGTTGCCCATATCGATCAAGTGGCGCTGATTGACGCGGCGCATGCCGACGACTCGTATGTCGTGAACGGTGCCTCCCCGGCCGGGGACGCGGTCAACTTGTGGATGTGCGGCGTCGATTCCCTGTCCCAGGGTGAATGGGCATCGTGGCTCCATCTGATGAGTACCGTGCGTGGCGATACGGAGACCGCCGGCCACATCGCCTCGTCCGGGCAGCAGCTGCCGTGGCAGGTGCGCTGGGCCCATTGGCGGCCGCCGGGTGCCCTGAGCCCGGCATACGTTCGACCCGGTCCACTGGGAGACCCGGTCATCGCCCCTGAGGACTACCTCCCTGGCCGATACGCCGTTTCCGCTCCGGGGGAATGGGACGAGCGGTACCGAGTCTGGGACGCCGAAACCGGTGAGGAGCTGGCCGGCCCCTGGCCGGAGGCGATGCCGGCAGTGGGACGGCGCGAGCCGCTCTGGCCCACCGACACGGAACGCAACGTCACACCCGAGTGGGACGATCTGACCGTGTTCGACACTCTGGAACCCCCCTTCGTGTCGGGGCAGGTGCAGATCGGCGACCTCCTGCTCGTGACGGGGCTCGGCGGTATTTTCGCGGTCGAGTTCCACCGGTGCGCCGTGAATCTGCGCATCAGCAAGGTGCACGGGGAGCCGCTCTTCGACGACTCCGGTTCCCTCCCCGCACTGCACCGGAGGACAGCACGGCGCATGGGCTCCTACGACCCTGACCTCTTCGAACCTGGCGTCGTACGTCGCCTGCCCACCGGCCTGCTGCCCGAGGGGGTGACGGACGCCGAGGCACGCCGCGTTCTCACGGACGTCGGACTGCCCGCCTTCGAGGGCGCCGCAATCCGGCTCGAGGCTCTGGACGAAGTGGGCCTGCCCCGCCTCGCGCCGGAGGACCTGTCGGCAGACGCCGCCCCAGGCGCGTACTACAAGATCGGTACGTGGGGTGCCGGCGACCTGGTTGTGCACGGCGGAACGGGGCAGGTCGTCCTGTTCGGTGGCGCCGACCGGAGCAGCGCAGAAGACGACTTCGACGCCTACTTCGACGACGAGCCCGACGACGGCACAGAGCGGGAAAACAGAGCCGTGTTGATCGCCGGCAGCCTGGCTTCGTTCGTCGACCTGCTCCAGCACTACCTTGTAGCGCGGTGCATGCTGGCCGCGGCGGGAAGCCGCACCGAACGCGTCGCGATCCGAGACGAACTGGAGGACACTCTGCCCGATCTCGACGACGCAGACATAGACGTCACTTTCTGGACTGCAGCACTGCACACCACTGACTGAGACCGCCCTCAGACGACTTGCACAGAATGCGTTGCCCTCAAGCCTCTCGGGACCGCTGGCTGACCGAATCAGGTCTGAGTTCCCGTTCCGAGACTGAGACGCCATCCGCTCACCGTTATAGAGCGAGACCCTGGCGACTCTCGCGCCCGCACCAAGAAGGCGCGAGAGAATCGCCCTGAGGAGCAGCAGGAAAACCCCAGACAAAGCGATCTTCGCGTCTCCGACGGAAGCGGTTACCGTAAGGGCGACATGCGGAATGAAGCCGCGGCCAGGGTAGCCGAGTACGACAGTCCAGCGGAGCGGCGGGAAGCCATCAAGCAAGCCAAAGCCGAGGACATCGCCATGCGTCAACAGGTGAAGGCGATGACCGACGAGCAGATGGTGAGATATCGTGGCGAGTGGTTGCGGGCCTGGATGAAGGCGGCCGGCTCGGGCGCCGAGTGAACCGCTGAACTCATCGCATTTTGGCTACTAGGACACGAACCCTGAAGCGAGTCACCGAGTGGGATTGACACCTGAGCGGGCACTCGAGCAGGCCGAAGCCTGGCTGGCAGAGCCCCATCGCGTGTACCGAACCCTCGCCATCCGGGGCGTACCGGGAACCGGGAAGACTGCCCTGCTCCGCCAACTGGCAGACAGAATCCCTGGCGCCGTCCATCTCGATTGCCAAGGCAAGACCGCGGATGATATCGCACATCATCTCCTCCACGCCTGGGGAGTCGCCGACCCTCCGACTTCTCTCGTTGCGGGCGCCCAGCGCATACAAAGTGGCGGTGTCGCGCTGCTCGGCAACGTCCAATGGGCCGACGAATTCGTGACTTCGAGCGAAGCAGTTCGGATCAGCCAGCGCATGATCCGTACGCTCAAGCAGTTTTCGCGGCCAACCCTGCAGTTCGTGGTCGAGCGTTCCGCTGACAAACCCTGGGTGCCGGCACCCGCACGAAATGACATTGTTCTGACATCACCGGCCGACGGCGAGGCGCGGTCCCAGGAATGGCTGGACATCCTCACCCGGAACCCTGCTGTCCAGGCTCTGGCGGCAGCAGAACTCCGTACGATCCCTCTCCCTGTCTGGGTGGAGCTCTGTCGAGGCCTGGGCATTCCTATCTCGCCGGAGGAACTCGCCGAACTCGCGGAATCCCTTCCGGATCACCTGCTTGTCGCCGAAGTCCCGGGCGGAGGCTGGGAGTTCGGATTTCACGCCGAGTCGGATCGGCATCGGATCAGACTGCTCCGCCCCACCGATCACGGAAGCCTGCTCTCCGCACTCCTCGAGCCTCTGAAGGCACTGGGAGCGACAGCCTGGGAGAGCGTCGGCCCCACCGGTGCCTATGCGGCGCGAGCGGCCGCGCTCCATGCCGCCCATTCGGGCCTCCTGGAGACCCTGCTGACTGATGGCCAGGTCCTCGCGAATCTCGATGCCAAGGGGCTACTGCAGGGCATAGCCGCGACCTGGCCCCGCGGGATTCCGCAGGGTGGCATCGCCATCGACGCCCACTATCTTGAGCAACTCGGACTTGCGGCCGCACCGCATGCGGAATGGGTGGCTTGGTTGCATCATTCGGCACTCAACCGGGGGGATGCATCGCTGGCCCGGTCGATCGCCACCGAGTCCGGTGTCGAACTCCCGTGGAAAACCGTCTGGACCAGGTGCCGCCCGTTCGGCACCTTCGGACGATCGGACGAGTCCGAGGACGTTCTGGCGGACCAGCCGTCAGAGGACGCCCTTGGATCCCGAGACGTTCCGGAGCTCGAGGACAGCCTTTCCTGGCGTCTCCGTCGACTCGGACCACCGGTGCGCCACATCTTCGACAGGCCCCCTGGTGCATCTCGTCCCTTCAGGTCCAAGAGCAGGACGAATGGGGAGTGGCTGATCTCAGGTCCCACCGGTCCATTCCTCGTGGACGTGGCGATGCCCCCGGGGGAACAACGTCATCTGGAAGCGCTACCGGAACCGTTCGCCGGCCCCATCACCGAGGCGGCACTCTGGCGCTGTCCTGCTCAAGCCGTGGCACAGAACGCTCCCACTCGCTCATGGCTGGAGGGCTCGTTCGGGCTGGGTACGTGCCGCGTCCTATCAGAAGACGAACTGCCAACAGGTCTGATCGATTCGGACAGTAGGCAGTTCCTGACCAACGTCGGTTGGCCACACTTGACCGACCAGCTGCCCTTCGTACACACGGCCGACCTGGCGCAGACGGGGCTGGTGGAAGCAGCATGGCCGGATGACGTGGAACCTCCAGAAAGCGGGGGCCCCTTCTACTTCGTGGCCGAGTGGACCGGCGGTAGGGTGCTGCTTGATGGTGGTACCGGCGCTCTTGTCCAGGATTACAGCACGGGATACAGCTCGTTGGTCTTGTCCACGAGCCTTCGCCAGTTCTGCATACTTCTCCGCCTGTATCACGAGTTCCTGACAGGTCCTTTCCACACGCCCGCTGAACGCCGAGATGTCCGCCGCAGCCTGTGGCAGTGGGCGGAAGACATCGATGCTGCGACCGAGGACGCAGATCACTGGGAGCATGTCTTCGACGGGGATCTGGACTCTTGGGGCACTGAATAGGACGGGAAGTTGCAGCTGCTCGCCGCCCCGGAGCACCCCGATACGGGCCGGAAGGATGGGAGTGGTGCGGTCGGCGCCTTTCGCGAGACGCCTCCCGGTCCACGGGGCTCCCCAGCACGCTTCACCCCGCCCGCTCCGGCGCCGACGGCTCTCCTCCCGAACTCACTGATAGCTTGCTGCTCTTGCCATTTCACTCCGTGGGATATCGATGAGTCAGCCACCGTTCCAGCCGCCTCCACCCCCGTCGCAGCCGCCGCAGCCACCCCAACAACCGCCGCAGAGCGCCTACAACCCGTACAGCCAGCCCACCACACCGCAGCAACAGCCGCCGACCTTCGGACCAGCGCCCGTCCCCGGGCAGCCGCCGATGCAGGGCGGACCTGCGCAGAACCCTGGCCAGCCTCCCGTGTATGGCGCACCGGCCTACCCGGCGCCGGCCTTCGGGCAACAGCCTTCGCCCAGCGGTAGCCCAGTGGGCGCGGTACTCCTCGGGTTCTTCGTCTCGGTCATCGTCTCGCTGTTCTACAGCGGCCTGATCCTGCTGACGTGGAAGGATCAGACGGTTGCCGTGGCCAACACCCTCTACCTGGGTCACGCGCTGATCAACGGGGCCATCGTCGGGGCCTTGGTCGGCGCGGTGGGGCACCGCAACGGTGGCGCCTGGGCGTGCGGGGCCGTCGTGGCCGCGCTCGGGGCCCTGTTCGGTTATACCAACGGAAGCATGCTCATCTTCGCCGTGGAAGAATCACCCGTAGCTCTGATGCACCTGCTGGAGTACGAGCCGTTCTTCGCGTTCAAGGGCTGGTGGAACGACGAGGCCAATGGCGGGATGGACTGGTTCTCCCCGCTCGGACTCGTGCTCGCCGCAGCCGCCGCTTGGGGCATTGCCCGCCTCATCGGCGACAAGCGCCGCCCGGCCTGACGCCGCATCAGACGTCGGCCCGGCGGTCAATATCCTGGCGTCGGGTCGATGTCTGAACCCTGAATCTCCCTGGATGGCACGGTTCAGACCTGCCTCAGCGGAACGCCGGACTGTCGCCGATTCCCGCGAGCGCCCCCGCGATACAGGTCACCATCATCGCCCAACGCGTATGGCCCATCCGAGCGAGCACGAAACCCCAGCCACCGAGGGCCACACCCACGCCATACGTGGCGACCCAGACGCCGAGCGCATCGTCCTGCCCGAGGCGCACGCCCATCATGACCAGGCACACGACGGCGACCAGGCCGGCCAATGCCGCGTACATCGCTCTCGTCCGTCGCATCTCGCGCCGCCGCTGCTCCGCGAGTTCCGGTCTGCCCTGGCCCTGCAACTTCGTCCGCAGCTCGTCCGTGCTGGTCTCGAAGAACAGGGGACGCCCGCCCGGCCCTTCCGGCTCGACCGGCCCGTTCACCGCGTCACCGCCATGCGTAGTCATGTGAGCGGAGCTTAGCGGTCGTCGCCGCACCGCACGGGAGTCGGACAACGCGCAAACAAGCCAGTCCTGTTACGCGGCCTCGAGCGACGCCAGTACGAACGTCAACGGCAGCGCGACGGCTGCGAGGCCAAGCCCGGCCGCCGCCATCCCCGGACGGATTTCCTTGCTGCCCCGGACCCCGAGACAGGCGGCGAACAGACCGGCACCGACGCGAGGCCGGCGACCCGGGCACGCGAGAGGAAGAGTTCGAGATCATTGACCCGGTGCGCGTCGTGGGGACCTGGAGCGGTCGGCGGGCGGGCAAAGTGTGAACGCCTGCACGCGCAGGGCCGAAGGCGGCCCCGGCCGCACGTAGGTGAATTCGCTAAGCTCACGCACCATGCTGCCTTCGCACACGCCCTCCCCCGCACCGGACGCCACGGTCATGCG
The DNA here is from genome assembly GCF_000717875.1 of Streptomyces sp. NRRL S-455. Taxonomy (GTDB): domain Bacteria; phylum Actinomycetota; class Actinomycetes; order Streptomycetales; family Streptomycetaceae; genus Streptomyces. The sequence continues at coordinate 37,728 of NZ_JOCT01000003.1, forward strand.
GACCGGCCGCCGCGGCGCCATGGTGGGACTGCCCTGTTCCGTCCTCCTCGTCGCGATGGGCGCCGTCGGAATCTACGGGGCTGTCGTGATTGCAACCGGGAACCAGAAGGCCGAATCCACCCCCGCGGGGTTTGCCGGCCTCGTCTTCATGCTGGCGCTGGGCGTGGTCGGTGTCTTGCTCTTCATCGCCAACTGGGCGAACCGCAAGACCAGGATCCTTTTCGACCACACCGGCCTGTGGATCGACTCCGGAAAGCTCCGGAACGTCATACCGTGGCAGACCCTCGCGGGAGTCGGCCTCTACTGGAGCAAGTACGGCCGTCAGAGGGTCTACTCCCTGGAGCTGTTCCCCACCGGCCCCATCGACCGGGACGACCCGGTCCTGTGGCCCCAGGTCCGCGACGAGGAACCACTGCACCCGAACCTGCCCCGTCTGCGCTACCGCGTTCCCCTTCCCGCCGGGTGCCGGCAGCAGGTGGTCGCGGCGGTCCAGCTCTACGTCCCGCACATCTGGCTCGGCGAGTCGGAGCGGGCGGAGGGGCACATCGGCCGACCCGACGTGAAGGGACACAAGGAGCGGACTCGGGGCCGTAGGCAGTGACGCGCCGTAGCGGTCGGCCCCGGAAAGAGACATTCCCGTCCGCCGGTGCCTCTTCGTCTCGCAGGGTCGTCCAGCGCGTCGCGCAGCGCAAGACGGCCGGACAGCATCCTCTTGGCCGCCTCCCGCACGTCCTGCCGTGTCCGGGGCGCACTTCGTTCTGGTCGGCTACCCCTCTGACCCAGCGCCCGGTGGCGGTCCCGTCGAAGCAGGCGGGTAGCCTGCACCGGTCAACTTCGTGTTGATCTTGTTCCACTCACACTCAACTACGGGGACTGCCGGGCATGTCGACGCCTCCGCCGCAATACCAGAACCAACCGCCGTACGGGCCGCCGCAGCAACCGTACGGTTACCCGCACCAGCCTCAGCCGCAGGCAGCGCACGGCTACCCGCAGCAGCCGCAGCCTCCACGCGAACCACAACGGCGACAGCCTGCCGGACTGTTGCGGGCTGTGAAGTCCGGCGTCGTCGTCCTGGCGGTGTTCGGCGCCGTGGGCTACTGGGTCTGGGACTACAACACCAGCCCGACCGGGGGCAAGGCGAAGGCTGAGGCTGCGGCGTCCGCAGCGGCAGACGAGGCCAAGAAGCACGAACCGGAGATCGGCGACTGCGTCAAGGTCAAGGATCCCGACGGCGAACCGGTGCCTACGGTCGTCGACTGTGACTCCGCCGAGGCGGAGTACAAGTTGGACGAGTGGATGCCTGGCAAATACCAGGAGTGCGGATCCGAGTACGACTACGGGATTCAGTTCCGCAACAGCGGCCACAGGGCCAGCTACACCATGTGCTTCACCAAGGTCTGACCAGCACCGACGGGGTTCGCGGCAGTGGAGGGCGTCCGGTGTCCGCCCAAGCTGGACGGGTTGATCGTCCTGACCGGCCTTGGCGCTCTCCCGGAATACCGCAGCCGCCCTCCTGCTGCGTCCGGCCTGTACGCGACCTCGCCGATGCCTTGTCACGGCAGCGGAGCTCAGGAACCGGGGGCACGTCGGCGCCGTCGCGCGCCCAGCCGATCGCGCTATGAGCTCTCGAGGTACGCCAGGGCAAGCGTGCGCCAACGGCAGTGCGAGCAGGGCGAGTCCGCCCGACGTGGCGGACATGCCCATATGGAGGTGCGACGTCACTCACCCTCGGTACGGAAGAGGGTCGAGATGGCTCAACCGGGCCGGGAACGCGTCCGACATCCGGCTCCAACCGTCACCCGAGAAGTGGACGGTGCACCATGAACCGTCGACGAAGCCGATCTCGTGGTCGCCGCCCACCACATCGCTGCGATCCCGGATCCAGGTCACGTTGCGAATGTCCGTGGCCCACCCCGCTTCGACCGGGCCAGGGTTGCCGGCGAGGGAACGCACGCGTGACACGTAGACGATTTGCAGGCGGCGGTCGGTCACCTGCATCACCCTGATCGCCTGGTTCGCCGGGTTCTTCGTCCGAGGCACCAGGCCGCGGGCCAGCTGGCCGGCCATGCTGTCCCAGCCGCCGTGAAACGGCTTGCCCGGCTTCTTCTTGTCCCGCTCCATGAACGCCTCGATCAGCCACTCGATCGGGTTCCACGAGGAGGCCGTAAGCACTCGCACGAGCCAGCCGATCGGGATCCACAGCCAGCCACCGAGCGTGCGGCGCTCTGATCGCAGAACGCGCGGGCGGCGAAAATAGCCGGGGGACGGTGCCCGTTCGGCCAAACCGACGCAGTGTTCAGCGCGCAGCACCTCACCTGTCGGTACCAACACCCTCGCCCGCTCGACCGTAGCGCGGAGGGTGTCAGCCTGCTTCTTCTTGCTCACCCGAAAGCGTCCTCACTGTCTTGCTCAGGTGTGGTCGAGGGTCTGCACGGCTGGTTGATCTCCGCCGGGAACGAGAACGACGTGGCGTAACGCAGAGCCCCCGCAGGGATGATCATCGCCGTGAATGTAACTCATGGGGTGAGTGCCACGGACTTCGGGCCCTTGCCCAGTGGGGGACGCTGATCCACCACAACCATCCGGCATGTGGCCGGAGTTGCGGCTTGAGGTGTCCACACGTCGATCGCGTTCGGTGTCAGCACCGACGGACACTGCGAGATCCCCGTACCTCGACGTCACCGCGGCCGAGGACAGCGACGACGACGGCGACGGCGACGGCGACGGCAACGCGAGGCGAAGTTCCCAAAAGCCGCAGAGGGTGCGGCGGTCAGCGGCACCCCGGCAGGCAGTGCGGACGTGCCATGAAGGTTCTGCGAACGAGAAGACCCCGGACCGGTCACCCGACTCCTGCTGCATATCGTGTTGCGGCAGCCAACGAACGCGCCGGGTGAGACAGGGGGATGCCAGCGCCATGGGGGCAGGCTTCAAGGTAGACATATCCGAGCTGGACACATTGGTCCGGGAACTTCACCGGAGCCAGGATGAGATGCGTGCGGCGCTGAACGCGCTGCGCGACACCGGCCCGAAGACCACCGGCAGCAAGGAACTCGACAACGCCTGCGACGAGTTCCACGACAGCTGGGACGACGCGATCACGAAGATCGCCGAGGGCACGCAGGCCATCGAGGACGGTCTGAAGAAGACCCGCGACACCTACCGGGACGTCGAGACGGCCCTGCGTGACGGCTTCGCCGGGAAGGGCGGCACGCGGTGAGCAGCGACTCGTACCCCGCGCTCGGCTTCGACCCGGCACCGGGCAATCCCGGCAACGTGGATTCACTGGCAGCCCGCACAAAGAAGGCGGCAACCGCACTCGACAACGCGCAGAACAGCATCAAGCGCCTCACAGGGAACGTCACTTGGGCTGGGGACGCCGCCTCCGCCTTCTCGAAGAAGGTCGGGGAGCTGCCCCGCTATCTGAAGGACAGCCAGGAGGCGATGAGCACAGCGTCGTCGGAGCTGTCGAAGTGGCGCGCGGCGCTGGCCGACTACCAGAGCACAGCCCGTACCTACGAAGCTCAGGCCAAGCAGGCCAAGGGCCATGTCGCCTCCGCGGACAAGGCCAAGGACGCCGCGACGAACCGCTACAACCAGGCGGCATCGGATCCCGCGTTCCGCCTCAGCCGCCAGTACTTCACCGGTCCCGCCCTGCAGGACGCTCAGGCGAAGATCGACGCCGCGAGTGCCCGGCTGCAGCAGGCCGACGGCGACCTGTCAGCAGCCTCAGCGCGGCTGAACCAGGCCGAGCGCGAACTCGAGGAGATCATCAAGCGCGCCGAGCATCTTCTGGAAGAGCACCAGGCCCAGGCCCGGGGGGTCGCGGGTCACCTGCGCAAGGCGACCGAGAACGCGCCCGATCCGGGATTCTGGGAGCGCCTGGGCGACCAGTTCCAGAAGCTCGGGCACGCCATCCAGGAATGGTGCGCCCGGCACAAGGACCTGCTGAAGACGATCGGCGACTGGCTGAGCAACATCTCCGCCGTCCTCGGCATTCTGGCGCTGCTGACTCTGTGGTGCCCGCCTCTGTCCGGGGCGCTCGCCCTGGCCGGCGCCGGGCTCTCGGCAGGGGCACTGCTCGCGCACGGCGCGGCCAAGCTCGGCGGGGCCGACATCGGTCTGACGGACCTCGCCGGTGACGCCCTCGGTGCCCTACCGGGCGTGGGGTTCGCCAAGACCGCCATCACGGGGACGACGAAGGTGGTGACGACGGTCGGGCGCACCGCCGACGAAGCGATGTATGCCGCGCGCATCGCCGACGCGGGCTTCGACTCGGTCAAGGGGCCTGCCACCAAACTCTTCAGCGGCGAGCGGATCGGCGACGTCATCGCGGCGGACGGCCACCGCTTCAAGCTCGCCTGGGAGCACACAGTGGCCAAGAACCTGGGATCGAGCATCGGCGAAAGGGGACTCCTCGAAGTCGTCGAGCGTGTCCCCGGCCTGCGGGACATCGACTCCTTCCGGTCCGCACTGCGCTACGACGGGACACTCGATCCGACCTCCTGGTGGTCGAAGGGACCGCTGCTCGCCGCCTCCGTGCCGGGAACCGTGACCGGCGTCCACGACAGCCTGACGGGAGAATGACCATGGCTGCCACCTCTCCCCTCGAGACGTCCGCCGCACCCGTTCTCCCTCACCGTTCAAGGATCGCGCTCCTGCTGTGGTTCGCCACCCAGTGGTTGCTCATTCCCCTGGGGTTCCTCTGCCAGGTCCTCATGTTGCTCACCGGGCAGTCCCACGTTTCCGAGGTGCTCGACCCGTTCAGAGCCTTCCTGTCGCCGTACAAACTCGTGCTCCGGCTGTCTCGGAGCAGGGCCTGGCACGAGAGGTATCTGGACCGCGAGTTCGCCCGTGTAGCGCGGGATATCGAGCAGCAGCGGTTCAGTCTGCGGACCAGGTTCCACCACGAGCTCGTCCCGCTGCCGGAACCGCCGGCCGGGCCCGGAAGGGAATCCGAGTCGAGCACGGACACCCGGACGGGAGTCGGCCTGAAGCCCAAGGGGCTGGGTGTCCGGCTGAAGCCCCGGCACTACCGCGGCGTTCCCCTCGACACCTTGCAACGTCTCGCCCACGCACACCACTTGGAGGTCGGCGCCGACACCGCACAACGCCTTTCCTTCGGAATCAGCCTGTTCCCCCGCGCCGGGGCACTTCGTATGACGCACACCGCGGCTGACGCGTCCCAGTGGGGCGCATCCGGCGAGCACCCGGTGCTGCCGGTACTTCCCCGGTCTGCGCTCTTCCTCTGGTTCGTGGTGCAGTGGGTCGTCATTCCCCTCGAAGTCGTGGGCCGGTGCCTGCTCCTGGCGTTCAAGCTGGTGGCAGACGCGGACGGCGGCAACGCCGACGGGATCGACCCCCGCCGCGCCATAGCGCGGTCGACCTCGCCGAGCAGCCTGGCGTTCCAGATGTCGCGCGACACGGCGAAGCGGCGCACGCACCTGGACAGGAAGGTCGCTGCGCTGGCCGAGCAGCTCCGCACCCAGCGGTTCTCTCTCGCCACCACGGTGTTCCACGCGCCCAGGTGGAAGGTGCGCAATGACAGCAGGGGGCTCACCCTGCGCCCCCGTGACTACCGGGGTCTGCCGGAGAACACGATCGAGGAGATCGTCTCCTCGCACGGCCTTCGTGTCTCGGGCGACGGAGCGTCGCTGCGCATCTGGGAAGGACAGCTGTGGACGGAACTCGTATGACCGCCGGTGCCGAACCAGAACTGCACCTCGACATCCCCGGAGGGTTCCACTCCCTGGGTCTCGATCTCGAACCCGAGGCGCAGCTTGAGCAGTTGTGGTCCACAGCGAAGCAGATCTGGCCCACCGGAAGTGACTTCCAGCGTGAGGTCGCCTTCCACTCCTACCGTGAGATGGCCGACCACGCTCTCGCCGAGAACTCCTTCTACGCCGGCTTCTGCCTCGACGAAACTCCCGACGGCCGCCTCACCACGGCCTCACTGCTGGCCCGCCTCGACCCGCTGGACGAACCTGACGCGGAGCTCTCGGCGCGCGGGCTCTTCGAGGCGTTGTCCGCCAACGACAACAACACCGTCGAAGAGATACGTGTCCCAGCAGGGCCAGGCGTCCTTGTCCTGTGTGGCATCGAGTGGCATGCCGATCCCGCAGATGACACGGCCCCCTCTCTGCCACTCGCCAGGGCGGACGTGTACCTCCCCCTCCCCCGTGTGCAACGACTCCTCGTCCTGAGCCTCACCACACCCTCGCTCCCCGACCTGCCCTTCTACGTCTCGCTGTTGTCGAAGACCGCCCACGACCTGACGTTTTCCAGCGAAGCAGCGCCCAGTCGGCATGCTGACAGCGGCGACGAGCGGAGGAGTTCTGTCACCGATCTCGTCAGGGCCGACTTCGGATAGCAAGCCGGATCGGGCGGCCCAGCAGCACTCGTGGGTCTGCTGAGCTGGATCGCCCAAGCCGCGGAGCCGTCGCCCTGACCAAGGATTGATCACAAACGCAGAAAGCCCTGCTGAACTGCGACGTTACGACTTGCCAAGTGGTCCGGTCTCTCCGTGCCTTCGGCCACACCTCGGCCCTTCACGCCTCGATCGCTCGCTCGCCCCACTCCAACCCCGCCGCACGGGACCCTGACCCCAACCCATTCCTGGCTCATGCACAAAGAACATGAGCTCGTCCCCCTACGGGAACCACGGCGCACTACGCATGTGTGAGACGCCGACCCAGCAGACGTCCGGCAGGCCGGTGTTGCAGGAACCCGCATAGACTCTCGGGTCATGTCGACGTTCACCCCCCATGGTCCCGCCCCCACGGCCACCGTCATTCACTACGGCCGGAGAAGCGCCCGGCAAGGGTTCACGCTCGGTGGGATCTTCATGGCGATGGGTGCATTCTTCGTCGTCTTGGCAGTGGTCATCACCGCCGGTCTGAACGGCAACAAGCCCCAACCGGTGGGCCTCGTTGCACTGGGCTTCGCGACCATCGGCTACTCGGGCTTCAAGATCTTCCGCTCGGCCCTGTCGTTCCATCACCTGGCCGTGAGCGTGGACGACACGGGGCTGTGGCTGCGGACCCGCACTCAGCAGAGCGTCATCCGCTGGGACGCCCTCGCCGGCGTTGCAGTCCACTGGAGCGAAACCGGCAACCGAGGTGAAAGGCGCTACTCGATCGAGTTGTGCCCCAACGGCCCGATCGACCGCGATGACCCAGTGCTGTGGGTCTTGGTCCGCGACGAGCAGCCCCTCCGACCTGGCCTCCCGCGTCTGCGCTATCGCTTCGTCATGAACGGCACAGCCGCGAGCTACCGGGAGCCCTTGGTCAAGGCGATCCGACAGTACGTCCCGCACCTTTGGCTCGGCGAGACGCAACGCGAGCCAGGCCACTGCGGCGTTCCCGACTACGAGGGACACCGGGAGCGGACCGCCGGCAGGGTGCTCTGAGGGGACGCCGCCAACGCTTCCGGTCCGTGGGCCGTGCCCCGCTCCTGCCGCCCGCTACCGAGCGGCGCCATCGCTACCCCGGGCGGTTGCGCATTCCCGACCGAGTGGCACTCGCTGGTGTGATGTATGTGCTGGCGACCGGGGTCGCATGGCGTGACGTCCCCGCGGAGACGGTGGGATGCTCCGGGGTGACGGCCGGGCGCCGGCTGCGGGACTGGACCGAGGCGGGTGTATGGCCGCGCCTGCACGCGGCCCTGCTGACCGAGCTGCGCCCTGCCGGCCTGCTGGACCTGGATGACTGCTCCGTAGACGGGTCGCACGTCCGGGCACTCAAAGGGGGGACCACATCAGCCCCTCACCCGTCGACCGCGCCCGCCCCGGCTCCAAGCACCACCTGATCGTCGACCGCCACGGAACCCCGCTTGCCGTCACGCTCACGGCGGCAACCGGCACGACATCACCCAGCTCCTGCCGCTGCTGGACGCCGTCCCGCCGATTCGGGGACTGCGGGGCCGACCCCGCCGCAGGCCCCGGCGCCTGTCTCATATGCCTGCGCCGCCTACGTGCCTCATCCTGAAATGATCAGTTGGCTGTCCGTGCTGATTCCGGCGGCACCGGAACTCACGAATGTCGAGATCAGCACGCGCTCGCTGGTCCCGAACGCACCGACATCTGGCCCCGGAACTCCGGAAATGAGCATGTGTTTCACGTACGGCGGAAATTGAGAACGGCCAGCGCGGCTGCGGCGCAGATGGCCATGGTGGTGCCCATGGCGACTGCGGTGACCTGGCCGGGCAGGCTCATGGCGGAGGCGGCGAGGCCGCCGACGAGGAATTGCAGTAGTCCTTGCAGGGAGGAGGCGGCTCCGGCGGCGGAGCCGTGGCCGCTCAGTGCCAGGGATGTGGCGTTGGCCAGCACGATGCCGAGCATGGACACCACCAGGAAAAGGCAGGTCAGCAGCAGCGGTAGCGGGAGGCCTAGCACGGCGCAGGTCAGGACGCCGGCGGAGCCGAGGGTTGCCACGGTCAGACTGACGCGCAGCAGGGTGTGCTCGTCGGCGGCGCGGCCGACGAGCCAGCCGCTGACCTGCCCGAGCAGCACGATGCCCAGACCGTTGAGGCCGAAGACGAGGCTGAACCGTTGGGCCGTGAGCCCGTAGGCGTCTTGCAGGACGAACGACGATCCGGAGATGTAAGCGAACACGGCGGCGAACATCAGTGCCGCGGCGAGCACGTACCGCAGGTAATGGAGGTCGGTGACCAGCGTCCGGAAGGTCCGCAGCGTCGCGCGCAGGTGGGCCGGTGCCCGCTTGGCGTCCGGAAGCGACTCGGGCAGCGCGAAGACGACCGCAAGCAGCAGGACGGCGCCGACGGCGGCGAGCACCAGGAACACCGCGCGCCAGGTGGTGAGCGCCAGCAGTTGGCCGCCGATGACGGGCGCCACGACCGGGGCGACGCCGTTGACGACCATGAGGGTGGAGAAGAACCGGGTCATGGCGGTGCCGGAGAACAGGTCCCGCACGATGGCCCGCGCCAGGACCGTGCCCGCGGCCGCACCCAGCGACTGCAGTATCCGGCCGGCGATCAGGTAGCCGACGGTGGGCGCCAGCGCGCACCACAGCGACCCCGCCAGGTACAGCGCCATACCGGCAAGCAGCGGGCGGCGCCGGCCCCATGCGTCCGACAGTGGACCGACGATTACTTGGAAGAGGGCCAGGCCGACGACGAACGCCGTGAGGGTCATCTGAACCAGCGGCGCGCTGGTGTGCAGCTGGTGAGCCATGCTCGGCATGGCGGGTAGGTACATGTCGATCGTGAGTGCACCGAAGGCGCTCAGCGAGCCGAGCAGCAGGGCCAGCCGCGCCCGGCGCCCCAGGTTCACCGGCTTCGGGACGTCGGTGCTCTCCGCCGTGGCGACCGTCTGCCGATCTTGCGCATCACCATGAGTTATGGACATATAATTATGGTGGCATAACTCAGTAGAGTGGTGCCATGCCCCGCGACACAAAAGACGCCGTCGGCACGGACGCCGGTGGCCCGCTCGCCGACCTCGCCGACCTGATCCTCAACGTCGGCCGACTGGTGCGTGCCCGGACTCCGGAAGGCCCGCAGGTGGTGACGCTGACCGAAACCGAGCGGCAGGTGATGCGGGTCGTCGACCTGTACCCCGGGGCCGCGCCGAGCGAGATCGCCCGCCGCACCCGGCTGCAGCGCACCAACGTCAGCACGGCGCTGCGCAGCCTCGAGGGCAAGGGGATGGTTTCCCGCGCCGCCACCAACGGCCGCGGCATCGCCGTGCGCCCGACGGAGCGCGCGGCGGCCAACCTCCGGGTGCTGCGCGCCGCCTGGGCACAGGAGCTCGCCGCTATCCTGGGCGACGACCTCGACACGGTCCGGCAATGCACCCACCTGCTCAGCCACCTGGAACAGCGGCTCACCGCCGACGACCAAGGCGGTCCATGACCACACGAGACCCACTGGGTCGTCGAGCATCAGTTATGGACGTCGGAGACAGCTTCGCGGGCTGCCCGAACACGAGCGGGAGAAGTTCAGGGGTTGCGCCACGGGCCGCGCCGCGGGACCGGGACCATCCGCATGAGTGGCGACTCGTGGCCCTCTGCGGTGTGCAGCGTGAGCGTCATGCTCTTCGGGCGGCCCTTGGTCGCCTCGGCGCCGTCCACCTTGGTGGTTCGTGGGCAGAACGTGGCCCTATAAGCACTGGCTGGTCGTTCCGTTCCGAGCCCCCGCGGGCCCGCAGCTCTACGGGAAACCGCCACAGGAGCGCCACTGGATCGTCACTGCGAGCCGTATGTACCCATGCCTTGTGGGACTCGCCGCACTGGGTTCCGCGCCCACCGGCTACTCGGGCCTCAAGGTTTTCCGCTCGACCCTCTGGCCCCATCACCTCGTCGCGAGCGTCGACAGACACGGGTCCGTGGCTGCGAACCCGCACTCAGCAGAACGTCATCCGCTGGGACGCCCTCGCCAGAGTGTCCGTCCACTGGAGCGAAACCGGCGACCGGGGGTCAGGCGCTACTCGATCGAGTTGTGCCTCAGCTGGCCGATCGGCCGTGATGCCCCTGGGGTCCAGAGATGCCCACCTGTGCGGCGAACGGCTTCGCGTGCGTCGGGACCAATGCCACCAAGGCGATCCACGATTCGTCTACGAACACCAACTCGAATCGGCCTCGCTGGAACACACCCTTCGGATTCGCACGGACTTCCAGCACTCCCGATCGCGGGGCCTCCCAATGGAGTTCGTACGCTCGACCGCTGTTCCACAGCTTCGCGCGGTCGGCGAGGGCGAGCACCCGGCGGTCGGTGAACGCGACCACGAGCGTCGTAGCGGACAAACGTGCCGCCGTGTAGTGCGCCACCAGAAATTGCCCTGCCTGGCTCTCCCACCCCCCATGCATGCCCTTGCCAAGAGCCGCCTGTGTGAGGCCATGCTCCGCTGACTGGTGAACTCCTTCCATCGTCCGTTCAAAGCGTGTGACGGGCTTCGGTTCGCTAGGCCGCAGGAACCTCTGAACTGGCCCGGGGAGGCGGGACTTGATCCAGCGCTCCGGCTCTGACTCTTGAGGAGGCTGCCGTAGCCATAGCGGTCGCTCCGGCACCCCGGGAGCCAGTTCGCACTCGCAGACCGCAAGCAGCCGCTCGGCAGGCTGGAGGTGGGGCTGGACGTAATCACGGCAGTCTTCGTTCACCCTGCCTTTCCTTCTGATCACATGAGTCGTCAGCCGAAGGCATGGCCACGGCATCTAGGTTCTGCCGGCCGCCCATCACTGTCGGTTGCACCGACGATGCCAAGCACCGGCCATCTACGGCCGCTGGACAGTCCCCAACACATGACCGCCGGACATGGCGATGACGCCCCCGCGGTCCAGGTCGCCCGCGAACCAGGTAGCTTTCTCCAACCGTCCCGGCTTCGGCCGGCGTAGGCGCCAGGTCCGGGCAGCCATGGTCGCCGACCTGGGCTCCTCGGCTGTATGGGCAGCAAGCTGCACCCGTATTCCGGCTCCGTTGTTCACAGGGACGCCTTGATCACGAGCCACGACGCAGTACTGCCAGGGGCAGGACCGGAGCACAGCTTCGACGGTCCGCAGCCAGCGCAGCTTCTTGGCCGGCCCGGCCAGCAAGAAGGCAGTGGGGATCAGGAGGAACGAAGCCATCCCCTCAACAAGCTGCGCGTCGGTCTCGACGGTGCGCGCCGCGATCAGCAAGGCCATCCAGACCCCCGCTCGGACCGCGAGGTTGATGAGTGCCCTTCGGCGAGCACGCTCACATGTAAGCCGGGTCCCCGGGTCGTCAAACGCACGCTTGCCCATGGGGACGGGGGCATCCGTCTTCAAGTGCCCTACTCCTGGATGTCAGTTACGCGTGTGAGGGTGAACTCAAGCAACCGGTCCCTCGGGGCTCGGTGCCTGGCGATGGGGGGGGCGTCCGTGGATCACGCACCCCGCTGGTCAGCGATCAGGCTCCGGTCATCTTCCCAGGGCTCACGTCAAAGTCGGACGCAAGGCCCTCCAAATGCCGCTTCACTTGACGTCCTGCCCGCTTGCTCCCCATCAGAACTGCCAGCACGGACGCCACCGCGAGAGCAACCGTCGCTACAGTACCGACCCCAAAGGTGATCACGGCCAGGGTCACGATGCCGAGTATGAGCCCCTGCAGGACGGTGGCATTGGCGCTTGCCTCTAGAGGGGATACGGGGTGAAGGGCTCGGGTCTCGCCCGCTGCTGGGAGTTCCCAATCCGTCGAGACAAGCGCGGCGTGTGGCAGGTCGACTGAAGCGTCCGAAGACTCAAGCCATCCGGCGACATAACGCCCTCCGTCCAGAATCAGAACGGCGTAACCGACTGAACTCGCGTAAGGGAGCTGCCGAGTAGGCCGACGCCAATAGACGTGCCCCCGGACGCCCATGAGCGGTTCCCGCAGGGGCACAGGGTCGACGATGTCGTCCAGATACAGATACATCTCGCCGAACTCTGCATTCGTTATGCGAATACAAGGCTTCAGGTATTTTGTCGCAGACGTAGACGCCGGGCGCTCGTCAAGGGCCACACCCACCCCTGTGACACAGATGGACAGTGCGTGGAGTGATCCTTGTTGTCGCGAACGGTGAAGGCCAGCCACAGGATCCGAGCGCCAGCGACCAAAGAGGTTCATGAACCAGCAGAAGACAAGACACCCCAGAGCCGAGAAGACGGTCCACAAGTCTGCCCGGCCGCCGATCTTCTCCTCAAGCGACTGCCGATCCCCGATAAAAAAACCCAAGTGGGGTGACGACGGTGCAAAGAGAACCCAGACCTTCTCTCCTGCTCGCGGCTTGTTGCTTGACTTCATCTCCGCTTCAAGGATCTCGGGCCTTTGATCGAACGGCACAGATACCTGCACCGTGGAACTGTAATGCCCAGTGCGCTGACTGCGTACATACTCCGTGGACAAGACCTTGTCGATCGCGGTTGTGCGCATCGCGGAACCGGCGTCAACGATCTCCCACGCTGCGTGCGCTGGAGAGAGTACCGCGTAAGCCACCAGAAACGCGGCCACCACCCAGGACCAGGACGCGAATCCGACCCAGCCGTTGCGTTGCTCCACCCACCAGTGTTTGCCGCCCACGTCCAGGTCATTGGCGGAGCGCCGGCGGAGGAGGAGGGATCCGCCCATCGCAGCAACTGCAGCCGCCGCTAGACAGGCGAAGAGGTCCCACCTGGGTGGGCGAGTGGAGGGCTGAATCAGGACGGCGGCGACCGCAGCAGCAATGCTGAGTCCCAACAGAGCCAAGCAACGGGCCATGGTGCTGGACCTCGTCATCACCGAAATCTTCCTCAAAAATGGGCAGACGACTTTCCGTAGGCCAGTCTCGATGCTTACTCGATGGTTCGCGGAGCGTTGCGGTTGCGGTCTTCCTCCGAGAACCAGGTCTCTAACTCCTCGACCAAGTAGTCGGGACGGTTGCCCCTGGCCGTTTCTCATTCTCGGACCGCCGGCCACCGCGGCCGATCACGCCGCCAGCTCCACCTGTTATAGCGCCGCGTTGTGTTCCCCTGCGGCTACCGTGCAGGCCCGCGCCGCAGCAAGCGGGCTCCCTTCTACCACTCAGGCCTTCCCGGCCACCGGCTCCCTTACCCACCGCCCTCCTGGTGCCACAACCCTCATTACCGCAAATGCGCCACGAGAACGGCAGTACCTGGATGGTCACGCTGGGAAGCCCAAAGCCTCCAACGGAGGGCTGCGCCATGGTGCTGGGACTCGGCGACGGCCAGCGGACGCTTACTCAAATCGACAACAGGCGATTGGGACGACGAAATCACCTGCCTCGCCAAGTCATGCCGGTCACCGGCCGATAGGGTGCGCCACACGCATACCGATTCAGCCCGGATGACGGGGTTGCTGGGGGTAGGCGTTCGAGTGCGGCGGGAACTGTGCGGGGGAATCGGTATCACCCTGGTTGGGGGGTGACGGGTACGGCTGCTGGATGTTTGGATAGCTCGGCTGCTGAGGCGGGTAACCCAGGTGCTGGGGGTAAGCGCCCATTCCAGGGACGGTCTGGTCCCTACCAAAGTTGCGGCGACTGCGCAGCGCAGCGAAGACGGCGACGGCGCCAATCACGGCTCCTATGCCGATGACGCCAACCACAAGGACGACGAGGCCCATTGAGAAAACTCCCTTCACATTCTTGTCTGGTGGGTCTCAGGAGCCCCGGTTTCCCGCACTGGCACCACCCTCATATGGGCGGTGATCACACATGCTGGGGTCGGGGTGGTCTCCCCTGCTGTTTCCTTCTTCGGACCGCCGACCGTTACGGCCCCTGTGCCCGCGCCGCCTCGGCCAGCTCCGGTACCGCCCAAGCCGCCCATCACCTGTTCGGCTTCCACCGCTCGGACTTGCCGAACTGCCACCAGCAAGACCACCGCTACCGCCCGCGGGGCTGGCCGCTCCGCCAGGGGTGCAGATACGGCCATCGCTGCCTATGCCTCCGCCCGTACCCGTGACGGGACCAGTCCCCGTCCAGCCTGGAGAGATGCTGTCCACCTTCATCCCGGCCGTCGGGAGCTGCGAGCTCCTCCCCGTAATTCCACAATCATGAGGCGACGCAGGGGTTGGCTTAGTGCTGGTAGCGAGGCCCGCGCTCCAGGGTTTGGCGCGCTGCTTCTGTAACTCAGCCCCGTACTGCCAGACGCAAAAGCGTGCTGGCAGGGTCAGTTCGCGCCAGCAGATGGACCGACAGGCTCATCCTGAACCAGGAGTTCAGCCAGTTGTCGCGTGCGGCGGCTTGCGGTCACCATCCAGGCAACGGGGAGTGCCAGGACGGCAACTGAAGCCAGCAGCACAGCCCCCGTATTGCCCACACCCAGCGTCATTAGCATCAACGCCAGCAGCGCAACATGCAAGGCCACAAATCCAACGCCGTGCACTGCAGGGTCCCAAACCGGCAGTGTCCTAATTGCGCGCAGTTCACGTCCTCCGGGGAGTTCCTTCGACGCAGACACCGGCGCACCATCCGGAATTACAGAGCCAGGCGCAGCGTCAACCCATCCACGAACGTATCGGTTGCCCTGAAGAACAAGCACGGCTTGGCGCCTAGCAGGGGCTTGAGACCCACTTCGAGGTTGCGGAGCCCAATAAAGTTGAGCCTCCCCAGAGGCGTTTTCGGCGACAGAAACGGGATCAACAGCTCGGTCCATAAAGAGCCGCAACCGAACGCCGCCGGGTCCGTTGAGAAGCAGGCACGGATTCGGTCGGCCCGATTCCTGCCCATCCTGTGACTTCCGACCTCGGGCTGCCCCGCCTCCGACCACTGAGACTCCGAGGGATCGGACACGGCCGGCCTTCAGCGCAGGGAGTGAACTCCCGACCGTGCCGCATACCCACGCAAGGAGGGTCCACCAGGTTGTCCAGCCCGCTACCAAGAGAATCAGAGGCAGGCTGGCAGGTCCACCAGTCTTCTCCTCCAAGGCTCCCCGGTCGGTGTCAAGAATGGCTCCCAAAGATCCCGACGAAGGTGCGTACAGAGCCCAGACCTCATCACCAGCACGCATCGGCTCATCGGAGAATACCTTGCCTGAGACATCCCGACTGCCACTAGCGAACGGAATCGACACCTCGACCTCTGAGGAGTAAGTAGTGTTCCCCGTCCGCTGATTCCTGGAGTGCTCGGATGAGAGAACTCCGTGAACCTTGACCTCCGTGATGGTGTGGCCGGCCTCGGTGATCCGCCATGCGTCGGCAGAGTAAGAAAACGTTGCGTAAACCACAAGGAACACAGGCACTATGATGAGGAACAGACCAAACCCCATCCATGCGCTACGTTGCGCCGGCCACCAATACCGGCCTCCAGAAACAACGCCTGCTTCAGAGGGCCTGCTTCGGAGGAGAGTGATGAATCCACCGGTTGCACCTACAAGAGCGACCAGAATGCAAACGAGCAAGTCCCATCGGGGCGTTACCTCAGCAGGCGCTGCAAAAGCACGTACAACGACTGCGGCAATACCCAGAGCGACCAGCGCAAGGCAAACCCTCATGGTACGGAACATATGACTCACCCGAAGTCGTCCTTGATACTGCGCTGTCCCGCCGAGGGCTGCGATCGGGTCTCTGCCTTCGGTGAATCCTTCGGTTCGCCCCCATCGCTCTCGCCCCCTTTCATGGCTTCTTCAATGCGGCTGGTTGCCGCACCAGCCCCAGTGGCCCCCAGCCCTGCGGGAATTCCCTCAAAAGCTACGTCGGGACCGGTCCGTTGGGGGATGTCCGGAAAGTCATCCGGTTTTTGAACGCCATCACTTTGATGGGATGCATGATATCCCACACCACCCGCGACACCACCCCCCACGGTGCCACCGATTGCGTTTGCGAGGGCGTTGTAGCCCATCTCTTTCAAGCCATTACCGGTGGTCGGGAGGTCTCCGGTACCCATGCGAACTCCGTCTACGACGAGTCCACCTGTCACATTCCCGGTGGCGCCACCAACGGCGCCGGATACCATGGCATCCGCCACACCGTCGCCGAATCGCCCGGCGATTTTGCCCGCGACGAACAGGCCGGGCCCGGTTCCGGCTAGAGCGCCGAGGGAGGACTGCCAAGCCGCCTCTCCAAGTTCGCCAGGAGTAATACCACCCTCATCGACTGCTGCGCTACCAATCGAGCCAGCAAAATTGCCGATTGCGTTAATTCCGACGCTCGTCAGGAACTTATGAGTCTGTGCTAGCGTCCGGAGTGTGCGGAACGCAGTACCGATCCGGCTCAGAATCCCCCCGAGGCGTCCAGCAATGCTCACGGCCCGCGCCGCCAGACGAGCAGCGTTTGCCGCCGCTGCAGCACCGCCGAATCCGAATGTAACGAAGGAGAGGGCCACACCGACGCCGATTGAAATGCCTATCTCGGCATAGATCGCGTGGATCTCTTCGTTGCACTCCTCGATGGCATCGGCAGCCTCATCGAGCCCCTTGGCGATCTCGTTGTATTGCTCAGTAGCTTGCTCGACTGCTTTCCGAAACTCAATCCAGTGCTTCCTGAACGCATCAGCAGCAGGACCACGCCAGGTGTCCCCGACTGTCGCCTCGACATTCTTGTCCAACGCCTGGAGGATGCCCTCGGGTCCCGCGACGTCCGACGCGAGCTTCCGCCATGCTTTGGCAGCCTGCCTCAGCTCTTCTGGTCGACCACCAGGGCTGATGACTTCGAATCCGGCTTCGACAATCTCTTCTGCTGTCGACTCATTTCCGCTCATCACTTGCCCCCGTCGGCGCTCTTACCGAAGAGCGCCGCAACTTCCTCATCACCTATCTCTGTATTGTCATTGACCTGCTTCAGTGCATCCGCGATCTCGTCCAGGTGTCTGTGCACGAGCGCCATGGCGCGGAGCGCTTCTGCCGAGTACTCGAGATAGGCAGTGGTGACCTCTTCTGACTCAGTGAGGACCCCGAAGCCATCTGTGATGGCTTCTTCACCCGTTTCATTCTCGAACGACTTAAGGAAGGCGCGAAGATCATACGCCTGCAGCTCGAACTTGCGGGCCAGGTTCCTGCCCGCGTTGTCTGCGTAGTACGTCGTATCGTCGGCCACTCTCTATCCCTTGATTGTCGCTTCGGTGCCTTGGGCCCAGCGCGATGGCGTCCTCATCGGTCTTGCGAGGGCGGCTGTTGTGCGTAGGGGTTCGGCTGCTGCTGCGGGTACTGGGCTGGAGGAGTGGGGTAGCCCTGGTTGGATGCCGTGCTTGGGTACTGCTGATATCCCGTCGGGGACTGCGGCGGGTAGCCCGCACCTGCAGGGGGGGTTCCGCCGCCTGAACCGGGGCCACCGTTACCGCCGTTGCGGCGGCTTCGGATTACCGCAATGGCGATGCCGATGACGACTACAGCGGCTGCGATGCCGGCGATGAGGAGGAAGTTGCCCGAGGAGGACTTCTTCTTTTTCTTGGCTGCCTGACTCTTACTGTCGTTTTCGTCGGAAGCTGCACCGGAATCCGTGGACGTGGACGGCGAGGACTTGGCGAGCGGGCCCTGCTTGGGGCCTTTGGGAATGTCCATCGTCAATGCCGCGTACGGACGGATGATGCCGTAGCCGTACTCCTCGTCAGGTGTCTTCTTTACGTCGTGGTCGAGCAGCGTGGCTGACTTGATCAGGCGGTTGATGACCTGGCCTGCAGTAAGGTCGGGGTATTTGGCACGGACAAGTGCTGCTGTGGCGGAGACGTAGGCGGTTGCGTCTGAGGTGCCATCGGCTTCTCCGTAGCCATTTGATTGGCTCGTGTCCGCTCGGACAATATTCGCACCAGGAGCAGTCAGCGTCACTCCTTCACCGAAATTAGACTTGGCCCAAATCCTCAGTGATTCATCAACAGCGCCTACTGCTACTACACCGGGAAGCTTCGCTGGATATTCAAGCCCTGCGGCTCCATCATTTCCCGTCGAGGCTACGACGACAACGTCGTGTTGCTGCGCATACTGGATTGCATTAGCACCCTCAGAACCTGGCTGGGCAAGAGAATCAGCAAATGACATATTGATGACATCGGCACCCTGATCAACTGCGTATCGGACACCTTCTGCCCACTGCTTGTCATTGTACTCGTCGTTATCTGCAGCCTTGATCGGGAGGATCTTGGCCCTCGGTGCCAAGCCGATCACACCTGAAGCATTGTTTGGACCGTGTCCGTGACCAGCGATGAGACTTGCCATACCGGTGCCATGCCCGTCCGTGTCATTCTGGGCATCACCACCGCCGGTGACATCTTTGCCCTTCAATACCTGCCCAGTGAGATCCGGCTGGTTGCCGTCCACTCCGCTATCAACAACGGCAACTGTCGTGCCTTGGCCCTGGGACTCTGACCAGACCTTCTTGAAGTCCATAACGTCAATGACCCACTGCTTGTCACGAATGTAATCCGCAGAGGCAGTCGGGGCTGAAGTGAGGAGCAAGGCTCCTGTCAACGCCACGACACCTGTCGTGAGCCAGACTTGCTTGAAACCCAATTCCCTGCTCCTCACTCAGCGAAGGCTGGGAGCACCAGCCTTCATACATGGGCAGACGACACCTTTCCGCCCGGCCCGCCTGCGTACTTACTCGATGGTCCGCGGTACGTTCCGGTTTCGGTCCTCTTCCGAGATCCAGGTCTCTTCGTCCTCGACAAGGTAGTCGGGACGGTCTCCCCTGCTGTTCTCATCCTCGGACCGGCGGCCCCCGCGGCCGCCCATACCGCCAGCTCCGCCTGCGATACCGCCACGCTGCGTTCCTCCACGACTGCCGTGGAGTCCTGCGCCACCGCCAGCGCCCTGGCCGGTGACTCCCTTGGCCGCTCCGACTACGCCGCCGCGGGACTTGGCGAGAGCTCCACGCCCACTAGCTCCGGCACCGCCTCGGCCTGCCCCACCGGCTCCGGCGGCACCCATGCCACCCACACCGGCTCGACCCCCAGCACCGCGGCCTGCTGCCGCGCCGCCAGCCAAACCACCTCGAACGCCCGTTGCACCGACACCTCCGCGTGCGGCTGCGCTGCCCCCGAGACCGGGCACTCCGCCACCTACGACGCCTGCGCTCTGCGCTCCGCCGGTGCCGAGGCCGCCACCACCGCCGCTTACGCCGGCGGAGCCCGCGCCCGGGCTAGCCCCTGTCAGACCTGGGGAGATGCTGTCCACCTTCGTCCTGGTGGTCGGAAGCTGGGAACCTCCCGTGATACCCGCATCGCGGGGCCCCGCGGGAGCCGACTTGATGCTGCTAGTGGAACCTGCGCTCCAAGGCTTGTTGCCCGCCCTAGCTGCACCCGGACTTCCCGCCGAAGCACTCGGCATTGTGATCGGGGGAGGCATTGTCACATCGTTACTCGGAGGCGTAATGCCCGTTACGTCGTCTCGACCCCCGCCACTCTTGAGGTTCTGCCCATAGACCCTGTAGTTGGCGGCCAGCTGCTCCATCACTGCCATGGCCTGCAGGCGACGCTCCATCCCCAGCGACAGGTTCTTCTCATTCGCCTCGGCGACAGTGCCAGCGCTGACGCCTGCAGCCAGATCCTTGTGCGCCTGAGAGTCATCGCGATCAGAGTTGTCATTCATCTTGTCGCCCGCGCTCTCTAGCTTGGACGGTTCGTGAATGTCGGCCATCTTGGTCTTAGCGGCGTCGAGGTCCTTGCTGATCGCAAAGAGTTGCTCCGCTGTGAAGTTGGCGTGTGCAGCCCCGTTTCGGATCTGGACCGCGATGTTGTCCGCCCTACGCTTAAAGGCTTGGGCCGCTTCGCCTTCCCAGTGCTCGAGCACGGCGTCGACTGCGCTCTGCAACATACCCGCGACACTGTCCTTCGCGGAAACCTCGTCCACACCCCCGGTCGCGCCGTCGCCGTCGCCACCTGACAGGATGTTATGGACCATTTTCCAGTTGGATCCAACCTCCGCAATTTTTCCGGGATTGGAATCCATGATCATCTTGCGCAATCCGTTGACCGAGTACTCGACAAACGGCGTCTTTCCGTTCTCGGTCGCGCGGTTGAAGGCCACGTTATTACGCGCGACCTTGTCGGACTCAATGAGGCGGTCGTGATTGTTCTGCTGCTCTGCCGCCCTGGCCTTGTTCTGGTTGTCCTCTTGAATCTTGCTGGACGCCATTTCCTCGGCAGCGCCGGCCATGGTCCACTCTCCTCGTCAGTGTTTTCCGGGACTCAACTAGTTCGTCTGCGCCAGCTTGCCCTTGGTAGACCCGCCCGAGCCGCCCCCGACGCCCCTCTTGATCTCATGCTCCTCGTCGTTGTACCTGTCCCGGACCTTTGAGGTTTTTGTGCTGAAGTCGTCAATCAACCCGTGGAGCGTCTTGATGATGCCCTCGATCTTTGTCTTCATTTCGGTTTGAGCCGCATGGAGGTTCTTGGCCTCGTGGAACACAACTTCTCCAGAAGTCTGGCCGAAGGCATGCTCCGGAATGGTCGTGTCGTACTTCGACGTAGTTCCGGCCTTGTCCATGTCGTCAAGCAACCGCCAGAGCTTCCGGATCACCTCGTCCAGCGCGCTGAGATCAACCCGCATCCCGTTGCTCATACCCCGTTGTCCTCTCCCCTGTTGTCCAAGTCGTCAGCACCTCGCGGTGCCCAAGTCTTCGCTCTGTCCTGCATCAACCGGAAGACCGTCCGGACTCCCGAGCCCGCCGACTACGCCAGTCCCGCAAAGCAACCCCGCTCCCCGCAACCACCAGAGCCAGCGCAAGCCCCGTGCCCAGCACGTACATGGCCACCCGCTGCTCCCGCTCCGACTCGCTCTCGCCCATCGTCACGGCCATCGGGACGACGCCGCCCGAGCCGGCCGCGGCCGGCGGGTCCGGCTTCGGTGAGGTGCCCGGCTCGGAGTCGTCCGACAACGCGGCGACCGGGTCCACGACGCCCCATCCGATGTACGGGTTGGGGCCTCGCCCGGGTCGCTGCGCCGTTTCCTCGATGCGTGTGGCGATCTGGGCCGCGTTCCAGTCCGGGTGCTTGTCCTTCAGCAATGCCGCGACCCCGGCCACGTAGGGCGCCGCGAAGCTCGTGCCGTCGGCGGTGCACTGGCCCTTGTCGGGGACCGTGGAGACCATGCCGACGCCCGGTGCCGCGACGTCCACGAAGTCGCCGGACTGGGAGAAGACGGCGCGTTCGTCGTTGCGGTCGGAGGCCGCCACCGCCAGGACGCCGTCGTAGGCGGCGGGGTACGTCTCGTCGGTGCTGCCGTCCGCGCCGTCGTTGCCGGCGGCAGCGATGATGAGCGCGCCCTGGCCCACGGCTTCCGCGACGGCTCTCCGCAGCGGTCCGTTGTCCTTCTTGTTGGCGGTGTCCGACGAGATGTTGATGACGTCGGCGCCCTTGGCGACCGCGTCCCGGATCGCGGCGGACATCGTGCCCGAGTCGCCCTGCTTCTCCTGGCCGCCCGTGTAGCGGTAGGAGAGGATCTTGGCCTTCGGCGCGATGCCCACGAAGCCCGTGCCCTTGAGTGGGCGGGCCGCGATGATGCCGGCGACCCTGGTGCCGTGGCCTTCGATGTCCTTGGTGGCGGGGCCGTCGACGTAGGTGTCGCCACCGGCCACGGCGGAAGTCAGCTGAGGGTTGCTTTTGTCGACCCCGGTGTCGATCACCGCGACCGTGACGTCTTCGCCCTTCGCCTGCTCCCACAGCTGGTCCAGGAGGATCCGCTGCAGCGACCAGGGTGTGGACTTGATGACGTCACCGCCGAAGACGCACTCCGTGCTGTCCGACAGGCCGAAGTCCGTGCGGTCGGAGCCGCGGCCGGGAGTAGGAGCGTTCGCGGCGTCCGCGAGGTGGGCAGGTGCCGCCCCGACCGCCGGTGTCGCCGATGTCGCCCCAGATGTGGTCGTCGCTGTCGGTGCTTTCGACGCCGCCGCCTGGGCCAGCGGCAGGAACGGTGCCGATGCCAGGCAGATCCCGGTCACCGCGAGCGCGCCAAACGCCCGCTGCAGTCCGCGGGTTCCACTCGTGCGGCTGTCGCGGCTACGCGAACGGGCTGTCCGGCCCTCCACGTTCAGGCCCCTCATGTCCAGGCCCCCCAGGGCTTCCTTGCTGCCTTGCTTCCTGCGCAGCTGGGTCTTGTCTGTGGCACGGATGCGGTGAGGTCCGTGCATGTGTCCGGGATTTGCTGTGTACGGCTCCGTGGGAGCTGTCCGTGATCCCGTAGAAAGCGTGTGCGACCCCGAAGCAGAGGTCGGCCCAGCGGACGCCATGGCGTCCGCTGGGCCGATTCTCTTCATGTCATGTCCCTCGGGTCGCCGACGGGCTCAGCCCCAGGTCTGGGCGTTGCTCTTCTCAGTGGCCTGGTAGTTCTCGGCGGCGCTCTGCAGCGCCGTGGAGATCTTCAGCAGGGTGGAGTGCAGGTCGGCGGCGGTCTGGTCCCACTCGCGCTGCTTGCGCTGGTAGCCCTCCTGCGCCTCACCTTCCCAGGTGTTGGCGACGCGCTTGACCGCGGCCTCGAGGTCGTCCAGCTGCTGCTTGATGCGGCCGGCGGTCGTCTTCACGTCCGTGGACGCGTTGGTGATCGTTGCGTAATTGACGAGGATCGACATCGTCATCCCTTTCAGGAAGAAATCGAAGGAAGTCGGTGGAGATCAGGAAGAGTTGGAGTGCTTCGGCGGTGCCGTCGGCCTCGGCGGCCCGATGGGTCGACGGCCCGATGAGTCAGGCCGATGAGGCGATGACCCGGCCGCCGCTGGAGCACTTCCGCTCAAGAACGGCTCGATCAGCCGAAGTCGGACATGATCTTGCTGATCTCGGCGTTCTGCTGCTCCTCGGACGCGGAGTAGTTGCTCCGCGTGGAGTCCACGGCTTCCTTGATGTCATTGAGGATGTCGCTCATCCTCTTGGCGTCCGCGTTCCACCGCTCCTGCAGCTGGTGGTAGGACGTGGCCGCCTGGCCCTTCCAGCCACCCGCGATCTGGTCGATCACTCCGTTGAGACGGCGGATCTCGCTCTGCAGCTGACCGTTGACGGTGTTGATGTCACCGGAGAGCTTGGTGAGTTCGTCCTCTGTTACCCGGAACTGGCCGGCCATGATGAACCTTCCCCCATGTCGTCGTTGGTCCGGGAAACCTGTGCGGGCGCCCGGAAAAGCTTCGCACGCTTGAGCGTTGCAAACACTCTAGCGTCAGCCTGTCACTCAACCAGAGGCGCGGCCAAGCAGTTACACGGCTCACACACACTTGGGCAATCATCTTGTGACCCGCGTAGCGAGTTACCCACCGTTACCCCCGGCCGCTGCCCAAGTGTGCTTGCCTGTCTACCTGTTGGGCGCGCAGGGGCCGGTGACCGGTGGGCAGCCGGAGCCGGCCGGGGAGGGCCGGCGCAGGGCGGCGCCGGCCTCACTCACTGGCTCTGCGGCTGCGACGCGCTACCGGTGTCCAGCATCGGGCCCTTGGAGATGAACGCCGCCCAGGTCTGCGGCACGATGGCCGGCTTGGAGACGTCCTCGTAGCCCAGCCGCGTGCGCGCCTTGTCCGTCTCGGTCGGACCGCCTTGCGACGAGGACGAGGACGAAGAGGCTTCGCCGGCGCTCGGCCCCGCCGCGCTGTCGTTGTTCGACGGGAGCGAGTACCGCAGTCCCGTGTCCGTCAGCAGGTACCACGCACCGCCGCCCGCCGCCTTGCCGGTGACCTCCTGGAAGAGGAGGCCGGAGCCGGACGAGACGTAGGCGCTCTGCGTGTCGGTGATGACCTTCTTGGGGTAGCCCGTACCCGCCCAGGTGGCGAGCTGCGGCTTGTTGCCCTCGCCGATGGTGCCCTTGTAGACGCTGCACGAGGTGGTGAGGGCCTCGCCCGTCGCCGTGGCCGCGGGGTTGGCCTGCTTGGGAACGGCCTGCGGCCAGCCGCGGTCCGCGTAGAAGAAGTCCGCGTCGCCGTCGTTGGCGGCGATGATCTCCTGGGGGTTGACCTCGATGTCGGCGATCTCGTCGGTTCCGTACGCCTTGTCCGCGTCGGGCGACTGCTTGAGCAGGTTGGCGACGAACGGCGTGATGGCGGCGACCTCGTTCTTGAGGACGACGAAGTACTGATCGCCCTGCGCGTCCTTCGCCTTGAGCACGCGGCCCACCGTGCTCGCCTCGGGCGGGAGGCCCTGGACCGACGTGGGCTCGCCGATGGACGGGACGGTCGGAAAGGTGATGACGCCGCCTTCGTTGAAGGTGCGCAGCCACTCCCGGCTCACCGGCTGCGCTTGGGCCCTGCTGCCGACGACGGCGGCGCGCAGCTGCGCCATGGTGACCTGGTCGAGGCCCTCCTGGTCCCCGAGTAGGAAGAGGTTGCCCTTGCCGTCGACCAGGAACTCGCGTCCGGTCTCACGCTCGACGACATACAGGGCTTCGCGGTGGTTGACCTTTCCCGAGTTGGCCAGCGATGTGGCGTCCTCGGAGTCGAAGACGAAGACGGCGCGGTCGATGGTGCCCTTCGCTCCCGGAGCGGGGCGCTCGCAGACCGCCCAGGTCTTCGCCTTCGCCGCGTCCTCCTTGGAGGGCAGCCGGTCGGGGGCGTAGGGGATGCCGATCGTCGCGCCGTGCCGTATGCCGCTCTTGTCGATCTCCTTGCCGGGGACCTCGAGGACGCTGCCCTTGCCCTTGTCGAGCAGCAGCTTGGCGGAGGCGTAGTTGAGGACCGGGTGGAGCACCTTCTCCACCTTGTTGTCCTTCGGGTCCGGGTCCAGGACCACGTACCGCGTGGTCGAGTCGCTGTCCACGATGATGTGCTCACCCGGAGTGTCCCAGCCCTTGGGAGCCGTCGGCTTGATGACGCCCCACGCGATGAAGCCGATCACCAGGACGACGCCCACGCCGAGGCTGGGCATCACCGTACGGACGGGACGCGGTGCGCCTTCCTCCGAGCCGCCCGGTGACGGCGCCAGGAACGCCGCGACGGTGCGCTTGCGAGCGAACGTGTAGGCGGCGAGCTCATCCCGACGCTGCTTTGCCATGGTCCCCGTGTCTCCCGATGTGTACTGCTCGATCGCGTTCGTACCGCTCGATCGCCCAGTGCTGATCGTTGGCGTGTGCGGTGCTGGATCGTGCGCTGAAGCTCAACAGCTCAACACCGCTCCCTGAGCGCGGCTTCGTCGTGCTCGAAGGTCACGTCGGCCACGCAGGCCCCTACTATGCCTTGCGCCGCCGGGCGACGATTCATCAGGTGCGCGGCTGACCCCGCATCTTCACAGAGCTTCACCACAGCGCTCCACCACGCGGGGCGAGTCCGTGACAGTCTGGCCACCTGGGGTTTCGGTGTCCCCTGTGTCGCCTCAAGTTCCGCAGCGGGTACCGTGAGCCACTCGCATGGATGTCGTGGGCCGTCGGGCCCCTGGCCCGTCGCCGGAGTCCCGGACAGAGGACTCCGCCCCACGAGCGGGCCGATACTTCGCGAAAGGGATGTCCCGGGGGATGACCAGCGCTACGAGCACTCGGCGCGGACGCCGCGCACCGCAGCAACAGGGAGGGCCGAGCGGCAGACGTACGTCGAACGCCCCGGCCGCCCCCGCCGCGTCGCCGCGCACGCTGCCCCGTCCCGGCGGTCTGGGCCCGGTGCGGTTGCAGCAACTCATCCTGGTGGAGCTCTCGGCGGCGGTCATGCTCGCCGCCTGGGCCGTCGATGTGTCCTGGCTACTGGTTCCCGCCGGGGTCGTGGCGGCGCTGCTGCTGCTGCTCGCGGTGCTGCGCCGGGGTCGGCGTCCGCTGCCCGAGTGGTACGAGACGACACGCGCCCTCAGGCAGCGGCGGCGTGACGCCAAGGCGCCCGTCCCGCCGGGGACCGACGCGATGCTCGCCCCGGTCGTGGAGTGCGATCCGGCGCTGCGGACGTACTCCTTCGTCTCCCGTGACAACCGCTCGATCGGCATGATCGGCGACGGGACCTTCCTGACCGCCGTTCTCTTCGTGCAGCCGGGCGACCAGCCGCTGCGTCCGGGGGCCGCCGGACGGCAGTTGCCGCTGGGGTTGGTCCACGACGCCCTGGAGGTCGACGGGATCCGGCTGGCCTCCGTGCAGGTCGTGCAGCACACGCAGCCGGCGCCCGCGCCGCACCTGCCGCAGCAGTCGCTCGCCGCGCGTTCGTACGGCCCCCTCCAGGCGCAGTCCGGCTCTCCCGCGCTGCGGCTCACCTGGGTCGCCCTCAAGCTCGACCCGGAGCTGTGCCCGGAGGCGGTACAGGCGCGCGGGGACGGTGTTCCGGGCACGCAGCGGGCCCTGTTGCGCGTGGCCGACCAGCTGGTGAGCCGGTTGGCCGGTGCCGGTTTCAAGGCGACGATCCTGGACGAGACCGAGCTGGTGCAGGCGCTGGCGACGTCCAGCTGCCTGAACCCGCGCGCCAACGCGCAGCACGCTCAGGAGGGGCGGGCGCCGCAGCGCCGTACCGTCGAGTCGGTGCGGACCTGGCGGGTCGACGACCGCTACCACACGACGTACTGGGTCTCCCGCTGGCCGCAGTTGGGGAGCGGCGGTGCGACGCTGCCCGAGCTGGTCACGCGGTTCACCTCGCTGCCGGTGTTCGCCACCACGTTCAGCATGACCCTGAGCAAGGCCGGCAACCGGGGTGTCTCTCTCACCGGGCACATCCGCGTCACCGCCCGCGGTGACAGCGAACTCGGTGAGATCGGACGGGAGTTGGAGCGGACCGCGAGTGCCGGGAAGGTCGGTCTCGTCCGTCTCGACCGGGAGCAGGTTCCCGGAGCTCTCGCCACTCTGCCGCTCGGAGGTACGTACTGATGTCCCACCCCGCCCCGACGATGCCCCCGGGACAGCAGGGCCGCGCCCCCGGACGAGCGCCCGCGCACGTGGCCTCGCCCACGGACACCGGCATGATCCCGATCATCCGGCAGCCGGAGACACCGCAGGAGCAACGGCGCATCTTCAGCCCGGGTTTCGGGCTGCGCGGGCCGCGTCGCAACCGCCATGTCGTGACCGCCGACGAACTCGCGGCGGTGAGCATGCCGCTCGGCGACGACGGCGTGATCATCGGCACCGACCCGGAATCGCAGCCGGCCGTGCTCGGACTGTCCCGTCCGACCGCCTTCGACGTCGTGCTCGTGGGCGGTCTGTGGATGGCCCAGGTGCTGGCGCTGCGGGCCGCCGCGACGGGTGCGCGCGTGGGCGTGGAGACCGGCCGTCCCCAGGCCTGGCAGCAGTTGGCCCAGGCGGCGGGCGGCGGCCAGCAGTGCGTGACGGTCTATCCGGTGGGGCGGGTGCCCGCGCAGGGGCCCTCCGTCTCGAGTCCGGTGGTGCTGTTCCGGGACTGCGGCATCCGGCCGCCTCGCGGCCGGGTGACGTCCGTGCCGTGGCAGGCCGTGGTGACGGTGCTGCCCTTCGTCAGCGAGCACGCGCCGCGCTGGCTGGCCCAGGCCCACCTGGTCGGGATCCAGCGCGTCTCGCCGCAGGAGATCGAGGTCGTTCGGGACACCCTGGGTGTTCCGGACGAGCATCTCCAGCATCTGCCGACCCTCCACGACGGCGTGGCCCTGTGGTGCACCCGCAAGCATCACAAGTTCGTGATGACCGAACCCACCGAAGCGGAGACGGGCCTGCTCGGCACGGCTCGCCGAATGGACTGACGCGTCGTCGTCTCCGGGGCGGGGCGGGAGCAGGCCGCGCCGCGACCATGGGGCTGTTCCGTCCCCGCGCACGGGGGCTTTTCCGTCCCGCCATACGAGTGATTAGGCTTCTGGTGGCGCGGTGACGATCGCAGTCGCGTGGGACTCGCCACTCGGTCCGCCCGGGGGCGCGACGACGACCAGCTCAGCAGCAGTGGCTGACCAGGAGGCAAGCAGTGAACAGGGATCGGTCCGAGTACAACGGCGGGAGCCCTTCCTCGGACGGGGACGATCACGAGGTGGATCTCACCGGCGAGTTCGAAATCGTCTACACGCCTCCCGCCTGGTACGCCCAAAGCACGGGGAGCGGCTCCACAGCCGGCGGCCAGCAGAGCGCCGGGCCACCGCCGCCGCCGGCCGGCCCTCCCGTAGGGACCTCCGGCGGGCCTCCGGGTGGTCCCGCCGCACAGCGCCCCGCTTCGCCCCCTTCCGTACCGGCACAGCCGCCCGCACAGGCGGCACAGCCCGCACAGGGCGTACCGCAGCCGCCCGCACAGCCCCCACAGCCCCCACAGCCCTCGCCGCCCGCTCAGGCCCAGGGCTCGCCCGGCGCGCCCCAGCAGGGCTCGGCCACGGGTGGCTACGGATTTCCGCAGCAGCCCGCGCCGGACGCCGCCCCGGCGCCCGGCGGGTACGGCTACCCCCAGCAGCCGGGAGCCGCTGCGCCCCCGTCGAGCCAGGACACGTCGGGTGGTCAGCCGGCGCCCCAGCAGCACACGCCTGCCCAGCCGCCCGCCGCCCCGGGCTTCCCCGTGCTGCGCCCGGTCGGCGAGGACACCCAGGGCGGTACGTCCCAGACCGCCACCCCGGCGGCGGGCGTCCCGGCCGCGGAGGCCCCCGAACAGCGAGACCCTGAACAGCACGCCCCTGAACAGCACGCCCCCGTACGGCCGATGCCGGAGCAGCCGGAGGCCGAGGTCAACCATGCCGCCGCCGACGCCGAAGCGGCGCGGCTGTTCGGCGGTGACGACGACGTGGAGCCGGAGGCCGGACGGAGCGACGAGGCGGAGTCGGGTGACTCCGACGAACCCGTGTCCGGTACGGAGGGCGACGAGACGCCGGACGTCCCCGACGCGGACTCCCCCGCACAGACCGACACCGAGGCCGCGCCGGCGACGGCGGAAGCGGAGCCGGAGGCAGGGACGGAGCCGGCGCCCGCCGCTCCTGGGCCCGCGCCCGCGGCTCCTGAGCCCGCGGCTCAGGGGCAGCAGCCACAGGCGCAGCCCACCGGGGAGGCTCCCGCACCGCACCAGCCCGACCAGCAACTCCCCCCGCTGCCGCAGGGGTTCGTGCCCGCGCACCCGGGGCAGGGAGTACCGCCGCAGGGAGGACAGCCGGACCAGCAGGCCGCGGCCGGGCAGGCCGGCGGATACGGCTACCCTCAGCCTCCCTCCCCGCCGCAGCCCGGGCAGCCCGGGCACCAGGCCCCTCCGCAGGGCTCGTTCGGCCCGGCCCAGCAGCCTGGCCACCCGCCGCAGCAGCCTGGCTACCCGGCTCAGCCGCCCGGCTACCCGGCTCAGCAGCCCGCACAGCCGCCGCAGCAAGGCGG
This sequence comes from Streptomyces sp. NRRL S-455, assembly GCF_000717875.1. Lineage (GTDB taxonomy): Bacteria > Actinomycetota > Actinomycetes > Streptomycetales > Streptomycetaceae > Streptomyces. Next base: position 67,262 of record NZ_JOCT01000003.1, read on the forward strand.
GCAGCCCGCACCGGTCGACCCGCGACAGGCTCCTCAGGCCCCCCAGCCCGCACAGCCGCATGCCGGACACCCTCAAGCCGCTGGTTACGGCTACCCGCAGCAGGCTCCCCAGCCAGGACAGCCGGGGCAGCCCGGACAGCCGCCGCAACCCCAGGCCGCCGGTTACGGCTACCCGCAGCAGGCCCCCCAGCCGGGACAGCCCGGACAGCCGGGGCAGCCCGGACAGCCGCCGCAGCCCCAGGCCGCCGGTTACGGCTACCCGCAGCAGGCCCCCCAGCCAGGACAGCCCGGCCAGCCCGGCCAGCCCGGCCAGCCCGGTGACGACTATCCGCCCCAGCAGGCGCCCCACCCCGCGCAGGCCGGTTACGGATATCCGCCCCAGCAGGCGGGCTACGGCTACCCGCAGCCCGCCCAGCCGCAGCAGCCCGCACCCAACCAGCAACAGCCGGCTCAGCCCCAGCCCCAGCCCCAGCAGTCCGCCACCCCGCCCGCCGCCTACGGCAACCAGGGCTGGACCGCCCCGCCCGGCCCGCAGCCCGGCGGGCCCGGTGCCCCCCAGCAGCAGGCCGCGCCCGGCACCCCGCTGGGTTACAACGCAGCCGTGGAGCTCACGTCCGACCGGCTGCTGCGCAACCAGCCCAAGGCCCGCAAGAACACCTCCGGCCCGTCCCGCTTCAAGTTCGGCGCCAAGAAGGAGGAGGCGGAACGGCAGCGGAAGCTGGGTCTGATCCGTACGCCGGTGATGTCGTGCTACCGGATCGCGGTCATCAGCCTCAAGGGCGGCGTCGGCAAGACCACGACGACCATGGCGCTCGGCGCCACGCTGGCCAGCGAGCGGCAGGACAAGATCCTGGCGATCGACGCCAACCCGGACGCCGGGACACTCGGCCGGCGGGTCCGGCGCGAGACGGGTGCCACCATCCGTGACCTGGTTCAGGCGATCCCGCAGCTGAACAGCTACATGGACATCCGCCGCTTCACCTCGCAGGCGCCCTCCGGGCTGGAGATCATCGCCAACGACGTGGACCCGGCGGTCTCCACCACCTTCAACGACCAGGACTACCGCAGCGCGCTCGAGGTGCTGGGCCGGCAGTACCCGATCATCCTGACGGACTCGGGTACGGGTCTGCTCTACAGCGCGATGCGCGGCGTCCTGGACCTCGCCGACCAGCTGATCATCATCTCCACCCCCTCGGTGGACGGTGCCAGCAGCGCCTCGACGACGCTCGACTGGCTGTCGGCGAACGGGTTCGCCGATCTCGTCCAGCGGTCGGTCACCGTGATCTCCGGTGTCCGCGAGACGGGCAAGATGATCAAGGTGGAGGACATCGTCGCGCACTTCGAGACCCGCTGCCGCGGCGTCGTCGTGGTGCCCTTCGACGAGCACCTCGCGGCGGGCGCCGAGGTGGACCTCGACATGATGCGTCCCAAGACCCGCGAGGCCTACTTCGATCTCGCCGCCCTCATCGCCGAGGACATCGCCCGCACGCAGCAGGGTTTCGGCAACCCGAACGTGCAGTTCCAGCACCCCCAGCAGGGATACGCCCACCCTCAGCAGGCCCACCCTCAGCAGCCGCACCCTCAGCAGCCGTATCCACAGCAGCCGTACGGCCAGCCCGGTGATGCCCCCCAGCCGGGTCAGGGATGGCAGCAGCCTCCGCAGCAGCCCGGGCCGGGTCAGGGATGGCAGCAGTCGGCGCCGCCGGCCCAGGATCCGCAGCAGGGGGTCGTACCGCCCGGCTGGACACAGCAGTAGCGGCGTGAGCCGGCCGGAGCCGGTGGCCGGCCCTCGCACCATCACCCGATCGGCCCCTTTCGAGGGGCCGATCCGGTTTTTCAGGCCCGTGCGGTTCCCCCTCGGCCCGTGCCGTTCCCCTTGGCGCGGGCCACGGCGCGTTCCGGGGTGAAATCCGTTGCCAGGCCCTGGCCAGGAGCGCGTCAGTGGTCTCTACCAATGGGCGCGAAAAGCTCACCAATTCGTTATTTCCGCAGGCCACAAGGGGTGAACGCGCCGTTGACGGTGGGAACGGCCGCTGATACACACTCAGCAACCACTGACAGCTGATCAACCCGTCCTTCCCGTCCGAGCGATGACGCGAGGTCCGACCATGGGCACGAACGATCAGACACGCAGCCTCCCGCGCGGCCTCAGGCTCGTCGCCGTGGCCGGGGCGGCCGCGCTCACTCTCACCGCCGGTCTCGCGACCCCGCTCGACCCGGCGCCCCGGCAGGCCCGGGCGGCCGACGACGGCAAGAAGGTGCTGACTGTCGCGGTGGCGCAGAGCGTGGACTCGCTCAGTCCGTTCCTGGCGGTCCGGCTGCTCAGCACGAGCATCCACCGGCTCATGTACGAGTACCTGACGAACTACGACCCCAAGGACAACCACGCCATCCCGGGCCTGGCCACCAAGTGGGAGCCGTCACCGGACAAGCTGACCTGGACGTACACGATCCGCTCGAACTCGAAGTGGTCGGACGGCAGGCAGGCCACCGCCGAGGACGCGGCGTGGACGTTCAACAAGATGATGACCGACGACGGCGCCGCGACGGCGAACGGCAGTTACGTCGGGAACTTCAGGAGCGTGACCGCCCCGAGCCCCACCAAGCTGGTCATCGAGCTGAAGAAGCCACAGGCCACCATGACCGCGCTCGACGTGCCGATCGTGCCGAAGCACGTCTGGGAGAAGGTCACGGACTTCTCCGAGTTCAACAACGACAAGAGCTTCCCGGTGGTCGGCAACGGGCCGTTCACGCTGACCGGGTACAAGGCCGACAGCTACGTGCGGCTCAAGGCCAACAAGGGCTTCTGGCGCGGGTCGCCGAAGTTCGACGAGCTGGTCTTCCGCTACTACAAGGACCAGGACGCGGCCGTGTCGGCGCTGCGCAAGGGCGAGGTGTCCTTCGTCGCCGGGTCGCCCTCCCTGACGCCCGCTCAGGCGGCGTCGCTGGAGGGCGCGGACGACATCGCGGTCAACGACGCCCCCGGCCGCCGTTTCTACGCCCTGGCCACGAACCCGGGCGCGAAGGCGAAGAACGGCGAGAAGTTCGGTGACGGCCACCCCTCCCTGCTGGACCGGCGGGTGCGGAACGCGCTGTTCATGGCCGTCGACCGCGAGGCCATCATCGACAAGGTGTTCCAGGGCCACGCCGTCGAGGGCGAGGGCTACATCCCGCCGCGCTTCCAGAACTACTTCTGGAAGCCGTCCGCGAGCCAGAAGCTGGCGTACGACCCGGCGAAGGCGGCACAGCTGCTCGACCAGGCGGGGTACCGGAAGAACGGTGCCGGCAAGCGCGTCGGCAAGGACGGCAAGCCCATCACCTACCGCGTCCTGTGTCACGCCACCGACCCGAACGACAAGGCCGTCGGCAAGTACCTGCAGGAGTGGTGGGGCGAGCTCGGCATCGGCGTCCGGCTCAACTGCCTGGACAACGTGACCGACCCCTGGCTGGCCGGCGAGTACGACCTGGCGTTCGACGGCTGGTCGGTCAACCCGGACCCGGACTTCGTCCTGTCCATCCACACCTGCGGGGCGCTCCCGGCGACCCCGGAGGACACGGGCGCGACGGACAACTTCATCTGCGACCGGAAGTACGACGAGCTCTACGCCCGGCAGCTCGCCGAGTACGACCCCGCCAAACGGGCGGACATCGTCAAGCAGATGGAGTCGCGGCTGTACGACCTCGGGTACATGAACGTCATGGCGTATCCCAACGCGGTCGAGGCCTACCGGACGGACCAGATCAAGTCGATCACGACCATGCCGGCGAAGGCGGGGAACATCTACGGTCAGGACGGCTACTGGAGCTGGTGGTCGGCGGTCCCGGCGGATTCGAGCGGCTCGTCGGACAACGCGTCCTCCACCGGGGTCGTGGTCGCGATCGTCGCGGGTGTGGTGATCCTCGGCGGGCTCGGGGCCTTCGCGGCGATGCGGCGGCGGGCCACCGCCGAGGACCGCGAGTAGACGGGCGATCGGGGACTGATGACCGCTGACGCGACTCCCGCGCTGGTCGAGGACAAGCAGCGGACGGCGGCCGGGCCGCGGGTGCACAAGGGCTCCGCGTACCCGCGGTACCTGGCCGGCAAGGTGGCGGGCGCGGCCGTGTCGCTGCTGGCCGTGCTCGTCACCAGCTTCTTCCTGTTCCGGCTGATTCCCGGCGACCCGGTGAAGACCATGACCGGCGGCCGTCAGGTGTCGGCCGAGCAGCTGGCCGCCTACCGCGAGGAGTTCGGGCTCGATCTGCCGCTGTGGCGGCAGTTCACGGACTACTGCGGCAAGGCGCTCACCGGCGACTTCGGTACGTCGTACCAGTTCCGCGCCCCCGTCGTCGACAAGATCACGGAAGCGGTGCCGAACACCCTGCTGCTCACCGGGACCGCCTTCGTCCTCTACACGGCGCTGGGCATCTTCCTCGGCACGCGCTCGGCGTGGCGGCGCGGCAAGCTCGGTGACCGGTTCAACACCGGCCTCGCGCTGACGCTGTACTCCGTCCCGTCGTTCTGGCTCGGACTGCTGCTGATCATCGTGCTGTCGGTGGGTGTCGGCCCGCTGCCCGGGATGTTCCCCACCGGCGGCATGGAGTCGGGCGGCGAGGAGGGCTTCGGGTACGTCCTGGATGTGGCTCACCATCTGGTGCTGCCGGTGGTGACGCTGGTGGCCGTGGAGTACGGGCAGACGCTGCTGGTCACCCGGTCGGCGCTGCTGGACGAGATGGGCAGCGACTATCTGACGACCGCGCGGGCCAAGGGGCTGCGCGACGATCTCGTCCGCCGCCGGCACGCCGTGCCGAACGCGCTGCTGCCGACCGTGACGCTGATCTTCATCAACCTCGGCCGGACGGTGGCGGGCGTGATCCTGGTGGAGACGGTGTTCTCCTGGCCGGGCCTCGGCGGGCTGTTCTACCAGGCGCTGAGCGTGCCCGACCTGCCGCTCGTGCAGGGGCTGTTCTTCGTGTTCGCCGCCGCGGTGATCGTGATGAACACTCTCGCCGACCTGGTCTATCCGCTGCTGGACCCCCGGGTGGCCCGATGACGACGACAACCGGCCCGTCCCTGAGCCCGCGCGCCCTCGCCCGGCAGCGGCGGCGGGCGTCCGTCGCGCGCTTCTGGCGGCAGTACCGCGCCGAGCGGGCGGGGCTGTACGGCCTGACCGTGCTCGCGTTGTGCACGCTGCTGGCGTTGTGCGCGCCGCTGTTCGTCGGCTCCGACGTGAGCAGTGTGACGCACGCGCCGGGGCGTCCGATGCAGAGCCCGAGTGCCGACTTCCCGCTCGGCACCGACCAGTTCGGCCGGGACCTGCTGGGCCTGGTGGTCTGGGGCTCGCGGGTGTCACTGCTGGTCGGGCTGCTCGCCGCCGTGCTGTCGGTCGCGATCGGCACGCTGATCGGCGTGACGGCCGGCCACTTCAAGGGCTGGTACGCGACGGTGATGATGCGGATCACCGACTGGTTCCTGGTCATGCCGACGCTGGTCCTGGCGATCGCCCTGGCCACGGTGATGTCCCGCTCGCTGACCACGACCGTCGTCGCGATCGGCGTCACCACCTGGCCGACCACGGCCCGGCTGGTGCGCGCGCAGACGCTGGCGGTGGAGACCCGCCCGTACATCGAGCGGGCGAAGGCGCTCGGGGGCGGCCACTGGCACATCATGTCCCGGCATGTGCTGCCCAATGTGATGCCGCTGGTGCTGGCCCAGACGACCCTGATCATCTCCAGCGCCATCCTCGCCGAGGCGACGCTCGCCTTCCTCGGCCTCGGTGACCCGACGACCGTGTCGTGGGGCGGGCTGCTCCAGGACGCGCGGGAGGCGGGCGCGGTCAGTGCCGGGGACTGGTGGTACCTGGTGCCGCCGGGCATCGCCATCGCCGTGGTGGCGCTGGCGTTCACGCTGTGCGGGCGGGCCGTGGAGTCCGTCCTCAACCCCAGGCTGGGGGTGTCGCGGTGAGTCTGCTGGAGGTCAGGGGCCTGACGGTGACGTACGCGGGCGGGTCGGCCGCCGTGCGCGGGGTGGACCTGCGGGTGGACGCGGGCCGGAAGCTGGGCCTGGCCGGTGAGTCCGGCTGCGGCAAGTCCACGCTGGCACTGGCCCTGCTGCGGCTGCTGCCGGCGGGCACCCGGATCACCGGGGAGGTCCTGCTCGACGGCGAGGACGTGCTGACCATGAAGTGGGGCCGGGTGCGGGCGGTCCGCTGGGCCGGCGCCTCCGTCGTCTTCCAGGGCGCGATGCACTCCCTCAACGCCGTGCACCGTGTCGGCGACCAGATCGCCGAACCGATCCTGCTGCACCGGAAGGCGACCCCGGCCGGGGCGAGGAAGAAGACCGGGGAGCTGCTGGAGCAGGTCGGTCTCCCGGCGGCCCGCGCGAACGCCTTTCCGCATGAGCTGTCCGGCGGGCAACGCCAGCGCGTCATGATCGCCATGGCCCTGGCCTGCGACCCGCGGCTGATCATCGCCGACGAGCCGACCACCGCGCTCGACGTGATGATCCAGGCCCAGATCCTCCGGCTCATCGAGCAGCTGGTCACGGACCAGGACCTCGGCCTCATCATGATCAGCCACGACCTGGCGGTCCTCGCCGACACCTGCGACCGGCTCGCGGTGATGTACGCGGGCCGGGTGGTCGAGGAGGGCCCGGCGGCGCTGGTGTACGAGGACGCCCGGCACCCGTACGCCAGGGCGCTGTCGGCCGCGTTCCCGCGCATCGGCGACCCGGCGTCCCGGTTCGCTCCGCGGGGACTCGCGGGCGACCCGCCCGACCCGGCGGCGCTGCCGTCCGGCTGCGCCTTCCATCCGAGGTGTCCCGCGGCGCTGGAGTCGTGCCCTGAGAACGATCCGGTGCTGCGGGCGGCAGGGCCGGAACGGCGGGCGGCGTGTGTGCTGGTCGGCCCGCCCGCGGGCGGGGCGGGCGAGGCCCGGGAGGAACTGGAGGCCCTGGAGGAAGCGAGGCCGCCCACGCCATGACCACGTCCCCCACACCCCCCGACGCCGTCACGACAACGCCTCTGCTGAGCGCCCAGGGCCTCTACGTCACGTTCCCCGGCCGGCACGGCGGACCCCGGGCCCGCGCGGTGGACGGGGTCGACCTCGACATCCGGCCCGGTGAGATCGTCGCGCTGGTCGGCGAGTCCGGCTGCGGGAAGACGACCCTGGCCCGCTCGCTGCTGGGCCTGGTCGAGCCGACCGCCGGCCGGGTCACCTTCGACGGCCGCCCGCTGGAGTACTCCGGCCGGTCCCTGAAGGCGTACCGCAAGCGCGTCCAGTTGGTCCTCCAGGACCCGAGCGGCTCCCTCAACCCCCGTCACACGGTGTATGACGCGGTCGCCGAGGGCCTGCGTATCCACGGCCACGGCGGCGACGAGCGCGCGGCCGTCGCCGAGGCCCTCTCCCGGGCCGGGCTACGGCCGCCGGAGCGCTTCTTCCTGCGCTACCCGCACGAGCTGTCGGGTGGGCAGCGTCAGCGTGTCGTCATCGCCGGCGCGCTGGTCCTGGAACCCGAACTCCTCGTCGCCGACGAGCCGGTGGCCTCCCTGGACGCGTCCGTCCGCGGTGAGATCCTCGCCCTGCTCCTGCGCCTGCGCACCGATCTGGGCCTGTCCGCCCTGGTCGTCACGCACGACCTGGGGCTGGCGTGGAACATCGCCGACCGGGTCGCCGTGATGTATCTGGGCCGGATCGTGGAGACGGGTCCGGTGGAGCAGGTGCTGACGGCACCGCGGCATCCCTATACCCAGGCGCTTCTGTCAGTGCTCCCGGAGGCTCCCGGGGCCCCGGTGGTCCTCACGGGCGAGCCCCCGGATCCGTCCCGTGTCCCGTCCGGCTGCCGTTTCCACGCGCGCTGCCAGATCCTGGCGAGCGGTGAGGCGGCGGCAGCGGGCGTGGCGGACGCGTGCAGAGGCCAGGACTTGGAGGTACTGAGCGGGGGCGGGGAGTCCCAGGTGGCATGCCATTGGGCAGTTTCGCCCGTGTCCCAGGGGCGCGGGGAACTGCGCGAAAAGCCACACCCCACCCGCGGACGGCACACATGAACCCTAGGCAGCCCCGTCAGCCGCCACCAGCTCCCTGCACTTCTGGACGTCCTGCCCCATCTGCTCCAGCAGCGCGTCGAGCGTGTCGAACTTGGCCTGCCCCCGCACGAACGCCAAGAAGTCGACCGCGACGTGCAACCCGTACAGATCCAGCCCGACCCGGTCGATGGCGTAGGCCTCCACCGTGCGCTCGGTCCCCTCGAACTGCGGATTCGTGCCGACGGAGATCGCCGCCGGCATCGCCTCGCCCTGGGCGTGCAGCCAGCCGGCGTACACACCGTCGGCCGGGATGGCCGTGTGCGGCAACGTCTCGACGTTGGCCGTCGGAAAGCCCAGTTCGCGACCTCGCTGCGCACCGCGCACGACCACGCCCTCGACCCGGTGCGGACGGCCCAGGATCTCCGCCGCGCCCTCGACGTCGCCCTCGGCGACCAGCCGCCGGGTCAGCGTCGAGGAGAACGGCTCCCCGCCGCCCGCCTCACCCCTCACGTACAGGTCGACGACCTCGACCTCGAAGTCGTAGGTCTTGCCCTGCGCGGTCAGGAATTCCACGTTGCCGGCGGCCTTGTGCCCGAAGCGGAAGTTGGGGCCCTCGACGACGGCCTTGGCGTGCAGCTTGTCGACGAGCACCTTGACGACGAAGTCGGCCGGGGAAAGCTTCGAGAACTCGCTCGTGAAGGGGAGGATGAGCACCGCGTCCACGCCCAGGTCGGCCATGAGTTCGGCGCGGCGGTGGTGCGGGGCGAGCAGTGGCGGGTGGCTGCCGGGGCGGACGACCTCGCTGGGGTGCGGGTCGAAGGTGACGACCACGGCGGGCACGCCCAGCTCCCGTGCGCGGTTCACGGCATGCCGGATGATCAGCTGGTGTCCGCGGTGCACTCCGTCGTAGGAGCCGATGGTGACGACGCTGCGCCCCCAGTCCTGGGGGATGTCCTCCAAGCCACGCCAGCGCTGCACTGTGCCTGCTCCTTGTCGAAAGCTCGTCGAACCCGTGTCCGTGGTTGTCCGTGGTTGCCTCGTGCGCAGGTCTAAGGGTGCCATGCCGGGTGCCCCCGGTCGGCATCGGCATGGGGCCTGTGACAGGGGGCACGGCCTCTGGCCCCGTCCGGCCTGCGCGGGAGCCGGTCAGGCGGGGACATGTACGCCCGCCAGGTTCTCGAGCACCCGGTGGGATCCGGGCCCGATCAGCGCCGCCCACTGCTCGGGCGCGTCCGCGAGCCAGGTCGCCACGCGGGCGGCGAAGCCGGGTACGTGCCGGCTGAGGTCGGCCAGGGCGCGGTCGAGGCGGCCGGCGCCCTCCGGGGTGCGGACGAGGAGCAGGCCGACGCGGTGGACGAGCTCGCGCGGGTCGTCGCCGCCGTTCCGGGCGACGGCGTGCAGCAGCGTGTCCAGGACGTCGGTGTCCTGCTCGCGGGCGAGGAGCACGTCGCGCAGTTCGCGGCGCAGCGGACGGGACGCGGGGGTGCCGGGCGGGGCGAGGACGGTGGCGAGGGCGCAGCGCAGCCGTACCGGGCCGCCTTCCAGCAGGCCGGTGACCAGCGGCAGCAGCACGGGCCGGGCGTCAGGGCCCCGGTCGAGCCGCTGGTCCACATGGGCGGCCGTCTGCCCGGCGAGTTCCGGCCGCCGCTCGGCCGCCTGCCGCAGCAGCGCGGCGACGCGCGGGGCCAGGCCGGGCGGGGTGGCGTCGGCGAGTGCCCGCAGCGCCTCCCCGCCGTCCGGCCGTTCCAGCCGCGCCGCGAAGGCCTCGAGGACCGGCTCGGGGTGGGTCAGGAGGGCACCGGCCAGCGCGTCCGGAGGGAGCTGCGGGTCGCCCGCCGCGAAGTGCTCAAGCGCCCGCGGGAGGTAGAGGACCCGTGTGTGCGGGTCCTGGACGAGGAGGGCGAGCGCGCCGCCGTGCCGGGCGCGGTCGGCGGGGGCGGCGAGCAGGGTGAGGGCCGCGTAACGCAGCAGGGCGCGGTCGCCGCCGGTGCGCACATGGGGTGCGGCCCGGAGGCCGTGGGTCACCGCTGCGGACCGCCGCGCCAGCTCTTCGTCGCGCGCCCACCGGTCGACGGCCCTGCACACGGCCGACGGCTCCTCCTCGGCCAGCACGGCCAGCAGTTCGTCGGCCCGCCGGTGCGCGCGGTCGACGAGTGTGTCCGTCAGTTCGTCCAGGGCCCGGTGGCGATGCGTGTGCAGCAACGCCTGCGCCGCCGTGGCCACGGTCGCGTGCGGGGTGGCGGGCAGCGGCTGCTCGTCGTCGAACCAGCGCACGAGCAGCGGTTGCACGACGGCGGGATCGGTGACGAGCAGCCGCGCGACGGCGTCCAGGAACCGGGGACCGGCCTCGCACGGCGGGCCGTCGGCGTGGACCAGCCGTCGCAGCAAGGTGAAGCGGGTGTCCTCCGGCAGCCGCAGGCCGGTCCAGAAGGCGGGTCCGACCTCCTCGGGCACGGGCCGCTCCTGCCGCCGCCAGCACACGATCCGGTCGGCGAGCAGCCGCAGCACCCCGGTGTACGGCGTGGCGTCGGGTACGGCCTCCAGGGTCCTGGCGAGCAGCCGGGCGGCCCACCAGGACCGGGTGTCGGCGTCCAGGGCGTGCACCAGGTCGGCCAGGCGGGAGGCCAGTTGGCCGGCGCCGTGCTGGCGGGCGAGGAAGAGCAGGGCCTGCACGACCGGTCCGATGCGGTGGTGCGGCACGGGGTCGGACAGCTGCTCCTGGCCGCCGTGGACGAGGGCGTGCAGGGCCTCGTCGAGGTCGAGGTGCATACCCTGGAGCCAGTCGGCGAGTTCCTCGTGGGCGAAGCGGTAGCCGGGCCCGGCGGGCACCAGCAGCCCCTCGGCGAGGACGGCCGACGCCCAGCCGGTGCCGCCGCCGAGCCGCACCGGGGCGGGTCCACACGGGAAGACCGTCTCGAACGTCTCCGGGTCCAGCTCCCCCGGCCCGGGACCGAGCGTGCGCCGGGCGGCCTCGTGCACCTGCCCGGCCACCTTGGCGGCCAGCCGGCGCACGGCGGTACCGCAGAGGCCGTTCCCGGCGGCCAGCCGCTGGGCGATGCGCAGGGACATCAGATCCAGGTAGGCCGCGAAGACGTCGTTCCGGTCGACGGTCACCGCGGGGACGACTGGGGCGTCAGGGTTTGGGGGAAGGACGGCCGGTCCCGGGGCGGCCGGGCCTGGAAGAGGGGCCGCGAACACTGGGACGAGGGGGTTGCTGAGAGGCACGGCGAGTCCTGCCACAACGGTGTCATCGACGGGCGCGGCGAGCTCCCGGACGACGGGGCGCCTGGAGGTGGCGGGGATCCCCGGGGCGTCGGCGCCAGGGAGAGGGACTGCGACCCCTGGGACGACGGAGCCTCTCAAGGTGGCGGGACTCCCCGGGGCGTCGGCGCCGGGGAGAGGGACTGCGCCCCCTGGGCTGACGGAGCCTCTCGAGGTGGCGGCGAAGCTGGGGGAATCGCTGCCTCCGGAGGTGACGGAGAACCCCGGAGCGTCGCTGCCTCCGAAGGTGATGAAAGATCCCGGGGCGTCGAAGCCATCGAGAACGGCGGCGGCTTCCCCGCCCTCGTAGGCACGGGGACCGTCGGTGAAGGCGGCCCGGATCTCGGCGAGCAGTCGGAGGGTGAGAGGGTGCCGGGCGTCCGTCCCGGCGAGGGCACCCTCCGGGAGGCCGTGCCGTAACCGGGCCTCCCTGGCCTCGTCCTCGGTGAGGTCGCCGAGCCGGACGCACGCCGGATGTCCGGAAGCTCCGGCGGGCCGGTGCAGCACCTCCGCAGGGAGTCCGGCGTCCTCCCAGTACTCCGCCCGGCACGCCATGACGAGCCGCACTCCCGTCTCCCGCAGCCACCGCACGGTCCCGCCCGCCCAGTCGGGCATCCGGCCGGCCAGCGCCGGCGGCATCTCCTCCGGGCCGTCGAGGAGGAGCAGCAGGGGACGGCCGAGGTCAGCGGCGAGGTGGGCGAGCCGCTCGGGTGTGGTGTCGCCCAGGCCGGCCGGGTGGAGAGAGGCGCGCGAGTCGGCCACGACAGGTGTGGCCCGGGTCAGCGCCCGGCGGGCGGCGTCCGCGATCGACACGTCGTCGTCCCGCAGGTCGGAGCCGCGCAGCCACAGCGTGGGATGCCCGCTCCGGCCCCGGCGCGCGGCGAGCGCCGCGAGTTCCGTCGTACGGCCGCTGCCGGGCGCCCCGACCAGGCCGAGGACAACCGCGGACCCAGCCGTGAACGCGTCGAACTCGGCCCTCACGGCCACCCGTTCGACCGGTTCCGGCAGACCGGTGCGGTCGGGCGGCCCGGCCTGCAGCACCGAGGGGCGGGTCAGCTCCAGCACCCCGGCCAGGTTGAGGTCGGCACCGTACGCGGGGACCGTCGCCGCGTTCTCGGCGAGCAGCTCGGCGAGCGGGCCGGCCGCCCCGGGCGTTCCTGGTCGAAGCGGTACGGCGAAGCCGACGTCGCGGTGCTCGGAGCTGAGCGCGGTGCCGAGGACACCGACGACGGCGCCGGTCTCCGGGTCGAGCACCGGGCCGCCGGCCGCTCCGCCACCGCGCCGCAGGGCGTCCCGCCCTGCCGTGCCGACCGCCAGCTCCAGTGCGCCGTCGAGACGGTGGCGGTGGTCCGTGGCCGTGTAGGTCACCGTGGTCGAGCCCAGAACGCGGGCCTCGCGCCAGCCGTCGGCGGCGATCCGGACGTAGGCGCCGGTCGCCTGGCCGTCCCGCACGGTGACGGGCAGCGGCGGCACGCCGAGCCCCTCGGCGCGCACGAGGGCCAGGCCGAGCGCGGGCAGCGGGGTGACGGCCTCGGCGGCCACCACCCGGCGACGGCCTCCGGCTCCGTGCAGCACGAGCCGGGGCAGGCCGTCGACGGCCTCGTGGCTGGTGACGAGGGTGCCGCGGTGGTCGGCCAGGAAGCCGGTGCCGCGGGGGCGGCCGGCGAGGTCGTGGATGCGGACGAGCACCTCGCCGGGGACCCGGTCGCCGGTACCCGCTGCCACCGTTGACCGGTCCGCTGTTCCGGGGCGGTCCTGGGAGCCTCCCGCGCTGCTGTCCCTCTCCCCTGACCGGTTCCGCGACATCATCGTCGAGCCTCCCGCCGTACACCTGTGCCCTCGGGTGCGACGGTAGGGGCGCGATGATCAGCGGGACAGATCGCTTTGCGAAAGCGCCCCCTTCCGCTCCCCCGGTTCACTCCGAGCGCCCGCACGGATGGGTGAACGAAACGGTACGGCTGGATAGACCTAGGGGTGGGGGAACCGAGGGGGACCGTGGAGCGGCGACGGTGGAGGTACTCCGTCGTCGCCGCTCCACGGGCGGACATCCGGTCCCCCGGCACGCCCGTCAGCCGAAGACGGCCAGGCTCTTGGCCTTGCCCCGCTGTGCCTCGACGAGGGCGAGGAGGCGGCCTTCCGGGCCGAAGACGGCGACCGGGCCCGAGCCCGCGTACTCGTCGGGCATGTCCAGTCGTACGCCGTTGGTGAGCAGCTTGGCCCGCCGGGCGTCGACGTCCCAGCGCGGGAAGGCGGCCGCCGCGGCCTCGGCGATCGGCATCACGGTCAGCTCCTGCTGGAGCTGGTCGAGAGTGCGGGCCGCGTCCAGCTTGTACGGGCCGACGCGGGTACGGCGCAGGGCGGTGAGGTGACCGCCGACGCCCAGGTCGGCGCCCAGGTCACGGGCCAGGGCCCGGATGTACGTGCCCGAGGAGCAGACGACCGAGACCACCAGGTCGAGCACGGCCGTGCCGTCCTCGGCGACGGCGTCCCTGACGTCGTACACGCCGAAGGAGGACACCGTGACCGGCCGGGCCGGAATCTCGAACTCCTCGCCCTCCCTGGCGCGCTTGTAGGACCGCACGCCGTTGATCTTGATGGCGCTGACCTTGGACGGCACTTGCATGATGTCGCCGGTCAGCTTGGCGATGCCGGCGTCGATGGCGTCGCGGGTGACCTTGGAGGCGTCCGTGGAGGAGGTGATCTCCCCCTCGGCGTCGTCCGTGAGGGTGTTCTGCCCGAGCCGGATGGTGCCCAGGTACTCCTTCTCGGTCAGCGCGAGGTGGCCGAGGAGCTTGGTGGCCTTCTCGAGGCCGAGGACGAGGACGCCCGTCGCCATCGGGTCGAGGGTTCCGGCGTGCCCGACGCGTCGTGTTCTGGCGATGCCGCGCATCTTGGCGACGACGTCGTGCGAAGTGAAGCCCGACGGCTTGTCGACGATGACGAGGCCGTCGGGCGTGGTGTGCTTCTGGGTCATTCGGCGGTGTCGTCCGTCTCGTCGTCCTCGTCCGGCTTCCGGTACGGGTCGGCGTCGCCGGCGTACTTCGCGCCCGCGGATGCCTCGCGCACCTTGGCGTCGGACTGGCGCGCCTTGTCGAGGAGGTCCTCGATGTTGCGGGCCGTGTCGGGGAGGGCGTCCATGACGAAGGTCAGGGTCGGCGTGAACTTCACACCGGCGGCACGGCCGACCTCGGAGCGCAGGATGCCCTTGGCGCTCTCCAGGCCCGCGGCGGCGGCCTCCCGCTCCTCGTCGTCCCCGTAGACGGTGTAGAAGACGGTCGCCTCCCTGAGGTCACCCGTGACCCGGGTGTCCGTGATGGTGACGTGCGAGCCGAGCCGCGGGTCCTTGATCCCGCGCTGCAGCTTCTGGGCCACCACCTCTCGGATGAGGTCCGCCAGCCTCTTAGCCCGCGCGTTGTCGGCCACTGGTCCGTCTCCCGTTCTTTCCTGTCTGGGTCGTTCTCGGTTCGTCAGTCGTCTTCGCCGTGGAAGCGCCGCCTGACGGACAGCAACTCCACCTCGGGGCGGCCGGCGACGAGCCGTTCGCACCGGTCGAGCACGTCGCTCAGGTGCCCCGCGTCGCCGGACACCAACGCGAGGCCGATGCGTGCCCTGCGATGGAGGTCCATGTGGTCCACCTCGGCCGCGCTCACCGCGTATTTGCGCTGGAGCTCGGCGACGATCGGGCGGACGACGGAGCGCTTCTCCTTCAGCGACCGTACGTCGCCGAGGAGAAGGTCGAAGGACAGCGTCCCCACGTACATGTGTGTATCCGGATGACCCGCCGGTACGGGATCGATGGCCCTGCGGTGTGGTCGGCAGGAACATCAGGAACGGTACCGCGAACCTGCCGGTGGCTCGACGGGGTTTTCGCCCGCACCGGCCGGCAGGCCAACGGCCAGCCGGCCGACGGGGCGGTGCCCCGTCGGCCGGTCAGGAACCCGTGGGTGTCACACCCGCGGCTTCTCGCGCATCTCGTACGTCGCGATGACGTCGTCGACCTTGATGTCGTTGAAGTTGCCGAGGTTGATACCGCCCTCGAACCCTTCGCGGATCTCGGTGACGTCGTCCTTGAAGCGACGCAGGCCCTCGATGTTGAGGTTCTCCGCGACGACCTTGCCGTCGCGCAGCAGGCGGGCCTTGGTGTTCCGCCTGACCTCGCCGGAGCGGATGAGAACACCCGCGATGTTGCCCAGCTTGGACGACTTGAAGACCTCGCGGATCTCCGCCGTACCGAGCTCGACCTCCTCGAACTCCGGCTTGAGCATGCCCTTGAGGGCCGCCTCGATCTCCTCGATCGCCTGGTAGATGACCGAGTAGTAGCGGACGTCCACGCCCTCGCGCTCCGCCATCTGCTGCGCACGTCCGGCGGCGCGGACGTTGAAGCCGATGACGATGGCGTCGGAGCCCATGGCCAGGTCGATGTCGGACTCCGTGACCGCACCGACGCCGCGGTGCAGGACGCGGATGTCGACCTCTTCGCCGACGTCCAGCTGGAGCAGCGAGGACTCGAGGGCCTCGACGGAACCGGAAGCGTCACCCTTGATGATCAGGTTCAGCTGCTGGACCTCGCCGGCCTTCAGCACCTTGTCCAGGTCCTCCAGCGACACGCGGCGCGTGCGCTTGGCGAAGGCCGCGTTGCGCTCGCGCGCCGCACGCTTCTCCGCGATCTGACGGGCCGTACGGTCCTCGTCGACGACGAGGAAGTTGTCGCCCGCACCCGGGACGTTGGTGAGGCCCAGGACCTGCACCGGCGTCGACGGGCCGGCCTCGGCCACGCTGTTGCCGTTGTCGTCGTGCATCGCCCGGACCCGGCCGTACGCGTCGCCGACCACCATGGTGTCGCCGACCCGCAGCGTGCCGCGCTGGACGAGGACCGTCGACACGGCACCACGGCCGCGGTCGAGACGGGACTCGATCGCGATGCCCTGCGCGTCCTGGTTCGGGTTGGCCCGCAGGTCGAGCGAGGCGTCGGCCGTGAGGACCACGGCCTCCAGCAGGGAGTCGATGTGCAGACCCTGCTTGGCGGAGATGTCGACGAACATCGTGTCGCCGCCGTACTCCTCGGCCACCAGCCCGTACTCGGTGAGCTGACCGCGCACCTTGGTCGGGTCGGCGCCCTCGACGTCGATCTTGTTGACCGCGACGACGATCGGGACCTCGGCCGCCTTGGCGTGGTTGAGCGCCTCGACCGTCTGCGGCATGACGCCGTCGTTGGCCGCGACGACCAGGATCGCGATGTCGGTCGACCTCGCACCACGGGCACGCATGGCGGTGAACGCCTCGTGACCCGGGGTGTCGATGAAGGTGATCTTGCGCTCTTCGTCGTTGACCTCGGTCGCGACCTGGTAGGCACCGATGTGCTGGGTGATGCCGCCGGCCTCGCCCGCGATGACGTTCGTCTTGCGGATGGCGTCGAGGAGCCGGGTCTTACCGTGGTCGACGTGACCCATGACGGTGACGACCGGCGGGCGGACCATGAGGTCCTCCTCGTCGCCCTCGTCCTCGCCGAACTCGATGTCGAAGGACTCGAGGAGCTCGCGGTCCTCCTCCTCGGGGCTGACGATCTGAACCGTGTAGTTCATCTCGTCGGCGAGGAGCTGCAGCGTCTCGTCCGAGACGGACTGCGTGGCCGTGACCATCTCACCGAGGTTCATCATGACCGCGACGAGCGACGCCGGGTTGGCGTTGATCTTCTCCGCGAAGTCGGTGAGCGAGGCACCGCGCGACAGGCGAACGGTCTCGCCGTTGCCGCGAGGCAGCATCACACCGCCGACCGACGGGGCCTGCATGGCCTCGTACTCCTGACGGCGCTGCCGCTTCGACTTGCGGCCACGACGCGCCGGACCGCCGGGACGGCCGAACGCACCCTGCGTGCCACCACGGCCACCGGGACCGCCGGGACGGCCGCCGAAGCCGGGACGGCCACCGCCGCCACCGAAGCCGCCGCCGCCACCGGGACGACCGGCGAAACCGCCGCCGCCACCCGGACGACCGCCACCGCCGCCGCCACCGGGACGACCGGCGAAGCCGCCGCCACCGCCGGGACGACCGGCACCACCGGGACGGCCCGCACCGCCCGGACCACGACCCCCACCGGGGCCGGGACGCGGGCCGGCAGCGGGACGCTGCGGCATCATGCCGGGGTTCGGACGGGGACCGGCGGGACCGCCGCCGGGACGCGGGCCACCGCCCTGCGGACGCGGCATCGAACCCGGGGTCGGGCGGTTACCGCCCGGAGCCTGGGGACGCGGGCCGCCGCCCTGGGCGCCGGGCGCCTGGGGACGGGGGCCGCCGCCGGGACCGCCGGGGCCGGGACGGCCACCCTGCGGACGGGGCGCCTGCGGGCGCGCCATACCGGTGGAGCCACCCGAGGTGAAGGGGTTGTTACCCGGACGCGGACCGGCCGGACGACCACCCTGACGCGGCGCCGGGGCGCCGGGACGCGGACCCTGGCCGCCGGGGCGCTGGCCCTGGCCGCCGCGGTCCTGGCCCGGACCGCCGGAGGGGCGGCCGCCGGGCTTGGGGGCACCGGGACGCGCGCCGGGCTTCGGCGCGGCCGGGGACGGCGTCGAGGGCGGCGCCTGGAACTCGGGCGCGGCCGGGGCCGGACGCGGCGCGGGCTTGGGACCCGGCGTCGGACGCGGACCGGGAGCCGGCGCGGGAGCCGACGGGCCCGACGGGGCCGACGGCTGCTGGGCCGCGGGCTTGGGGGTGGGGGCGGCCGGCGGCTTCGGGGCAGCCGGACGCGCCGCCTGCGCCGGAGAGGGCGCGGCGGGACGGGGGGCTGCCTTCTTGGGGGCCGCGGGCTTCGCGGCGGACCTGCCGTTGCCGCCGCCCTGCTGGAAGGCGTCAGTCAGCTTGCGTACTACGGGCGCTTCGATGGTCGAAGACGCCGAACGGACGAATTCACCGAGCTCCTGGAGCTTGGCCATGACGACCTTGCTCTCGACACCGAACTCCTTGGCGAGTTCGTAGACCCGGACCTTAGCCACTTCGCTCCTTTGAGGTCCGGGTGAAGCCGGACCGTCGCTAGTTCATGGGCGTACTCATCGCGTACTCATCGAGTGCTCATCGCAATCTCGACCTGCTTTCGACTCGCGAGGTACCTAGCCACACGGGGTTCCGTGCGGCACGTCTTACGGTGTTGCCTGCTCGGCAACTGTTGTCTGCTCGACGTATCGACGCAACGCCTTTGTGTCGAGCGCTCCTGGGGCGCGCAGTGCCCTGGTGAACGCCCGGCGGCGTACCGCCTGGTCGAGACAGACCGCGGCGGGGTGGATGTACGCACCCCGGCCGGGCAGCGTACCGCGTGGATCAGGGACACATGTGTCCTCGATCGCCACGATCCGCAACAGATCGGCCTTGGCCGCTCGCTCCCGACACCCCACACAGGTACGTTCAGGGCATGCGCGGGCGTGCGTCCGGCCAGACACAGCTAAGTCTACCTCCCCGTACACGCCTCACCCCTTTGGGGCAGGATTCGAACAGTTGCCGTGCACAAACCTGTCGTGATCTGAACGGCCTGCGGCTTGGATCTATTCCCCGGCCTGTTCTCGGGCCTGGTCCCCGGCCGGTTCCGTGTCCGGGCGGATGTCGATGCGCCAGCCGGTCAGCCGGGCGGCGAGCCGGGCGTTCTGCCCCTCCTTGCCGATGGCCAGGGACAGCTGGTAGTCGGGCACGGTCACCCGGGCCGACCGGGTCGCCATGTCCACGATCTCGACCTTCGAGACACGAGCCGGGGACAGTGCGTTCGCCACCATCTCGGCCGGGTCCTCCGACCAGTCGACGATGTCGATCTTCTCACCGTTGAGCTCGCCCATCACATTGCGCACCCGGCCGCCCATGGGGCCGATGCAGGCACCCTTGGCGTTCAGACCGGACCGGGTGGAACGGACGGCGATCTTCGTGCGGTGACCGGCCTCGCGGGCGATCGCGGAGATCTCCACGGACCCGTCGGCGATCTCCGGCACCTCCAGGGCGAAGAGCTTCTTCACCAGGTTGGGATGCGTACGGGACAGCGTCACGGAGGGGCCGCGGACGCCCTTGGCCACCCGGACGACGTACGACCGCAGCCGCATGCCGTGCGGGTAGGTCTCGCCCGGCACCTGCTCCTGCACGGGGAGGATGGCCTCGAGCTTGCCGATGTCCACGAGCACGTTCTTCGGGTCGCGGCCCTGCTGGACGACTCCGGTGACGATGTCGCCCTCGCGGCCGGCGTACTCGCCGAGTGTGGCGTCGTCCTCGGCGTCGCGCAGGCGCTGCAGGATGACCTGCTTGGCCGTGGTGGCGGCGATACGGCCGAAGCCGGACGGGGTGTCGTCGAACTCGCGGGGCTCCTGGCCCTCCTCGAGGTCGTCGGGTTCCTCCTTCGCCCACACGGTCACATGGCCGGTCTCCCGGTTGAGCTCCACGCGCGCGTGGCGGCGGCTTCCCTCGGTGCGGTGGTAGGCGATGAGGAGGGCCGACTCGATCGCCTCGACCAGCAGGTCGAAGGAGATCTCCTTCTCCCGAACCAAGCCCCGCAGGGCACTCATGTCGATGTCCACGGCTACGCCTCCTCTTCCTTCTTGTTGTCCTTGTTGTCCTTGCGGCCGAACTCGACCTGGACGCGCGCCCGGACTATGTCGTCGAAGGCGATTCTGCGCGCCGTGGGCTTGCGGCCCTTCACCCCGGGCACCTCGGTGTCGACACCCTCCTCGTCGACCTTCAGGATCCTGGCGACCAGCTCACCGTCCTCGGCCAGCTGGAACTTCACCAGCCGGTCCGTGGCGCGGACGTAGTGCCGGTGTTCCGTGAGGGGGCGCTCCGCGCCAGGGGTTCCGACCTCGAGGGTGTACTCCCCCTCGCCCATCGCGTCGGTCTCGTCGAGCTTCGCCGAGAGCGCGCGGCTCACATCGGCGATCTGGTCCAGGTCCGCGCCCGTGTCCGAGTCGACGACGACGCGCAGCACACGCTTGCGCCCGACGGAGTCCACCGCGATCTCTTCGAGATCCAGGCCCTGGGAGTTGACGAGCGGCTCCAGCAGCTCTCGCAGCCTCTCGCTCTGGGTGGTGCTCATCCGGGTGACTCCTCGGCCGCGTGTGCTGTTGTGGGATGGGTCGCGTGTCTGGTCAAAGGGTATCCGGTCGCAGGGAGTGTTGCCGTCCACCCGGTGACGAACGGTGCCGCTGAGTGGTCCGGGGCCGGGGCCCGGGTACCGTGATCACGGGCGTGCAGCCCCGACTGAGAGTCGCTTCCTTCTCGTACGAGCCCCCTGAGGACGTCTGACGTGCCGTTCCCCTCATCGCCGCGCGCCCGCTCGGGGCCGCCCAGAAGGAGCCTGCTCGCCGTCGGCTCGACGGCCCTCGCCCTGGCGGGCTGCACCGCCGGCGCCGAGGACTCCGGTGACCGGCGCGACGGCCGGTCCACCGCCGAGCACCGGGCCCGCGCGCGTGCGGCGCGGGACAGCGAGCGGCTGGTGGAGCGGTACGACGCGGTGATCGCCGCGCGTCCGGCGCTGACGGAGCGGCTGTGGCCGTTGCGGGAGGAAACCGCACGGCACGTGCGCGCCTTAGGAGGAGGCGGCCGGAAGGCGTCTGCTTCTCCGACACCTTCTCCGACACATCCTCCGTCCTCCTCTTCCTCTGCTGCTTCCTCTGCCGCCCCCTCTTCCGCGGCTGTCACCGTGCCGGGGAACGACAAGGACGCGCTCGCCGCGCTGGCGGCGGCCGAGCGGGAGCTGGCGGACCGCCGGGCGAAGGCACTGCTCGACGTGCCGGGCGAGCTGGCGCGGCTGCTGGCCTCGGTGTCGGCGGCCGGGGCGGCGCACGTGTATCTGCTGACGGAAGGTGGCGCGTGAGCGGGGCGAGGGACGGGGAGCTGCGGGCCCTTCAGGCGGCGCTGGCGGCCGAGCACGCGGCGGTGTACGGGTACGGCGTCGTCGGTGGGCGGATCGGCGCCGGGCAGCGCGGCCAGGCTCGGATGGCGTACGACGCGCACCGGGCGCGCCGGGACGCGCTGGTGCGTGAGGTGAAGGACCTGGGGGGCAGGCCCGTGGCCGCGGCCGCCGGGTACGCGCTTCCGTTCCCGGTGCCGGACGCGGCGGCGGCCGTGCGGCTCGCCGCCGAGCTGGAGGACCGGGTGGCCGGGGTGTACTCGGACCTGGTGCGCGCGGCGGGCGGCGCGCGGCGGGCCCTGGCCGCCGAGGCGCTGCGGGAGGCGGCAGTGCGGGCGGTGCGCTGGCGCGGTGAGAGCGTAGCCTTCCCTGGGCTCACCGAGCGGGCGAGCACGGCTCCGCCCTCGGCGGCGCCCACGGCGTGACGCGCAGGGGCGGGCACGCACCGCGGACAGCATGAAGGGAACGACTCGCGCATGGTTTTCGAACCGCCGAAGCGTCTGGTCAGGGCGCTCGGTGAGACGGCACCGGACGGTGACGCCTGGCTGGAGAAGCTGCCCGAGGCGGCACAGCAGGCCGTCGCGCTGCGCGAGTTGACCGTGGAGCGGGTGCAGGTGCCCGGCGGGCGCAGCAGCCTGGTGGCGCTGGTCCGCAGGGCCGACGGGGCGCCCGCCGTGCTCAAGCTGGCGCCGGGCCGGGCCCGCCCGGAGGCGGAGCGGGCCGCGCTCGCGCACTGGGCCGGGCGGGGTGCCGTGCTGCTGCTCGAACCCTTCGTCACCGAGGGTGTGCTGCTGCTGGAGCGGCTGCATCCGGATGTGTCGGTGCGGTCGCTGCCGGAGGCGAAGGCGCTGCTGGAGGCCGCCGGGACGCTGCGGCGGCTGTGGGTGCAGCCGCCCGCCGACTTCGCCTTCGAGACGGTGGCCGAGCGGACCGGGCGGCAGGCCGAGGCAATGCGGGCGAGCGCCCAGGCCGATCCCGAGGTGGCGCCGCTGGTCGATCTGGCGCTCGGGGCGCGTGCGGAGCTGCTGGCCGCGCCGCCCGACCACCTGCTGCTGCACGGCACGTTCCGGCAGAGCAAGGTGCTCGCCGGGGAGCGGATGCCGTGGCTGGCCGTGGGTCCCGACCCGGTGGTCGGTGAGTGCGCGTTCGATCTGGCCCGGCTGGTCCGCGACCGGGTGGAGGATCTGATCGCCCAGCCGTCCGGTGCGGGCACGACCCGGCGCCGGGTGAAACGGCTCGCGGAGTCGCTCGACGTCGACCAGGAGCGGCTGCGGGGATGGACGCTGTTCCGGGCCGTGGAGTCGGGTGTGCGGGCACGGCGGGTGGGGCGGCAGCGGGACGCGGAGAACCTGCTGGAGTTCGCGAGCTGGCTGTGAGCGCTCCGACCGGCCCCGCGTTCACACGCGCACCGGAACGGGCCGGGCGCCCACGCGACCGTAGTCGCCGCCCCGGCTGCGCGCCCATGGTCGCCGCCCTAGCTGCGGGCAGTCGTGCCGCTGGGGCGGCACGGGTGGGCGCAGCGGCACCCCGCCACGCCGGGCTGCGGGCCCACCCGCCCCCAGCACCGACGCCGGATACCTGACAGTCAGGAGCGGGGCGGGCAGGCCCCACGGTCCAGGTCCCGGCCCCGACCCCGCAGGATCACGCCGTGAGGCGGGCCACCGCCTCCTCGACCGTGAGCTCCTCGCGCTCACCGGTGCGGCGGTCCTTCAGTTCCACCACGCCGTCGGCCGCGCGCCGGCCGGCCACCAGGATCTGCGGGACGCCGATCAGCTCGGAGTCCGTGAACTTGACGCCCGGGGAGACGCCGGCACGGTCGTCGACCAGGACGCGGACACCGGCCGCGGCGAGCTTCCCGGAGATGTCGAGGGCCAGTTCGGTCTGGAGGGCCTTGCCGGCGGCGACCACGTGGACGTCGGCCGGGGCGACCTCCTTGGGCCAGCACAGGCCCTTGTCGTCGGCGCTCTGCTCGGCGAGGGCCGCGACCGCGCGGGAGACGCCGATGCCGTAGGAGCCCATGGTGACGCGGACCGGCTTGCCGTTCTGGCCGAGGACGTCGAGCTTGAGGGCGTCGGCGTACTTGCGGCCGAGCTGGAAGATGTGGCCGATCTCGATGGCGCGGTCGAGGACGAGGCCGGTGCCGCACGTGGGGCAGGGGTCGCCCTCCTGCACGACCACGACGTCGACGTACTGGTCGACCTCGAAGTCGCGGCCCGCGACGACGTTCTTGGTGTGCGTGTCGGCCTTGTTGGCGCCGGTGATCCAGGCCGTGCCCGGGGCGACCCGGGGGTCGGCGATGTAGGTGACCTTGTCGAGGCCCTGCGGTCCGACGTAGCCGCGGACCAGGTCGGTGCGGGCCGCGAAGTCCGTCTCCGTGACCAGTTCGACTGCGGCCGGGGCGAAGTACGCCTCGACCTTGTCCATGTCCACCTCGCGGTCGCCGGGAACGCCGACGGCGACGATCTCACCGTCGACCTTGACGAGCAGGTTCTTCAGCGTGGCGGAGGCCGGGACGCCGAGGGAGGCGGCGAGGGTCTCGATGGTGGGGGTGTCGGGGGTCGGGATGTCCTCGGCGGCCGGCACGTCCGAGGCGTCGACGGGCTTCAGCTCGTACGTGATCGCCTCGGTGTTGGCCGCGAAGTCGCAGTTCGGGCAGTCGGCGAAGGTGTCCTCACCGGCTTCGGCCGGGGCGAGGAACTCCTCGGACTTGGAGCCGCCCATCGCGCCGGCGGTGGCGGCACAGATGCGGTAGTCGAGGCCGAGGCGCGCGAAGATCCGCTGGTAGGCCTCGCGGTGCAGGGCGTAGGAGCGGGCGAGGCCCTCGTCCTCGGTGTCGAAGGAGTAGGAGTCCTTCATCAGGAACTCGCGGCCGCGCAGGATGCCGGCGCGGGGCCGGGCCTCGTCGCGGTACTTGTTCTGGATCTGGTAGAGGATCACCGGCAGGTCCTTGTAGGACGACGCCTGGTCCTTCACCAGCAGGGTGAAGATCTCCTCGTGGGTGGGACCGAGGAGGTAGTCGCCGCCCTTGCGGTCCTGGAGGCGGAACAGCTCGGGGCCGTACTCGTCCCAGCGTCCGGTGGCGTCGTAGGGCTCGCGCGGCAGGATCGCGGGGAGCAGCACCTCCTGGGCGCCGATGGCGTCCATCTCCTCGCGGACGACGCGCTCCACGTTGGCAAGGACCCGCTTGCCGAGCGGCAGCCAGCTCCAGACGCCGGCGGCGGTACGGCGCACGTACCCGGCGCGGACGAGGAGCTTGTGGCTGAGGACCTCGGCGTCGGCCGGGTCGTCGCGCAGCGTCTTCGCCATCAACTGGGACATGCGCTGGACCGGTACGTTCGCCATGGCTCTTCTGCTCCTGCTGCCGAGTAGGTGATGGCAGGAGGTTATCCGGGGGGTGCGCGGCGGTGGAAATCGGTTAGCGGCGGAGCAGGGGGAGCGGGGCTCCCATCACCGCGTACGGCTTCGGGGCGCTCGGGAAGAGGACCTGGCGGGCCAGGTCCTGGTAGCCGAGGGAACGGTAGAGGGCGCGCGCGGGGCTCTCGGTGTCGATCGCGGAGAGGATCGAGCGGGGTTCGGTGGCGCCGTCGGTGATCGTGGTGATCAAGGAGCGGCCGATGCCGCGGTTCTGGTAGCCGGGGTGGACGTGCAGTTCCGTGATCACGAAGGAATCGTCGAGCCAGTGGTCGTTGTGGTTCGCTCTGAGGTAGGGCTGCACGACGGTGGACCACCAGTGGGTGCGGTCGTTGGGCATGCCGTAGACGAAGCCGACCAGGTTGCCGCCGGCGGTCGCGCCGAGGGCACGGGCGCCGGGGTAGGTCATGTGCCGCAGGACGATCTGGCGGCGCACGGCGACTTCGTCGGGGCCGAGGCCGAAGGCGACGGCTTGGACGGCCAGGGCCTCGTCCACGTGGGCGGAGAGGTCGAGTGGGCCGATCACGAGGTCCATGGCCGGGAGCCTACAGGGGAGTTCGCGGTCGTTGCCGGGCTCGGGTCGCATGGGGCTGCCGGCTCCGTTCCCCGCATGCCTCGGGCGTTTTCAGAACAGGACGCTCATGAAGGCGCCCACTTCCTGGAATCCCACCCTCTGGTACGCCCTGCGGGCCGCCGTGTTGAAGTCGTTGACGTAGAGGCTGACGACCGGGGCGACGTCAGCCAGGGCGTAGCGCAGGACCGCTGCCATGCCGGGGGCGGCCAGGCCGGTGCCCCGGTACTCGGGGGCCACCCATACGCCCTGGATCTGGCAGGCGCGGTCCGTCGCGGCGCCGATCTCGGCCTTGAAGACGACCTTGCCGTCCGCGTCGAAGCGGGCGAAGGCGCGTCCGGAGCCGACGAGTTCGGCGACGCGGGCCTGGTAGAGGAGGCCGCCGTCGCCGGCGAGCGGGGAGACGCCGACCTCCTCGGTGAACATCGCCACACACGCCGGCATGATCTTCTCCATCTCGTCTTTGCGGACTCGACGGACGTAGGGATCCGGGGCTGTGCCGTCCGGCAGGCGGTCGGTGACCATGAGGGGCTGGTGGCGGCGGACCTCACGGGCCGGACCCCATGAGGGTTCCAGCAGCCGCCACAGGTCGGACGTGGGTCCGGCGGGGCCGACTATGGAGGAACAGCGGCGGCCGGCCCGGCGGGCGCGGTCGGCGAAGGCGCGGACGGCCCGCGGGCCGGCGCAGATCGGGACCAGGTTGGCGCCCGCGTAGCACAGGGACGTCAGCATGCCGTCCTCGTACCAGCCCCACATCTCTCCGCCGAGCCGCCACGGGTCGAGACCGGCGATCTGTACCCGTGACGCCACGAAGGCGTTCGCGACCGGCTCACGGTCGAGTACGGCGAGCGCGGCGTCCAGGTCGCTCGGTTCGAGGACCCGGGAGGTGGTCTGCGTCAACACGTGCGGGGCCTCACACACTGGGGTCGGCTGATCCCCGCACTATAGCTGCGCTGCTTGGGCGGGGCGCCTTGGAGCTCGGGGCTTCTGGCCGGCGGGCGACTGCGGGTTGTCTGTGGCTGGTCGCGCAGTTCCCCGCGCCCCCAAGAAGGGGCGCGGGGCCAACCGGCGTCGACAGAGTCAGCCCGCGACCGCTACCGAAGGCTCGCCCGAGGTGATGCCGTCCTTCTCCATCTGCTCGGCCAGCTTCATGGCCTCTTCGATGAGAGTTTCCACGATCTTGGACTCGGGGACGGTCTTGATGACCTCGCCCTTGACGAAGATCTGGCCCTTGCCGTTGCCGGAGGCGACGCCGAGGTCGGCCTCGCGGGCCTCGCCGGGGCCGTTGACGACGCAGCCCATGACGGCGACGCGGAGCGGGACGTCCATACCGGTGAGGCCGGCCGTGACCTCTTCGGCCAGCTTGTAGACGTCGACCTGGGCGCGGCCGCAGGAGGGGCAGGAGACGATCTCGAGGCCGCGCTGGCGCAGGTTCAGCGACTCCAGGATCTGGATGCCGACCTTGACCTCCTCGGCCGGGGGCGCGCTGAGCGACACCCTGATCGTGTCGCCGATGCCCTGGCTGAGCAGCGCGCCGAAGGCGACCGCCGACTTGATGGTGCCCTGGAAGGCCGGGCCCGCCTCCGTCACGCCGAGGTGCAGCGGGTAGTCGCACTGCGCGGCGAGCTGCTTGTACGCCTCGATCATGATGACCGGGTCGTTGTGCTTGACGGAGATCTTGATGTCCCGGAAGTCGTGCTCCTCGAAGAGGGACGCCTCCCACAGGGCCGACTCGACCAGGGCCTCGGGGGTCGCCTTGCCGTACTTCTGCAGGAGGCGCTTGTCGAGGGAGCCGGCGTTGACGCCGATGCGGATCGGGGTGCCGTGGTCGCGGGCCGCCTTGGCGATCTCCTTGACCTTGTCGTCGAACTGCTTGATGTTGCCGGGGTTGACGCGGACCGCCGCGCAGCCGGCCTCGATCGCGGCGAAGACGTACTTGGGCTGGAAGTGGATGTCGGCGATGACCGGGATCTGCGACTTGCGGGCGATGGTGGCGAGGGCGTCGGCGTCGTCCTGGGTGGGGCAGGCGACGCGGACGATCTGGCAGCCGGAGGCGGTGAGTTCGGCGATCTGCTGGAGGGTCGCGCCGATGTCGGACGTCCGCGTGGTCGTCATCGACTGCACCGAGACGGGGGCGTCTCCGCCGACCGCCACGGGTCCGACCTGGATCTGCCGGCTCTTCCGGCGCTCGGCGAGCTTGGTCGGAACGGACGGCATGCCGAGAGAAATCGCAGTCATCTGCTGTGCAACCCCAAGTCGTGGATCAAGGTCCGGTCCCGTGAGCAGCGGGCTCCGAGCTTCGAGATTACGGCACATGCTGTGGCCCGGGCACATCCCACCCGCGTTGCCACTCAATGGGAGGCGGCCCGGCACTCCCCCACTCCCGGCTTCGCTCGAGCGTGGGGACCCCCATCGTGCCGGGCCGCCGTGAACTGCGCGTGACTAGGAGATTCGCACCGGGTTCACCACGTCCGCGATCAGGACCAGGATCGTGAAGCAGATGAAGATCCCGGCGACGACGTAGGCGACCGGCATGAGCTTCGCCACGTCGAAGGGGCCGGGGTCCGGCCGGCGCAGCACCTTGGCGATGTTGCGGCGCAGCGACTCCCACAGGGCGCCCGCGATGTGGCCGCCGTCGAGCGGCAGCAGCGGGAGCATGTTGAAGAGGAACAGGGAGAGGTTGAAGCCGGCGACCAGCATGAGGGCCATGGCCAGCTGCTGGGTGGGCGGGATGTCGAGGGTGAAGATCTCGCCGCCGACGCGGGCCGCGCCGACCACGCCCATCGGGGAGTCGGCCTCGCGCTCGGCGCCGTCGAAGGCGGCGTTCCACAGGGCCGGGATCTTGCCGGGCAGGGCGGCGAGGGAGTCGACGGCCTCCCCGATCCGGTCGCCCATCCAGGTCACGGAGTCGCCGAAGTCCTGCTTGACCACGCCGGTGGCGGCGCTGAAGCCGAGGAAGCCGGCCTGGACGTACTGCCCCTCGACGATCTGTCCGCTGGAGTCCTTCTTGGCGACCTGGTTGGTGGCGATCTTCGCCTGCAGGGTGACGTCCTGGCCCTTGCGCTCGACGACGATCGGCACCTCCTTGCCGGGGGCGGCGCGGATGAGGTCGGACAGCTTGTTCCAGTCCTCGGTCTTCACTCCGTTGAAGGAGACGATCTTGTCGCCCGCCTTGAGACCGGCCGCCGCGGCGGGGCTGGCCGGGTCGCCCTTCTCACACTTGTCGCGGTTCTCGCTCTGTGCGATGACGCACTGGGAGACCGAGCTGACCGTGTTGGTCTGCTGGGTGATGCCGAAGCCCATCAGGACGGTGAGGAACAGCGCCACCGCCAGGACCAGGTTCATGGCGGGGCCGGCGAACATCACGATCACGCGCTTCCAGGGGGCGCGCGTGTAGAACAGCCGGTTCTCGTCGCCCGGCCTGAGCTCCTCGTAGGCGGCGCTGCGGGCGTCCTCGATCATGCCGCGCCACGGTGAGGTGGAGCGGGCCTCCAGGCGGCCGTCGGGGCCGGGCGGGAACATGCCGATCATGCGGATGTAGCCGCCGAACGGGATGGCCTTGATGCCGTACTCGGTCTCGCCCTTGTGCCGTGACCAGAGCGTCGGGCCGAAGCCGACCATGTACTGCGGCACGCGGATCCCGAACAGCTTGGCGAACGACAGATGCCCCAGCTCGTGCCACGCGATCGAGAAGAGCAGGCCGATCACGAAGAGACCTATGCCGAGGATGAACATCAGGGTCGTCATGCACGGGCCTCCGCCGTCTGTGCCGCCAGTTCCCGGGCCCGGGTCCGCGCCCAGGTCTCCGCTTCGAGGACGTCCGACACGGTGAGTGAGGTTCCCGTACGCGGGGTGCCGTGCTCCTCGACGACCCGGGTGACGGTGTCCATGATCCCGTTGAAGGGCAGTGCGCCCTGGCGGAACGCCTCCACGCACTCCTCGTTGGCCGCATTGAACACCGCCGGGGCGGTGCCCGCGAGCTCGCCGACGTGCCGGGCGAGGTTCACCGAGGGGAAGGCCTCGTTGTCGAGCGGGAAGAACTCCCAGGTCGAGGCCTTGCTCCAGTCGAAGGTGGGCGCCGCGTCGGGGACGCGCTCGGGCCAGCCGATGCCGATGGCGATGGGCCCGCGCATGTCGGGCGGGGTCGCCTGGGCCAGTGTCGATCCATCCGTGAACTCAACCATCGAGTGGACATACGACTGGGGATGCACGACGACCTCAATGCGGTCGAAGGGAATGTCGTAGAGGAGGTGCGCCTCGATGACCTCCAGGCCCTTGTTGACGAGGGTCGCGGAGTTGATCGTGATGACCGGGCCCATGGCCCAGGTGGGGTGCGCGAGGGCGTCCTCGACGGTCACGCTCGCCAGATCGGCCTTCGTACGGCCGCGGAAGGGGCCCCCGGAGGCGGTGACGACCAGCTTGCGGACGTCGGCGCGGGTGCCGGCGGCCAGGGCCTGGAAGAGGGCGGCGTGCTCGGAGTCGACCGGGATGATCTGCCCCGGCTTGGCGAGGGCCTTGACCAGCGGGCCGCCCACGATGAGCGACTCCTTGTTGGCGAGCGCGAGGGTGCGGCCCGCCTCCAGGGCGGCGAGGGTGGGGGCGAGGCCGATGGAGCCCGTGATGCCGTTCAGGACGGTGTGGCAGTCGGAGGCGGCCAGCTGGGTGGCGGCGTCCGGGCCGGCGAGGATCTCGGGGAGCGGCTCGCCGGTGCCGTACTGCGCGGTGAGCGCCTCGCGCAGGGCCGGTACGACGTCCTCGCGGGCCACGGCGACGGTGCGCGCCCGCAGCCGGTACGCCTGCTCGGCGAGGAGGGCGACCCGGCCGCCGTTGGCCGAGAGGCCGGTGACCCGGAACCGGCCGGGGTTGCGCAGCACGAGGTCGATGGCCTGCGTGCCGATGGACCCGGTGGAGCCGAGGATCACCACGTCCTTCGGGCCGTCGCCCGCCACCGGGTCGTAGACGAGGTGCGGGTCGGCGAGGGGGGCTGGACTGTCGCTCATTCCTCCATTGTTGCCGCAAGCATCGTGTGTGAGGACAGCGCGTCCCCTTCGGAGGACAGCGCGTCCCCTTCGCGGGGGGCGCGAGCCGCAGCGACCCGCGCCCCGTGAGGGTTCACCGGATCGGCCGGTGCACGTTCTCCCGCTGGGACGGTCCCGGTGTCGCGTCCGCGATCCACGGCCCGTCGGTCGACGGGTCGATGATGCCCTGCTCCAGCCACTCGTACGTGCCGGAGAGGACGCCCTTGACGACCTTCCGGTCGAGGTCGTCGGTGTTGGTCCACAGACGGTTGAAGAGTTCCTCGATCCGGATCCGGGACTGGCGGCAGAAGACATCGGCGAGCTGGTAGGCCTCGCGGCCGTGGTCGCCCTGGCTGCGCAGGAGTTCGGCGCGGACGCAGGCCGCGCTCATGGCGAACAGCTCGGCGCCGATGTCGACGATCCGGCCCAGGAAGCCCTGCTTGGACTCCATCCGGCCCTGCCAGCGGGACATGCCGTAGAAGGTGGAACGGGCCAGTTTGCGGGCGGTGCGCTCGACGTAGCGCAGGTGCCCGGAGAGGTCCACGCCGTGCTTGAACTCGCCGTAGGAGGTGGGGAGCCGGCCCGGTCCCGCGACCAGCCTGGGGAGCCACTTGGCGTAGAAGACGCCCGCGTTCGCGCCCGCCTTCGCCTTGTCTCCGAGGGACTTCTCGGGGTCGATGAGGTCACCGGCGACCGAGAGGTGGGCGTCGACGGCCTCGCGGGCGATCAGCAGGTGCATGATCTCGGTCGAGCCCTCGAAGATGCGATTGATGCGCAGGTCCCGCAGGAGTTGCTCGGCGGGGACGCCGCGCTCGCCGCGGGCCCTGAGGGACTCGGCCGTCTCGAAGCCGCGGCCGCCGCGGATCTGGACGAGCTCGTCGGCCATCGTCCAGGCCATCTCGGAGGCGTACAGCTTGGCGAGGGCACCTTCGATGCGGATGTCGTTGCGGTCCTCGTCGGCCATCTGGGAGGCCAGGTCCGTCACGGCCTCCAGGGCGAAGGTGGTGGCCGCGATGAAGGAGATCTTGGAGCCGACCGCCTCGTGGTGCGCGACCGGCTTGCCCCACTGCTCACGGGCCGCCGACCACTCCCGGGCGATCTTCAGGCACCACTTGCCGGCCGCCACGCAGGAGGCGGGCAGCGACAGCCGCCCCGTGTTCAGCGTGGTCAGGGCGATCTTCAGGCCCTGGCCCTCCTCGCCGACGCGGTTGGCGGCGGGCACGCGGACCTGGTGGAAGCGGGTGACGCCGTTCTCGATGCCCCGCAGGCCCATGAAGGCGTTGCGGTTCTCGACGGTGACGCCGGGCGAGTTGGTCTCCACGACGAAGGCGGTGATGCCGCCGCGGTGGCCCTCGCTCTTCGGCACCCGGGCCATCACGACCAGCAGGTCGGCGACGACGCCGTTGGTGGTCCACAGCTTCACGCCGTCGAGGACGTAGTCGTCGCCGTCCGGCACCGCGGTGGTGGCGAGGCGGGCCGGGTCGGAGCCGACGTCGGGCTCGGTCAGCAGGAAGGCGCTGATGTCCGTGCGGGCGCAGCGCGGCAGGAAGCGCTCCCGCTGCTCATCGGTGCCGAACAGCTTCAGCGGCTGGGGTACGCCGATCGACTGGTGCGCGGACAGCAGCACGCCGATCGCGGGGCTGGCGGAGCCGACCAGCGCGAGCGCCTTGTTGTAGTACACCTGCGTGAGGCCGAGACCGCCGTACTTGGTGGCGATCTTCATGCCGAAGGCGCCGAGTTCCTTCAGCCCGTCGATCACCTCGTCGGGGATCCGGGCCTCGCGCTCGATGAGGGCCCCGTCGACCTTCGTCTCGACGAAGTCGCGGAGCTTGGCGAGGAACTCCTCGCCGCGCTGGGCCGCCTCGTCGGCCGGCAGGGGGTGAGGATGGATGAGGTCGAGCCGGAAGCGGCCGAGGAACAGCTCCTTGGCGAAGCTGGGCTTGCGCCAGTGCTGTTCCCGGGCGGCCTCCGCCACCTCGCGGGCCTCCCGCTCGGTGACGGCGGGACGGGAAGAGGGAGTGGAAGCGGACATGAGGGGCACCTCGCCGCAACTAGGGATGTTGAGGACCGTACGTTACCGACCAGTGCTACTGGATCGTTGGTACCCGAATACGGACGCTCCCACCAGTCTTCGCGCGTCCGTTCAGCCGAAGGGGCGGGGCGCGGTCCGGGAGACCGGACCGCGCCCCCGAAATAGGTATCGAAGCGCTTCGACAGCCTATGGACACCCACTCGCGCTGGGGCTACTGTCGAACCACCCTCACTCGCCCACATCAACATGGCGCATCGTCGAAGCGCTTCACAAAGCTTGGAGAGCTGGATGGTCACCCTCGCCGAGGTCGCCCAGCACGCCGGAGTCTCGGCGAGCACGGTGAGCTATGTCCTCAGCGGCAAGCGGTCCATCTCCGCAAACACCCGGCAGCGGGTCGAGGAGAGCATCCGCGAGCTCGGGTACCACCCGAACGCCGGGGCCCGCGCCCTGGCCAGCAGCAGGTCGAACATCATCGCGCTGATGATCCCACTGCGCACGGACATGTACGTGCCGGTGATGATGGAGATCGCCATCGCGGTGGCGACCTCCGCCCGCACGCACGGGTACGACGTGCTGCTGCTCACCGGTGAGGAGGGGCCCGACGCGGTGCGCCGCGTCGCGGGCAGCGGGCTCGCCGACGGGATGATCCTGATGGACGTCGAACTCGACGACGAGCGGCTGCCGCTGCTGCGCGCGACGGACCAGCCGTCCGTACTGATCGGGCTGCCCGCCGACACCGCCGGCCTGACCTGCGTCGATCTGGACTTCAGGGCGACGGGCGTGCTGTGCGTGGAGCACCTGGCGGAGCAGGGGCACCAGGACATCGCCCTCATCGGTGAGGCCCCGGCGGTCTACGAACGGCACACCGGCTTCGCCGAGCGCACCCTGGACGGGCTCCGGTCCCGCTCGCGGGAGCTGGGCGTGCGGCTGCTGCACCGGCCGTGCGAGGGCGGGTACGACGCGATGGCCGTGACCCTCGCCCGGATCCTCGACGAACGCCCGGCCACCTCGGGAATCATCGTGCAGAACGAGTCGGCGGTCGAGCCGCTGCTCGCGCTCCTGCGGCAGCAGGGCCGGGCCGTGCCCGAGGACGTCTCGGTGGTCGCGATCTGCCCCGACCAGGTCGCGACGCAGGCTTCGGTGCGGCTGACGTCGGTCGCCATCCCCGCGCAGGAGATGGGCCGGCACGCCGTGGAACACCTGGTCGCCAAGCTGGAGGGGCGTGGCAGCGACGAGGTCGTGCTGATCGCGCCCGAGCTGACGGTCCGGGCGAGCACGGGGCCGGCGCCGAGCCGGCCGTAAACCCCTCCTCTCCTCATCAGGCCCTTTTTCCAGCACCGCCCTCCCCTCAAGGGCACCCCCATGTCCGCACTCCTTAAGGAACACAGGAGAGCCCGCGTGAACCAGCCTGCTGAAACCCAGCCCCAGGTGAGCCTGGCGCAGTCTTCCCCCACCGTCGGCACGTTCCGCGAGCGGGACGGCGCGCTGGAGTGGAGCGGTCGCCAGGAGACCGTACGGATCGAGCCGTGGGGTCCGGACGCGGTCCGGGTGCGGGCCCGGCTCGGTGGCCCGGTGCTCGACGGGCTCCCGGGCGCGCTCCTCGAGGAGGCTCCCGCCACGCCGTCCACCGTGAAGACCGAGGACGGGCGCGGCCGGCTGACCGTCGGCGCGCTCACCGTCGAGGTGAACGCCGAGGGCCTGGTCCGCTTCCTGCGGACGGAGGACTCGGCCGAACTGCTCGCCGAGGACCGCGCCCACTTCTGGTGGCCCGGCTCCCGCCTCTACACGGCCGTCGGCAACGGCCACCACCGCCTGGAGCAGCGCTTCGCCGCGTACGACGACGAGAAGCTGTACGGCCTGGGCCAGCACCAGCACGGGCGTCTCGACCAGAAGGGCCTGGTGCTGGACCTGGTCCAGCGCAACGCCGAGGTCGGCATCCCGGTGCTGACCTCCAGCCGCGGCTACACCCTGCTGTGGAACAACCCCGCGATCGGCCGCGTGGAGCTGGCGCACAACGGCACCCGGTGGGTCGCCGACTCGGCCCGGCAGATCGACTACTGGATCACGGCGGGTGACCCGGCCGCCGCCCAGCGCCGCTACAGCGCGGTGACCGGCCGCACCCCGATGCTGCCGGAGTGGGCGGCGGGCTTCTGGCAGTGCAAGCTGCGCTACCGCACCCAGGACGAACTGATGGAGGTCGCCCGGGAGTACAAGCGGCGGGGCCTGCCCATCTCGGCGATCGTGTGCGACTTCTTCCACTGGACGCACCTCGGGGAGTGGAAGTTCGACCCGGAGGAGTGGCCGGACCCGGCGGCGATGGTGCGCGAGCTGGCGGAACTCGGCATCAAGCTGGTGGTCAGCGTCTGGCCGTCCGTGTCGCCGCTGAGCGAGAACCATCCGGTCATGGAACAGCGCGGGTACTTCATCGGCACCCAGTACGGGCCGATGGCGCACGCCGACTGGCCGGACAAGGGGGTCGCGTCCACGGTCCAGGTGGCCTTCTACGACGCGACCAACCCGGACGCCCGCGCGTTCGTGTGGTCGAAGGTGAAGGAGAACTACCTCGACCCGTACGGCATCACCGCGTTCTGGCTGGACGCCTGCGAGCCGGAGCTGAAGCCGGGCTTCCAGGAGAACCTGCGGTACTGGGCGGGCCCGGGTCTGGAGGTCGGCAACATCTACCCGGCCGAGAACGCCCGCACCTTCTACGAGGGCCTGGTCGCCACCGGTGAGGAGGAGGTGGTCAGCCTCAACCGCTCGGCGTGGGCGGGCAGTCAGCGCTACGGGGCCGCCCTGTGGTCCGGCGACATCGGCACGGACTTCCCGACCCTGCGCCGGCAGATCGCGGCCGGGCTCAACACCGCCCTGTCGGGCATCCCGTGGTGGAACACCGACATCGGCGGCTTCCACGGCGGCGACCCGGACGACCCGGCGTACCGGGAGGTGATGGTCCGCTGGTTCCAGTTCGGCGCGCTGTCCCCGCTGATGCGTCTGCACGGCTTCCGCGATCCCGGGATGCCGCTGGGCCCGGAGATGACCGGCGGCCCGAACGAGGTGTGGTCCTACGGCGAGGAGGCCGCGGCCGTCCTGGAGAAGTACCTGCGGCTGCGCGAGCGGCTCAAGCCGTACGTGCTGGACGTCATGCACGCGGCCCACGAGGAGGGCCTGCCGGTGATGCGGCCGCTGTTCCTGGAGTTCCCGGACGACCAGGCCACCTGGTCGGTCGACGACTCCTACCTGTTCGGTCCGGACCTGCTGGTCGCCCCGGTGCTGACCGCCGGCGCCACCGCGCGCACGGCGTACCTGCCGGCGGGGGCCTCCTGGACGGACGCCTGGACGGGTGAGACGTACGAGGGCGGCCGGGCCGTGACGGTCGACGCCCCGCTGGACCGGATCCCGCTGTTCCTGCGGGACGGGGCGCGGCTGCCTGTAGCGGAGTAGCCGCGCGACGGGGCGGCCGGAGCGAACGGGCTCCGGCCGCCCCCGCGCGACTCGCCTGCTTCCAGGTCAGCCGCCGCTGACCGTCAGGTTGTTGGTGGTGAAGTTCAGGCCGCCGGAGGACGAGGTGATCTCGTAGCCGAACTGCACGTCACCGATGGTCTCGTTGCCCATCCACCTCTTCGTGTCCTTGATCCACTTCAGGATCGGCAGGATGTTGACGCTGCCGGAGCTGGAGTCGGACGTCCGCAGGAACGAAAAGACCTCGTTGGCCCCGTTGCTGCCCTTGTAGACGTTCCAGGTGTGGCCGCCGAGGGTGACGCTGCCCTGGGAGGTGCCGAGCGGTCCGACAGCGCCGTTGTGGTTGACCCAGAGCATGATCTCGTAGTCGTAGTCGGTGTCCCAGATGTCGTACGACGTGTTGTACGCGCCGGACGACGGGACCGTGACGTTGTAGTTGCTGGTCAGCGAGGAGAGGGAGGTGATCGTCTTGTTGATCACCTTCTTGGAGTTCGGGTAGGACTTGATGCCGCCGGTGTTGGGGTGGTCGGCCCAGACGCCCCAGTTGGTGCCGGAGTTGGCCCAGACGCACTGGCTGCCGGCACCGGAGCCCCAGATGTTGTTGTAGAGCGTGTAGCCGTTCAGGCTGGCGTTGCCCCACTGGTCGCAGGAGTTCCAGACGGCGGCGGAGGCGGGGGCGGAGGCGAGCCCGACGGTGGCGCCGAGTGCCAGGGCGGGGGCGAGCAGAACCTTGGTGATCCTGCTCAGGGTGCGTGATGCCATGGTGTCCCTTCCATGGGTGGGGGGATGGGCGGGCTACCACGTCCTCAGGGTGAGGACGTGGTCTTCTCCGGCGACGAGGTGGAGGGATTCCGAGCCGGAGGAAGTCCGCAGGTCGACGCGGTGGGTGCGGTCCGGCCGGATGACGGCGGTGGCGCCTTCCGGGGACCAGGTGAGGTCGATCCCGGCCCCGAACCGGGTCCGTACACCGCGCAGTGCGCCGCTGGGGTACGCCGCCGGCAGCGCGGGCAGCAGCACCAGCCGGTCGGGGGTGGACTGCACGAGCGTCTCGATCAGCACGGCGGGCAGGGTGTGCGCGGCGTCGGCGTTGTAGACGTCGCGCTTCGGGTAGTGGGCGCTCATCAGGGAGGCGTGGAAGAAGTCGCCGTCGAGGACCTGGCCGAGGGTGTGGGCGACGCGGTCGGCGTCCCTGAGCCGGGCCGCGACGAGGGCGTGGTGCAGATGGCCGTGCGCGGAGTCGTTCTCGGCGCCGCGCAGTTCGAGGGCGCGGTGGGCTGCGGCCGCCAGGCCGGGGGTGTCGTACGGGGTGATCTCGTCGAGCGGCCAGACGCCGTAGAGGTGGCTGAGGTGGCGGTGGTCGTAGGAGTCCTCGAGGCCCGGCCAGGCCCATTCGGCGAGGGCGCCGTCCTCGTTGACGCGGTGCGGCGGGAGCCGGTCGGCGAGGGCGTTCCAGCGGTCGGCGTCGGGGCCGGGGTGGTAGGCGGCGGCCGTGCGCAGGGCGTGGCGGGCCGCGGAGAGGTCCATGGCGGCGTTGAGGGTGCCCCAGCTCGCGTTCGCGGGCCGGTTCTCGGGTGAGTAGGAGGGGACGACGACGAGCTGCCCGTTCTCGTCGGTCCTGGTGAGGAAGTCCTCGTAGAACAGGGCGACTTCGGCGAGGGCGGCGGCGGTGCGGGGGTCGCGGGTGCCGTGGGTCTCGTCGTGGTCGACGAGCGGTTTGAGCAGCCAGTCGGCGCCGGCGGTCCACAGGTGCAGCGGGTACTCGCGGCTGTAGTGGTACGCGTGGCCCGACTCGCCGTCGGTGTGGGCGGGGGCGACCACGCCCCGGGCGCCGAAGACCGCGCGGGCGTTGTCGCGCCAGTCGGGGAGCTGGCGGTGGACGAGACGGGCGTGGGCCTCGGTGACCTCGGGGAGGGCGGCGGCAGCGGCCGAGGCGGTCTGGAGGTTGAGGTTGGCGTCGTTGGTGAAGGCGCCCGACCAGGCGGTGTTCCAGTCGCCGGTCCACAGTCCGGTCAGGCGGGGCGGGAAGAGGCCGCCGGCGGACAGCAGGTGGTAGCGGCCGGCCGCGAACAGCCGCTCCAGCAGGGCCGCGCTCCGGGGCCGTCGCAGCAGCTCCGTGCCCGGCAGGGCGCGTTCGGCGGGGTCGGCGGCCAGATCGAGGGTGACGCGCTGGTAGGCCGTGCGGTGGAGGGCGACGTGCCGGCCGAGGAGCTCGTCGAACCCGTGCGGCAGGTCGCTCAGCGCACGCCCCTCCTGGACGACGTCGAGTTCGCCGGTGTGCCGGTGGACCCGGGTGAGGAGCAGCACGGAGCGGGCTCCGGCCGCGTGCAGCCCCGGGGGCACGAGGGTCGTCGTGCCGCCCGTGACGACGACCAGGGTGACGCCGGTGCAGGCCCGGTCGCTGTCCGGGTAGCGGGCGCGCAGGCTCAGCAGGGCACCCTCGGGGGTGAGGACGGCTCCGTGGCCGACGCCCAGTCCGGCGGGGGCGCCGGGCAGCCGGTGGTCCAGGTCGATGACGAGGGTGAGGGCGGGACCGGTGACCTGCTGGACGATCACGTCGTCGGCGCGGGAGACGAAGACCCGGCTCTCCCATCCGGCGCAGGACGCCCGCACGACACCGGTGGTGAAGTCGACGTCACGCCGGTAGTCGTGACAGTCGCCCTGTGACCGTCGCAGCCGCACCTGGAACGCGGGGTGGAAGGGCTGCACCCACTGCAGCGGCCGGCCGTCCGTGAAGCCTTCGGCGGCGGTCGTGTCGCCGGCCAGGAGGCGGTCCTGGAGGGCGGGGAGGCCGGCGGCGAGCTGTGGGGGCCGGTCGTCCCTGCCGTTGGGGCGTACCAGGGTGTGATGGGTGACGATGACCCGCTCGATGTCCGGATCCCCGAACACCAGGGCGCCGTGGTGGCCGTTGCCGCTCAGGAAACCGTCCTCCCAGCGGAGGGCCGGGTGCGGCTCCCACGTGCCGTGGACGGGTGCCGAGCCGGTCACGGGCGCAGCACCGCCGTCCCGTAGCGGCCGAGAGTGATCCGGTCCGTGACGGTGTCCCCCGTGAGCAGGTCGTGGTGGGTACCGGGCACGTCGACGGCGACCGGCTCGCGGCCGTGGTTGAGCACGAACAGCAGCTCGCCCCGGCGTACGGCCTCGACCTGTTCGGGGAGGCCGTCGAGGACCGGCCGGACGCCCGCGCCGCCGGCGATCCGGGCCAGCAGGTCGCGCAGCGCCCCGGGTTCCGGGAGCGTGGAGACGTACCAGGCCCGGCCCTTGCGCAGGATCGCGGGCAGTCCGTCGAGTTCGCCGCCCTGGTACGCGACGGTCTCCTCGGCGGTGCCGTCGGGCTCCAGTTCCTCGGACCACAGCGTGCCGTGCAGGCCCTCGCAGGCGACGGTCTCCCCCGCGTCGAGCGGCCACCACTCGTGCAGGGTGCGGATGCCGAACAGCTCGCGCAGCCGGGCGTCCATGCCGCCGGGCCGCACCCGGTCGTCCTCGTCGGCGACGCCGGTCTGGAAGCCGCAGACGAGGGTGCCGCCCTGCCGTACATGGCCGAGGAGGTTGTCGACGGCCGCGTCGGTGAGCGCGTACAGCTGCGGCACGACGACCACCCGGTACGACGTCAGGTCGTGCTCCGGGTGGGCGAAGTCGGTGGTGAGGTGCGCCTGCCACAGGGCCCGGTGCCAGGCGCGCAGCACGTCCGGGTAGTCCACCCGGCTGGAGAGGCGGCCGTCCTGGGCGCCGGCCCACCAGGAGTGCCAGTCGTGCAGGACGGCGATGTCCGCGGTGATGGGCCGGCCGGTCACCTCCGGGGCGATCCGTGCCAGCTCCGCACCGAGGCGCTTGACCTCCTGGAAGGTGCGGCCCTCCTCCCCCGCGTGGCTGACCATGCCGGAGTGGAACTTCTCCGCGCCCTGCCGGGACTGCCGCCACTGGAAGTAGCAGACGGCGTCGGCGCCCCGGGCCACGGCCTGGAGGGACCAGAGCCGGTTGAGGCCGCGCGGCTTGGGGTGGTTCACGCCCCGCCAGTTGACCGGCCCGGCCGCCTGTTCCATGAGCATCCACGGCCCGCGGGCCTGGGAGCGGGTCATGTCCTGGACGAGGGCGCCGCTCTGGGCGCCGAGCGGGTCACGCGGGTCCGGGTAGAGGTCGACGGAGACGACGTCCTCCTCCCCCGCCCAGCGCCAGGCGTCCTGCCCGAACCACAGCGGCATGAAGTTGCTGGTGACCGGGAGGTGCGGGGTGTGCCGCCGGACGATGTCCCGTTCGGCGGCGTAGCACTCCAGGAGCATGTCGGAGGTGAAGCGCCGGAAGTCCAGCATCTGAGCGGGGTTGCGCATGTAGTGGGGCAGGCGGGGCGGCAGGATGCCGTCCCAGGTGTCATAGCCCTGGCTCCAGAAGGCGGTGCCCCAGGCCTCGTTGAGGGCGTCGAGCGTGCCGTACTTCTCCCGCAGCCAGCGGCGGAAGGCGGCCGCGGCCTCGTCGCCGTGGTCGAGGGTGCAGTACTCGTTGTTGATGTGCCACATGGTGAGGGACGGGTGGCCGCCGTAGCGGGCCGCCAGGTCCTCGGTGATGGCGGCTGCGTAGCGCCGGTAGGTGGCGCTGGAGTGGGAGAAGTGCTGGCGTCCGCCCCACCACTCGGTGCGGCCGTCCTCGGTGACGGGCAGGGTGTCGGGGTGCAGCCGCCCCATCCAGGGCGGGGGCGAGGACGTGGGCGTGGCCAGCACGACGCCGATGCCGTTGTCGTGCATCAGGTCCGTCAGCGTGTCCAGCCAGCCGAACTCGCGTGCCCCGGGCTCCGGTTCCAGCTTCGACCAGGAGAAGACCCCGAGGGTGACGGAGTTGACGCCGGCGTCCTTCATCAGCCGGACGTCCTCGTGCCAGGTCGCCTCCGGCCACTGCTCCGGGTTGTAGTCGCCACCGAAGAGGAGGCGGCCTCTGGTCGCATCACTCAGGTCGGGCATCAG
This sequence comes from Streptomyces sp. NRRL S-455, assembly GCF_000717875.1. Classification (GTDB taxonomy): domain Bacteria; phylum Actinomycetota; class Actinomycetes; order Streptomycetales; family Streptomycetaceae; genus Streptomyces. Next base: position 107,840 of record NZ_JOCT01000003.1, read on the forward strand.
ACGGGCTCCCCGTACTGCACGCCGCGTCCGTTGGTGCCGAGGTAGACCCGGCCGTACACACGCGGATCGCCGCTGATGCACGCGCCGATCCAGCCCCACTGGTGCCGGTCGTCGTTGATCCGTGTCCAGGTCTTCGCCTCGTCGTCGGAGCGGTACACGGCGGTGATGCTCTCGGTGGAGCCGACCATGTAGACCGCCGGGTAGGAGGCGCCCTCGGCGGCCTTGCCGAAGCCGAGGGTGTAGGAGGCCCAGCAGCTCGCGACCTTGCTGAAGGTGGCACCGCCGTCCGTCGACCGGTACAGCCCGTTCGACTTCAGGCTGAGCCACAGGTCGCCGGAGCGCCCGGGCGCCACGGCCAGCTGGAACTCGCTGTCGCCCGAGCTGAGGCCGGTAGCCCGCGCGGTGAAGGTCAGGCCGCCGTCGGTGCTGGTGTGCAGGGTGCCGGTCGTGGTGTCGAAGGCGTAGAAGCGGGCCGGGTCCACGGGGTCCGCCACCGGGGTGGCCCCCTGCGGGAAGGAGGCGACCTCGGACCAGGTGGCGCCGTTGTCCGCGGAGCGGTAGCCCGGGTCGCCCGTTCCGAAGGACCACAGCAGCACGCTGCCGTCGGCGTTGGCGGCGATCGGCCCCGGCGCGGACTTGGCCACCTCCGGCTGGGCCTTGAAGGGCGCCCAGGTCTTGCCCCCGTCGTTCGACCAGGCGCCGTTGCCGTGGTCACCCCAGCCGGCCCGGACGACGTAGGACGGCCTGGCCGCGGCCAGCGCGAGCCCCGTCGCCGTGCCGAACACCGGGTTCGACGCCATGCCGCGCGACGGGGAGGCGGTGAGCCGCTCGTGGTACATGACCCCGATGTCCCCGGAGCCGCTGATCAGGTGCGCCTCCCCGGTCGGAGGCGAGATCAACCGGCGTACGGAGGCCTCCTCCAGACCGCGGATTTCCGGCGCCCAGTGCCTGAGGTCGCGGGTGCCGTACAGGGTCGCGCCGGTGCCGTAGACGATGTGTTCGGAGTCGTACGGGTCGAGGCCGACGGCCTGGATCCACCAGCCGAACTTGGGCTTGTCGGCGCCCCACTTGAGGTAGTGCGTCTCGGAGACGTCGAAGACGGCCTTGTCCTTCAGGGACGTCCAGGTGCGGCCGCCGTCGGTGGAGCGGTACACGGTGTCGACGTCGGCCCAGCGGTTGTTGGTCGAGACGACGAGCGTGCCGGGGCGGCGGGCGTCGACGGCGACACCGCCGTAGCCGAAGGTGTCGGCGGAACCGTCGGCCGTCGTGCCCCCCGGCTTCACCGGGGTGACCTCGGTCCACTTCCCGCCTACGGTGCGCATTTTGTGCACGCTGCCGTCGGACTGGCCGTTGGGTCCTGGAGCGTTGGCGTACGTCACGTACAGCTCGCGGGTGTGCCGGTCGTAGGCGGCCCGGATCGGTACCTTGGCGGCGGCACCGGCGGGCTGCCCGGGGACGGCCTCCCAGGTCGTGCCGTCCGAGGTCCTGTAGAGGTTCGCGGAGGTGCCGTCGGAGTCGCCCCAGCCGGCGTAGACCGTACGGCCGGCCGCGACCAGGAGGGTGACGCCCTGGCCGGTGGCGCCGGGCGCGGCCGGGAAGCTCACGGCCTTCCAAGTGGCACCCCGGTCGGATGACTTGAGCAGTCCGTCGTGCCGGGTGCCGAGCCACAGCGTGTCGCTGTCCCGGGGGTCGACGAGCAGCCGCTCGCCGCAGCCACGTCCGTCCTCGTTGGCCCCGAGCTTCACGCCGAGGTCGGTGCGTTTCCAGGTGGCTCCCCGGTCCTCGGACCGCAGCACGGCCCCGTTGCCGGCCCAGGACTGCGTGTACGTCCCGAGGGCGAGGTACAGCCGGTTCGGATGCGCCGGGTCGACGGCCATGGCCTCCACGCCGAGCAGGTTCCAGTCGTCCCAGCCGATGTGGTCGGTGAGCGGGACCCACCGGTCGGTCCGGTCGTCCCAGCGGTAGGCGCCGCCGATGTCGGTCCGGGCGTAGGCGAGTCCGCGGACGGAGGGGTGGAAGAGGACGCCGGTGATGAATCCGGTGCCGCCCTGGACGGCGTTGCGCCAGCGGTAGGCCTGGCCGGCGGAGGCAGCCGCTCCGGCGGCGTGTGCCCGCCCGGGCTGGACGGGGACGGCGGTGAGCGCGGCGGCGGCCGCGGTCCCGGCCAGGACGGTTCTTCTGCTGGGGCGGGACGCGTGCATGACATACCTCGTCTTTGCGAAGGGGGGAGGGGGAAAGAACCTGGGGCGCGGGGAAGTGCGCGATCAGCCACGGCGAGGCCGCACAGGGGAGACGACGGACAGCCCTTTCGGTGCGAGCCGTCAGCCCTTCACCGCGCCCGTCAGCATGCCCTTCTTGAAGTGCCGCTGGACGAAGGGCGACAGCACGGCGACCGGCAACAAGGCCATCACCATGACCGCCATCTGCACCGCCAGCCCCGACAACTGACCGGTCTTGATGGCCTGGCCCAGACCGACCGGCGCTTCCTGCTTCTGCACGAGCTGGATCATGACGTTCTGCAACGGCATCATGTCCTGGTCGTTCAGGTAGATCGACGCGTTGAACCAGGCACTCCAGTACCCGACGGCGTAGAACAGCGTGATCACCGCGAGGACGGCCCGCGACAGCGGCATGACGATCTGCCAGAGGATGCGGAAGTCCCCGGCGCCGTCGATGCGCGCACTGTCGATGAGTTCCTGCGAGATCCCCATGAAGAAGCCGCGCAGCACCAGGATGTTGAAGACGCTCACCGCGCTCGGCAGGATCAGCGCGAGGTAGCTGTCCATCAGGCCGAGGGACTGCACGAGCAGATAGGTGGGGATGAGGCCGGCACTGAAGAACATGGTCGCCAGCAGCGTCATCAGGATCCAGCGGTGGCCGAGGGACCCGCTGCGGGAGAGGCCGTAGGCGCACAGGACGGACACCGCCATGGAGAACAGTGTGCCGACCAGGGTGACGAGGACGCTGATGATCGCGGCGCGGGTGACCTGGCCGCCGCTGAGCAGTTCCTGGTACGCGATGAAGGTGATGCCCTTGGGCACCAGCACCAGGCCGCCCGCCTCGTCGATGGTCTTCCGCGAGGAGAGGCTGGTGACGACCACGATCCACAGCGGGAAGAGGATCGCCAGGCAGGCGAGGGACAGGGCGATGGCCTTGCCCGCGAGGCCCGCCCTGGAGGGCTCCTCCTCCCACGCCGGGCGGGGCGGAGCGGCCCACGGGCGCGGCGTGTTCGCCGGTTTCTCGATGACGGCGGTCACTTCTTGTACACCCCCTGCTCGCCCATGAGATGGGCCACCTTGTTCGCGGCGAGGACCAGGCCGATGCTGACCACGCCCTTGATGAGACCGGCGGCGGCCGCGTAGCTGAAGTCCTGGTTGCGCACGCCGTTCCACCACACGAAGGTGTCGAGGACCTCTCCCGCACCCGGTCCGACGGCGTCGCGTTGCAGCAGGATCTGCTCGAACCCGACGGTCAGGGCGTCGCCGACGCGCAGCACGAGGAGGAGGGCGATCACCGGGCGCAGGGCGGGCAGCGTGACGTGCCACATGCGCCGCCAGCGTCCGGCGCCGTCCATCGCGGCGGCCTCGTACAGGTCCGGGCTGACCGACGCCAGGGCGGCGAGGAAGACGATGATCCCCCACCCGGCGTCCTTCCACACGCTCTCCGCGGTGAGCAGGAAGGGGAAGGTGTCCGGGTTGGTCATGATGTCGATGCCGTCGTACCCGTTCTGCCGCAGCAGCTGAGAGAGCATCCCCGCGCCGCCGAACATCTGCTGGAAAACGGCGATGACCAGCACCCACGAGAAGAAGTGCGGCAGGTAGAGCACCGCCTGCGCGACGGCCCGCACGCGGGGCCGGACCACGCTGTTGATGAGCAGCGCGAGCAGGATCGGGATCGGGAAGAACAGCATGAGCTGGACGAGAAACAGCACCAGCGTGTTCTCGACGGCGTTCCAGAAGGCCGAGTCCTCGAAGATCCGCTGGAAGTTCTCCAGGCCCACGAAGGGGCTGTTCAGGATGGAGATGATGCCGTTGTCGCTGACGTAGGGATCGTAGTCCTGGAAGGCGACGACGTTGCCGAGGATGGGCAGGTAGTTGAAGACCAGCACCAGCAGGACGGTCGGCAGGGTCATGAGGACCAGGACGCGATCGCGTCGGAACCTGTGCCGGAGGCTCAGCTTGCCCGCAGGTGGCTTCTCCCGGGAACCGGTGGCGTCACCGGACGCCGCCGCGCTCTTCTCGGGCGGTGCGGCCTCGGCGCTGCTCCGAGGCACCGTGCTGTGCGACACGGCTGTTCTCCTTGCCTCAGAGCCTGGTCAGCTCGCCGCCGAGCCGTTCTCGTCGAGAAGCTTCTTGTACCAGTCGCGCAGCTTGTCGCCGCCCTTGTTCTTCCAGTCGGAGACGAACTGCTGCATGTCGCTGATCTTCTTCCGGCCGCGGACGATGTCGTCCTCGAGCTGCTCGGCGTCGTTGGAGAGGTTGGTGTACCGGGCGGGCTCGGTGATCTGCATGCCCCAGAAGGTGGACTTCTTGGCGAAGGCGCCCATGCGCTGCTGCCACTCGACCTGGCCCTTGGCGACCTCGGGGAAGTCGGGGTGCGCGAGGGTCGCGGCGGGGCTCGCGACCATGATGTAGGCGTTCATCACCTCGATGTTGCCCTTGTCGGTCTTGACGGGGACGCCGTCCTTGACGGTGTAGTGGGTGCCTTCGATGCCGTAGTTGGTCATCATGTACTCCTTGGTGCCGTACGGCGCCGCGGTGACGTTGGCGACGGCCAGCACGTCGCGGATGACCGACTCGGAGGCCTTCTTGTTGACGAAGGCGAAGATGCCGGCGGGCTGTTCGGCCCACAGGGTGGGGTTGCCGCCGTCGTGGCCCCAGACGTCCATGCCCCAGATCTTGAATTCCGGGTTCTGAGTGGCCTGTTCAGCGGTGCGGCCCCACCACTGGGAGATGTTGTTGGGGTAGATCAGGAACTCGCCCGCCGCGAACTTGGGGCCCGGATCCGGGGCGTTCTTGCCCATCTTGGAGTCGGGGTGGACGACCCCGGCGGCGAAGAGCTTGCGGGACCACTCCAGCGCCTCGAGGAACTCCTCGGTCTCGATGCGGTTGACGAGCTTGCCGTCGACGAGGTTCCAGCCGAGCGGCTTCTCCGTACCCGAGAGCACACCGAAGGCCTGGAAGGCGGTCCACTTCATGTCCAGGCAGGCCCACCGCCTGGCCCTGGCGTTGGTGATCTCCTTGGCCAGGGTCATGAACTCGTCGCAGGACTTCGGGACTTCGTAGCCCTCCTTCTCGAAGATGTCCTGCCGGTACAGGGGCACCATGGAGGGGGCGGACGGCGCCGGCATGGGCAGGCCGCGCAGCTTGCCGCCGAAGATGGCGCGCTGCCAGGCGTCGGTCGGGATCGCCGCGAGGTTCGGGTACTCCTTGACCTTGTCCCCGGACAGGTAGGGGCCGAGGTCGGCGAACTTGCTGATGATGGCGCTGGGTATCTTGCCGCCCATGTTCCACCCGGGGACGACCACCACGTCCGGTACGTCGCTGGAGGCGAGGACCGCGCCGAGCTTCTGGTCGTAGGTGTTGCCGTCCTGGTTCTGCCAGACGACGTCGACGCCTATCAGGTCGTTCATCGCCGTGTAGTAGGCGTTGTTCTGCTTCGGCGGCGAGCCCCAGAACGGCGACATGATGGTGACCTTGCCGCCCTTGCCGAGCTTCTTCGAGACCGAGGTCTTCAGGGTGGAGAGGTCCAGCTTGCTGGTGAATCCGATGGCCGAACCGTTCTTGGACGGGATGTCCGGCTTCACCACGTTGCCGGCCACATAGGCGGGCAGGATCTTCTTGGCGTCCTTGCCCGACGTGGTCCCCTCCCGCGACCCGCCGTCCGACCCGCCGCAGGCGGAGAGCAGCGGCACCCCACCGGCCACCGCTGCGGTGGCGACCGCGGTGGAGGCGAGGAACGATCTCCGGCTCGGTCCGGAGGAGGCGGCGTTCGGCGTCATTGCGTCAACCCTTCATGGCACACCAGGACACCCGGCGGAGAGCCGTCGGCTGCGGTGTCTCGAGTGGAACTGGCTGAGCCGAAGCGAGCCTTCGACCCACGTACCGGGGGTTGAGCAGTCGAAGCGCTTCGATGTTGCTGTGAGGTTAAGTGAACGCCCCAGGGTGCACAAGAGTCGTCCCCGAACTTCCTTCTGGGCACGAGAAGGGACTTTCGTCGTGCACCGCTTGAAGTGACAGCGCCGGTCCCTTGACACCCGACCCGTCGCCGAACCAGCATCGAAGCGCTTCGAAAGCGCCTCGCCGATCCATCGCAAGGGGATCCCCACGTGACCGCACACACGCCACCCACCGAACCGTTCCGCGATCCGCGGCTGCCGTTCGCGCAACGCGTCGACGACTTGCTGGGGCGGCTCACCCTCGACGAGAAGATCTCCTTCCTGCACCAGTACGCTCCCGCCGTCGAACGGCTCGGCATCGCCGCCTTCCGCACCGGCCAGGAGGCGCTGCACGGCGTGGCGTGGATGGGCCGGGCGACGGTCTTCCCGCAGGCGGTCGGTCTGGGCGCGACCTGGAACCCGGAGCTGGTGCGGCGCGTCGGTGACGCCGTCTCCAAGGAGATCCGCGCGATGCGCGCCCGGGACGACCGCGTCGGCCTCAACGTCTGGGCGCCGACGGTCAACCTGCTGCGCCACCCCCTGTGGGGCCGCAACGAGGAGGGTTACTCCGAGGACCCGAAGCTCACCTCGGCGATCGCCACCGCCTACACGTACGGCCTGCGGGGCGACCACCCGGCCTACTGGCGCACCGCGCCCGTGCTGAAGCACTGGCTGGCCCACAACAACGAGACCGACCGGTCGACGACGTCGAGCTCGGTGCGTCCGCGCGTGCTGCACGAGTACGACCTGCGGGCCTTCCGCGAGACCGTCGAGGCGGGCGCGGTGGCCGGGGTGATGCCGGCGTACAACCTGGTCAACGGCCGCCCCAACCACGTCTCGCCGTACCTGCGCGAGCACCTGCGGGCCTGGACCGACGAGGAGCTGCTGGTCTGCTCGGACGCGGGCGCGCCGAGCAACCTGGTCGACTCCGAGCACTACTTCGACACCCATGAGGAGGCCACCGCGGCCGCGCTGCTGGCGGGCGTCGACAGCTTCACCGACCACGGCACGGACTCCTCGCGGATCACCGGGCGTCTGCGCGGCGCCCTGGAGCGGGGGCTGCTGAAGGAGGCCGACCTCGACACGGCCGTACGACGTCAGCTGTCGGTCCGCTTCCGGCTCGGCGAGTTCGACCCGGAGTACGACCCGCACGGCGCCACCGGCGAGTTCGACACCCCGGCGCACCGGGACCTGGCGCGGGAGACGGCCGAGCAGGCGGTGGTGCTGCTGAAGAACGACGGGGTGCTGCCGCTCGCCCCGGACACCCGGGTCGCGGTGGTGGGGCCGCTCGCCGACGAGTGCAAGCTCGACTGGTACAGCGGCACGCTCATCCACCGCTCGACACCGCTGGAGGGCCTGTACGAGCGGTTCGGCACGGAGCGGGTGGAGTTCGCGGAGGGCGTGGACCGGGTCCGGCTGAAGACCTCCGTGGGCGTCTTCCTGCACGTGCCCGCGGCCGAGGACGCCGCCGAGCGGGTGCGCGGCGCCGAGGGCGCGCTCGACCCGGCGCTGCTCACGGGCCGCACCGACCTGCCGCCGCTGACCACCGACGCGGCCGGCACCGAGCTGGCGCTGGTCGACTGGGGCGAGGGCGTGCTGACCCTGCGCGCGCCCGACGGCCGCTACCTGTCGGTCGCCGACGACGGCCGCGTCCGCGCCGCCGCCGACCAGCCGGGCGGCTGGATCGTCCAGGAGACCTTCCGTCTGGAACCGCACGGGAACGGGCACCTCCTGAAGCACCTGGGAACCGGTCGCCACGTGTGTGTCTCCGCCGACGGCGTGAAGGTTGCCGACGAGGACCCCGAGGTGTTCGAGCTGGTCGTCGCCGAGCGCGGCGAGGAGGCGGTGGGGCGGGCCGCCGCCGCGGCCGACGTGGTCGTGGTGGTCGCGGGCAACGACCCGCACATCAACGGCCGCGAGACCGAGGACCGTACGACCCTGCGCCTGCCGGAGCACCAGGAGCGGCTGCTCAGGGCCGCCCGGGCGGCGAATCCGGCCACGGTGCTGGCGCTGGTCTCCGCCTACCCGTACGCGTTCGACCCGACCGGCCTCCCGGCCGTGCTGTGGACCGCGCACGGCGGCCAGGCGGCCGGCACCGCCCTGGCCCGCGTGCTGGCCGGCGACGTCTCCCCCGCCGGCCGCCTCCCGCAGACCTGGTACGCCGACGACGCCGACCTGCCCGGCCTTCTCGACTACGACGTGATCGGCGGCCGCCAGACGTACCTCTACTTCGAGGGCACGCCCCTGTTCCCCTTCGGGCACGGCCTGTCGTACGCGTCGTTCTCGTACGGCGAGCTGACGGCCCGGGCCGAGGGCGGCACGCTGCACGTCTCCTTCTCCGTCACCAACACCGGCGACGTCACCGCAGACGAGGTCGCCCAGCTCTACACCCGGGCCGTCGACCCGTCCGTGCCCCGTCCGCGCCGCGAGCTGCTGGATCACCGCCGCGTCACCCTCGCCCCGGGCGCGAGCGCCGCCCTGAGCTTCGAGGTCCCGGTGAGCGCCTTCGCGTTCTGGGACGTGGTCCAGGACCGGTGGCGGGTCCAGCCGGGCGGGTACGAGTTGCTGGCCGGCGCCTCCTGCGAGGACATCCGGCTGCGCACGACCGTCACGCTCGACGGCGAGCCCGCCATGGCCCGTCCGGTGGTCGCGGGCGGCCTGACCCCGGCCTGCTTCGACGAGCAGAGCGGCATCGAGATCGTCGACCGCACGAAGGTGTCGGGCGACGCGGTGACACCGGCGGACGGGACCCGGGGCGAACTGGTCTACCGCCGCTGCGACTTCGGGCACGGCATCACCGATGTGACGGTGGAGGTGGCCGGTGAGGGATCGGTCGAGCTGTCCCTCGACGGCGGCCCGGTCCTCGCGGTGCTGTCGCCCGCCGCGCCTACGGCAGGCACGTACGACTACGTCTCCGTGGGCGCGTCCTTGGTCGCGGCCGGCGAGCACGATCTGTACCTGAGACTGCGCGGCCCGCTGCGGCTCGCGCACGTCGGCTTCTCCGGTTGAGGGTCCGGAGCAGGCCGGCGCACAGAAGAGGCCCGGCACCGGAAGGCATCGGTGCCGGGCCTCTTCATGAAGGCTACCTGAAAATGGTTCCCATGTACTAGAGGGTGATGCCCGTGAGGACGAGCACGCGCTCGTAGGTGTAGTCCTCCATCGCGAACCGCACGCCCTCGCGGCCCACGCCGGACTGCTTGACGCCGCCGTAGGGCATCTGGTCGGCGCGGTAGGACGGCACGTCGCCGATGACCACACCGCCGACCTCGAGCGCCCGGTGGGCCCGGAAGGCGGTCTGCAGGTCGTGGGTGAACACGCCCGCCTGGAGGCCGTACTTGGAGTCGTTGACGGCTGCGAAGGCCTCGGCCTCGCCGTCCACCTTCTGCACGGTGAGGACGGGCCCGAAGACCTCCTCGCAGGAGATCGTCACGTCGGCCGGTACGCCGGCCAGGACGGTCGGCGCGTAGGAGGCACCGTCGCGCTTGCCGCCGGTGAGCAGCTGGGCGCCGGCGTCGACCGCCTCCTGGACCCAGGTCTCGACGCGCCGGGCGGCGTCCTCGCTGACCAGCGGGCCGACGTCGGTGGCGTCGTCGCTCGGGTCGCCGGTGACCTGGGCCTCGACGGCGGCGACGACGCGCGGCAGCAGGCGGTCGTACACGGAGGCGTCGGCGATGACCCGCTGGACGGAGATGCAGGACTGGCCGCCCTGGTAGTTGGAGAAGGTGGCGATGCGGTTCGCCGCCCAGTCCAGGTCCTGGTCGCTCGCCCAGTCCGCGAGGACGACGGCCGCGCCGTTGCCGCCCAGCTCCAGGGTGCAGTGCTTGCGCGGCACCGAGTCCATGATCGCGTAGCCGACCTTCTCGGAGCCGGTGAAGGAGATGACGGGCAGGCGCTCGTCCCGCACGAGGGCGGGCATCCTGTCGTTGGCGACCGGCAGGATGCTCCAGGAGCCCGCGGGCAGTTCGGTCTCGGCGAGCAGGTCACCGATGATCAGGCCGGACAGCGGGGTCGCCGGGGCCGGCTTCAGGATGATCGGGGCGCCGGCGGCGATGGCCGGGGCGACCTTGTGGGCGCAGAGGTTCAGCGGGAAGTTGAAGGGCGCGATGCCGAGGACGACGCCCTTCGGGAAGCGGCGGGTGAGGGCGAGCCGGCCCTGACCGCCGAGGTCGGTGTCGAGGCGCTGCGCCTCGCCCCCGTTGAACCGCCGGGCCTCCTCGGCCGCGAACCGGAACACGGACACCGCCCGGCCGACCTCGCCGCGCGCCCACTTCAGGGGCTTTCCGTTCTCGGCGGAGATCAGCCGCGCGATCTCCTCGGTGCGCTCGACGAGGCGCTTGCTGACGTGGTCGAGGGCGGCGGCCCGGACGTGTGCCGGCGTCGCGGCGAACTCGTCCCGCACGGCGTACGCGGCGGCCACGGCCTCCTCGACCTGCGCGTCCGTCGGCACGCTCACCTGACCGACGAGCCGCCCGTCCCACGGGGAGGTGACGTCGAAGGTGTCCTCGCCGGTGGCCTGGCGGCCGGCGAGCCAGAAGGCGTGGGTGGAGGTCATGTTCGTTCCGGCCCTTCGGCGTTGGGGGTGATCGTGTGCTACGTGGTCAACGGTAGGCGCGGGATGGCCGAAGGTCGTTTGTCCGGGGCGTAGCAACAGAGGGCGGGGACACTACATTTTGGCTACTCGGAGCTGGTCGCCTTGAGGGCCAGCCAGAGTTCCATCCGCGCGTCGGCGTCGTCCAGGGACCGGCCGAGGATCTCCTCGACGCGCCGCATGCGGTAGCGGAGCGTGTGGCGGTGCACGCCGAGGTCGGCCGCGGCCGCGTCCCACTGGCCGTGCCGGGACAGCCAGGCACGCAGGGAGGCGACGAGGTCGCCGCGGCCCGTGGCGTCGTGCTCGTACAGGGGCCGCAGCATGCCGTCGGCGAACGCCCGCACCGCGTCGTCCGCCAGCAGCGGCAGCACCGACCCGGCCGCCATCTGCTCGTGCTCCACGAGGACGCGCCCACGCCGCCGCGCCACCGACAGCGCCTGCTGGGCCTGCTTGTAGGCGGAGGACGCGGCGATGGGACCGGCCGGTGCCGACAGGCCCACGACCAGCCCGCTCTCCTCACCGCCCGGCCTCTTCTCGCGTATGCCCGCCCGGGCGGTCTCCAGGGCGGCCGCGTACTCCTCGCAGGCCGCCGCGGCGGCACCGCCGTCGGAGGCCAGCACCACCAGCCGCTCCCCCTCGGGCACGACCAGGAGGGCCTCACCGGTGCGGGCCGCGGCGGACTCCATGACGTCGGCGAGCGCCGCGAGGGGGTCCCCGCCGGTGTCGGCCGCGGCCAGCGCGGCGGCCGACGGCCGGTCGGCGGCCGGAGCGCCCGACCGGACCTCGGTAGGGGTCAGCGCGGCCGACGCCGACACCGGCACCCGCTCCGCCACCAGCATCCGGAAAGGCGCGTCCAGCAGCCCGCCGTACAGGTCCCCGGCGACCGCACGCGCGTGGTCCGGCTCCCCGGCCAGCAGCATGCGGAGCACCGCCGTGCCGACCCGCTGCTCGGCGGCCTGGAGGGACCGGGAGCGTTCCGTGGTCAGGGTCAGCAGCGCGATGGCCGAGTGCACGGCGTAGCGCTCGGCGGTGCCCGGGGCGGCGGCCGTGCCCACGGCCAGGGCCGCCCGGGGGCGCCTGCCGGTGCCGACGGTGTGCAACTCCACCCGGTCCTCGTTCTCCGGGCCGCTGACCACCGAGGAGGCGGGCGCGGGCCGCTCCCGCAGCCGCTGCACGTCGTCGGTGAGCCGCGCGGCCCGCCGTCCCGCCCATTCCGGTGCCGCGGCGACGACGGCGCCCGAGGCGTCGTACAGCGCCGCCCATCCGTCGATCTGTGAGGCCAGCGCGGCCAGCAGTCCCTCCGGTCCGCCCGTCTGCGCCTGCCTGGTCAGCTCGCGCTGGGCGGCGAACCCCGCCGTGACGGCCCGGTACTGGTCGGCGGCGATCGCGGCGGACACGGCCTTGCTTATGGCCAGGAAGGGAGTGCGGCGCGGCACCTCCAGCAGCGGCAGGCCCTCCTCCTCGGCCGCGTCGACGAGCGCCTTCGGGATCTCCTCGTAGTTGAGGCCCACGGCGAAGCCGAGCCCGACCACACCCGCTCCGACCAGCCGGCGGACGTAGCGGCGCATGGCCTCCGGGTCCTCGGCGTCCAGTTTGAGGGCGGTGACCAGCAGCAGTTCCCCGCCCTCCATGTAGGGGACGGGGTCGGCGAGCTCGCTGACGTGCGCCCAGCGGACCGGGACGTCGAGGCGGTCTTCGCCCGCCCGCACGGTCAGTTTCAGCGCGGAGTGATGGACGAGCGAGGCGAGCGTCGGGGGCATGAGGCCTTCATGTCTGCGTCAGGGCTGGGATGCCGTGTGAAGCTGTGTGATCTTTGTGCTCATTTGGCCGCCACGTATGAACGACCTGTGACGATTCTGCCTCACCGTACGGTCCCCGCGTACCCGCACCGGCCGGAAGCCGTCAGCTCCGCAGATCCACCAGCAGGGGCGGCGCGTGCTCGCCCTTCACATCGGTCAGCGACAGCACCGCGTGCCCGGCCGGCACCCCGTGCGCCAGCTCGGACGCGGACCAGCGCTCCCGCTCGACCTGCCGTACGGTCACCGCCCGCGCGGTCGCGTCCTTTCCGGTGATCACACGGCGCAGCATGTGCACGGCCTTGCCCGCGGGCGTCTCCGCGATGATCTGCCGGTCCGTGACGTCGCGGGCCTCGGTCCACTCCTTGCCCCACACCTCGGCGAAGTCCTGCCCGTCCCACGGGGTGAGCCCCGACAGGGCCATCCGGCAGCCGGTGGCGCCGAGCAGCGGACCGCGCAGCGGCCGGGCGACGTCGTCCAGCGTCCGCAGGGTGAGCACGACACCGGCGTTGCCGGACCGCAGCCGCTGGATGCCGCGGACCGCCTCGGGCGTCACCACACCGGTCGCGTCGTCGATCACCAGACAGGCGAACAGGGACCGGTCCTCACGCACCGCGACACTCGCCGTGAACTGGGCGAGCACCAGCCGCGCCAGCATCCGGGAGGCGTCGGCGTGCCCGCGCTCGGGCAGGTCGATCCGCACCCGCACGGGGTGGTCGAGGGCCTTGAGAGTGAAGGGCCGGCCGGCCCCGGAGGTGTCGAAGAAGGAGGCGAAGGCCGGCCGGTCCAGCAGCGCCACGCGGTCGGCGAGCACCCCGCCGACGTCGCCGGGCTGGCCCATCTGCCGCTCGCGGGCGTCGAGTTCACGCAGCAGCGACTCCTGCCCGGCGTCGTGCAGCCCCTGCCGCAGGGCGGCGAACGGCTGCGGCGCCCCGTCCAGCAGCTGCCGCAGCTCCGGTACGGACGGAAAACGCCCGTGCACGGCCCGGAACGGCCCGAGCAGCTGGGCCAGAACGGTCGTCGAACGCCTGCTGTCGCTTCCCGGGTGCGGATCGGCGAGATCCCCGACGAGCGCCTCGGCGAGCACGGCCGCGGCCTCGTCCGGGTCGGTGGTCCCGCCGTACAGATCGAGGTCGTACTCGGACTCCTGGTTCCCGATCCGCACGACGACGTCGTACGCGTCGGCCGGCCCGATCCCCGCCCCGGCGCCCCCGACGACGACCACGGCGGCGCGTCCGGCCAGGGCGTGCAGGCAGAGGGATTCGGCGATGGGCCGGACGACGGTGCCGGTCTTGCCGGAGCCGGCGGGGCCGACGGCCACGAGCGAGGTGCCGAGCAGGTCGGGGCCGAGGGCGAGCCCCGCGCCGCGGTAGGCGTACGGGTTGCGGGCGTCGTCCACGGTGGTCCCGAGCCGTACCTGCCCGGTGAGCAGGTCGTGCCGGGCCAGCCGGGCCGGCAGGTCGCGCTCCCCCGAGGGGTGGAGGCAGGCGGCGGCACCGTCCTTGAGCACGGCACCGCTGAAGGTGGCGAGGCTGTGCCGTCCGGTGCGCACGCCCTGCCAGGCGCGCAGGATCCGGGCGTGGTCGACGTCCCGCATCAGCCCGGCGTGCGCCTCGACGGCGAGCCGCTCGGCGGCGTCGACGGCTCCCGCCGCCCGCAGCTCGTTCCACTGGGCCGGGTCGTCCTGGGGGTCCGGCTGCGCGGCCTGGGGCTCCGCCCGGCGGAAGCGGGGAGTGACGAAACGGCGCCACACCTCTCCCCAGCGGCCGAGCCTGGCCACCCCGACCATGATCCCCAGGGCGACGAGCAGCTCGTACCCCCGGTACACCATGAACGTGCCGGTCTCGCCGAGATCGCTGTCGCCGCCGCGCCAGGCGTCGGGGACGATCAGGTCGAACGGCACCCACCACCAGTTGCCGAGGTACCCGTTCTGCAGCAGCGACCAGATCAGCCATCCCACCAGGAAGGCGATCAGCGCACCGCTCAGCAGTTGCCGGGTGGGGATCTCGTCGGGCTCCTCCGCGGGCCGCGGCCGGTGCCCGAACCGCCACACGCCGGGCGCGGCGTCGGGGCGCGGCGCGCGCAGCCAGGTGAGGAAGGCCGACCCGTCCGGCGGTGGCGCCACCGGCGCCCGGGGAGGCACGGGAGGCATCGCGGGCACCTCCGGAGGTCCCGCCGGACGCGGCACGGGATGCGCGTGCGTACCCCTGGCCTCCTGCGTCCCGTCGCTGTCCATCGCCCTTGCCCCCTGACCAGCCGCTCCGTCCACCATCAGCGAGCCAATCTAACGCCCTCTCCTGGGGAGTTCACCGCTTACACGGCCGGGTCGTGGGCAGCAGCCCCACGAGACCGCCATGTCCACCCCGGACAAGCCGCGCGGCCGACAACGCCCACATGGAGCATGCCCGCCCCCCTTCCCCCGCCCTAGCCTGCGAGAAAAGAAGCCAGGCGTTCGTTCGTCACCATCCGCACCACCCCAGGAGCCCCGCATGACCGCACTTCCGCAGGAGCGTCGCGTCGTCACCGCCATTCCCGGTCCGAAGTCGCAGGAACTGCAGGCCCGCCGTACCGCCGCCGTCGCCCAGGGTGTGGGGTCCGTGCTGCCGGTGTTCACGGCGCGTGCCGGTGGCGGGATCATCGAGGACGTCGACGGGAACCGGCTCATCGACTTCGGGTCGGGCATCGCCGTGACCTCCGTCGGTGCCTCCGCCGAGGCCGTCGTCCGGCGGGCGTCGGCGCAGCTGGCCGACTTCACCCACACCTGTTTCATGGTCACGCCGTACGAGGGGTACGTCGAGGTCGCCGAGGCGCTCGCCGAGCTGACCCCGGGTGACCACGCCAAGAAGAGCGCGCTGTTCAACTCGGGTGCCGAGGCCGTCGAGAACGCGGTGAAGATCGCGCGGGCGTACACCAAGCGGCAGGCCGTCGTGGTGTTCGACCACGGCTACCACGGGCGCACCAACCTGACGATGGCGCTGACCGCGAAGAACATGCCGTACAAGCACGGCTTCGGTCCGTTCGCGCCCGAGGTGTACCGCGTGCCGGTGGCGTACGGCTACCGCTGGCCGACCGGCGCCGAGAACGCGGGTCCGGAGGCCGCCGCGCAGGCCATCGACCAGATCAGCAAGCAGGTCGGCGCGGAGAACGTCGCCGCGGTCATCATCGAGCCGGTGCTCGGCGAGGGCGGTTTCATCGAGCCGGCCAAGGGCTTCCTGCCGGCCATCCGCCAGTTCGCCGCCGACCACGGCATCGTCTTCGTCGCCGACGAGATCCAGTCCGGCTTCTGCCGTACGGGGCAGTGGTTCGCGTGTGAGGACGAGGGGATCGTCCCCGATCTGATCACGACCGCCAAGGGCATCGCCGGTGGTCTGCCGCTCGCCGCCGTCACCGGGCGGGCCGAGATCATGGACGCGGCGCACGCCGGCGGTCTGGGCGGCACCTACGGCGGCAACCCGGTCGCCTGCGCCGGCGCGCTGGGGTCGATCGAGACGATGAAGGAGCTCGACCTCAACGGCAAGGCCAAGAACATCGAGGCCGTCATGAAGGCGCGCCTGACCGCTATGCAGGACAAGTTCGACATCATCGGCGACGTCCGCGGGCGCGGCGCGATGATCGCCATCGAGCTGGTCAAGGACCGCACGACGAAGGAGCCGAACCCGGAGGCGACCGCCGCGCTCGCCAAGGCCTGCCACGCCGAGGGCCTGCTGGTCCTGACCTGTGGCACCTACGGCAACGTGCTCCGCTTCCTGCCTCCGCTGGTGATCGGCGAGGACCTGCTGAACGAGGGCCTCGACATCATCGAGGAGGCATTCGCGCGCATTTGACGCCGCTGCCGCGCGCGAGCGGCAGAGCGTGTGAAGAAGGTGTGCGAGGTGGATGACAGGGGGCCCTGCGGCCTGTCCTCGGCGCATCCCCTGTCGTAGGTTCTACCCAGATGAGAGATACACCCCGCCCACAGGGGACTGTGGGTGACACCAGGCCGGGGCCTCCCCAGCTTCGACCTGGTCGTGCCCTCGCGCACACCGGAGCCTGAAGGGCTCTGGATCTCCTCACCGATCGGACGGTCGCCCGCCCCAAACCCCCCGGGGCGCGCGACGTTCCGGTCCTTTCGGCCGCCTCGGAACCTCCCCCCTGTTCCGGGGCGGCCGGCCTCCTTCTTCCTTCTCTTCGGGCGACCGCGCGGGACCGGCCGTCGCGCACCAGGGGATCTCCGCGCCCGTGCCAAGCTGTGTCCCATGCCGAACTCCGGGAACCAGGATCTCGCCGACTCCACCGAGCAGGACGGAAGAGCGTCGGCGTCCCCCACGTACCCGCGCCCCCTGGCCCTCCTGGTCGGCCTCCCGGCCCTCCTCTTCGCCCTGATCACCTGGCAGGTGGTCGTGGACGGTCCGCTCGTGGCGGCCGACGAGCGCCTCAGCCGCGTCCTGATCGAGCCCGATCGCTTCTCGGAACTCCTCGCCGACCTCGGCAACGTCCAGGTCGCCGTCCCGGTCCTCGCCGTCGCCCTCGGACACGTCGCGCTGCGGACCCGGCGTACGGCCCGCTGGTGGCTGCCCGTCGCCGCCGCGATCCTCCTCATCGCCCTGGTTCCGGCGCTGGTCATCCCGCTGAAGGACCTCACGGACCGCCCGGGAACTCCGGCCGTCCCGCCGGGCACCGGCTACTACCCCTCGGGCCACACCGCCACGGCCGCCGTCGCCTACGGCTGCGCGACCCTGCTCCTGCTCCCCCTCCTCCGCACGGCACTGGCCCGCCGCGCCCTCGTCGCCGGCTGCACCGCCCTGGTGCTCGGCACGAGCTTCGGCCTGGTCCGCCGCGGCTACCACTGGCCGCTGGACGTGGTGGCCAGCTGGTGTCTGTGTGCGGTGCTGCTCTCCGCCCTGTGGCTGTTCCTCGTACGGACGACGGCCACCGCGCCACCGAGGTAGCCGCCTAACGGTCGTTCTCCGTGGCCAGCCCTGCCGCCGCCTCGTGCATCGCCAGTTCCAGCAGGGCCGGGTCCGTCAGTGTGTCCGAACCGTCCGGGGGGACGAGCCAGCGGACGCCGCCGGGTGAGGAACGGCCGGGATACGGAACGACGATCCAGGTGCCGGGGCCCGCCGTGCGGATGCCCGTGCCGAGCCAGCGGGCCGCGGTGCCCGGCGGCACGAAGAACCCCATGCGCGCGTCGCCGAAGTCGACGAGCACGGGGCCCGGCCGGCCGAGGAAGCGGGTCAGCACGTCGAGCGTGGCGTAGCCGAGTTCGCTGGGCAGGATGAGCACGTCCCAGGCGCTGCCGGCCGGCAGCAGCGTGACCCCGAGCGGGTCGCGTTCCCACTCCCGGCGGCAGGCCTCGGGATCGGGTGCGACGGATGCGAGCCACTCGATCGCCGTCTTCGCCCCTGTCATGAGGAGGACCCCCTTCTTCTCTCTCGTCGACGCGGGCGCGTCACGAGGGAGAAGCAGGTCTCCCGGCGGCATTACGCGAGTTCGGACACCTCGTTGGAGTGAACCGGCTCACCCCCTGCTGGTTCAGCTGTCGAAGCCCAGCCCCAGCCGGTCCATCGTGCGCAGCCACAGGTTGCGGCGTCCGGCCCGGGCGTCCGCTCGGGCCAGGGACCACTTGGTCAGCGCGATGCCGGTCCAGGCGAAGGGCTCGGGCGGGAAGGGCAGGGGCTTCTTGCGGACCATCTCCAGTTCCGTCCGCTCCGTGCGCTCACCGGACAGCAGGTCCAGCATCACGTCGGCGCCGAATCGGGTGGCGCCGACCCCGAGCCCGGTGTACCCGGCCGCGTAGGCCACCTTGCCCTGGTGGGCGGTGCCGAAGAACGCCGAGAAGCGGGAGCAGGTGTCGATGGCGCCGCCCCAGGCGTGCGAGAAGCGGATGCCCTCCAGCTGCGGGAAGCAGGTGAAGAAGTGCCCGGCGAGCTTGGCGTAGGTCTCGGGCCGGTCGTCGTACTCGGCGCGGACGCGGCCGCCGTAGGGGTAGATGGCGTCGTAGCCGCCCCAGAGGACGCGATGGTCGGCGGACAGGCGGAAGTAGTGGAACTGGTTGGCGCTGTCGCCGAGGCCCTGGCGGTTCTTCCAGCCGATCGACTCCAGTTGCGCGGCGTTGAGCGGCTCGGTCATCAGGGCGTAGTCGTAGACCGGCACGGTGTAGGGGCGGACCCGTCTGACCAGGTTCGGGAAGATGTTCGTGCCGAGGGCGACCTGGCGGGCGCGGATCCGGCCGTAGGGGGTGCGTACGGCCATGCCCGCGCCGTACGGCTTCAGGGTCAGGGCGGGGGTGTGCTCGTAGACGCGGACGCCCAGTCGCACACATGCCCGCTTCAGGCCCCAGGCGAGCTTGGCGGGGTGCAGCATGGCGACGCCCCTGCGGTCCCACAGGCCGGCCTGGAAGGTGGGTGAGTTCACTTGCTCCCGTACCTGCTCGGCGTCCAGGTACTCGACGTCCTCGGCCAGGCCCCGGCGGGACATCTCCTCGTGCCAGTCGCGCAGTTCCCATGCCTGGTACGGCTCGGTGGCGACGTCGATCTCGCCGGTGCGTTCGAAGTCGCAGTCGATGGAGTGCCGGGCGACGGCGGCCTCGATCTCGTCGAGGTTGCGGACGCCCAGCCGCTGGAGCGTGTGGATCTCGTCCGGCCAGCGGGCGAGGCCGTTGGGCAGGCCGTGGGTGAGGGAGGCGGCGCAGAAGCCGCCGTTGCGGCCGGAGGCGGCCCAGCCCGCCTCGCGGCCCTCCACCAGCACCACGTCCCGCCCCGGATCGCGCTCCTTGGCGATCAGCGCCGTCCACAGTCCGCTGTAGCCGCCGCCGACGACCAGCAGGTCGCAGGTCTCGGAGGTGGTGAGGGCGGGTTCGGGACGGGGCCGGCCGGGGTCGTCCAGCCAGTACGGGACCGGCTGGGCGTCGGAGAGCGAACGGATCCACTGGTTCATGGCGCTCGGGGCCATGATTTCAACTCCCTACGGGTTATGCCTGCCGTCTGTTGCGGCGGTTGCCGACCGCCATGGAAACCAGGACGAGCAGTACGGCGACGACGAACATGATCGTGCCGATGACATTGATCTGAACGGGCGTTCCGCGCTGCGCCGAGCCCCAGACGAACATGGGGAAGGTGACGGTCGAGCCGGCGTTGAAGTTGGTGATGATGAAGTCGTCGAAGGAGAGGGCGAAGGCGAGCAGCGCGCCCGCCGCGATGCCGGGGGCCACGATCGGCAGGGTGACCCGGACGAAGGTCTGGAACGGGCCCGCGTACAGGTCCCGCGCCGCCTCCTCCAGTCTGGGGTCCATCGACATCACGCGCGCCTTGACGGCCGTGACCACGAAACTCAGGCAGAACATGATGTGCGCGATGAGGATCGTCCAGAAGCCCAGCTGGGCGCCCATGTTGAGGAACAGGGTGAGCAGCGAGGCGGCCATGACGACCTCCGGCATCGCCATCGGCAGGAAGATCAGCGAGTTGACGGCGCCGCGGGCGCGGAAGCGGTAGCGGACCAGCGCGAAGGCGATGAGCGTGCCGAGGAGGGTGGCGCCGAGGGTCGCCCAGACGGCGATCTGGAGGCTGACGGCCAGCGAGCCGCACAGGTCGGAGACGCCGCACGGGTCCTTCCAGGCGTCCAGGGAGAACCGCTGCCACTCGTAGTTGAAGCGCCCCTTCGGTTTGTTGAAGGAGAACACCGTGACGACGACGTTCGGCAGGAGCAGATAGCCGAGGGTCAGCAGTCCCGCGAGGACGACGAGATTTCTTTTCAGCCAGTTGACGAAGGGCATTTAGACCAGATCCTCCGTCCCGGACCTGCGGATGTAGAGGGTGACCATGAGGAGAATGGCCGCCATGAGGATGAAGGAGAGTGCCGCTGCCGTCGGGTAGTCGAGCACTCTGAGGAACTGCGTCTGGATGACGTTTCCGACCATGCGGGTGTCCGTGGAGCCGAGCAGGTCGGCGTTGACGTAGTCGCCGGCCGCCGGGATGAAGGTCAGCAGCGTGCCGGAGACGACACCCGGCATCGACAGCGGGAAGGTGACCTTGCGGAACGTCGTCCAGGGCCGGGCGTACAGGTCCCCCGCCGCCTCGTGGAGCCGGCCGTCGATGCGCTCCAGTGAGGTGTAGAGCGGCAGGATCATGAACGGCAGGAAGTTGTAGGTCAGGCCGCAGATGACCGCAAGCGGGGTGGCCAGCACGCGGTCACCGGCGGTCAGGCCCAGCCAGCTGGTCACGTCCAGGACGTGCAGCGTGTTGAGGGCGCCGACGACCGGGCCGCCGTCCGCGAGGATCGTCTTCCAGGCCAGGGTGCGGATCAGGAAGCTGGTGAAGAACGGCGCGATCACCAGGATCATGATCAGGTTCCGCCATCGGCCCGCGCGGAAGGCGATGAGGTACGCCAGCGGGTAGCCGAGCAGCAGGCACAGGATCGTGGCGGTGCCCGCGTAGAGCACCGACCGGACGAACTGCGGCCAGTAGGCGGACAGCGCGTCCCAGTAGGTGGCGAAGTGCCAGGTGACCTTGTAGCCCTCCTCCAGGGAGCCCGTCTGCACGGACGTGGAGGCCTGGTAGATCATCGGCAGCGCGAAGAAGACGAGCAGCCAGAGGATGCCCGGGAGCAGCAGCCAGTACGGCGTCCAGCGGCCCCTGCGTTTCGGGGGCTTCGGCTCGGGCGCTTCCGGCGCGAGCGGCGGTGGCGCCTCGGTGAGGGTCGTCATCAGGCCGCCTCTTCCACTCCGGCGGAGCCCTCTGTCCCATCAAACACGGACTGGGCGGCGTCGAGCCCGAAGGTGTGGGCCGGGTTCCAGTGCAGGACGACCTCGGCGCCGGGCACCAGGCGGGGGTCGCGGTCGATGTTCTGGGCGTAGACCTCGAAGTCGGAGCAGACCGGGCTGTCGACGACGTACTGCGTGGAGACGCCGATGAAGCTGGAGTCGGCGATCTTCCCGGTGATGCGGTTGCGGCCCGCCGGTATCTCGCCGGCGTCGTCCGCGTGGGTGAGGGAGATCTTCTCCGGGCGGACGCCGACCAGCACCCTGCCGCCGGTGCCGGCGGGGGCCGAACACCGCGACTCGGGCAGGACGAGCTTGCCGCCGCCCGCCTTCAGCACGATCTCGTCGCCGCTCCTCGAGTCGACCTCGGCCTCGATGAAGTTGGAGGTGCCGAGGAAGTTGGCGACGAAGGTGGTGCGCGGGTTCTCGTACAGGCCGGCCGGTGAGCCGAGCTGCTCGACGCGGCCCGCGTTCATCACGGCGACCGTGTCGGCCATGGTCATGGCCTCCTCCTGGTCGTGCGTGACGTGGATGAAGGTGATGCCGACCTCGGTCTGGATGCGCTTGAGCTCCAGCTGCATCTGGCGGCGCAGCTTGAGGTCGAGGGCGCCGAGCGGCTCGTCGAGGAGGAGCACCTTGGGGTGGTTGATCAGCGCCCGGGCCACGGCGACGCGCTGCTGCTGGCCGCCGGAGAGCTGGTGCGGCTTCTTGCGGGCCTGCTCACCGAGCTGGACCAGCTCCAGCATCTCCTCGACCTGCTTCTTCACCGACTTCAGTCCGCGCCTGCGCAGGCCGAAGGCGACGTTCTCGAAGATGTCGAGGTGCGGGAAGAGCGCGTAGGACTGGAAGACCGTGTTCACCGGCCGCTTGTAGGGCGGCAGCGCGGTCACGTCCTGGTCGCCGAGGTGGACCGTGCCCCGGGTGGGCTCCTCCAGCCCGGCGATCATGCGCAGGGTGGTGGTCTTGCCGCAGCCGGAGGCGCCGAGCAGGGCGAAGAAGGAGCCCTGCGGCACGGTCAGGTCGAGCGGGTGGACGGCGGTGAAGGCGCCGTAGGTCTTGGCTATGCCCGTGAGGCGGACGTCGCCGGACGGGTCTGTCTTGATCGTCATGGTGGTCACGCCCCGGTCAGCTTCGCGAACTTCTCTTCGAACTCGGTCTCTTCCTTCGAGCTCAGCGAGCGGAAGGCGTGCGACTTGGCGGCCATGGCCTTGTCGGGGATGATCAGCGGGTTGTTGGCCGCGTCTTCGTCGATCTTCTCCAGCTCGGCCTTCACGCCGTCCACCGGACACACGTAGTTGATGTACGCGGCGAGTTCGGCGGCGGGCTTCGGCTCGTAGTAGAAGTCGATGAGCCGCTCGGCGTTCGTCTTGTGCCGGGCCTTGTTGGGGATCAGCAGGTTGTCGGTCGAGGTCATGTAGCCGCTGTCCGGGATGAGGAAGTCGATGTCGGGGCTGTCCGCCTTGAGCTGGACGACGTCACCGGCCCAGGCGACACAGGCCGCGAAGTCGCCGCTGGTCAGGTCGGAGGTGTAGTCGTTGCCGGTGAAGCGGCGGATCTGGCCTTTGTCGACGGCCTTCTGGAGGCGCGCGATGGCCGCGTCGTAGTCGTCGGCGGTGAAGTCCGCCGGGTCCTTGCCCATGTCGAGCAGCGTCATGCCGACGCTGTCGCGCATCTCCGACAGGAAGCCGACGCGTCCCTTGAGCTTGGGGTTGTCGAGCAGGTCGGACACGGACTTCACCTCGACGCCGTCGAGGGCCTTCTTGTTGTACGCGATGACGGTGGAGATGCCCTGCCAGACGTACGAGTAGGCGCGGCCCGGGTCCCAGTCGGGGCTGCGGAACTGGGCCGACAGGTTGGCGTAGGCGTGCGGCAGGTTGCTCGGGTCGAGTTTCTGCACCCAGCCCAGGCGGATGAGCCGGCCGGCCAGCCAGTCGGTGAGGACGATCAGGTCGCGGCCGGTGTCCTGGCCCGCGGCGAGCTGCGGCTTGATCTTGCCGAAGAACTCGTTGTTGTCGTTGATGTCCTCGGTGTACTTGACCTTGATGCCGGTGCGTTTCGTGAACTGCTCCAGCGTCGGATGGTGCTTGCCGCTGTCGTCGACGTCCATGTACTCGGTCCAGTTGGAGAAGTTCACCGTCTTCTCCTTGGCCGAGCGGTCCTCGGCCGGGACGCCGCCCTGCGACTGTCCGGCCGCCGGGATGCCGCAGGCGCTCAGCGTCCCGAGTCCGCCGGCGGCGAGCGCCCCGCCCGCGGAGGCGCGCAGCAGGGACCGCCGCGTGAGGGCGGCCCTGCCGTTCTTGAAACTGCGCCGCATGGCGGCCACTTGGGCCGGGGAGAGGCGTTCGGGCTCGTACTGCTCCATGCGCGTGGTGCCCTTTCGGAGGGTGGGCGGCCGCTGGTCGGGCGGCCTGGTCCGGCTATCGGTCCCCGAAGACGGTGCGGTGCCAGTCCTTCGCGGCCACCGCGGTGTTGTCGAACATGACGTGCTTGATCTGGGTGTACTCCTCGAACGAGTACGCGGACATGTCCTTGCCGTAGCCGGAGGCCTGGTAGCCGCCGTGCGGCATCTCGCTGATGATCGGGATGTGGTCGTTGACCCACACACAGCCCGCCTTGATCTCCCGGGTGGCCCGGTTCGCCCGGTAGACGTCCCGGCTCCAGGCGGAGGCGGCGAGGCCGTACGGGGTGTCGTTGGCGAGCGCGAGGCCCTCGTCGTCGGTGTCGAAGGGCAGCACGACCAGGACCGGCCCGAAGATCTCCGACTGGACGACCTCGCTGTCCTGCGCCGCGTCGGCGATGAGCGTGGGCCGGTAGTAGGCGCCCTTGGCGAGTTCGCCTCCCGGTGCCTCGCCGCCGGTCACCACGCGCGCGTAGGAACGCGCCCGGTCGACGAAACCGGCGACCCGGTCGCGCTGCGCGTGCGAGATCAGCGGCCCGAGGTCGGTGCCCGCCGCGAAGGGGTCGCCGAGCCGGACGGTCTCCATGAGTGCGGCGGTCCGTGCGACGAATTCCTCGTACAACGGCCGCTGCACGTACGCGCGCGTGGCGGCCGTGCAGTCCTGCCCGGTGTTGATGAGCGCGCCGGCGACCGCGCCGTGGACGGCGGCCTCGAGGTCTGCGTCGTCGAAGACCACGAAGGGCGCCTTGCCGCCGAGCTCCAGGTGGAGCCGCTTGACGGTGGCGGTGGCGATCTCCGCGACGCGCCTGCCGACGGCGGTGGAGCCGGTGAAGGAGGTCATGGCCACGTCCGGGTGGCCGACGAGGTGCTCCCCGGCCTCCCTGCCCGTGCCGGTGACGATGTTGATGACACCGTCCGGGATCCCGGCGTCCGTGGCCGCCCGGGCGAAGAGCAGCGAGGTCAGCGGGGTGAGCTCGGCGGGCTTGAGGACGATGGTGTTGCCCGCCGCGATCGCCGGGAGGATCTTCCATGCGGCCATCTGGAGGGGGTAGTTCCAGGGCGCGATCGACCCGACGACGCCGATGGGCTCGCGCCGGATGTACGAGGTGTGGTCACCGGAGTACTCACCGGCGGACTGCCCCTGGAGATGCCGTGCGGCACCGGCGAAGAAGGCGATGTTGTCGATGGTGCCCGGCACGTCGAACTCACGGGACAGCTTCAGCGGCTTTCCGCACTGGAGCGACTCGGCGCGGGCGAAGTCCTCGGCCCGGTCGGCCAGGACCGCGGCGAACCGGTGCAGGGCGTCGGAACGCTCGCCGGGGGTGGTCGCCGCCCAGCCCGGGAAGGCCTCGCGGGCGGCGGCGACGGCGCGGTCGACGTCGGCCGTGCCCGCCAGCTCGTAGGTGAGGACCTCCTCGCCCGATGCCGGGTCGACGACCGCGTGCGTACGGCCGGAGGTGCCCCTGGTCGGATGGCCCGCGATGAACTGCGCGCCCTCCGCGAAGCGCTCCTGGGCCGGGAATCGGTCCGGGGTGGCGTTGCCCGGGTTGTGCATGTCGCTCTCCTCCGTGTCCCCGCGACGGGGCCCGGCGTGGCTGAGGCTCGATTTGAGTGCCGATCCTGACAGAGGGATGCCACTCCAACAAGGGATTCCGTTGTTGATTTTTGGTTACGCGACGGAATCTGTCGACCAGGTGTCGACTTCGCCGCGAAAAGGCAGGACGGTGTGTCAGTGGTGCGTGCCAGACTCGCGTGCATGGAGAAGATCACGGGGGCGGTCGGGTCCCGGGACGCTCTGATCAGGGCGGACCGGGCCGGCGCGAAGATCGATTATCTGCACTTCTGGGGGCACCGGCCGAGGCCGGACGGCCGGCTCGGGGCGAGCTGTCTGAGCCAGTGGTGGCCGGCGCCGTTCTCGGTGGACGGCGTGGAGTACGCGACGGCCGAGCACTGGATGATGGCCGGCAAGGCCAGGCTGTTCGAGGACGCGGCGGCGGAGCGTGCCGTCCTGGCCGCGACGCATCCCACCCAGGCCAAGCGGGCCGGGCGGCTGGTGCGCGGTTTCGACGAGGCGATATGGGAGCGGGAGCGGTTCCGGATCGTCGTGGAGGGCAGCCTCCACAAGTTCGCCGCGCATCCGGAGCTGCGGGAGTTCCTGCTGAACACGGGTGACCGGGTCCTGGTCGAGGCGAGCCCCCTGGACCGGGTGTGGGGCATCGGGCTGGCCGCTGACGACGAGGCGGCGTCGGATCCGGAGCGGTGGCGGGGGCAGAACCTGCTGGGGTTCGCGCTGATGGCGGCGCGGGAGCGGCTGCGCGCGACATGAGCGCGGGGCCGGTCGCCGGACCGGCCCCGCACCACGGGTTGCGTTCAGGAAGCCCAAGTCCGCTGCGTCGGGCCGGCTGTTTCAGTGGTGGGACGGAGCGACGGCGACGGGGCCCCGGGCGCCGTAGTACGAGTCGTCGTCCGACTGGTCGTTGTTGATCGCGGCCGTGATGCCGACGGCGATCAGGACGATCACCGCGACTCCGAGGAGTATCCCGATGACGCCCATGATCAGACCGGCCTGGGCCTGACCGTGGTTGGTGGCCACGCCGGCCTCGGCGCGCTTACGGCCCTTTATGCCGAAGATGACGGCGAGGATGCCGGTGACCAGGGAGATCACGCCGTACAGGCAGAACAGGGTGCAGGAGACGATGCCGAGCACCATGGCGGCGGTGCCCATGCCGTTCTGGGGGGCCGGGGGCATGCCGGGCCAGCCGTAGCCGCCTTGCGGGTAGCCGGGGTAACCGTAGCCGCCGGTCACTCCGGGGCCGGTGGGGGCGACAGGCGGAGGCGGGACGGCTCCGGGGCCGGTGGGCGGGGTGAAGCCCACGCTCGGCATCGACGTGACCGTGGCCTGGTCGTGGACGGAGGGGGGACCTTGAGTGGGGGGCTGGTGCTTCTCCAGTGACGGCTTGTTCTCCGGGGGTGCCCACGGGTCATGGCCCCCGCCGTCCGGATGTGTCGCGTCCGTCATGGTGTATCCCCCCTGGGTCGATCGTGCCGCCATGCTACGGGGCGGTTCGGTGCGTACCACAGGGCGGGTGCGCAGGGGGTGCCTGCGCCGTTCCTCGCACCCCTGGAAAAGGGCGTTGTACCACGGCATACGATGCATCGGAGTCATCGATCAGCCGATCACCCGCGCCCCGCCCGCCCTGTGCGGGCAGGGGCGCCGTTCCGGGGAGGAACCCTTGACCGAGCACCTCGTCGACCCCCACGCCTCACGCGGCCTGAAGGCCTTCGTCGCCGGACTGCCCAAGGCCGAACTCCATGTGCACCACGTGGGATCCGCCTCCCCCCGGATCGTGTCCGAGCTCGCCGCCCGGCACCCCGACTCCAAAGTCCCGACCGATCCCGCCGCCCTGGTCGACTACTTCACCTTCACCGACTTCGCCCACTTCATCGAGGTGTACCTGTCGGTCGTGGACCTGATCCGCACCCCGGAGGACGTCCGGCTGCTCACCTTCGAGGTGGCCCGTGACCTGGCCCGGCAGCAGGTGCGGTACGCCGAGCTGACCATCACGCCGTTCTCGTCCACCCGCCGCGGTATCGACGAGCGCGCCTTCATGGACGCGATCGAGGACGCCCGCAAGGCGGCCGAGGCCGAGTTCGGGACCGTGCTGCGCTGGTGCTTCGACATCCCCGGCGAGGCGGGTCTGCAGTCCGCGGAGGAGACCATCCGGCTCGCCACCGATGACCGGCTGCGCCCGGAGGGCCTCGTCTCCTTCGGTCTCGGCGGGCCCGAAGTCGGCGTCCCCCGGCCCCAGTTCAAGCCGTACTTCGACCAGGCGATCGCGGCCGGTCTGCACTCCGTGCCGCACGCCGGCGAGACCACCGGCCCGGAGACCGTTTGGGACGCCCTCACCCATCTGCGGGCCGAACGCGTGGGGCACGGCACCAGCTCCGCGAAAGACCCGAAACTCCTCGCCCACCTCGCCGAGCACCGGATACCGCTGGAGGTGTGCCCGACCTCCAACATCGCCACGCGCGCGGTGGCCACACTCGACGAGCACCCGATAAGGGAGTTCGTGGAGGCCGGGGTCATCGTCACGATCAACTCCGACGACCCGCCCATGTTCGGCACCGACCTCGACAACGAGTACGCGGTCGCCGCCCGGCTGCTCGACCTCGACGAGCGAGGGCTGGCCGAGCTGGCGAAGAACGCCGTCGAGGTGTCCTTCCTCGATCCGGCCGGCAAGGCCAGGATCACGGGGGAGATCGACACGTACACCGCGGCGTGGCTCGACCGGTGAGCCCCGTGCCGATCGCCGTGGCGCACCGGGGCGACCCCTACCGCGTCCGCGAGAACACCGTCGCCTCGCTGCGATCCGCGCTCGACCGGGGGGCGGACGCGGTGGAGATCGACGTACGCCTCACCCGGGACGGCGTGCCGGTGCTGCTGCACGACGAGACGCTGAAGCGGCTCTGGGAGCATGAGCGGCCGGTGCTCGCGCTGTCCTGGGAGGAGGTGCGCGGACTGACCGGCGGTGGGGTGCCGACCCTGGCGGAGGCGCTGGCCGCGACCGACGGCCACCGGGTGATGATCGACCTGCCCGGCTCGCCCGGCGTGCCGGCCGTGCGCCGGGTCATGGGGGCCGTACGGGAGTCGGGGGCGGCGGACCGGGTCTACTACTGCGCGGGCGCCGACGCCATGCTCAACGTGCGCGCGGCGGACCCGGCCGCCGAGATCGCCCTCACCTGGACGACCCTGGCCCCGCCCCGGCCCGTCCTGCTGGAGGCGATCCGCCCGCGCTGGCTCAACTACCGCTTCACCCTGGTGGACCGGCCCCTCGCCGAGCGCGTCCACGGCGACGGCTACCTGCTGTCCGTCTGGACCCCCGACACCCGCCGCTCCATGCGACGGCTCCTCCACGCGGGGGTCGACTCGATCACGACCAACCGCATCGGCGTGCTGTCCGCCGCACGCGCGAGCGCCGCGGCACCGTCGCCGGGTCGGCCGGGGCCGAACGCCTGACGTTCTGCGGTGCCCCGGCTGAGCGCGAGCAGCGGCTGGGCGTGCCGCGGCCCCGGACGGAACCGACCGTCCGGGGCCGCGGCACGTGCTGGTCCGCCTACGCGTCCAGCGACGTCATCACGTGCTTGATCCGCGTGTAGTCGTCGAAGCCGTACGCCGACAGGTCCTTGCCGTAGCCGGACTTCTTGAAGCCGCCGTGCGGCATCTCGGCGACCAGCGGGATGTGCGTGTTGATCCACACACAGCCGAAGTCGAGCTTCTTGGACATCCGCATCGCGCGGCCGTGGTCCTTGGTCCACACCGACGAGGCGAGGGCGTACTCGACACCGTTGGCCCACTCGACCGCCTGGTCCTCGTCACGGAAGGACTGGACGGTGATGACCGGGCCGAAGACCTCCTTCTGGATGATCTCGTCGTCCTGCTTCAGGCCCGAGACGACGGTCGGCGCGTAGAAGTAGCCCTTGTCGCCGACCCGCTTGCCGCCGGCCTCCACGCGCGCGTGCGCCGGCAGCCGCTCGATGAACCCCTCGACCTGCTTGAGCTGGTTGGGGTTGTTGAGCGGACCGAACAGCACGTCCTCGTCGTCCGGCTGACCGGTCTTCGTGTCGGCGGCGGCCTTCGCCAGCGCGGAGACGAACTCGTCGTGGATGGACTCGTGGACGAGCACGCGCGTGGCGGCGGTGCAGTCCTGGCCGGCGTTGAAGTAGCCCGCGACGGAGATGTCCTCCACGGCCTTGGCGATGTCGGTGTCCTCGAAGACCACGACCGGGGCCTTGCCGCCCAGCTCCAGGTGGACCCGCTTGACGTCCTTGGAGGCGGACTCGGCGACCTGCATGCCGGCGCGCACCGAGCCGGTGATGGAGGCCATCGCCGGGACCGGGTGCTCGACCATCATGCGGCCGGTCTCGCGGTCACCGCAGATGACGTTGAAGACGCCCTTGGGGACGATCGAGCCGATGATCTCGGCGATGAGGACCGTCGAGGCCGGGGTGGTGTCGGACGGCTTCAGGACGACGGTGTTGCCCGCCGCGAGCGCCGGGGCGAACTTCCACACGGCCATCATCATCGGGTAGTTCCACGGCGCGACCTGCGCGCAGACGCCGACCGGCTCACGGCGCACGATGGAGGTCAGGCCCTCCATGTACTCACCGGCCGAGCGGCCCTCGAGCATCCGCGCCGCGCCCGCGAAGAAGCGGATCTGGTCGACCATCGGCGGGATCTCCTCGGAGCGGGTCAGCCCGACGGGCTTGCCCGTGTTCTCCACCTCGGCCGCGATCAGTTCCTCGGCGCGCTCCTCGAAGGCGTCCGCGATCTTCAGCAGGGCCTTCTGGCGTTCGGCGGGCGTGGTGTCCCGCCAGCCGGGAAAGGCCTCGGCGGCCGCCGCCATCGCGGCGTCCACGTCCGCCTGCCCGGACAGCGGAGCGGTCGCGTACGCCTCGCCCGTCGCGGGATTGACCACCTCGGTGGTCCGTCCGTCGGCGGCGTCCCGGAACTCACCGCCGATGTAGTTGCGCAGACGACGCAGCTCGGTGCTCACTGCCGGCCCTCCAGTTCGGATGTCCAGTACTTGAGACACCCACCCTAGTCGGCCGTCCCACGTTTTCAACACCCCCGCCGCCTTCGATCGTGCGGAATCCGCAGTTGCAGGGGATGCAAACAACGGATTTCATCGATCGCACCTTGCGGAAGTGTCGATCCCTCGTGCACAGTGACTCCGTGGCCAGTCGAAGCGCAGACCAGAAGGACTCCCGCGAGTCGAGGAACGGCGGTCCCCAGCTGGACGCCGTCTCCCTCGCCATCATCGAGCAGCTCCAGGAGGACGGCCGCCGGCCCTACGCCGCCATCGGCAAGGCCGTCGGCCTCTCCGAGGCGGCCGTGCGCCAGCGCGTCCAGAAGCTGCTCGACCAGGGCATGATGCAGATCGTCGCCGTCACGGACCCGCTCACCGTGGGATTCCGCAGACAGGCGATGGTCGGCGTCAACGTCGAGGGCGACGTGGAGTCGGTCGCGGACGCGCTGTCGGCCATGTCCGAATGCGAGTACGTGGTGATGACCGCGGGCTCCTTCGACCTGATGGTGGAGATCGTCTGCGAGGACGACGACCACCTGCTGGAGGTCATCAACAAACGCATCCGGGCCGTCCCCGGCGTGCGCTCCACCGAGAGCTTCGTCTACCTCAAGCTCAAGAAGCAGACCTACATGTGGGGAACCCGATAACCGTGAGGACCCGATAGCCGTGAGCAAGGACCTCTCCCAGTCCGCGTACGACCACCTGTGGATGCACTTCACGCGCATGTCGTCGTACGAGAAGAGCCCCGTCCCCACCATCGTCCGGGGCGAGGGCACGTACATCTACGACGACCGCGGCAAGCGCTACCTCGACGGTCTCGCCGGTCTGTTCGTCGTGCAGGCCGGGCACGGCCGGGTCGAGCTCGCCGAGACCGCCTTCAAGCAGGCGCAGGAGCTGGCGTTCTTCCCGGTGTGGTCCTACGCCCACCCCAAGGCCGTCGAGCTGGCCGAGCGCCTCGCCCATCACGCCCCGGGCGACCTCAACAAGGTCTTCTTCACCACCGGCGGCGGCGAGGCCGTCGAGACCGCCTGGAAGCTCGCCAAGCAGTACTTCAAGCTGGTCGGCAAGCCCACCAAGCACAAGGTGATCTCCCGCGCGGTCGCCTACCACGGCACCCCCCAGGGCGCCCTGTCCATCACCGGCCTGCCGGGCCTGAAGGCCCCGTTCGAGCCGCTGGTGCCGGGCGCGCACAAGGTCCCCAACACCAACATCTACCGCGCGCCGCTCTTCGGCGACGACCCGGAGGCCTTCGGCCGCTGGGCCGCCGACCAGATCGAGCAGCAGATCCTCTTCGAGGGCCCGGACACGGTCGCCGCGGTCTTCCTGGAGCCGGTGCAGAACGCGGGCGGCTGCTTCCCGCCCCCGCCCGGCTATTTCCAGCGGGTCCGCGAGATCTGCGACCGGTACGACGTGCTGCTCGTCTCGGACGAGGTCATCTGCGCCTTCGGCCGGCTGGGCACGATCTTCGCCTGTGACAAGTTCGGCTACGTCCCAGACATGATCACCTGCGCCAAGGGCATGACCTCGGGCTACTCCCCGATCGGCGCGTGCGTCGTCTCCGACCGCCTCGCCGAGCCCTTCTACAAGGGCGACAACACCTTCCTGCACGGCTACACCTTCGGCGGCCACCCGGTATCCGCGGCCGTGGGCCTCGCCAACCTCGACCTGTTCGAGCGCGAGAACCTCAACCAGCACGTCCTGGACAACGAGGGCGCGTTCCGCTCCACCCTGGAGAAGCTGCACGACCTGCCGATCGTCGGCGACGTCCGCGGCAACGGCTTCTTCTACGGCATCGAGCTGGTCAAGGACAAGGCCACCAAGGAGTCCTTCGACGCGGACGAGACCGAGCGGATCCTGTACGGCTTCCTCTCCAAGAAGCTCTACGAGAACGGCCTGTACTGCCGGGCCGACGACCGCGGCGACCCGGTCGTCCAGCTCGCCCCGCCGCTGATCTCGGACCAGTCGACGTTCGACGAGATCGAGCAGATCCTGCGGGCCACCCTCTCGGAGGCGTGGACGAAGCTCTGATCGTCGTTCTGGATGATCAATACCGGCCCCGGTGCCGCCCGTTCGAGTGAGAAACGGCGGCCCGGGGCCGCGTGCTGTCCGGCGCCGCGCGGTCGATCTGCCTAGCGTGCGCACACGCCCCACACCGCACGCGTGACCAGGACCGTGACCCCCAGTCGGCGCCCTCGTTCCGCCATACGGGGGACACAGCACAGCACTTTCCGAACTGAACCGAGGTGTACGCCATGGACGCCCCGCCGGACAACGACGTGCTCTGGGCTCGCGCCCTGCACTTCCAGTACGAGGACGGATCCCCCGCGCTCAGCGGTGTCTCGCTCGGCGTCCGGGAGAGCGAGATCCTCGCCGTCAGCGGCCCGCGCGGCAGCGGCAAGACGACCCTGTTGCGCTGCCTGTCCGGCCTGGTGCCCGTCCGGCGCGGCGAGGTCTGGTTCAACAGCGTGCCCGTGCACACCATGGGCCCCCTCACCCGGGAGCGGCTGCGCCGCGACCGCTTCGGCTGGATCGACCCGGCCCCCACGCTGGTCCCGGAACTCAACGCCTGGGAGAACACCGCCCTGCCGCTGATGCTGCGCGGCACGAGCCGGCGCCGCGCCAAGACCGCGGCCCTGGAGTGGCTGGAGCGCCTGGACATCGGTGAGAGCGCCCGCAAGCGCCCGCACCAGCTGGTGCAGGCCGAGCGGCAGCGGGTCTGCATCGCCCGCGCCCTCGCCCCCGCCCCGTCGGTCCTGTTCGCCGACGAGCCCACGGCACCCCTGCACCGTGCCGACCGCGTCCATGTGCTGCGCACCCTCACCACGGCGGCCCGCTCGCACGGCATCACGGTCGTCCTGGCCACCCACGACCCGGAGACCGCGGCGCTCGCCGACCGCAGGGTCTTCCTGCTCGACGGGCGGCGGGTGCAGACGGTGCACCTGCCTGAGGTCGCCGAGACCGCCGAGCCGGAAGGCCGGGCCGCGTGCTCGCTCTCCGTCTGACCCGCGGCGCCCACCCCGCCGTGCAGCTGCGCCGCCTCCTGGTCGCGGCTGCCTCGGCGGGTACGGGCTTCCTGTTGCTCTGCGCCCTGGGCTACGCGCTCGGCCATCCCGGCTCTCCCGCCGCCGGCCTGACGCGCCTGGCCTGGTGCACGCCTCCCCTGGCCGCCACGGTGTACTTCGCGGTCGCCGTGGCCCGCACCGATCCCGGCACCAAGCCCCGCTCCGGCCTCTCCGCGATCGGCCTGGGCCCGCTGCGCCTCATGGCCGTCTCGGCGACGACGACCGCACTGTCCTGCACGCTGGGCTCGATGCTGGCCCTGCTGGTCTTCCTCCACCTGCGCGGCGACCTGACCGGCATGCCCTTCGACGGCGCCGGGGCCGACTTCCTCGCCGCGGGCCGGCCGCTGCCGCTGCCCGGGACCTTGACGCTGATCGCGCTCGTGCCCGCGGGAGCGTCGGTCGCGGTGGCCCTGACCCTTCGGCCGAGGGAGGCGGAGCCGGCCCCGCCCCGGGCGAGCCGGACGTACGGTCGTTTCGGCGCGTTCCGGCGCACGAGTGGGCCCGAGACGTTCGGGACGTACGGCCGTTTCGGCCGGCAGATCGTCCGGCCGGCGGACGGCCGCGCCGCCGAGCGGTCCGGGCCCGGCGGGCAGAACGGCACGACCCCACCGGCGCGAACGGGCGAGACCGCGCCGGCCGCGGTCACCGGCTCGGCCGTCCCGGGCGCCGGGACCGCGGTGAGCGTGGTCGAGGGCCCCGGCCAGCGGCCCGGCCGGCACCCGGAGGCTCAGGACGCCGTGAACGCCGCGAGCTCGGCGGGCACACCCGCCCCGCACCCGGCCGCGCCGGACGGGGCGAGCACCACGGACACCGTCGGGGTCCCCGCCCGGCACGCCGCGGCACCGGACACCGCCGACGACCCCGCCGCTTCGCACGCGGTCGTGCCGGACACCCCCACCGCCGCCCCCACCGGCCTCCCCTGGGGCATCACCCTCCTGGCGGCCGGTCTCGCCGTGGAGACCTACACGAGCCGCACCGCCCCCACGCCCCCCGACCTCACCTTCTCCGGCGCCTCACCCGGCGTCCTGGTGGGCTGGGCGCTGGCCGCCGTCGGTCTGGCCCTGGCCGGCCCGGGCCTGACCCACCTGTGCGGGCGGCTGCTCCAGACGGCCCGCCCCGGCGCCCTCCGGCTGCTGGCCGGCCGGATCCTCATGACGGAGGCGACCCGCATCGGCCGCCCCCTCGGCGTGGTCTGCGCGGTGCTGTCGGCCGCGATCGCCATGGCGCTGCTGCACGGCCCGGACGGACTGTCCCTCGGCCCGCTCACCAGCCTCGGCGTGGTCCTGGTGACCGGCTGCACCGTGGCGACACTCCTCACGGCCGCCGTCGAGGCCCGGCAGGCCCGCGCCGACACCACCGCCGCGCTGCTGCGGCTGGGCGCACCCGCGACGACGCTGCGCAGTGCCGCGGCCGCGCGCGCGGGCGCGCTGCTCGCCCTGTTCGGCCCGCTCACCCTGGCGGTCGCCGAACTGGCGGCCCTGCCACTGGCGCGCTGAGAAACTCGTACGAAAAAATCTCCGTACGGCGATGAGTTCCGCGCCGGCCCCGGGTCTATCCCCGCGTAACGACACGCACCCGTTGGGAGAGACCACGCATGTACCAGCAGATGATCTTCGTGAACCTGTGCGTCAGCGACGTCGACGCCTCCAAGAAGTTCTTCACGGAACTCGGCTACACGATCAACAAGCAGTTCAGCGACGACAGCACCGCCTCGGTCGTGATCAGCGACACCATCGTCGTGATGGTGCACACCAGGGACAAGTACCTGCAGTTCACGAAGAAGGAGATCGCGGACTCGCAGCGGACCAGCGAGGTGCTGATCGCGCTGAGCGCCGAGAGCCGCGAGAAGGTCGACGAACTGGTCGAGAAGGCGGTCGCGGCCGGCGGCTCCGTCTCCGGCGAGACCCAGGA
This sequence comes from Streptomyces sp. NRRL S-455, assembly GCF_000717875.1. Taxonomy (GTDB): domain Bacteria; phylum Actinomycetota; class Actinomycetes; order Streptomycetales; family Streptomycetaceae; genus Streptomyces. The sequence goes on from NZ_JOCT01000003.1 coordinate 143,073, forward strand.
CCACGGTTTCATGTACGGCCGCGCCTTCGACGACCCGGACGGTCACACCTTCGAGGTCGTGTGGATGGACCCGTCGGCCGTCCAGGGATGAGGATGCGGGCCCCTAGCATGGGCGGGTGCAGACGATGCCCGCCCATGCGGCCCACCACGACGACCGTGAGATCGAGACACTCGAGGAGTTCGACGCGACCGTCTCGGCGCGCGGCACACTCGCCGGATACCGCGTCCAGTCCGTCGACCTGACGGACCGTACGCGCGAACTGCTCGCCACGGCCACGGCGGGCGCGGTCTTCCTCGGCTGCGCGATGCGCGAGGAGGCCGCCGCGAAGATACGCACGGAAGGGGCCCTGGTCTTCCCGCCGGTCCCCGATCTGCCGTTCGACCCGTACCGCGGCCTGGTCTACTCGCCGGACGATCTCTTCGCGTCGCTGCCGGACGGCTACGAGGCCACGCCCGACGCCCGCGCGTACGCCTGGTTCCAGCGGACGAAGGCGGACCGGGACATCTACGCGTCCACACTGCGCGCCATCCACGACGACTCCGTCTCGGACGCGCTCGACGAACTCCTCTCCGGTGCCCGGGTCGTGGGAGTGATGGGCGGCCACGCGATGGCCCGCGGCACGGAGGAGTACGCGGGTGCGGCGCGGCTCGGCCGGGAACTGGCCCGGGCCGGTTTCACCGTCGCGACCGGCGGCGGCCCGGGCGCGATGGAGGCCGCGAACCTGGGCGCGTACGCCGCCCCGTTCGGCGACGAGATGCTCGCCGAGTCACTCGAACTGCTCGCCAAGGCCCCGCGCTTCACTCCGTCGGTCACCCAATGGGCCACGGCCGCTTTCGAGGTACGGGGCCGCTGGCCGGACGGCGGGCGTTCCGTCGGCATCCCGACCTGGTTCTACGGTCACGAGCCGCCGAACGCCTTCGCCTCGCACATCGCCAAGTATTTCGCGAACGCCACCCGCGAGGACGGCCTGCTGGCCCGGTCCAACGCGGGTGTGGTGTTCCTGCCCGGCGCCGCCGGGACCGTCCAGGAGATCTTCGACAACGCGACGCCGAACTACTACGAGTCACGCGGCGAGCCCACGCCCATGGTCCTCGTGAACCGCGTGCACTGGACGGAGAGACTGCCCACCTGGCCGCTGCTCGAGTCGCTGGCCAGGGGCCGCTCGATGGAGACGCGGATCGCGCTGGTGGAGCGGATCGAGGAGGCGTCGGAGGCGTTGAAACGTCTCGGCGGTTAACAAGAAGGCAAAGCAAGTGCTTGCAGGCCGCATATACGTTGACACTACTTATGTGGCGCTTATAGACCTGTGAGCCTCCGGGTAGTGCTGATACCCCGTCAACACTGCCTGACCCCCCGCTTTTCACATCCTGTAAAGGACAAACGTGGCAGTTCTGTCCGTATCCCGCCGTGCGACCTCGCGCGTCGCGCATTCCGTGCGGATCCTCGGTGTCGCCTCCGCCTCGGCCGCCCTCGCGCTCGGTGCCGCGGGCACCGCGCTCGCCTCCGACATCAACGACTTCTCCGCCGAGGCGAAGTGTGACGGCGGCAAGGGCGTCATCACCGTCACCGACGTCGACCCCGCCGGTGTCCCGGCCACGGTCTCCGTGTACCTGCAGAACAACGGCGCCGACGCGAAGAGGGTCGGCGAGCAGGTGGTCAAGGGCTCGCGCGCGGGCACCACCGTCACCTTCGCGGAGAACTGGAAGCCGGACGCGGAGTACCGCATCCACATCAAGGCCACTGGGCACGTCGACGAGGACATCAAGCCGAACCTCATCACCCCGGCCACGGCCTGCAAGAAGGAGAAAGAGCCACCCGCGGCGACTCCCCCGGCTTCGACTCCGCCGGCTTCGACTTCCCCGGCCGCTCCGACCCCCTCGGCCTCCCCGTCGAAGCCGGCCGAGGAGATCGGCACGCCCGCTCCGGCGCCGTCGGAGAGCGAGAGCACCACGCCGGCGGGCAACGCGCCCGCGCCCACGGACAGTGACTCCAACCTCGCCGAGACCGGCGCCAACTCCAACACCGGCATCATCGCCGGCATCGCGGTGGTCCTGGTCGCCGTGGGTGGCGGTGCGGTGTTCCTCGGCATGCGCCGTCGCGGGACCAAGAGCGACAACTGACACCTTCGCACCGCGAGATGTGGCCCGTCCCTGATCCATTGGGGCGGGCCACATCCCGTAGGCGCTGGAGATCAGCCGAGCACCGCGATGTCGGCCGCGTCGAACTCCACCCCGACCTGTTCGCCGACCTCCGGCGCCGCCCGCAGCGCGCACGCCGCCTCGAGGCGGGGGGCGTCCTCCGGCTGGAGGTGGACGGAGACATGGGTGCCCTTGAAGGTACGGGCGGTCACCGTGCAGCGCAGGCCCGTGCCGGCGGGCACCAGACGCACACCCCCGGGCCGCACGAGAACGGTCCGGCTGCCCTGCGGGGCGCCCTCCGGCACCGGCACCTTGCCCCATGGCGTGTCCGCGGCCTCCACCCCGACCGTCGCCTCGACGACGTTCTCGAAACCGAGGAAGCGCGCCACGAACGCGTCGGCGGGCCGCTGCCACACCTCGAGGGGCGTACCGGACTGGGCGATCCGCCCGTCCCGCATCACCACCACCCGGTCGGCCAGCGCGAAGGCCTCCCCCTGGTCGTGCGTCACTGCGAGCACGGTGGTGCCCAACCGGCCGAACAGCTCCTTCAGTTCGACGACCAGCCGTTCCCTGAGCGACCGGTCGAGCTGGCCCAGCGGCTCGTCCAGCATCAGCAGCCGAGGACTCGGCGCGAGGGCCCGGGCCAGTGCCACCCGCTGCTGCTCCCCGCCGGACAGCGCGGCGACGGCCCGGCGGCCCGCGCCCGGCAGGCCGACGAGGTCCAGCAACTCCTGTACTCGCTCGGCACGTCGTGTCTTCGACGTCCCGTGCATCCGCAGCCCGAAGGCCACGTTTCCGCTCACGTCCCGCTGGGGGAACAGCTGATGGTCCTGGAACATCAGCCCCACACCGCGCCGGTGCGCCGGCACACCCGCCTGATCGCGCCCGTCCAGCAACACCCGTCCGGAGTCGAGGGGTTGCAGCCCGGCCACCGTCCGCAGCAGTGTCGACTTGCCGCTGCCACTGGGCCCGAGCACGCACACGATCTCGTGCTCGGCGACCTCCAGACCGACGGCGTCCAGCACGGCCCGCCCGCCGAAACGGACCGTCGCGCCCTCCAGGCTCAGCAGCATCTAGAACTCCCCGGTCCGGTCCGTCCGCAGCCGCTCCAGCACCAGCAGCGCCACCGCGCACACCACCATCAGAATCGTCGAAAGGGCCATCGCCTGGCCGTAGTTCAGATCGCCCGGCCGCCCCAGCAGCCGCGCCACGGCCACCGGCAGCGTCGGCTGGTCCGGCCGCGCGATGAACACCGTCGCCCCGAACTCCCCGAGCGACACCGCGAAGGCGAACCCGGCCGCGATCAGCAGCGCCCGCCTGACCATCGGCAGGTCCACCTCACGCCACACCCGCCAGGGTGAGGCCCCCAGGACCGCGGCCGCCTCCCGCAGCCGCAGGTCCACCGCCCGCAGCACGGGCAGCATGGTCCGGACCACGAACGGCACCCCGACCAGCGCCTGCGCGAGCGGCACCAGGATCCACGACGACCTCAGGTTCAGCGGCGGCTCGTCGAGGGCGATCAGGAACCCGAAGCCGACGGTCACCGCGGACACCCCGAGCGGCAGCATCAGCAGCGCGTCGAAGCCGCGCACGAACCGCCCGGCGTCCCGGCGGGTGAGCGCGGCAGCGGCGAGACCGCCGATCACCACGGCGATGAGGGTGGCGGCGACGGCGTAGGACAGGGAGTTGCCGATCGCCTCGATCGGCGGGACCAGGAACACTCCCCCGTCGTCGCTGGTCAGCGCCCGGTAGTAGCCCAAGCCGGGCGCGCCCAGGGACCGCTGGACCAGCACGGCGAGCGGCAGCACGAGCAACACGACGACGGTCACCAGCACCCCGCCCAGCAGCGCCCACTGCCCCGCGCCTCGCGGCCGGCGCGCGGTCACGGAGGCGTCCACCAGCCGCAGCGCGGTCTCCCGCCGCCGCACGGTCCAGGCGTGCAGGGCGAGGACCGCGCCCACCGCGACGAACTGGATCAGCGTGAGCACGGCCGCCGTGGAGAGGTCGAAGATCTCCGACGTCTGCCGGTAGATCTCCACCTCCAGCGTCGAGAAGGTGGGCCCGCCGAGGATCTGGACGACGCCGAAGGAGGTGAAGGTGAACAGGAAGACCATGAGCGCGGCGGCGGCCACGGCGGGCGCGAGCGCCGGGAGCGTGACCTGCCGCCAGGCCTTCAGGGGCGATGCCCCGAGCATCCGCGCGGCCTCTTCCTGCCGCGGGTCGAGCTGCGCCCACAACCCGCCGACGGTCCGTACGACGACCGCGTAGTTGAAGAAGACGTGCGCGAGCAGGATCGCCCACACGGTGGTGTCCAGCCGTACGCCCCACAGCTCGTCGAGCAGCCCGCCCCGCCCGACCAGTGCCAGGAACGCCGTACCGACGACGACCGTCGGCAGCACGAACGGCACGGTCACGACCGCCCGCAGGACCTGCTTGCCCGGGAAGTCCAGGCGGGCGAAGACGTAGGCGCCCGGAAGCGCGACGAGCAGGGTGAGCGCGGTCGAGACGAACGCCTGCCAGGTGGTGAACCACAGCACGTGCCGGACGTCGGACTGCGCGAGCACCTCGCCGATCCGCCCGAACTGCCAGGCCCCGTCGACCTTCAACCCGCGCGCGACGATCGCGGCGACGGGGTAGGCGAAGAAGACCGCGAAGAACGCGACGGGCACGGCGATGAGGCCGAACCGCGCCGCCGCGCCCTTCGTCCGGCCGGTCACTTCAGTACGAGCGAGGTCCACGACTTGACCCACTGGTCACGGTGGTCGGCGATCTTCGCCGGGTCCAGGGTCTCGGGACCCTTGACCTGCGGTCCGAACTTCGTGAACTCCGGCGGCACCGGGGTACCCTCGCGCACCGGGTACACGAACATGTTGAGCGGCATGTCCGCCTGGAACCGCTCGGAGACCAGGAAGTCGAGGAAGGCCTTGCCGCCCTCGCTGTTCTTCGCGTTGCTGAGCAGCCCGGCGTACTCGACCTGCCGGAAACAGGTGCCCTCGGCGACGCCGGTCGGTGCCGTACTCGGCTTCGGGTCGGCGTAGACGACCTCGACTGGCGGCGAGGAGGCGTACGACACGACGAGCGGCCGGTCGCCCTTGGCCTTCTTCCCGCCGGCCGAGCCGGAGAACTCCTCGTTGTACGCCTGCTCCCAGCCGTCGACGACCTTCACGCCGTTGGCCTTGAGCTTCTTCCAGTAGCCCTCCCAGCCTCCCCCACTCTCGGCTTCGCTCGAGCGGGAGGTGCCCCCATCGCCGTACTTCGCGGCGGTGCCGAGCAGGAAGCCGAGGCCGGGCGAGGAGGTGGAGGCGTTCTCGGTGACGAGGAGGTTCTTGTACTGCGGCTCGACCAGGTCGTCGAAGGTCCGCGGCGGTTCGAGCTTGTGGTCGGCGAAGTACTTCTTGTCGTAGTTGACGCAGATGTCACCGGTGTCGACGGGCGTGACGCGATGCTGGTCCTGGTCGACCCGGTACTCGGCCTTGATCCGCTCGGATCCCTTCGCCTCGTACGGCTGGAAGAGGCCGTTGTCGAGGGCACGGGACAGCAGGGTGTTGTCGACGCCGAAGAAGACGTCGCCCTGCGGGTTGTCCTTGGTGAGGATGGCCTTGTTCACGGCCTGCCCGGAATCGCCGTCCTTCAGGACCTTCACCTTGTAGCCGGACTGCTTCTCGAAGGCAGCGATGACGTCCTTCGACGCGGCCCACGAGTCGTGGCTGACGAGGGTCACGGTCTTGGAGTCGCCGGACCCCTGGTCGCCGCCGGACGACCCGCAGCCGGCCAGCGCGCCGACCAGGCCGAGCCCGACGACCACCGCCGTCAGCCGCTTCTTCTTGTTGCTCACTGGATTCCTCCTGGAGTGACCAGGAGAAGACGCGGCCCTGCCCGGGACTTCCGTGGTCCCGGGCAGGGCGCAACAGCTCGAGTGATGACCGATCTCCCTACCCAGAATGACCTGGGCCAGGTTCGGAGGGTCTGCGGCCGTGTGCCGCACTCTCAGCGCTGTGGCGCTCCCCTGTCGGAATATGCAGGTGTATGTACGACGGTCAGACTACCGTTCGGTGGCCGCGAGCTGACCACACGCCCCGTCGATCTCCTGTCCACGGGTGTCCCGGATCGTCACCGGCACACCATGGGCGGCGATCGCCTCCACGAACGCCTTCTCGTCCTCCGGCCGGGAGGCGGTCCACTTCGACCCGGGCGTCGGGTTGAGCGGAATCAGATTCACATGCACCGGCTTGCCCTTGAGCAGCCGGCCGAGCCGGTCACCCCGCCATGCCTGGTCGTTGATGTCCCGGATCAGCGCGTACTCGATGGACAGCCGCCGCCCCGACTTGGCGCTGTACTCGAAGCCGGCGTCCAGCACCTCCCGGACCTTCCACCGCGTGTTCACGGGCACGAGAGTGTCGCGCAGCTCGTCGTCGGGCGCGTGCAGCGAGATGGCGAGCCGGCACTTGAGCCCCTCGTCGGCGAAGCGGTGGATCGCCGGGACGAGCCCGACGGTGGACACCGTGATCCCGCGCTGCGAAAGCCCCACCCCGTCCGGCTCGGGGTCGGTGAGCCGCCGGATGGAGCCGAGGACGCGGTTGTAGTTCGCGAGCGGCTCGCCCATGCCCATGAACACGATGTTGCTGAGCCGCGCCGGGCCACCCGGCACCTCTCCGTCCCGCAGGGCCCGCATCCCGTCCACGATCTGATGGACGATCTCGGCCGTGGACAGATTCCGGTCCAGCCCCGCCTGCCCGGTGGCACAGAACGGGCAGTTCATCCCGCACCCGGCCTGCGAGCTGATGCACATGGTCACCCGGTCCGGGTAGCGCATCAGCACCGACTCGACGAGCGTCCCGTCGAACAGCCGCCACAGCGTCTTGCGCGTGGCGCCCTGGTCGGTCGACAGATGCCGCACGACGGTCATCAGCTCCGGCAGCAACGCCTCCTGGAGCCGGCCACGAGAACCGGCCGGGATGTCGGTCCACTGCTCCGGATCGTGCGCGTACCGCGCGAAGTAGTGCTGCGAGAGCTGCTTGGCGCGAAACGGCTTCTCCCCGACAGCGGCGACGGCCTCCTTGCGCTCGGCAGGAGTGAGATCGGCGAGATGCCGCGGCGGCTTCTTGGCTCCGCGGGGGGCGACGAAAGTGAGTTCTCCGGGTGCAGGCATAACCCTCCCAGTGTCGCAGATCAACTACGGGAGGCCGGGCCAGAGCGGAGTGGGGGCGGTCACCCGCGATCGCCACCTGTCATCGCCGGTCGGCCGCGCACGGCCCAGGGACGGGCCGCCCGTAGGCCATTCGGGGGTTTCAAGGTGCGGTGCCGCATGTGCGCGCTGAGTATGGGCAACGGCGCCTGATCCGCGTCCGCCCACCGCGCGCTCGGCCTCGGCCGATCCGCCGGTCAAGGGCAGGTCGCAGGGGGAGGCCACCCATCGCCTCTCAACGGCTCCCCACCCAGCCGCACCCCACACGAGCCGCCGTGGACGAAACGCCGCTCGCGTGCGCTGGATTCCGTCCCACATCGAGGAGAACCATGCGTGTCCTCATCCAGATGAAGCCCGAACGCGACGTCGTTGAGGCCGTCGCCAACCCGCAGCTCACCACGACCACACAGGATGTCGCCGGGTCGATGCCCGGCGTCGAGATGGACCAGTCGTTCACACCGGTGGCGCTGCCCAGGCCGGTGCCGTCCACGGCCGAGGGGGACCCGCTGTCCCTGACCCAGCCACTCCGCTTCTCCATGCGGCCGGAGGACGCCACCGTCCTGGTCCGTGGAGAGATCCACGACTACGACGCCGCCAGCCGACTCTCCATGCTGGCCCTCAGCCGCCCGCAGATCGTCGGCATCTCCGCCGACCCGGTCATCCAGACGTCGCCCACGTGTCCCGGGGACGGGCCGGTCGGGAACTGGCAGGACGTGAAGAACCTCCTCGCCGAGCTCGGCGCGGACGACCTGGACGGCAGCGGTATCGCGCTGGCGATCACCGACACCGGCATCAACACCCAGCACCTGAGCAACGAACTGGACCGTCCTGTCACGGTCGACGCGGCACGGAGCTGGAACCCGCCCGGAGTGACCGGCAAGCCGGGCCAGTTCCCGGTCGACCACGGCACCATGTGCGCCTTCGACGCCCTCATCGCCGCACCGAAGGCGACGCTGATCGACGTGCCGGTCCTGCTCTCGCAACAGCAAGGCCCGACGGTCATGAGCGGGCTGCTCTCGGACGCCGTGGCGGCCTACTCCCACCTGTGGAGCGTGCTGGAGACGATGCCCGACGACAAGCGGGCCCTGGTCGTCAGCAACAGCTGGGGTTCTTTCTCGCCCCGGTGGGACTTCCCGCCCAGCCACCCTGGGAACTACTCGGACAACCCCGGCCACCCCTTCAACCTGATGGTGACCGCGCTGGAGAGCGCGGGCGCCGACGTCCTGTTCGCGGCGGGCAACTGCGGCCTGGACTGCCCTGACGGCCGCTGCGAGTTCCCCGACCGGCCCATCGTCGGCGCCAACTCGCACCCGCGTGCGTTGTCCATCGGTGGTGTCGACACCCGGGGCAACCGGGTCGGCTACTCCTCGCAGGGCCCCGGTCGGCTCGATCCCAACAAGCCGGACCTCTGCGCGTACACCCACTTCGAGGGCTCACACGCCTTCGGGGCGGGCGAACCGGACTCCGGGACCTCGGCCGCCTGTCCGGTGGCCGCGGGCGTGGTCGCCGCCGTCCGCACGCAGTGGTCGGCCAACGTCATCAAGCCGGCCGACCTTCGCACGCTGCTGCAGCGGACGGCCGACGACCGCGGCGCCGCCGGCTTCGACCACGACTACGGGTTCGGCATCATCAACGTACCGGCGATCATGGATGCGCTGCGCCGCCGCAGCAAGAACGGGCACGGCATCCGCAGGTAGCCGCTTCGCACCGGAGGAGAGACCGATGGCTCCCGACAAGCCAACGAGCCTCATCACGGTCACGCTCCCGTCGGGAGCCACGCTCGAGGACGCCCTGCGCCGGCTCGGCATCGGCCGCGATGCGGTCGACACCGACTACGGACTCGTCGACCTGCACAACGGCACCTACGCCCTGCTCGTCACCGAGGCGGTCGCCGAGCGCGTGCACGGCATGCCCGGTGCCCAGGGGCCGTACGCGAACCCGAAGATCGAACCCTTCGGCCCGCCCCAGCCGCGCCCCGACGAAGACTGAACCGACAACCCTCCTACCGCTTCCAGGGCCGACGGCGCTCACACGCACAGCTGAACCTAAAATCGAATGCGTGAACGATTCCCCGCCGTCCCGTCTTGATCTGCTGCTCTTCGCCCGCCGCGTCGTGGTGCAGCAGGCGCGGGCCGCTCTGGCCCAGCTCGACCGGTGGATCGCCGACGAGCAGCGCCGGGAGGCGGAGGTCCGACGGGGCGAGGAGATGCGACCGCCCCCGCCCGAGTGGCTGATCGAGCGGGGGCTGGACAAGCGGAACCAGGTCGCAGTGCACACCGGCGACTGCTGGAAGGTGACCAAGGGCGGCAGATGCGTCGGCGTCTCCCGGACGCAGGCCCTCGACGCCCTGCGCCACCAGGTGCCGGCGTGCACCTACTGCCGCCCCGACACCGCGCTCAGCTTCCTGGAGTAGGCCACCGGAGCGGCCCCGGTCCTACACCCCCTCGTGCTCCAGCCGGTCCTTGAGCAGCTGTTCGTTGCGCGGAAGCTCCTTGCGCATCTGAGGGCGTACGACGAGCGGTACGAGCATCTTGCCGACGCCGTGGCCCTCGAAGTCGACCGCGATCGTGACGTGCGAGCGCCGCCCCTCGTCGAACGGCTCGACCTCACCGTGCACCCGCGCCCGGACGGGCCCGTCGACACCCTGCATGCCCCAGATGTGCGGCGGCTCGTACTCGGTGACCTCCATGGTCATCGGTATGACGCGGTTGCCGATGTGCCGGGTGACCCGTACCCGGGAGCCGATCCCGAAGGGCTCCTCGCCGAGCTTTTCGGCCGACACCGCGCTCAGCTGCCACTCCGGCATGCGCGGGGCGTCCGTGACGTAGTCGTAGACGTCCTCGGGACGCCGGTCGACGTCGATGGTCTGTCGGATGATGGACATGTCGACCCCCTTTGCGACGTACACCTGAATCGTCCCACTCGGCGCCCCTCGTCGCCTCCCCGGAACGACGACGAGCCCCCGCCCACGAGGACGGGAGCTCGCCAGGGTCGGATCCGCTCAGCCGGACCCCACGAAGAGCACCAGCAGCAGCCACACCACCGGAGCCGTCGGCAGCAGTGAGTCCAGTCGGTCCATGATGCCGCCGTGACCCGGCAGCAGCGTGCCCATGTCCTTGATGCCGAGGTCCCGCTTGATCATGGACTCGCCGAGGTCACCGAGCGTGGCGCTGACGGCGACCGCGAGGCCGAGTACGAGGCCCTGCCACCAGGCACCGCCGTCGATGAGGAACTCCAGGCACAACGCGCCCGCGACCATGGCGAAGGTGACCGCGCCGACCAGGCCCTCGCGGGTCTTGCCGGGGCTGATGCGCGGGGCGAGCTTCTTCCTGCCGAAGCGCCAGCCGACCGCGTAGGCCCCGGTGTCGCTGACGACCGTCAGCAGCAGGAAGGTGAGCACCCGCTGCGGGCCGTCGTCCGCCGTGAGCATCATCGCGACGAACGTCGCGAGGAACGGCACGTAGAACGCCGCGAAGAGACCCGCCGTGACGTCCCTGAGGTAGTTCTCGGGCGGTTCCGTCATACGCCACACGAGCACCGCCAGGCCCGTGAGCGCCATGGCGACCCAGGCGCCCTCGGCGCCCCGGACGTACCCGGCGACGACCATCGCGGCACCGCCGAGCGCGAGCGGCACGAGGGGCGCCCGGATGCCCTTGCGTTCGTCCAGCCGCTTGGTCAGCTCCCACAGGCCCACCACCACGGCCACCGCGACGACACCGACGAACACGGCCTTGACGATGAACAGCGACGCGACGATCACCGCGCCGAGCCCGACGCCGACCCCTATCGCGGCGCTGAGGTCACGGCCCGCGCTCTTCTTCTGCGGCTTGGGTGCCGGCTGTGCGGCGTCGGGCATGGGCTCCGGATTCGTCTCGTTCCGGACCGGGGGCCCGCTCGGCCGAGCCGCCCCCCGGTCGTCATCCTGGTTTGCGCCGAAGCCGGCTGCGTCGGGCACGATCGGCATGGGGCGAGTCTGAGGCGCTGTATGCGCATCGTATGCGGGGCCCGCCGGAGCGGCTCCCTGGACATACCCGTGTCCAGGGCTCTGGACAGGCCCGTGGCCATGCCTTTGGTCGGTGGGCCCCCAGTACCCGGCCTGTGGCGGCGCCCCCCAGGAAGAGTCGTTCATCAGACCTCGAGCAGCTCCGCTTCCTTGTGCTTCAGGAGCTCGTCCACCTGCGCGACGTACTTGGACGTCGTGTCGTCGAGCTCCTTCTCCGCACGGCGGCCCTCGTCCTCGCCGACCTCGCCGTCCTTGATCAGCTTGTCGATGGCTTCCTTCGCCTTGCGGCGCACGGAGCGGATCGAGATCTTCGCGTCCTCGCCCTTGCCCTTGGCGACCTTGATGTACTCGCGGCGGCGCTCCTCGGTCAGCTCGGGGAACACCACCCGGATGATGTTGCCGTCGTTGCTCGGGTTGACGCCCAGGTCGGAGTCGCGGATCGCCTGCTCGATGTTGCGCAGCGCGCTCTTGTCGAACGGGGTCACCACGGCCATGCGCGGCTCGGGCACCGAGAACGAGGCCAGCTGGTTGATCGGGGTCGGCGCGCCGTAGTAGTCGGCCACGATCTTGTTGAACATCGCCGGGTGCGCACGGCCGGTGCGGATCGCGGCGAAGTCCTCCTTGGCGACCACGACGGCCTTCTCCATCTTCTCCTCGGCCTCGAGGAGGGTCTCTTCGATCACCACTTGCTCCTGCGTGTGAGTAGGCCCGGCTGCGGTTCCATGTGGGGCGGCGGCCGGCTGCGTCGCGTCTTCTTCTGAACGGTTCCCGACCGGCGGGACATTGTCCATCCCCCGGCCCGGCTCCGTCCCGTCCGTCCCCCGGACGGGGTTGTTCTCGGGTCTCAGTCCCGGCTGCCGGGGTCCCCCACCAGCGTGCCGATCTTCTCACCCTTGACGGCGCGCCCGATGTTGCCCTCCGCCAGCAGTTCGAAGACCACGATCGGGAGCTTGTTGTCGCGGCACAGCGTCACGGCGGTGGCGTCGGCGACCTTCAGGTCCCGGGTGATGACCTCGCCGTAGCCGAGGTGGTCGAACTTCACCGCGTCCGGGTTGGTCTTCGGGTCGGAGTCGTAGACCCCGTCCACGCCGTTCTTGCCCATCAGCAGCGCCTCGGCGTCGATCTCCAGGGCGCGCTGCGCGGCGGTGGTGTCGGTGGAGAAGTACGGCATGCCCATACCGGCGCCGAAGATGACCACGCGGCCCTTCTCCAGGTGCCGTACGGCGCGCAGCGGGATGTACGGCTCGGCGACCTGGCCCATGGTGATGGCGGTCTGCACCCGGCAGTCCACCCCCACCTTCTCCAGGAAGTCCTGCAGGGCGAGGCAGTTCATGACGGTGCCGAGCATGCCCATGTAGTCGGAGCGGGCCCGGTCCATGCCGCGCTGCTGGAGTTCGGCACCGCGGAAGAAGTTGCCACCGCCGATGACGACCGCGATCTGCGCACCGTCGCGCACGACGGCCGCGATCTCGCGGGCGATCTTGTGCACCACGTCCGGGTCGACGCCCAGGCCCCCGCCGCCGGAGAAGGCCTCTCCGGACAGCTTCAGCAGAAACCGGCCGCGTACTTTGCCGTCGTCGCTCTTCTGGGCCTTGGTCGTCATGGGGGATCCCGCCTCTTTCACGTGTTGCACATACGAAGAAGGCCATTGCCGGTGGGGCGTGGTTCGCATCCCATACGGCAATGGCCTCCTCGTCAGATCTGCTGTCGTCCGCCACCCATGTGACGGCGTACACGGACGACTGCTGCCGACCCTATCGGGGTCGGGCGTCGATCGCGGTACGGACTCAGATGCCGACCTTGATGCGCGTGAAGCGCTTCAGGGTGACACCGGCCTCGTCCAGGACCTTCTGGACGGACTTCTTGTTGTCGAGCGCGTAGGGCTGGCCGAGCAGCGTGGCGTCCTTGAAGAAGCCGTTGAGGCGACCCTCGACGATCTTCGGCAGGGCGGCCTCGGGCTTGCCCTCGGCGCGGGTGGTCTCCTCGGCGACGCGGCGCTCGGACTCGACGACCTCGGCCGGCACGTCCTCCTTGGAGAGGTACTTCGGCGCGAAGGCGGCGATGTGCTGGGCGACGCCCTTGGCGATCTCCGCGTTCGGCTTGTCCAGCTCGACGAGGACACCGATCTGCGGGGGCAGGTCGGGCATCGTGCGGTGCATGTACGCCGTGACGTAGCCGTCGGCGAACTGCGCGAAGCGGTCCAGGACGATCTTCTCGCCCAGGTTGGCGTTGGCCTCGTCCACGAACGCCTGGACGGTCTTGCCGGCCTCGATCTCGGAGGCGAGCAGGGCCTCGAGGTCGGCCGGGGAGGTCTTGGCGACGTGCTCGGCGATGGTCTTGGCCACGCCCTGGAACTTGTCACCCTTGGCGACGAAGTCCGTCTCGCACTTCAGCTCGACCAGGACACCGGAGGAGTTGTCGTCGGCGATGATCGAGACGACGGCACCGTTCTCGGCGGAGCGGCCCTCGCGCTTGGCGACGCCCTTCTGGCCCTTGATGCGGAGCGCCTCGACGGCCTTCTCGACGTTGCCCTCGGCCTCGTCCAGCGCCTTCTTGCAGTCCATCATGCCGGCGCCCGTGAGCTCACGGAGCTTCTTGACGTCGGCGGCGGTGTAGTTCGCCATGAGTCTGTGAATCTCTCTCGAAGTCTGGAAGATCGAAGATCTGCGGATGCGCCCCCATGGAGCCTGAGGGCGCTGTCGTTCCGCTGACCTACGGGTGAACAGCGGGAGCGGACTTCACCGCGCCGGAAGGCGCTGGTGATGCCGTACCGCTCCCGCCGTCACCTCGGACTGACGGGTCAGGCCTGCTCGGCCTCGGCGGCCTTCTCGCCCTCGGCCGGCTTCTCGGCCTCGGCGGCCGGAGCAGCCTCGGCAGCCGGAGCGGCCTCGGCGGCGGGGGCGGCCTCGTCGGCCTTCTTCTCGCCCTCGAGCAGGTCGCGCTCCCACTCGGCCAGCGGCTCGCCCGCGGCCTTCTCGCCCTTGCCCTCGGTGGCGACACCGCTGCGGGCGATGAGGCCCTCGGCGACGGCGTCGGCGATGACGCGGGTGAGCAGGGTGACGGAGCGGATCGCGTCGTCGTTGCCCGGGATCTTGTAGTCGACCTCGTCGGGGTCGCAGTTGGTGTCGAGGATCGCGACGACCGGGATGTTCAGCTTCCGGGCCTCACCAACGGCGATGTGCTCCTTCTTGGTGTCCACGATCCAGACGGCGCTGGGCACCTTCTGCATCTCGCGGATACCGCCGAGGGTCTTCTCCAGCTTGGCCTTCTCGCGGGAGAGGACCAGGAGCTCCTTCTTGGTCAGACCGGAGGCCGCGACGTCCTCGAAGTCGATCTGCTCCAGCTCCTTGAGGCGCTGCAGACGCTTGTAGACGGTCGAGAAGTTGGTGAGCATGCCGCCCAGCCAGCGCTGGTTGACGTAGGGCATGCCGACGCGGGTGGCCTGCTCGGCGATGGCCTCCTGCGCCTGCTTCTTCGTGCCGACGAACATGACCGTGCCGCCGTGGGCGACGGTCTCCTTGACGAACTCGTAGGCGCGGTCGATGTACGACAGCGACTGGAGCAGGTCGATGATGTAGATGCCGTTGCGCTCCGTGAAGATGAAGCGCTTCATCTTCGGGTTCCAACGACGGGTCTGGTGACCGAAGTGGACGCCGCTCTCCAGCAGCTCCCGCATCGTGACGACGGCCATGGCCGTATCTCCTTGATTTTCTCGGTTGTGCCGCGGATGCCGGACGGCTTCCGCGCCTGACGCCCACTGCGCGCCGTGCCACGAGGGACCGAGGGGCGCTGATACGGCCCGTTTCCGGGCTGCGTATAGGGGCGTGCGAAGTCGACCCGGTGACCCGGGTCGCCACCAGAAGTGTACGGGACCCGCGGGGCCCCGGGTGACGCCGTTGTCCACAACCGGCGGGCGATCCACAGCGACAGGCTGTGACGAGCGCGACTCCGGGACGCTTTCCGCATGCGAGCGAACCGAGGTGTACGCGTGTGCACGCGCCTGATCCTGCTGCCGGTCTTCACCGCGACGGCCCTGCTGGCCCCGCCACCGCGCCTCTTCGCGGCGGATTCACCCGCCGGGGACGCCGCCGTGCCCGCGGTGGGACGCACCTGGCCTGTGGGCCTGCGCCCCGAGATCCCGCGCGGCTGGGAACCTCCGGCGACGGTCTACGGCCGGGGCCACCGGGGCGTGGACCTGACGGCGGCACCAGGGACACCGGTACGGGCGGTGGCGGCGGGGCGGGTGTCCTTCGCGGGGCGGGTGGCGGGCAAGGGGGTGGTCTCGGTGGAACTCGCGGGCACCGGCGACCCGCCCCTGCGCACGACCTACGAACCGGTGACCGTGTCGGTGGAGGAGGGCGACGAGGTGGAGCCGGGCGAGGTGATCGGCACGGTGGAGGCGAGCGGCTCGCACTGCACGGCTACGTGCCTGCATTGGGGGTTGCGACGTGGGGAGACGTACCTGAACCCACTGTCGCTCCTGCCCTCGTGGTTGTTGCACACGGGTCCCTCGCGGCTACTGCCGGTCCACGGGACTACCTAGCTGCGGGCAGTCGTACCGCTCGGGGCGGCGGGTGGGCGCAGCGGCACCCTGCACCGCCGGGCTGCGGCCCCCGGGCCTCAGCTCCCGCGCAGCTCAGCCCCGTACACCCCGCAGCGCCATGGACACCGCCGCGTCCGCGATAGCGCCCGGCTCTTCCGCAGCCCCCAGCTCGATCCTCCGCACAGCCGCGTCCACAATCCCCTGCACCAACATGGCCGCGAGCCGAGGCTGCTCGTGCCCCATCTCCCCCAGGGCATCGACGATCAGCGCGACGAGCCCTCCGTGCGCCGCCCGGATCTTCTCCCGGGCCCCCGCGTCCAGCTCACTCGCGGAGATCGCGACCACGGCCCGGTGCCGCCGGTCCCCGACCAGCTCCAGCTGCTGCCGCACATACGCCTCGACCTTGGCCTCGGCCGTCGTCGCCCGTTCCATCGCCGCCGACACTTCCGCCGCCCAGAGGGGAAAGTCGACTTCGCACAGCTCCTCGACCACGGCCGCCCGTGACCGGAAGTACTCGTAGACGGAGGACCGCGCGAGGCCCGTCCGTTCGGCGAGGGCCGGGAAGGTCAGCGCCTCCGTCCCGCCCTCGGACAACAAGGAACGAGCCGCGTCCAGCAGGGCGGCTCGCTGCATCGACCGGTGCTCGGCCACGGAGGCCGCTCGAATCCTTGGCACGTCAGCCACTCTACGGACGTGCCGGGCCCGACGGGAGGGACTCCGGCCGACCCGCCGCCATCCGGCCAGGTCAGCGGCCGAAGCTCGCGAGTTTCGCTCTCAGCTGGAGCACCGACTTGGTGTGGATCTGGCTGACCCTGCTCTCGGTCACGCCCAGCACGTTCCCGATCTCGGCCAGAGTCAGGCCCTCGTAGTAGTACAGCGTGACCACGGTCTTCTCCCGCTCGGGCAGCGTGTTGATCGCCCTCGCCAGGAGCCTCCGCAGCTCCCGGTCCTCGGCGACCTCCACAGGGTTGTCGGCGGCGGTGTCCTCCAGCGTGTCCATGACGCTCAGCCCGTCGCCGCCCTCGGCCCCGACGTGCAGCAGCTCCTCCAGGGCCACCACGTTGGCCAGCGACAACTGACTGAACACCGCGTGGAGTTCCTCCACCGCGATGCCCATCTCGGCGGCCACCTCGCCCTCCGTCGGCGTCCGCCGCAGCCGCGCCTCCAGCGTGGCGTACGCCCGCTCCACGTTGCGCGCCTTCTGCCGCACCGAGCGGGGGATCCAGTCCAGCGCCCGCAGCTCGTCGATCATTGCGCCCCGGATCCGGGTGATCGCGTACGTCTCGAACTTGATCTCGCGGTCGATGTCGAACTTCTCGATCGCGTCGATCAGCCCGAACACCCCGGACGAGACGAAGTCGGCCTGCTCGACGTTGGCGGGCAGGCCCACGCTGACCCGTCCCGCGACGTACTTCACGAGCGGCGAGTAGTGCAGGATCAGCTGCTCCCGCAGCCGCTCGTCCCCCGTCGCCTTGTACGACCGCCACAGCTCGTCGAGCGTCGAGGGAGCGGGCGGCCGCACGCTGCCACCGTCACCGGCGGCTGGGGGGATCGCCGCCCGGTCGGACCCGGAGGTGTGCTGGGGCATTCGTCGCCTTGTGCCGTTCTGCTGCGGAGTGGTGCTGCTGGAGTGGGCTGTCTGTCTGATGTCGAGTTGCCTGTCCGTGTCGGGACCCTCGTGAGCGTAGCGTGACTGTGGTGTCGCGGTGGGCGAAGAGCGGAGGTCGAAGGAGGCGCAGATGCGTTCCGCGAGGCCTCCCGCAGCGCTGCCACGGCTGCTCGGCCTGATCACCGGAGGACCCCAACTGGGCGAATTTCCAAGGCATGTCGGGGTTCCCCCGGACGGCCGAACAGGTCTGGTCACGGTGGCCCCGGACCGCCGCGGACCGACATCATCGCCTGGCGTGTCAACTTCCAGCCCTCGTCGTGTCGTTCGACGTAACCGAGTGCGCGGAGTTCGTACAGCCTCGCGATCGCGTCGTCCGGTGTGGTCTGCGCGTTCCGGGCCACCTCGTCCGGCCGGGCCGCCCGACGGGCCGGCAGTGCGGCGAGCACCTGCCGCGCGGCCGGTTCCAGCAGGTCCCGGGGCAGAACCGGGCCGCTCCGCTCAGGGGCCAGCTGTCCGATGTCCCCCACCAGCTCGATGACGTCCGCGACGTCGGTGACCAGGACCGCCTCCCCACGCAGCAGTGCGTGCACCCCGGCGGACAGCCCGCTGGTGGCCGGGCCCGGCACGCCCATCGTGTGCCGGCCGAGGCGTTGTGCCGCCCGCGCCGTGACCAGGGAGCCGCTGCGATGGGCGGCCTCGACGACCACGGTGCCACGGGTGAGGGCGGCGATCACCCGGTTCCGGAGGATGAAGCGGCTCGGTGTCGGGTGCTCCCCGGGCGGCAGCTCACCGATGACGAGCCCCTGGTCGGCGATCCTGGTGATCAGCTGGGTGTGTCCGCGCGGATAGGGCCGGTCGACGCCGCACGCGAGGACGGCGACAGTGGCGCCGCCCGCGCCGAGGGCACCGCGGTGGGCGGCGCCGTCGATCCCGTAGGCGCCACCGGACACCACGACCCAGCCCTGCTCGGCGAGGCCTGCCGCGAGGGTGGCCGCCATGTGCGCCCCGTACTCGGTACAGGCACGGGCCCCCACGACGGCGACGGACCTCAACGCCCACATCCGCAGACTGGCCGGCCCCCGCACCCACAGCCCGAGGGGCCGGGCATCCCCGAGATCATCGAGCTGCCCCGGCCACTCCACGCTCCCGGGGCAGACGAACCGCACCCCGGCGTGCCGCGCGGTGGCGAGATCCTCGCGCGGCCGAGCCGCCCCGGCCCTGGCGAGCAGCCCCTTCCACCGCTTGACGCTCACCCCCGGCAGAGGCAGCCCGCCGTCCCGCAACCGACGGGCCACCTCCCCGGCCCCCAGCTCGCGCACCCACCGCCCACCGGCTTCGTCGCCGGGCTCGATGACCCTGGTGAGGAAGACGCGTGTGAGCAGTTCGTCGTCCGGTTCTTCGACGATGCTCATGTCAGCGCTCCGATGGCCATGGGCACGCCCCTCGGCACACCGGTGCGCAGTTGGAGCGCGAGTGCGACGTCTGTCGCGTCGGGCCGGTCGTGACCGACGAGATCGGCGACGGTCCAGGCCACACGTAGGACACGATCGAGGCCGCGGGCGGTCAGAACACCCCGCTCCAGGCTCCGCTCGGCCTCGTCCATCGCACCGGACGCGGCGTACCAGCGGCTGCGCAGCTCGCGGCCGGGCACCTCGCTGTTGGTGTGCCACGGGGTGCCGGCGAGGCGCTCCGCAGACCGCTCCCGGGCCGCCCGCACCCGGTCCGCGACCGTCGCGGTGGTCTCACCCGGTGCCCCGCGGGTGGTCAGCTCGGTGCGGGTGACGCGGTCCACCTCGACACGCAGGTCGACCCGGTCCAGCAGCGGACCGGAGAGCCTGGCCTGGTAGCGGCGGATCGCCGAGGGCGGGCACTCGCACAGGTCGCCCTGCGGGGAGAACCGGCCGCACGGGCAGGGATTCGCCGCCAGCACCATGAGGAACTTGGCCGGGAAGCGCACCACTCCGGCACTGCGCGCGATCACGACGTGCCCCGCCTCCAGCGGCTGGCGCAGGGCGTCCAGGGCCCGGCTGCTGAATTCGGGCGTTTCATCTAAAAACAGCACTCCCCGGTGGGACAGTGACACCGCGCCGGGCCGTGCGATGCCCGGGCCGCCGCCGACGAGAGCCTGCATCGTGGCCGAGTGGTGCGGGGCGCAGTAGGGAGCCACGTCGATCAGAGGCTTGCCCGGGGGCAGCAGGCCCGCCACCGAGTGGACCGCGGTGACCTCCAGGGACTCCTGCCGGCCGAGTCGGGGCAGGATGGCGGGCAGCCGCTCGGCGAGCATCGTCTTGCCGGCGCCGGGAGGCCCTTCCAGGAACAGGTGGTGACCGCCGGCCGCGGCCACCTCCACCGCCGTGCGCGCGGAGATCTGCCCTACGACGTCCGCCAGGTCGTGGCCGTGGTCGTGCTGAGCGGCGCCGACGCTGTGCATACCCGTGGCCGCGCCCGTGCCCGGCACGCGCAGGCCGGCCAGGAGCGGGTCCGGGCGCCCCGGCCCGTCCTGCGGCTCCTCGTCCGGCACCGGCTCGTCGGCCAGGATGGCGATCAGCTGCCGCAGGCTCCGCACGCCCAGCACCGAGACCCCGGGCACCAGGGATGCCTCGGCGGCGGCGCATTCCGGCACCACCACCTGCTCATACCCCGCGTCCGCCGCCGCCAGCACCGCCGGCAGGACCCCCCGTACCGGCCGCACCCGCCCGTCCAGCCCCAGTTCGCCGATCATCACGATGTCGGCGAGGACCCGGGGGTCGATGCGTTCCGCCGCGCCGAGGACCGCCGCGGCGACGGCCAGGTCGAAGCCGCTGCCGCTCTTGGGTACGGAGGCCGGGCTCAGGCCGACCGTGAGTTTCTTCTGCGGCCAGGCCGCTCCCGAGTTGACGACGGCGGCACGCACCCGGTCCCGGCTCTCCGTGAGGCTCTTGTCCGGCAGCCCCACCAGCGTGAACGCCGCGACGCCCGGCTCGAGGTCGGCCTGGACCTCGACGACCACGCCCTCGACGCCCACGAGCGCCACCGAACAGGTACGGGCGAATCCCATCAGGCCACCCCCCGCACGTGTTCGACCACGGCCGCGCCGCGGCGCGGCAGCAGCACCCCGACCACGTCGATGCGGACCCCGCCGGGCGGTGCGCCCCCGTGGGTCTGGATCCACCGCTCGGCGAGACCCCGCAGCCGCTCCGCCTTCCGCGGGGTCACGGCCGCCATCGGATGCTCGAAGGGGCTTTCCCTGCGGGTCTTCACCTCACAGATGACCAGGACGTCCCCGTCCCTGGCCACGATGTCGATCTCGCCGGTACGGCCGGAGCGCCAGTTGCGCTCCAGGACCGTCATCCCGACCTCGGTCAGCCGCCTCGCGGCCAGACTCTCGCCGTACCTGCCCATCGCACTGCGGGCCCGATGTGCGTTCACGTCGGCACCACCTCCGGCGCCAACGGTCACGCACCCGCCCCGACGAAGTGGATCTTGGTGGACGGCTCAGCGGTTGTGGACAACTCCGTCACCCGCGCGGATGAACCTCACCCGCTCGGCAGCTCCAGATCACTCTTGTTGAGCTCCTCGATGTTCACGTCCTTGAACGTCAGGACCCGGACCTGCTTCACGAACCGCGCCGGCCGGTACATGTCCCACACCCAGGCATCCGCCATGGACACCTCGAAGAACACCTCACCCTGGACCGAGTGCACCTGCATCTCGTAGTCGTTGGTCAGGTAGAAGCGCCGCTCGGTCTCGATCACGTATTTGAACAGACCGACGACATCGCGGTACTCCCGGTAGAGCTTCAGCTCCATCTCGGTCTCGTACTTCTCGAGGTCCTCGGCGCTCATGGCATGTTCCCCTTCAGCCGTGCGATCCCACCATTGTGCGCCAGTCCTGTGAGCCCTCAGACGATTTCCGGGTCAAGGATCACGGGCCTGGCCGGGGGACCTTCGTCGAGCAGCGTGCGCAGCAGCCCGGCGAGTCTGGTCGGATACACCGTCTCATGCGCCCGGGCCAGTTCCGGACACGTCCACCAGCGCGCTCCGGCGACACTGCGCCGCTCCAGCTCGGTCAGCCCCGCGGGCTCGATCGCCGTACGGTCCGTCCGAGCCAGGTAGTACCACTCGTCCTGGTCCCAGCGGCGGCCCGCGAACGGGAACGAGCACATCCGCCGCCACAGCACCGGGCCGAACTCGACCTCGGTGATGCCCGTCTCCTCGGCGAGTTCCCGCAGGGCGGCCTCTTCACGGGTCTCGTCGCCCTCCACTCCGCCGCCGGGGGTGAACCACCAGTCGTCGGCCGGATCGTCCGGCTCGTGCCCGTGCAGCAGCAGGATGCGGTCCCGCGGGTCGAGCAGCACCACCCGGGCGACCTTGCGCAGCCCGCCCGCACAGCCGTCCTGGCCCGTCCTCTCGGCCTCAGCGGACACCTGCGGGCTCCGCGCTCGCCCGCCGGGCCCTGGCCGCGCCTGTTCGCTTGGCGATGGGGCCGTAGGCGCCCCCGCCGAGGACGAGCACGGCGCCGCCGATCACCAGAGCCGTGATCGTCCGCAGCGGTCCGGGCGAGGACAGGACGCCGAGCGCCTCGAAGCCGGTGGGGCGGGGCAGCGGGCCGTCCATCGGGTAGACGACGGCGTCCACCCGTGCGTCGACGGCGGAGCGCGCCACGGTGCCGCTGGCGGCGTCGGTCAGGTGGGCGGTGGAGTCCACGGAGCTCCCGCGCTCGTCTCCGAGCAGGAAGAGGCGGCCCTTGGGGACGGTCACGGTCGGGAAGCCGGTGATCTCGGCCGGCTCGCCCTTGGGCAGGTAGGGCTCGTCGATCTCCTTGCCGTTGACCTTCAGCTTGCCGTCCTGGCAGCAGGAGACCGTGTCACCGCCGACGGCGACCACGCGCTTGACCATCGGCGCATCGCCCCAGGTCGCGTCCTTGAAGACGACGACGTCGCCGCGGCGTACCTCGCCTCCGTCGACACGCTGCGCGAGGATCCGGTCGCCCGCCTCGATCGTCGGCGACATCGAACCGGTGGGCACGGTGTACGGCCGGTAGATCACCGCCGCCCAGGCGAAACCCCCGAGGAACAGCGCGAGGCCCAGTGCGACGGCCAGCCCGGACAACCGCTGTCCGGTCCGGCTGCCCACCGGCCCCGTGCCTGGGCCACCGCCGCGCGGGGCCGTGTGCGTCATGCTCTCGCCACCCATGGGTCCGCACCCTACCCGGGGGTACCGACCATGGTCAGCCCGCCGCCGGAGTCACGGCTTCCTGCGGCGCCACCACACCACCGGCAGCACACCGGCAAGCGCCAGCCCCTGCGGTGCCACGGGCAGGTCGGCGGCGGCCGGCCGGGCGTTCAGGCCCGACTGGTCGAAGGTGTCCGGCACCGGCAGGTTGTCCCAGCGGTTGATCGGCCAGGCGATGACGACGGCACGTCCGACGACCTCCTTCACCGGGACCATGCCGTGGTTCTTGTCCGACTGGTTGTAGCGGGAGTCCCGGGAGTTCTGCCGGTGGTCGCCCATCACCCAGATGTAGCCCTCGGGAACCTTCACCTTGAATTGACCGCCCTGTTCGTCCACGCTGCACGGCGTGTTGCCCTGGTAGACGTAGGACTTCTCGTCCAGCGCCTTGCCGTTCACCGTCAGCGGGCCGGTGGCCTTGCACTCGATCGTGTCGCCGCCGACGCCGACGACGCGCTTGATGAGGTCCTTCTCCTCGGAGGACGGCATCAGGCCGATCCAGCTCAGGAACGTCTGGAGCGCGTTCGGATCCGTGGTCGGCTCGCCCGCCAGCCAGTTGTCGGGATCGTGGAAGACGACGACCTCGCCCCGTTCGGGCTCGGAGCCGAACCAGGGGGTGAGCTTGTCGACGAGGACGCGGTCGCCCTGCTGGAGGGTGTTCTGCATCGAGTCGGACGGGATGGAGAACGCCTGTACCAGGAAGGTCTTGATCAGCAGCGCGAGCACCAGTGCGATACCGATCAGGATGGGCAGCTCCTTCCAGAAGGAGCGTGGCTTCTTCGGCGTCCGGGCCGTGCCGCCCGGCCCTTGGTCCCCGGCTGTGCTGTACTCGCCTGTCACCCTGTCATCCTCGGCTGCCCCGGAGTCATTCCCGGAGGTCACGGTGCTGTCCGCGGCCGGGACGGTGGATCCCGCGGGGTGTCCGCGGTGCTCCTCGCCGTCGTGTCCGGACCGTGCGCCAACCGCCACATCCCCCACGCCAACTCCTCACTCTGTGCCGCCGCCTGCCCCATACGCGGCGCAGGCCCACCACTCCCATAACGAGCGGGAGTTCCGCAGGGGTCGGGAGCTGGATCGTTCCGTTCGAATCGTCGGAAGCAACCCTATGCGACGGAGAGGCCGCGGCGGTCGACCCGGTGGTCCAGTCGGACACGGAGGCGTAGGTCTGCGGTTCGTCCAGCGTGTTCCAGTGGCCGAGGGGCCAGGCGATGACCATGGCGCGGCCCACCACCTCGTCCTCGGAAACGGTGCCGCCGTAGTCGGTGTCCTGGTGGGCCCGGGAGTCCGCGGAGTTGTTCCGGTGGTCGCCCATCACCCACAGCCGGCCCGGCGGGACCGTGGTCTCGAACGGCGTGTCGGACGGGGCGTTGCCGGGGTACAGGTAGTCCTCGTTCAGCGGGATGCCGTTGACGGTCACGCGCCCTTGCGCGTCGCAGCACTTGACGCGGTCGCCGCCGACGCCGACGACCCGCTTGATGAGGTCCTTCTCGTTGTCGGACGGCAGCAGACCGATGAAGGTGAGCCCTTCCTTGACCTGCTTGATGACGAC
The DNA here is from genome assembly GCF_000717875.1 of Streptomyces sp. NRRL S-455. Lineage (GTDB taxonomy): Bacteria > Actinomycetota > Actinomycetes > Streptomycetales > Streptomycetaceae > Streptomyces. Next base: position 167,311 of record NZ_JOCT01000003.1, read on the forward strand.
CGGGTCCTCCTGCTGCGGTGTGGTCTGCTCGTCCTGGAGCCAGCCGCCGGGGTCCTTGAAGACGACGACGTCCCCGCGCTGCGGCTTGGAACCGAACCACGGGGTGAGCTTGTCGACCAGTACGCGGTCGCCGATCTGGATCGTCTGCTCCATGGAGCCGGACGGGATGACGAAGGCCTGGACGAGGAATGTCTTCAGCACGAGGGCGATGAGGACAGCGACGCCGACGAGGAGGGGTATCTCCTTGACGGCACCGCGCCTGCGGCGCCGCTTGACCTTGCGCTGGAGCTTGCGCCGCTCGGCGCGCGTCCGGCCGGCGGCCGGGGCGGAGGTGCGCCGGGCGCCGGTGGGCAGCAGATTCTCCGCAGGGCCGGCGGGGACGCCGCGCGGTTTGCCGCGGTTACCCATGGGCGCCCGCCCTTCCGGCGGCGGGCACGCGCGCGTAGGCGTCGGGGCGGTGCAGGCGTGCGGCGTGGCCGGGGGGCCAGACGATGCCGTCGGCGCGGCCGATCACGTCGCCGACCGGGATCATTCCGCCGCCGGGTGAGCCGAGGTGGTCGCGGGAGTCGCTGGACCGGCTGCGGTGGTCGCCGAGGACGAACAGGGCGCCGTCGGGGACGACGACGTCGAAGGGCACCGTGGACGGGCTGTCGCCGGGGTACAGGAAGCCCGACTCGTCGACCGGCCGGCCGTTCACCTGGATCCTCCCCTCCTTGTCGCAGCAGACCACATGGTCTTCCCCCACGCCGACAACGCGTTTGATGTAGTCCGCGTGCCCGAAGTACCCGGTCCCGTCGAACACGACGATGTCTCCCCGCTGCGGCTGTGCACCGAAACGGTATGCCAACTTATTTACGAGAACCCGGTCCCCGATCCTCAAAGCCTGCTCCATGGATCCGCTGGGGATCTGGAACGGCCGCAGCACGAACGTGGAGAGCAGCAGCAGGAACAGCAGGCAGGCCAGCAGGGTCAGCGTGATCCGGCCGCCGGGAATCCACTCGGCGGCACACGACAACGCGAAACGCGACCGTTCCTCCGGCCCGTCGGCTTCCGAGGGGTCCTCGGAGCCGGAAGGGCGGGAGGAGCGGTCGCGCTCCGTCGGCTGTGCTTCGGTGTCCATCGGAGCCAGATGCTATCCGGCCCCGATGTGAACCCCGGAGAGCGCTCAGCTCTCGCGCTTCTCCTTGATCTTCGCGGCCTTGCCGCGCAGCTCGCGCAGGTAGTACAGCTTGGCGCGGCGGACGTCACCCTTGGTGACGAGCTCGATCTTCTCCACGATCGGGGTGTGCACCGGGAAGGTGCGCTCGACGCCGACGGAGAAGGAGACCTTGCGGACCGTGAAGGTCTCGCGCACGCCGGCGCCCTGGCGGCGGATCACGACGCCCTTGAACTGCTGCACACGGGAGCGGTTGCCCTCGATGACGCGGACGTGCACGTTGACGGTGTCGCCCGGGCGGAAGGCGGGGACGTCGCTGCGCAGCGACGCGGAGTCGACGGAGTCGAGCAGGTGAGACATTTCGTCTGCTTTCCTCGCTGATGCCACAGGTCATCAACGGAAACTAGGTGTTTCGGGATCAGGGCTGTGCGGGTCGGGGCGGGCGTCGTCTCCCCCTGTGGCAGGGGCGCACGCCGGACCGACGCACAACAGCTGGCTATTCTTCCACGCCGTCGGTCCTGCGCCAAAATCGGCCGTACGGCTCACCGGCCGGGTCGGGTGCCCAGCCCAGGATGGAGAGCATCTCGCGGTCCTTCTTGTCGAAGGCCTTGGGGTCGCACCGCTCGATGAGGTCGGGCCGGTGGGCGGTGGTGCGCTTGAGGGCCTCGTCCCGGCGCCAGCGGGCGATCTTGCCGTGGTGGCCGCTGAGCAGCACGTCGGGGATGTCCCGGCCGCGCCACTCGGGCGGCTTGGTGTAGACGGGCCCCTCCAGCAGGTTGGCCATCGCCCCGGGCGCGAAGGAGTCGTCCCGGTGGGACTCGGCGTTGCCCAGGACGCCGGGCAGCAGCCGCGCCACGGCCTCCGTGACGACCAGGACGGCCGCCTCGCCGCCGGCCAGGACGTAGTCGCCGATGGACACCTCGTACACCGGCATCCGGGTCGCGTACTCGTCGACGACGCGCCGGTCGATGCCCTCGTAGCGGGCCGGCGTGAAGATCAGCCAGGGGCGCTCGGAGAGGTGGACGGCGAGTTCCTGGGTGAAGGGGCGGCCGCTCGGGGTCGGCACGATCAGGGCAGGTTCGCGCGAGCCGGTCTCGTAGCCGTCGGCCAGGACGGAGTCGAGCGCGTCTCCCCAGGGCTCGGTCTTCATGACCATGCCCGGGCCGCCACCGTACGGGGTGTCGTCGACGGTGTGGTGCCGGTCGTACGTCCAGGCGCGCAGGTCGTGGACGTGGACATCGAGCTGTCCACGCGCGCGTGCCTTGCCGACGAGAGAGACGTTGAGCGGTTCCAGGTACTCGGGGAAGATCGTGACCACGTCGAGGCGCATTACGACTCTTCCCGGCTGGAGGCGATCTCGGCGCGGTCGTCGATCAGGCCCGGGGGCGGGGTGATGACGGCCTTCTGCTCCTCCAGGTCGATCTCGCTGACGATCTCCTCGACGAAGGGGATCAGCACCTCGCTGCCGTCGGGGCGCTCCACGATGAACAGGTCCTGGGTGGGCAGGTGCGAGATCTCCGTGATCCGGCCGACCTCCGTGCCGTCCGCGGTGACCACGTCGAGGTCGATGAGCTGGTGGTCGTAGTACTCGTCCTCGCCCTCCGGCAGCTCGTCCGGGTCGATCTCGGCGATCAGGAGGGTGTTGCGCAGGGCCTCGGCGCCGGTGCGGTCGCTGACGCCCTCGAAGCGCAGCAGGAGGCGGCCGCTGTGGACGCGGCCGGTCTCGATGGTGAGCGGTCCCGCGGAGGCGGGGTCGGTGGCGAGTACGGCGCCGGGGGCGAGCCTGAGCTCCGGCTCGTCGGTCCGTACCTCGACGGTGACCTCACCCTTGATGCCATGGGCACGGCCGATCCGTGCGACTACCAACTGCACGTGTGCATTCTCCTGTCGTGTGCCTACGGCATCACTTCGTATACGACTGCGGGCCGGGGACGGCCCAGTGGCCCTCCCCGGCCCGAGCCGGTTGCGCGATAAGCGTCAGCGGACGTGGTCCACGTCGACGAGGTCGACGCGGACGCCGCGACCGCCGATGGCGCCCACGACGGTACGCAGGGCGCGTGCGGTGCGGCCGTTGCGGCCGATCACCTTGCCGAGGTCGTCCGGGTGGACCCGGACCTCGAGCACCCGCCCGCGGCGCAGGTTGCGCGAGGCGACCTGCACATCGTCAGGGTTGTCGACGATGCCCTTCACGAGGTGCTCGAGAGCCTCCTCGAGCATGCTCAGGCCTCGGTCGAAGCAGACGCCGAGGAATCAGCGGCGGCCTCGTCCTTCTTCTCAGCCTTCTTCTTCTGGGTGATCGCCTCACCCTTGCCCTCGTCGTCACCGCCGAGAGCCTCGAACGACGGGCGCTCGGCCTTCTCGGCCTGCGTCAGGAGCGGGGCCGGAGCGGGCTCGCCCTTGAACTTCTGCCAGTCGCCGGTCTTCTTGAGGATGGCCATGACGGGCTCGGTCGGCTGCGCGCCGACACCCAGCCAGTACGCCACGCGCTCGGCGTCCACCTCGATGACCGACGGGTTGTAGGTCGGGTGGTACTTGCCGATCTCCTCGATCGCACGGCCGTCACGGCGGGTGCGGGAGTCGGCGACGACGATGCGGTAGTGAGGCGAACGGATCTTGCCCAGACGCTTCAGCTTGATCTTGACTGCCACGGGAGTGGGTTCTCCTGGATTTGACGTGGTTGGGCACGGCGAGAGAAGCCGCGTGGGGTTGCGGTACCCGAGTGCCCGATGGACGCGTCAGCCGGAGGAGAGAGGGGTCCTGTGCGGCTGTCGAGTACAGCTAGCCATTGTGCCATACCCTGCGGGCCGCTCCGGGCCAGGGGTGAGAGGGCTGTGCGGGCACGCCGACCCGGCACCCGGCGTGGAAGTACGTCGGGTGCGCGATCCGGCGGTGCGGGGTGCTGCCCGCGCCCGCCCGCGCCCGGCCCAGCGGCACGACCGTCCACGGACTGCGGATCCCCCGCACCCCGGCGTCCCTACGCACCGGCAGCCACGAGATGCCGGTTGTGGACGTCAGCCGGCCGCCGCTCCCGCTCCCACCACGTCCGGGATGCGGAACGGCTTGCCGCAGCCGCCGCAGACGATGGGGGCCTGGGCTAGGACCGACGGGACGACGCGGACGTTGCGGCCGCAGTCGCAGACCGCCTTGACCCGCACGCCGCCGCCCGAGGAGCCGTGGCGGGCGGCCGGGCCCCGGAAGGTGCGGGAGGTCTCGGAGGAGGTCGCGGCCGTATGGGCCTTCAGCGCGCGCTGGAGGCGTTCGGTCGTCGGGCGGTAACGGCGCTTCGCCTCGGGGGTGAGCGTGACCAGGGAGAAGCCGCTGCTGGGGTGCGGCTCCTCGGGGTGGTCCAAGCCCAGCTCCTCGGCGATCGCGAGGAATCTGCGGTTGTGGTAGCGGCCGGCGCGGGAGGTGTCGCGGACGCCGCGCGCGGCGGCGACGCCATGGACTGCCTCATGGAGCAGTCGCTCGAAGGAGAGCTCGTGACCGCACGCGGACGACGACTCCCCGATCAGGGACTCTGGCGCGGCAAGGTCGGGCAGCTCGGGGTGGTACCGCTGAATGTCGGCCCACGCCTGTGCCAGCTCTGCGGCGAGTACAGGTGGTGTCTGTGTCGTGCTCACGTAATGACAACGAGCCGGGGTGCCTCAGTGTTCCGATTCCGGGGCATCCCAAATAATTTGCACGTACCCGTCAGTTGCCTCTGATGCGCCCTGACGAGGGCGCCTGCGCTGATCTGCGGAGAAGCCTCACAGCTCACCACAAGGTGGTGCGTAGTTCCGCGTAAGCCCCGGCGCGTATGCGATGCACGCGCGCCGGGGTACCAGAGGTCCGCGGGTACGCAAGAGGCGTTTCGGCCGCCCGGAGCCCTACTCAGTAAGCGCGTGCGACGACCGCGACGTTACCGGGTGCGTCGTCGGCGTCCGGCACCGACCCGTCCTCGGCGACCAGACACCGTACGGTCACCGCGTGATCGGCCAGCTTGGCCTCGCCCTCCTCGCCGAGCGTGGCCCACGGGACGCGTGCCCAGCCGCCGGCGGTGGCCGCCTCGACGGCCTCCTCGAAGGTGGACACCTCGGCCGTACGGGCTTCGCGGCGCTCACGGGACTGCTTCAGCAGCAGCGCCTGGTCCTCCTCCAGCACCTTGGGCAGCAGCGCGACCAGTTCGTCCAGGGACACCGGCTCCTTGCCGCCCGGGATGCGGCGCGCCAGCATGGCGGTGCCGTTCTCCAGGTCGCGCGGGCCGACCTCGATCCGGACCGGTACGCCCTTGAGCTCCCAGTCGACGGCGCGGCGGCCGAACGGGGTGTCGGTGCGGTCGTCGACGTGGACGCGGACGCCCGCCGCCCTGAGCCGGTCGCCGAGCTCGCGGACCTTGGCCAGAACCGCCTCGTCGCCCTTGATCGCGAGCACCACGGCCTGGATCTGCGCCAGCCGCGGCGGGACGCGCAGTCCGTCGTCGTCGCCGTGCATCATCACCAGGGCGCCGATCATGCGGGTGGTGGAGCCCCAGGAGGTCTGCCAGACGAGTTCCTGCCGGCCGTCCTTGGACAGGTAGCGGGTGTTGAAGGCCTTCGCGAAGTTCTGGCCGAGTTCGTGGCTCGTCGCCATCTGGAGGGCTTTGCCGTCGCCCATCATGCCCTCGAGCGTGAGGGTGTTGATCGCGCCCGCGAACCGCTCCTTGACGGTCTTGCGGCCGGGGACGACGTCCATCGCGAGGACGTTGAGCATGAAGTCCTCGTAGACCGCGTGGTGAATGTGCGCGGCGAAATCACGGGCCTCCTCGTACGTGGCGTGCGCGGTGTGGCCCTCCTGCCAAAGGAACTCGGACGTGCGCAGGAAGAGACGCGGCCGCAGTTCCCAGCGCACGACGTTCGCCCACTGGTTGATGAGCAGCGGCAGGTCGCGGTAGCTCTGCACCCACTTCGAGAAGGAGGCGTTGACGATCATCTCGGAGGTGGGCCGGACCACGGCGGGCTCTTCGAGTTCCTTGCCGCCGCCGTGCGTGACGACGGCCAGCTCGGGCGCGAAGCCCTCGACGTGGTCGGCCTCCCTGGTCAGGTACGACTCGGGGATCAGTAGCGGGAAGTACGCGTTCTGGGTGCCCGTCTCCTTGATACGGGCGTCCATCTCCGCCTGCATCCGCTCCCACAGCCCGTAGCCGTACGGTCGGATGACCATGGTGCCCCGCACCGGACCGTTGTCGGCGAGCTCCGCCTTGGTGATCAAGTCCTGGTACCAGCGCGGGAAATCGTCCGCCCGGGAGGTGAGAACAGGTGCCTTCGTCATGGCGGGATGCTACGGGCCCACGTTGCCGGAATGTGAAATCTCGCCACCGGCACATGACATCTCGCAAGCCCTGGCGCATTCCACTGGACGACAGGTCGAGGGGGGAGTTTCCTGGCATACGGGGGTAGTGCGAGCGCACTGTCACGGGGGCCATGGAATCGGGCAAGAGGCAACTCTCCGCGGATTGGGGCGCTTACTTATGACACCTACGCTCGTGCGGCAGCACCTGCCTCACGCGGGGGCCGCACCCCGCGTGGACCTGCGTGCACGCGCGCGTGACTGGTCCGAGATACAGGAGCGGATGCTGGTACCGCTCTATGAGGCCGTCTACGAGCGACTGGACGTGGGTCCCGCCACCCGGCTGCTCGGTCTCGGCTGCGGTTCCGGACTCGCGCTGCTGATGGCCGCCGCCCGGGGAGCGGCGGTCACCGGTGTCGACGCTTCCCCCGAAAGAATGACCCTGGCACGGGAGCGGCTGCTGCCCGAGGCGGGCGGCGGGGACACCCGTGCGGACACCCGGCTGGTCGACGGCTCTCCCCGGGACACCGAGGAGCCGGGCGCTCCCGCCTACACCCTGGTGACCGCGTTCGAGCCGATCGGGTGCCTCGCCGGCGACTCGGAGGGGCTGGGTGGGCTGCTCGCGGAGGCGACGCCGCTGGCCGAGCGCGGAGCGGCCGTGGTGCTGGCCGGCTGGGGTCCGCCGGAGCGGTGCGCCACGACGTCGGTCCTGCGGGTGGCCACCAAGCTGACGGAGCCGCTGCGCAACACGGGCAGCTGGCGGCCGGCCCTCCGCGACGACCTGGAGAACGTCGCCCAGCGGGCGGGACTCAGGCCGGACGGCTCCGGGCGGGTGGCGTGCCCCTTCGGGTACGCCGACGTGGACAGTGCGGTACGCGGGCTGAAGTCGACCGGCCTCTTCGACGCGGCGATGACGGCGACGGACCAGGTCCAGGTGGACAAGGAACTGACCGAGGCCCTGCATCCGCACCAGCGTCAGGACGGCACGGTGTGGATGCCGAACGTGTTCCGCTACCTGATCGCCCGGACCCCGTGACATCCAGGCTCTGACCGGTCGGCGCACCACTGAGGGCGCCTCCCCTTTCACCAGGGGGAACGCCCTCGGGGTGGTACGGGAACGGGCCGTCAGCCCATGAACTTCTTGAACTCGTCGGGGAGTTCGAAGTCCTTGCCGCCCTGCTGCGGGAGCCCGAAGGCGCTGCCGCCCTCGGCGGCGGCCGCCCGGCGGGCCGCGGCCTCCTGCTCCTGCTGCTTGCGCTTCATCGGGTTGCCGGAGCGCTGCTTGCCCTTGGCCTGCTTCTGCTTCTTCTTCGTCCGGCCGGGACCGCCACCCATGCCGGGCATCCCCGGCATCCCGGGCATGCCGCCGCCCTGGGCCATGCGGGACATCATCTTGCGGGCCTCGAAGAACCGCTCGACCAGGTTCTTCACCGCGCTGACCTCGACGCCGGAGCCCTTGGCGATACGGGCGCGGCGCGAGCCGTTGATGATCGTCGGCTCCTGGCGCTCGGCCGGGGTCATCGACTTGATGATGGCCGCCGTACGGTCGACGTCCCGCTCGTCGAGGTTGTTGATCTGGTCCTTCATCTGGCCCATGCCCGGGAGCATGCCGAGCAGCTTGGAGATGGAGCCCATCTTCCTGACCTGCTCCATCTGGGCCAGGAAGTCGTCGAGGGTGAAGTCCTGGCCCTTCTTGGAGGCCAGCTTCTCCGCCATCTTCTGGGCTTCGGCCTGGTCGAAGGTCTTCTCCGCCTGCTCGATCAGGGTGAGCAGGTCACCCATGTCGAGGATGCGGGAGGCCATCCGGTCCGGGTGGAAGGCGTCGAAGTCGTCGAGCTTCTCGCCGTTCGAGGCGAACATGATCGGCTTGCCGGTGATCTGCCGGATCGACAGGGCGGCACCACCGCGGGCGTCACCGTCGAGCTTGGAGAGCACCACGCCGTCGAAGCCGACGCCGTCGCGGAAGGCCTCGGCGGTGTTGACGGCGTCCTGACCGATCATCGCGTCGACGACGAACAGGATCTCGTCGGGGCTGACCGCGTCGCGGATGTCCGCGGCCTGCTGCATCATCTCCTGGTCGATGCCGAGACGGCCGGCGGTGTCCACGATCACGATGTCGTGGACCTTGGACCGGGCGTGCTCGATGGAGTCCTTGGCGACCTTGACCGGGTCACCGACGCCGTTGCCCGGCTCCGGCGCGTAGACGGCGACGCCCGCGCGCTCGGCGACGACGCTGAGCTGGTTGACGGCGTTCGGGCGCTGGAGGTCACAGGCGACCAGCAGCGGCGAGTGGCCCTGCTCCTTCAGCCAGCGGCCGAGCTTGCCCGCGAGGGTGGTCTTACCGGCACCCTGCAGACCGGCCAGCATGATCACGGTGGGCGGCTGCTTGGCGAAGCGCAGGCGCCGGGTCTCGCCGCCGAGGATGGTGACCAGTTCCTCGTTGACGATCTTCAGGACCTGCTGGGCCGGGTTCAGCGCCTTGCTGACCTCGGCACCGAGGGCACGCTCCTTGACGTTCTTGATGAACGCGCGGACGACCGGCAGGGCGACGTCGGCTTCGAGAAGAGCGATCCGGATCTCGCGCGCCGTGGCGTCGATGTCCGCCTCGGAGAGCCGTCCCTTGCCGCGCAGGTTCTTGAAGGTCGCTGAGAGGCGATCGGAAAGAGTATCGAACACGGCGCTCGCGGTCCTCGGGGTCGGAGACAGACTGGGGAATCGCCCTCCAGGGTATCCCGGCGTGACAAGTCGCCGGGTCGGCATCACCCCCGCAGTGTCTCCTCCAGCTTCCGCGCCACCGACTCGGCCTCGTCCCCGGGCAGGGGGGCGCCCTTCGGGCCGGTCACGTAGAAGGCGTCCACGGCGTTGGCGCCGAGGGTCGAGACGTGGGCGCTGCGCACCTGCACGCTCGCGTCCTCCAGGGCGCGGCCGATGCGGAAGAGCAGCCCCGGGGCGTCCTGGGAGCGGACCTCGATGACGGTGGCCAGCCGGGAGGCGGCCGGGTGGACCGACACCCGGGGTGGCGGGGCCACCACGCCCCGGCGGCGCGGGTAGGCCGCGTCCCGCTCGGCGAGGCGGCCGGCGATGTCCAGGGAGCCGTCCAGGGCCCGTACGAGGTCCGCGCGCAGACGGGCGGCCTGCGGCAGTGAGCCGTACTCGGCGGCGACCCGCCAGTTCAGCAGCAGCACGGAGCCGTCGACACCGTCCGGCAGGCTCAGGGACCGCAGTTCGGCGGTCCGTACGGTCAGCCGGTGCATGGCGAGGACGCCGGCCACCGAGGGCAGCACGCCCGGCTGGTCGGGGACGGCGATCAGCAGTTCCACTCCGAGCGGCTCCGGGTCACCGGACGGCTCCTGCCCGGCGGGCGGCTCGGTCTGGGCCCGCAGGGAGAGCACCGGGCTGCCCGTCGCGACCGCCTCGATGGCGAGCCGCTCCTGCTCGGCGGTGGGCGCGGCCTCCTCCGGGTCGTCCGGGGCGTCCCCGGCGAGCACCGCCGAGACCCGCTGGACCAGGTCGGCGACGAGCGAGGCGCGCCAGGCCGACCAGGCGGCCGGGCCGGTGGCCAGGGCGTCGGCCTCGGTGAGCGCGTGGAGCAGCTCCAGGGTGCCCTGTGAGCCGACGGCCTCGGCGACCGAGCGCACGGTGGCCGGGTCCTCCAGGTCACGCCGGGTGGCCGTGTCGACGAGCAGCAGGTGGTGCCGTACGAGGGTGGCGAGGACCGTCACGTCGTGGCGGTCGAAGCCGATGCGGGCGGCCACGTCCTTGGCGATGATCTCGCCGGCCACCGAGTGGTCGCCGGGCCAGCCCTTGCCGATGTCGTGCAGCAGCGCGGCGACCAGCAGCAGGTCGGGGCGGCTGACCCGGCGGGTGAACTCGGAGGCGCGCACGGCGGTCTCGATGAGGTGCCGGTCGACGGTCCAGATGTGCACGGCGTTGCGCTGCGGACGGCAGCGCACCCGCTCCCAGTCGGGCAGCAGCCGGGTGATCAGACCTTCGGCTTCCAGCGCCTCCCAGACCTCGATGGTGGGGCGGCCGGAGCCGAGCAGGGTGACGAGTTGTTCGCGTGCCTCGGCAGGCCAGGGCGTGGGCACCGGGCGCACCGTGGCCGCCAGGCGCCGTACGGCGTGCAGGGAGAGCGGGAGCCCGGCCTGCGCAGCGGCCGCCGCGGCACGCAACGGCAGCACGGGGTCGCGCTCGGGGCGCGCGGCACGGGCGAGCACCACCTCACCGTCCTGCTCCACCACGCCCTCGGCCAGCGGGGAACGCTCCGCGGTCGGCTTCCCGCCGCCCAGCGCCCTCCCGTCGCCCACCACCGCCCTTCTGAGGAAGTCGCTTCGCTCCCCCACCAGTTTGCGCAGCCGGGGCCGCACGGCGCGCGATCGCAGTACGCGGCCCACCTCGCGCCAGGTGACGTCGCTGGCGTAGGAGACGACCCGCGCCGCCTCGTACACCTGCCGCAGCAGGGCGTCCGCGTCGAGCAGACCGAGCTCGGTGGCCACCTGGTCCTGCTCCTGGAGGGCGAGCCGGTCGGTCGCGCGTCCGGTGGTCAGGTGCAGGGCGTCCCGTACGTCGAGGAGCCGGCGCCTGGCGTCGGCGAGACCTTCGCGCGGGGCGTCGGCGAGCCAGGAGGCGGCGACGGCGCGCAGGGCGGTGGCGTCGCGCAGCCCGCCCCGGGCCTCCTTCAGGTCCGGCTCCAGCAGGTACTGCAGCTCGCCCTGCCGCTCGGCGCGTTCGGCGCACAGTTCCTGGAGTTCGGGGAGGCGTTTGGGCGCCTGGTTGCGCCAGTCGGCCAGCACGGTCGTACGCAGCCCCGAGGTGAGACCGAGGTCGCCGGCGATGTGCCGGGCGTCCAGCAGGCCGAGCTGGACCTTGAGGTCCTCGGCAGCGGTCTTGCGGGCCTCGGCGGGGGTGCGGACGGAGTGGTCGAGGGCCAGGCCCAGGTCCCACACGGGGTACCAGAGCCGGTCAGCGAGGGCGGCGACAGCCTTGGGATCGCTGCCGTCGTGCAGCAGGAGCAGGTCGAGGTCGCTGCGCGGGGACAGCTCGCCGCGTCCGTAGCCGCCGACGGCGACCAGGGAGACTCCGCGCAGTCCCTCGGCGCCCGAGGCGAACAGGCCGGTGAGCCAGTCGTCCGTCAGCTCGGCCAGGGCCGCACGGCGCGGCGGCCCGGACCGCGCCTCCTCGGTGAGGAGACGCAGCCGGGCCGCCGCGTAGCCGCTGGGTCCCGAGTCCTCTGCTTTCGTGTGCACGTCCGTACCCGTCACCCAGCGACTCCTGTTCCTCTGTGTCAGAGCGCGTCGGGACCGCGCTCGCCGGTCCGGACCCGGACGGCCGTCTCGACCGGGATGGACCAGACCTTGCCGTCACCGATCTTGCCGGTGCGGGCGGCCTTGACCACGACGTCGATGAGCTGTTCGGCGTCGTCGTCCTCGACCAGGACCTCGATGCGGATCTTGGGGACCAGGTCGACGGTGTACTCGGCGCCGCGGTAGACCTCGGTGTGGCCCCGCTGACGGCCGTAGCCGCTGGCCTCGGTGACCGTCAGTCCGTGTACTCCGAAGGCCTGCAGGGCCTCCTTGATCTCGTCGAGCCGGTGCGGCTTCACGACGGCGGTGATGAGCTTCATGCGTCCACCTTCTTGCTCGCGGCTGCGGCGACCGGGGCCGTGACGGCCGTCTTGGCGGCGCCGCCACCGGCGCCACTGAAGTCGTATGCGGTCTCGGCGTGCTCGGCCTGGTCGATGCCGGTGACTTCCTCGTCCTCGGAGACTCGCATACCGATGGTCTTGTGGAGGACGAAGGCGAGGATCGCGGAGACGATCAGCGAGTAGGCGAGCACACCGCCGACACCGGCGAGCTGCTTCCACAGCTGGTCGAACTTGTGGTCGCCGTAGAAGACGCCCGTGGCCTCGGACTGGCCCTTACCGCTGGCGAAGAAGCCGATCAGGACGGAGCCGACGATACCGCCGACGAGGTGGACACCGACGACGTCGAGCGAGTCGTCGTAGCCGAACTTGTACTTCAGGCCGACGGCCATGGCGCACAGGACACCGGCGATGGCGCCGACGGCGATCGCGCCCATCGGGGTGACCGAGCCACCGGCCGGGGTGATGGCGACCAGACCGGCGACCGCGCCGGAGGCGGCACCCAGTGTGGTGCACGCGCCGTGGCGGATCTTCTCGTAGGCGAGCCAGGCCAGCATGGCGGCGGCGGTGGCGATCTGCGTGTTGACGAACATCAGGGTGCCGACGCCGTCGTCGTTGCCGAGCCACGAACCGGCGTTGAAGCCGAACCAGCCGAACCACAGCAGACCGGCACCGAGCATGACCAGCGGGAGGCTGTGCGGACGCATCGGGTCCTTCTTGAAGCCGACGCGCTTGCCGATCACCAGGATGACACCGAGCGCGGCGGCACCCGCGTTGATGTGGACCGCCGTACCGCCGGCGAAGTCGATCACGCCCATGTCGAAGGCCCAGCCGCCCTCACCCCAGACCCAGTGGGCGACGGGGAAGTAGACGATCGTGGCCCACAGCGCGATGAACAGCGCCCAGGCGGAGAACTTCACACGGTCCGCGAGGGCACCGCTGATCAGGGCGGGCGTGATGATGGCGAACATCAGCTGGAAGACCATGAAGGCCAGGAGCGGGATGTTGTACGTGCCCCAGAGCTCGCCCTTGTCGACCCCGGTGAGGCCGACCCAGTCCGAGTTCCAGCCGATGAGGTGGCCGGAGTCGGTGCCGAACGCCATGGAGAAGCCGTACAGCACCCACAGGATGGTGACGATCCCGAGGCTGATGAAGCTCATCATCAGCATGTTCAGGGTGCTCTTGACGCGGACCATGCCTCCGTAGAAGAAGGCAAGACCCGGGGTCATGAGCATCACCAGGGCGGAACAGATGAGCATGAACCCTGTGTTTGCGGCAGACAGCTTGGGCGCCTCTGCGGCAAGGGTGATGGCTGGTGCCATCGGCGTCTCCTCGTCGTTGGTACGGCCCCGTGCGGGCGAAGCCTCGAGCGGATTGAGGGGTGGGCCGGTTATGCGCCACGAGATTGGCGCAGCGCCGTTTCGGTGGAAGCCCCTCGTTGTTTCGCCGCCGTGACGAAGGCGCGTTCTGTGTTACGCGTCGATGAACTGCCGGATAGCGGGTGCGCCGATCGTTATCGTGGCGCAACCTTCGCCCCCCACTGCCTCGAGGACGCACGGGCCGGCCGCGGTCGGCCTTCCGATGACCTGGCTGGGGGAGCCGAGTCGGGCTGTTCGGGAGGGCCGGCCGCGGCCGGTGTCTGGGGCGTACGCCTCCTCAGACCGCCTCGGCGGTCTCGGGCAGTTCCGCGGCGAGCCGCTCGGTGAGGTCGATGACCTCGCCCAGGTCGCCGAAGTCGCGTGCGGCCGTGTCGACCGTCTTTCGGATACGGGTGTTGACCCGCTCGGAGCGGACCTTCTTGGCCACCTGCATGGCCTGGGTGGCGAAGACGGTGCTCTGCTCGGGCTCGCGCTGGAGCAGGTGGACCGTGGCCATGCCGATGAGGTTCAGCGCGTAGGACCGCTGGTGCTCGGCGTCCTCGGCGAAGAGCTTCACGGCCCGGTTCATCAGCGGTTCGGCCAACGAGGCGTACGTGGGGCTGCGGCCGGCGACATAGGCCAGGTCGCGGTACGAGTGGGAGTTCTCGCCGTGCAGCTCGGCCTCGGAGAAGAAGCGGATCCAGTCGGGGTCCGGCTCGTCCCACTCGTCGGCCTCGGCGAAGGTGTCCTCCGCCATCCGGACCGCCCGCTTGCACTTGCCGGGCTGGCCCATGTTCGCGTAGGCGCGGGCCTCCATCGCATACAGCATCGACTGGGTGCGCGGGCCGGCGCAGTCCCGGCTGCCGTACTGCGCGAGGTGGATCAGCTCCAGGGCGTCGTCGGGCCGCCCGAGATGGATCATCTGGCGGCTCATGCTGGACAGCACGTAGGAACCGAGGGGCCGGTCACCGGCCTCCTTGGCGGCGTGCAGCGCGAGGACGAAGTACTTCTGGGCCGTCGGCTGGAGCCCGATGTCGTACGACATCCAGCCGGCCAGTTCGGCGAGTTCGGCGGCTACCTTGAACAGCCGCCGGGTGGTGGCCTCCGGCTGGGGTTCCTGGAGCAGGTCCGTCACCTCGTGCAGCTGACCGACGACCGCCTTGCGGCGCAGGCCGCCGCCGCACTGGGCGTCCCACTGCCGGAACATCACCGTCGTGGACTCCAGCAGATCCAGCTCCGGCTTGGAGAGCCGGCCACGGGCACGCCCGGAGGAACCGGCCGCGGGCCCGGGTTCCGGCCGCGGGGCCGGGGGCGAGGGCACGAGCCAGCGCTGCATGGGTTCGATGAGGGCCGGGCCCGCGGACAGGGCCAGCGAGCTCCCGAGGAAGCCGCGCCGCGCCAGCATCAGGTCGCTGCGCGAGAACTCGCTGAGGTGGGCCACCGTCTGCGGGCCCGTCCACGGCAGGTCGACGCCGGTCGCGGAGGGCGACTGGCGCGCGGTGCGCAGCCCCAGGTCCTCGACGGAGACGACGACGCCGAAGCGCTCCGAGAACAGCTCGGACAGGATTTTCGGGATCGGCTCGCGGGGGTTCTCACCGTCGAGCCAGCGGCGCACGCGCGAGGTGTCCGTGGAGATGTGGTTGGCGCCGAGCTGGCGCGCCCGGCGGTTGACCTGGCGGGCGAGCTCGCCCTTGGACCAGCCGCTGCGTACGAACCAGGAGGTGAGCAGCTCGTTCGGGCGCTTGTCAGCGTGCGTCGCGCTCACAGCGTTCGTCCCGCTTCCGCCGTTGCCGCTCACTGGAACGCCCCCATCCCTGAGACCACTTGCCGCCGAGTGCGCCAAGCCCTATCAGCATGCCGGTTCGCAGGGCCGTCCGTCCGGCCCTTGTAGCCCTTCGAACGGAATACCGACTTGCCTCCGGCATACCCACGAGTGCATGTGCCCCCAGGACTCGTGCACACAAAGTAATCCTACGATCACCCGTCCAGCCACGACTCACACGGAAACGCCACCATTCGCCACCCCTTCGAATGAACTCATGTACACCTCCACGCGATTCACTTGACACAGGACACCCAGGAGCAGGTGCAGCGATGCGAACCGGGGCGCGCGTCGCCGAGCGCACCACCCTGGGGACTTCCGGGCGCCGAGTGAACCGACCGCCGCCGGGAAGGCGAGAACAGAGAGTCACGCATCGCGTCCGCTGCGTAACCGCCGGTGCGTCGGACCCGTTGGAGGGGGCATGGGCTTCACGATCGGCATCAGCCGGGGCATGCGCGACATCCGGACCGGCTCGCGCCGCCGTGGCCGCACGTCGGACGGCACAGCCGTGGCCGAGTACACCGGCCTGTGGGGATGGGACGTGGTGCCGGGCGCCCGGGCCTCGGCGGGCGCCTGCTCCTGCGGCCGCCGTGACTGCACTGCGCCGGGCGCGCACCCGTTGGACTTCGCGCCGGTGGTCCACGCCGGGGCGACGCTCGACGAGGTGACCGAGGCCTGGGGCGAGTACCCGGGCGCCTCGGTGATGCTGCCGGTGGGCCGGGCGTTCGACGTCATCGACGTGGCCGAGCCCGCCGGACGCCGCGCGCTGGCCCGGCTGGAGCGCATGGGCCTGCCCGTCGGCCCGGTCGCGGCGACCCCGGACGGCCGCGCCCACTTCTTCGTCGCCCCCGGCGCCGCCGCCGACCTGCCCGGCCTGCTCTACCGCATGGGCTGGGACGACCCGGCCGCCCTCGACCTGCGGGGCCTCGGCCTCGGCACGTACATCACGGCCCCGCCCTCCGACCGCGGCGGCCGGGGCCCGGTGCGCTGGCTGCGCTCCCCCGCCCTGGACTCGGCGTCCAGGCCACCGGAGGCCCGTCTGGTGCTGGGCACGCTGGCGTATGTGGCGCACCGGTCACGGGCCTAGGGGGCAAGCGAAGGCCCGCTCCGGGTGCATCCCGGGGCGGGCCTTCGTGGCTGCGTGAGACCGCGTACGAATCTGCGGAGGTGGTCCACTCTGCGGAGTCCGGAGCTCACTCCCCGATAAGGGCGTCAACGAACGCCTCCGGCTCGAACGGCGCCAGGTCGTCCGCGCCCTCGCCGAGTCCGACCAGCTTGACCGGTACGCCCAGCTCGCGCTGGACCGCGACCACGATGCCGCCCTTCGCCGTACCGTCCAGCTTGGTGAGGACGATGCCGGTGATGTCGACGACCTCGGCGAAGACCCGGGCCTGGACCAGACCGTTCTGGCCGGTCGTGGCGTCGAGCACGAGCAGCACCTCGTCGACCGGGGCGTGCTTCTCCACGACGCGCTTGACCTTGCCGAGCTCGTCCATGAGGCCGGTCTTGGTGTGCAGGCGTCCGGCGGTGTCGATGAGCACGACGTTCGCGCCCATCTCCTTGCCCTCCTTCACCGCGTCGAAGGCGACGGAGGCCGGGTCGCCGCCCTCCGGTCCGCGCACGGTGTGGGCGCCGACGCGCTCGCCCCAGGTCTGGAGCTGGTCGGCGGCGGCGGCCCGGAAGGTGTCGGCGGCGCCGAGGACGACACTCTGGCCGTCGGCCACCAGGACGCGGGCGAGCTTGCCGGTGGTGGTGGTCTTGCCGGTGCCGTTGACGCCGACGACCATCACGATGCCGGGCTTGCGCTCCTCCGGCTCGGTCTTGACCGTGCGGTCCATGTCGCGGCCGACCAGGGTGACGAGTTCCTCGCGCAGCAGGGTGCGCAGTTCCTCGGGGGTGCGGGTGCCGAGCACCTTCACGCGCTCGCGCAGCCGCTCGACGAGTTCCTGGGTGGGCTGCACGCCGACGTCGGCGGTGAGCAGCGTGTCCTCGATCTCCTCCCAGGTGTCCTCGTCGAGGTGCTCACGGGACAGCAGGGTGAGCAGTCCCTGACCGAGGGCGTTCTGCGAGCGGGAGAGACGGGCCCGCAGCCGGACCAGGCGGCCCGCGGTGGGCTCCGGGATCTCGATCTCGGGCGCTTCGGCGGGCGGCTCCTCGACGGTGACGGGAGCCGAGCCGCCCGGGAGATCCACCTCCTCTATCGTGCGCCGCGGTTCCTCCCGCGGCGTTTCGGCCTCGTCGCCGACGTGCGGCTCGGCCGGTGGGGCGGTGATGTCGGGCGCCGCGGGCGGGGGCGGGGGCAGCTGCTTCTTGCGCCGGCTGCCGATGATGAGCCCGCTGAGCGCGCCGAGCACGACCACGGCGATGACTACGGCAAGGATGACAATTTCCATAACAAGCCCAGTATGGCGTGACCGCGCGCCTGGCCGTTTGTTGTCCACGCGGGGCCGCGAACGCCCCACCGGGCCGGGCCGGCCCGCGGTCCGACCGCGCGTCGACCGGAAGGCCCTCGGGGCGAAGTCACCACGCGTCCGTGTGAGCACCGCTCTGGTCACCTGACGACCCGTCAGCTATGGTCCCCGCACAGCCGCCGCCGGTGAAGGGAGACTCCCCGATGCCCGTCACGGTCGTACGCTTCAACCTCGTCGCTCCCGGGGCCGGTCCCGCCGAGCTCGGCGCCCGCTACCGGGCGGCCCTGGAGATGGCCGCGTACGCCGACGACCGGGGCGTCAGCACCGTGCAGACGGAGGAGCACCACGGGGCCGGAGACAACTGGCTGCCGTCGCCGTTCGCCTTCGCCGGGGCCGTCTTCGGCGCGACCCGGCGTGTGGCGGTCACCGTGTCGGCGATCATCGGCCCGCTGCACGATCCGCTCCGGCTCGCCGAGGAGATCGCCGTCCTGGACCTGCTGAGCGGCGGCCGGCTGGTGACGGTCGCGGGGATCGGGTACCGGCGCGAGGAGTACGACCTGTTCGGCGTGGACTTCGACCGGCGCGGGCGGCTCCAGGACGAGCTGCTCCGGACGCTGCTTCAGGCGTGGACGGGCGAGCCCTTCTCCTACCGGGGCCGCACGGTCCGGATCACCCCGCGCCCCTTCACCGAGCCGCGTCCGCTGCTCCTGGTCGGCGGCTCCTCGAAGGCAGCCGCCCGCAGGGCCGCCCTGCTCGGGCTGCCCTTCTTCCCCAGCGCGCACCTGCCGGAGCTGGAGGCCTACTACAAGGAGCGGCTCGCCGAGTACGGCACGGACGGCTGGGTCATGATGCCCCCCGCCGAGACGCCGCTGCTGCATGTGGCCGAGGATCCGGACCGGGCCTGGGCTCTGTACGGGCGCCACTTCCTGCACGAGGCGCGGACGTACGCCTCCTGGCAGTCCGGCGGGGTGCGGTCGGCGGTGAGGTCGGCCGCGACGACGGTGGAGGAGCTGCGGGCCGAGGGCGTGTACCGGATCCTCACGCCGGAGCGGTGCGTGGGGCTGGGGCTGGACTCCTACGTCCTGCATCCGCTGGCGGGCGGGATGCCGGTGGAGGAGGGGTGGCGGAGTCTGCGGCTGTTCTGCGAACGGGTGCTGCCGGGGCTGGGGAGCTGACGCTCGCGGATATCCGGTGGTCCGTCGTGGCCCGTGGTGCTCCACTGGCTCCATGAGCTTGGCGGTCGACGTGTTCCTGCGGGAGCCGGACGGGCAGTGGCGGATCCTCGACGTCCCCGAGGGGCGTGACGACTCGGCCGGGTTCGAGTCCTGGCGCGTGACGGTGTGGGGTTCGGAGCCGGTGCGCGCGCTGGGCGCCCGGTTCCTTCCCGTGCTGGCCGACGGTGACCTGGTCGAGGTCGAGGCCGAGGACGTCGCCGATTTCCTGGGTGAGGTGGCGCTGCTGCGCGAGCACCTCGACGCGATCGCCGAGGGCACCCGGGGAGAGCGCGAGTTCGACGAGCACCGGCGGGGGCTGGTGCGGCGGCTGCGGAACCTGGAGGTGGCCGCCCTGCACGCCCGTGTGATCGGCGGCGGTGTCATCGTCTGGTGACACGACGCACCGCCGCCCCGGCTCGGGCAGTGGCCGAACCGGGGCGGCGGCGGGTTACGGGGAGAGGGGCAGCGGGGACTTTGGCCCTTCCCCCCGAGTGCGTGGGACGGGCTCAGCCCATCTCCTCCAGGGCCTTGCCCTTCGTCTCCTTGACGAACTTCAGGACGAAGGGGATGGAGAGCGCGGCGAACACCGTGTAGATCACGTAGGTCACGGAGAGGTTCCAGTCGGCCAGCGACGGGAAGCTCGCGGTGATGGCCCAGTTGGCGATCCACTGCGCGGCGGCGGCCACGCCCAGCGCGGCGGCGCGGATCCGGTTGGGGAACATCTCGCCGAGCATGACCCAGACGACCACGCCCCAGGACAGGGCGAAGAAGAGGACGAAGACGTGCGCGGCGATCAGGGCGATCCAGCCCTGGGTGGCAGGCAGCGTGCCGTCGACGAGGGGGTGCGAGAACGCCCAGGCCTCCAGCGCCAGGCCGACCACCATGCCGACGGAGCCGATGATCGCGAGCGGCCTGCGCCCGATGCGGTCGACGAAGATCATCGCGATGACGGTGCCGACGATGTTGATGATCGACGTGGTGAAGGAGTAGAAGAACGAGTCCGTCGGGTCGACGCCGACCGACTGCCACAGCGTCGAGGAGTAGTAGAACGCGACGTTGATGCCGACGAACTGCTGGAAGACCGACAGGCCTATGCCGACCCAGACGATCGGCTTGAAGAAGAAGCTGCCGCCGAGCAGGTCCTTGAAGCTGGACTTGTGCTCGCTCTTCATGGCGCCCTCGATCTCGGCGACACGGGCGTCCAGGTCGATGTCCTTGCCCTCGACCTCGGTGAGGACCTCCCGGGCGCGCTCGTGCTTGCCGACGGAGATGAGGAAGCGCGGGGACTCGGGGATGGCGAAGGAGAGCAGCCCGTAGAGGACGGCGGGGACGACCATGACGCCGAGCATGATCTGCCAGGCCTCCAGGCCCATCAGCTTGCCGCGCTGGTCGCCGTCGGCGGCGTTCAGCACACCCCAGTTGACGAGCTGCGACACGGCGATGCCGATGACGATGGCAGCCTGCTGGAAGGAGCCGAGGCGGCCGCGGTAGGCGGGCGGGGCGACCTCGGCGATGTAGGCCGGGCCGATCACGGAGGCCATGCCGATGGCGAAGCCACCGACGACGCGCCAGAAGGCGAGGTCCCACAGCGCGAAGGGCAGCGCGGAGCCGACGGCGCTGATGATGAAGAGGACCGCGGCGATCTGCATGCACCGGATGCGGCCGATGCGGTCGGCTATGCGGCCGGCGGTCGCGGCGCCGATGGCGCAGCCGATGAGGGCGATGGCGATGACCTGGGCGAGGGCCGCGGAGCCGACGTCGTAGCGGTCACGGATGGCCTCGACGGCGCCGTTGATCACGGAACTGTCGTAGCCGAAGAGGAAACCGCCCATCGCGGCCGCCGCCGCGATGAAGATGACGTGCCCGAGATGATCGGGTTGAGCCGTCCTGGCTCCTGACTTGGGTGCCTGCGCTGTGCTGGTCACGTGTACTCCTCGGGCCACCGGCAACGCTGCCGGGGGGGATCAGCCCTTCGAGGTCCACCTGAAGGTACCTGAAGGTAAAAGGAACGTTGCCGAGACTATGCCTTCAAGTTTCGAAGTCAATAGGGCGGCTGCTGTGAATCTGAGGCAGGAGTGTGTCAGCGATGTGTTCAAGAAATGAAGTCACCCGGAGGTGCTGGTGAGGCCGGTGTAGCCCACACTCACTAGCGGAGGCGCTGGGAGATGACCTTCGACACACCGTCGCCCTGCATGGAGACGCCGTAGAGCGCGTCGGCGACCTCCATCGTGCGCTTCTGGTGCGTGATCACGATCAGCTGGGAGGCTTCCTGGAGCTCCTGCATGATCCGGATGAGCCGCTGGAGGTTGGTGTCGTCGAGGGCGGCCTCGACCTCGTCCATGACGTAGAACGGGCTGGGCCGTGCCTTGAAGATCGACACGAGCATCGCTACGGCCGTCAGCGACCGCTCCCCGCCGGAGAGCAGCGACAGCCGCTTGACCTTCTTGCCCGGCGGCCGGGCCTCGACGTCCACGCCCGTGGTGAGCATGTTGTCGGGGTCGGTCAGGATCAGCCGTCCCTCACCACCCGGGAACAGGCGTGAGAACACACCCTCGAACTCCCGGGCCGTGTCCCGGTAGGCCTCGGTGAACACCTGCTCGACGCGCTCGTCGACCTCCTTCACCACCTGCAGGAGGTCCGCCCGCGTCTTCTTGAGGTCCTCGAGCTGCTCGCTGAGGAACTGGTGGCGTTCCTCCAGCGCCGCGAACTCCTCGAGGGCGAGCGGGTTCACCTTGCCGAGCTGCTGGTAGGCGCGCTCGGCGGCCTTGAGGCGCTTCTCCTGCTCGGCCCGGACGAAGGTCTTCGGCCGGTTGCGCGGATGCTCCGGGTCCTCCGGCAGCTCCTCGCCCTCGGCGGGGGGCGAGGGAGGCACGAGCTGGTGCGGGCCGTACTCCGCCACCAGCCCGGCCGGTTCGACACCCAGCTCCTCCAGCGCCTTGGTCTCCAGCTGCTCGATCCGCAGC
Source organism: Streptomyces sp. NRRL S-455 (assembly GCF_000717875.1). Classification (GTDB taxonomy): domain Bacteria; phylum Actinomycetota; class Actinomycetes; order Streptomycetales; family Streptomycetaceae; genus Streptomyces. Next base: position 189,180 of record NZ_JOCT01000003.1, read on the forward strand.
CGCTTCTCGGCGCCGAGTACCTCGCCACGGTGGACCGAATCCGTCAACTTGTCGAGCTCGGCCTTGAGATCGCGCCCCTCGGCGCGGGCGCGGGCGAGTTCCTGCTCACGGCGGGCCTTGGCGGCCTCGGCGGCGGTGCGCTCCTCGTCGGCGCGGGCCAGGGAGACCTCGACGTGCGCGAGCAGCTGCCGGGCGCCCGAGCCGACGGCCTCGGCGACGGCGGCCTCGTGCCGCAGCCGGGCCCGCCGCTGCTCGGCGCGCGCCCGTGCCTCGCGTTCCGCGCGGGCGGCCCGGTCCAGGGAGTCGGCCCGGCCGGCCAGGCCCTTGACCCGTTCCTCGTGCGTGCGGGCCTGGAGCCGGGCCTCCATCTCGGTCTGCCGGGCGTTGGCACCGTCGGCGGCGAGCCGGTCCCGTACGGAGGTGTCGGGCTCCTCCTCGATCGGCATCTCCTCGGCCACGGCGAGCCGCTCGGCGAGTTCCTCGACCTCCTGGAGTGCCTTGTCGAGGGCCTCCTGGGCACGGGCCGCCGCGGCCGTGGACCGCTCGGCCTCCCCTGCCGCGCCCCTGGCCTGCCCGGCGAGCCGGCCGAGATGCTGGGCGACGGACGACTTCTCCCGGTCGGCGGCCCTGCGCCGCTCCCCCAGCTCCTCGACCAGTGCGGCGCACTCCCGGCGGTGCTCTCCGGCCGCGTGCTGGGCCTCGGTCAGCTCCTCGCAACGGACGGCGAGCTCTTCCAGCTCGGCGGCGGCTTCGTCGACGGAGGCCTGGACCTCCAGGAGGCTGGGGGCGCCGGCGGAGCCGCCGTGGGCGAAGTGGGTGCCGAGGAGGTCGCCTTCGGCGGTGACGGCGGTGAGGTGGGGGTGGGCCTGGACGAGGTCTTCGGCGTCTTCGAGGGTGCTGACCACGACGATGTCGTGGAGGAGCCGTCGTACGGCGGGCATGAGGTCGGCGGGGCCGCGGACCAGGTCTGCGGCGAAGGTGTGAGGTGCGTCTGCGGGTCCCTGGGGGCTGGTCGCGCAGTTCCCCGCGCCCCTTGGGGACGTGTCCTCCGGCGGACCCGAGACGAGCAGGGTCGCCCGACCTCCGTCTTGCTTGCGCAGCAGGCGGATGGCGTCGGCAGCTGCCGACGGGGCCGTGACGGCCAGGGCGTCAGCGGCGACACCGAACGCCGCGGCCAAGGCGACCTCATGGCCGGGGGTCACCGTCAGGAGTTCCGCCGCCGGTCCCAGCAGGCCGGAGAGACGGTCCTTCGCCGCGAGCAGTATTCCGGTGCCGTCCTTGCGGCGGAGCCCGAGCGCCAGCGCCTCGTGGCGGGCCTGGGTCGCGGCGCGTTTGCGTTCCGCCGCCGTAACCGCCTCGCGGGCTGCGGTGAGGGCCGACTCGGCCTCGGCCAGCCGCTGTTTCGCCGCCTCGTGCTGTTCGGCGAGTTCGGCATCGCCGGCGTCGAGACCGTCGACCTCGGCCTTGAGGGCCTCGTACTCCTCCTGGGCGGCGGCCGCACGTTCCTGGGCCTCGTCGCGGGCGGCGGCCAGGCGCTCGATCTCGGCCTGGGCGGAGGCGGCCCGGGAGCGGGCGGCGTTGACCTGGCCGCTGAGCCGGGCCAGCCCCTCGCGGCGGTCGGCGATGGCCCGGGCTGCGTCTTTGAGACGCCGTTCCTCCTGAGCCAGTGCGCGCTCCAGCTCGGCGCGGTGGGCGACCGTGTCCTCCAGGGCCCGTTCGGCCGCCTCCAGGGCGGCCTCCAGCTCGGCCTCCTGTTCGCGGATGCGGGCGGCCTCGCGCTCCATGTCCTCGGGGTCGCGACCGCGCCGCTCCTCGGGGGGCGCGGAGGTGGCGCTCTTCACCCGGGCGTCGGCCAGCGAGATCGTGCCGCGTACCCGCTCGGCGAGCTGGGAGAGCTCGTACCAGGTCTGCTGTGCGCGCTGGAGGCGTGGCGTGAGCTGCCGTACCTGGTCCTCCAGGAGGGCCTCGCGCTGGAGCGCCTTGCGCAGCTCCTGCTCGGCGGCCTCCTTGCGCTCCTTCAGCGCGGCTTCGTCGGCGACCTCTGCCTTGAGGGCTTCCCGGAGCCGTACGAGGTCGTCGGCGAGGAGGCGGAGGCGGGCGTCGCGCAGGTCGGCCTGGATGACGGCGGCCCGTCGTGCCACCGCCGCCTGGCGGCCCAGCGGCTTCAGCTGGCGACGCAGTTCGTCCGTCAGGTCCTGCACGCGCGCGAGGTTGGCCTGCATCGCGTCCAGCTTGCGCAGCGCCTTCTCCTTGCGCTTGCGGTGCTTGAGGACGCCCGCGGCCTCCTCGATGAAGGCGCGGCGGCCCATGGGGTCGGCGTGCAGCACGGAGTCGAGCTGGCCCTGCCCGACGATGACGTGCATCTCACGGCCGATGCCGGAGTCGGAGAGGAGATCCTGGATGTCGAGGAGGCGGCACGTGTCGCCGTTGATCTGGTACTCGCTGCCGCCGTTGCGGAACATGATCCGCGTGATGGTGACCTCGGCGTACTCGATGGGCAGGGCCCCGTCGGAGTTGTCGATGGTCAGGGACACCTCGGCACGGCCCAGGGGCGGGCGGCCCGTGGTGCCGGCGAAGATGACGTCCTCCATCTTGCCGCCGCGCAGCGACTTGGCACCCTGCTCGCCCATGACCCAGCTGAGGGCGTCGACGACGTTGGACTTGCCCGAGCCGTTCGGTCCGACGACGCACGTGATCCCGGGTTCGAACCGGAGTGTGGTCGCCGAGGCGAACGACTTGAACCCGCGGAGGGTCAGGGCCTTGAGGTGCACGCCGCTGGACTCTACCGCCCGGGTTCGTCTCACTCCATGAACCCACGGTTTCGCCGCTGAACGCGCAGGGCAGACCAAACGTTAAAGACGGTGAAAGGATGCGGGGGAAGAAAGAAGGGACGCCGACGGCGTCCCTTGCACTTCTGACAACTGAGCGGTTGTGACGGGCGGCCCAACCACTGCTTGCCGATGTGGAGCGGTGCAGTGATCAGGTGAGCGCAGGCTCCGCCTGGTGTGCGTCAACGCTCTCCATGATCCTGTCGTGAGAAGCGGCAGCCGTCAGCGCCTCGTTCTCCGCCTGGATCCGTACGAGCTCGGATTCCAGGTCCTGGACGCGCTGCTGGAGCCGTCGCATCTCGGCGAGGAGTCGAGGGTCGGAGCCGCCGACGTAACCGAGAAGCGCCTTTGCCATGATGGATGGTCCTCCACAATGAGTGACCGACCGATGCGGTGTGGGTCGTGAGGGATTCGCACCCGCAGCTTGGCAGGGCCTGGAGTTGTGCTGCCGTTCAGCCATGCCAAACAGCTAAGGTGCGCGGGGCTTTCAGCGTCTCACCAAAAAGTTTGACGGTCAACACGATCACGCCCCGTATTGGGGGCAACCCGGGCGCAAGCGGCCAAGAACGGCGGCGCTGCGGCCTCTGCGGGGCCTTCAGGGCATGGCGATCATCCTTGCGTGTGCGGCCCGCCAAGGCAAGCGATTCCGGCAATCACCAGCGAGTTTCCGTCCGGGCCGGCCGTAGGGGCGGTCCGCGAGCGGCCACGAGGGTCGCCCGGCGGTGCCCGGTCAGCGGATGGCGAAGCCCTCGTAGCCGCCACGCGGTGTGTCCCAGATCTCGGTGACACCTTCCACGCGGCCGGGCGTGTCGTCGCTCTGGAGCCAGTCCAGGAGTCCTTCACAGCCCTCCCGCGCGCCCTCCGCGACCACCTGGACCCGCCCGTCGCCCAAATTGAGAGCAAAACCACTCAGGCCACCGATCTCCAGGGCCTTGGCCCGGGTGAACCAGCGGAAACCCACACCTTGGACCCGTCCCCGCACCCAGGCGACCAGTCGCACATCCTCGCTCATGACTGCAACCTAACCGCCCGGACTCCCTCCGGGCACTTCCTCCCCTTGCGCCATGCGGTACCGTCCCCACCCAACGAATCTCATATGAAACTCACACGATCGAGTGGGTTTGGTGTTGATCTCGGGGACGAGTCGACCGCCAGGACGAGGAAGGCCAGGACATGGGACGCCACCGACGCTCCGCCGCCGGCCGCGCCGCCACGGGCCGCGCCGGGGGGATCGCGCAGGCCGACGGCTACGCGGAAGGCCACGACCCGCGGCACTCCGCCGCGGGCGACGACGAGCCGACGATGGGCATCGCGCCCTACCTGAACCCTGAGGCGTACGCCGGCACCTACGCGAAGAGCGAGGCCTATCTGTTCGAGGAGGGCCTGGAGGGCTCAGGGGCGGGTGACGACCAGTACGCCGCGGTTCCCCGCCCCCGGACCGGCGACACGGCCGCCTTCGCCGGCGACGGCTTCGAGCCCGACGCCGGCGGTCGGCGCCACGGCTCGCACCGCCGCCGCAAGAAGACCGCCAGGCCGATGCGCAACGGACTCCTCGGCGTGTCCGCCGCGGTCGCCCTCGGCACGGTCGCGGTGGCCACCGGCGCGGTGCCCGGTCTCGACAACTACAAGCTCGGCGGCGACAACGGCGCCGACAAGGTTCAGGCGGCGGACACCCCGACGAACTCCCCGAGCGAGCTGGGCGGCACCTCGGGCGACCTGGACGGCCGGGGCTCCACGCCCACGAGCCGGGACGCCGAGCGCTCCCTGTCGCCCTCGCCGTCCGCCTCGAAGACGTCGGCCGCACCGACGAAGACGCCGGAGAAGCCGGCCAAGACGCAGGAGCAGGCGCCGGAGAAGGCGCCGGAGAAGAAGAAGCCGGCGGCCACACCCAGCGAGAAGCCGGAGAAGACGCCCTCCCGGACGGCCACCAAGGCACCGGAGAAGCCCAGCGCCCCCGCCGCCCTCTCCGAGGAGGCCGCCGCCGCGGCCCAGGTGCTCAGCCTGGTGAACGAGGAGCGGGCCAAGGTGGGCTGCAGCCCGGTCGCCGCGAACAGCGCCCTGACCGAGCTGGCCCAGAACTACAGCGAGGACATGGCCGCGCGGGGCTTCTTCGACCACACCGACCCGGACGGCCGCACGCCCTGGGACCGGGCCAAGAGCGCCGGCATATCCAACCTCGGCGGGGAGAACATAGCCCGGGGCCAGGCCGACGCCGCCGCCGTGATGGACGCGTGGATGAACAGCCCCGGCCACCGCGCCAACATCCTGAACTGCGACTTCAAGACGCTGGGTGTCGGTGTGAAGCTCGGGTCGGGCGGTCCGTGGTGGACCCAGAACTTCGGCTACTAGACCTCGCCGTGCGCTAACCAGCAGTTAGCGCAACCTGTTGGTTAGCGCTGTGCTGGCGTAGGCTGGGGCCATGACCACCACCCAGGAGCTCGCCGAGGGGCTGGACGACCTCCCGTACGACGTGTTCGCCAAGGCCTGCCCTTCGCGTGGCACGCTCGAGCACGTCACGGGCCGCTGGGGCGGGCTCATCCTGTGCGCGCTGTACGAGGGCTCCCTGCGCTTCAACGAGCTGCGCCGCCGCGTCGACGGGGTGAGCGAGAAGATGCTGTCCCAGACGCTGCACGCGCTGGAGCGCGACGGCCTGGTGCACCGTGAGGCCCAGCCGACGAACCCGCCCCGCGTGGACTACGAGCTGACGCCGCTGGGACACGGTGTGGCGGAGCGGCTGCACGCCCTGATCCACTTCGTGGAGGGCAGCATGGACGAGGTGCTGGCCGCGCGCGAGCGGTACGACTCCGCTAAGGCGTGATCCGTGGCGGGCGCTGGCACGCCGGGCAGTAGTAGCTGGACCGGTTCATCCAGGGCCGCCGGCGTATCGTCGTGCCGCAGCGGCGGCACGGCAGGCCCTCACGGCCGTACGCGTCGAGGGACCGGTCGAAGTAGCCCGACTCGCCGTTGACGTTCACGTACAGGCTGTCGAAGCTGGTGCCGCCCACCGCGAGGGCGGAGTTCATCACGTCCCGTACATGGCCCAGGAGCGACAGGGTGCGCGGGCGGGTGAAGGTCGCGGTCGGACGCTCGTAGTGGACGCGGGCGCGCCACAGGGCCTCGTCCGCGTAGATGTTGCCGACGCCGCTGATCAGGGACTGGTCGAGCAGGGCCCGCTTGATCGTGGACCGCTTGCGGCGCAGCGCCCGGTGGAAGGCCTCGTCGTCGAAGAACTCGTCGAGCGGGTCGCGGGCGATGTGCGCGATGACGTCGGGCAGGCCGTCGGGGGTGTTGTCGTGCAGCGACAGGCCGCCGAAGGTGCGCTGGTCGACGAAGCGGAGTTCGGTGTCCAGGGCGTCGGTGAAGCGGACGCGGACGCGCAGGTGCTTCTCGTCCGGAGCGGTGTGCGGCTGGACCAGGAGCTGGCCGCTCATGCCGAGGTGGGCCAGGATCGACTGGTCCGTGTCCTCGAGCGGCAGCCACAGGTACTTGCCGCGGCGACTCGGTACGCCGATGCGGTGGCCTTTCAGGCGGTGTGCGAAGTCGTCGGCCCCCGCGACGTGGCGTCGCACCGCGCGCGGGTGCAGCACCTCCGCCTCGGCGACGGTCCGGTGGGCGACCCACCGCTCAAGACCGCGCCGTACGACCTCGACCTCGGGCAACTCGGGCATGGGGTCCCCCGTCACGAACCTGTGGATGACCGGCCTGTGGATGGCCGAGCGCCCGCCCCGGGCAGGGGCGGGCGCTCGGGTGCGCTGTGCTGCGCGCCGGCCGGCTGGGTGCCGGGCGGCGGCTGTCAGCCGTCGACGCTGCTGTCGACGGCCGAGTGGGCGGCTTGAGCCGCTGCCGTCTGCGTCGCCTCGGCGGCCTTCGCCGCCTTGGCGCGCTCGTCCGCCGCGGCCCGGATGGACCGCCAGGCGGACTCGGCGGCCTGCTGTTCGGCCTCCTTCTTGCTGCGGCCGGTGCCGGTGCCGTACGAGACGCCTCCGACGCGGGCGGCAGCAGTGAAGGTCTTCTCGTGGTCGGGGCCGGTCTCCGTGACCAGGTACTCGGGCACGCCGAGCCCCTCGGTCGCGGTGAGCTCCTGGAGGCTGGTCTTCCAGTCCAGGCCGGCTCCGAGGTTGGAGGACTTCTCGATCAGGGGGTCGAACAGGCGGTGCACCAGCTCCGCCGCGGAGTCCAGGCCCTGGTCGAGGTAGACCGCGCCGATCACCGCTTCGAGGGTGTCGGCGAGGATGGACGCCTTGTCCCGGCCGCCCGTGCCCTCTTCACCGCGGCCGAGCCGGATGAAGGAGCCCAGGTCGAGCCCACGGCCCACCTCCGCGAGCGCACGCGAGTTCACCACCGCGGCCCGGAGCTTGGCCAGCTGGCCCTCGGGCAGGTCGGGGTGGGTTCGGTACAGCGTGTCCGTGACGACGAGGCCGAGCACGGAGTCCCCGAGGAACTCCAGTCGCTCGTTCGTCGGCAGACCGCCGTTCTCGTACGCGTACGAACGGTGGGTCAGTGCTCGCACCAGAAGGGCGGACTCGACCTTGTAGCCGAGCCGCCCTTCCAGAAGCGTGTGGGACGAGGCCTGGTTGTCCGCAGAGTTTTTCTTCGGCGTGGACACAGTGCCTCTCACCAGCCGCTCAGACCTCGAGGACCTGGCGCTTGTTGTAGGTGCCGCACGACGGGCACGCGATGTGCTGCTGCTTGGGCTCGTGGCAGCGCTCGCACGCAACCAGGGTGGGGACCGCAGCCTTCCACTGCGACCGGCGGTGGCGCGTGTTGCTGCGCGACATCTTCCGCTTCGGAACAGCCACGGCTACTTCTCCTGCTTCTCGTCGACGCCAGGTTCGGCGCCGCTCATCTCGTCCTTCTCGCCGTCCTTCATGGTGTCGGCGAGTCCCTGCAATGCCGCCCAACGGATGTCGACGGCGTCGTGGTGGTGGTCCGGGTCGTCCGCCAGTCGCGCGCCGCACTCGGCGCACAGACCAGGGCAGTCTTCCTGGCACACCGGCTGCATCGGCAGTGCGAGCACCACCGCATCACGCAGCACGGGCTCGAGGTCGAACAGGCCGTCCTCGAGGAAGAGCCTGTCCTCGTCGTCCTCGGCGTCGTCGCCCGGTTCCGCGATCACGCGGCCCCGGTCGTCGGCGTCAGGGTACGAGAACATCTCCTGGAAGTCCGCTTCGACGTCGAGCTGAAGCGGCTCCAGACACCTTACGCACTCCCCCTCGGCGCCGGCACGGGCGGTGCCCGTGACGAGCACCCCTTCCATGACCGACTCCAGGCGGAGTTCGAGCTCCACCGGGGCGCCTTCCGGCACTCCGATGACTCCCTTGATACCGAAGTCCTTGGGAGCGTCCACCGTGCGGGTCAGGCGCTGCAGCGCACCGGGCCGCCGACCCAGCTCGTGTGTGTCGAACACGAGGGGGTTGCGGTGGTCGAGGCGGGCGTTCAGGGCCATTCCTGCTTTCGATCTCGCGAGCTCAAGGGGGTCGCTGCCGTCGGTGTTCCGGGCAGCTTTGATCGCGGGTCTACGCGCGACCGAAGAGCCAGGATACTGGACCATTCGCTGTCGGCCCAATCCGGTCCTCAGCCGTTGCCCCGGCCCTGCTCGTAGGCGCGGAGCTGCTCGGCGCTGATCATGCTGGTGTCGAAGAGACTGGTCTCGTCGAGGGCGTATCCCTGATGGCCCTGGTGGTTCTGGTGGCCCTGGTGGGCCTGGTGGGCCTGGTGCTCCTGCTGGGCCTGGCTGGGGTCGTACGCGGCCTGCTGGGGTTCGTAGCCCTGGTAGGCATAGGGATCGGTCTGCTGGTAGCCGTACGGGTCCTGCTGTGCGGCGTAGGCCTGCTGCGGGAAGCCGCCGTAGGGGTCGGGCTGCTGCTGGACGGGGCTCTCTCCCGCCGTGGGGTAGCCGGCGGTGGGGGCGTACTCCGGCTGCGGCGGTGCGTAGTCCTGCTGCTGGGCGCTCTGCTCGGCCGGGGGCCGCTGTTCCGCGAGGGCGGCGAGGTCGGCGAGGTAGTCGGCGTCGCTGGAGTGCTGGACGGTGCTGGTGTCGTCGGCCAGGGCGCCGAGGTCGTCGGTGGCGATCCGGCCGTGCAGCTTCTGCCGACCGCGGCCGACGGCCTCCAAGGTCTTGGCGAGGACGGCCTCGAAGGAGCCCAGCTTGGCGTCGACGTACGCGTCGGCGGTGCGGCGCTGGGTCTCCGGGTCGTGGCTGCGCTCGGGGGCGTCCTCGTCCTCGTAGCCCTGCTCGTCGGTGCCGGGGCCGGTGCCGAGGAGCTTCTCGCGGCCGCGGCCGACGGAGCCGAGGGTCTTGGTGAGGACGACCTCGAAGTTGGCGAGCTTGGAGTCGACGTACTCGTCGGCCTCGGCACGGATCTCCTCGGCCTCCTGGCGGGCCTCGGCGAGGATCCGGTCGGCCTCGGCCCGGGAGCGGCGGGCGACCTCGGTGTCGGAGATCAGCGAGCCACGTTCGGCGTGCGCCTGGCCGATGATGCGCTCGGCCTCCTGGCGGGCCTGCTCGACCATCTGCTCGCGGTCGCCGATCAACTCCTGGGCCTGGGCCAGGGAGTCGGGCAGCGCCGCGCGCACCTCCTCCAGCATGGCGAGCAGTTCGGCGCGGTTGACCACGCACGAGGCCGACATGGGCATGGACCTGGCGCCGGAGACCGCGGCGACGATCTCGTCGAGCTTCTTCTGCACGTCCACCGTGTGCTCGCCACTCTCTACAGATGCGTTGGAGACGGACGGGACGACTGTACGGCCACGGCGTCACCGCGGGACACCGGGTGACGGATTGTCAGGCTTCGGTGGGACGGCCGGGGCTGGTTCAATCCCCCCGCAGGCGCTCGGTGAGGGCCTCCAGGACCTCCGCCGGCACCAGGTGGGACACGTCGCCGCCCCAGGTCGCGACCTCCTTGACCAGGGAGGACGACAGGAAGCTGTAGGTGGGGTTGGTGGGGATGAAGAGAGTCTCCACGCCCGAGAGGCCGTTGTTCATCTGGGCCATCTGAAGCTCGTAGTCGAAGTCGCTGACGGCGCGCAGGCCCTTGACGATGGCGGGGATGTCGCGCTGCTTGCAGAAGTCGACGAGGAGGCCGTGGAAGGCCTCCACGCGGACGTTGCCGTACTCGGCGGTGACCCGGCGGATCAGGTCGATCCGCTCCTCGATCTCGAACAGGCCCTTCTTGGCCTGGTTGATCATCACCGCGACGTAGACCTCGTCGTACAGCCTGGAGGCGCGGGAGATGATGTCGAGGTGTCCGTTGGTGATCGGGTCGAACGACCCGGGACAGACGGCGCGGCGCACTTGTGATCCCTCGCTCTCCGGTCCGGTCATCGTGCGTCTTCGCACGTAGAGGCGGCGCGACCGTACCAAAACGTTCCCTCGCCGTAGCGACGGGCCCGGAGGGCTTCGAAACCCTCGGGCCATCGGAATTCACCGCCTCTGGTGCTGCGCTCCACGGTGACGAGGGCTTCTGCGGCGAGCCAGCCCTCCGAGCGGAGTGTGAGCAGGATCTCGCGAAGATCGTCGTCCGTGACGGCGTACGGCGGGTCGAGGAAGACGAGGTCGTACGGGTCGCCGGGGGGTGGTGTGCGGATGATCTGTTCCGCTTTGCCGGATCTGACCTCGGCGCCGGGGAGTCCGAGGCTCTTCACGTTGTCGCGGACCGTACGGAGGGCTTTGGCGTCGGCCTCCACGAGGAGGGTGTGGCCTGCGCCTCGGGAGAGGGCCTCCAGGCCCACGGCTCCTGAGCCCGCGTAGAGGTCGAGGACGCGTTCGCCGTCCAGCGGGCCGCCGAGAAGGGACTGCCAGGTGGAGAAGAGGCCTTCGCGGGCACGGTCCGATGTGGGGCGGGTTCCTGTGCCTGGCGGGACGGCCAGGCGGCGTCCGCCGGCCGTGCCGGCGATCACGCGGGTCATCTGTGGTCCTTGGTTGTGGGCGGCTTCCTGTATCAGTGTGGCTGGTCGCGCCCGCGCGGCGGTAGCCGCACATGGATGACGACCCGCGCCCCTGAGCGGGCATCACTCAGCCCTTTTCCAGGTACTGCTCCCTTTCCTCGTCCAATAGGGCGTCCAGTGCAGTCCGCAGAGCGGGAAGGCGGGTCAGCTCCGGGTCGGCGGCCACTACCGCCGTCGCCTCCTCCCTGGCCTCCGCGATGATCTCCTCGTCCTCGATGACGGCGAGGACCTTCAGGGAGGTCCGGGCTCCGGACTGCGCCTGGCCCAGGACGTCGCCCTCGCGGCGCTGTTCCAGGTCGATGCGGGAGAGCTCGAAGCCGTCGAGGGTGGAGGCCACGGCGCTGAGGCGCTGGCGGGCCGCGCTCGCCTCGGGCATCTCGGTGACCAGGAGGCAGAGGCCGGGGGCCGAGCCTCGGCCGACGCGGCCGCGCAGCTGGTGGAGCTGGGAGACGCCGAAACGGTCGGCGTCCATGATCACCATGGCGGTGGCGTTGGGGACGTTGACGCCGACCTCGATGACCGTCGTGGCGACCAGGACGTCGGTCTCGCCGGCGGCGAAGCGGCGCATGACCGCGTCCTTGTCGTCGGGGTGCATTCTGCCGTGCAGGACTTCGACCCCGAGGCCGCTCAGCGGCCCCTTGGAGAGCTGGTCGGCCACGTCGAGGACCGCGAGCGGCGGGCGCTTCTCCGCGGCGTCCTCGGGGGACTCCGGGGACTTCTTCTTGCCGGCCTTCTTCGGGTCGTCCTCCTCGTCCCCGATGCGGGGGCAGACCACGTACGCCTGATGGCCGTTCGCCACCTCCTCGCGCACCCGCTCCCAGGCGCGAGCCAGGAAGTGGGGCTTGTCGGCGGCCGGGACGACATGGCTGGCGATCGGTGACCGGCCCGCCGGGAGCTGGTCCAGGACGGAGGTCTCCAGGTCGCCGAAGACGGTCATGGCGACCGTGCGCGGGATGGGCGTGGCCGTCATGACCAGGAGGTGCGGGGGTTGTTTGCCCTTGCCGCGCAGGGCGTCGCGCTGCTCGACGCCGAAGCGGTGCTGTTCGTCGACCACGACCAGGCCCAGGTCGTGGAACTGCACCTTGTCCTCGATCAGCGCGTGGGTGCCGATGACGATGCCGGCCTCGCCGGTGGTGAGGTCGAGCAGGGCCTGACGGCGGGCCGCCGCGCCCATGGAGCCGGTGAGCAGCACCACCTTGGTGGCCTGTTCTGCCCCGCCCAGCATGCCGCCCTCGGCCAGCTCGCCCATCATCTCGACGACCGACCGGTGGTGCTGCTGGGCGAGCACCTCGGTGGGCGCGAGCATGGCCGCCTGACCGCCCGCGTCGACCACGGCGAGCATGGCGCGCAGCGCCACCATCGTCTTTCCGCTACCGACCTCTCCCTGCAACAGCCGGTGCATCGGGTGCTCGGTCGCCAGGTCGTCGAAGATCTCCCGGGACACCCGCTGCTGGCCGTCGGTGAGGGTGAAGGGGAGGCGGGCGTCGAAGGCGGCGAGGAGGCCGTCCGGTGCGGGCTTGCGGGCGACGGCGGGGAGTTGTGCGTCCGCGCGGCGGCGGCGGGCGAGGGCGACCTGGAGGACGAAGGCCTCGTCCCATTTGAGGCGGGCGCGGGCGTCCTCGATGTCCGCCTTGGTGTGCGGGCGGTGGATCTTCAGGAGGGCCTCGGGCAGGGGGACCAGGCCGCGGCCGCGGCGCAGGGACTCCGGCAGCGGGTCGACGGCCTCCTGGGCCCTGGGCAGGACCGTCTGGAGCGCCTTGCCGATCTTCCAGGACTCCAGCTTGGCGGTGGCCGGATAGATCGGGATCAACGCCCCCGCCCATGTCTCGACGGATTCGTCGGGGTCACCTCGCAGCAACTCGTAGGCCGGGTGCGCGAGTTGGAGGCGGCGATTGAAGACGGATACCTTGCCCGCGAACATCGCGCGAGTGCCCGGCAGGAGCTCCTTGTGGGGCTTGTGAACGCCGTGGCCGAAGAAGACCAGTTGGAGCCGGCCGCTGCCGTCCGTGATCGTGACCTCCAGACGCTGGCCCTTGCCGCGCGGGGCCTTGGCGGAGGCGAAGGTGTGCAGCCGGGCGTCGGCGACCTGGGCGACCACCGTGACGTGCTCGTCCATGGGGAGGTCGGCGAGGTGGGTGAGCTGGCCGCGCTCCTCGTATCTGCGCGGGTAGTGGTGGAGGAGGTCGCCGACGGTGCGCAGGCCGAGATGCTCGGCCATCACCTTCGCGGTGGCGGGGCCGAGCACCGACTTCAGTGGTTGTTGCAGCGGTTCTTCCAGTGCGGGCACGAGATCCATTGCACACCACGCCACTGACAATGCCGTAGAGGCCGCGGCCCGCATCGCCGTAAAGATCCTGGAAACCCCTGGTCAGGCGGCTGTTTCGGGCTCCGGGGCGGCGCGCTCCCCGGCCCTTCTTCGCGACCACCGCCCACCGGGAGCGCCCGCCCCCGCGCCGTCGCGAGTCCCCCACCGGCGCCGTGATGACGGGCTCCCAGACCTCACAGGCATTCCAGCCGCCTCGAAAGCCGTGTCGGAGGGCTCCGGCTCATAGAGGAGCAACCGGACTGAGCGGCCTGCCCTACTCCACGCCGATGAGCAGCAGCGCCCCCTGCCGTCCGCCCCGGTACACGACCGTGTCGACGGCGAGATACCCCTCGCGGACCCGGTTCTCCAGGTGCTCGGCGACGGTGTCGGGCGCTTCGTCGCCGAGCACCAGGGTGACCATCTCGCCCCCGGCCGCGAGCATGCGGTCCAGGACGGTCTCGGCGGTGGCGGTGACGTCCGAGCCGATCACGGCCACGTCGCCGTCGATCAGGCCCAGGACGTCGCCGGCCTGGCAGATGCCGGCCATCGTCCAGGACTGGCGTTCGGCGACGGTGACCTCGGCGTAGCGGGTGGCACCGGCCGCCGAGGTCATCGACACGACGTCCTCGTCGAACCGGCGATCCGGCTCGTGCACCGCCAGTGCCGCGATGCCCTGCACCGCCGAGCGCGTCGGGATGAGGGCGACACGGATGCCCTCGGTTCGGGCCTGTTCGGCCGCCGCGGCCGCGGTGTGGCGCAGCTCGGCGTCGTTGGGCAGCAGCACGACCTCCCGCGCGTGGGCCCGCCGTACGGCCTGCACGAGCTCCCCGCTCGCGGGTGGCTCTCCGGGGCGTGCGAGCACGGTGGTCGCGCCCGCCTCGCCGTAGAGCCCGGCCAGGCCTTCCCCGGGCACGACGGCCACCACGGCACGCTGGGCGCGCTCACGGGGAGGCCGCTCGGCCCCGGTGGTGTGCACGTCGCCGGCGCCGAAGTGCGTGATGCGGATCCGGTGGGGCCGCCCGGCCTCGATACCGGCCTCGACGGCGGCGCCCGCGTCGTCGACATGGACATGGACGTTCCACAGCCCGTCGCCGCCGACCACGACGAGCGAGTCGCCGAGGGCGTCGAGCCGCTTCCGCAGCCGGGCCACGGCCGCGTCCTCGGCGTCCAGCAGATAGATCACCTCGAAAGCGGGGCCGCCGTGGCCGGGCGCCGCGGAGCTGTCGGCACACTCACCACCCGGGCGCTCGGCGGCCGGGGCGAAGCCCTGGGCGGGCTCCACGCGTGCGTGCGCGTCGTCGCCCGGCCCGGCGAGCGCGTCCGCCGCCGACCCGTCCGCTTGGCCGGGCACCGTGCGTGTGTGGGCCTCGAGCGACCCGGTGTGTGTCTCCGGGGCCGCCCCGCCCACGGGCCCCGGAACCTCGCGTGCGTGCACTGCGACCGCGGCCTCGGGGGCGACGCGCCCGGGTGCCCCCGCCGACCCCTCCGACGAAGCCCCGGGCCCCGGCACCCCCGCCGAGCTCGCCGCGGCTGCCGCCCCCGTGCTCGCCCTGGTCCCACTCGCCCCGAGCCCGCTCGCCGCCACGGCGACCCCCCGCGGCCTCTCCCCGGTGAACGTCTCCACCAGCGCCCCGAGCACGGCCACCAGCCCCCGCCCCCCGGCGTCGACCACCCCGGCGCGTGCCAGGACGGGCAGCTGCCCCGGGGTCCCGGCGAGGGCCGCCCGCGCGCCCTCGTAGGCCGCCCTGGCCACCGTCCCGCAGTCCCCCGCCGCACCGCAGACGGCGTCACCGGCGGCGTCGGCGGCGGCCGAGGCGACGGTGAGGACGGTGCCCTCGACGGGGTGGGCCACGGCCTGGCGTGCGGAGTCGGCCGCGTGCCGCAGGGCGAGCCGCAGCACCTGGCCGTCGGCCTGCGCGGTCTCCTCACCGGCCAGCACCTGTGCCATGCCGCGCAGCAGCTGGGCGAGGATCGTCCCGGAGTTCCCACGGGCCCCGATGAGCGCCCCGTGCGCCATCGCCCGGGCGGCGTCGGCGACCGTCGGTCCCTCAGGGCCGGAGCCGGCCGCGTGCCCCGCGAACACCGCCTCGACCGCCCCGACGGCGGACTCCACGGTCAGGTACAGGTTCGTCCCGGTGTCGCCGTCCGCCACGGGATAGACGTTGATCGCGTCGATCTCCTCACGCGCCCGCCCCAGAGTCTCGAGAGCGAGACCACACCAGGTGCGCACCGCGAGAGCATCGAAGAACGTCTGCGGCACCTGCGCCACTGCGCCTCCCTGAGCTGCTGGACGTGGCAGGCAGCGTAGACCCCCGGGACGGTCTCCACCGGAAGCGGGCCGTGAGGGGGCCCGGGCCGACCATGGTAGTTTCGTTGCACTGGGGCAGTCGTTGTATGATGCTCCGGTTGCTCGATCCCGATCGGGCCATTCCCCTGGCAGCGCCACTCAGATCATCGAATTCATCGAACTGATCCTGATCCCGGCATGCCGGGATCAACCGTAAGTGCATCTGAAGTCTTTGGAGTGACCCGTGGCTGCCAACTGCGACGTCTGCGGCAAGGGGCCGGGCTTCGGCAACAACATCTCGCACTCGCACCGCCGTACGTCCCGTCGCTGGAACCCGAACATCCAGCGTGTGCGTACCGTGGTGGGCGGGACGCCGAAGCGCGTGAACGCTTGCACCTCGTGCATCAAGGCCGGCAAGGTCTCGCGCTGACGCTCAGCTAGCGCGCGCCACTGCTGGTTCGCTGCGGAGCCGGTCCACCTCTGGTGGGCCGGCTCTTTGCCGTGCCCGCAGCTTCAGGAACCACCCCGGAACCGCCAGCCGTGATCCACCGGCCCGATCCCCCCACCGAGCGCGAACCCGGCCGCGACGGCACCGGTGACATACTCCTTCGCCGCCGCCACCGCCTCCGGCACCGACTGCCCCTTCGCGAGCTGTGAGGCGATCGCGGAGGCCAGCGTGCAGCCCGTACCGTGCGTGTGCCGGTTGTCGTGGCGAGGCGCCCGCAGCCAGTGGTCCTCGGAGCCGTCGGTGAGCAGATCGACGGCGTCCCCGGGCAGATGGCCGCCCTTGATCAGCACCCACCGCGGCCCGTATCCGAGCACGGCCGCCGCGGCCCGCCGCAGCCCCTCCTCCGACTCGACCCGCACCCCGGTCAGCTGGGCCACCTCGTCCAGGTTCGGGGTGGCGACCGTCGCCACCGGCAGCAGCTTCCCGCGGACGGACTCCAGCGCGGAGGCGGCGAGCAGGGAGTCGCCGTGCTTGGAGACGCCCACCGGGTCGACGACCGCGGGAGCGTCCGTGCCCGCGATCAACTCGGCCACGGTCTCCACGAGTTCGGCGGAGGCGAGCATCCCGGTCTTGACCGCCTGGACGCCGATGTCGTCGACGACACTGCGGTACTGGGCCCGCACCGCCTCCACCGGCAGTTCCCAAGCCCCCTGCACGCCGAGGGAGTTCTGCGCCGTCACCGCAGTGAGGACGCTCATGCCGTGCACGCCGAGCGCGAGCATCGTCTTCAGATCGGCCTGGATCCCGGCGCCGCCGCCGGAGTCGGAGCCGGCCACCGTGAGGACGTTGGGAATCATGACTCCATGTCTCCGAAGTGGTCCCAGCCGCCCTTCCTGGTCCACGGCGCCCCGTCGACGGTCACCTGGGGCAGTGCCGAGGGGTTGAGGACCTCGCCGATGACCTTCCAGCGGGCGGGCAGCTTCACGTCCGGCGGGAAGGTCGCGACGATCGCGTGGTCCTCTCCCCCGGTGAGCACCCACTGCATCGGGTCGACACCCACGGCCTGCCCGATGTCGTTCATCTGGGACGGGATGTCGATCGCCCCCGAACGGACGTCGATCCGCACCTTGCTGGCCTCGGCGATGTGCCCCAGGTCGGCGATCAGCCCGTCGCTCACGTCGCACATCGCAGTCGCCCCGAGCCCGGCCGCGGCCGGACCCGCGTGATACGGCGGCTCGGGCCGCCGGTGGGCCTCCACGAACGCGCGCGGCGAACGGAAGCCCCGGGACAACACCGCGTACCCGGCCGCCGACCAACCCAGCCAGCCGGTCACCGCGACGAGGTCGCCCGGCCGGGCGCCCGCCCGTGTCACCGGCTCCTGGTTGCGCAGGTCACCGAGCGCCGTGATCGACACCATGATCGAGTCGCCGCGCACGACGTCACCGCCGACTACGGCCGCGCCCGCAACCTGGCACTCGTCGCGCAGCCCGTCCATCAGCTCGCTCGGCCACGTCACCGGCAACTCGGCCGGGACGACCAGACCGAGCAGCAGCGCGGTCGGTACGGCACCCATGGCGGCGATGTCCGCGAGGTTCTGCGCTGCCGCCTTGCGTCCCACGTCGTAGGCCGTCGACCAGTCCCGGCGGAAGTGCCGGCCCTCCACCAGGATGTCCGTACTGGCCACGACCCTGCGGTCGGGCGCGGCCACCACGGCGGCGTCGTCGCCGGGGCCGACCCGGACCGCCGGGGTGGTGGTCAGACGGGAGGTGAGCTCCCTGATGAGCCCGAACTCACCGAGCTCACCAACAGTGCCCTTCATTGCCCTTTCTCCCCTTCTGTCCCTGTCCGTGCCCGGTCGCGAGGCCTCTCGGTCCTCGCTACGGTCGAGGTGACCGTCAAGTTCTGCCGGACCTGCGCCCCGGCGCGCAAGACCCGGCTTCCGCAGGTCTCCCCGCGGCGACCGGCGACGCGATACCGTGGCGTTCCTTTTCCCCACATGATCCTCGTGGCCGCCCTGGAGGTTCCGTGGTACAGGCGTACATCCTGATCCAGACGGAGGTCGGCAAGGCGTCGACCGTCGCCGAGACGATCAGCAAGATCCCTGGGATCATCCAGGCCGAGGACGTCACCGGACCGTACGACGTGATCGTCCGGGCGCAGGCCGACACCGTCGACGACCTCGGTCGCATGGTGGTCGCCAAGGTTCAGCAGGTGGACGGCATCACCCGCACCCTGACCTGCCCGGTCGTCCATCTCTAGCCCCCGTCTACCCTGAGCCGGTGAACACTTTCCGTCACCGGCACCGTTCTGTCGTCCGCACTGTCCTCCGCCTGCCCGCTGTCGCGCTGTTGATCACTGCCGCCGGCTGCTCCTCAGCAGACGACAGTGCGTCGGCGGCGGTTCCCAGCCCGGACGCGAAGGTCACGGAACTGTGCCGGAACCTGGACAAGGTACTGCCCGCGAAGGTGGACGGTGAGCGCCGTGCGGATCCCGCGCCCGAGTCGGCGCTGACGGCGGGCTGGGGCAGCCCGGCGATCATACTGCGCTGTGGTGTGCCGCAGCCGCCGAAGATGGTCGATCCGAAGGTGGCGGACGGGCATGATCCGGATGCGGTCGCCGGGGGCGTGAACGGGGTGGACTGGCTGATGGAGAAGCAGGGGGACGGGGCGTACCGGTTCACCACGGCCAACCGTGAGGCCTACGTGGAGGTCGGGGTGCCGGAGGGCGTGGACAGCTCCGGCGTGCTGATCGATCTGGCCGCCGCCGTGAAGAAGGCGATCCCCGAAGGGATCGCCTGATGAGCGGGGGCTGCTGTCAGCGCAGGCCCGTTGAACGGCGCAGGGCCGCCTGGACCAGCCGGTCGATCAGCTCCGGGTAGCTCACCCCGCTCGCCTGCCACATCTGCGGGTACATCGAGATGGGCGTGAAGCCGGGCATCGTGTTGATCTCGTTGATCACGAACTCGCCGTCCTCCGTGAGGAAGAAGTCGGCGCGGACCAGGCCCTCGCAGGACGCCGCCTCGAAGGCGTCGACCGCCAGGCGCCGCACCTCGTCCGTCTCCTCCGGCGTCAGCGGGGCCGGGACGATGCCGGGCGTGGAGTCGATGTACTTGGCCTCGAAGTCGTAGTACGCGTGCGCGTCCGGCGGCGGGATCTCGGCCGGGACCGAGGCACGCGGGCCCTCCTCGAACTCCAGGACGCCGCACTCGATCTCGCGGCCGCGCAGGGCCGCCTCGACGAGGATCTTGGGGTCGTGACGCTGAGCCTCGGCGATCGCCTCGTCCAGGCCGGAGAGGTCGTCGACCTTGGTGATGCCGATGGACGAACCGGCGCGCGCGGGCTTCACGAACAGCGGCCAGCCGTGCTCGCCGGCGAAGTCGACGATCCTCTTGCGGGCGGCCGGCTCGTCCTGCTCCCACTCGCGCGGGCGGACCACCACGTACGGGCCCACCTTCAACCCGAAGGAGGTGAACACCCGCTTCATGTACTCCTTGTCCTGGCCCACGGCCGAGGCGAGCACACCCGAACCCACGTAGGGGACACCGGAGAGCTCCAGCAGGCCCTGCAGGGTGCCGTCCTCGCCGTACGGGCCGTGCAGCACCGGGAAGACCACGTCGACCTCGCCGAGCGCCTTGGGCACCGATCCCGGCTCGCTGTAGACGACTTCGCGGTTGGCGGGGTCGACCGGGAGGATCACTCCGCCCTCGGCGGACTCGGCGAGGGCGTCGACGCTCGGCGGGCGCCGGTCGACGATCGCCATCCGCTCCGGTTCGTCCGCCGTGAGCGCCCAACGGCCGTCCTGGGTGATGCCGATCGGGAGAACGTCGTACTTCGTCCGGTCGATGGCCTTGAGGACGGCGCCGGCGGTGACCACGGAGATCCCGTGTTCGGAGCTGCGCCCGCCGAACACGACGGCCACACGCGGCTTGCGAGGCGGCTGCTCGGGGCTCTGGGGGAGGTTCTCGGTGCTCATATCGCGTTGAGAGTACCCGTTGGTAGGGCCCGGAGACAGCGCCCGCCGCCTCGCGTCGCTCAGCGTCGTTCGGGCTTCGCGCTGCGCGACATCAGCTCCTTGAGGGCGACCACCGGAGGCTTGCCGTCGTGCACGATGCCGACGACCGTCTCCGTGATGGGCATGTCGACGCCGTGCCGACGGGCCAGATCCAGCACCGACTCGCAGGACTTGACGCCCTCCGCGGTCTGCTTGGTGACCGCGATGGTCTCCTGGAGGGTCATGCCCTTGCCGAGGTTGGTGCCGAAGGTGTGGTTGCGGGACAGCGGCGAGGAGCAGGTGGCCACCAGGTCGCCCAGGCCCGCGAGTCCGGAGAAGGTCAGCGGGTCGGCGCCGAGCGCCATGCCGAGCCGGGTGGTCTCGGCGAGACCGCGCGTGATCAGGGATCCCTTGGCGTTGTCGCCGAGGCCCATGCCGTCCGCGATGCCGACGGCCAGCCCGATGACGTTCTTGACCGCGCCGCCGAGTTCGCAGCCGACGACGTCGGTGTTGGTGTAGGGGCGGAAGTACGGCGTGTGGCAGGCGGTCTGGAGCCGCTGGGCGACGGCCTCGTCGGTGCAGGCGACCACGGCGGCGGCCGGCATCCGCGCGGCGATCTCGCGGGCCAGGTTGGGCCCGGTGACGACGGCGATCCGGTCGGGTCCGACCTTGGCGACGTCGTCGATGACCTCGCTCATCCGCATCGCGGAGCCGAGTTCGACGCCCTTCATCAGTGACACCAGGACCGTGCCGGGCGCGAGCAGCGGCGCCCAGTCGGCGAGGTTGCCGCGCAGGGTCTGCGAGGGGACCGACAGGACCGTGAAGTCGGCGTCCGCGGCGGCTTGTGCGGGGTCCGTGGTGGCCCGCACGTTCTCCGGGAGCTCGACGCCCGGGAAGTAGTCGGGATTGGTCCGGGTGGAGTTGATCGCCTCCACCAGTTCCGGGCGGCGCCCCCACAGGGTGACCTCGCACCCGGCGTCGGCGAGCACCATGCCGAAGGCCGTGCCCCACGAACCGGCGCTCAGGACCGCCGCCTTGACCGGCTTGCTCACTTGCCCAGCCCCTCTTCCTGCACGGTCTGCCCGGATTTCTGATGTGTCTGCGCCTGGGTGCGGCGCCGCTGTTCGATCCGCTCCCGGCGCGGGTCGTAGGGCGTCTCGGGAGCCTTCTCGCCGCGGATCTCCTCCAGCTGGCGGGTGATGGCATCCATGATGACCTCGGTGGCCTCCTTCAGGAGCTCCGCGGTCATCTCCCGGTCGTAGAACCGCGTGAGGTCCACCGGCGGTCCGGCGAGCACCCGGTGCGTCTTGCGCGGCAGCAGCTGCGGCTTCTTCGAGTACGGCGGCAGCAGCTCGTTGCAGCCCCACTGGGCGACGGGGATGACCGGGCACTTGGTCTGCAGGGCGACGCGGGCGGCCCCGGTCTTGCCGGTCATGGGCCAGCCGTCCGGGTCGCGGGTGAGGGTGCCCTCGGGATAGAAGGCGACGCATTCACCGCGGTGCACGGCGTCGATCGCGGCCCGGAAGGCGCTCAGCGCGTCCGTGCTCTCGCGGTAGACGGGGATCTGCCCGGTACCCCGCATCGCGGCGCCGACGAACCCCTTCTTGAAAAGCCCGCTCTTCGCGAGGAATCGCGGGACGCGCCCGGTGTTGTACTGAAAGTGCGCGTAAGCGAAGGGGTCGATGTGCGAATTATGGTTCACCGCGGTGATAAATCCACCCTCGGCCGGAATGTGCTCGATTCCGCGCCAGTCCCGCCTGAGCAGAACCACCAGCGGCGGTTTGCAGATCACCGCGGCGAAGCGGTACCAGAAGCCGATTCTGCGGCGGGGCACGCGGACACCTTCCTCTAGGGCCTGGAGCGGGGGCCACCCGGGGGCCGCACAAGTGTCGCCCCGGGCCGCCGGTCTGTCGAGAACACCGTACGCCCCGGCACGCCGCCCACCCGAGGCCCCGGGTGACAATGGCCGCGACAAGAGAGGGACGGAACATCTGTGCAGTGGACCTTGGTCGTACCCCTGAAGCCCCTGGCCCAGGCCAAGAGCAGACTCGCGGACACCGCGGACGACGGGCTGCGGCCGGACCTGGCGCTCGCCTTCGCCCAGGACACGGTGGCGGCGGCGCTGGCCTGCCCGGCGGTGCGGGATGTGGCAGTCGTCACGGACGACGCCCGGGCGGGGCGTGAGCTGGCCGCACTGGGCGCCGCGATCATCCCGGACGAGCCGGGTGACGGCCTCAACGCCGCCCTCGCACACGCGACGAGGGTCGTACGGACCGCCCGTCCCGAAAGTCCGGTGGCCGCGCTGAACGCCGATCTGCCGGCGCTGCGCCCGCCGGAATTGTCGCGGGTGCTCGACGCGGCCGTGGAATTCCCGCGTGCTTTTCTCGCCGACGCGGCAGCAATCGGCACGACTCTGCTGGCTGCCGCTCCGGGCCGGGAATTGTGCCCGGCGTTCGGCACCGATTCCCGGTCCCGGCACCGTGCCTCCGGGGCCGTGGAACTGCCTCTCGCCGCCGTGGATTCGGTGCGCCAGGACGTGGACACCGGCGACGACCTGCGCAGCGCGCTGGCCCTGGGGGTCGGCCCTCATACGGCCGCTGCCGCCGCGCGGTTGCTGATACCCGGGCAGTAGGCTGCGGCCATGCAGGCGACCGCGTACACGTACGACCCCGAGAGCCGTAGCGGGCAGGTGCTCCTGGACGACGGCACCCCGGTGCCCTTCGACACGGCCGCGTTCGACGCGGGGGGCCTCAGACTGCTGCGCCCGGGTCAGCGGGTGCGGATCGAGGTGGAGGGCCCGAAGGACGCCCCCCGGATCACTCTGGTGACCCTGCAGACCCTCTGACCACTCCCTGAACACACCGCGGGCCGGACTCCGTACGGAGTCCGGCCCGGCGCGTGGGTACGCCAGCGCCCCTACTTCTTGCGGGCGGTGGTCTTCTTCGCGGTGGTCTTGCGCGCCGTCGACTTCTTGGCGGGCGCCTTCGTGGCGGTCGCCTTCTTCGCCGGGGCCTTCTTGGCCGTGGTCTTCTTCGCGGCGGCCGTCTTGGCGGTGCCCGTGGTCTTCTTCGCGGGCGCCTTCTTCGCCGTGGTCTTCTTCGCGGCCGCCGTCTTGGTGGCGGCCTTCTTCGCCGTCGTCTTCTTGGCGGTGGTCTTCTTCGCCGTCGTCTTCTTGGTGGTCGCCTTCTTCGCGGCGGCCTTCTTGACCGTCGCGCCGGCGCCGCCGGTCAGGCTGCCCTTCGGCGCCTTCTTGACGGAGACCTCACCGCCACGCGGCAGCTTCTTCGAGCCGCTGACCAGGTCCTTGAAGCCCTGGCCCGCGCGGAAGCGCGGAACGGAGGTCTTCTTGACCCGAACCCGCTCGCCCGTCTGCGGGTTACGGGCGTAACGCGCCGGACGGTCGACCTTCTCGAAGGAACCGAAGCCGGTGACGGAGACCCTCTCACCTGCGACGACCGCGCGGACGATGGCGTCCAGCACATGGTCGACAGCGTCGGCGGCCTGCTGGCGGCCACCCATCTTGTCGGCAATCGCTTCTACGAGCTGCGCCTTGTTCACGTCTTCCCCTTCGGAGACATCGCCAGAACGAAAGTGTTCAAGCTTTTTCGCACGTTAGGCAGATATATACCGCAAATCAAACACGAAACGGGCTTCTCACCCTTGTGCCGCAACGAACTCAGCGGTGCCGTCCGGTTCGGCGTTACTCGTCGGGGAGACGTCCCTCGTCGAGGTCCGCGGTGAACCGCTCCAGTCGCCTTGCCGCGTCGGCGAGATCGTGCTTGGCCGCGGCCGTAATGACCAGCAGCTTCCGGGTCAGCGCCATCCGTACGCCCTCCGGGACTTGCAGTGCGCGCACCCTGGAGTGCGCTTCCTTGAGTTGGTCCGCGACCGCCGCATAGAGCTCGAGTTGGCCGTCGTGTTCCATGCACAGATTGTGCCATCTGGGGCGAGTTGTCGCCTGCGCAGGGGACAACTGCCGCCGCCAACGGCCGTCCGGGCCCACCCGGGAGTCGTGGTTGTACATCTCGCGTACCCCGACAACCACCTGCTTAACGTGGGAAGTTGACAGTGCCCGCCGGCTGGGGCAGGGCCGTTCGGGTGCAGACAAAGCTGTACCCCCGATCGGGCCGATCGGGGGTACAGAGGGGGTGCTGCGGTGGCCGAAAGTCGCCTTGTCAGGCGTGGCGGGCCGTGCTCCGGATCAGAGCTGGAGCGTCCGCGGCTTGAAGGCGGGACGCTTCGCCTCGTACGCGGCGATGTCCTCCTCGTTCTGGAGGGTGATCGAGATGTCGTCGAGGCCGTTCAGCAGCCGCCAGCGGGAGTTCTCGTCCAGCTCGAAGGAGGCCGTGATGCCCTCGGCACGCACCTCGCGGGCCACCAGGTCGACGGTGATCTCGGCCTGCGGGTTCTTCTCGGTGAGTTCCCACAGCGCGTCCACGATCCTCTGCTCCAGAACGACGGTGAGCAGACCGTTCTTGAGCGAGTTGCCGCGGAAGATGTCGGCGAAGCGGGAGGAGATCACGGCCTTGAAACCGTAGTTCTGCAGCGCCCAGACGGCGTGCTCGCGGGAGGAGCCGGTGCCGAAGTCGGGGCCGGCGACCAGGACGGTCGCGCCCTGCCGCTCGGGCTGGTTGAGGACGAACGACGCGTCCTTGCGCCAGGCCTCAAACAGCCCGTCCTCGAACCCGTCCCGCGTGACCTTCTTGAGCCAGTGGGCGGGGATGATCTGGTCGGTGTCGACGTTGCTGCGGCGCAGCGGGACGGCCCGGCCGGTGTGGGTGGTGAAGGCTTCCATGGTTCTCAGACTCCAGCGGGCGCAGGGGTGTCGGCGGTGGACAGGTCGGCCGGGGAGGCCAGGTGGCCCAGGACGGCGGTAGCGGCCGCGACCTGCGGCGACACCAGGTGCGTACGGCCGCCCTTGCCCTGCCGGCCCTCGAAGTTGCGGTTGGAGGTGGACGCGGAGCGCTCACCCGGGGCCAGCTGGTCGGGGTTCATGCCCAGACACATCGAGCAGCCCGCGTGTCGCCACTCGGCGCCCGCCTCCTTGAAGACGACGTCCAGGCCCTCGGAGACGGCCTGCAGACCGACCCGCGCGGAACCCGGGACGACCAGCATCCGTACGCCGTCGGCGACTTTGCGGCCCTTCAGCAGCTCGGCGGCGGCGCGCAGGTCCTCGATACGGCCGTTGGTGCAGGAGCCTACGAAGACGGTGTCCACCTTGATGGAGCGCAGCGGCTGTCCGGCCTCCAACCCCATGTATTCCAGGGCCTTTTCGGCGGCGTGGCGCTCCGATGCGTCTTCGTACGAAGCGGGGTCGGGGACGGACGCCGAAAGCGGTGCGCCCTGGCCGGGGTTGGTGCCCCAGGTGACGAACGGCGACAGTTCGGCGGCGTCGATGACGACCTCGGCGTCGAACTCGGCGTCCTCGTCCGTCCTGAGCGTCTTCCAGTACTCGACGGCGGCGTCCCAGTCCGCGCCCTCGGGGGCGTGCGGGCGGCCCTTGAGGTACGCGAACGTGGTCTCGTCCGGGGCGATCATGCCCGCGCGGGCACCGGCCTCGATCGACATGTTGCAGATGGTCATGCGGGCCTCCATCGAGAGCTTCTCGATGGCCTCGCCGCGGTACTCCAGGACGTAGCCCTGGCCGCCGCCGGTGCCGATCTTCGCGATGATCGCGAGGATCAGGTCCTTGGCGGTGACGCCCTCGGGCAGTTCGCCGTTGACCGTGATCGCCATGGTCTTCGGGCGGGACATCGGCAGCGTCTGGGTGGCCAGCACATGCTCCACCTGGGAGGTGCCGATGCCGAACGCCAGCGCGCCGAAGGCGCCGTGCGTGGAGGTGTGGGAGTCGCCGCAGACGACGGTGGTGCCCGGCTGGGTCAGACCCAGCTGCGGGCCGACCACGTGCACGACGCCCTGCTCGACGTCGCCCAGCGGGTGCAGACGCACGCCGAAGTCGGCGGCGTTCTTGCGCAGCGTCTCCAGCTGGACCCGGGAGACCGGGTCGGCGATGGGCTTGTCGATGTCGAGGGTGGGGGTGTTGTGGTCCTCGGTGGCGATGGTGAGGTCGAGGCGGCGCACCTTGCGGCCGCTCTTGCGGAGGCCGTCGAAGGCCTGCGGGCTGGTCACCTCGTGCAGCAGGTGCAGATCGATGAAGAGAAGGTCGGGCTCGCCTTCCACGCGCCGGACGACATGGTCGTCCCAGACTTTCTCCGCGAGTGTCCTACCCATCGCTGTTCCCTCCGGCCGGCGACGATCCGCCGGCCCAACTAGAGATCTTGAGGAGGCGGGCCCCACGCCCCTGGATTCCGGGCATCCGCCGCCAGGCCCGTACGTCACGGGCCGTTGTGACTTCGTGTCTTCCAGAGTGGCGGGTTCCACGAGAATTTGAACTTGCGTTTCACAGAGTGAGACGCGAGTATCGTTTCATGGACAACAGTAGCGGCGTCGGCGTTCTGGACAAGGCGGCCCTCGTCCTGAGCGCTCTGGAGTCCGGTCCGGCCACCCTCGCGGGCCTGGTCGGCGCCACCGGACTGGCACGACCCACGGCCCACCGCCTGGCCGTGGCGCTGGAACACCACCGCATGGTGGCGCGCGACATGCAGGGCCGTTTCATTCTCGGCCCCCGCCTCGCGGAACTGGCCGCGGCAGCCGGTGAGGACCGTCTCCTCGCCACCGCCGGCCCCGTGCTCACCCACCTCCGTGACATCACGGGCGAGAGCGTGCAGCTCTATCGCCGCCAGGGCGACATGCGCATCTGCGTCGCCGCGGCGGAGCGCCTGTCCGGACTCCGGGACACGGTCCCGGTCGGTTCGACGCTCACGATGAAGGCCGGTTCCTCGGCACAGATCCTGCTGGCCTGGGAGGAGCCGGAGCGGCTGCACCGGGGCCTGCAGGGGGCGCGCTTCACGGCGACAGCGCTGTCGGGCGTAAGGCGCCGGGGCTGGGCCCAGTCGATCGGCGAGCGCGAGCCGGGGGTGGCGTCCGTCTCCGCACCGGTGCGGGGGCCGTCGAACCGTGTGGTGGCGGCGGTGTCGGTGTCCGGGCCGATCGAGCGCCTGACGCGGCACCCTGGCCGTATGCACGCGCAGGCCGTGATCGACGCGGCTGGGCGCCTCTCCGAGGCACTTCGACGCACCGGCTGAACCGACTTGATCGTCCTTGGGGAGAGCAGGCCTCAACGCCGCGGCAGGCTTTCCCCGACCAGGCGCCGCGAGAGGGACGGTTTCGTCGTCGCGCGCGGGCCGTCAGTGGCTGATCGCGCAGTTCCCCGCGCCCCTTCAGGGCATACGCAGAAGGCCCCTCACCGAGGTGAGGGGCCTTCGTCATGTGTACCCCCGACCGGATTCGAACCGGCGCTACCGCCTTGAGAGGGCGGCGTGCTAGGCCGCTACACAACGGGGGCGTGGACACTGCGTTTCCGCAGGTCCGAGCTGGTCTACCTGGACTCGAACCAAGACTAACTGAACCAGAATCAGTCGTGCTGCCAATTACACCATAGACCAATGTGGTTTAGACCAGTCAGTACCCCCGACCGGATTCGAACCGGCGCTACCGCCTTGAGAGGGCGGCGTGCTAGGCCGCTACACAACGGGGGCCCTAGCAGTCCCGAGATGATCGTCGATCACTCGGAACCAGTACCCCCGACCGGATTCGAACCGGCGCTACTGCCTTGAGAGGGCAGCGTGCTAGGCCGCTACACAACGGGGGCATGCAGATAAGCTCTGCGAGCTGGCCTACCTGGACTCGAACCAAGACTAACTGAACCAGAATCAGTCGTGCTGCCAATTACACCATAGGCCACTGGAACGCAAGCCCCGGCGGGGGATCTTGTTCTAGTAGTGCGCCTGGGGTTTTCTGCCTTCCGGCCCGCCCCTCGGCGCAGGAAGAACATTACCCGAAGGTGGACGGGGCTCCAAAACGACTATCCGCGCCGAGCAGAGACGGCAGTTCGGCGAGGGAGGCGATGCGGTGCGGCCCGGTGGGCGGGTCGATCGTGGCGTACGCGCCCCCGCGGTCGATCCAGACCGACAGCAGCCCCGCGTCCGCGGCACCCCGCCCGTCGATCTCCGGGTGGTCGCCGACGTACGCGACCTGGTGCGGAGCGAGGCGGAGAGCTGCGCAGACGGCGTGGAAGGCGCCGGCCTCCGGCTTGGAGACGCCGAGCTCGGCCGCGCAGAGGATGGCCTCGAAGCGGTCGTGGACGCCGAGAACGCGCAGTTTGCGGTCCTGGACGTGCAGGCTGGAGTTGGAGAGCACGGCGTGCCGGTGGCTGACGGCGAGGGTGTCCAGGACGGGCAGGACGTCCGGGAAGAGGGCCCAGACCGCCTCGTAGTGGGCGATGTACCGCTCGAACCACGCGTCGGTCTCGGCGTCGGTCAGCTCCTGGCCCAGGAACGCCCGTACACGGTCGCGCCGCTGGGCCTCGAAGGTGACCTCGCCGGCTGCGAAGCGGGCCCACTGCAGATCGGTGATCTCCCGCCAGCGGGTGATGGCCTGCTCGACGGTGCCGTAGTCGTCGAGCAGGCCCTCGGCCGTGAGGTGGGCGCGCATACCGAGACGGTCGGCGGTGGTGTAGTCGAAGAGGGTGTCGTCGACGTCCCAGACCACGGCTTGGATGCTCATGGTCCGACCGTACCCACCGGTGGCATGCAACGTCCTCTCCGGAGGCAGAAGTTGGCCGTGAGGGGAACTCCGGTTGACGGCTGGGGGACACGGCGAGGGCGGCGCCCGGACCGGACGCCGCCCTCGTGATCGGTGCTCTCTCGCGTTACGCGGCCAGCTTCGCCAGTGCCGCGTCGATCCGGGCCAGGGTCGTCTCCTTGCCCAGGACCTCCAGGGACTCGAAGAGCGGCAGACCGACCGTGCGGCCGGTGACGGCGACGCGGACGGGGGCCTGGGCCTTGCCGAGCTTGAGGCCGTGGGCCTCGCCGGCGGCCAGGACGGCCTCCTTGAGCGACTCGGCGGAGGTCCAGTCGGCCGCCTCCAGCTTCTCCCGGGCCGTACGCAGGAGGGCGTCCGAGCCCTCCTTCATGGCCTTCGCCCAGCTGGCCTCGTCCTCGACCGGCTCCGGCAGGAACAGGAAGTCGACGTTGTCGGTGATCTCCGACAGGACCTTGAGGCGGGTCTGCGCGTGCGGCGCGATGGCCTGCCACTTCGCCTCGTCGAAGGCCTCCGGGGCCCAGGGGGCGAACGGGGCCTGGAGCCACGGGCGGCAGCGCTCCGTGAAGTCCTTCACATCCAGCAGGCGGATGTGGTCGCCGTTGATGGCCTCGCACTTCTTGAGGTCGAAGCGGGCCGGGTTCGGGTTCACGTCGGAGATCTCGAACGCGGCGATCATCTCGTCGATACCGAAGACGTCCTGGTCGGCCGAGAGGGACCAGCCGAGCAGGGAGAGGTAGTTGAGCAGGCCCTCGGGGAGGAAGCCGCGCTCCCGGTAGAGGTTGAGGGACGACTGGGGGTCGCGCTTGGAGAGCTTCTTGTTGCCCTCGCCCATCACGTACGGCAGGTGGCCGAAGGACGGGATCTCCTTTGCGATGCCCAGCTCGATCAGCGCCTTGTACAGGGCGATCTGGCGGGGCGTGGAGGAGAGCAGGTCCTCGCCGCGCAGGACGTGGGTGATCTCCATCAGGGCGTCGTCGACCGGGTTGACCAGCGTGTACAGCGGGGCGCCGTTGGCGCGGACGATGCCGTAGTCCGGGACGTTCTCCGGGGTGAAGGTCAGCTCGCCGCGGACCAGGTCGGTGAAGGTGATCGTCTCGTCGGGCATGCGGAAGCGGACGATCGGCTCGCGGCCCTGGGCCTTGTACTCCTCGACCTGGGCGTCGGTCAGCTCGCGGCAGTGGCCGTCGTAGCCGGAGGGCTTGCCGGCGGCGCGGGCGGCCTCGCGGCGGGTGTCCAGCTCCTCCTGGGAGCAGTAGCAGCGGTAGGCGTGACCGGCGTCGAGGAGCTTGGCCGCGACGTCCTTGTAGAGGTCCATGCGCTGCGACTGGCGGTACGGCGCGTGCGGACCGCCGACCTCGGGGCCCTCGTCCCAGTCGAAGCCCAGCCAGCGCATCGAGTCGAGCAGCTGGGTGTACGACTCCTCGGAGTCGCGGGCCGCGTCGGTGTCCTCGATACGGAAGACCAGGGTGCCCTGGTGGTGCTTGGCGAACGCCCAGTTGAACAGGGCGGTGCGCACCAGGCCCACGTGGGGGTTTCCGGTGGGCGACGGACAGAAACGGACGCGTACGGGGGAGCCGGGTGCGCTAGCCACGCTTGACAACCTTGTTGGTGAGAGTGCCGATGCCTTCGATGGTGACGGCGACCTCGTCGCCGACGTTGAGGGGGCCGACCCCAGCCGGGGTGCCCGTGAGGATCACGTCGCCGGGGAGCAGCGTCATGGCCTCGGAGATGTTGACGATCAGGTCCTCGACGGAGTGGATCATCTCGCTGGTGCGGCCCAGCTGGCGCTGCTGGCCGTTGACCGTGAGCTGGATGGTCAGGTCGGAGGGGTCGAGGTCGGTCTCCACCCAGGGACCGAGCGGGCAGGAGGTGTCGAAGCCCTTGGCCCGGGCCCACTGCTTCTCGCGCTTCTGGACGTCGCGGGCGGTGATGTCGTTGGCGCAGGTGTAGCCGAAGATCACGTCCTTGACGCGTTCGCGCGGGACCTCGCGGCACATCCGGCCGATCACCACGGCCAGCTCGGCCTCGTGGTGCACCTCCTCGGAGAAGGAGGGGTACTGGATCTCGTCGCCGGGGCCGATCACCGAGGTGGACGGCTTGAAGAAGGCGAAGGGCTGCTCGGGGACCTCGTTGCCCAGTTCCTTCGCGTGGTCGGCGTAGTTGCGGCCGAAGGCCACCACCTTGTTGGGGAGCACCGGCGGCAGCAGCCTGACCTTGCCGACCGGCACCTTCGTGCCGGAGAGCTCGAAGTCCGCGAACGGGATGCCCTTGATGATGTCCAGGACGAGCTCGTCCTGCTTCTCGCCCTCGATCGCGCCGAAGGCGACGTTCCCGTCGATGGAGAATCTGGCGATGCGCACGGGATGCTTGGCCCCTTGACTGAAGCGGCTGGAGTCTGACGCTCCAGGCTAACGCGGGGAGGTGTCCGCACCGTGCGCATTACGGGGGGCGCCCACCGTCGCCGGGGACGCCCCTCGATCTTCGTGTCCCGCCGCCTGAGCATCCGGCGGCCGGCGCGCGTACTGACTGATGTCACTCCGCGGCTGCGGCGGCCGCGACAGGGATCTCCATGAGGACGGTGCGCTTGGGGTTGGCGGTCTGGGTGGGGAGTGCGACGGGGTGCTCCGGCTGCTCCGGCGTCTGCAGTTCGTCGGCGTCGTCCAAGTGCGCCAGCGTCGTGCGTCGCGGGTTGGCGATCTTGTGGAACATCGTCGTCGTCTTCACTGTTTACTTGACCCTGTTCTGTGACGGGCGCCGGAAGGGCACGTAGGGCCCGGACCGGCGCGGGTTGTCGGTTTTGCCAACTCTGTAAAGCGTCAGGCTAAACACGGGATTCCCGGCGTAATCGCGAGGAGAGCAAGATCGGCATGTGAGTTTTCTCACGAATCAGGGGGCGAATCGGTCAATCCGGACCCGCGCTTCAGGTCAGCGAAACGGACATTGACTGACTGAAGCCCTCATTCCGCTCCTGATCATGGCGACTGGGACACCCGTCACGGCCAGGCAACTCGCGGGCATACGCCCGGAATGAGCAACTCACTTTCTACGTCCGGTGACGCAACCCTCACGTGGTGTCACGTAGGTCACGGCCTGGTCTACGAGCCTTGTTGGAGATCCTGTGCTGTGCTGGAATGCCACGGACCGCCGCAGGATCTAGCCGGCGCACAGGGGGCGCACAGACGCGCCGAGTGGCGGCGAGAAGGGGGAGCCAGCGCCGGTCACTCACGACCACCACGGGGCGCATTCAGGGCGTCCCCAGTACGCCGACACCGTGCCCCGCCGTTCATCCGACGGGGTGCCTGGTCCAGAGGTTGCGACGCTAGTGCAGGGACGTTTCAAGAGGGATGGCAACGCTTCGGCGGAGCCGGAGCCGCACGGCGGGACTGGCCCCATGAATGGCGGCCCCTCGCCCCAGCACGCCCAGAACCCGGGCCCGGCCGGTGACGGCGGTGACCGCCCCGGGCGCCCCGGCGCGTCCGCACCTCCGGGGCCCGCGGGCCCGGCACCGGCTCTGAAGCCGGCGGCCGGCCCCTCCGGCCCGGGATCGCGAATAGCCCTGCGCAACTGGCGGATCTCCACCCGCCTGGTCTCGCTGCTCGCGCTGCCGGTGGTCGCGGCCACCTCGCTGGGCGCGCTGCGTATCAACTCGTCCATGGACGACATCCAGCAGCTCGACAACATGAAGCTGCTGACGGACATGACCAAGCAGGCCACCGAGCTGTCCGCCGCCCTCCAGGAGGAGCGCGACCAGTCGGCCGGCCCGCTCGCGCACGGCGGCAAGGCGACCGACTTCACGGTCAAGGGTCTCCGGGAGAAGACCGACCGGGCCAGGGACAACTTCATTGTCAGTTCCGAGGAGATCGACAGCGCCAGCAAGGACGGCAACCTCAAGGGCGTCCGTGAGTACCTCATCCAGATCGTCGGCGAGCTCGGCGACCTGGAGCAGATCCGCAAGAACGCGTACGACTCCGAGGGCAACTCCACGCAGACCGTCGAGGCGTACCACCGTCTGATCGAGAACCTGATCGACCTCTCCCAGGACATGGCGGAGGCGACCAGCAACCCGGACATGATCCAGCGCACCCGTGCGCTGGCGGCGTTCTCCTCCGCCAAGGAGTACTCCTCGATCCAGCGTGCGGCCCTCGCCGCGGCGCTGCCCTCGAGCAACACCACCACCGGCAAGCTCTCGCCGAACGACCGGCTCTACGCCCAGTCGGCCCTGGAGAGCCAGAACTCCGAGATCCGCAGCTTCAAGAGCATCTACGGCGAGGACGCCGCGGCCGAGCTGCTGAAGCCGATCGAGGGCGGCGGCAACTCCACGATCAAGGCGACCGACACCTATGCGAGCCGCGCCCTGATCTCGGCGAGCGGCCTCGCCCAGCAGGACAAGCGGTCCTACCGCGACTGGCTGGACGACAGCTCCACCAAGATCCAGCAGATGAAGAACATCGAGCACACGCTGCTCGAGGAGATGGAACAGAAGGCCCGCGAGCTGCGCAGCGCCACCGAACGCGACGCGATCATCTCCGGTGCGCTGATCCTCATCGTGCTCGGTGTGTCGCTGGTCGGCGCCTTCGTCGTGGCCCGCTCCATGATCCGCTCGCTGCGCCGCCTGGAGGAGACGGCCACCAAGGTCGCCTCCGACCGTCTGCCCGAGCTGGTCAAGCAGCTGTCCGAGTCCGACCCGCAGGACGTCGACACGTCCGTGGAGTCGGTCGGTGTGCACTCCCGGGACGAGATCGGCCGGGTGGCCGCGGCCTTCGACGACGTGCACCGCGAGGCGGTCCGCCTCGCCGCCGAGCAGGCCCTGCTGCGGGGCAACGTCAACGCGATGTTCACCAACCTCTCGCGCCGCTCCCAGGGCCTCATCCAGCGTCAGCTGTCGCTCATCTCCGAACTGGAGTCCCGCGAGGCCGACCCGGACCAGCTGTCGTCGCTGTTCAAGCTCGACCACCTCGCGACGCGTATGCGCCGTAACGGTGAGAACCTCCTCGTCCTCGCGGGTGAGGAGCCCGGCCGCCGGTGGACCCGCCCGGTTCCGCTGGTCGACGTGCTCCGTGCCGCCGCGTCCGAGGTGGAGCAGTACGAGCGCATCGAGCTGGCCTCGGTGCCGACCACCGAGGTCGCCGGCCGCGTGGTCAACGACCTCGTGCACCTGCTCGCCGAGCTGCTGGAGAACGCGACCTCGTTCTCCTCGCCGCAGACCAAGGTCAAGGTCACCGGTCACGCCCTGCCCGACGGCCGGGTGCTGATCGAGATCCACGACACCGGTATCGGTCTGTCGCCGGAGGACCTCGCGGCGATCAACGAGCGCCTCGCCTCTCCCCCGACGGTGGACGTCTCCGTGTCCCGCCGTATGGGTCTGTTCGTGGTCGGCCGCCTTTCGCAGCGGCACGGCATCCGCATCCAGCTCCGCCCGTCCGACTCCGGTGGTACGACCGCGCTGGTCATGCTGCCCGTCGACGTCGCCCAGGGCGGCAAGAAGCCCCAGCCCAAGCAGCCCGGCCAGCCGCCGCTCGGCGGTGGCGGTCCGGCCGCCGCGCAGGCCGCCGCCGGTGCGGCCGCGGCCCGGCGTGCGGCCGGTGCCGGCCAGGGCGGTGGCGCCCTCGCCGGCGGTCCGTCCGGTGGTGGCTTCGGCGGCGGTGCGTCCGGGGGCGGCCGGCTCGGTGCCGGTCAGGGTCCGCGGGCCGCGCTGCCCGGGCGGGACGGGGACGGTGGCCGTCCCGGTGCGCCGGGCGGAGCGCGTGGGCCGCAGGGCCCCGAGAGGTCCCCGTCGTTGTTCGACCAGGGAGCTCCCTCCGCTCCCCCGCAGGGCCGTCCGTCCCCGGCGGGCGCCGGTGGGGGCTTCGGGCAGGCGCCGGGTGCCCCGCAGGGCCTGCAGGCCGCCGGGACGCACGGACCGCAGGGCCAGGAGGCCTTCGGCGGTGGCCGGGGCACGCAGCGCCCGGGCGGCAACGCCGAGCAGGGTCAGGGCCGTCGGCCGCAGCTCCCGCCGCGTGGCGGTCCGCGGGCCGAGCTGCCCGGCGGTGACGCGCAGTCCCACGTGACGAACTGGAGCGACGAGAACGCCCAGCCGCCGGTGCCGCGCGCCTCCCTGGACGCCCCGCGCGGCCACGAGGAGCCGGACGCCGCCCGTACCTCTGCCATGCCGCGGATCAACGACCGGCAGGACCCGGGAGCGACCGCGGAGATGCCGGCCGTGCCGCGCGACGACCGGCAGGGCCCCGGCTCGTCGGCCGACTTCGGCAGCCCTCAGCACCAGGACACCTTCGCCCAGGGCGGGACCCAGGATTCGGGCCAGTTCGTGCGCCCCGACGTCTTCGGCGCTCCGGCCGGGCGCCCCGACCCGTCGTCCACGACGGGCCAGTTCCCGGCCTCGCAGTCCTACGACAGCGGCTCCACGGGCCAGTTCCAGGGTCCGCAGTCCTACGACAGCGGCTCCACGGGCCAGTACCCGGCATCCCGCCAGGACAACGGCTCCGGCCGGCCCACCCTCCCGGGTCCGGCCACGCCGGCCGACCCGACGGGCCGGGGACAGTACGAGCGGCCGCAGGTCAACGGCGGCCGGGCCGATGCCGACTTCGGCGCCCCGATTCCGCCCGCCCCGCAGGCGCGGCCGGCCCGGCAGGAGCCCGAGGCCCTGCCGCCGGCGTCCGGTCCGGGCGACGGGCGTACCCCGCTGTACGACACGCTGGAGACCAACTGGTTCCACGGCGGCCAGCAGGAGCAGCAGGAGCAGCAGCAGCCGCGGAACAACGGCTCTGCTCCGGCCCCGCAGCAGCCGCAGGCTCCCACCGGTCCGCAGCGGTCCGCCCCCGCCGGCTGGCGCAGCTCGCCGAACGACGACCTCGTCCGGCAGGCCGAGCGCGTCCGTCAGCCCGCCGCGGGCGGTGTCACCACCTCAGGCCTGCCTCGCCGGGTACCCCGGGCGAACCTCGTCCCGGGCACGGCTCAGCAGCAACCGCAGCAGAGCGGTCCGCAGATCTCGCGCGCCCCGGATGACGTGCGTGGTCGGCTGACCAATCTCCGGCGGGGTATCGCACAGGGTCGTCAGGCCGGGTCCACCCAGACCGGCAGCTTCCCTCGGCCCTCTCACCAGCAGGAGCGTTAGTTGAGTCCGATGAGCCAGGCGGCACAGAACCTCAACTGGTTGATCACCAACTTCGTGGACAACACCCCCGGGGTGTCCCACACCGTCGTCGTGTCCGCCGACGGCCTCCTCCTGGCGCTGTCGGAGGGCTTTCCGCGCGACCGCGCGGACCAGCTCGCGGCCGTCGCCTCCGGTCTGACGTCACTGACGGCAGGCGCCTCCCGGATCTTCGAGGGAGGTGACGTCGCGCAGACGGTCGTGGAGATGGAGCGGGGCTTCCTCTTCCTGATGTCCGTCTCGGACGGCTCGTCCCTCGCCGTTCTCGCTCACCCCGAGTGCGACATCGGCCTCGTCGGCTACGAGATGGCGCTCCTGGTCGACCGCGCGGGCGCGGTCCTCACCCCCGACCTGCGAGCGGAACTCCAAGGCAGTCTGCTCCACTGATCGGCCCCGGCACCACCTGTCTCACCACATCACCGTCCGGCTGCCACACACCCCACACAGGCCTCGTCTGACGGCTCGACTGACCGACTTGCTGTCCCGCCCGGAGGACCCATGACCCCGCCCCCCGCCTCTCATGATCCGTACGCGGAGCCGTACGAGGACGAGGGCGACCAGCCGCTGGTACGGCCGTACGCCATGACCGGTGGCCGGACACGTCCGCGCTACCAGTTGGCCATCGAGGCGCTGATCAGCACGACCGCGGACCCGGCCTCGCTCATGGCGCTGCTCCCGGAGCACCAGCGCATCTGCCACCTGTGCCGTGAGGTGAAGTCGGTCGCCGAGGTCTCGGCCCTGCTCAACATGCCGCTGGGGGTGGCCCGGATCCTGGTCGCGGACCTCGCCGAGGCCGGTCTCGTCGCGATCCACCAGCCGGGCGGCGACGATGCCACCGGCGCACCGGACGTGACACTGCTCGAAAGGGTGCTCAGTGGACTTCGCAAGCTCTGACGCGGGTCGTTCCACCACGTCCGCGAAGATCGTGGTGGCAGGTGGCTTCGGCGTGGGCAAGACCACGTTCGTCGGTGCCGTCTCGGAGATCAACCCGCTGCGTACGGAGGCCGTGATGACCTCCGCCAGCGCGGGCATCGACGACCTCACGCACACCGGGGACAAGACGACCACGACGGTCGCCATGGACTTCGGCCGTATCACCCTGGACCAGGACCTGATCCTGTACCTGTTCGGTACGCCGGGCCAGCGGTGGTGCTCGTGGACACCCGGCGCCTGGCCGACTGCTTCCCGGCCGTCGACTACTTCGAGAACAGCGGCCTGCCGTTCGTCATCGCGCTGAACGGCTTCGACGGGCAGCAGCCGTACACGCCGGACGGGCCGGACGCCCCGATCATCACGACGGACGCCCGGCACCGGGCGGATGCGAAGAGTGCGCTGATCACGCTGGTCGAGCACGCTCTGATGGCACGGCTGAGGTAGCACACCAATTCAGAAGCCGCATACGGAAGTTGTCGTAGATGCACTGGAGCCGGCTGTGTCCTTTGACACGGTCGGCCAAGGTGTTCATAACGTTTCGGCAGAGGAATCGGGTGGTACGGCCACGCGTCGCGCACATCCGGTCTCGCTGCGCGCACAATCGCCCCGCCTTTTGGCGGGGCTTGCTCTTTATGACCGTTTTACCTGGGGCTTACATCCCCTGGAATCCGCCCCCCGGACTGTTTGGAAGAGCGCAGGTCGTCGTGCTGGAATGCCTGAACTGCCCAATAGTCAATGACGTACTCGTCAGTCGATGGCGTGTTGGGCTCTGAGACACTGCGGCACAACGTTGGTGCCGACCGCCGAGAGGTTGTTGGTCGAGTGAGGCGAAGCAAGAACAGTCCCGAGCCGTCGGCCCGGGGCAACTTCACCCCGCCGCCGCGCACAGCGGCGCCCGCCCCCGTGCCCGGTTCGGAGCCGACGGCCGCGCCCGCCGAGAGCGGCGGCCGTCTCTCCCCGCGCAACTGGCGCGTGGCGACCAGGCTCAACGCGATCCTGCTCATACCCGTGCTGGTCGGCCTCGTCATGGGCGGCTTCCAGGTGAAGAGCTCGATCGACACCTGGCAGGAGGCCGAGGACGCGGAGAACACCGCGCGTCTCGTGCGGGCCTCCCTGCTGTACGCCAACGCCCTCTACAACGAGCGTGACGCCTCCGCGGCGCCCCTGCTGAAGGGCAGCGCCCAGACCGCCCAGGACAAGGCGACGGTCACCCAGGTCCGCAAGGCGACCGACAAGGCGGCCGACGCCTTCGACGCCGCGGCCCAGAACATGCCGGCCAAGCCCGGCCTCGAGCGCCGGCTGAAGCTCTTCCGCGAGGCGGAGCCCAAGCTGCAGACGCTGCGCCAGGCCGCCTACACCTCCAGGCTCAAGGGCGTGCAGACCGAGGAGGGCTACGTCGAGATAGCCCACCCGCTGACGGAGTTCGCCAACGAACTGGGCCTCGGCACCGGCAACATCACCAGCTACGGCCGGACCGTGTACGCCATCGAGCTCACCAAGGCGGCCCTGTCGCTGCAGCGCTCCATCGGCATGCACATCCTGATCAAGCCGGGCCCGGACGACGGCAACCTGGCCAGCCAGCGCATCGCCCTGTCCTCGTACGCCTACCTCGAGCGCATCGCCATCGGCGAGTACATCGGCGGTGGCACCGAGCAGGACGCGGCCAAGCTGAAGGCGGCCGAGGCCAAGATCAGGGCCGACGGTGCCGCGATGGCCCGGGAGGCCAAGGCCAAGAACCCGGACTACGTCGCCCCGCCGTCCAAGCCGGAGACGATGGTCTCGGCCGTCGCGACGCTGCAGAGCACGGACCCGAGCGCCCGCGCGGCACTCGCCGAGCAGGGCGTCACCGCCGAGAACTGGTGGGCCGTCAACACGCTCAAGTTCAACGCGTACGAGAAGATCGAGCAGGACCTGGCCGACAAGGCCGTGAGCGAAGCCTCCGACATCGCCGACGACGCCCAGCGCGACGCCTACATCACCGGTGCCGCCGTCGTGGTCGCCCTGCTCCTGGCCTTCATCCTGGCCGGTGCGGTCGCCCGCCAGATGAGCCGCTCGATGCGCCAGCTCCGCAACGCCGCCTTCGGCATCGCCGAGCAGCGCCTGCCGATGCTGGTCGACCAGCTCTCCCGCACCGACCCCGGCCGCGTCGACACCCGTGTCCAGGCCATCCCGATCTCCACCACGGACGAGATCGGCGAGGTCGCCCGGGCCTTCGACCAGGTGCACCGCGAGGCCGTCCGGCTCGCCGCCGAGCAGGCCCTGCTGCGGGGCAACATCAACGCGATCTTCACCAACCTGTCGCGCCGCAACCAGTCGCTGATCGAGGGCCAGCTGACCCTGATCACCGACCTGGAGAACAACGAGGCCGACCCGGACCAGCTGGAGAACCTCTTCAGGCTGGACCACCTGGCGACCCGTATGCGCCGCAACGGCGAGAACCTCCTGGTCCTCGCCGGCGAGGAGCCCGGCCGCCGCTGGGACCAGCCGGTGCCGCTGGTCGACGTGCTGCGCGCCGCCTCCTCCGAGGTGGAGCAGTACGAGCGCATCGAGCTGTCCGGCGTCCCCGAGGCCGAGATCCACGGCCGGGCCGTGACCGACCTCGTGCACCTGCTCGCCGAGCTGCTGGAGAACGCGACGACGTTCTCCTCCCCGCAGACCAAGGTCCGCGTCACCGCGACCCGTCTCCCCGACGGCCGCGTGATGATCGAGATCCACGACAAGGGCATCGGCCTGACCGCCGAGGACTTCGCGGACATCAACCACAAGCTGGCCAACCCGCCGACCGTGGACGCCGCGATCTCGCAGCGCATGGGTCTGTTCGTGGTCGGCCGGCTGTCCGACCGGCACGGCATCCGCGTCCAGCTGCGCCCCTCGGGCGAGCAGGCCGGTACCACCTCGCTGGTCATGCTGCCGGACGCGATCACCCACGGTGGTGGCGGCGAGCAGCACGTGGACCGCGACGAGTTCACCGTCTCGCAGATCATCCCCGAGCAGAACTTCGGCGGCGAGAACTTCGGCCAGCCCATGCGCACGGCGGCGGAACTCGGCTTCGACGACAGCCGCTACTCCGACGTCCCCGACGACATACGCGAGCTGGACCCCGTCGGCCGCTCCCTGATGCGTGAGGAGCGCCGGGCGGCCCTGGAGGCCCAGTCGCACGGCGAGCAGCCCGCCCTGCCCGGCCGGGACGCCCAGGAGCACCCGGAGGCGCCCGGCTACCCCGAGGAATACGGCCAGCAGCAGGGCTACGACGCCGGCCAGGCCTACGACACCGGCCGGACCGGCTACCCGGAGCAGCCCGCCACGTACGACCGCCAGGCGTACGGGGAGCAGCAGGCGCCGTACGAGGAGCAGCGGCAGACGGCGTACGAGGAGCCGCAGCGGCCCGCGTACGACGAGCAGTACTACGCGCCGAACGGCGGCCTGCCGCAGAACGACACCTTCTCGCCGGGCGGCGGCTACCCGGAGCCCTCCTATGCGGAGCAGGCCCAGGAGGAGCCCTCGGCGTCCGGAACGGGCGTGCCCGAGAGCTTCCCCGCGTTCGAGCAGCGGCGCCACCAGGACGACTGGCCTCAGCAGGACGGCTACCAGAACGGGTACCGGAGCCAGTACCCTTCTCAGGCCCAGGAAACGGAATCTGCGCAGGCCGCTGACGCGAGTGAGCAGGACCGCGTAGGCTTCGACCGTCCGGGACCGGCCCACTCCGCCGCACCCTCGCTGACCGACGCCGGGCTTCCCCGCCGCGGAGCCACCGCGAGCGGTGCGAACGGCACGGGCGGCGCGCGGAACGTGAGCCAGGAGCCGCCGGCCTCCGCACCGGAGAGCAACGGCGACAGCAGCTGGCGCTCGGCGAACGACGAGCGCTGGCAGCAGGCCTCGCAGCTCCGGAAGCCCAGGGCGGGCGGGGTCACCTCCTCCGGCCTGCCGAGGCGGGTACCCAAGGCCAACCTGATCGAGGGTTCCGCCGAGAGCACCCCCCAGGGGGGCCCACAGGTCTCCCGCGCCCCGGAGGACGTCCGGGGCAGGCTGAGCAACCTGCGCCGGGGTGTCCAACGCGGACGCAGCGCAGGCAGTGAAACGAACGGCCAGGGCTTCGGTCCTGACAGCACCTACAACCAGGAGCGTTAGTGTGAGCCCGATGAGCCAGGCGGCACAGAACCTGAACTGGTTGATCACCAACTTCGTGGACAACACCCCGGGGGTGTCCCACACGGTGGTGGTCTCCGCCGACGGACTCCTTCTGGCGATGTCCGAAGGCTTCCCCCGCGACCGCGCCGACCAGCTCGCGGCCGTCGCCTCCGGTCTGACGTCACTGACGGCAGGCGCCTCCCGGATCTTCGAGGGCGGGAGCGTCAATCAGACGGTTGTGGAGATGGAGCGGGGATTCCTCTTCATCATGTCCATCTCCGACGGCTCGTCGCTCGCGGTTCTCGCGCATCCGGAGGCGGACATCGGCCTCATCGGATACGAGATGGCGCTGCTGGTGGACCGAGCCGGTACGGTCCTTACCCCGGATCTTCGTGCGGAGCTCCAGGGGAGCCTGCTCAACTAATCGACGGACGGTGCGTTTTGGCGTCCCGTGGCCGTAAGGTTTCGGGACGCGGCTCCACAGCGATGGGTGCCAGGCACAGTCGGAGGAGGAGAAAGTGGCAACACCCCCAGGCGGTTCGTCGGGCAACTGGTCGTACGACCCTGCCCAGGGGCAGGGCGACGGTGGTCAGAACCCGAACCGTTACAACTTCCCCTCCGCACCGAGCCACCGGCAGCCGTACACGCCGCAGGGTCCCGGCCCGTCGCCGTACGACCAGCCGTCGGCCCCGCGTATCCAGCCCGTGCAGCCGCAACGCCGCACCCCCGAGCCGGCGCCCGCCGGGGCGTCCAACAACCCGTTGGTGCGTCCGTACGCCATGACCGGCGGCCGGACCCGCCCGCGTTACCAGCTCGCCATCGAGGCGCTGGTGCACACCACTGCGCAGCCGCACCAGATGCAGGGCCAGTTGCCCGAGCATCAGCGGATCTGCAACCTCTGCCGGGAAATCAAGTCGGTCGCCGAGATCTCGGCGCTCCTCACGATCCCTCTCGGCGTGGCCAGGATCCTCGTCGCCGACTTGGCGGAGGCGGGACTGGTCGCCATCCATCAGCCCGGCGGCGACGAGAACGCCGGCGGCCAGCCAGACGTGACACTGCTCGAAAGGGTGCTCAGTGGACTTCGCAAGCTCTAGCGGCGGTCCTTCCCGCTCCACCACCTCGGCGAAGATCGTGGTGGCGGGTGGCTTCGGCGTGGGCAAGACCACGTTCGTCGGGGCCGTCTCGGAGATCAACCCGCTGCGTACCGAGGCCGTCATGACGTCAGCTTCGGCCGGCATCGACGACCTCACCCACACCGGGGACAAGACGACCACGACGGTCGCCATGGACTTCGGCCGTATCACCCTGGACCAGGACCTGATCCTGTACCTGTTCGGTACGCCGGGCCAGCTTCGAGAACAGCGGCCTGCCGTTCGTCATCGCGCTGAACGGCTTCGACGGGCAGCAGCCGTACACGCCGGACCCGATCATCACGACCGACGCGCGGCATCGGGCCGATGCGAAGTCGGCGCTGATCACGCTGGTGGAGCATGCGCTGATGGCGCGGCTTCGCTAGTCAGTTGCTGTGGGACAGCCCCTGGCGGCCTCTGGGCTGCCGGGGGCTGTCGCGTTGCCGGGTGCGGGTTGTTTGTGGTTTCTCGCGCAGTTCCCCGCGCCCCCAAAAAAGAAGGCCCCTCCAGGAGGGGCCTTCTTTTGGGTTCTGGGACTCAGCGCCAGCTGTGCGGGGCGCGGAAGCCCGGCTCGCGTTCCAGGCGGCGCCAGCCGGCCTTGGCGCGGCCTCGGTGGGTCGGGGTCGAGTCGGTGGGGCGGGCGGCGGCGCGGGCCAGGAGGATCGCCGTGATGGCGGCGACTTCCTCAGGCTCGGCGTGGCCCTTCTCGACGCGGATGTCAGGCAGGTCCATGGGTGTCAGTCTCCGTGAGAGAGAGGTCCGCGGGGTTGCCGCGGCGGGTCCGCCGGGTTACTGGGGCGGGTTGCCGTGCTTGCGGGAGGGCAGGTCGGCGTGCTTGGTCTGGAGCATCGCGAGCGACTTGATCAGGACCTCGCGGGTTTCCGAGGGGTCGATCACGTCGTCGACCAGTCCGCGCTCCGCCGCGTAGTAGGGGTGCATCAGCTCGGACTTGTACTCCTTGACCATGCGTGTGCGCATGGCCTCGGGGTCCTCGGCCTCGGCGATCTGGCGGCGGAAGATGACGTTGGCGGCACCCTCCGCGCCCATGACGGCGATCTCGTTGGTCGGCCAGGCGTAGGTGAGGTCCGCACCGATGGACTGGCTGTCCATGACGATGTACGCACCTCCGTAGGCCTTGCGCAGGATCAGCGAGATCCTCGGCACGGTCGCGTTGCAGTAGGCGTAGAGGAGCTTCGCGCCGTGGCGGATGATCCCACCGTGCTCCTGGTCGACGCCCGGGAGGAAGCCGGGGACGTCCAGAAGGGTGATGATCGGGATGTTGAAGGCGTCGCACATCTGGACGAAGCGAGCCGCCTTCTCGGACGCCTCGATGTCCAGGACACCGGCCAGGACCTGCGGCTGGTTGGCGATGATGCCGACGACCTGGCCGTCCATCCGGCCCAGCGCGCAGATGATGTTGCGGGCCCAGCGCTCGTGGACCTCCAGGTACTCGCCGTCGTCGACGATCTCCTCGATGACCTTGGCCATGTCGTACGGCCGGTTGCCGTCGGCCGGGACCAGGTCGAGGAGGACGTCCGAGCGGCGGTCCACCGCGTCCGTGGACTCCGTGCGGGGCGGGTTCTCGCGGTTGTTCTGCGGGAGCAGCGAGAGGAGGTAGCGGACCTCGGCGATGCAGGTCTCTTCGTCGTCGTAGGCGAAGTGGCAGACGCCGCTGGTCTCGGCGTGGACGTCCGCGCCGCCCAGGCCGTTCTGGGTGATCTCCTCGCCGGTGACCGCCTTGACGACGTCCGGGCCGGTGATGAACATCTGCGAGGTCTCACGGACCATGAAGACGAAGTCGGTGAGGGCGGGGCTGTAGGCCGCGCCGCCCGCGCACGGGCCCAGCATGACGCTGATCTGCGGGATCACGCCCGAGGCCTTGGTGTTGCGCTGGAAGATGCCGCCGTAACCGGCGAGGGCCGAGACGCCCTCCTGGATGCGGGCGCCCGCGCCGTCGTTCAGCGAGACCAGGGGCGCACCGGCCGCGATGGCCATGTCCATGATCTTGTGGATCTTCGTGGC
This sequence comes from Streptomyces sp. NRRL S-455, assembly GCF_000717875.1. Lineage (GTDB taxonomy): Bacteria > Actinomycetota > Actinomycetes > Streptomycetales > Streptomycetaceae > Streptomyces. Next base: position 233,009 of record NZ_JOCT01000003.1, read on the forward strand.
GTGGGCCTCGCCCAGGGCGCCGCCGAAGACGCGGAAGTCATGGGCGTAGACGAAGACCGTGCGGCCCTCCACCGTGCCCCAGCCGGTGATCACACCGTCGGTGTACGGCTTCTTGGTCTCCAGGCCGAAGCCTGTCGCCCGGTGCCGGCGCAGCTGCTCGACCTCCCGGAAGGAGTCCGGGTCGAGGAGGAGCTCGATGCGTTCCCGTGCGGTCAGCTTGCCCTTGGCGTGCTGCGCCTTGGTCGCCTTCTCACTCGGTCCGGCCACCGCCTGCGCACGGATCTCGTGCAGTTCGGCCACGCGTCCGCGCGCGTCGGTCGGCTCACCCGGCGCCTCATCCAAAACGGTCATGTAGCGACCTTACGAAGCCGACCGAGGATTGCGGGCCGTCGACTCCTCACAGTCTCCGGCCTGTTTTCCTGGTACCCCTGAACAGAACCGGGGCCTGGTGCAGCCTTTCCGACTGCTCAGAGGGCGTGTTGCTTGTAGGGGTCGCACAAAGCCGTCAGCCGAGAGTCACCTCACACATGTGTGGGGCGCATGCCTCCCCCGGGGTGACGCGCAGGCGCAGCCGGCGGCCCGTGGAGAGTACGTCGACCGACTCGTCCGCGCGGACGACCCGGCGGACCGGGCGGTTCCAGGTGATCTCCAGCGGCTCACCCGTACGGGGCGGTTCGCTCACGCAGAGGGTAGCGGTCCGGCCCCGGCGGACGGCCAGCACGCTCGCGCCGGCGGAGGCGGTGAGCGGGCCCGCCGTGCCGGCCTGCCAGAAGTTCGCGGCCGTGCAGCCGAGCGAGGGCACGGTGACCGCCTGGCGGCCGGCGTCGTTGGCGAGGACCGACAGCCAGCCGCGGTCGGCGGCGCGGCGCGCGACCGCGCGGCGGGACGCCCCGGGCATCAGGACGTAGGCGTAGCCGGCGTCCTCGGGGTCGGTCCCGTGGTCGAGCCAGAGGGTCTGCCAGCGGCGGGTGCGGCGCTCCGGTGCGCCGCCGGTGTTGATGTCGGACCAGGCGCCGGTGCGGTCCTCGCGCAGTGCCCGCGGCTCGCCGTCGAGGAACACCCAGCCGCCGTGGCCCTCAAGGTGGGCCCAGTCCGGGCCCCGGACGAAGCGCTGGGTGCCCGACTCGCCGAGGTTGCGGTTGTCGACGACCGTCTCGACCGGGACGCCGTCGGCGCAGCTGATCCCGGCGCCCAGGCAGATCACCGCGTCAGCGAGGCAGAACCAGGACTTGCGGGCCTGGAGGGTGGAGCCGAGGCCCTTGAGGTGCTGGCCGAGGGCCGCGTACTCGCCGTCGGTGGTGCCGCCGACCCAGCGCACGTCCGGGCGGGCCGCGCCCCACTCGCCGCCTTCCCGGTCGGCGAGGCGCTTGGTGGAGACCGTGACGCCGGGCAGGCGGTACCAGTCGACGGTCGGCCAGAACCAGTCCGTGTACTGGTCGCCGGTCCCGGCCCACCAGCTGACCATGCCGGCACCGGTGTGCCAGCCGCGTGGGTTCTCGCCGTTGCCGCACTCGTAGTGGGCGATGCGGTCGCTGGCCATGGCGATGTTCACGGTGAAGCCGGGGCGTCGGTGGACCGCACGGTCCATGGCGGCGAAGAGGCGGTGTCCGACGGGTTCGGGCGCGGCCGGGACGGGCGAGGCGGCGACCGCGTGCAGCCGGGCCAGGTCGGCCACGCCGAACTGGCGTGCCGAGAGGACCGGGGTGACCGTGTCGCGTTCGATCCAGCCCTTGATCCGGGCGTGCCAGCGGTCGCGTTCCGCCGGGCTCGCGCCGGTCGCGAGGAGGGCGATGGCCGCGATGAGCTGATGGCCGTGGAAGTGGTCGCCTCGCATGACCGCACGGTCGTCGTTGCTGAGGAGACCGCGGCTGATGGCCCGGCCGTTGACGCTGTCCATGACCAGTCCGTCGTGGATGAGCGGCGCGTAGGCGTGCTCGACGCTGTCCAGGATGATCTGCCGGTTCGGGTCGGTGACCTCCCAGTCGGTCCCGGCGAGCAGGGCGAAGAGTCTGCCGAGGCCGTCGAGCAGGACCTGCCCGTAGGTGCCGGAGTAGGCGACCCAGGTGTGCTGCACGAAGGAGCCGTCGGCGTGGAGGCCGTCGCCGCGGGTGACGTACGGGAAGACCGGGGAGAGCGCGTCACGGGCGAGGGCGATCTTGGCCGGGGCAGGGCCCAGGATGCCGCGCAGGGCGACGGAGCGGCACAGGTCGACGCGGTTGGCGCCGGTGGAGGTGCCGGAGTAGTCGCCGAGGGCCGAGTCGGGGACGAAGTGGTCGACGGCGGCGCAGGCGGCGGCGACGCGGGCGCCGTCCAGCTGGTCGTACAGGGCGGCCGTGATGTCCATGAGCAGCCGTGGGCTGCCGATCTGCCATTCCCACCAGTTGCCGTAGCGGGTGGTGGTGGGGTTGTAGACGGTGGCCGAGAGGTGGTCGAGACCGCGCAGGATGCCTGCGAGCAGGCCGGGGTCGGCGGTCGAGCCGGTGCCCTGCTGGAGGTAGGCCTGGGTCATGGTCCACAGACGGCTGTAGCTGCGGGTGATGCCGGACGGCGGGTCGAAGGGGTGGCCGGGCCAGAGGGAGTTCGCCGTCGGTGCCATCCCGGCCCACAGGTCGCGGGCGAGCCGGCCGGTCTCGGCGAGGCGGGAGGCGTACGGCTGTGCCGTCGCGTCGTAGCCGGTGCCGAGGGCGATGCCGAGCCACCGCCGCCGGAGGGTTTCGTAAGGGTCCGCGCCAGGAGCGTCCGGGACACCGGGCCGGGGCGTCGCACCGCCGGTCGCCGCCAGGGCCATGGCCGTCAGCAGCAGGGCACGGCGGCTGTGGCCGGGCAGGGCGGCGGAGCGGGCCGTGAGACGGGAGAAGGCGCGACGGCGGGGAAACATGCCCATGCCCTACCACCGAGAGAGTGCCCCTGAACGGGAGATCCAGCCAAGTGACCGGGACGGGAGCAGCGGCGCGTGCGTCAGCGCGTCGTCAGCCGAAACGGTGCAGCAGGCGGCGGTGGAGGCCGGGCGCGAGGCCGCGGACGCGGACGGGGAGGCGCAGCCAGGCGGGGATGAAAGCCTCGTCGTGATCCCGGCGTACGGCCTCCCAGATCGCGTCGGCGACGCAGCCGGGCGGGACGAGCCGGGGGCGGGCGCGACCGTGGGGCCTGCCGCGGCGGGCGAAGAAGGCCGTGTCGACCGGTCCGGGCATGATGAAAGTCGCGCCCACGCCCGTGCCGCGCAGCTCCTGGCGCAGTGCCGCGGCGAAGGCGGCCAGCCCGGCCTTGGCGGCGGAGTACACCGCCTCCTCCCGCACGCCCACACAACCCGAGATCGAGCCGATCAGCACCACGCGGCCCCGCCGGGCCGCGATCATCGAAGGCAGGACCTCGCGCACGAGGTGGAGCGTGGCGTTGAGGTCCAGGGCCAGCACCCGGTCGATGTCGGTGTGCGGCATGGCGGCGAAGGGGCCCACCCAGCCGATGCCCGCCCCGGCGATCAGGACGTCGATCCGGCCGGTCGTGCGCAGCGCGGACTGGGCCAGCAGGCGCGGACCGTCCGGGGCGGCGAGGTCGGCGGGCAGCACGACGGCAGGTGTGCCGGACGCCGTCCGCTCCAGTCGGTGCCGGTCGCGGCCGCTGAGGAGGAGTTGCCAGCCGTCCAGGGCGAAGCGCCGTGCCGTGGCGGCCCCGATGCCGGAGGAGGCCCCGGTGATCAGGGCCACGCGCCGGTCCAGACGTGGTGGCGGCCCGTACACGCGCACGCGTGCGGGGGCGGGGGCCGCCGGGCGGCGTGGGGCGGCGCCCGCCGGTGGGTCGTGGGCCGAGCCGGAGCCGGTGAGTGTCACGAGTCGCTCTCCCCTGCGCTGTTCATCCGCCGTGGTCTCGTCTGTCTCCCTGCGGTCCTTGCAACGGAACCTCGTCTTCCAGGACACCGCCATCGCGGTGCCCCGCGCCAGTTCGGGGACCCGGATCCTGGACGGCCTCACCCGTTCCGGCGTGCCGTGTCCGGCAGGTGGGTGGCGGACCACGCCTTCCGTACCGGATCGGGCAGGACCACCCCTGCGTGCCGTGCGATGCCGCCAGGCGGCGGTATGGGCAGTACGGGACACCGCCCAGCCGGGATACGAAGGACGCAGCCCTCCGTGTCCCGTACGGCTCCCGTGGCGAGGTGACCATGCGCGTGCTGCTCGTCCACCCCAGTGCCCTGATGTACTCCGAACTCTTCTTGCGGCTGGAGCCGCTGGGGCTGGAACGGGTGGCCGGCGCCGCCCGCGAAGCCGGCCACGAGGTGCGGGTCGTCGACCTCCAGGTGACGGGGCACCGGTCACTGCGCGACGAGGTGCGGTCCTTCCGGCCGGAGGCCCTCGGCATCTCGCTGAACTACCTGGCGAACATCCCGGAGGCGATCGAGCTGGCCGCCGAGGTGAAGCGGGTCGTGCCGGGCTGCTTCGTGTTCCTCGGCGGACACAGCGTCTCGTTCGTCGCCGAGGAGGTGCTGGAGCAGGCCGAGGGGGCGGTGGACGCCGTGGTGCGCGGGGAGGGCGAACCGGCGATCGCACCCTTGTTGGAGGCCGTGTGCGAGGGGGGTGTGGAGGGCGTGCCGGGCATCGTCACGGCCGCCGGGCGGGGACCCGCGCCGCTGATGCTGCACGGCATCGACACGCCGCTGCCCGCACGGGACCTCATGCGCCACCGCAGGCGCTACTTCATCGGAGAGCTGGACCCGTGCGCCTCCATCGAGTTCACGCGCGGCTGCCCGTGGGACTGCTCGTTCTGCTCGGCGTGGACGTTCTACGGCCGCAGCTACCGCAAGGCGTCACCCGAGGCGGCGGCCGAGGACCTGGCGAACATCCGTGAGCCGAACGTCTTCATCGTCGACGACGTGGCCTTCATCCGGCCCGAGCACGGGGACGCCATCGCCGCCGAGGTGGAGCGGCGCCGCATCCGCAAGCGCTACTACCTGGAGACCCGCAGCGACGTCCTGCTGCGTCACCCCGAGGTCTTCGCACGCTGGGCCCGGCTGGGGCTGCAGTACATGTTCCTGGGGATGGAGGCCATCGACGCGGAGGGCCTGGAGCTGTACCGCAAGCGGGTCAGCCCCGATGAGAACTTCCGCGCCCTCGAGACGGCCCGCCGTCTCGGCATCCAGGTCGCCATCAACCTGATCGTGGACCCGGCCTGGGACGAGGAACGCTTCCGGGTGGTGAGGGAGTTCGCGCTGGCCGTGCCGGAGATCGTGCACTTCACGGTGATGACGCCGTACCCCGGTACGGAGATCTGGCACACCGAGTCGCGGCGCCTGACGACCCGCGACTACCGGCTCTTCGACATCCAGCACGCGGTCGTGCCCACCACACTTCCCCTGGAACGCTTCTATGAGGAACTGGTGCGCACCCAGGCCGTCATCAACCGCAAGCACCTGGGCCTGCGCACCGCCGTCGGCGCGGCCCGGGTCCTGACCCGCAACCTGCTGCACGGTCAGACGAACTTCGCCCGCATGCTGTGGAAGTTCAACCAGGTGTACAACCCGCGCCGGCAGCTCGCCGACCACAGCCGGCCCGTGCGCTACGAACTGCCCCTGCCGCAGCACCTCGACGTCGGCGACCGGCGCCGGCTGTACGTGCACGACCGGGGCGCGACGCAGGGCGCGCCCTCCCGCCGGACGACCGACTAGCTGCGCGCGCCGCCCCAGCCGCATCCGGCGCAGCCGCTTGTGGGGGCCAGCGCCGCGTGGGTCAGCGCCGCCAGCAGGTGCGGCCGGTCGAGGAGCTTTCCGAGGGCGTCCGCGTACACAAGGGCCAGCCGGCCCCATCCAAAGATGTTGAACATTGAACAGAATGGGTCTACGGTGGACCGTGCCGAGGTAGTTCAATGCTCAACATGATCGCAGGAGGCGTACCCCCATGAGCATCTTCAGCCGCAACGACACCGAGACCGCCCCCGCCACCGACCTGGCCGCCCTGACCGGCGACTACACGATCGACCCCGCGCACTCGACGATCGGATTCGTCGCCCGGCACGCCATGGTCACCAACGTCAAGGGCGGCTTCCAGGACTTCACGGGCACGCTGCACCTCGACGGCACCGACCCGTCGCGGTCCACGGCCTCCATCGACGTCGTGATGAACAGCATCAGCACGGGCAACGCCGACCGCGACGGCCACCTGAAGAGCGCGGACTTCTTCAGGACCGACGAGTTCCCCACCATGACCTTCCGTTCCACCGCGGCGGAGGACCTGGGCGGCGGCGACTACCGCATCACCGGCGATCTGACGATCCTCGGCACGACCCGCCCCCTCTCCATCGACCTCGAGTTCAACGGCGCCGCGAAGGACCCCTTCGGCAACGAGCGCGTCGGCTTCGAGGGCAAGGCGGAGATCCTGCGCTCCGAGTGGGGACTCACCTGGAACGCCGCACTGGAGACCGGCGGCGTCCTGGTCTCCGACAAGATCAAGCTCAACTTCGACATCTCGGCGATCAGGAACGCCTGAGCCGGCGGCCACGCCGTACGGGTGGGCCCCGTGCGGCGTGGCCGAATCGGGCCCCTTGTGTGAAGTCTCGGGACGTTCCCATAATCCAGCAGCACAATTTTGACCGGTCCATGCCAGCACATGGACGTTCTTTTTGTCCCTGCTACTGTCATGCGCTCGTCAAACTGATGCTTCGGTTGCACATCTCCCCGAGTCAACCCCCCACGGAAGGCATCACGTTGAAGAGACTCCTCACGGCCCTCAAGAGATGCGCGGTCCTCGGCGCCGCCGCCCTCGCCGTCGCCAGCCTGCAGCCCGTCTCCGCCGCGCAGGCCGCCCCGTCGCCCGTCGTGGGCGGAACCCGTGCCGCCCAGGGCGAGTTCCCGTTCATGGTCCGGCTCTCCATGGGCTGCGGCGGCGCGCTCTACACCCAGCAGATCGTGCTCACGGCCGCGCACTGCGTGGGCAGCTCCGGCAACAACACCGGCATCACCGCCACCGCGGGGGTCGTCGACCTCCAGTCCACCAGCGGCCGGGTCCAGGTCCGCTCCACCAAGGTGCTCCGCGCCCCCGGCTACAACGGCACCGGCAAGGACTGGGCGCTCATCAAGCTCGCCCAGCCCATCAACCTGCCGACCCTGAAGATCGCCACCACTGCGCAGTACAACACCGGTGACTTCACCGTCGCCGGCTGGGGCGCCAACCGCGAGGGCGGCTCCCAGCAGCGCTACCTGCTGAAGGCCACCGTGCCGTTCGTCAGCGACGCCGCGTGCAAGGCCTACGGCGGTCTGTACAGCGGCCTCGTCGCGAACGAGGAGATCTGCGCCGGCTTCGACGCGGGCGGCGTGGACACCTGCCAGGGCGACTCCGGCGGACCGATGTTCCGCAAGGACAACGCCGGCAACTTCATCCAGGTCGGCATAGTGAGCTGGGGCGAGGGCTGCGCCCGGCCCGAGGCTCCCGGCGTCTACACGGAGGTCTCGACGTTCGCCTCCGCCATCGCCTCGGCGGCGTCAACCCTCTGACTACCCCTTCGTTCCCCCGTGCGGGCCCGGTGCCGTCGAGCGCCGGGCCCGCACGCCCTCGGCTTGCGCCCGCTGCACCAGCAACTCCGCGCGTCTGTTCGCGAACATGGGCGATGGCATCCGGGGAGATGCCCAGGCCGCCCCGCTTGGACCGCGCTCCTCCGCCCAGGCGCGGGAGGCGTGCGGAAAACCGGTGGACCCGGTCCCCAGGGCGAACCTAGTCTGCGGGGCATGTCCAGCCCCGAGGCGTCCAGACTGCGGCCACCGGCACTCCGGTGGCTGCTCGTGACGCCGATGCCGGGCCGCTGAGGCTGCCCGCTCGCTCCGCTGCCGGTGTGCCGTCCGACGTGTCGTGTCCGTCGTTCGACTTCCGGGTGCGGAGTTTCCTCATGCCGTTCGCTCTTCTTCTGCTGGGCCTTGCCGTGTTCGCGCAAGGCACGTCCGAGTTCATGCTGTCCGGGCTGGTGCCGGACATAGCGCGGGATCTGGGGGTGTCCGTTCCCGCGGCCGGGGCGCTGACCTCGGCGTTCGCCGCGGGGATGGTCGTCGGGGCGCCGCTGGTGGCGGGGCTCGCGCGGCGCTGGCCGCGCCGGGGTGCGCTGCTGTCGTTCCTCGTCGTCTTCCTCGCCGTCCACGTCACCGGTGCGCTCACCAGCAGTTTCGAGGTCCTGCTCGTCACCCGGGTCGTGGGCGCCGTCGCCAACGCCGGGTTCCTCGCCGTCGCTCTCGTGGCCGCCGTGGGCATGGTCCCGCCGGACGCCAAAGGGCGGGCGACGTCCGTGCTGCTGGGCGGGGTGACACTGGCCTGCGTGGCCGGGGTCCCCGCCGGGGCCGTGCTGGGCGAACTGTGGGGATGGCGAGCGGCGTTCTGGGCCGTCGCGCTGGTGTCGGTGCCGGCGCTGGTGGCGGTGGCGCGGTCCGTGCCGGGCGGCGCCGCCGGGGGTGCGCCGCCCGCGCTGCGGGGTGAGCTGCGGTCGCTGCGCAGTCCCCGGCTCGTGGTCACGCTGCTGCTGGGAGCCCTGGTCAACGGCGCGACGTTCTGCACCTTCACCTATCTCGCGCCGCTGGTCACCGAGGTGACGGGCCTGGGCGGCGGCTGGATTCCCGGGGTGCTCGCGCTCTTCGGGGCAGGGTCGTTCGCGGGGGTGACCGTCGCGGGCCGGTTCGCCGACCGGCGTCCCGTGCCGGTGCTGGTGGGCGGGGGCTTCGCGGTGTGCGTGGGCTGGTGCCTCCTCGCGCTCGGGGCCGGGCACCCCGCCCTGGCGCTCACGCTCGTCTTCGTCCAGGGGGCGCTGTCCTTCGGCGTCGGAGCGACACTGATCTCCCAGGCCCTCTACGCGGCCCCGGGGGCACCAACGCTGGCCGGCGGTCTCGCCACGGCGGCGCTCAACGTGGGCGCCGCGCTGGGCCCCTGGGCGGGCGGCGCGGCGATCGGCGCCGGGTTCGGCTACCGGTCGCCGGTGTGGGTCAGCGCGGGGCTGGTCGTGCTGGCGTGGGGCGTGGCGGGGGTGGTGCGGCGACAGCGACGGCACCAGGTGGAGCGGGACACAGGGGTGTCGCGGCGCTGAGTCCAGCCGGTGGGACGGTACGGGTCGCGGGGTGCTCCCCGCCGCCCGCCCGGGGACTCAGGGGCGGGAGCGACGAGGTGCGGCAGCGGGTCGCGTGAACCGCACCGGGCAGGCCTCGCAGACCGAGGCGTTTCCCGAACCGAACGCGCGCCGTGCCGCAGGGGCTCGTCAGAAGCCGCCGCCGAAGTCTCCCCCACCACCGAAGTCCCCGCCGCCGAAGCCGCCGCCGAAGTCTCCGGTGTCGTAGTCCGCGCCGGAGACGTCGCCGCCCTCGTAGCCGCCGAAGTCGCCGTAACCGGAGCCGTAGTCGGCCGCGTAGGCGGGGCCGGCCATCATGCTGCCGAGCATGGTGCCGACGAGGAGGCCGGGCAGGAGGCCGCCGCCGAAGTAGCCGCCGGCCCACGGGCCGTACGCCGGGCCGGCCTCCCAGTACGGGCGGCGGCCGTAGTCGGTGTCGACCTCTCGGATCAACGGGTCGCGGCCCTCGGCGAGACGGGTCCGGTCGGCCGCGCAGACCGGGACCTCGCGTTCGGTGCCGCCCTGGGGCGTCCAGCGGGCGTCGGCGACCGAGGGGCCGTGGCGCGGGTCGAAGAAGCACGGCGGGCGGCGCTCCGGCAGCGGGGCCCCCGTGCGGCGGGCCGCGAGGCGTGCCAGGGAGAACCGGCCGTCCTCCACGGCCTCGGTGACGGCCTTGACGTCCTCCGGCCTCGTCGCGGCCGCCATCAGGGACTTCGACCGCTCGTAGGCGTCCAGGGCGCGTTCGTAGTCGGTACGCATCGCGTCGTCGGCGCCCGGCTCCCCGGGATGGAAGTCGAGCCGGTCCAGCTCCTCACCGAAGGCCGTGATGTCCTCGTCGACCACCACGCGCAGCTTCTCCAGCGCGGCCCGCTGCTCCTCCTCGTGGCGGCGGCGGTTGCGCCGTGCCAGCGCGTAGGCACCCGCGCCGCCGGCCGCGACCAGGGCGCCGACCGTGATCAGACCGCCGACCGGTACATCGCTGCCCGAGCCGTCGCTCCAGCTGCTCGGCGCCGAACCGCCCACGTTGCGCAGGGCGCCGTCGACGAAGTCGTTCAGCTGGGCCTTGGCGTCGCCCGCGCCCTGGACGGCTGTGACCAGGTTGGACACCGACTGAGCGCTCATCACCGCGCTGTCCGCCCTGGCGTCGAACTTCTCGCCGAGGCGGATGCCGTACAGGCCGGTGACGCCGGTCTCGGTACGGAGGTTCTTGAAGAGGTCCTGCGTGGGGTAGTCGGCCGGAAGGACCGCCACGAAGACGGGCTTGTCCGCGTCCTTGATCTTGTCGGCGAGCGCCTCGGCGTCCGATGCGGCGAGCTGGTCGGAGGCGGCGGGATCGACGTAGACGGGACTCTCACGGAGCTCGTTGGCGACCTTCGACAGATCGGTGGCCGCGTGCGCCCCGGGCGCACCGACCATCAGCACCGCCAGTACGGCGGCGACCGGCACGATCAGCAGACGTACGACGGTGCGTACCAGCGCGGCCTTCATATCTTCGAAGCTACCCGAATCGGGACAGAAAGGGACATCCGTCAGGGTCAAGAATTCCGGGGGGAGCTGCGCCTACGATGCCTTGTCACCGCGGTGGGGCCTCTCCGGCCCACCGGTTCAGCAGAAGGGGCGGGTACAGGGGCATGTTCGGAAGACGCAGGGCCGCGGACATCACGGTGTCCGCACTCGCCGAGCTGGACCGGTCGCGTACGCGGGCCGACCTGCTGTGGGAGCTGTTCCGGCATGCCGAGGCGGAGGTGACGGGGGCGATCGGCTGGTACCTGGCGCGGCGCCGGGGGCCATCGCTGTGGTCGCGTTCGTTGCGGGCGCTGGCCGCGTTGCTGGTCATAGTCGGCTCGATCACGCCACTGGTGCACGCGGCTGCCCCTACGACCGTGCAGCCCGAGTGGGGTTTCGTCTTTCTGGCCGGCGGGGCGGGCTGCGTTCTGTTCGACCGGATCTTCGGCTTCTCGGCGTCCTGGACGCGGTACATCCGCACGGAACTGGCCCTGCAGCAGATCCTGAAGCGGGCGCAGTCCGAGTGGTCGCAGACGTTTCTGCGAACCACCGACTCCCCCAGCGACAAGGAGCAGGCCGCGCTGCTCGGGGTCATCGAGCGGTTGCGCACGGACGCCCAGCGGATCATCGAGGACGAGGGCTCGGCATGGGTCGGCTACCTGGCCGACGGGGTGGAGGAACTGACCCGCTCCACGTCCCACGCCTCCGGGCAGCGTCCGGGCGGAGCGGGGCTGTTTCGGCTCGACCGGGTGCCGGGGCGGGAGCGGGGTGGTGACGCCCCCGTGCCGAGGTCTCGCGACACGGCGATGTGAGACTCGGCAGCTCGGCGTTTCCAGGTGCTCGGCGTTGGTGCTGACGCCGGGGCGTTGCGCAGCCCGGCGGTGCGGGGTGCCGCTGCGCCCACCCGTGCCGCCCCCAGCGGCACGACTGCCCGCAGCTGGGACAGCCCGCACCCGCGCATGCACGGAAGGGGACGTGTCGGGGGGTGTCCGCCCGCAGCTGGTTGGCGCGTCAACGGACAGTCAATTGATCTCCGACCCCATCGCGCCGTTCCGAGGACGTCGACCATTCGCCGGAGCCGTCCGACGTGGAGATCAGTACGCGGGTCGTCGAGTTGGTGCCGTGCCTGCCCTCCAGGATGCGGACCTTGTAGTCCACCAGCTCCAGCTTGGCGAGCTGGGGATAGATCTTCTCCAGGCCGACGCGCAGCGCGCGGTCCAGCGCGTTGACCGGCCCGTTGCCCTCGGCCGTGGCGACGATGCGCTCGCCCTTCGCCCACAGCTTCACCGTGGCCTCGTTGGCGTGGGACCCGTCCGGCCGGTCCTCGACGATGGCGCGCCAGGACTCCACCTCGAAGTAGCGCAGCGGCTCGCCCTGGACCTCGGTCCGCAGGAGCAGTTCGAAGCTCGCGTCCGCCGCCTCGTACGTGTAGCCCCTGAGCTCGCGCTCCTTCACCCGCTCGACCACCCGGCCGACCAGCTCCCGGTCGCCGCCGAGGTCGATACCGAGTTCCTTGCCCTTGAGCTCGATGGACGCCCGCCCCGCCATGTCGGAGACCAGCATCCGCATGGTGTTGCCGACCAGCTCGGGGTCGATGTGCTGGTACAGGTCCGGGTCGACCTTGATCGCCGAGGCGTGCAGGCCGGCCTTGTGGGCGAAGGCGGAGAGGCCGACGTAGGGCTGGTGGGTGGAGGGGGTCAGGTTGACCACCTCGGCGATGGCGTGCGAGATGCGCGTCATCTCGCGCAGGTGCCCCTCGGGCAGGACCTTCTTGCCGTACTTCAGCTCCAGCGCCGCCACGACCGGGAAGAGGTTCGCGTTGCCGACGCGCTCCCCGTAACCGTTGGCCGTGCACTGCACGTGCGTCGCGCCCGCGTCGACGGCGGCCAGGGTGTTGGCGACCGCGCACCCCGTGTCGTCCTGGGCGTGGATGCCGAGCCGCGCGCCGGTGTCGGCCAGAACCGTGGAGACGACCGCCTGGATCTGCGCCGGGAGCATGCCGCCGTTGGTGTCGCAGAGGATCACCACGTCCGCGCCGGCCTGGGACGCCGTCCGGACCACGGACTTCGCGTACTCGGGGTTCGCCCGGTAGCCGTCGAAGAAGTGCTCGCAGTCGACGAACACCCGGCGGCCCTGCTCCGTCAGGAACGACACCGTGTCGCGGACCATCGCCAGGTTCTCGTCCAGGGTGGTGCGCAGGGCGAGTTCGACATGGCGGTCGTGCGACTTGGCGACCAGAGTGATCACCGGGGCGCCGGACTCCAGCAGCGCTTTGACCTGCGGGTCCTCCGCGGCGGTGGTGCCGGCCCGTCGGGTGGAGCCGAAGGCGACCAGCTGCGCGTGCCGGAAGTCGATCTCCTCCTGGGCGCGGGCGAAGAACTCGGTGTCGCGGGGGTTCGCGCCGGGCCAGCCGCCCTCGATGAAGCCCACACCGAAGTCGTCCAGGTGGCGAGCGATGGCGAGCTTGTCGGCGACGGTGAGGTTGATGCCCTCCCGCTGGGCGCCGTCGCGCAGGGTGGTGTCGAAGACGTGGAAGGAATCGTCGAGCTCGCTGCTTGCGGTCATGGTCTCAAGGCTCCTGAGGATGGGATCTCGGTCGTACCGGAATGACCGGCTCCACCGCCCTCACATACTCCCTCGCGCTCTCGCCTCCGGCTGCGGGTGGGCCAGAAATGCGAAAAACCTCTCGCGGGTGCGAGAGGTCTGCGCGCGGGTCGAGGACGACGGTGTCCGCCCGTACCTGGTCGTACGTGGCGGTCACTGCGGACCGGCGCGCCTGCTGCCAATAATCATGGCGAACGAGAGCACGGGGGCAGTCTGGCACAACCCCCGCGCCTCGCTCACGGCTGTCTCAGTATGCGGTCGGTCACGCAGGGGCACTCAGCCCAGCTGGTGCATCCAGCCGTGCGTGTCCTCGGCCGTACCCCGCTGGATGTCGAGCAGCGCCTGCCGAAGCCGCAGTGTGACCTCGCCCGGCTCCCCACCGCTCTGCTTCCATTCCGCCCCGGCCCGCTTCACCGTGCCGACCGGCGTGATCACCGCGGCCGTACCGCAGGCGAACACCTCGGTCAGCGACCCGTTCTCCGAGTCCCGCTGCCACTGCTCGACCGACACCCGCCCCTCCTCGGCCTCGTAGCCCAGGTCGCGGGCCACGGCCAGCAAGGAGTCACGCGTGACGCCTTCCAGGATGGAGCCCGTCAGCGAGGGTGTGACGATCTTGTCGCCGTACACGAAGTACAGGTTCATCCCGCCGAGCTCCTCGACCCACCGGTGCTCCACGGCGTCGAGGTAGCAGACCTGGTCACAGCCCTTGGCGGCGGCCTCGGCCTGGGCGAGCAGGGACGCCGCGTAGTTGCCGCCCGTCTTCGCGTCGCCCATGCCGCCGGGGACGGCACGCACGCGGTCCTCGGAGACCCAGATGGACACCGGCTTCACACCACCGGGGAAGTACGCACCGGCAGGCGAGGCGATCACCAGGAACAGGTACTCGTTGGCCGGCTTCACACCGAGCCCGACCTCGGTGGCGATCATGAACGGGCGCAGGTACAGGGATTCCTCACCGCCGTGCGCCGGGACCCACGCCTTGTCCTGCTTCACCAGCGCGTCGCACGCCTCGATGAACGTCTCGACCGGCAGCTCCGGCATCGCCAGCCGCCGCGCGGACCGCTGGAAACGCTCGGCGTTCTTCTCGGGGCGGAACGTGGCGACCGAGCCGTCGGGGCGGCGGTAGGCCTTCAGGCCCTCGAAGATCTCCTGCGCGTAGTGCAGGACCGTGGTGGCGGGGTCGAGGGAGATCGGCGCGTACGGCACGAGCTGCCCGTCGTGCCAGCCGCGGCCTTCCGTCCACTTGATCGTCACCATGTGGTCGGTGAAGTGGCGGCCGAATCCGGGGTTGGCCAGGATCGCCTCGCGCTCGCTCGCGGAGAGCGGGCTGGCGGAGGGCTTGAGCTCGATCGTGGGCGTCGTCATGGGTTGATGTCCTTCACCGGTTGTAGTGACGGGCCGCGCTCGGTACTGCTCTGATGGTGACCAGTGCTAGGACTTCCGAGCATTCCCTCTTTCCGCAGCCTCGCGTTCGATTATCGCCCGGAGGCGGCGGCGGAAGGAACGGGGTGAAAAGCGGCCCGGTGGTCGATGGTGGCACCCGGCGGGAACATGCGGAAGCCGCCGGGTGCGGATGCGACCCGGCGGCTTACGAAAAAGCAGCGGCGGGTCAGCCGGCTACTCGTACGGCGAGGGCGTCGCCGGTCTCCGAGGTGGAGCGGGCGGGCTTGCCGGTGCGCTCCGACAGGTCGGCGGAGACCGCCTCGTCGATGCGGGCGGCCTCGGCCTCGTAGCCGAGGTGGCGCAGGAGCAGGGCGACGGACAGCACGGTGGCGGTCGGGTCGGCCTTGCCCTGGCCGGCGATGTCCGGGGCCGAGCCGTGCACGGGCTCGAACATGGACGGGAACTCTCCGGACGGGTTGATGTTGCCGGAGGCGGCCACGCCGATGCCGCCGGAGACGGCCGCGGCGAGGTCGGTGATGATGTCGCCGAAGAGGTTGTCGGTGACGATGACGTCGAAGCGCTCGGGCTGGGTGACCAGATAGATGGTGGCCGCGTCGACGTGCATGTACTCGGTGGTGACCTCGGGGAACTCCTCGGCCACCCTGTTGAAGACGTTCGTCCACAGATGACCCGCGAAGGTCAGCACGTTGTTCTTGTGGATCAGCGCCAGCTTCTTGCGCGGGCGGGCCTGGGCACGCGCGAAGGCGTCACGGACCACGCGCTCGACACCGTAGGCCGTGTTCACGGACACCTCGGTGGCGACCTCGTGCTCGGTTCCCTTGCGGATCGTGCCGCCGTTGCCGGTGTACGGGCCCTCGGTGCCCTCGCGGACCACGACGAAGTCGATCTGCGGCTCGCCGGCCAGCGGGGTGGCGACACCCGGCAGCAGCTTAGAGGGGCGCAGGTTGACGTGGTGGTCGAAGGCGAAGCGGAGCTTGAGCAGGAAGCCGCGCTCCAGGACGCCGGACGGCACGCTCGGGTCGCCGATCGCGCCGAGCAGGATGGCGTCGTGCCGCTTCAGGGCGTCGAGGTCGGCGTCGGTGAGGGTCTCACCGGTGGCGTGGTAGCGCCGGGCGCCGAAGTCGTACTCCTTGGTCTCCAGCTTCACATCCTGCGGAAGGACGGCGGAGAGGACCTTCAGGCCTTCGGCCACGACCTCCTGGCCGATGCCGTCACCGGGGATCACTGCGAGATTGATGCTGCGAGACATGCGGGCACCCTACTCCTCGTCCCATGGGATGACACAGGCTGTCCGTGATGCGGACAGGAAGCGGGCACCCGCTCGGCGGACCGCACGCGGCCGACGGTTTCCGTTCACCCGTACGTGTTGCGGCCGTTGGGCTCCGCTGGGAAGTTCACTCGACATGGAGATCCCTCACTTCGGCATCCCGCCCGAGCTCGCCCGCCGGATGAGCATGGCCGAACAGCACGAGTACCTGCGGACGCGACTGTCCCGGCGCCGCACGCTGGTGACGGCGGGCGCGGTGGCGGGTGGCCTGCTGACCGGCTGTTCCGGCTCGGGACCGGGCGGCTCCACGCCGACCGGGAGTCCGTCGCCGAGCACGTCGAAGGTTCCGGGCCCCTTCATCGCCCCCTTCGGCCGCCATCTCGCCTTCGGCGCCGACCCGAAGACGCAGATGCGGATCTCCTGGCAGGTGCCGTTCGCGGTGAGGAAGCCGTACGTCCGCATCGGCCTGCGCCCCGACGACCTCGGCCGCAGGATCGAGGCCGAGCTGCGCGATCTGCGTACCCCGGAGCTGAAGGGCGTACGGGCGGCGGTCGAGCAGTACTACTCGCACGCCGCGCTGGACGGTCTGCGGCCGGACACGACCTACTACTACGGCGTCGGCCACGAGGGCTTCGACCCGGCGTCCCCGCGGCACCGTTCGACCATCACGTCCTTCCGCACGGCACCGGCGAGCCCGCCCGGGCGGTTCGTGTTCACCGCCTTCGGCGACCAGGGCGTCGGCGAGGAGGCGGCCCTCAACGACCGTCTGCTGCTGCGCCAGAACCCTGCCTTCCACCTCCACGCCGGCGACATCTGCTACGCCGACCCGACCGGCAAGGGCAAGGAGACGGACGTCTTCGACGCCCGGCAGTGGGACCGGTTCCTCAAGCAGACCGAGCCGGTGGCCAGGTCGGTGCCCTGGATGGTGACGACGGGAAACCACGACATGGAGGCCTGGTACTCACCGGACGGCTACGGCGGTCAACTCGCCCGCTTCTCCCTGCCGGACAGCGGCTTCGACGCCCGCACGGCCCCGGGCGTGTACGCCTTCACCTACGGCAACGTCGGCGTGGTCGCGCTGGACGCGAACGACGTGTCGTACGAGATACCCGCCAACCACGGTTACACGGAGGGGCGGCAGACGAAGTGGCTGGACCGGAAGCTCCGTGAACTACGGGCCGCCGACGACGTCGACTTCATCGTCGTCTTCTTCCACCACTGCGCCTACTCGACGTCCACGCACGCCTCCGACGGCGGAGTGCGCGCCGAGTGGCTGCCGCTGTTCGCCCAGCACCAGGTGGACCTGGTGGTGAACGGGCACAACCACGTGTACGAGCGGACCGACGCGATCAGGAACGGCGAGGTGGGCAGGCCGGTGCCGGTCGGCGGGACGACAGATCCGAAGCGGGACGGGATCGTGTACGTCACGGCGGGCGGTGGCGGCAAAGACCTGTACGGCTTCCCGGACGGCGTGAAGGAGAGCTACGAGGGGAGCCCCGCCGACCGCGAGTCGGTCGACACGTTCCGGTGGACCAAGTCCCGGGACACCAGGGCGGAGTCGGTGGAGTGGTCGCGGGTGCGCTACCGGGGGTTCTCGTTCCTCTCGGTGGAGGCCGTGAGCGGCGCCGCGCCGAGGCTGAAGGTGTCGGCGCTGGCCTCGAGCGGTGAGCGGATCGACCATTTCGAGGTGCGGCGCGGGGCCTGAGACCCCGCACCGCGCCTCGTCGGGTGCGGCTCCCGGATCAGGGGCGGTGCGGCTCAGTGGCCGGTGGATCCGCCGTTGTCCCTGCGGTCGAGGGCACGCTGGAGTGCGGCGGCGGCGTTCTTGCGGTCGGACTCGCTCGTACGGGAGACGTGGCGGACTCGGCGGCGGACGGTCGTCTCGGCCATGGGAAATCGACTCCTTCGACAGCGTGGAGCGCGGAGAGAGATACGAGACGCCGGAGGGGGCGGGGAGCGGTGCCGCAGGGGTTGCCTGCACGGGGCCCGGCTCACGACCGCCATTCGCTTGGTCGAGCGAGACGTTCGGCTTCTACAAAAGTAAGGGAGGCCGGAGCGTCTGTCTGCACAATTACTCGGACTTCCTACTATCTGAGACGGTGGACTGGGTCACACCGTGCTGACCTGCGGCGATTCCTAGAGCACATCACCGTCGCGCCAGTCGAAGACGAGTTCCTGAGCGGGGTCGAGCGGACCTGCGAGGCCGGTCCGGACGTACGTGCTGTCCTCTTCCTCCGGCAGGCGGACGATGCCGTCCCGGGGGCTGAGGGCGTGCACCTCCCCGCGCCACAGCCGCCAGCCGCGGGAGGTGTAGAGCCGGGCGCCGGCGTCGCTGGCGGAGAGGGCGCCGAGATCGTAGGCGCGGTCGACGACGCGTTCCAGTTCCGCCATGACCTGACCGCCGAGGCCGGTGCCGCGGGCGTCGGCGCGTACCGCGACGTTCTCGACGTACCCGGTCCGCAGCCACCGGCCGCGGTGCCGCACCCGGCGCATCACGACCGCCCCGTGCGCGGCCAGCCCCGAGGCGTCGTACACGAGGGTGTGCATGCCTCCGAGGCCGTGGTCCCAGTCCTCGTCGCTGAAGTCGCCGTCGAAAGCGGCGTCCAGGAGGTCCCGCACGGCGCGGAGGTCGGCGGGGGTGAGGTCGGCGGTGTGGGCGGAGTGCGCTCGGGTGGTCATCGGCCCAGTATGCGAACGGGCCGGGTGGCTCTCGACCGGTTCGACGCTGCCCGCACGGTCCGGTGACACGCCGGCGGGCCGGGTCGTACGACCCTTCTGCGGGGCACCGGCCTTGTCGTTGGTGCCGGAGGCGCGGCCGCCGCCGAAGGGCTGCTGGCCGACGACGGCACCGGTCGACTTGTCGTTGATGTAGAAGTTGCCGGCCGCGTAGCGGAGCTTGTCCGCCGTGTAGGCCGCCGCCGCGCGGTCGTTCGCGATGACCGAGCCGGTGAGGGCGTAGTCGGAGACGGACTCCATCTGCGTGAGCATCTCGTCGTACTTGTCGTCCTCGTAGACGTGCACGGCGATGATCGGGCCGAAGTACTCGGTGCGGAAGACCTCGTTCTCCGGGTCGTTGCACTCGATGACCGTGGGGCGGACGAAGTAGCCCTCGGAGTCGTCGTAGGTGCCGCCCGCGACGATCGTGCAGGTGGCGTCCTCCTTGGCGCGGTCGATGGCGGCCTTGTTCTTGGCGAAGGCACGCTCGTCGATGACGGCGCCGATGAAGTTCGACAGGTCGGTGACGTCACCCATCTTGATGCCGTCGACCTCCGCGGCGAATTCCTCCTTGAAGCCGGAGTTCCAGAGGGAGGCGGGGATGTACGCCCGGGACGTGGCGCTGCACTTCTGGCCCTGGTACTCGAAGGCACCCCGGGTGAGCGCCGTCTTCAGGATCGCCGGGTCGGCGGACGGGTGGGCGACGAGGAAGTCCTTGCCGCCGGTCTCGCCGACCAGACGCGGGTAGGTGCGGTACTTCTCGATGTTGTTGCCGACCGTCTTCCACAGGTACTGGAAGGTCTTGGTCGAGCCGGTGAAGTGGATGCCGGCGAGGTCGCGGTGCTCCAGGGCGACCTTGGAGACCTCGATGCCGTCGCCGGTGACGAGGTTGATGACGCCCTTGGGCAGACCGGCCTCCTCCAGCAGCTGCATCAGCAGCACGGCGGCGTGGGTCTGCGTCGGGGACGGCTTCCACACCACGACGTTGCCCATCAGGGCCGGGGCCGTCGGCAGGTTGCCCGCGATGGCGGTGAAGTTGAAGGGCGTGATCGCGTAGACGAAGCCCTCCAGCGGGCGGTGGTCCAGACGGTTCCAGACGCCCGGGGAGTTGGCCGGGGGCTGCTCGGCGAGGAGCTTGCGGGCGTAGGAGACGTTGAAGCGCCAGAAGTCGATCAGCTCGCAGGGCGTGTCGATCTCGGCCTGCTGGGCGGTCTTGGACTGGCCGAGCATGGTGGAGGCGGCGAGCGTCTCGCGCCACGGCCCGGACAGCAGCTCGGCGGCGCGCAGGATGATCGCGGCGCGGTCGTCGAAGGACAGGGCGCGCCAGGCGGGCGCGGCGGCCAGGGCCGCGTCGATGGCGTCCTGGGCGTCCTGCTGCGTGGCGTTGCGGTACGTGCCCAGCACGGCCTGGTGGTTGTGCGGCTGCACGACCTGGAAGGCCTCACCGCCGCCCATCCGCTTCTCACCGCCGATGGTGCAGGGCAGGTCGACGGGGTTGTCGGCCAGCTCCTTCAGCCTGGCCTCCAGCCGGGCACGCTCGGGCGAGCCGGGGGCGTAGCCGTGCACCGGCTCGTTGACGGGGGTGGGGACCTGGGTCACAGCGTCCATGGTTTCCGTAACTCCTTACTGAGCGGTGGTTCGGTCTCAGCCCGTGAAGAGCTGTCAGCCCTTGGTGAGCATCGAGCGGGCGAAGAAGCGCAGGTTGGCCGGCTTCTCCGCGAGACGCCTCATGAAGTAGCCGTACCAGTCGGTGCCGTAGGCGGTGTACACGCGCATGCGGTGCCCCTCGGCGGCGAGGCGCGACTGCTCGTCGCCGCGGATGCCGTAGAGCATCTGGAACTCGTACTCGTCGAGCTTTCGCCCGGCCTGGTGGGCGAGCTCCTGGCCGATGGCGATCAGGCGGGGGTCGTGGGAGCCGATCATCGGGTACCCCTCCCCTTGCATCAACGTCCGGAGGATCCGGACGTATGCCCGGTCGATCTCGTGTTTGTCCTGGTACGCGACCGAGGCGGGCTCCTTGTACGCGCCCTTGACCAGCCGTACCCGGCTGCCGTTCCCGGCGAGGCGGCGGGCGTCGGCCTCGGTGCGGAAGAGGTAGGCCTGGATGACGCAGCCGGTCTCCGGGAAGTCCTTCCGCAGCTCCTCGTGGATGGCGAACATCGAGTCGAGGGTGGTGTGGTCCTCGGCGTCCAGGGTGACCGTGGTGCCGATCTCGGCGGCTGCCTCGACGACCGGGCGGATGTTCTTCAGGGCCAGCTCGTGGCCGTCCTGGAATGTGGGGGTGGGCCCGGAGGGCCCATCGAACAGGGCGGTGGTGGGCGACGGGAGGGCCTGCCCGAACATCGACAGCTTCACCGACATCTCGGCGCGGGTGCCGAGCTCCAGCGGTTTCAGGCGGTCGATCAGCTCCAGGTAGGCGTCCCGGGCGGCGGCCGCCTGGGCGGGGCTGGTGATGTCCTCCCCGACGACGTCCAGCGTCAGTTCCAGACCCTGCTCGGCGAGCCTCCGGATGACCGGGACGATGTCCTCGACGTCCTCGCCCGGGATGAAGCGGTCGACGACCTGCTTGGTCACCGGGGCCGCCGAGACCAGGCGTCGCATCCGGTCGCTGCGAGACGCGGCGAGAATCACGGGACCCAGCACGGGGCACCTCCAGAGCACAACCAACGGATGGCCGGATCCCGGGCGGATGACGCTTCGGATACGGCGCGGAGAACCACCGTGAAACCTAAGGATCCCTCCGATCGTCGGCCATCGACAGCTGTCACGCATTCGTGCCGCAGATCTCAGACAGATGTATGAAGGCACCCCTGTGGTGCGCGACAATGCCGGGATGACGTCGGAACACAGGGGCGACTACGAGGAGCTGGTCGACGAGATCTCGGAGCTGCTCGGCGCGCCCGCGACGCTGGAGAACCGGGACTTCGAGCTGATCGCCTTCGGCGCGTACGACAGTGAGGGCGACCTCGATCCGTCGGCCCTGGACCCGGTGCGCACCCGCTCGATCCTCACCCGCCGCTCGACGGCGGCCGTGCGGGCGTGGTTCGAGGGCTTCGGCATCACGCGCGCTTCCGGCCCGGTGCGGATTCCGCCGACGCCGGAGGCCGGGGTGCACCGGGGGCGGATCTGCCTGCCCGTGCGGCACCGGGGCGTGGTCCACGGCTATGTCTGGCTCCTGGACGACGATCCGGGACCGAGCGACGACCAGCTGTCCGCCGCCATGCTGGTCACCGCCCGCATCGGCGCACTGCTCGCGGACGAGGCCCAGCACGGGGCCGACCTCAGCCGTGAACTGCGGGCGGTCCTCACGGCCGAGCGCGGCTGGCAGCGGGACATGGCGATCGCGGAGCTCCGCACCGCCCTCGGCACCCGCGCCGACGGCCCGCACACGGTGGTGTGCGTCGCGCCCTGGCCGTCGGCGGATCCGGACGACGCGCCCTCGGTCCGAGCGGTGCCGGGAGCGACGGCGCTGTGCACGCTGCCGTGGGGAGCGACGGACCAGTGCGTGGCGGCGCTGATCCGCTTGCGCTCGCCGGACGTCCTGACTCCGGCGACGACGGCGGCGGGGCGGCTGCTGGAGCGGGCGGGTGGGGGGAGCGGGCCAGGCGGCACACCGGGGGGACCGCCGGGCGGCACCTCGGGCGGAGGGGCCACCGGGGGCGTACGCGGAGCCTCCTCCGGCGCGCCGCGCGGCGCGGGCGGTCCGGCCTCTCGCGGCACGGTCGGCGGACCGGTCGGCGCCACCTCGCGCGGCCCCTCACGCGGACCGGCGAGTGTCACCCCACACGGCCCCTCACGCGGACCGTCCGCAGGTGTCGCCACTCCCCGCTCCGGCCTCGCCGAGCTGGGAACCGCCTGGTGGGAGGCGTCTGCGGCGGCACGGGCGGCGCTGGCCGAGACGCGGCTGGGCCCGGTCGCGCGGTGGTCGTCGATCGGCCCGTTCCGGCTGCTGACCGCGCTGCCGCCGGACGTGGCCCGGGATCCCGTCGTGGACGCCCTCGTCTCCCCCGGCCGGCAGGAGCTCGCCCGTACCGCCGAGGTCTACCTCGACTGCGCCGGCCAGGCCGCCCGCACCGCCGCCGAGCTGGGCATCCACCGCCAGACCCTCTACTACCGACTGGCCCGGATCGAGAAGCTCACCGGCCTCGACCTGGACGACGGAGAGGACCGCCTGCTGCTGCACATGGCCCTGAAGGCACACCGGCTCTGAGGACCTGCCCGGCCCTCCGGGTGACCGGCTCCCCATGTGATCCAAACGGCAATTGTTGAAAACGATTATCAATGCTACGGTCGGCGCATCCCATTGACCACCCCTTTACCCGGAGGGTCCCGTGCGCCTGCCCGCTCGCCGCCTGCTCCCCGCCACCGCCCTCACCGCCGCCACCGCGCTGCTCACGGGCTGCTTCACCGGTACGGAGCCGGCCACAGACGCCTCCGGGTCAGGGGGGAAACGCGTCCGCGTCGCCATGCTCCTGCCACCCCGCTCCGGCCTCTCCCCGCTCTCCGACGACGCGTTCAAGCTGTCCCGCTGGTCCACCGCCGAGACCCTGGTCAGACTGGACGCGGAGGGCGACGCACAACCCGCCCTCGCCACCGAGTGGACGCGGTCCGGGAAGACCTGGACCTTCACCCTCCGCGAGGGCGTCACCTTCCACGACGGCACGAAGCTCACCGCCCAAGCCGTCGTCAACTCCCTCACCAAGGCGGCCACCGCCTCCCCCAAGCCCCGCATCCTCGACGGCGTCGACATGACCGCGAAGGCCGACGGAAACCGGGTCACCGTCACCACCGGCGTCGAGGACCCCCTGGTGCCGCAGCGCCTCAGCTCCCCGCAGCTGTCGATCCTGGCGGCCAAGGCGTACCGGGGGAAGACGGTGAACCCCGTGGGAGCGGGCACCGGCCCGTTCGAACTGACCGAGGTCAACGGCACCTCCTCCGCCGCACTCGACCGCTACGACGGCTACTGGGGCAAGCGGGCCAAGGCCCCCGGCATCGACGTGAAGTACGTGCCCGACGGCACCGCCCGCGCGGCGGCGCTCCGCAGCGGCGAGGCCGACATCGTCGAGGCGATCCCCGTCTCACAGGCCGCCGTCCTCGACCAGGACCTCGTCACCGAGGTCCCCATGCCGCGCACCAACACCCTGTACCTCAACACCGAGAAGGGCGCCTTCCGGGACCCCGCCCTGCGCGCCGCCGCCCGCGAAGCCGTCGACGCACGGTCGATCGTGAAGGGCGTCTACGAGGGCCGCGCCGACGTCGCCGGGGGTCTGCTCGGGCCCGCCCTCCCCTGGGCCGCCGACCTCCGTACCCCCGCCAAGCGCACCAAGGCCGGTGACCCGGCCGGCAGGACCGTCACCATCGGCACGTACACCGACCGCTCCGAGATGCCCGAGGTCGCCGCCGCACTCCAACAGCAACTGCAGAAGGCCGGGTTCAGGGTGAAGCTGGACGTGCGCGAGTACGCGAACATCGAGTCCGACGCCCTCGCGGGCCGCTTCGACGCGTTCATCCTCTCCCGGGCCACCGTCCTGGACTCCGGCGACCCGGCCGCGTACCTCTACAGCGACTTCGCCTCCGACGGCACCTTCAACCTCTCGCGCCTCTCGGACCCGGAGGTCGACAAGGCGCTCAAGAAGGCCGCCGACACCCCGGTCGGCGACGCCCGCCGCAAGGCGGTCGTCGAGGCCGAGGCCGCCGTCCTCGCCCGGGACGCAGCGATCCCGATGCTCCACGAGCGCGTGATCCAGGGCGACGCCGCCGGGGTCGTGAACGCCGCCCACGACCCGCGCGAGCGGGAACTGGTCACGGCCGACACGTACGTCAAGTGAGAACCGTGGCGAAGCACGCGGCCGGGCTGACCCGCTGCGCCGGGCTCCTCACCGTCCTGGCCGTCGTCGGGCTCCTGCCCTGGCTCTCCCACCGGGACCCGGCCCTCACCGTGCTGCGGGCCCGGTCGGCCGAGCAGGAGGCGACCGAGGAGGCCCTGACCGCGATCCGCGCGGATCTCGGTCTTGACGCCGGGCCACTCTCCCTGCTGGGGCGGTGGGCCGGAGACCTGCTGCGCGGTGACTTCGGCACCTCGTGGGTGTCGGGCCATGACGTCCTGCCGTCGGTGCTCGCCGGGCTCCAGGTGTCGCTGGCGCTGATGGGCGCGGCGCTCGGCGTGGCGGTGCTGCTGGCCGCCGCGCTGGTGGCGCCGGTGCTGGTGCGCGGGCGCGGCTCGGCCGGGGCGTTCGCCGCGATGTCGGCCGCCGTACCGGAGTTCCTGCTGGCCATCGTCGCGCTGCTGGTGTTCGGGGTGTGGCTGGGGTGGCTGCCCACGTCCGGCTGGCAGAGCGCCGAGTACCTGGTGCTGCCGGCGCTGGCGCTCGGTGTCCCGGCGGGCGGGCTGCTCGGGCGGCTGGTCGCGGACGCGCTGCCCGCCGTGCTCGAGGAACGCTGGGTGGAGCTGTGGCGTGGCGCCGGGGTGAGCCGGGCCCGGATCGCGGGGGCGGCGCTGCGGCGCGTCCTGCCGCCGCTGGTCCCGCAGTTCGGGATGGTCGCCGTCGGTCTGACCGGCGGGGCGGTGGCCGTGGAGACGGTGTTCGCGGTGCCCGGCATCGGACGTACCGCCCTCGGCGCGGCCCGGTCGCAGGACCTGCCGCTGCTCCAGGGCTCGGTCCTCGCGCTGCTGCTGCTCGGCCTGGTCGCGGGCGCGCTGGCGGCGGGCGTACGGCACCGGCTGCTCGGGCCCGCCCTGCGGGACGCCGGGCTCACGTTGCCCGCGGCCCGCCCGGTCCGCGCGCACCCGGCGGTGCCGGTGACACTGGCCGCCGTCCTGCTGCTCGCCCTCGGCTGGGGCCTGCTGCGCGACCCGTACACCGTGGACACCACCGTCCGGCTCGCCGCGCCCTCCTGGGCACACCCGCTCGGCACCGACGGTCTGGGCCGTGACGTGCTCGCCCGACTGGGGCACGGCGCCGCGGCGACGGTCGGCACGGCGGCGGGCATCTGCCTGCTGGGGCTGCTGATCGCGCTCGCACTGGGCTTCCTGCCGGGGATCGCGGCGGGCGCGGCGGACATCGCCAACGCCCTGCCGCCGGTGATCGTCGGCATCCTGGTCGCGGCGGCCATGGGTCCCGGCACCGGCGGGGCGGCCCTCGCGGTGGCCCTGATCTCCTGGCCCGCCCTGTCCGCGCACGCGGCGGCGCTGGTGCAGGAGGTGCGGGCGTCGGCGTTCCTGACCGCCCAGCGGGCCATCGGGGCGAGCCCGTGGTGGATCCTCACCCGGCATGTCCTGCCGTCGGTGGCCGCCCCGGTCGCCCGCCACGCCCTGCTGCGCCTGCCCGGCATCGCCCTGGCCCTGGCCTCCCTCGGCTTCCTGGGACTGGGCGCCCAGCCGCCCGCCCCCGAGTGGGGCCTGCTGCTGGAGGAGTCCCGGGCCTATGTGGAACGCGCCCCGTGGGCGGCCCTCGCCCCGGCGGTGGCGCTGGCCCTGCTGGCCGGACTCGCGGTGTCGGGTGCGGCCCTCACCCAGGGCCGGAGAGTACGGCGAGCCACCCCGGCTCCGGCCAGGAAGGAGACCCCCGTTGGAGTCTGAGGCACTGCTGTCGGTACGCGAGCTGCGGATCGCCTTCGACGGGGTCGAGGCCGTGCGCGGCCTGTCCTTCGACATCCGCCCGCGTGAAGTTCTGGCGATCGTGGGCGAGTCGGGAGCGGGCAAGTCCCTCACGGTCCGGGCGCTCCTCGGGATGCTGCCGCGCGGCGCGGCCACCAGCGGGACGATCAGCCCGGACCTCTCGGCCCACCGCGGCCGCCGTATCTCCCTCGTCCCGCAGGACGCCCTGTCGGCACTGTCCCCCGTGCACCCGGTGGGCGACCAACTCGCCGCCGCCGTACGGTCGGTGACACGGGTCTCCCGCAAGGAGGCCCGGGCCCGGGCGGTCGCGGCCCTGGACGGCGTCGGCATCCCGGACGCGGCACGCCGGGCGCGGGCGTATCCGCACGAGTACTCCGGCGGGATGCGGCAGCGCGCGGTGATCGCCATGGCCACCGTCAACGAACCGGACATCGTGGTCGCCGACGAACCCACCACCGCCCTCGACGAGGACCACCGCGACCAGGTGCTGGAGCTGCTCGCCGAGCAGCGGGAGGCGGTCGGCGCCGCACTGGTCCTGGTCACCCACGACATGGACGTCGTGGGCGGGCACGCGGACCGGGTGCTGGTCATGTACGCGGGCCGGCTCACCGAACTCGGTCCGGCGAACGAAGTACTGACCCGTCCCCGCGCCCCCTACACGGCGGGCCTGCTGGCGTCCCTCCCGCGGAACGCCACCCCGGGCCGCCGGCTCCCCGCCCTGCGCGGCACCCCGCCGGCCCCGGGCACGCCGGCACCGGGCTGCGCCTTCGCCCCGCGCTGCCCGCTGGCGGCCGGCCCCTGCCACACGGCGGAGCCGGAGCCCCGGGAGGCGGCCGGGCGTCTGGTCGCCTGCCACCGCTGGGAGGAACTCCCCCACCCGGCGCACGACTTGTTCCTCCAGGAGCCCCAGCCCGCATGACTGAAACCCTGCTCGACGTCCGCGACCTGGTGGTCCGCTACGGCCCGGTGACCGCCGTGGACGGTGTCTCCTTCTCCCTGGCCGCGGGCGAGACCCTCGCCCTGAACGGCCCGTCCGGCTGCGGCAAGTCCTCCACAGCGCTGGCGGTCCTCCAGCTGCGCCGCCCTTCCGGCGGTGAAGTCCTCTTCGAGGGAAAGGAGTTGACGTCCCTCACCGAACGCGAGCTGCGTCCCCTCCGTCCCCGTATGCAGCCCGTCTTCCAGGACCCGTACGGCTCGCTGAGCCCCCGCCACCGCATCCGCGACGCCATCTCCGAACCGCTGAGGGTCCAGGGCCGCTGGCACCCCACCGACGGACCGGCCCGGGTTGCCGAACTCCTCGACCGGGTCGGCCTCGACCCCGCGTACGGCGACCGCCTCCCGCACGAGCTCTCCGGCGGCCAGTGCCAGCGCGCCGGCATCGCCCGCGCCCTGGCCTCCGACCCACGCCTGCTGGTCCTGGACGAGCCGGTGTCGTCACTCGACCCGTCGGTGCGCGCGGGCGTGCTGAACCTGCTCGCCGACCTCCAGGACGACCTGGGCCTCGGTTACCTGTTCATCTGCCACGACCGGGCGGTCGTACGGCACTTCGCGGACCGGGTGATCGAGATGCGGGACGGGCGCGTCACTTCCGGGCAGCGGCCTCGATCACCTGGCGCAGCCCCTCGGTGAGCTGGCCGGCCTCGGGCGCGCTCTTCGGATCGAACGTCCACTGCGCCATGAGGCCCATCATCACCGTCAGGTAGAAGTAGCCGAGGGTGTCCACCTGCTCGTCGGGGACGTCGTCCTCGCTCCCGCCGTGGAAGAGTGTGACGATGCCGCGCGCCCCTTCCCGCTGGGCGCGGGCGAGATGCTCCCGCACTTCCGGCAGCTGGTCGCCCATGGCCACGATCTCCATGCTGAGCCGCCACATCGAACCCGGTTCCCGCATGGTGGAGATGATGTTCGCCCACACCTCGGCGAACCGCTCCAGCGAACCCGGCTCCCCGCGCAGCTCCCCGCCTCCCTCGAAGGCGTCGGACATGCCCTCCACCATCTCGACGTACGCCTGCGCCAGCAACGCGTCCTTCGAGCCGTAGTGGTAGCCGATCGACGCCAGGTTGGTCCCCGACTCCTTGACGATGTCGCGCGCGGTCGTGCGCACGAACCCCTTCGCCAGCAGGCAGCGCTTGGCGCCCTCGAGCAGATCCTCGCGGTGTCCCATGGCTCGCCACCTTACCGCAGTATCCATACGGCCGTATTAAACAGTCGTACTAGACAAGCGTTTAATACGCTCGTACAGTCCTGCCCATGACGACTGAACCGCACCCTCCCACCCTCGCCGGGCGCCGCGAATGGACGGCTCTCGGCGTGCTGATGCTGCCGCTGCTGCTGGTTTCGATGGACGTGTCCGTCCTCTACTTCGCGATCCCCGCGATCAGCGCCGACCTGGAACCGAGCGCCACCCAGCAGCTGTGGATCTTCGACATCTACGGCTTCGTCCTGGCCGGCCTGCTGATGACGATGGGCTCCCTGGGCGACCGCGTCGGCCGCCGCAGGCTCCTGCTGATCGGCGCCGCCGCCTTCGGTACGGCGTCCCTGGTCGCGGCCTACGCGAACAGCGCCGAGACCCTGATCGCCGCCCGCGCGGTCCTCGGCATCGGCGGCGCGACGCTGATGCCGTCGACGATGGCGCTGGTGCGCACGATGTTCACCGACCCCGGGCAGCGCACCAAGGCGATCGGTGTGTGGTCCGGCGTGATGACGGCCGGCATCGCGCTCGGCTCGGTGATGAGCGGTGTCCTCGTCGAGCACTTCTGGTGGGGCTCGGTCTTCCTGGTCAACCTGCCCGCGATGCTGCTGCTCCTGGTTCTGGGTCCGTTCCTGCTCCCGGAGTCGCGGAACCCGCACCCGGGCCGCTTCGACGGGCTGAGCGTCCCTCTCTCGATGGCGGCGGTGCTCCCCGTGATCTACGGCCTGAAGGAGCTCGCGTCGCAGGGCTGGAACGTGCGGTACGTGCTGTCGGTGACGCTCGGGCTGCTGTTCGCCGCGCTGTTCGTCCACCGCCAGCGCACCACGGTCTCCCCGCTGATCTCACCGGAGCTGTTCCGGTGCCGCGGTTTCACCCCGGGCGTCGTCCTCAACCTCGTCGCCGCCTTCGGCATGATGGGCTCGGCCTACTTCACCACCCAGTACCTCCAGTCCGTCCTGGACAAGAGCCCGCTCGAGGCGGCGTTGTGGAGCCTGCTGCCGTCGGTGCCCATCGGACTCGCGGCGCCTCTCAGCGCACAGCTCGTGCAGCGCGGTGTTCCTCGCGCGTACGTGGTCGGCGCGGGCTTCGCGGTCAGCGCGTGCGGCTACGTGATGCTGGCACTGGCCGGCACGGACTCCCTCTGGCTGCTGCTGGCCGCGTGCGCCGTGCTGGCCTGCGGCATCGTCGCCGTCATGTCCCTGGTGGCCGATCTGGCCCTGAGCGCCGCCCCGGTGGAGAAGGCGGGCGCGGCGTCGTCGCTGCTGGAGACCGGCACCGAGTTCGGCGGCGCGCTGAGCATGGCGTTCCTCGGCTCCATCGGTACGGCGGTCTACCGCCACGAGATCCCGGCCTCGGCGCCCGCTCCGGCCCGCGAGACCCTGGGCGGCGCCCTGGCCGTCGCCGACCGGCTGCCGGGGCGCGCGGGGGACGCCCTGGCGACGGCGGCACGGGAGGCCTTCACCAGCGGCATGCACGCGGCGGCGGTCACGGGCGCGGTGCTGCTGGCCGGGGCGGCGGCAGCGGCGGCGCTGACCCTGCGGCGGGTCCGGGTACGCGAAAACGCCGGACGGGCTGATCAACTCAGCCCGTCCGGCGTCTGACGACGAGCCCGTTCAGGGCGAACGGGGGCCTGGGGGCGAAGCCCCCGGGCGGGGCCTCAGGCCAGGTTCACGGAGCGCGCCGAGGTCGCCCCGATCTCAGCGGCGACCTCGGCGAGCACGCCGGCGGTCACCGTGTCGTCGACGGTCAGCACGGCCAGCGCCTCGCCACCGGCCACGGCCCGCGACACCTGCATGCCGGCGATGTTGATGCCCGCCTCGCCCAGGATGCGGCCCACCGTGCCGACGACACCCGGCCGGTCCTCGTACTTCAGGACGACCATGTGGTCGGCGAGCGCGAGGTCGACGTCGTAGTCGCCCACGGCGACGATCTTCTGGAGGTGCTTCGGGCCGGCCAGCGTGCCGGAGACCGACACCTCCTCGCCGTCGGCGAGGGTGCCGCGCACCGTGACGACGTTGCGGTGCTCGGTCGCCTCGGAGCTGGTGGTCAGCCGCACCTCGACGCCGCGCTCCTGCGCGAACAGCGGCGCGTTGACGTACGACACCGTCTCGTCGACGACGTCCTCGAAGACACCCTTGAGGGCGGACAGTTCCAGCACCTTCACGTCGTGCTGGGTGATCTCGCCGTACACCTCGACGTCGAGGCGGACCGCGACCTCACCGGCGAGCGCGGTGAAGATCCGGCCGAGGCGCTCGGCGAGCGGCAGGCCCGGCTTGACGTCCTCGGCGATGACACCGCCCTGCACGTTCACCGCGTCCGGCACGAGCTCACCGGCGAGGGCGAGGCGCACCGAGCGGGCGACCGCGATACCGGCCTTCTCCTGCGCCTCGTCGGTGGAGGCCCCGAGGTGCGGGGTGCAGACGACCTGGTCGAACTCGAAGAGCGGGGAGTCCGTGCAGGGCTCCTTCGCGTAGACGTCGAGACCGGCACCGGCGACCCGGCCCTCCTTGAGGGCGGAGTACAGCGCCTCCTCGTCGACGATCCCGCCGCGCGCGGCGTTGACGATGCGCACGCTCGGCTTGACCTTGCGCAGCGCCTCGTCGCCGATCAGACCGAGGGTCTCGGGGGTCTTGGGGAGGTGGACGGTGATGAAGTCGGAGACCTCGAGCAGCTCGTCCAGCGACAGCACCTTGACACCCATCTGCGCGGCCCGCGCGGGCTGGATGTAGGGGTCGTAGGCGACGACCTTCATGCCGAAGGCGGACATGCGCTGGGCGACGAGCGCACCGATGCGGCCGAGGCCCACGACACCCAGCGTCTTCTCGGCGAGCTCGACACCCGTGTACTTGCTGCGCTTCCACTCGCCGTTCTTCAGCGCGGCGTTGGCCTGCGGGATGTGGCGGGCGGTGGCGACGAGGAGACCGCAGGCGAGCTCGGCGGCGGTCACGATGTTCGAGGTGGGGGCGTTGACGACCATCACGCCGGCCTTGGTGGCGGCGGAGACGTCCACGTTGTCCAGGCCGACGCCGGCTCGTGCGACGACCTTGAGCTTGTTCGCGGCGGCGATCGCCTCGGCGTCGACCTTGGTGGCCGAGCGGATCAGGATCGCGTCCACGTCGGCGATGGCCGGGAGCAGCTCGGCCCGGTCCGCGCCGTTGCACTGGCGGATCTCGAAGTCCGGGCCAAGCGCGTCCACGGTGGCGGGCGACAGCTCTTCAGCGATGAGTACGACGGGTTTCGAGCTCACGTGAGTCCTCACAAGTCCAATGCTGCGGACGGCCGTCCCGACGGCCGCGGGCGGTGGAGGTGGGCCGCGTGGAAGACGCACGACGCTGTGGGCCTGACGCGTATGTAGTGCAGCAGTCTAGTGGCGCCGAGGGCGTCTTTTGCGCCGCTGCGGAAGGATCACCCGTCCGTGGCCGGACGGGATGGACAACGCCGTACCACCGACGTTACCCCGGGTCGGCCGAAGGGGCCGGGGCAGTCGGCCCCGGCCCCTCGGCCGTGAGGCTTACGCCTCCTCGTTCACCCAGCTCATGAGCTTGCGCAGCTCCTTGCCGGTGGTCTCCAGCAGGTGCTCGGAGTCCTGCTTCTTGTACTCGTTGTACTTCTTCAGACCGCCGTGGTACTCGTCCATCCAGTTCTTGGCGAACGTGCCGTCCTGGATCTCGGCGAGGACCTTCTTCATCTCGGCCTTGGTGGCGTCCGTGATGATGCGCGGGCCGGTGACGTAGTCGCCCCACTCGGCGGTCTCGGAGATCGACCAGCGCATCTTCTCCAGGCCGCCCTCGTACATGAGGTCCACGATCAGCTTCAGCTCGTGGAGGCACTCGAAGTACGCGATCTCCGGCTGGTAGCCCGCCTCGGTCAGCGTCTCGAAACCGGCCTTGACCAGCGCGGCCGTACCACCGCAGAGGACGGCCTGCTCACCGAACAGGTCGGTCTCGGTCTCCTCAGTGAAGGTGGTCTTGATGACGCCGGCGCGGGTGCCGCCGATGCCCTTGGCGTACGACAGGGCCAGCGCGAAGGCGTTGCCGGAGGCGTCCTGCTCGACGGCGGCGATGCAGGGCACGCCGCGACCCTCCTCGTACTGGCGGCGGACCAGGTGGCCCGGGCCCTTCGGGGCGACCATGCAGACGTCCACGCCGGCCGGGGGCTTGATGAAGCCGTAGCGGATGTTCAGGCCGTGGCCGAAGAACAGCGCGTCGCCGTCGTTCAGGTTCGGGGCGATGTGCTCCTCGTAGACCTGGGCCTGGATCGGGTCCGGGACGAGGATCATGATGACGTCGGCCTCGGCGGCGGCCTCGGACGGGCTCACCACGCGCAGGCCCTGCTCCTCGGCCTTGGCCTTGGACTTGGAGCCCTCGTGCAGACCGACGCGGACGTCGACACCCGAGTCACGGAGCGACAGCGCGTGGGCGTGGCCCTGGCTGCCGTACCCGATGACCGCGACCTTGCGGCCCTGGATGATGGACAGGTCGGCGTCGGCGTCGTAGAACAGCTCGGCCACTTTGGGTTCTCTCCTCGGGAGTGCAGGTGTTGCGTCCCACCGTATGACGGGGGGCGGAAGGGAAGTCTGGGGGTCTCGGAATACGGGCGGCCGACGGCGCGCGCCGACCGCCCGTTTTCCGTCTTACGCCGACCGGTCGAGGGCGCGCAGCGACCGGTCCGTGATGGAACGGGCACCGCGGCCGATCGCGATCGTGCCGGACTGGACGAGTTCCTTGATGCCGTACGGCTCCAGCATCTTCAGCATCGCGGACAGCTTCTCGCCGGATCCGGTGGCCTCGATGGTGACGGCCTCCGGGGAGACGTCGACGGTCTTGGCGCGGAACAGCTGGACGATCTCGATGATCTGGGAGCGCGTCTCGTTGTCGGCGCGCACCTTCACCAGGACGAGTTCGCGCTGCACCGCCTGCGACGGCTCCAGCTCGACGATCTTCAGCACGTTGACGAGCTTGTTGAGCTGCTTGGTGACCTGCTCCAGCGGCAGGTCCTCCACACCCACGACGATGGTGATGCGGGAGATGTCGGGGTGCTCGGTGACGCCCACCGCGAGCGAGTCGATGTTGAAGCCGCGGCGGGAGAACAGGGCGGCGATCCGGGCGAGGATGCCGGGCGTGTTCTCCACCAGGACGGAGAGCGTGTGCTTGGACATGATCTGCTTCCTCTGCTTGAAAGTCCTGACGGCTCTCAGTCGTCTTCGTTGTCGCCGAAGTCGGGGCGGACGTCCCGGGCGGCCATGATCTCGTCGTTGGAGGTGCCGGCGGCCACCATCGGCCAGACCATCGCGTCCTCGTGGACGATGAAGTCGACGACGACCGGGCGGTCGTTGATGGAGTTCGCCTCTTCGATGACCTTGTCGAGGTCGTCCGGGGACTCGCAGCGGATGGCGTAGCAGCCCATGGCCTCCGACAGCTTCACGAAGTCGGGGACGCGGGTGCCGCGGGCCTCCGGGTTGACGTCGTCCGGGCCGGAGTGCAGGACGGTGTTGGAGTACCGCTGGTTGTAGAAGAGGGTCTGCCACTGGCGGACCATCCCGAGGGCGCCGTTGTTGATGACGGCGACCTTGATCGGGATGTTGTTCAGGGCGCAGGTGGTGAGCTCCTGGTTGGTCATCTGGAAGCAGCCGTCGCCGTCGATCGCCCAGACGGCCCGCTCGGGGGCTCCGGCCTTGGCGCCCATGGCGGCCGGGACGGCGTAGCCCATGGTTCCGGCGCCGCCGGAGTTCAGCCAGGTGCCCGGCTTGTCGTACTCGATGAAGTGGGCGGCCCACATCTGGTGCTGGCCGACGCCCGCCGCGAAGATCGTGCCCTCGGGGGCGAGCTGCCCGATGCGCTCGATGACCTGCTGCGGGGAGAGCGAGCCGTCGTGCGGCTGGTCGTAGCCGAGCGGGTAGGTCTCGCGCCAGCGGTTCAGGTCGTTCCACCACATGCTGTAGTCGCCCTGATGGCCCTCGCCGTGCTCCTTCTGCACGGCCTGGATCAGGTCGGCGATGACCTCGCGGGCGTCGCCGACGATGGGCACGTCGGCGGCGCGGTTCTTGCCGATCTCGGCCGGGTCGATGTCCGCGTGGACGATCTTGGCGAAGGGCGCGAAGCTGTCCAGCTTGCCGGTGACGCGGTCGTCGAAGCGGGCGCCGAGGGCGACGATCAGGTCGGCCTTCTGCAGGGCGGTGACGGCGGCCACCGAGCCGTGCATGCCGGGCATGCCCAGGTGCTGCGGGTGGTTGTCGGGGAACGCGCCGAGGGCCATCAGGGTGGTCGTGACGGGTGCGCCCGTGAGCTCGGCGAGGACCTTCAGCTCCGCGGTGGCCCGGGCCTTGAGCACGCCACCGCCGACGTACAGCACGGGGCGCCGGGCCTGGGTGATCAGCTTGGCTGCCTCGCGGATCTGCTTGGCGTGCGGCTTGGTGACCGGGCGGTAGCCGGGCAGGTCCATGGCGGGCGGCCAGGAGAAGGTGGTCTTCGCCTGGAGGGCGTCCTTGGCGATGTCGACCAGGACCGGGCCGGGGCGTCCGGTGGAGGCGATGTGGAACGCCTGGGCGATGATCCGCGGGATGTCCTCGGCCTTGGTGACGAGGAAGTTGTGCTTGGTGATCGGCATGGTGATGCCGACGATGTCCGCCTCCTGGAAGGCGTCCGTGCCGATCGCCTTGGACGCCACCTGCCCGGTGATCGCGACCAGCGGGACGGAGTCCATGTGCGCGTCGGCGATCGGGGTGACCAGGTTGGTCGCGCCGGGGCCGGAGGTGGCCATGCAGACGCCGACCTTGCCGGTGGCCTGGGCGTAGCCGGTGGCGGCGTGACCGGCGCCCTGCTCGTGGCGGACCAGGACGTGGCGCACCCTGGTGGAGTCCATCAGCGGGTCGTAGGCCGGGAGGATCGCACCGCCGGGAATGCCGAATACCGTGTCGGCGCCGACCTCCTCGAGAGAGCGGATGAGGGACTGCGCGCCCGTCACCTGCTCGGGGGCGGAGTGTCCTCCGGATCGGGGCCGGGGCTGCGGGTGGTGGGCCCCGGTGGCCTGCTCGGTCATCGGCATTCTCTTCTCAGATGCTGAGGGTTTTTGCGAGGTTTGTACGGTATCCGGCTGCTGCACGAAGGGTCCCTGTGCAACAAAAAACCCCTCGTGCCGCAAGGCAAGCGAGGGGAGCGCGCCGGGTGGGGTCGCTGAGCGGTCGAGGCTCAGCGTCAGCCGACGCGCTTTCCAAGTACGAGAATTCGGGTGCGCATGGCACAGACCCTCCCCCCGGCGCCCACTCACTGTCAAGTGGGTGGGACGGGAGTCTCATTATGTGAGCGAAGAGCGGTACCGCCTCCGATGACGGCGGACACGCCCGAGCCGTACCTCCGCGGGGCGCCGCCCGCGAACGCCGGCTCGGCCGGGCCGTCCGGCACCGGGTAGCGGCCGGAGGCGAGCGCCCGGCGCAGCCGGTACTCGTCCAGCGGACCGGAGAACGCCATGCCCTGCCCGTGCGTGCAGCCCATCTCGCGCAGGGCGGCGAGTTGCTCGGGCAGGTCCACCCCGTCGGCCACGGACTTCAGCCCGAGGTCGTTCGCAATGCGCAGCAGCCCACTGGTGATCTTGTGCAGCCGTGCGGACTCGACGACGCCTTCGACCAGGCCGCGGT
The DNA here is from genome assembly GCF_000717875.1 of Streptomyces sp. NRRL S-455. GTDB lineage: Bacteria > Actinomycetota > Actinomycetes > Streptomycetales > Streptomycetaceae > Streptomyces. Next base: position 269,007 of record NZ_JOCT01000003.1, read on the forward strand.
CGAGCTTCAGGACGTCGACGGGGAGCCGCCTGAGGGCCGTGATCGCCCCGTAGCCACTGCCGAAGCCGTCGAGAGCGATCCGGACCCCGACCCGTCGCAGGGCGCCGAGACGCCGCTCCAGCTCGTCCAGCGAGACCCTCGGGTCGGCGTCGGACAGCTCGATGATCAGCGACCCCGACGGCAGCCCGTGACGCGTGAGCAGCCCTTCGATGGTGCCGAACGGCATCGACCGGTCGAGCAGCCGGCGGGCGCCCATCCGGACGACAACCGGCACGGACAGCCCTCTGGCGTGCCGCTCGGCAGCCTGTTCGACGGCCTCCTCGATCATCCAGCGGTTCAGCTCGGCGGTCTTGTCGCTGTCCTCCGCCACCCGCAGGAACTCCGCGGGGGTGAAGAGCACCCCCTGGGAGGAGCGCCAGCGCGCCTGTGCGGAGACCGAGGTGATCCGGCCGTCCTCCAGGCACACCACCGGCTGGTGCAGCAGGGCGAACTCGCCGTCGTGCAGCGCGGCCCGCAGGCGCGTGGCCAGCTCCGCCTTGCGTACCACGTCCTGCTGCATCTGCGGCTGGTACAGCTCGACGCGGCCCTTGCCGCCCGCCTTGGCGCGGTACATGGCCAGGTCGGCGTTGCGCAGCAGCTCGCCCGCGCCGAGGCCACGCTCGGCGAAGGCCACGCCGATGGAGGCGTTGACCCGGACATCGTTCCCGTCGATGAGGTACGGCTGGGACAGCGTCAGCCTGAGGCGGTCGGCGAGCTCCAGGATGTGCCGCTGCCTGGCCTCCCGGTCGCGGGTGTTGTCCCCGACGATCAGGGCGGCGAACTCGTCGCCGCCCAGCCGGGAGGCGGTGTCGCCCTGCCGGACCGAGTCGTGGAGTCTGCGGGCGGCCTGGACGAGCAGTTCGTCCCCCGCTTGGTGCCCGATCGTGTCGTTGACGGCCTTGAAGCCGTCGAGGTCGATGAAGAGCACGGCCGTGTTCCGCAGGGCCACGCCCCGGTCGGAGGCGCGGCGGCCCGAGAGGGCGTGCTGGACACGCTTGGTGAACAGGGCGCGATTGGGCAGGTCGGTGAGCGGGTCGTGCTCGGCGTTGTGCTGCAACTGGGCCTGCAGCCGGACCCTTTCGGTCACGTCCCTGCTGTTGAAGATGAGGCCGCCCTGATGGCGGTTGATGGTCGACTCGACGTTCAGCCAGCCCTCGTCACCGGAGCGGAAACGGCACTCGATACGTGTGGTGGGTTCCTCGACCGGGTCGGCGGCGAGGAAACGCCGCACCTCGTGCACGACGCAGCCCAGGTCCCCCGGGTGGATGAGGTTGGCCAGTTCCGTGCCCACCAGATCCTCCGCCGGGCGGCCGTAGACACCGGCGGCGGCCGGGGAGACGTAGCGCAGGACGCCACTGGGGGCGGCGATCATGATGACGTCGCTGGATCCCTGCACCAGGGAGCGGAAGTGGTTCTCCTTCTGCGCCAGCTCCTGGGTGAGGGTGATGTTGTCGAGCAGCATGATGCCCTGGCGCACGACGAGTGCGAGCACGACCGTGCCGCCGGTCAGCAGGACCACGCGGTCGACACTGCGGCCGTTGAGGACGTTGTAGAGGATCCCCAGCGTGCACACGGCGGCCGCGAGGTACGGCGTGAGGGCGGCGAGGGAGCCGGAGATGGGCCGGGCCGCCGGGTACCGGCTGTGCTCGTCTCCGGGCAGGGGCGGATGGTGGTGCGGGCCGCTGTGCGGTCCGGGCCCGCGCTCGTGCACCACGCGGGAGTGTCCCGCCGCGCCCTGCCGTTCCGGTCCGTGCCGGTCGCTCTCCGGTGTGCGGGGCGCGGCCCAGGGCGCGTACGCCAGGAGCAGCGAGCCGGCGAACCAGCCCGCGTCGAGCAGTTGTCCCGAGCGGTAGTCGTGGTGCATCAGCGGTGAGGTGAACAGGGCGTCGCACATCACGGTCAGGGCGAGGGCGCCGATGGCGGTGTTGACCGCCGAGCGGTTCACCGCGGACCGCCTGAAGTGCAGCGCGAGCACCATGCTGACCAGCGCGATGTCGAGCAGCGGGTAGGCCAGCGACAGCGCGGTGTGCGCCACGCTCGGCCCTTCGGACTTCGCGGCCTGGGCGAGGGCGAGGCTCCAGGCCAGCGTCAGCAACGAGCCGCCGATCAGCCAGGCGTCGAGCCCCAGGCAGACCCAGCCGGCCTTGGTCACGGGCCGTTTGGCGAGCACGAGGAGCCCGACGATCGCGGGCGGCGCGAAGCACAGGAAGAACAGGTCGGCGTAGCTGGGACTGGGCACGGGCACTCCCAGGACCACCTCGTACCACCCCCAGACCAGGTTGCCCAGGGAAGCCATCGCCGAGGAGAGGCCGAAGAGCAGCCAGGCGGATCGAAAGCGGGTGCGGCGGCTGCGGGCGCACAGGAAGCACGACACGGCGGCGGCCGCCGCCGCGGCGCTCAGTCCGAAGTCCCCCATGATCAGGGCCACTTCGTCCGAACCCCAGCCGAACGCGGAACCGACGGCGTATCCCGCGCAGACCAGGGCGAGGACGAGCTGGAGGGCCGGACCGGGCCGGCGCTCGGCGACCGGCGTGCGGGGCATCAGCACTCCCCGGGACGGAGACTGGGGCCGCAGCGCTCCGTCGAGTGTGGGGGTGGGGGTCGGGGGCGCGCTCACCGGGCCCTCCCGGCACGCACCGCTCCCGGGTCCCACGGGTCCCCGTGGCTGTTGATGTGATGGTCGCTGTGGTGGGTGTGGTGGCCGCCGTGATCGGCGTGGTGACCGCGTCCGCGCGCGGCCGCCCGCCCGGGTCGCCGCCGACAGCCCCGCCCCGTCGGATCGCTCGTCCAAAGGCCGTGCATCGCCTGTCGCCCCCCTCACAGTCCGAAGTGTCCATCCCCCGCGCCGAACGGTCCGCGGCGCTGCCCCTGTCGGGACGATACACCAGTCTCGTCACTCAGGGACATAGCTTCTCTACTCTGCGTGACGGCCAGCGGATATATGAGTACCCACCGCACCCGGAGGATCGCGGACGGTACTCAAGTTCGGATCAGCCGGTTGATGCACCCGTCGTGAGGATCACGTTGCGGAGCGGCTCCCGGTTCACATAACGGTTCAACTGGTCCACCAGGAGCCGCCTGGCGCGCGGCAGGAACGCGGAGGTGGGTCCGCCGACGTGCGGGCTGATGAGTACCCCCGGCGCACGCCACAGGGGGTGTTCGCGCGGCAGGGGCTCGGGGTCGGTGACATCGAGGGCGGCGGTGATGCGGCCGTTCTCCAGCTCGGCGAGCAGGGCCTTGGTGTCGACGACGGGGCCGCGGGCGATGTTGACCAGGAGCGCGCCGTCCTTCATCCGGGACAGGAAGTCGGCTCCGGCCAGGCCGCGGGTGGTTTCGGTGAGCGGGGTGGCCAGGATGACGACGTCCGCCTCCGGGAGCAGCGCGGGGAGTTCGGTGAGCGGATGCACCGGCCCGCGCGCCGTGGTGCGCTCAGAGCGCGCGACGCGCGCCACCCGCGCCACCTCGAACGGAACGAGCCGGTCCTCGATGGCGGCGCCGATCGATCCGTACCCGACGATGAGGACGTTCTTGTCGGCGAGCGCGGGCCGGATCCCCGCGAGCCATTCCCCCCGGCCCTGCGCCCGGACGAAGTCGGGGACGCCGCGCAGCGAGGCCAGGATCAGCGTGAGGGTGAGTTCCGCGGTGCTGGCCTCGTGCACCCCGCGCGCGTTGCACAGCCGCACTCCCGGACGCAGGTGCCGCAGCCCCGGCTGCACGTGGTCGATCCCGGCTGTGAGGGTCTGCACGACCTCCAGGTTGCTCATCTCCGGCAGGGGGCGTACGCAGAGCGGGCTGGGCTTCATGTAGGGGACGACGTAGAAGGCGCAGTCGGCCGGGTCCGCGGGGAAGTCCTCCTCGCCGTTCCAGAAGCGGTAGACGGGGCCCTCGGGGAGCCCCTCGATCTCGTCCGGCGGGATGGGCAGCCACACGTCAGCAGTCATGCTCTGGAGGCTATGTCAGGAGGCCGCGACGGCAGAGGTTAGGTTGGGGTGGCCGGAACAGGGAGGGTCACGACCAGGTGGAGCGCAGGACGATCGGCGCGGCGGCACTCGCGGTGGGGGCCGTCGGACTCGGGTGCATGCCGATGAGCTGGGCGTACAGCGCGTCGCGGCGGCGCGGCGACGAGTCGCTCAGAGCGGTGCACCGCGCGCTGGACCTGGGGTCCTCCCTGCTGGACACGGCCGACATGTACGGCCCGTTCACCAACGAGCTCCTGGTGGGGCGGGCGCTGAAGGAGCGGCGGTCCGACGCGTTCGTGTCGACGAAGGTCGGTCTGCTCGTCGGCGACCAGCACATCGTCGCCAACGGCCGCCCCGGGTACGTCAAACGGGCCTGCGACGCCTCGCTGCGCCGCCTCCAGACGGACGTCATAGACCTCTACCAGTTGCACCGGGCCGACCCGGAGGTCCCGGTCGAGGAGACGTGGGGCGCTATGGCGGAGCTCGTCCGGGCCGGGAAGGTACGGGCGTTGGGCCTGTGCGCGGTGGGCGCGCGGGCCGGGCGTCGTTCCGGGCGCCGGCCCTACGACGCGACGATCCGGCAGTTGGAGCGCGTGCAGCAGGTCTTCCCGGTGAGCGCGGTGCAGGCGGAGCTGTCGGTGTGGTCACCGGAGGCGCTGGAGACGTTGCTGCCGTGGTGCGAGACGCGGGGCGTCGGTGTCCTCGCCGCGATGCCGCTCGGCAACGGTTTCCTGACCGGCAGGCTGCGGCCCGGCGCGGGCTTCGAGGCGGACGACCTCCGGGCCCGGCACCCCCGCTTCACGGCCGAGATGATGGCCGCGAACCAGCCGATCGTCGCGGGCCTGCGCCGCGTTGCCCGTCGCCACGGCAACCACGTCACGCCCGCCCAGGTCGCCCTCGCATGGGTCCTCGCCCAGGGCCCCCACGTGGTTCCGGTGCCGGGCACGAAGCAGGAGCGCTGGGTCACGGAGAACACGGCCGCGACGCGCCTGCGTCTGACGGCCGAGGACCTGCGAGAGGTGGCGGGCCTGCCGCCGGCGCAGGGATCGTGGGACTGACCGGGAACCGGCGGCTGCGCGGTCGGTGGGGAGTCTTCGGGGCAAACCCGGTCACGGCGCCGCTCTCTTGGTTCTTGGTTCGGTGATCGGGAACTTGGCAGGCGCGGGAGGTGTATGACAAGGAGAACCCGCCGCCGCTCGAAGGGACCATGATCGTGCATCGTCGAGCCGTGCCGGCCGTGCTGGCCGCCGCCGCGCTCCTGCTGACGGCCGGCTGCTCCTCCGACGGCGGAGGTTCGTCCGGCGGAGACGAGGGCGCCTCCCCCAGCCGTACGTCACCGCAGTCGTCCGCGCCGGCGGGGCAGGCCGCCGAGGCGACCCCACCCGCCAAGGGCTCCGTGAAGGTGCTGCGCACCGTCGCCGAGGGCCTGGACTCCCCGTGGGGTCTCGCGCCCCTGCCGGGCGGCGGCCTGCTCGTCTCCTCCCGGGACGAGGGGACCATCGTCCGGGTCGACGAGAAGACCGGGAAGAAGACCGAGCTGGGCGAGGTGCCGGGCGTATCGGCCGCGGGCGAGGGCGGTCTGCTCGGCATCGCCCTGTCCCCCGACTTCGCCTCGGACCACATGGTCTACGCGTACTTCACCTCGGCCGGCGACAACCGCATCGTCCGCATGCTCTACGACGAGAAGAAGCCCGCCGGCGAACAGCTCGGCGCGCCCGACACGATCTACCGGGGCATCCCCAAGGGCTTCATCCACAACGGCGGCCGGATCGCGTTCGGGCCCGACAAGCTGCTGTACGTCGGCACGGGCGAGAGCGGCGACACGGGCCTGTCGCAGGACAAGGACTCCGTGGGCGGCAAGATCCTGCGGCTGACCCCGGAGGGCGAGCCGGCGCCGGGCAACCCGTTCCCGGACTCGCCGGTGTACTCGTACGGCCACCGCAATGTGCAGGGCCTGGCCTGGGACACCGAGCAGCGGCTGTTCGCCTCGGAGTTCGGCCAGGACACCTGGGACGAGCTCAACGCGATCAAGCCGGGCGACAACTACGGCTGGCCGGAGGCCGAGGGCAGGTCCGGCGACAAGCAGTTCCACAACCCGGTCGACCAGTGGACCACGGCCGAGGCCTCCCCCAGCGGCATCGCCTACGCCGAGGGGTCCGTCTGGATGGCGGGCCTGCGCGGCAAGCGGCTCTGGCGCATCCCGCTGAACGGCACCGAGGCCTCGGCCGAACCACAGGCCTTCCTGGAGGGCGAGTACGGCCGGCTGCGCACGGTGGTTCCGGCGGGCGGCGACCGGCTGTGGCTGGTGACCAGCAACACGGACGGCCGGGGCAACCCGGACGACGGGGACGACAGGATTCTGGAAGTGCGGGTGAGCTAGCGCCACAGCCGGGGAACCGGGCCGCTGCTCACTTCTCGGAGGGTTCCGCTCCCGGCTCCTGCGGCGGGCGGACCACGACCTTCCCGGACGTCAGGTCTATCGGACCGCGTCCGGGATCCCCGTCCCCGACGTCCTCCCTGGTCAGCTCCAGGCGGTTCTGCTCGTCGCGGGTGTGCTTGCGGCCCGGCGAGAACAGTTCCTCGAACACATTGAACACGGATCCTCCCTGGACCGTGACACCCCCGAAGTCCCTTACAGCGTAAACCTCAGCCGGGCGAACCGGGCATGAGCGATTCGGCCGGGAACATGCCCAGGCGGTGTGCCACCGCCGCGGCCTCGCCCCGCCCGGAGACGCCCAGCTTGGCCAGGATGTTGGAGACGTGGACGCTCGCGGTCTTCGGTGAGATGAACAGTTTCTCGGCTATCCGGCGATTGGTGTGGCCGGCGGCGACCAGACGCAGCACGTCCCGTTCGCGGCTGGTGAGGCCGAGTGCCGCGGCGGGGTCCGCGGGGGCCGGCCGGAGGGCGGGCGTCAGCGGGAGGCGGGCGCGCTGGGCGAGGGCTTCGGCGGCGTCGGCGAGCGGCCGGGCGCCGAGGTGGCGGGCGACGGCGCGGGTGAGGCGGAGCAGTTCGGTGGCGCGGTCGCGCTCGTCGTCCTCGCCATCCCCCGTCAGCAGGGACTCGGCCAGCCGGTACCGGACGCGGGCGAGGTCGTAGGGCCGCTCCAGGGCTTCGAAGGCGCTGACCACCTCCGACCAGGTGTCCGGGGTGCCGCGGCCCTCCGCGCGGTGGAGTTCGGCGCGCACCCACTGCTCGTGGGCGAGCCAGACGGGGGCGTTGGTGGTGAGCTGCTTGACGGCCCCGAGGATGCCGGCCAGCACCTCCTCGCGGCCTTCCCGTGCGGCGGGCAGCGTCCGGGCGTCGGCCTCGGCCGTGGCCGCTTCGAGCAGCAGCGGCCAGGCGTAGCGCTGGGTGCCGGGCGGGAAGCCGGACTCCAGGGTGCGGGCCAGTTCGGCGCGGGCGTCGTGGAGACGGCCCTCCGCGACGGCGACCTTGAGGGTGAGGCAGGCGATCGGGAGGTCGTGCTGCGGCATGGGGTCATGGGGGCCGTAGGAGGCGCGGCTCTCGGCGAGATGACGCCCCGCCTCGGACACCTCGCCCCGGGCGAGGGCGAGGAAGGCCAGGCTGTTGGCTCCCGACCCGTACGGTGCCGCCGTCTGCCCCCGCCGCTGGGCGCTGACCGCCGCCTCGGCGGCCTCGTCCCAGCGGCCCAGGGAGATGAGCGATTCGGCGAGGTTGCTCCAGATCCAGGCCTCGGCCACCCGCAGCCCCATCCTCCCCGCGAGCCGCAGGCCCTCCTGGAGGATGCCGACGGATTCCTCGGAGCGGCCGACACCTTCGAGGACGGAGGGCAGGTTCACATGGCTGCGGCCCACGACCGGTGCGAGACCGCGCGCCACCACCTCGTCCCTGACCTCGTACATGTGGGTCAGCCCCGCCTCGATCTGCCCGGCGTCGACCATGAGTCCGCCGAGCGTGAGCCGGGCGTTGGACTCGATGTCGTCGGCGCCCACCATGCGCGCGTACTCGACGGCCCGCTCGGCGGCGGTCAGTGCCTCGGGGCCGGGTTCGTGCAGAGACGACCAGTGGGCGGCGGTGGCGAGCACCTCGGCGTGCACCTCGGACGGCGGCAGGCCGCGCACCAGCTCCTGCGCTGTGGCGATCTCCTTCCAGCCGTCGCCACGGGCGAGGCTCTGCACCAGCCGGGAGCGCTGGACCCAGAACCAGGCGGCGCGCTGGGGATCGTCCTCCTCGTCCAGCAGGCGCAGCGCGCGCTTGGCGATCGTCAGGGCGCGTTCGCGCTCCCCGCAGAGCCGTCCCACGACGGTCGCCTCGGCCAGCAGGTCGAGGTACCTCAGCGCCGTGGTGGCCGGGTCGCAGCCGCAGGGCGGGTAGGCCTCGGCGTAGTCGGCGGGGCGCAGTGTGTCGCGCACGACGTCAGGGGCGTAGTCCCACAGTTCCATCGCCCGCTCCAGCAGCCGCAGTTGCTCGGCGTAGGCGTGCCGGCGGCGCGCCTCGACGGAGGCGTCGAGGACGGCGGGCAGGGCCTTGGCCGGGTCGTGGGCGTGGTACCAGTAGCTGGCCAGGCGGGTGGCGCGCTGGTCCGCGGGGACGAGGGCCGGGTCGCTCTCCAGGGCTTCGGCGTAGCGGCGGTTGAGACGGGAGCGTTCGCCGGGGAGCAGGTCGTCGCTGACGGCCTCGCGGACCAGGGAGTGGCGGAAGCGGTAGCCGTCGCCGCCGGGTGCGGGCGTGAGGATGCCGGCGTTCACGGCGGCCCGCAGCGCCTCGATGAGGTCGTCCTCGGCGAGCCGGGCGACGGCGGCCAGCAGCCGGTACTCGACGGTGGAGCCGCCCTCGGCGACGATCCGGGCGACCTGCTGGGCGGCCTCCGGAAGCCCTTCCACGCGGACCAGCAGCAGATCGCGCAGGGAGTCGGTCAGGCCGGTGCGGCAGCCCTCGTGGGCGGCGACGGCGAGTTCCTCGACGAAGAAGGCGTTGCCGTCGGAGCGTTCGAAGATGGCGTCGACCTGGTCCGGGTCGGGTTCCTGGGCGAGGATGCCGGCGATCTGGAGGCACACCTCGTCGCGGGTGAAGCGGGCGAGTTCGAGGCGGCGGACGCTACGGAGCCGGTCGAGCTCGGCGAGCAGGGGTCTCAGCGGGTGACGGCGGTGGATGTCGTCGGAGCGGTAGGTGGCGAGGACGACGAGGCGGCCCGTGCGCAGGGTGCGGAAGAGGTAGGCGAGCAGGTGCCGGGTGGAGGCGTCGGCCCAGTGCAGGTCCTCCAGGGCGAGCACGACGGTGTGCTCGGCGGCGACGCGCTCCAGCAGGCGGACGGTGAGTTCGAAGAGGCGGGCCATGCCGTCCTCGTCGTGCCGGCCGGCCTCACGCGCGGCCGCGGTGCCGATCTCTGGGAGCAGGCGGGCCAGTTCCTCCTCCTGCCCGGCCGCCGCGGCGGCGAGTTGCTCCGGCAGTTCGCGGCGCAGGGCGCGCAGCGCGGTGGAGAACGGCGCGAACGGCAGTCCGTCGGCGCCGATCTCGACGCAGCCGCCGAGCGCGACGACTGCACCCCGACGGCGCGCGGTGCCGGCGAACTCCTCGAGGAGGCGGGTCTTGCCGACTCCGGCCTCACCGCCGATGAGCAGCGCCTGGGGGTCACCGGCGGCGGCACCGGCGAGCACCTCGTCCAGCGTGCCCAACTCGGCGGCCCGGCCGATGAACACGGGGCTTACGGACCTTGTCTCCACGGCCCCGAGCATCGCACGCGGGCCCGGCAGCTCGGCACCGCTTTTCCCACGAGCGGCCCGCTGGACGGCGCCGGGGACGACAACGCCACCCGCGCCGTTCTCGGTCGGGACGACCACGGCACCCACCCCCGTCTCCTCGGCACGACCACACCACCGGCAGCCGGCCCCGCACGGGCGGGCACGGCACCCGCGCCCACCTCAGTCGGGACGACCACAGCACCCGTGGCTGCCTCCCGGGGCGCAGGAACGGGCACGGCACCCGCAACCGCCTCCACCCGGACAGCGACGGCCGCCGCACCCGCTCCCCCTCGGACCGTCCAGGCGTCGGCCGGTCCCGTTCCGGCGTTCACGCGGCCCTGGCGAAGAGGTGCCGGCGGAAGCGGCGGCTATGGCTCTCGTGCTCGGCGGAGCCTTCGGCCGCGCGGCGGACCCGGGCAGCCTCGCGGACCCGGCGTTCGCGGTCGGCGCGGCGGATGAGGTCGGCGGTGCGCATCTGCTGCATCTCGTACTCGTACATGGCGTGTCCTCGGTGGGAGAGCGGTCACGGAGGGGTTCCTCCGCGATGCCTCCACCTTCGTCTCCCGGGCGGGGCGGAAGCATCGGGAGAGTTCCGCATCTTCGGGGGCCGGTGGGGCCTTAGACACGCGTGAGGGGCCTCAGGAGCTCCGTAAGGTGCTTACGGATGACCCTGAGACCCCTCAGGAGCTGCCGCGACTCAGCTCGCCGACGGCAGTCCGAGCAGGATGCCGGTGTACTTGAGGACGGCCAGGAACAGGCCGATCACTCCGAGGGCCACACCCGCCCAGGCGACCGACTTGACCCAGGGAGCCTGGATCCTGCCGGGCGTGCCGAACGCGGGCCGGGCGAGCGTCCCGACGCCGACCACCAGCGCGATCACCGCGAACAGGCCGCCCCACAGGGCGGTGGTCTGCCAGGCGTCACCGTAGACCGCCTGGATCTGCTTGGCCACGCTCGCGCCCTGGGCGGTCTGGAGCTGACCGACGAGGTTCTGTCGGGCGGCGGCCACGGTGCCGACCCAGCTGCCGGTGAGCGAGACGACGCCCAGCGCGGCGGAGACCACGGCGGCGGCGCCCTGGCCGACGCCGGAGGGGCTTTCCTCCCTGGTCTCGGCGGCCGGGGCCTCGGCCCGGACCTCCGTGTCGGTCACCGCGTCGGACTTGGTGGTTTCCACCGCCTTCTCGTCGGTCGTGGCCTCGGTGGCCTCGGTCTCGTCCACTGCGTTCGTTGCCATGTCTCGCACCGTAGGGTCGCTGTCTGAGAAGTCTCTTAATGATCGTCGTGAGCGGCACGCGCGGATGCGTCGCGCCACTCGGGTGACAGCACCGACCAGACTTCGAGATCGTGCCGTACGCCACGGTAGTGGTGCGCCTCGCGCCGCACACCGTCGCGGGTCATTCCGAGCCGCCGTGCCACGTTCAGGCTCGGCCGGTTGCCCGCGGCGGCGACCCACTCGACGCGGTGGATGCCGCGCTGTTCGACGGCCCAGTCGATCAGCACCCGCATCGCGCGGGTGACGAGGCCCCGGCCCGTTCCGGCGGGCTCCAGCCAGCAGCCGACCTCGCAGGTGCCGTTCGCCGCGTCGAAGTTCAGGAACAGCACGCCGCCCACGAGCTTCCCGTCCAGCCACAGGCCGTGCAGGGACCCCGTGTCGGCGGCGCGCATGTCGGCGTACAGCTGGAGCTTGGCACGCGCCGAGGTCAGGTCCGTCTCGGTCGTCCCGAACGGGATGTACCGCCCGATGAACTCCCGGCCCCGCTCCAGGTGCGCCAGGAACTCCTCGGCGTGCCAGGGCTCGAGTGGTCTCAGTTCGGCGTCGTCACCCAGGGATATCGCGTACATCCCGCTGCCGCTCCTCCTCGGCCAGGACGCCCGCCACCTCGGCGTCCGTCGCGGCGGCCAGCCTCTCATGGGCGGCACGGCACTCGGGCGGTTCGATGCTGATCCGCGGCATGCGCCGGTCCAGCCAGCGGGGCAGCCACCAGTTGGCGCCGCCGAGCAGGTGCATCAGGGCGGGCACCAGGAGCGTGCGGAGCACGAAGGCGTCCAGGGCGACGGCCGATGCCAGCGCGATGCCGAACATGGCGATCACCCGGTCGCCGCTGAGGACGAAGGCCAGGAAGACCGAGATCATGATGACCGCCGCCGAGTTGATCACCCGGCTGGTCTCCGCCAGGCCGACCCGGACGGCTCGCCGGTTGTCGCCGGTCTCCAGCCACTCCTCGTACATCCGGCTGACCAGGAAGACCTGGTAGTCCATGGAGAGGCCGAAGAGCACCGACACCATGATCACGGGCAGGAACGGCTCGATGGGGCCCGCGCTGCCGAGGCCGAGCAGTTCGCTGCCCCAGCCCCACTGGAACATCGCGACCACCACGCCGAAGGCGGAGGCCACGGCGGCGACGTTCATCGCGGCGGCCTTCAGCGGGATGCCGATCGACCGGAAGGCGAGCAGGAGCAGCAGACAGCCCAGGCCGATGACGACTCCGGTGAAGACGGGCAGCTTGGAGACGATGACGTCGGCGAAGTCGTCGTAGCCGGCCGTCATGCCGCCCACCTGCACGTCGAGCGAGGTGCCCGCCTCGGCGCGCGGCAGCACCTCGTCGCGCAGCCGGTCGACGAGGTCGCTGGTCTGCTTCGACTGCGGGGAGGACTCCGGTACGACGGTGAGGTAGGCGGTGTCCCCGCCGGAGTCGAACGTCACCGGGGTCACCGAGGCGACGCCGTCGGTGGTGCGGAGGGTGCCGTCGAGGTTGTCCAGGGCGAGTTTGTCCTCGGCTCCGTCGACCTTCGTGACGAGGGTGAGCGGGCCGTTCACGCCGGGGCCGAAGCCGTCGGCGAGAAGGTCGTAGGCCTGGCGGGTGGTGGACGTCCCGGGGTCGTTGCCCTGGTCGGAGGTGCCGAGGTGCAGGGAGAGCGTGGGCAGTGCGAGGACCGCCATGACGGCCAGGGCGACGGCACCGAGCACCTTGGGGTGACGCTCCACGAACGCCGACCAGCGGGCGGCGAAGCCGGTGGGCAGTTCCGGCTCGGGCCCGTGCTCCGCCAGGCGGCGGCGCTCGCGGCGGCTGAGCGCGCGCATCCCGATGAGGGACAGCAGCGCGGGGAGCAGGGTCACGGAGGCCGCGACGGTGAGGATCACGGTGAGGCTGGCCGCTATAGCGACGCCGTTGAGGAAGCTCAGCCGGAGGATCAGCATGCCCAGCAGGGCTATGCAAACGGTGGCACCCGCGAAGACGACCGCCCGTCCCGTGGTCGCGACGGCGTTCGTGGCGGCCTCGGTGACGGACTGCCCGCGTTTCAGGCCGCGCCGGTGTCTCGTCACGATGAACAGCGCGTAGTCGATGCCGACACCGAGCCCGATCAGCATGCCGAGCATGGGGGCGAAGTCGGCGACGGTCATGGCGTGCCCGAGCAGCACGATCCCGGCGTAGGCGGTGCCGACGCCGACCAGGGCGGTAGCGATGGGCAGCAGCGAGGCGGCGAGCGAGCCGAAGGCGAGGAACAGCACGACGGCGGCGACGACCACACCGACGATCTCGGCGGTGTGGTCGCCGGAGGTCTGGGTGAGCTCGACGGCGCTGCCGCCCAGTTCCACCTGGAGGCCGTCGGTCTCGGCGCTCTTCGCGGCGTCGACGACGGCCCGCGCCTCGGACTCGCTGATGTCCTGGGCCTGGTCGTCGAAGGTGACCGTGGCGTACGCCGTCCGGCCGTCCGCGCTGATCCGGCCGGCGCCCGGGCCCTCGTAGGGGCTGGTCACGGAGGCCACACCGGCCAGCTTCCCGACGCGGTCCAGGGTGCGGGTCATGGTCTGCTCGACGTCGGCGGCGCGGACGCTGCCGGACGTGGTGTGCCAGACGACGGTGTCGCTGTCGCCGCCGAGTCGCGGGAAGCCCTCGTGGAGCATCTGGGTGGCGCGGCCCGACTCGGTGCCGGGGACCTGGTAGTCGTTCGAGTAGGCGGAGCCCGCTGCGGCGGCGCCTGCGGCGACCCCTGCGAAGGCGAGGAGCCACAGCAGAACGGTGACCATACGGCGTTGGACACACCAGCGTGCGAGGGCTGCCACGAAACGTGCTCCCAGGGTTACTTTTCTGGATCTTTGGCCGGGAGCAGTCGTCCATGAACTGAACAGCCCGCAAAGAACGCATGAGCAATGCGGAATCACTCTTGCAGGGGAACGAGATCGTTTGTCGGTTTCGTGGGCTTATTCACAGTGGTCGCGGTCAGTCGAACTGGTCCCCCAGCGCCATCGCCATCACCCCCGCGATCAGCAGCCACAGCGCCCGCCGGGTGCGGCCCCGGGAGCCCAGCACGGCCGCGACAGCACAGACGGCGGCCCCGCCGGCGTACGCGGCCGGGACGAGCGCGGTCGCGGAGCGGGTGAGGCGGAGCAGCGCCGCGGCCAGTCCCGCCAGGGTCAGCAGGACCCCGGTCACGGCAGCCGTCCAGCGGGCTCGTCGCGCGTCCTCTTCCGTGTCGTCGTCTGAGTCAGAAAAGTCGTCGTCTGTCTCAGGAAGATCGACGTCTGACTCAGGAAGATCGACGTCTGACTCAGCAAGATCGGCGTCCGAGTCGGGAAAGTCGGCGTCCGTCTCCACGACCTCGGCGTCTGTCTCCGGTATCTCCGGGCCGGTGTCGGAATCAGCGCGTCCACTCATGGCCGAGACGGTAGCGCGCCGTGAACGGAAACCGGATGCAGGGTGGTGAGACCCCCTGTTAGCGTCCGCTGGTCCGAGGAACGCCCGCGGCACCTCGCCGCCCGGCCGAAGCAGGTGCATTGTTTGACGGTCCGACCGAGCTCCGACGCATCCCCTTTCTTCCCCAAGGACTCAAGGAGCCCGTTCACCGATGCCGGACATCACTTCCCGGACCTCGAACGACCCCCTCACTGACCGCGTGAGCCACCCCGGCTACCCGCGCAGCAACCGCTACGACGCCCGCTGGACCATCGAGAACCAGATGGGCCCGCACGCGCTGTGGCTGCTGGAGTGGCTGGCCCCGGCCCTGGGACTCGACACACTGCGTCCCGGCTCGCGCGTGCTCGACCTGGGCTGCGGACGCGCCATGACGTCGATCTTCCTCGCCAGGGAGTACGACGCTCAGGTCACCGCCGCCGACCTGTGGATCAAGCCCGACGAGAACGCCGCGCGCATCGCGGAGGCGGGCATGGCCGACCGCGTCCTGCCCGTGCTGGCCGAGGCGCACGACCTGCCCTTCGGCGAGAGCAGCTTCGACGCGATCGTCTCCATCGACGCGTACCAGTACTTCGGCACCGATGACCTGTACCTGCCCGAGCTGACGCGGCTGCTGAAGCCCGGCGGGCGGATCGGTGTCGTCGTACCGGCGCTGCGCGAGGAGATCGACGGCGTCGAGCCACCGGAGCACCTGAAGCCGTACTGGGAGCCCGCCTTCTGGTGCTTCCACACGGCAGGCTGGTGGCGGCGTCACTGGATGCGCAGCGGCGCCGTGGAGGTCGAGACGGCCGACTGGCTCGACGACGGCTGGCGGGACTGGCTGCGCTGGTGCGAGGTCGTCGCCGAGGAGCACACGGACGAGTTCCACATCCGGATGGCCGGACAGTGCGCCGAGATGCTGCGCCTGGACCGGGGCGAGACGCTGGGCTTCGTCCGGGTCGTGGGACGCCGACCGTAGGACGCATACGCAGGGGGGATGCACCGGGCTCGGTGCATCCCCCCTGTCGGGTTCCGCGGGGCTCAGCCCTCGCTGACGCCCAGCTTCTCCAGGATCAGCTCCTTGACGCGCGCCGCGTCGGCCTGACCCCGGGTCGCCTTCATGACCGCGCCGACCAGGGCACCGGCCGCCGCCACCTTGCCGCCGCGGATCTTGTCCGCGACACCCGGGTTGCCGGCGATCGCCTCGTCGACGGCCGCCGTCAGCGCGCCCTCGTCGGAGACGACCTTCAGACCGCGCTTGTCGACGACCTCGTCCGGGGTGCCCTCGCCCGCGAGGACACCCTCGATGACCTGACGGGCCAGCTTGTCGTTCAGGTCGCCCTTCGCGACGAGCTCGGTGACCCGGGCGACCTGCTGCGGCGTGATGGCCAGCTCGTCGAGCGCCTTGCCCGACTCGTTGGCGCTGCGGGCCAGCTCGCCCATCCACCACTTGCGGGCGGAGGCGGCGTCGGCCCCGGCCTCGATGGTGGCGACGATCGGCTCCAGCGCTCCGGCATTGAGGATCGCCTGCATGTCGGTGGCCGAGACGCCCCACTCCTCGCGGAGTCGGTTGCGGCGGACCAGCGGCAGCTCGGGCAGCCCGGCCCGCAGCTCCTCGACCCACTCACGGGACGGGGCCACCGGGACGAGGTCGGGCTCCGGGAAGTACCGGTAGTCCTCGGCCTCCTCCTTCACGCGGCCCGAGGTCGTCGACCCCGTGTCCTCGTGGAAATGCCGGGTCTCCTGCACGATGGTGCCGCCGGAGGAGAGCACGGCCGCGTGCCGCTGGATCTCGAAGCGGGCCGCGCGCTCGACGGACCGCAGCGAGTTGACGTTCTTCGTCTCGGAACGCGTGCCGAACTTCTCGGTGCCGTTCGGGCGCAGCGACAGGTTCACGTCGCAGCGCATCTGGCCCATCTCCATCCGGGCCTCGGAGACGCCGAGCGCCCGGATGACCTCGCGCAGCTCACGGACGTAGGCCCGCGCGACCTCGGGGGCACGCTCGCCCGCGCCCTCGATCGGCTTGGTGACGATCTCGATGAGCGGGATGCCGGCGCGGTTGTAGTCGAGCAGGGAGTGGGACGCGCCGTGGATACGGCCGGTGGCGCCGCCGACGTGCGTCGACTTGCCGGTGTCCTCCTCCATGTGGGCGCGCTCGATCTCCACGCGGAAGGTCTCGCCGTCCTCCAGCTGCACGTCGAGGTAGCCGTTGAAGGCGATCGGCTCGTCGTACTGGGAGGTCTGGAAGTTCTTCGGCATGTCCGGATAGAAGTAGTTCTTCCGGGCGAAGCGGCACCACTCGGCGATCTCGCAGTTCAGCGCGAGGCCGATCTTGATGGCGGACTCGACACCGGTCGCGTTGACGACCGGCAGCGCGCCGGGCAGGCCGAGGCAGACCGGGCAGGTCTGCGTGTTGGCGTCCTGGCCGAGGGCGGTCGAACAGCCGCAGAACATCTTGGTCTTGGTGCCGAGTTCGACATGGACCTCGAGGCCCATGACGGGGTCGTACGACGCGAGTGCGTCCTCGTACGACACCAGGTCGGTCGTGGTGGTCACGGTGAAACTTCCCTCTCAGCCCAGCAGGACGTCGTCGTCGCCCAGCCGCTTCAGCTCGCGGTAGAGAATGGCCAGGTTGGTGACGACGGCCGCGCCGGTCACGACGGCGTCGATCAGCCGCAGCGTGTCGTTGTCTCCGCGGGCCTTCTTGATCTGCTTGTAGACACCGACGGCGCCGAACGCCGACGTGGCCATCGACACGTACAGGCCGGACTTGGAGTTCTTGAAGCCCTTGGCCTTGGACAGTGCGCTCACAGCGACGGAGCCTCCTCGATCAGCGGGTGGCCCCACTTTTCCACGAAGGCGGCCTCGACGGCGGCACCCACCTTGTAGAGGCGGTCGTCCTTCATGACGGGGGCGATGATCTGCAGGCCGACCGGGAGGTTGTCCTCCGGGGCGAGACCGCACGGCAGCGACATGGCCGCGTTGCCCGCCAGGTTGGTCGGGATGGTGCACAGGTCGGCGAGGTACATCGCCATCGGGTCGTCGGCGCGCTCGCCGATCGCGAAGGCGGTGGTCGGGGTCGTCGGGGAGACGATGACGTCGACCTGCTCGAACGCCTTGTCGAAGTCCTGCTTGATGAGCGTGCGGACCTTCTGGGCGCTGCCGTAGTAGGCGTCGTAGTAGCCGGAGCTCAGCGCGTACGTGCCGAGCATGATGCGGCGCTTGACCTCGGGGCCGAAGCCGGCCTCGCGGGTGAGGGAGGTGACCTCCTCCGCCGAGTGGCTGCCGTCGTCGCCGGTCCGCAGGCCGTAGCGCAGGCCGTCGAAGCGGGCGAGGTTGGAGGAGCACTCGGAGGGCGCGATCAGGTAGTACGCCGACAGCGCCAGGTCGAAGGACGGGCAGTCCAGCTCGACGATCTCGGCGCCCAGTTCCTTGAGCAGCTCGACGGACTCGTCGAACCGCTGGATGACGCCGGCCTGGTAGCCCTCGCCGCGGAACTGCTTGACGACGCCGACGCGCATGCCCTCGACGCTGCCGTTGCGGGCGGCCTCGACGACCGCCGGGACGGGCTCGTCGATGGAGGTGGAGTCCATCGGGTCGTGTCCGGCGATCACCTCGTGCAGCAGGGCCGCGTCCAGGACCGTGCGCGCGCAGGGGCCGCCCTGGTCGAGGGAGGAGGAGAACGCCACCATGCCGTAGCGGGAGACCGCGCCGTACGTCGGCTTCACCCCGACCGTGCCGGTGACGGCGGCGGGCTGGCGGATGGAGCCGCCGGTGTCGGTGCCGATGGCGAGCGGGGCCATGTGCGCGGCCAGTGCGGCGGAGGAGCCGCCTCCGGAGCCGCCGGGGATCTTCGTCAGGTCCCAGGGGTTGCCGGTCGGGCCGTAGGCGCTGTTCTCGGTGGAGGACCCCATGGCGAACTCGTCCATGTTGGTCTTGCCGAGGATCACGACGTCGGCGGCCTTGAGCCGCTGGGTGACGGTCGCGTCGTACGGCGGGATCCAGCCCTCGAGGATCTTCGAACCGACGGTCGTGGGCACGCCCTCGGTGGTGAAGATGTCCTTCAGCGCCAGGGGCACACCGGCCAGCGGGCCGAGCTTCTCCCCGTTGGCGCGCTTCTCGTCGACGGCTCGGGCCTGGGCGAGGGCGCCCTCGCGGTCGACGTGCAGGAAGGCGTGCACCTTCTCGTCGACGGCCTCGATGCGGGCGAGGTGGGCCTCGGTGACCTCGACGGCCGTCAGCTCGCCGGAGGCGATCTTCGCGGCGGTCTCGGCGGCGGTGAGCTTGATGATGTCCGTCACGTTCTTAGTCCTCCCCCAGGATCTGCGGCACCTTGAAACGCTGCTGCTCCTGGGCCGGGGCGCCGGAGAGCGCCTGCTCGGGGGTGAGCGAGGGACGGACCTCGTCCGGGCGCATGACGTTCGTCAGCGGGAGCGGGTGCGAGGTCGGCGGTACGTCTTGGTCGGCGACCTCGCTGACGCGGGCGACCGCGCCGATGATGTCGTCCAGCTGTCCCGCGAAGTGTTCGAGCTCTTCGGGCTTCAGCTCCAGACGCGCCAGCCGGGCGAGGTGGGCGACCTCCTCGCGCGTGATGCCAGGCATGCAGCGATCCTCTGGGGGTGAGTGAATGTGGTTTGGCCCAATCCTATGGGTCGGGAGGCCGTGCCCGTGAAACGGTTTGCCGGACCCCGGTGCTCCCGGCTCTAGCCGATCCGGCCCGAGTCGTCCGCCGTCGCCGCCGGGAGGGCCGCCCGGGGGCGCTGCCAGCCGCGGGATCCCCGGGCGCGGAGCCATGCCGTGGTCTCGTCGGGGGGCATCGCGGCGGCGACCAGCCAGCCCTGGACGGCGTCGCAGCCGAGGTCGCGCAGGCGTTCCCAGGTCTCGTCGTCCTCGACGCCCTCGGCGACGACGAGCAGGCCGAGGGAGTGCGCGAGGTCGACCGTGCAGCGCACGATCTCGGCGTCCTCGGTGTCGACCGCGAGCCGGGCGACGAACGAACGGTCGATCTTCAGCTCGCTGACCGGGAGCCGGCGCAGGTGCACGAGCGAGGAGTAGCCCGTGCCGAAGTCGTCCAGGGACATCTTGACGCCGTGCCCGGTCAGCGCGTTGAGGGTGTCGGCGGCGCGCTGCGGGTCCTCCAGGAGGACGTGTTCCGTGATCTCGAGTTGGAGCGCTCCCGCGGGCACGCCGTGCCGGGCCAGCCGGGCTGCGACCGAGCCCGCGAAGCCGGGGATGTGGACGTCGCGCGGGGAGACGTTGACCGCGACCGGGACGAACAGTCCCTGGGACCGCCAGCGCGCGACCTGGGCGAGGGCGGTCTCCAGGACGTACTCGGTGAGATGGGGCATCAGCCCGGAGGACTCGGCGATCGCTATGAACTCGTCCGGCGGCACCTTGCCCCGCTCGGGGTGGACCCAGCGGACCAGGGCCTCCAGGCCGGCGACCTGACCGTCGAAGCGGACCTTCGGCTGGTAGTGCAGCTCGACCTCGTGGGCGTCCAGCGCCCGGCGCAGGTCGCCCAGCAGGCCGAGCCGGTCCGGAGTGTTGGAGTCGCGCTTGGACTCGTAGACCTCGACACCCGTACGGTCCCGCTTCGCCTGGTACATCGCCACGTCCGCCCGCCGCAGCAGCCCTTCGGCGTCGAGGGCGTGGTCGGGGAAGACGGCGACCCCGGCGCTGGCCTCCAGGACGAGGGTGAGGCCGTCGAGGTCGAGCGGTGAGCTGAGCGCGGAGACGAGGTTGCGGGCGACCCGGGTCGCGGAGGTCGTGGAGTCGGCGACGGGCAGTAAGACCGCGAACTCGTCCCCGCCGAGCCGCGCCGCCTCCGCCCCGCGCGGCAGCGCCACGCGCAGCCGGTCGGCGATCTGCAACAGCAGCCGGTCACCGGCCAGATGGCCGAGGGTGTCGTTGACCGACCGGAAACGGTCGAGGTCGATCAGCATCAGGGCGGCGCGGGCGTCGATGCGCTCGGCGTCGTCCAGCGCGGTCCAGATGCGCTCCTGCAGCCACTGACGGTTGGGCAGCCCGGTCAGCGGGTCGCGCAGTTGTTCCTCAGCGCGGGCCCGGGCGATCCAGAGCGTGGAGTCCAGTGCGATGAGCGGGATGGAGAACAGGGGCAGCAGGATCGGTTTGGCCACGGCCACCACGCACACCAGCGGCGCGATGCCCAGCAGCGCCACCGCCACCAGGCCCTGCCGGACCAGGGCGGTGCGGGCGACGGTGGGCAGGCCCGGGCGCGGGGCGTGCAGGTACCAGAGCAGGACGCGGGAGACGGCGAGGTAGGCGGCGGCGACCAGGGCCACCTGGGGGGCCGTGTAGAGCGTCCAGGTGTCCGGGTCCGCCGGGGACTCGACGGACGGGACGGAGCCGAAGGCGCCCAGCACCAGGGCGCCGGCGCCGATGCCGAGGAGGTCGACCGCGCCGTGCAGGACGCCCTGGCGCCAGCGGTGGCGGCGGGCCACTCCGACCAGCACGACGACCGTGAGGCTGACCATGCCGGCCGGCACCCAGCCGTACAGCAGCAGCACGGCGAGGGTGAGGGCGGCGCCCGAGCCGGTGCCGCCCCACCAGCGGGAGCGGCCGAGCATGACCAGGTGGCCGACGATGATGCCGGTCAGCACGGCCAGCGCCCAGCCGGCCCGGCCGGCCGGGAAGAGCGCGTGGCCGCCGGTGAAGGCGCGGTAGAAGCCGGCGCCCAGGACGAACCCGGCCGCCGCGACGACCGCCGCGGGCAGCGCGGGCCAGGACTGGTGCCGTTCGGCGCCGGCACCCTGGTCCGTGCCCGTCAGCAGTCCAGGGGCGTGTTCGGTGACCGGCTGGGCGGCACCGCGGCCGTCCGCGGCGGCACGCCCCCCGACGCGCCCGTCCGCGGTGTACTGTCCGACGGCGCGCACCTCCACGCCCGGACGCCCCGCCGGCCGTCCGGTCCCACGGACTGCCCGCCATGCGACCGCCACGCGGCGCAGGCGCAGCCGTGAGCCCGGCACGGCGCTCTCGGTCGGTTCCATTCCCGTCCCTCTCACAGCCGGCGGTGCCCACGCCACGCGGCCCGGTGCCCGACAACCTTCAACGGCCCGCGTTGGAAATCCAATCCCTTCCCCGTGCTCCGCGCGAGCACGAAGATGCCCCGACCGCAGCTGGGCACGGCAGGCGCACATCTCAACAGTAGGCCGCAGAAGGCGTTTACGGGCGGCGGTCGCCGACGGTTGCCCGAATGCGTCCCGGCCACCCGTATGCATCTGGTATGCGCCGAACGGGTGGCCTTCAACCGCTACTCCTCGGCCGAAAGGGCGACTTCGGCTGCCGCGTCCGGGCCCTGCTCCAGCAGGACCCCGAAGCCCTCCTCGTTCAGGACCGGCACCTTCAGCTGCATCGCCTTGTCGTATTTCGATCCGGGGCTGTCACCCACAACGACGAATGACGTCTTCTTCGAAACCGAGCCGGTGACCTTCGCTCCGCGGCTCTGCAGCGCCTCCTTGGCGCCGTCCCGTGTGAAGTGTTCGAGGGTGCCGGTGACGACCACGGTGAGGCCTTCGAGCGGGCGCGGTCCCTCGTCCTCGCCGGTGCTCTCCGCCTCCATGCGGACGCCCGCGGCCTTCCACTTACGGATGATCTCGCGGTGCCAGTCCTCGGCGAACCACTGCTTGAGGGAGGCGGCGATGGTCGGGCCGACGCCCTCGGTGACCGCCAGTTCCTCCTCCGTGGCCTGTTCGATGCGCTCGATCGAGCGGAACTCGCGGGCCAGGGCCTCGGCCGCGACCGGCCCGACGTGACGGATCGACAGGCTGGTGATGATCCGGGCGAGCGGGCGCTGCTTGGCCGCCGCGATGTTCTCCAGCATGGCAAGCGCGTTCTTGCGGGGCTCGCCCTGCTGGTTCGCGAAGATCGTGGCGACCTTCTCCTCGCCGGTCCTGGGGTCGCGCTTGGGCAGGCCGCTGTCCGGGTCGAGGACGTACGCCTTGATGGGCAGCAACTGCTCGATGGTGAGGTCGAACAGGTCGCCCTCGTCCACCAGCGGCGGGTCCTTCGGCTCCAGCGGCGCGGTGAGAGCGGCGGCGGCGACGTAGCCGAAGTGCTCGATGTCCAGCGCCTTGCGGCCCGCGAGGTAGAACAGACGCTCGCGCAACTGGGCGGGACAAGTACGGGCGTTGGGGCAGCGCAGGTCGACGTCGCCCTCCTTCATCGGCCTGAGCGGGGTACCGCACTCGGGGCACTCGCTCGGCATCACGAACTCGCGCTCGCTGCCGTCGCGCAGGTCGGCGACCGGCCCGAGGATCTCCGGGATGACGTCACCGGCCTTGCGCAGCACCACCGTGTCACCGATGAGGACGCCCTTGGCCTTGACCACGTCCTGGTTGTGCAGCGTGGCGAACTCGACCTCGGAGCCGGCGACCGTGACCGGCTCGACCTGGGCGTACGGCGTGACCCGGCCCGTGCGGCCCACGCCCACGCGGATGTTGACGAGCTTGGTGTTGACCTCCTCCGGCGCGTACTTGTACGCGATCGCCCAGCGCGGGGCGCGCGAGGTGGAGCCGAGGCGGCCCTGGAGCGGGATCTCGTCGAGCTTGACGACGACACCGTCGATCTCGTGCTCCACGGAGTGGCGGTTCTCGCCGTAGTGGGCGATGAACTCCCGTACGCCTTCCAGTCCGTCGACCACCCTGTTGTGCCGGGAGGTGGGCAGGCCCCAGGTCTTCAGCAGGTCGTACGCCTGGGAGAGGCGGGTCAGGCCGGTGTAGCCCTCCAGGGCGCCGATGCCGTGCACCACCATGTGCAGGGGGCGGGTGGCGGTGACGCGCGGGTCCTTCTGGCGCAGTGAACCGGCCGCCGCGTTGCGCGGGTTGGCGAAGGGCTTGTCGCCGGCCTCGACGAGCCGGGCGTTGAGCTCCTGGAACTTCTCCATCGGGAAGTAGACCTCGCCGCGGATCTCCACGAGGTCCGGGACGCGGTCGCCCTCGAGGCGCTCCGGGATCTCGGCGATCGTCCGGACGTTCGGCGTGATGTCCTCGCCGGTGCGGCCGTCGCCGCGGGTCGCCGCGCGGGTGAGGCGGCCGTGCTCGTAGGTGAGGTTCACGGCGAGGCCGTCGACCTTCAGCTCGCACAGGAAGTGGTACTCCTGCTCGCCCAGTTCCCTGGCGATGCGCTCCGTCCAGGCGGCCATCTCCTCGTCGTTGAACGTGTTGTCGAGGGAGAGCATGCGCTGGCGGTGCTCGACCGCCGTGAACTCCGTCTCGTACGACCCGGACACCTTCTGGGTCGGCGAGTCCGGGGTGCGCAGCTCCGGGTGCTCCTCCTCCAGCGCCTCCAGGGAACGCAGCAGCTGGTCGAACTCCGCGTCGCTGACGACGGGAGCGTCCTTCACGTAGTAGCGGAAGCGGTGCTCCTCGATCTGCTCCGCGAGGCGCGCGTGCTTCTCCCGTGCCTCGGCGGGCACCGTCGTCGTCTCCGCTTGCTTGTCGCCGGCCACCGTGTCGTCCTCCCGTTACTCTGGGTTGTCCGCGAGGGATCTCGCCGCCCGGACGCAGTGGGCGAGCGCGGTGCGCGCGTAACTCGGAGATACCCCCGCGAGTCCGCACGCCGGAGTGAGCGTGACCGCCTCCGCGAGAAG
This sequence comes from Streptomyces sp. NRRL S-455, assembly GCF_000717875.1. GTDB lineage: Bacteria > Actinomycetota > Actinomycetes > Streptomycetales > Streptomycetaceae > Streptomyces. The sequence goes on from NZ_JOCT01000003.1 coordinate 292,988, forward strand.
CCCCGGTGACAGCCCCAGCCTGCGCCACAGCGTCCTGACACCCATGACGCTACCGGCAGGGTCTGACAATGGGCCCTCCGTGCCCGGGACAACACCGGCGAAGAGCCGGGTCCCCGCCTCCACCGCCTCACCGATCACCTCGTCGTCACGCTCGGTGAGCAGGGAGAAGTCGAACGAGACGGCCGCCGCGCCCGCCCGCCGCAGCAGGGCGAAGGGGACGTCCGGGGCACAGGAGTGGACGACGACCGGGCCGTCCCCGTGCACGCCGACGACATCGCGGAGTGTCTGCTCGACGATCTGCCGGTCGACGGCCCGATGGGTCCGGTAGCCGCTGGCGGTTTTCACCTGGCCGCGCAGGACGGGGGTGAGGGACGGCTCGTCGAGCTGGAGGACGAGCTGTGCGCCCGGGACGCGCCGCCGCACCTCGGCGAGATGCAGACGCAGCCCCTCGGCGAGGGAGGCGGCCAGGTCACGGCAGGCGCCGGCGTCGGAGAGGGCCGCCTCGCCGTTCCTCAGCTCCAGGTTGGCGGCGAGGGTCCAGGGCCCGACGGCCTGGACCTTCAACGGCCCCCCGTACTCCTGCGTGAACTCCTCCAGCGCGTCGAGGTCCTCGCCGAGCCAGGAACGGGCCCGCTTGGTGTCCCGCCCCGGCCGGTCGCCGAGCCGCCAGCCGCTGGGCTCCACGCGCGCGTACAGCTCGACGAGCATCCCGGCGGTCCGGCCGATCATGTCCGCTCCGGGTCCCCGGGCGGGCAGTTCGGGCAGGAAGGGGAAGTCCTCGAAGGTTCCGGTGACGGTCTTGGCGGCTTCTCGGGCGTCGCCGCCCGGCATGGAGCCCACACCGGTGGCGGCGCCGAACCTGAACTGGCTGTTTTCGCTCACCCGCAGAAGCCTACGCAGCGGCTCGGCCCGGGTCAGTTCCCAGGTCGCACCGTCAGGTCGTTGACCTCCGCGTCCCTCGGCAGGTCCAGGGCCATCAGGATCGCCGTGGCCACGGACTCCGGGTCGATCCACTTCGAGGCGTCGTACTCCTTGCCCTCCTGCTGGTGGACCTTGGCCTGCATGGGGCTCGCCGTGCGGCCGGGGTAGACCGAGGTGACGCGGACGCCGTTGCCGTGCTCCTCGTGGCGCAGGGAGTCGGCCAGGGCCTTCAGGCCGTGCTTGGACGCGGCGTACGCGGACCAGCCGGCGTGGGCGTTGAGGCCGGCACCGGAGTTGACGAAGATCACGTGGCCTCGGGCGGCGCGCAGCTGGGGCAGGAAGTGGCGGGTCAGCTCGGCGGGGGCGACGAGGTTGACGTTGAGCTGGTGGCGCCAGGACTTCGGGGTGAGCTCGCCGACCGGGCCGAGGTCGACGACCCCGGCGATGTGCAGCAGCGAGTCCACGCGGTCGGGCAGCGGCTGGTGGGAGAACGCCCAGGAGAGCTTGTCGGGGTCCGACAGGTCGCCGACCAGCGTCTTCGCCCCGGGGAACTCGGCCGCCAGCTCCTTCGCGCGGCCGGCGTCGCGCGCGTGCAGCACGAGGTCGTCCCCCCGGGCGTGAAGACGGCGGGCCACGGCCGCGCCGATGCCGGAGCCCGCCCCGGTGATCACATGAGTAGCCATGCCCGCCATGCTCGCATCAGAGCCAGGGGTCTTGTGATGGATCTCCGCGGGAGAAGGAGCGGCGTTCGGTGCGTGCGATCGGCGTGCGGTGCGGAGGGCCATGTGGCGGAGCCACCTGGCCCTTCGCGCCGTGCGGCATGGGGGTCCCCCCTGCTCGAGCGAAGCCGAGAGCTTGGGGGAGTGCGTGCCGGGCGTCGCGACGCTGCGGAGATCCATCACAAGACCCCAAGGTCACTCGATGCCCTGGCTCTCCTCCAGATACGCCAGCGCCCCCACCGGCTCCTCCGCGAAGAACACCAGGTCGGTGAGCGGGCGGGGCAGGAACCCCTCGTCCTCCATGCGGCGGAACTGCTCCTTCAGGCCGTCGTAGAACCCGGCGGTGTTGAGCAGGACCACCGGCTTGTCCGTGTGGCCGTGCTTCTTCAGCTCCAGGATCTCGGTCGCCTCGTCGAGCGTGCCGGTCCCGCCCACCATGATCACCACGGCGTCGGCCTTCTCCAGGAGGAGCCTCTTGCGCTCGGCCAGGTCCTTCGCGACGACCATCTCGTCGACGCCGGGGCGGGCCTTCGCCGAGAGGAACTGCACGGAGACGCCGACGAGCCGGCCGCCCGCCTCCTGCACGCCGTCGGCGACGACCTTCATCAGGCCGACGTCCGAGCCGCCCCACACGAGCGTGTGGCCGCCCTTGCCCAGCAGCGTGGCGAATTCCCGCGCGGGAGTGGTGTAGCGCTCGTCGAGATCGGCGGCGGAGAGGAAGACACAGATGTTCATGGCCCCACCGTACGGGCCCGGTCGGCGGCCACGGTCACGCGCATCTTGGACTGCCGGTGCGGCAGCCGCTCCCAGTCGTCCATGAACCGGGCGTCCAGGCCGTGCCGGGCGGCGAGTCCGGTCAGCGTCTCCGTGCGGTAGTAGAAGTCCTCGCGCAGCACCTGGTGCTCCTCGCCCTCGGTGCGGTCGAAGGTGAAGTCGAAGAACCCGCCGGGCGCGAGGATCCTGCCGACGTGGGCGAAGCACTCCTCGATGACGTGCGGCGGGGAGTGGGAGAAGACGCTGTGCGCGTGCACGACGTCGAAGTGCGCGTCGGGCAGGAAGGCGAAGGTGAGGTCGTCGGCGAGCGCCAGGTACGGCAGCTTGGGCTGCAGTTTCTCGGCGACGAGGGTGTCCTGGGCGGCGAGCAGGATGTGCGGCGAGATGTCGATGCCGTAGTAGTGGGCGGTGTCGAGGTAGTCGATGAACAGCCGTCCGGCGCGCAGGTTGCCGCAGCCGATCTCCAGCATGCGGTGGTGCGGCTGGAGACCGTGCCCCACCAGGTAGTCGAACTGCATGCGCCCGATCCGCGCCCACGCCTCGCGCGACGGGTTGTGTCCCACCGCCGCCTCCGCGCTGCGCGCCGCGTCGGAGGCCATCACGGCGCGGTAGTACGCGATGTGGTCCCGGTACCGCAGCCGCAGCCAGGCGTCCCGCGCCGCGCGCCGGGCGTGCGCGGGTATGCGCCCCGGGTGGCGCAGGGCGTACCGGACCTGGTGGGCCAGGCTGCTGCGGTTCCTTGCCGGTTCCGTGGCTCGCATGAGGGCCTCCTGCGGCGAGGGCGTGGGAAGAACTCCGCTTCAGCCTGCGCTGTATCCAGGGAGTCGGCTACCCAAGGAGGGCGATCGTGACGAACGGGCATCGCATCACCATCGAGCGGAGCGGCCGGTCCGTGCGCGTGGTGCACGGCGGGCAGGTGCTGGCGGAGAGCGACCGGCCCCTGGTCCTGCGCGAGACGGGCTGCCCCGAGCGCTACTACATCCCGGCCGAGGACGTGCGCCTCGACCTGCTGACACCCTCCGGCACGCGCACGTACTGCCCGTTCAAGGGCACCGCGTCCTACTGGTCACTGCCTGACGCCCCGGACCTCGTCTGGGCGTATCCGGACCCGAAACCGGACGTCGCGGAGATCAAGGACCACCTCTGCTTCTACCAGGTGGAATTGTCGTGATCGGCTGACGCGCGGCCCGCCTCATCGATGAACACCGCGCGGTGCGGCAGTCTGCACTGACATGGACAAGAAGATCCTTTCACGCGACGGCACCCGCATCGCCTACGAGAGCACCGGCCGGGGCCCCGCGGTCGTCCTGGTGAGCGGCGCGATGTCGACGGGCGGCACCCTGGCGCCCTTGGCCGTGTCCCTGTCGGAGCGTTTCCAGGCCGTCGTCTACGACCGCCGGGGCCGCGGCGCCAGCGGGGACACGGCGCCCTACGCCGTGGAGCGCGAGGTCGAGGACCTGGCCGCGGTGATCGACGCGGTGGGCGGCGAGGCGTCCCTGTACGGCACCTCGTCGGGCGGGGCGCTTGCCCTGGAGGCGGCGGCGAGCGGCCTGCCGGTGCGGCGCGTGGCGGTGTACGAGGCGCCGTTCGCGATGTCCGACGAGGGTGCGGAGGAGCGCGCGGAGTACACCCGGCGTCTTACGGAGGCCCTCGGTGAGGGGCGGCGCGGGGACGCGGTCGAGCTGTTCCTGCGGCTGACCGGCCTGTCCGAGGCAGTCATCAAGGGCGCCCGCCAGTCCCCCCTGTGGGCCGGCATGGAGGCGATCGCCCCGAGCCTCGCCTACGACGACGCGGTGATGGGCGACGGCCGTGTGCCCCGCGCCCGGCTGGCCTCGGTCGGTTGCCCCGTCCTGGCGGTCGCGGGCGACGCCAGCCCGTCCTGGCTCCGGGAGGCGGCCAGAGCGATCGCGGACTCGGTCCCCGAGGGCGCCTACCGCACGCTCCAGGGCCAGACGCACATGGTGGAGCCGAATGTGCTGGCGCCGGTGCTGGCGGAGTTCTTCGGCCGTGGTTGAGCGCGGTGGCGCGGTGTCATCTCACCGCGCCCCGCCACAGGTCCGGTTCCTCTTCCGCGAAGCGGCGCTCGCGCTCGTCAGCGTCCGGCAGTGCCCGCCGGACCAGCTCGCGGAACGCGCCACCGTGCCCAGGCACCCGCAGATGTGCAGGCGGCGGTGTTCGAGGTTGTCGTTCACCGCCGTGTGTCAGACCGCCGAGGTGGCCTGCTTGGCGCGGACCGTCGACGCGATCGTCGCCGACCCCACCACCCGCGTGCCGTCGTACAGCACGATCGCCTGGCCGGGGGCGACGCCGCGGACCGGCTCGGTGAAGGTGACCTCCAGGGAGCCGTCGACCAGCTCGGCGGTGACCTCGGTCTCGCCGCCGTGGGCGCGCAGCTGGGCCGTGTAGGTGCCGGGGCCGGCGGGGGCGGTGCCGCACCAGCGGGGCTTGATCGCGGTCAGGGCGGTGACGTCCAGGGCGGAGGCCGGGCCGACGGTCACGGTGTTGTCCACCGGCGAGATGTCGAGGACGTAGCGCGGCTTGCCGTCGGGGGCCGGGGTGCCGATGCGCAGGCCCTTGCGCTGGCCGATGGTGAAGCCGTACGCGCCCTCGTGGGTGCCGAGCTTCGCTCCCGACTCGTCGACGATGTCACCCTCCGCCTTGCCGAGCCGGTTCGCCAGGAAGCCCTGGGTGTCGCCGTCGGCGATGAAGCAGATGTCGTGCGAGTCGGGCTTCTTGGCCACCGCCAGGCCCCGGCGCTCGGCCTCCGCGCGGATCTCGTCCTTGGTGGTGACCGTGTCGCCGAGCGGGAAGAGCGCGTGCGCCAGCTGCTTCTCGTCCAGCACGCCGAGGACGTACGACTGGTCCTTGGCCATGTCGGAGGCGCGGTGCAGCTCGCGCGTGCCGTCCTCGTGGACGATCACCTTCGCGTAGTGGCCCGTGCAGACCGCGTCGAAGCCCAGCGCGAGCGCCTTGTCCAGCAGCGCGGCGAACTTGATCTTCTCGTTGCAGCGCAGGCAGGGGTTGGGTGTGCGCCCGGCCTCGTACTCGGCGACGAAGTCCTCGACGACGTCCTCGCGGAACCGGTCGGCGAGGTCCCACACGTAGAAGGGGATGCCGATGACGTCGGCGGCGCGGCGGGCGTCGCGCGAGTCCTCGATGGTGCAGCAGCCCCGCGCGCCCGTGCGGAAGGACTGGGGGTTGGCGGAGAGCGCGAGGTGGACGCCGGTCACGTCGTGGCCCGCCTCGGCCGCGCGGGCGGCGGCGACGGCCGAGTCGACTCCGCCGGACATGGCGGCCAGGACGCGGAGGGGACGGGAGCGCTGCGGGGTGTCAGTCATAGCCCCTCCAGGGTACGGGGCGCGGGAACCAGCGCCCGCGGGTAACCGTTGACGATCACATGGGACAGCGGAAGGCTCCGAGGGACGGCGACCGGAAGGTCGGGCGACGCGCGTTGCTGATCGGCGGGGCGGCGGCAGCGGCGGGCACGGCCGTGCTGGCCCGGGACGAGCTCGCGCGTCTGTGGTGGCGGGCTCCCGGCGTGGAGAAGCCGCGCAAGGAGGGCGAGGTCGACTTCGCGGGCGCGCGCTGGGTGGCGGCGTCGGACGCGAACTGGCGCCGCGCGGACCGGCCCGACGACTACGGCATAGACATGGTGATCATCCATGTCACACAGGGCAGCTTCGACAGCGCGGTGAAGGCCTTCCAGGACCCGGGGCACAGGGCGGCCGCGCACTACATCGTCCGCCAGGACGGGCACGTCGCACAGATGATCCGCGAGCTGGACGTGGCGTACCACGCGGGCAACCGCGACTACAACGAGCGCAGTGTCGGCATCGAGCACGAGGGCTTCGTGGACCGTCCGCAGGACCTCACGGACGAGATGTACGAGGCCTCCGCCCGTCTCACGGCCCGGATCTGCGCGCGGTACGGCATACCCGTGGACCGCGAGCACATCATCGGCCATGTGGAGGTCCCGGGCACGGACCACACGGACCCCGGGCCGCACTGGGACTGGGACAGGTACATGCGGCTGGTGCGGGAGGCGCGTACGACCCCGGCCTGATTCCGGCCGGGCCGCGTCAGGGGGTTTCTGATGGATCTCCGTGGAGGAAGGAGCGGCGTTCGGTGCGTGCTCTCGGCGTGCCGGGCGTCGCGACGCCGCGGAGATCCATCAGAAGCCCCCTAGGTGAGCCCGGCCGCCCTGGCCCGTTCCACCGCCGGCCCGATGGCCTTCGCCAGCGCCTCGACGTCGGCCTCGGTGGAGGTGTGGCCGAGGGAGAAGCGGAGGGTGCCCCGGGCCAGGTCCGGGTCGGTGCCGGTGGCGAGGAGGACATGGCTGGGCTGTGCGACGCCGGCGGTGCAGGCGGAGCCGGTGGAGCACTCGATGCCCTGGGCGTCGAGCAGGAGCAGCAGGGAGTCGCCCTCGCAGCCGGGGAAGGTGAAGTGCGCGTTGGCGGGGAGGCGGCCCTCCGGGTCCGGGTCGCCGCCGAGGATCGCGTCCGGCACCGCCGCACGGACGGCGGTGACGAGGGCGTCGCGCAGGGCGCCGATCTCGCGGGCGAACCACTCGCGCTGCTCGGCGGCCAGCCGCCCGGCGACCGCGAAGGAGGCGATGGCGGGCACGTCGAGGGTGCCGGAGCGCACATGCCGCTCCTGGCCGCCGCCGTGCAGGACGGGCACGGGGGTGTGTTCGCGGCCGAGGACCAGGGCGCCGATGCCGTACGGCCCGCCGATCTTGTGGCCGGTCACCGTCATGGCGGCGAGGCCGGAGGCGGCGAAGTCCACGGGGATCTGGCCGAAGGCCTGGACGGCGTCCGAGTGCAGGGGGACCCCGAATTCGGCGGCTGTGTCGGCGAGTTCGCGGACCGGCAGGATCGTCCCGATCTCGTTGTTGGCCCACATGACGGTGGCGAACGCCACGTCGTCGGGGTTGCGGGCGATCGCCTCGCGCAGGGTGTCCGGGTGGACGCGGCCGTGGGTGTCGACCGGCAGGTACTCGACGGTGGCGCCCTCGTGTTCGCCGAGCCAGTGCACGGCGTCGAGGACCGCGTGGTGCTCGACGGGGCTGGCGAGGACACGGGTGCGGGCCGGGTCGGCGTCGCGGCGTGACCAGTAGAGGCCCTTGACGGCGAGGTTGTCGGCCTCCGTGCCGCCCGAGGTGAAGACCACCTCGCTGGGGCGTGCGCCGAGGGCTTCGGCGAGGGTCTCGCGGGCCTCCTCGACGGTACGGCGGGCCTGCCGGCCGGATGCGTGGAGGGAGGAGGCGTTGCCGGTGGCACCCAGGTGGGCGGTGAGCGCCTCTGCCGCCTCCGGGAGCATCGGGGTCGTCGCGGCGTGGTCGAGGTAAGCCATGGTGAGCCCGATTCTACGGCTCCCCTTCGAGCGGCCTCAGAGCAAGGTTGGCCGAATCCGAAGGGAGCTGAACCGCTTGCCGGGGCGGCTGCGACCCGTTGCCCCCGGGCCGGCCGCGGCTCGTCGGCGGGCGGTTGCCCGACGACGGCTCAGAAGCTCCAGGAGGGCGTGCTGTCCGCCTGCATGAAAGCCACGAGGACCACGAGGTCGGCGACGCCCAGGCCAAGACCCAGATACGCGCGGCCGCGGCGCTTGGTGCCGCGCCACAGGGCGATGCTCGCCAGCACGATGGCGACCGGGCCGAGGAAGATGTTGAGGACGAGGAGGCCGAGCAGGCCGAGGACGAAGGACGCGACGGCCATGCCGTCGGCGTCGCGGATACCGGTGCGGCGTGTGGCAGGTGCGGTGAGCTGCATGGTGATCTGCTCCCGGTGTCGGGTCGGCGGTGGGTGGTCAGTGGGCCCGCGTGTGGCGCCGGCGACCGTGGCGCTCGCGGAGCGCGAAGATGCCGAGCCAGACGGCGATGACGGCACCGGCGGCGACGGAGAAGGTGAGCGGGGCGTGGGCGACGGCGCCCAGGACCACGCCCAGCAAGAGCAGCGCGGCGACGAGGAACAGCATGGAGAACAACCCCCAGGATTTCGGTGAACGATTGTGGTAACACTTGTTCACTGACTTCCCAGTCTAACGCCTCCCATGACTTTCCTATTCCAGAGAACAGTTGTTAACTGCATGGTATGAGTCACACCCTCGGCACCCGGCAGGCCCAGAAGCAGAAGACCCGGCAGGCGCTCCTGGACGCGGCCCTGGAGCTGCTGGAGGAGCAGAGCCTGAGCAGCCTCGGGCTGCGCGAGGTCACCCGCGCCGTCGGTGTCGCCCCGACCGCCTTCTACCGCCACTTCCGCTCCACGGCGGATCTGGGCGTGGCCCTGGTCGAGGAGGCGCTGGGCAGCCTGCACCCGATGATCCGGACGACGGTGTCCACGACGGGTGACCAGGAGGAACGCGTCACACGAGCCATCGAGCTGATCGCCCGTCACGTCGACGGGTACCCCGCCCATGTCCGGTTCATCGCCCGTGAACGACATGGCGGAGTTCAGCCGGTACGAGAGGCGATACGCGGCCAGCTGACCCGGTTCGCCCAGGAGGTCAAGGACGCACTGGCCCAGGACCCGGCGTCGGAGGGCTGGTCCGAGGACGACCTGCTGATGCTGGCGCACCTCTACGTCGACCAGATGCTGATCACCGCGTCGCTCTTCCTGGAGGCCCTGGAGGGTCCGGAGGAGGAACGCGAGGAGCGGACCCGGCAGGTCACGCGGGTGGCGACCCGTCAGATGCGGCTGATCGGGCTCGGTCGCCACCACTGGCTGGACTGACCGTCCGCCGGAAACGCCAGGGGCGGCGCGCCCGTTTCCACGAGCGCGCCGCCCGGAGCCCCACCGGGCATCCCCGAAAGGCGCCCTGGACCCGCCCTGTCAGCGAGGCAGAGATTCAGGCCAGCCGGGCCCGCGCCAGTTGCCGGGACTGGGCCACCAGCCGGCCGGCGCTGTCCCACACCTCGGCGTCCTCCTCGAGGAAGCCGCCGGCGAGGTTGCGCGTGATGATCGACACGCGCAACGGCCCCGGGGCCGGCCGGCAGCGCACGTGCACGGTCAGCTCGACGGTGGGCACCCAGCCCTTCAGCCCGAGTTCGAAGGCGGTGGGCGGCAGGGCGTCCACCGCCAGCAGCAGCGAGAACGGGTCGTGGTCGCGGCCGTCCGCGAGGCCGAACCAGGCCCGCATCTCCCCCTTGCCGGACGGTTGACCGAGGGCCCAGCCCAGCGTCGACGGGTCGAGCTTGAGCATCAGACGGTCGGTGATGGCCGAGCTTCCGGGTACGGGGGCGGGCGCGTCCTGGGGGCCGAAGCACTGGTCCATCGGCGGTATGGCGGGCGGCTCGGCGGTGGTACGGACGTCGTCGGGCAGGGCGTCCAGGTCGCCGTAGGAGGCGAGGACGCGGATGCGTTCGACCTCGCGACCCTCGTCGTCGTACTGGAAGAGCGAGGCCTGGCCGGTCGACAGGGTCCGGCCGGTGCGGACGACGTCCGTGCGGACGACCGCCGGGCCGGGCTGGGACGCGGTCAGGTAGTGCGCCGAGACGGTGAAGGGGTCGGCGTGCGGCAGGGCGTCCGCCAGGGCACGACCCAGGACGGCCAGCAGATAGCCGCCGTTGACGGCGCTGATGATCGTCCAGCCGGCGGAGAGGTCGATGTCGTAGACGCCGTGCGCGCGGCGGGTGACCGCGGTGTCACGGTCGAACTCGCTGTCGCCGATCGTGGCCCGGACGGCCGGGGCAGTGGCTGCTTCTGGCATGGCTGAACATTACAAGAACTAACTACTAAGCGGTAGCTTTGCCTTCACGGCCGGGTGGGCTGCTCCTCCTCGCTCACCATCGACCGCCGGTGCCACGCGCGCGGAGCCCGCCAGTGGTACCGCATCGCGAGCAGGCGCAGCACGAAGCCGGTGATCACCGCGAGAGCGCTGGTGAACGGGTTCAGGGCGTCGTAGCGGATGCACAGGGCGACCATGGCGGAGCCGACGATCGCCGGGACCGCGTACAGGTCACGGTCCCAGCGCAGCAGTGAGGGCACCTCGTTGGCGAGGACGTCCCGCAGTACTCCCCCGCCCACGGCGGTGGTCAGGCCCAGGCCGGCCGAAGCGGTCAGGCCGAGCCCGTACTCGTACGCCTTGATCGTGCCGGCGACGCAGAACAGGCCGAGTCCGGCCGCGTCGAAGACGTTCACGGCGACCTGGATGCGCTCCACCTGCGGGTGCAGGAAGAAGACGAGGAGGGTGGCGAGCAGCGGGGTGAGGAAGTAGCCCAGGTCCGTGAAGGCGGCGGGCGGTACCGCCCCGATGACCAGGTCCCGGAAGAGTCCGCCGCCCAGCGCGGTGACCTCGGCGAGGACGGCCATGCCGAACACGTCGAAGTTCTTGCGCACGGCCAGCAGGGCGCCGGAGATCGCGAAGACGAAGATGCCGATCAGGTCGAGCGTGTGCTGGACGGACGGACTGAAGAGTTGCTGGAGCACCCGGACATCCTCGCGCACCGTTCCCGAGGACTGAGCGGAGGTGGGTCTCGCTGTCAGGCCTCATGCCCGGCCGTCCGTGCCCGGGGGTGGCAGGCGGTGCGCCCCCCACGCCAGGGGGCCGCGGCACGCACATGCCGGACAGGCGGGAGCCCTCCCGCCTGTCCGGCATGTGCGTGGGGTCAGCCCGGCGGTCAGGCCGGCTTGTCCTCCGATGCCGGTCCGCCCGTTTCCTCCGGTGTGCCGACGCCCGGGGAAGCCTCGCCGGCGGGCTCCTCCCCGACTTCGCCGGCCAGCGCCGCCGACGTCTCCGCCGACTCGGCGAGCACCGCGTCCGGTACCAGTTCCCCCGCGTCCTTCGCGGCGGAGAGGAGGACCGTGTCCTGCGGGGCCTGGTCCTCGAAGTTCTCCGGGTGGTGGCAGGCCACCCGCTGGCCCGGCTTCAGCTCCAGCAGCGGCGGCTCGGTGGTCCGGCAGATCTCCGTCGCCTTCCAGCACCGGGTGTGGAAGCGGCAGCCGCTCGGCGGGCTGATCGGCGAGGGCACGTCGCCGCGGAGAAGGATGCGCTCGCTCTTGGCGGTCCGGCGCTTGGGGTCGGGGATCGGCACGGCCGACATCAGTGCCTTGGTGTACGGGTGCATCGGCGCCTTGTAGAGCGCGTCCCGGTCGGCGAGCTCCACGATCTTGCCGAGGTACATCACCGCGATGCGGTCCGAGACGTGGCGCACCACGGACAGGTCGTGCGCGATGATCACGTAGGTCAGACCGAGCTCCTGCTGGAGGTCGTCCAGCAGGTTCACGACCTGCGCCTGGATCGACACGTCGAGCGCCGAGACGGGCTCGTCCGCGACGACCAGCTTCGGTTTGAGCGCGAGGGCACGGGCGATGCCGATCCGCTGGCGCTGACCGCCGGAGAACTCGTGCGGATAGCGGTTGTAGTGCTCGGGATTGAGGCCGACGACCGACAGCAGCCGCTGCACCTCCTTCTTGATGCCGCCCTCGGGGGTGACCTTCTGGAGGCGGAAGGGGGCGCCGATGATGGTGCCGATGGTGTGGCGCGGGTTCAGCGACGAGTACGGGTCCTGGAAGATCATCTGCACGTCGCGGCGGAGCGGGCGCATGCCCCCGACGCCGAGGTGTGTGATGTCCCTGCCCTCGAACTCGACCGTGCCGGCGGTCGGTTCCAGTAGCCGGGTGATCAGCCGGCCCATGGTCGACTTGCCGCAGCCCGACTCGCCCACGACGCCGAGGGTTTCACCTGCGCGCACCTCGAAGTCGAGTCCGTCGACAGCGCGGACGGCGCCGGTCTGCCGCTTGAGCAGACCCTCGCGGATCGGGAAGTGCTTCTGCAGCCCGGTGACCTTCAGCAGGATCTCGCCGGGGGCCGGGTCCTTCTCGGTCAGGGTCGCACCGTCCGCCTGTGCGGGGATGCTCACTGCCTTGTCCTCTGCTTTGTCGCTCACAGCTTCGGCGCAATCTCTTCGGTCCAGATCCGCTCCCGCTGCTCCTGCGTCATGTGGCAGGCGGCCCAGTGGCGGCCGCCGACCTCGGTCAGCTCGGGGCGGACCGTGCGGGTGACGTTGTCCTTCGGGAGGTCCGCGTAGGGGCAACGCGGGTTGAAGGCGCAGCCGGACGGGATGTTGATCAGCGAGGGCGGGGAGCCCTTGACCGGGATGAGCCGGTCCTGCTGGTCGCGGTCCAGGCGTGGCATCGAGCCGAGCAGGCCCCAGGTGTAGGGGTGGCGCGGCTCGTAGAACACCTTCTCCGCGGGACCGCGCTCCACGCACCGGCCGCCGTACATCACCAGGAGGTCGTCGGAGAGTTCGGCGACGACGCCCAGGTCGTGCGTGATGATGATGACCGCGGAGCCGAACTCCTTCTGCAGGTCCCGGATGAGGTCGAGGATCTGTGCCTGGACCGTCACGTCGAGGGCGGTCGTCGGCTCGTCCGCGATGAGCAGTTCGGGGTTGTTGACCAGCGACATCGCGATCATCGCGCGCTGGCGCATACCGCCGGAGAACTCGTGCGGATAGTTGTCGACCCGCTTGTCCGGCTGGGGGATGCCGACCCGGTCGAGCATCTCCACGGCTCGGCGCTTGGCGGTCTTCTTGTCCACGTCGTGGTGGATGCGGTACGCCTCCACGATCTGCTGGCCGATCGTGTAGTACGGGTGCAGCGCGGACAGCGGGTCCTGGAAGATCATCGCCATCTCGCGGCCGCGCAGCTTGCGCACGTGGTCCGGGTCGGCGGACAGCAGCTCGGTGCCGTCCAGCCAGATCTCGCCGGAGATCCGCGCCCTGCGCTTGCCGTACTGGCCGGCGGTGTGCAGGCCCATGATGCCGAGCGAGGTGACCGACTTGCCGGAGCCGGACTCGCCCACGATGCCGAGGGTCTTGCCCTTCTCCAGCGAGAAGCTGAGCCCGTCGACGGACTTGACCAGGCCGTCGTCGGTCGGGAAGTGCACCTTGAGGTCGCGCACTTCGAGGAAGGCGGAGGGGGCGGGCCCGGCGGAGACGGGTTCCCCGACGGCCGCTCCCGTCTTGTTCAGGTCGGTCATCCCAGCCTCACTCGCGGGTCGATGACGGCGTACAGAAGGTCCACGACGAGGTTGGCGACGGCGATCGCGAGGGCCGCGAACAGGGTCACGCCGAGGATCACCGGAAGGTCCTTGCTGCTGATGGCCTGGACCGCGGCGAGCCCGAGGCCCGGCAGGTTGAACGTCGACTCGGTGAGCACGGCGCCGCCGAGCAGCACACCGATGTCGAGGCCGAACACGGTCAGGATCGGCGTCATCGCCGAACGCAGGGCGTGCCGGGTGATGACGACCCGTTCACCGAGACCCTTGGCGCGGGCGGTGCGGATGTAGTCCTCGCCGAGCACCTCCAGCATGGTGGCACGGGTGAGACGGGCGTACATCGCGGCGTTCAGCAGGGCGAGCACGATCCACGGCAGCAGCAGGGTCTCGAACCAGACGCCGATGGGGTCGTCGGTGCTCAGGTTGTCCTCGATCTTCACCCAGCCCAGGCTGTGCACGAAGATGCCCATCGCGACCATGCCGGTGAAGAAGATCGGCAGGGAGACACCGCCGAGGGCGGCGATCATCGCGCCGCGGTCCCAGATGGTGCCCCGCTTGAGCGCGGAGACCACACCGGTGGCGACACCTCCGGCCAGCCACAGCACGCACGCGCCGGCGGCGAGGGCGGCGGTGACGGGCAGCGCGTCCTTGAGGGTGTTCCACACCGGCTCCTCCGTGACGAAGGAGTAGCCGAAGCAGGGGGCCGGGCAGTGCGTCACGTCCTCGCCGTTGGCGAAGTCGCGTCCCAGGGGGATGCCCTTGACGAAGTCCCAGAACTGCAGGAGCAGCGGATCGTCGAGGCCCAGCTTGGTCCGGATTCCCTCGACCTGCTCGGCTCCTGTGGCCTTGCCGGCGAAGAGGACGGCGATGTCCTGTCCCGCCCACCTGGGCAGCATGTAGAAGACGGTGAAGGTCGCGAGCAGTACGACCAGCACCATGATGACGACGGCGATCAGGCGCCGGATGAGATAAGCAAGCACTGTGCGCGGCCCGGCGGCGGCCGGAACCCCCGCGAGGGGTTCCGGCCGCCGCCCGGGGCCATCACCTGCCCTTCGGACTGGCGGGTTTCGGCGGCGAGGGAACGGTCGGCTACGGCAGTTCGGCGGTTACTTCGTGACGCCGAGCATGACGTAGTCGTAGCGGCCGTTGTACGCGGCGGACGAGTAGACGTTCGTCAGCCGGGGGCTGCGCCAGGAGATGTTCTTCTCGTAGATGAAGGGCATCCAGTCGGCGTTGTCGATCAGGCGCTTGTTCATGTTCTCGTAGATCGCCTTGGACTTGGCCGGGTCCGTCGACGCGATCGCGTCGTCGAACATCTTGTCGATCTCCGGGTCCTTGATCTGCGACTCGTTGTAGTTGCCGTTCGGGAAGATGAAGCGGCTGTCGAACAGCGGCTGCGCGTAACCCTGGCCGGTCGGGAAGTCCGGGCCCCAGCCGGTCATGGTCATGCCGTAGCCGCGCTCCTTCACGACCTTCGGCGAACCGCTGATGCTGGAGGACTGGGCACCGTCGATCGGGTCGACCTCGATCTTGATGCCCACCTTGGCGAGCTGCTCCTGCAGAGCCTCGGCGGCGTCGACCTCGGCCGGCTGGTTGGTCCGGGCGGTGATCTTGGTGGAGAAGCCGCCCGGCTTGCCGCACTCCTTCAGCGCCTCCTTGGCCTTCGCGATGTCCGGCTTGCCCTTGCGGGCGAGGACGCCGTACGGGTCGTAGTCGGTGTAGCCGGGGATCGTCTTCGGGAAGACGGAGTTGGCGATCTCACCACCGGCGACCTCGCCACCGCGGACCTGCTGCAGACCGGCGAAGTCCGTGGCGTAGAAGACGGCCTTGCGGCAGTTGACGTTGTCGAACGGCTTGGCGGTGTGGACGAGGGCCACGTACCGGACGAACGACGTCTGGATGTTGTCGATGTTCGCCTTGTGGTCCTGCGTGGCGGTGACGCGGCCCGACTGGGTCATGCCGGTGCCGTTGACGTCGAGGTCGTAGTCACCTTCCATCAGCCGCTTGTCGTTCTCCTCCAGGTTGGCGGAGATCGTCACGGTGATCTTGTCCGGAAGGGCCGGGCGGATCGGGTCCGAGGACTTCTTCCAGTTGGTGTTGCGGACCAGGGTGAGGCCCTTGCCCGCCTTGTAGGACTCGACCTTGTACGGGCCGGAGGAGAAGGGCTTGTTGGTGTACTTGGCGCCGGTGTCCGCGCTCTGCTTCACCGGGGCGCCGGTGGGCATCGCCAGGAACTGCTCGAAGTCACCGTTGGGCTTGGGCAGCTTGAAGACGATGGTCTTGTCGTCCGGCGTCTCGATGGCCTTCAGACCCAGCTTGTCCTTGGACTTGTCCTTGTACGGGCCCGGGTATTCGCCCTTGGGGTCCAGCGTCTGCTTGATGTACGCGGGACCGCCGGTGATGGTGTCCGTCGCCCAGATGCGCTCGATGCCGTACTTGATGTCCTTGGAGGTCAGCGCGGAGCCGTCCTCCCAGGTCAGTCCGTCACGCAGCTTGTACGTGTAGGTCTTGCCGTCGGTGGAGACCTCGGCGGGGCCGGTGGCGAGGTCACCGACCAGCTTGTTGGACGCCTCGCCCGGCTTGGTGTCGTACGTGACCAGGGTGCGGGTGAAGAACCGCATGAAGTCCCAGGTCATGCCGTAGTAGGTGCGCTGCGGGTCCAGGGAGTCGAAGTCCTGCTTGCCTATGAACTTCAGCGTCCCACCCTTCTTGGTGGAGGCGTTGACGACCTTGTCGAGCGCCGCGTTGTATCCCGCGCCCTCGTCCTTGCCGTTGTCGCTGTCACCGCCGCCGCACGCCGTGGTGGTCACCAGCGCCGCGACTACGAGGGCCGCACCGGCAGCAAGCCGTCGCTTCGGGGAAGCTGTGGACATTTTCTCGTAACCTCCGAGATTCGCGGTCCCGGTCCTGAGCCGGAGAACCATGGGGTCAGCCACCTGACGGTGCGGCAGGGGCAAGTTCTTGTGAGAGCTTCAGCGGGCGCCCTTGGGGTCCAGGGCGTCGCGCAGACCGTCTCCGAAGAGGTTGAACGCGAGGACGGTCACGAAGATGGTCACGCCCGGGAAGACCATGAACATCGGGTCGTGCTCGTAGGTCTCCAGCGCGTCGCGCAGCATGCCGCCCCAGGACGCCGTCGGCGGTCGGACGCCCGCCCCGAGGAAGCTGAGCGCCGCCTCCGTGAGGATGTTGGTGGGGATCATCAGCGTCGCGTAGACGAGGATCGGGGCGACCAGGTTGGGCAGCAGCTCCCGGAAGAGGATGTGCCGTCGGCCGCCGCCGAGGCTGCGGGCGGCCTCGACGTACTCGCGCTCGCGCAGGCTCAGGGTCTGGCCGCGCACGATGCGGCCCACATAGGGCCAGCCGAAGAAGCCGATGACCAGGACGAGTACGGCGATCCGCACGCCCGAACCGGTCAGGCCCAGCAGGTCGTCGGGGAGCACCGAGACCAGGGAGATGATGAACAGCAGCTGCGGGAAGGAAAGCAGCACGTCCATGGTGCGGCTGATCAGCGCGTCGACCCAGCCGCCGAAGTAGCCCGCGATGACGCCGAAGAGGGTGCCGAGCACCATGGCGACCACGGCGGCGAGGAACGCCACGAGCAGGGAGATCCGGGCGCCGTAGACGATGCGGCTGAACACGTCGCGGCCCTTGTTGGGTTCGACGCCGAAGAGGAATTCGCTGCTCACGCCGCCCCACGCGCCCTGCGGCAGGTTGGTCAGCGGGTCCAGCTCGTCCTGGTGGAACTCGTTCGGCGGGTGGCCGAGCAGATTGACGATCAGCGGGGCGAACACGGCGACCAGGGTCAGGAAGAGGACGAAGACGCCCCCGGCGAGCGCGACCTTGTCCTGCCTGAGACGGCTCCAGGCGATCTGCTTGAGGGACCGGCCCTCGACCTTCGTGGCGCCTGACTCCGCCGGGTCGGCAGGAGCAGTCGGGGCCGCTTCCGCGGTCGTGTCGTGCAATGGCGCCGTCATCTGGCAGGGACCCCTCTCAACCGGCGGTGACCGGCCCGCACGTGCCGCGGTAGCGGCCTGATCGTCCGTCGTAGTCAGGGGTTCAGACCCCTCACGTGGTGCACAGGGGTGAAGAACCCCTGGTGCGGGGAGTCTTCAACGCTTCGCCGATCTGTTGCCAGACTTGACGGCGAATGGATGCCTAACCGTGATGCTGACCTGGAGATTCCGTTATGCGGACGTCACAGAACGTGAGTCGGACACAAGGCAGTTGGGGTACAAGAGGCAGAGCCTTGTATTTACCCGCGTAGATGCGGACATGTCCCGCAATATCGATGTCGTCCTCTGTGACCAGGCTGTGCGGGGTGGTTGGAGTGCGGTGAAGAAGGTCCGGACGCCCGGCGTGCGCCCGGAGAAGTCCGTCAGTACCCGCCCGGGTATCCGTAGCCGCCCGCGGCCGGGGCCTGGACCGGGGCGGTGGCGTGGGCCTCGCGGTCGTAGAAGGGGCGGGCTCTCGCGCGCAGCCACATGGCGACCGGGTCGTGCTCGTCGGACATCGCGACGGTCGAGACGGGCAGCCCGTCCGGTACGGCGCCCAGGGACTGCTGCATCATCGCGCGTACGGAGTCCACGGCCGGCGGCGAGGTGTCGTACACATCCAGTCCGATGGCGAGGTAGGGCGCTCCGAGCGCGGGCTGCACCCAGGCGCGGCGCAGCGAACGGACGGCCGGGGTGCGGTGGGCGTTCTGCGTGAGGAGGGCGTAGAACTGCGGGACCTCGATGGCCGGTTCGGACAGCCGCAGCGGGCCGGCGGGCTGGCGGTCCAGGCCCGTGGCGATCCGGCGCAGGTCGAGCCAGGGGATGCCGACCCCGCCGCCGGGGGCGTGCGGGTTGAGCCAGAGGCCGTAGTGGTCGGGATAGAGGGCACGGGCCACGTCGACGCCGTCGACCACCTCGTACGAGCGGTTCCAGCCGCTGGCGGAGAGCTCCTGGGCGGAGGTCACGCAGGGCGCGTAGCCGTGCCCGTCGACCTCCATGTTCCCGTACTGGGCGTCGGGGGAGCCGGCCTGGCCGTGCCAGAGGAGCATCCAGACCTGACCGGTGTGCGGGGTCGCGAGCGCGCGCAGGAGTGCCTCGTAGGCGTCGTAGCGCCCGGGCGTGACCTGGCGCAGCATGTGCTCGACCTGTCCGGCCGCGGCCGTGCCGCTCGCGCTCACCTTTACCGCCCCTTCGTACAACGCCTCAACCGTGACCTAGCTTAAGCCCGCCCGGGAGCTCGGGGCCCGGTGTCGGTTCGCGGGTCCGCCCGGTACCTGAACTACCGCTGGTAGAAGGGCCGGACCCTGGCGCGCATCCACTCCCCCACCGGGTCCTCCGCCACGTCCAGGAGGACCAGGTTGACCGGCCAGGGGGCCGGGGACCTGGTCACCGCCCGGGTGAGGGCCTCCAGGGGAAGGGCGCGCAGGTCGCCTTCCCACTGGGAGAGTTCGACGCCCACGAACATCACCGGGTCGGCGGTCTCGATCGCGGCGAGGCAGCGGCGGGCGGTGAGGACGACGCCGGTCGCCTCGAACTCGGCGGAGGCGACGCTGAGGAAGTCCACCGGGTCGTCCTGCCAGTCGGGCTCGAAGAGGCGGACCCGGCCGCCGCTCGCGGGGCCGTCCAGCGGGGTGCGGCCTGCCCGGCAGAGCTCGGCCACGGCGGGCGGCGGGAGCGGGATGCCGACCACACCGCCCGGGTTGATGGCTATCCCCGCGTGCGGGGGCAGGCCGCGGGCGAACTCCACGGCCGGGGCGATGGTGTACGACATGTGGGAGCCGACGACCTGACGGAACTGCTCCTCGGAGCTGAACACCGGCACGAACGCCTGGCCGTCGATCTCGATGCCGGGCAGGTCGAGGGGGCCGCTCTGCGGGCCGCCGCCGTTGGGGAGCGGGACCCACACGAAGCTCCGGCCGAGCACCTCGACGATCCGCCCGCCGGCCGACGGCCCGGCGCCGAGGGAGGCCGAGAGCACCTCCTCCAGCTCGTTGCCGGGCCAACCGCCGTGCGGGTGGGTCTGCGTCTGCGCCGGGAAGTCCGCGGAGAAGTCCGCCGGGAAGTCCATCTGCCTACCGCCTGCCTGGAACCACTGCTGTGGCTAAGAGGCTAACGGCTGACCGAGGGCGAGCGGTCCACGCGTACGCGACGCCGTCCGGCACGCGGCGATCCGCCGGCGGACCACGGCACCCGGCACCCGGCGGTCGCCCCTGAACCACGTCCCCTGGCCTGCCCTTGGACCACTGCACCCGACACGCGGCGAGCCGCCACGGGACCACCGCACCCGCCGTCCAGCGGTCACCCCCGAGCCACGCGGTCCGGCGATCGCCCCTGAACCACGTCTCCGGCGGTCGCGCAAAAACCGCGGCAACCGCCCTCCACCGCTTCCCCCTCGAGCCACGGCACCCGGCACCCAGCGCCTCACCCCCGAGCCACAGGGGTCCGGCCATCGCGCAGAAACCGCGGCAACCGCCCTCCACCGCTTCCCCCTCGAGCCACGGCACCCGGCACCCAGCGCCTCGCCCCTGAACCACGGAGCCTGCGCTCGCCCACCCGAGGGCCGGCACCCGGCACCCAGCGCCTCACCCCCGAGCCACAGGGGTCCGGTGGTCGCCCATGATCACGACGCGCGGCGTGCCGCACATCCGCGCCCGGGCCACGGCACCCGGCCGTCAGCCCGTGAAGCCGATACGGCGCAGGGTGTTCGCCGCGTCCCGGTCGGCGAGGATCGCGGAGCCGCAGCCGGCGGGCAGTTCGCCCCGCTCCACCGAGCGCAGCAGGCGGTGGGTCGCCGCACGGTGGCGCAGGAACGCGTAGCGCGAGACTCCGCGGCCGCGGTCGCGCTGGCCGGCCAGGGCCTCCTCCGCCGTGACGTCGAGCAGCAGCAGATGCAGGGCGGCGCCCCGGCGGCGGGCCTCGCGGGCGAGCCAGCGGCGGACCCAGGTCTGGGTGCCGCAGTCGTGCACGACGACCCCCTCACCGGTGCGCAGGGCGCGGCGCAGCCCGGCGTAGTGGGCGAGGCGGACGAGCGGGCGGTAGACCGCGTACGGCAGGAAGCGCGGCATGCGCCCCTCCCAGCGGTCGCGGGTGTCCTGGGAGTCGATGCGCCGACCCGGCACGGTGCGCCTCATCAGCGTGGACTTGCCGCTGCCCGGGAGGCCCGTGACCACGACGAGGTCGCGGGGGCCGAACAGCAGCGCGTGGGGGGATCGGCCGGCGCGGTCGCGCAGATCGCGGACGACCGGCACCGGCACCGGGCCGCAGACCGCCCGGGCCGCGCCGGCCGGCTGCCCGGGCAGCGCGACGCCCGTGGTCGTGGCGTACGCCGTGGTCCTGTTCACCGTGATCGTCCTCCCCTGGGGCCAGGTACGGAGTCCCATCCCCGCCGAGTGTAAAGAGAAGGTAATGCCCGATGTCTCTGGTTTTAGTCCTCTTCCTGCAACAGGACTGCTACAGGGTGATCCCCCTGCCGCCCCGCGAGGATGCGTGCAATGATGTGCGCGCCAACTGCATACCGGCCGTTTGAATCCGCGCGGGAGAGTTCCCAGCACCGCTGACGCTGGGGCGCCGAAGGAGCAAGTCCCTCCCTTGAATCTCTCAGGCCCCGTTACCGCGCGGGCGAGGCACATCTGAAAAGCGGGTCGCCGACCGATGGCGGCTCCACCCAA
Source organism: Streptomyces sp. NRRL S-455 (assembly GCF_000717875.1). Classification (GTDB taxonomy): domain Bacteria; phylum Actinomycetota; class Actinomycetes; order Streptomycetales; family Streptomycetaceae; genus Streptomyces. Next base: position 314,057 of record NZ_JOCT01000003.1, read on the forward strand.
GGTGCAAGCCAGGGCCCCGTGCGGTCATGGCGAACCTCTCAGGTTCCGATGACAGATGGGGAGGACCGCCCTCGCCCGTCATTGCCCTGGGAGACGACCGACCGTGAGCAGTACAGGAGAACTCCGTCACACCGCGCTCGATGCCCTGCATCGTTCGCTCGGCGCGACGATGACCGACTTCGCCGGCTGGGACATGCCCCTGCGCTACGGCTCCGAGCGCGACGAGCACAACGCCGTGCGCACGAAGGCCGGGCTCTTCGACCTCTCCCACATGGGCGAGATCACCGTCACGGGCCCGCAGGCCGCCGCCCTGCTCGACTTCGCCCTGGTGGGCAACATCGGCGGCGTGAAGCCCGGCCGCGCCCGCTACACCATGATCTGCCGGGCCGACGGCGGCATCCTGGACGACCTGATCGTCTACCGGCTGGCCGAGACCGAGTACATGGTGGTGGCCAACGCCTCCAACGCCCAGGTGGTCCTGGACGCACTGGTGGAACGTTCCGCCGGTTTCGACGCCGAGGTGCGCGACGACCGGGACGCCTACGCGCTGCTCGCCGTACAGGGTCCCGAGTCGCCGGGGATCCTGAAGTCCCTCACCGACGCCGACCTCGACGGCCTGAAGTACTACGCCGGCCTGCCCGGCACGGTCGCGGGTGTCCCGGCCCTGATCGCCCGGACCGGGTACACCGGCGAGGACGGCTTCGAGCTGTTCGTGAAGCCGGAGCACGCGGTCGAGCTGTGGCAGGCCCTGACCAAGGCGGGCGAGGGCGCCGGGCTGGTCCCCTGCGGGCTGTCCTGCCGCGACACACTGCGCCTGGAGGCGGGCATGCCGCTGTACGGGCACGAGCTGAGCACCTCCCTCACGCCCTTCGACGCCGGGCTCGGCCGGGTGGTGAAGTTCGAGAAGGAGGGCGACTTCGTGGGGCGCGAGGCCCTGCGGGAGGCCGCCGCCCGCGCGGAGCAGAACCCGCCCCGCGTCCTGGTCGGCCTGGTCGCCGAGGGCCGCCGGGTCCCGCGCGCCGGGTACGCGGTCGTCGCCGGCGGCGAGGTGATCGGCGAGGTCACCTCCGGCGCCCCCTCCCCGACGCTCGGCAAGCCCCTCGCGATGGCCTACGTCGACGCCGCGCACGCCGCGCCCGGCACGCCCGGTGTGGGCGTGGACATCCGGGGCAGTCACGAGCCGTACGAGGTCGTGGCGCTGCCGTTCTACAAGCGCCAGAAGTAGACACTGGCCACGGGCGCCACAAGCGCTCCCGGGCACATCACCCGCTCACCAGCGGTCCCCTTCATCACCACTCCCGCGTGTACAGGAGAATTCAGGCCATGAGCAACCCCCAGCAGCTGCGCTACAGCAAGGAGCACGAGTGGCTGTCGGCCGCCGAGGACGGCGTCTCGACGGTCGGTATCACGGAGCACGCGGCCAACGCGCTCGGCGATGTCGTGTTCGTCCAGCTTCCCGAGGTCGGTGACTCGGTGTCCGCGGGCGAGACCTGTGGCGAGCTGGAGTCGACCAAGTCGGTGTCCGACCTGTACTCCCCCGTCTCCGGTGAGGTCACCGAGGTGAACGAGGACGTCGTGAACGACCCGTCGCTGGTGAACTCGGCCCCCTTCGAGGGCGGCTGGCTGTTCAAGGTGCGGGTCGCGGACGAGCCGGGCGACCTGCTCTCCGCCGACGAGTACACCGCGTTCTCCGCCGGCTGAGGAGTCGTAGCCGTATGTCCGTCCTGAACACACCCCTGCACGAGCTCGACCCGGCCGTGGCCGCCGCGGTCGACGCCGAGCTGCACCGCCAGCAGTCCACGCTCGAGATGATCGCCTCGGAGAACTTCGCTCCGGTCGCGGTCATGGAGGCGCAGGGCTCGGTCCTCACCAACAAGTACGCCGAGGGCTACCCGGGCCGCCGCTACTACGGCGGCTGCGAGCACGTCGACGTGGTCGAGCAGATCGCGATCGACCGCGTCAAGGAGCTGTTCGGCGCCGAGCACGCCAACGTGCAGCCGCACTCGGGCGCCCAGGCCAACGCGGCAGCGATGTTCGCGCTGCTCAAGCCGGGCGACACCATCATGGGTCTGAACCTCGCGCACGGCGGGCACCTGACCCACGGCATGAAGATCAACTTCTCCGGCAAGCTCTACGACGTCGTCGCCTACCACGTGGGCGACGACGGCCGCGTCGACATGGCCGAGGTCGAGCGGCTGGCGAAGGAGTCCAAGCCGAAGCTGATCGTGGCGGGCTGGTCGGCGTACCCGCGGCAGCTGGACTTCGCCGGGTTCCGCCGGATCGCGGACGAGGTCGGCGCGTACCTGATGGTCGACATGGCCCACTTCGCCGGTCTCGTCGCCGCCGGGCTGCACCCCAACCCGGTGCCGCACGCCCACGTGGTCACCACCACGACCCACAAGACCCTCGGCGGCCCGCGCGGCGGTGTGATCCTCTCCACGGCCGAACTGGCCAAGAAGATCAACTCCGCTGTCTTCCCCGGTCAGCAGGGCGGCCCGCTCGAGCACGTGATCGCGGCCAAGGCGGTCGCCTTCAAGGTCGCCGCCTCGGAGGACTTCCGTGAGCGCCAGCGCCGTACGCTGGAGGGTGCCCGCATCCTGGCCGAGCGTCTGGTGAAGGACGACGTCCGGGCGGTGGGCGTGGACGTCCTGTCCGGCGGCACGGACGTGCACCTGGTCCTGGTCGACCTGCGCCACTCGGAGCTGGACGGCCAACAGGCCGAGGACCGCCTCCACGAGGTGGGCATCACGGTCAACCGCAACGCCATCCCGAACGATCCGCGTCCGCCGATGGTGACGTCCGGTCTGCGGATCGGCACGCCGGCCCTGGCGACCCGCGGATTCACGGCCGAGGACTTCGCGGAGGTCGCGGACGTCATCGCCGAGGCGCTGAAGCCGTCCTACGACGCCGAGGCCCTCAAGGCCCGGGTGAAGGCCCTGGCCGACAAGCACCCGCTGTACACGGGTCTGAACAAGTAACGAAGAAACCTTTCAGGGCGTCCTGCCCCGCGCGGGCGGGACGCCCTGGCCCCCTTGCACCACCCCCGTAGTCAGGAGTCCCCCCGTGGCCATCTCGGTCTTCGACCTGTTCTCGATCGGCATCGGCCCGTCCAGCTCCCACACGGTCGGCCCCATGCGGGCGGCCGGGTTGTTCGCCCGGCGGCTGCGCAACGAGGAACTGCTGGAGTCGGTCGCCTCGGTGCGCGCCGAGCTGTACGGCTCGCTCGGCGCCACGGGCCATGGGCACGGCACGCCCAAGGCGGTGCTGCTCGGCCTGGAGGGTGAATCGCCGCGCACGGTGGACGTGGAGACGGCCGACGAGCGGGTGGAGACGATCAAGTCGGACGGCCGCCTGCGGCTGATGGGCGAGCACGAGATCGCCTTCTCCTTCGACGACGACATGGTCCTGCACCGCCGCAAGGCCCTGCCGTACCACGCGAACGGCATGACCCTGTGGGCGTACGACTCCTCGGGCGCGGAACTGCTGACGAAGACGTACTACTCGGTCGGCGGCGGCTTCGTCGTCGACGAGGACGCGGTCGGCGCCGACCGCATCAAACTCGACGACACCGTGCTGAAGTACCCCTTCCGCACGGGCGACGAGCTGCTGCGCCTGACGGAGGAGACGGGCCTGTCGATCTCGGCGCTGATGCTGGAGAACGAACGGGCCTGGCGGACCGAGGGGGAGATCCGCGAGGGCCTGCTGGAGATCTGGCGCGTGATGGAGGAGTGCGTCGCGCGCGGCATGTCCCGCGAGGGCATCCTGCCGGGCGGTCTGAAGGTGCGCCGCCGGGCCGCGAACACCGCGCGCAAGCTGCGCTCCGAGGGCGACCCGCAGGCCCTCGCCATGGAGTGGATCACGCTCTACGCGATGGCGGTGAACGAGGAGAACGCGGCCGGCGGCCGGGTCGTCACCGCCCCCACGAACGGCGCGGCCGGCATCATCCCGGCGGTCCTGCACTACTACGTCAACTTCGTGCCCGGCGCCGACGAGGAGGGCGTGGTCCGTTTCCTGCTCGCCGCGGGCGCGATCGGCATGCTGTTCAAGGAGAACGCCTCCATCTCCGGCGCCGAGGTCGGCTGCCAGGGCGAGGTCGGCTCCGCCTGCTCGATGGCGGCGGGCGCGCTGGCCGAGGTCCTCGGCGGCTCACCCGAACAGGTCGAAAACGCCGCGGAGATCGGCATGGAACACAACCTCGGCCTGACCTGCGACCCGGTCGGCGGCCTGGTCCAGATCCCGTGCATCGAGCGCAACGGCATGGCCGCGGTGAAGGCCGTCACGGCCGCGCGCATGGCGATGCGCGGCGACGGCTCCCACAAGGTGTCCCTGGACAAGGTCATCAAGACGATGAAGGACACCGGCGCCGACATGTCGGTGAAGTACAAGGAGACGGCCCGGGGCGGGCTGGCGGTGAACATCATCGAGTGCTGACGAGGACTCCGTCCGGCGGGAGGCGCGGCGGCGGGCCTGCGGTCACCGGGCCGATGCGCGTACGTCCGCCACGGCCGCGGGCAGGCCGGCCGGGTCGTCGGTGACGACGACCGCCACGACGGTGTCCGTACCGGGCCAGTCCTCGGCCAGCACGACCCGTGGATCGGCGAGCGCCGTCTCGGCCAACTCGGCTGCCGGGCGCCCGGACCTGGGCAGGAGCACCATGGCGGCGCCGCGCACCGGCTCGGGGATCTCGCCCGGCGGTTCTCCGCCGGTGAGGAGGGCGAGCAGCGTCTCGTAGGGCCGGACCGCCCCTCGGTGCGCGTACGGAATGAGATGGGAGTTGATCAGGTCGCCGCCCAGCCGTCCGCCGACCTCCAGCACGACGGGCCCCGCGGGACCGAGACGCAGATCGACGTGGAACCCGCCGGTTTCGAGGCCGACGGCGAGCACGGCCTGTTCGGCGGCCCGCGCCAGGCCCTTGACCTCCGAGTCGGGCAGGGCGGAGGGGACGGCCGTGGCCCATGACGGGGAGAGCGGCCCGTCGACCCACTTGTCGGTGACGCCGAGGATCCGCACCGTGCCCTCGGAGACGACACCGGAGACGGAGTGTTCCGAGCCGTCCACGTACTCCTCGACGAGGAAGTCGCCGGTCCCGGAGTAGTTGGCGGCGGTGAGCGCGAACACCTCGTCCAGGCCGGTGCCGTCGGTGATCAGCGCCATGCCGCGGCCGCCGGAGCAGTGCGCCGGCTTGAACACCAGAGGGCGGACGCCGGCACCGAGCTCCGCCACGACGGCCCGCAGGTCGTCGGCCGTCCGGCCCGCCCGCCACGGCGGGTTGAGGCCGTACGGTTCCATGGCCCGTCGCTGGGCGGCCTTGTCCGTGGTGACGGCCGCGGCCGCGGTACCGATGCCGGGCACCCCGAACCGTTCCGCGAGCAGAGCGGTGAGGCCGACGTACTTGTCACCCCAGCAGACGACGGCGACCGGGGCCTGGCCGGCTGAGGCCTGCGCGGCCTGGTCCGCGAGGGAGGAGCCGCGGTCGAAGGAGCCGCGCTGGTGGCCGGGGAGCCCGGTGTGGGAGACATCGGCGTCCGAAGCGACATGGACGCTCAGTCCCCGGGCCGCTGCGGCGTCGAGTTCGGCCCGCCATTCCAGCGGTGAGCGCCGCAGGCCGAGGTAGAGCACTGTAGGGGTGTTGGCTGTGGTCATCTGTCAGAACCGTTCTGGCGGCCGGACCGCCAAGGATCGCTGTCGTGAAGGTTTTTGACTACCCATCATGCAGTCGGTGCAGGCGCCCACGGCCATCCGCACCTGGCGACGGTCCTGGTCACCCACACCTGGAGGAACTGCCCGCCCACACCACGCACGCCCTGCTGCTGCGCGAGGGCCGTCCGCTCTCCGGCGGCCCGGTGGCCGGGGTGCTGACAGCCGGCCGGCTCGGCATGTGCTCCGACCTGCCGCCGGCACGGGAACGGCACGACGGCCGCTGGAGCGTCCGTACCGCACACCGGGCGCGACCGTGAGCGGCGCGGGCCGGACATGACGAGGGGCCCGGTCCGTCCGCGGACGGGCCGGGCCCTCACTCCTCGCAGCGCCGGAGCGCCCGCGTCACTTGTTCAGGTAGCTCCAGAACTCATCGAAGCTCAGCTTCTTGTCGCCGTCGAGGTCGCGGGCCTTGATGACGACCTCGGCGACCGACTCGGTGACGTTCCAGTCGCCCGACCGGGCCAGGGCGGTCTTGAACTCGGCAGCGGTGATGTAACCGTCACCGTCCGTATCGATCCGCTCGAACTGCTTGCGTGCTTCCTCGATGTCCGCCACCGATCCGCCCCTACTCTCGTGTTCTGCGCCGTGCCGACGCGTCCTGCTGACGCAGGTCAGATTAGCTGCCCGTACGTGCCTCCAGCGCGGCGACCACCCAGGCGAACTCCTCCCGGTACGCCGCCTCGGGCCCGGTGCCCTTCACGGCCGCGAGCAACTCGCGGTAACGGGCGACCCGGCCGGTGGCGTGCGACCGCAGCCGGTCCAGCACGATGGCGGGGTCGGCCTCGCCCAGCAGCTCGCGCACCACCTCGGCGGCCTCCGGCGAGTCGGGGGCGATACCGCGCCCGCGGGCGTCGGCGCCCAGTTGCACGAGCCGCCGGGAGAACCACAGGGACGCCCCGGCCGGCGTGTCGTGCCCGTGGTCGGCGGCGTTGAACTCGGCGGCCCGGCGCATCTCGGCCCTGAAGTCCGGGCTCTGGAGCATCTCGGCCAGCTCCAGCCAGGCGTCGACCTGCTCGGGAGTGGGCTCTTCGGGCAGGTCGGCGGCGGTGCTCCGCATGCGTGCGCGGATCACCGGGTCCGCCGTGTCGAGCCCGTGGAAGATCTCGTCGACGAACTCCTCCAGGATGCGCCGCCGCTCGGCCGCCGACAGCCGTGCAAGTCTGTTCACCAGAGTCATCTCCTCCGCGTCGGACCCCCGCTTCGCGACCGTCGACAGCACCGCACGGGTCACCTTCAACGACCGGATCTGCGCGTCGAGCGCGACCACGTGCGCGGCCGCGACCTGAGCCACCGTCGTCTCACCGGCCAGCACCCGGCGGATGTCCGCGAGCCCGAGCCCGAGCTCGCGCAGCGTCCGGATCAGCTCCAGGCGCGCCACGGAGGCGGCGTCGAACAGCCGGTAGCCGCCCGCGGACCGGGCCACCGGGGGCAGCGCGCCCTCGTCGGACCAGTACCGGATGGTGCGCACGGTCAGCCCGGTGGCCCGGGCCAGTTCGCCGATGGTGAGCAGCCCGGTGCCGTGGTTGGTCATGTGCGGGAGTCTGGACCCTCCAGCGGGTGGAGACTCAAGGGGCCGGTCAGTGCCGGGACCGGCCGGACTCGCTCACCGGAAGGCGCCCGTGTGGCCGGGCGGGTAGCGGCCGGGTTGCGTCGAGCGCCGACCTCCCGGGTGGGGCAGGCGTCAGCGTTCCGTGACCCGCATCTCGAACCACGTGGTCTTTCCCCGGGGCAGCAGGTCGACGCCCCAGCGGTCGGCCAGCTTGTCGACGAGGAACAGGCCGCGTCCGCTGATGTCCATCGCCTGGACCGGCATCAGACACGGCAGCCCCCGCGAGGGGTCACGGACCTCGACACGGATCCAGCCGCGGCGCCGGTGCAGACGCAGTCCGAAGACCCGGGCGCCGGTGTGGCGTACGGCGTTACCGACCAGCTCGGAGACGAGTAACACCGCGTCCTCCGTGGTCTTGGGGGGGAGCCCCCAGTGGCGAAGGATCACGACCTGGGCCAGTCGTCTGGCGGTGGCCGCGGATTCGGGGCGGGACGGCAGTGGGACCTCCGCCTCCGTCGGATTGCCGTACAACTCCAGTGCCTTGAGCGCGCGTTCGTCCTCGACGGTCGGCGACCAGCGCGCCGCGGCCGCATGTGCGTGTCCCCGCGGCTGTTCCATACCCTCCAGCCCCGCCATGCCCCCATCATGGCCGCCTGGAGCACCCCCGGGGGCCGTTCCCGGGGAATACGCCCCTGGGAACGGACCGCCGTCCAGTGACCCGATGACATATGCCAAAGGCATTTCGGAGTCCACCGCAGCGGCTCTGACCTGCGACGATGCCCCGCTTCGCGACAATGGGCGGAATCACTCGATCCGACACGCTTAAGGCTGCCTTAAGGCTGTCATAAACCGCCCCATCGAGGGATGGGGATCAGACGCCGCGTCAACTGCAAGCCCTGAAGGGGGATTCACAGGAACTTCGCCTTGCCCGGCCCTTCCTCCACGAAGCTGCGCATCCCCCGCTCGCGGTCCTCGGTGGCGAACAGGCCCGCGAACCAGTTGCGTTCGATCGTCAGGCCCGTGTCGAGGTCCGTCTCCAGACCCGCGTCGATGGACTCCTTCGCGGCGCGCAGCGCGAGCGCCGGGCCCTGCGCCAGCTTCGCGGCCCAGGCGTGCGCCTGCGTGTACACCTCCTCGGCGGGGACGACCCGGTCCACCAGGCCGATCTCCTTGGCCTCGGCCGCCTTCACCATCCGGCCGGTGAAGATCAGGTCCTTGGCCTTGGAGGGGCCGACCAGCCGGGCCAGGCGCTGGGTGCCGCCGGCGCCGGGGATCAGACCGAGCAGGATCTCCGGCTGGCCGAGCTTGGCGTTCTCGCCGGCGATCCGGTAGTCGGCGCACAGCGCGAGTTCGCAGCCGCCGCCGAGCGCGTAGCCCGTGACGGCCGCGACGACCGGCTTGGGAATCCGCGCCACCGCCGTGAACGAGTCCTGCAGGGCGCGGGCGCGCAGGACCATCGCGGTGTGGTCCATCGCCTGCATCTCCTTGATGTCCGCGCCGGCCGCGAACACCTTCTCGCCGCCGTAGACCACCACGGCCCGCACGTCCTCGCGGCCCGCGGCCTCCTCGGCGAGTTCCTTCAGCCGGTCCTGCGTGGCGATGTCCAGCGCGTTCATCGGCGGGCGGTCCAGGCGGAGCGTGCCGACGCCTTCAGCGACTTCGAGAGTGACGGTCATAGGGAGCAGGTTAACGGGGGCTAACGGGTATCGGACCGGTGCTGTGAGTCACATCCGGCCGGGGGTCCGGGGGTCGTCCCCCGGGGCAAGCACAGCACGGGGGCTAACGGGTATCGGACCGGTGCTGTGAGTCACATCCGGCCGGGGGTCCGGGGGTCGTCCCCCGGGCAAGCACAGCACGGGGGCTAACGGGTATCGGACCGGTGCCGTGAGTCACATCCGGCCGGGGGTCCGGGGGTCGTCCCCCGGGCAAGCACAGCACGGGGGCTGACGGACGGGGCCCCGGTGTGGTCCGTCACACCGGGGCCCCGTCGTCAGTTCGGCGTCACCGCTTCCACTTCTCCCACGACATGTTCCACCCGTTGAGCCCGTTGTCCGGGTCGACGGTCCTGTCCTCGGAGTTCTTGACGACCACCACGTCGCCGATCATCGAGTGGTTGAAGAACCACGCGGCGGGCACCTTCTTGTCCCAGCCGCCGCGGACGTCGCGCAGGCCGATGCAGCCGTGGCTGGCGTTGTAGTTGCCGAAGGCGCCGCTCGCCCAGTAGTTGCCGTGCAGGAAGGTGCCGGAGGTGGTGAGGCGCAGGGCGTGCGGGACGTCCTTGATGTCGTACTCGCCGCCGTAGCCGACCGTCGCCCCGTTCATCCGGGTCACGGGGAGCATCTCGCTGATGACCATCTGGCCGTTCCAGGTCTCCATGCCGGGCTTGCCGGTGGTGACCGGGATGGTCTTGATCACCTTGCCGTCGCGCATGACCTTCATGGTGAGCTTCTTGGCGTCGACGACGGAGACCTGCTCACGGCCGATGGTGAAGTCGATGGTCTTGTCCTGCTCGCCGTAGACGCCGGGGCGTCCTTCGACGCCGTCGAGGTCGAGGTCGACGGTCACCTTCGTGCCGGGCTTCCAGTACTTCTCGGGGCGGAAGTCGAGACGGTCGTTGCCGAACCAGTGTCCCTCGACGTCGACGGCCGGCTCCGTCCTGATGCGGATGGCCTTCTCGACGTCCTCCGGGTTGGTGATGCCCCGGCTGAAGCGGATGGAGAACGGCATGCCCACCCCGACCTTGGAGCCGTCCTCGGGGGTGAAGCTGCCGATGAAGGTGTCGTCCGGCGTCAGGGTCGTGAAGCCGGCGTCCTCCGCGGCCGTGCGGCCCTCGGAGTCCTTGGCCACCGCGTGGACCGTGTACTTGGTGGCGGCGGCCAGGTGGGTGGACGGCGTCCAGCCGGCGCCGTCCCCGGATATCTTCCCGTCTATCTTCCGGCCCTTGGCGTCCTTGACCACGACCTCCGTCAGCCTGCCCTTGGCGGCGGTGACCTTCAGCGTGCCGCTGGTGTCGACGGACTTCGCGCCGTCCTTGGGCGTGATGCTGACGACCGCCTCGGACTGCTTGCTCCGCGCGGCGTCCGAGCCCTTGCCCTTGCCGTCTCCCTCGCCGGAACCGGTCCCCCCGCCACCGCACGCCGTGACGGCGAGGAGCAGCACGCCGACCATCAGCGCGAGAAGTCCGTTCCTGCCACCAACCGACGCCCCCGATATCGGTCGCCCGTTCAAGTTGTTCTCCCCTCCCCGGGCCTGGTCAGGCCCGCACCCCTGCGCGTCCCCCGCGCACCGGCGAATAGTAACCAGAGGGCGCCGGGCCCCGACGGCCCGTGACTGTCACTGTTCAGTCCCAACTTCAACGGAAGGTCGGGGCAATCCGCCCCCCTGCCGGGTTACTTCACCGCGCTGCCCGCTTTCCATGCCTTCCAGCCCATATTCCAGCCTCCGAGCCCGTTGTCGGCAGCGACCTTCTTGTCTTCGCTGTTGACGACCTCCACGACGTCCCCGACGAGGCTGCGGTCGAAGAACCAGCCGGCCGGGGTGGCGGGGCCGCCCCCCTTCACATCGCGCAGTCCGATACAGCCGTGACTGACGTTGCTGCGTCCGAAGACGGTGTGGTGGGCCCAGTAGTTGCCGTGCAGGAAGGTGCCGGAGTCGGTCAGGCGCATGGCGTGCGGGACGTCCGGGATGTCGTACTCGCTCTTGCCGTCGCGCTTCTTGAAGCCGACCGTGGCGCCGTTCATCCGGGTGACCTCCAGCATCTCGGTCACCACCATCTTGCCGTTGTACGTGGTGGTCTTGGGAGCGCCGGCCGTGACCGGGACGGTGGCGAGTGTTTCGCCGTCGCGCAGCACCTCCATGGTGTGCCGGGCCGCGTCGACCACGGAGACCTGGCTGCGGCCGACGGTGAAGGTGAGTGACTTGTGCTGGAGGCCGTAGACCCCGCGCGCCCCCTCGACGTCCCGCAGGCGCAGGGTGACGGTGACCTGGGTGCCGGGTTTCCAGTAGTGCTCGGGGCGGAAGTCGAGGCGGTTGCGGCCGAACCAGTGGGGGCGGATCTCGACGGCGGGCCGGGCGGTGACCCGGACCGCGCGTTCCACGGCTGCGCGGTGGGTGATCTCCCGGTTGAACTCCAGCGAGACGATCATGCCGGTGCCGACCGTGGCGCGGTTCTCCGGGGTGACGTAGCCGATGAAGCGTTCCTCGGGGACGTACGTCGTGAAGGTGGTGTGCCGGGCCGAGCGGCGTCCGTCGCCGTCCACGGCCACCGCGTCGATCGTGTACTTGGCGGCGAGGGCCAGGCGCTTCTCCTCGGGTTCCCAGGTCAGGCCGTCGGCGGAGAGGCGCCCGGGCACCGGGGTCTCCTGCGCGTCCTGCGACCTGACGACCTTCACCGACTCCAGGCGGCCGTCGGGCACGCGCACCCGCAGCTTCCGGCCGGGGCGCACACCCCTGCTGCCGTCGTCGGGGGAGATCCGGATGACGTCCTCGGGCGCCGGGGGTGCGCCGAACGCCCCCGCGATCCCGCCCGCGTCGTCCGAGGTACAGCCCGTTGCCCCGGTCAGGAGCCCTGCCCATGTCACTACGGCGGCCAGCGCGGCCCTCGCGCGCCGCGCGCGCCCTTGTACGTGCCTCACGTGGTGCCCAACGACCGGCCGCGTCCCCGGGAAACGACCATGCCCGCCCCGAGGGAAACGTGAGTGCGACCCATGCTCTGGGCAGAACAGTGGGGAGGACGACGCGCAGGGTAGCCGCGCCCGGGATGCAGCACGGGCCGCGCCCCTCTGGCCCCCGTCGTTCCACGAGCCGCGGGAGGCTGACAGGTGTCCAGCGCAGCCGAGCAGGAGGCGGTGGCCGGTCATCAGGCCACCGGGAACGGGCGCCAGGCCGCCGCGAACGGTGTACGGCGGGCCGCGCCGCCGCCCGCGACGACCGCCCGGCCGGGCGCGCCGACGCCGCTGGGCGCCCGGTTCCGGGTCGCCCCGGACGGAGTGGCGGGAACCAACTTCGCGCTGTGGGCAGGCGGGGCCGAGGCAGTCGAGCTGTGCCTCTTCGACGAGGCGGGCAAGGAGTCGCGGGTCCGGCTCGCCGAACTGACCCACGGGATCTGGCACGGCTTCGTCCCGGGTGTGCTGCCCGGGCAGCGCTACGGCTACCGGGTGCACGGCCGCTGGGATCCCTGGACCGGCGCCCGCTGGAACCCCGCGAAGCTGCTCCTGGATCCGTACGCCCGTGCGGTGGACGGGGAGTTCTCGCTGCCGGCGGAGGTGTACGGGCACGTCCGTGACTGGCCGCAGCAGCACGTCGCCGACACCGTGCGCGACGAGCGGGACTCGGCGCCGTACGTCCCCAAGGGCGTCGTCGTCCACGATGGCGGAACCGAAGACGAATGGACGTACGACCGCCGCCCGAAGACGCCGTGGGCCGACTCGGTGATATACGAGCTGCACGTCAAGGGCTTCACCCAGCGGCACCCGGACATCCCCGGGGAACTGCGCGGCACCTACGCCGGCCTGGCCCATCCGGCCGCGATCGAGCACCTGGTGAAGCTGGGCGTGACGGCGGTGGAGCTACTGCCGGTGCACCAGTTCGCGCACGAGGACCACCTGCTGCGCAAAGGCCTGCGGAACTACTGGGGATACAACTCCGTCGGCTACTTCGCCCCGCACGCGGCCTACGCCGCCTCCGGGACGCGGGGCCAGCAGGTCGGCGAGTTCAAGCGCATGGTGCGCGCCCTGCACGCGGCCGGGATCGAGGTCATCCTCGACGTGGTCTACAACCACACCGCCGAGGCGGGCGAACTCGGCCCGACGCTCTCCCTGAAGGGCATCGACAACCGCGGCTACTACCGCCTCCAGGACGACGCCCGCCGCTACGCCGACTACACCGGATGCGGCAACACCCTGCATGTGGTCCAGCCGCACGTCCTGCGGCTGATCACCGACTCGCTGCGCTACTGGGTGACGGAGATGGGCGTGGACGGCTTCCGCTTCGACCTCGCGGCGGCGCTGGCCCGCTCCATGCACGACGTCGACATGCTCTCCCCGTTCCTGGCCGTCATCGCCCAGGACCCGGTGCTGCGGCGGGTGAAGCTGATCGCCGAGCCGTGGGACGTCGGCTCGGGCGGCTACCAGGTGGGGGCGTTCCCGCCGCTGTGGACGGAGTGGAACGACCGGTACCGCAACGCCGTACGGGACTTCTGGCGGCACGCGCTGCCGGACGTACGGGAGATGGGCTACCGCCTGTCGGGCTCCAGCGACCTGTACGCCTGGGGCGGGCGCAGGCCGTACGCGTCCGTCAACTTCATCACCGCGCACGACGGTTTCACCCTGCGCGACCTGGTGAGTTACGAGCGCAAGCACAACGAGGCGAACGGCGAGGGCAACCGGGACGGCACGGACGACAACCGTTCCTGGAACTGCGGCACCGAGGGCGAGACGGACGACGAGGGCGTACGGGCGCTCAGGCGCCGCCAGCTGAGGAACCTGCTCACCACACTGCTGCTGTCGACGGGCGTGCCCATGCTGGTCGCGGGTGACGAACTCGGCCGCACCCAGCGTGGCAACAACAACGCGTACTGCCAGGACAACGAGATCGGCTGGGTGGACTGGGGGCTGCTGGAGGATCCGGGCTGGAAGGCACTGTTCGAGCTGACCTCCCGGCTGATCGCGTTGCGCCACCGGCACCCGGTGCTCCGGCGCCGGGCCTTCTACTCGGGCCGGGCGCAGACCGCGGACGGGCTGCGCGACCTGGCCTGGTTCACCTCCCGGGGGACCGAGATGACGGAACGGGACTGGTACGCGCCCGCCGCCACGCTGGGCATGTATCTGTCCGGGCGGGACATCCCTGGCCGGGACGAGTTCGGGGAGCAGATCCTCGACGACAGCTTCCTCGCCGTGCTGCACGCGGGCGAGGGGCCGGTGAACTTCATGCTGCCGGGGCCGCCGTGGGCGGAGCGGTACGAGGTCGTCGTCGACACGAGCCTGGAGGAGCAGGGGGAGGCGCCGGGCGTGGAGCACGCGGCGGGGGCGGAGATCACGGTGCCGGGGCGGGCGGTGCTGCTGCTGAGGGTGGCGGGCTGAGGCGTCGTTCCGGCTCCCCCTCGGGCACCCGTGCGCACAGGTCGTAGGACCAACGGCCGACCCGCGGCCGGGCAAAACTCGGTGGGCGGTTTCAGTGGCGGTCCGTAGGCTCGCTGCTGATGGCCACCACACCCGCACCCGCCCAGGACCGTTCCGCCGTGCGTACGCTGCTGCGCCTGTGGCCGTACGTGCGGCCCGTACGGGCACGGCTGTTCACCGCCGCGTTCGTGGCGATAGTCGCCTCCTGCGTGGGTCTGGTCATCCCGCTCGTCCTGAAGTGGATGGTGGACGGGCCGGTCGCGGACCGGGACCCGGCCGGGGTGTGGCTGGGGGCGCTGTACCTGCTGCTGCTCGGCTTCGCGGAGGCCCTGCTGTTCGGGCTTCGGCGGTGGCTCGTGGCGCGGCCCCTGTCCCACGTCGAGGCGTCGATGCGGGCCGACCTGTACCGGCACCTCCAGCGGCTGCCGGTGGCCTTCCACGACCGGTGGGCTTCGGGACAGTTGCTGTCCCGGGGCACGACCGACCTGATGCTGCTGCGCATGTTCCTCGCCTTCCCCTTGACGTTCCTCCTGGTCAACGGGGTGACGATCGTCGTCGGGGTGGTCATCATGCTGCTCCAGGACTGGACTCTGGGGCTGGTCGTCCTCGGCCCCGCGGTGCCCGTCATGGTGACCTGCGTGATCTTCGAGAAGCGGTACGCGAAGGTGGCCCGGCTCGCCCAGGACCAGGTCGGTGACCTGACGACGGTCGTCGAGGAGAGCGTCCTCGGCATCCGCATCATCAAGGGCTTCGGCCGCCACCGGAGCCAGGCGCGGGCGTTCCGTGAACTGTCGGGGACCCTGCGCGGCACGGAACTGCGCAAGGCGCGGCTGCTGGCGACGATCTGGGGCGTCATCGTGACGCTGCCGGAGGTCGCCATCGGGGCGGCGCTGGTCGTCGGGGTCGTCCAGGTGGCCGACGGGGGCTTGTCGGCGGGCACGCTGGTGGCGTTCCTCTCGACGGCGCTGGCGTTGCGGTGGCCGGTGGAGTCGATCGGGTTCCTGCTGGCGATGAGCCAGGAGGCGGCGACGGCCACGGAGCGGTATTTCGAGGTGATGGACGAGGAGGTCGAAGGGGCTGCCCCCGTCGCCGGCGCGAGTCCGGCCGGCGGCGGAGACAGGGGGCTTCGCTTCCACGGCGTCACCTTCCGCTACCCCGACGCCCCGCCCGGCTCCCCGCCGGTCCTCGACGAGGTCGACCTCCACATCCGTCCCGGCGAGTCCATGGCCCTGGTCGGCGCCACCGGCAGCGGCAAAACGACGCTCACCGCGCTCATCCCCCGCCTCTACGAGCTGACCTCGGGCCGCATCACGCTCGACGGCGTCGACATCACCACCCTGTCCCGGCAGGCCCTGCGCGCCAAGGTCGCCGTCGCCTTCGAGGAGCCCACGCTCTTCTCGGCCCCGGTCGGCGACAACGTTCTCATGGGTGCCGACGGCGCCGCCGGGGCTGCCGACCTGGAGCGCGCCCTGTCCGTCGCACAGGCCGACTTCGTGTACGCGCTGCCGCAGGGGACGGACACCCAGGTCGGGGAGCAGGGCCTCAGCCTCTCCGGCGGGCAGCGGCAGCGCCTCGCGCTCGCCAGAGCCGTCGTCGGGCAGCCGGAGTTCCTGGTGCTGGACGACCCGCTGTCGGCCCTGGACGTGCACACGGAGGCCGCCGTGGAGGCCGCCCTGAGGCACGTCCTCGCGGACACGACCGCCCTCATCGTGGCGCACCGCCCGTCCACCGTGCTGCTGGCCGACCGGGTCGCCCTGCTGTCCGGCGGCCGGATCGCCGCGGTCGGCACCCACCACGAACTGCTGCGTACGAACGCCGAGTACGCGCACCTGATGTCCGGAGAACAGTCAGGGGAAGAGGAGGGCGCACGATGACGGCGGCCACCACCACACCGGCCGATCAGGAACCCGAGGACCGGCCGGCCGCCGCCGGCGACCCCTTCGACCGGGACGTCCTGCCCACTCCCCCGGGCGCCACGGCCGCCCTGCTGCGTTCCCTGCTCGCGCCGCTGAGGGCCCGCGTCTCGGTCACCACGCTCCTGCTGCTGCTCCAGCAGGCGGTCGTGCAGGCGGGGCCGCTGCTCGTGGCGTACGCGATCGACCGTGCCGTACCGGCGTTCCGGGCCGGGGACCAGGGGCCGCTGATCGCGGTGGCCGTGGGATATCTGGCGTGCGCGCTGGCCGCCGGAGGTCTCCAGTTCGCGTTCGTCGCGGCGGCGGCCCGCGTGAGCCAGGACGTGCTGCTCGACCTGCGCGGCCGGATCTTCCGCCACGCGCAGGCGCTGAGCGTCGACTTCCACGAGCGCTACACCTCGGGCCGGCTCATCTCCCGGTCCACGACGGACGTGGAGTCGCTGCGGGAGCTGCTGGACGAGGGCCTCCAGGAGCTCGTGACGGTCATCCTGTCCTTCGTCTACATCTCGGCGATGCTGCTCTGGCTGGATCTGGGCCTGGGCGGCGTGGCGCTGGCGTCGTTCGTGCCGCTCTACGCGCTGGTGCGGCTGTACCAGCGGCGGGCCGGGCGGGTGTACCGGGCGCGGTCCACCGCGATCGCCGCCGTCATCGTCAAGTTCGTCGAGACCATGAACGGTATCCGGCCGGTGCGCGCCTTCCGCCGTGAGACCGTCAACGACGCGGACTTCGCCGTGCTCAACCAGCGGCACGAGCGGACCAACGGCGACGCGCTGCTGGAGATGGCCCGGTACGTCACCGGCTCGCGGCTGGTCGCCAACACGGCGGTCGCGGCGATCGTGCTGTGGGGTGCCTACCGGGTCGCGGACGGCACGCTGGCCCTCGGTGTGCTGGCGGCGGCGGTGCTGTATCTGCGGCGGCTTTACGACCCCATCGACCGCCTCGGGATGTTCCTCAACTCGTACCAGTCGGCGGCGGCCTCGCTGGAGAAGATCGCCGGGCTGCTCGCGCAGACCCCGTCCGTGCCCGAGCCGTCGGCTCCCCGGCAGCTGCCGCCACTGGAGGGCGAACACCCGGGCCGTGAGGTCGTCTTCGACGGCGTCCGCTTCGGCTACCGCACCGGCGGCGAGGTGCTGCCCCGCTTCGACCTGACGATCCCGGCCGGACAGACGGTCGCCGTCGTCGGCTCGACGGGTGCCGGCAAGTCGACCCTGGCGAAGCTCCTGGCCCGGTTCTACGACCCCTCCGGCGGCCGGGTACTGCTGGACGGCGTCGACCTGCGCGACCTCGCCGTGCCCGAACTGCGGCGCGGGGTGGTCATGGTGACGCAGGAGGCGTTCCTCTTCTCCGGCACGGTCGCCGAGAACATCGCGATCGGCCGCCCGGACGCCGGCCGCGAGGAGATCGAGCGGGCGGCGAAGGAGATCGGCGCGCACGACTTCATCAGCGCCCTGCCCGACGGTTACGACACCGACGTCCGCAAGCGGGGCGGCCGCATCTCGGCCGGTCAGCGCCAGCTGGTGGCGTTCGCACGGGCGTTGCTCGCCGATCCGGCGGTGCTGATCCTCGACGAGGCGACCAGCTCGCTGGACATCCCGGGCGAGCGGGCGGTGCAGCGGGCGATGGCGACGGTGCTGAAGGGCCGTACGGCGGTGGTCATCGCGCACCGGCTGTCCACCGTCGAGATCGCGGACCGGGTTCTGGTGATGGAACACGGGAAGATCGTGGAGGACGGCGAGCCGGCCGAACTCGTCGCGGGGACGGGCAGGTTCGCGGATCTGCACCGGGCCTGGCGGGACAGTCTGGCGTAGGGCGGGGGCGGAGGGCGGGGGCGGAG